>NZ_JBKBET010000040.1:0-259107 GCF_048910785.1 Nocardia nepalensis | reverse complement strand
GGGTGTTGGCGTTGTGGTGCCAGGACTGGGGGGCGGTGACTGCGGCGGCGGTGGCGCGGGTGCCCGCGACGCGGCCGGTGGCGGTGCTGTTCGGCAATAAGGTCGTGGAGTGTTCGGCTATTGCCAGGGCCGAGGGGGTGCGGCGCGGGCTGACCAAGCGGGAAGCGCAGTCGCGGTGTCCGAATGTATATGTCGCGCAGGCGGATCCGGATCGGGATGCGCGGCTGTTCGAGCCGGTGGTCGCTGCCATCGACGCGACGGTGCCGGGTGTGGAGGTGCTGCGTCCGGGGCTGCTCGTGCTCGGTGCGCGGGGTGCGGCACGGTATTTCGGCTCCGAGGCGGCGGCGGCCGAACGGCTCGTCGACGCGGCGGCCGCGGTGGGGGTGGAGGCGCAGATCGGCATTGCCGACGAATTGTCCACGGCGGTGATCGCGGCGCGTTTCGCCGCGATCGTGCCGACCGGCGAGGGGGCGCGGTTCCTGGCGCCGCTGCCGGTGCGTGAACTCGCCCTCGAACCCAGCCTGGCCGCACCGGAGCGCATCGATCTGGTGGATCTGTTGCACCGCTTGGGGTTACGGCGGATCGGTGATTTCGCGGCGCTGACCTCGATCGAGGTCACCTCGCGCTTCGGCGCCGATGCCGTGCTGGCGCACCGCTGCGCCAGGGCCGTGCCGGAGCGGCCGCCGTCCGCGCGCCGTCCACCGCCGGATCTGGCGGTGCAGTACCGCTGCGATCCACCGATCGATCGGGTCGATGCCGCCGCCTTCGCGGGCCGCATGCTCGCCACCCGGCTGCACGAGGCGCTGTCCAATGCCTCGATGGCCTGCACGCGGTTGTCGGTATCGGCGGAGACCGAGGCGGGCGAACGGCTTTCGCGCATCTGGCGGTGCGCCGAACCGCTGACCCCGGAGGGCACCGCGGATCGGGTGCGTTGGCAGCTGGACGGCTGGCTCACCCGAGGCGACCGTCCCACCGCACCGATCACGCTGCTGCGCCTGGAACCCGTCGAAGTCGTCGCGGCGGGCGCACTTCAGCTCGGCCTGTGGGGCGGCGTCGGTACGCAGGACGAGCGGGCCCGCCGCGCCCTGATCCGGGTGCAGGGCCTGCTCGGTGGCGAGGCGGTCCGGGTCGGCGTGCTCAGCGGCGGCCGCGGGCCCGCCGAACGCATCACCATGGTCGCGCTCGGCGACGAGCCGATTCCGGCCGCGGACCCGGCCCTGCCCTGGCCCGGCCGCCTGCCCCGCCCCGCGCCCGCGGTGATCCTGGTGAACCGCCCGGTGGTGTATCTGGAGGCCGCCGATGGAACCCCGGTGCAGGTCACCGACCGCGGCCTCTTCACCGCCGACCCGGCCCGGCTGCGCTGGGGCAGCAAGCAGTGGCAACTCGCGGGCTGGGCGGGTCCGTGGCCGGTGGACGAACACTGGTGGACTCCGGAATCCGACACCTTCTCCGCCGGAATCGCCGCTCGCATTCAGGTGCAGCTCGCCGGTGAACCGGCCGACGTCCGCGTTCTGCTGCTCATCTACAACGACCAGACTTGGCGCGCCGAGGGCCTCTACGACTGACGGCGTGACCACACCAACGCGAGCGTGAACGGATGTCCGCGCAGCTCGGCCCATTTCGGCTTCGCCGCGATCCATGCGTCATCCACCAGCGCCTCGGCCATCTCGGTGAGCACCCACCCGGCCGCCAGTGCCGCCGACACCTGCTCGCTGATCAAGTGCAGATGTGTACTGATCGCAACCGGTTCACCCGCCGCGGGCGTGTAGTGCGTCGGCATGCCGGTCACCATCATGAATTGCGGGTGGTAGCCGACCGTGACGCACGTGCCGCCGGGCGCGGCCAGCCGCCAGGCCTCGGCGTAGTAGGGCGTGAGGTCGTCCAAGTGTTCATCGATCAGCGAGGAGATCACCAAATCGTATGCGCCACCGGCCAATCCGGTGTCGCGGACGTCTGCCCGGGTGAGTGTGGTGTGCACCCCACGCTCGCGTGCTCGCGCGAGCATCCCCGCACTCACATCGACGCCATCGATCTGCCGAATTCCCCGCTCCCGCAACCAAGCTCCGGTCCGCCCGGTCCCGCAGCCGAGATCCGCGGCGCGCCGCATCCGACTCCAGTCCGGGCGATGCAGCCGATCCAGCAGCGCGAGATCCATCTCGTCCATGACCGTCTGCTCATACGTCGGCGCCCACCCGTCATATCCGGCGGCGACGTCAACGGTCCGATAGTTGCGGCGATCGAAGTCCGCGAAGGAGGGCATAGCCGCAGTATTGCCGTGCCGCACCGGCATCCGCCAGGCGATTTTCGGCGGGCACGCGATGTGGTGTTCGGTGATTGCGGAGCGGGTGGGGCCGGTGGGGTGGATGGGGAGTGATGCGCACGACAACTCCGGGGTGCGCGCATGGTGACGCCGGTAGCCTCGGAAATCGTGGATCTCACGGTGACCAGGGCTGCGTTCGACGGCGTGCGGATCGCCTATCGGGATTCCGCGGTCGGCGTTGGCGCGCCGGTCGTGCTGGTGCACGGCATGGGCGGGGACGGGCATACCTGGGATCGGTTCGCGCACACGTTGGTGCGGGCCGGACGGCGGGTCATCATTCCCGATCTGCGCGGGCACGGGCGTAGCGCGCACACCGAGTCGTATCTGTTCGCCGAATTCGGCGCGGACGTGCTGAACCTGTGTGACCGGCTCGGACTGGATTCGGTGGATCTGGTCGGGCATTCACTGGGCGGTTACGCGGTCTCGTGCGTGGCGCAGGAGCGGCCCGAGTTGGTGCGGCGGCTGGTCATCGAGGAGTGTCCGATGCCGCTGCGTTCGGGCGACGAAGAGGTGCGCCTGACCCGTCGCTTTCCGACGATTCCGGAACTCTGGCACGCCACCACCAGCCTGATCCGGCATCCGCGCGCGGTGCTGGCCTTCGATCGCTCGATGACGCGCACCGCGCTCGAACAGTTCCGCAAGCCGAATCCGGAGTGGTGGGACCGGCTCTCCGATATCACCGCGCCCACCCTGGTGCTGCGCGGCGGCCCCGGCGGCATGGTCGATCCGGAAAAACTGGCGACCCTGCGCACCACCATCCCGGACTGCACGGTGGCCGCCTTCACCTGCGGTCACAGCATCCACCGCGACCGCCACCGCGAATTCGAGGCCACCGTCCTGCCATTCCTCGCCGCGAACTGAGCTCATCCCACCCGCTGTGGCGCCTTGTCCGGCGTTCGGCCGTGCTGAAGCCCGACTTCCGCCGCCCTGCCGAGATCGGCGCTGCCCGTCGCCGCGAGCGCGGACATGACCTCGTCTTCGTCGGTGGCCGACCACTGCCGGATTCAGGACTGGTGCGGACGACGCCCGCACGCGGCGAGCCCTCGGGCGCGACCGGCGACTGCGCAGCACGGCCGGTGCGACCAGTAGCCCGAGAATTGGTGAATTCGCGGTGCGGGCCGCGTGCACGAGGCGGCGGATTCTAGAGTGAAGCGGTGTCCGCGCTAGACCGTCCGGTTCTGTTCTTCCCCGACGAGCAGTCGTTCCGCGACTGGCTCGTGGACAACCACGCCTCGGTGGACGGGGTTTGGTTGCGCTTCGCCAAGAAGGGCTCCGACCGCGTCTCGCTGAACCACGCGGGCGCGCTGCGGCAGGCGCTGTGCTTCGGCTGGATCGATGGGCAGGCGCGCGGCGAGGACGAGGAGTTCTGGCAGGTCGGCTTCACCCCGCGACGTAAGCGCAGCCCGTGGTCGCTGCGCAATATCGGGCTGGTCGCGGAGTTGATCGAACAGGGGCTGATGCATCCGGCCGGACAGGCCGAAATCGATCGGGCCAAGGCGGACGGCCGCTGGGATCTGGCCTACGGCGCCGATGCGGTGCCGTCGGAGTTTCTCGACGCGCTCGCGCGAAATCCCAAGGCCGAGGCCTTCTTCCGGACGCTGGGCAACCAGCAGCGGGCGGCCGTCGGTTATTTGCTCGCCGACGCCGTGAAACCCGAGACCAGGGCGCGGCGCATCGAGAAGTTCGTGCAGCGATTCGCCGACGGACAGACGTTGGATTGATGACCGGATTCGAAGGAATGCTCTGCTCGGCGGCGTCCGCCGTCGATGTGCCCTTGCCCGGCACGGCAACTCGGGTGACGGGGTGGTTGTGCGTCGAGCAGCCGGGCGCGTGGGGCCGGGATGTGATCGGTGACGAAGTGCTCGGCCAGGAGATCACGGCCGAACTCGCCGCCCGCGCATCCGCCGCAAAGGTCCGCCCGACGCTGATCCGGCGACCCGGCCGCAACGAATTCACCGGCACCCGAACGGTTTTGATCGCCAATTCGCGTGCGCAGGGCTTCTGGTGCGAACGCTTCGAGATCACCGACCTGAAGCAGCTGCTCGAGCTGGACCTGAACCTGTTGAACGGCCCGCCGCCGGGAATCGGTGCGCCCGTGCGTGATCCGTTGATCCTGGTGTGCGCGCACGGAAAGCGCGATCAATGCTGTGCGCTGTTCGGTCGTCCGATCGCGGCGAATCTGGCCGCGGACTATCCGGAGCAGGTCTGGGAGTGCTCGCACACCGGCGGCCATCGCTTCGCCCCCGCCATGGTGTTGCTGCCCACCGGCCTGACCTACGGCCGTGTCGATACCGCGGCCGCCATCGCGGCGGTCGAAGCCGCACGCCGCGGCACGGTCTCATTGGCCGGTCTGCGCGGTCGCAGCGGGCATGGGCCGGTCGAGCAGGTCGCCGAAGTCGCGGTCCGCGAACAGGTTTCGGCGGGCGTCGACGATCTCACCGTTGACCTCGAAACCGATTCCACCGCAACCGATCCCGTCGCCGCTGTGGTAGCTCATCGCGACGGCCGCCGCTGGCGAGTAACCACTCATACCGTCGGATTCCCGCCACGCCAGGCCAGTTGCGGTGCCGCCCCGAAGCCGGTCACCGCGGTCATAGCCGACCAGATCCAGCCCTTGACCACAGTCTGACCGCAGGATCCAGTACTCGGATCGGCGCTGTGGTCGAGTGCGCATGATATGCCCGCCAGGTCGATGGGTGCACCACGCTGGCTGAAGTGACACCGGCCGCGACGACTTTCCGCGCCGGGTCGACGATTTCGCCGAAACCTTGCGCGTGGGCACCTACCTCCGGCACCCCGACTCGTCCTGGGCCGAAACGACGAACGGGACATGGCTGCGGCCGTCATCGAGAACACCGCAGCCATGTCCGGTTCGCGGCGGCCTTCATCGCCCCCTGCGGGATGAAGGCCGCGGGCTCACCAATGGGTGCCGGGGACCCAGCGGGCGGCGCGGCGCAGTGCGGTGCCGGTAACCCGGCTGGCCGTCGACTGATGGCGCGGTTCGCGATGTGCGGCAGGAGATTCCGTCGGTTCGGCGCCCACCTGCTCGCCCTTGGCGGCGGGCGAGTCGGGCAGGGCGCGGTAGTAGCGGTGCAGGATGCGGTCGCGAATCTTCGGGGTGAGCAGCGCAGCGTATTCGGCGAAGGTGCCCAGCGGGACGTCGATGCGCTTGGGTCGCTCGGTCAGCGCGCGCACGATGGTGGCCGCCGCCCATTCGGGAGACGCCGACGGTCCCTGATCGCCGCTCGGGGCGATCATCGGAGTGCGCACCAGCGGCATGTGGATGGTGGTGAAAGTGACGCCGTCGGCCATGGTTTCGACCGCGGCGACCTCGGTGAACTTATCCAGCGCCGCCTTGCTCGCGAGGTAGGCGGAAAAGCGCGGAGTGGCCACCTGCACGCCCGCACTGCTGATATTGACGATGTGGCCGAATTTGCGCTCGCGCATCTGCGGCAGCAGCGCCAGCGTCAAGCGCAGCGCGCCGAAGTAATTGACCGCCATGGTGCGTTCGAAATCGTGCAGCCGGTCGGTGGAGCGGTGGATGGCGCGGCGGATGGAGCGGCCCGCATTGTTCACCAGCATGTCGACGTGGCCGTGCTCGTCCAGGATGGTCTTGACGGCGTGGTCGACGGATTCGGAATCGGTTACGTCACACTGGTATCCGTAGGCGGTGCCGCCTTCGGCCCGGATCTCCTCGACCACGGCCGCGAGTTCGTCGGCGCGCCGGGCGAGCAGGAAGACAATGGCGCCCTTATCCGCGACGGCCAGCGCGGCGGCCCGGCCGATGCCGGAGGATGCGCCGGTGATGAGCACATGCCGGCCCGTCAGGTCGCGGTTGCGGCGGTTGTGCCGGACCTGCTCGCGCGGGTCGGCATCGTCGGCGGAAGCTCGGGTCATCGCTGCTCCTTTGCAGGTCGAGTTCGCATGAACTTACTCTGAAGTAAGTTTACCCGCCAGGTGCGTTTCGTCACGCGGGGCGTTCGAATCGGGGCGCGCCGAGGTGTTCGAACCGGCCTCGAATCTATCGAACATATGTGCGATACTCTGCGCATGGCGGACGATCGGATGGCGGAAATCTTTGCCGCGGTGCGGCTCTCCGGCAGTGATCCGGAGGCGGCGCGGCGGATGCTGGCGGAACTGTGGGATGAGCTCGGCAGCGGCGGAGATCCGTTGCAGCGCTGCGTGATCGCGCATCACCTTGCCGATCTGCAATACACGGCCGAAGGTGCGCTGCGCTGGGATCAACGCGCGCTGGCCGCGGTATTCGGCCCCGGCGTTCCGCTCGACGAGGGGCTGCGCGGATTCCTACCCTCGCTCTATCTCAACCTCGCCGACAGTCATCGCCGCGTGGGCGACTTCGATGTGGCCTACATGCAGCTGACCATCGCGCGCGGCCACCTCGACGTCCTCGCCAACGACGCCTATGGCGCCGTGATCCGCTCCAGTCTGGACAAGGTCGAGGCCGCGTTGGCCGAGAAATCGACGGAGCCGCTCCCGGTCAAGACCTGATTCGGCGGGTACCCGCACCTCCTCCATGGTTCGAATGTATGTTCGACTATGCGAGGAGGTGATGTGTCATGGGTTGGGGCAACGGCCCGCCGACCTGGGCGGAGATGGAGCGGGTGCTGTCCGGGCGACCCGGCCGGACGAATCCGGATGCGATGTATCCGGGCGACGACGGCGGCGGTCCGATGTCGCGCAGGCGCGGGGAGTATCGGGCCGAGCCGGTCGAACCGGCTGGTGGGCCCGTGGTGCCGTACGCGGAGTTGCACGCGCATTCGGCCTACAGCTTCCTCGACGGTGCCAGTCAGCCGGAGGAGTTGGTGGAGGAGGCGGTGCGGCTCGGGCTGGAGGCGATCGCGCTCACCGATCACGACGGCTTCTACGGGACCGTGCGCTTCGCCGAGGCGGCCAGGGAATGGGGCATGCCGACGATCTTCGGATCCGAATTGTCGCTCGGCACCGCGGAAGGCGCACCGCGACTCGGGAATTCGCTCGGGCATGCGGGTGCACCCGATTCGGCGCCGCGCACCGGCTCGCCGGATCCCGCCGGTCCGCATCTGCTGGTACTCGCCCGCGGTCAAGAGGGCTACCGACGACTCTCCCGCGAGATCGCGGCCGCGCATATGGCCGCGGGGGAGAAGGGCATTCTCCGCTACGACCTGGACGCGCTCACCGCGGCGGCGGACGGGCACTGGCACATCCTGACCGGATGCCGCAAGGGGCATGTGCGCCAAGCCCTCGACCACGACCTGCAGGCTGGGGACACCCGTCTGGTGCGGGCGGAGGCCGCCCTGCGCGACCTGACCGAGCGCTTCGGCGCCGACCGGGTGAGCGTGGAACTCACCCATCACGGCATTCCGGAGGACGACGAACGCAACGCCCACCTCATCGCACTGGCGAACCGTCTCGATCTACCGGTTCTCGCCACCACCGGAGCGCATTTCGCCGCACCCGCCCAGCGCCGCCGCGCCATGGCGCTCGCGGCGATCCGGGCGCGCCAGAGTCTGGACGATATCGCGGGCTGGCTGGCGCCGACCGGTGGCGCGCATCTGCGCTCCGGTGCGGAGATGGCGCAATTGTTCGCCACCTGCCCGCAGGCGGTGGCGAATGCGGTGACGCTCGCTCGCGAATGCGCCTTCGATCTGAAATTGATAGCGCCGAAACTGCCGCCGTTCGACGTGCCCGACGGCCATGACGAGGCATCGTGGCTGCGTGAACTCACCCTCGCGGGCGCGGCTCGACGCTACGGCCCGCCGGAGCGAAACCCCAAGGCGTATCGGCAGATCGAGCACGAACTCGCGATCATCGACGAGATGGAGTTTCCCGGCTACTTCCTGGTGGTGCACGACATCGTCAGCTTCTGCAAGGACAATGACATCCTGTGCCAGGGCCGGGGTTCGGCGGCCAATTCGGCCGTCTGCTACGCGATCGGCATCACCAATGTCGACCCGGTCGCCGCCGAGTTGCTGTTCGAACGATTCCTCGCCCCGGAACGAGACGGCCCGCCCGATATCGACGTCGATATCGAATCCGATCGCCGCGAAGAGGCGATCCAGCACGTCTACACCAAATATGGCCGCGAATATGCCGCTCAGGTGGCCAATGTGATCACCTATCGCGGCAAGTCCGCGGTTCGCGATGCCGCACGCGCACTGGGCTTTTCGCCGGGACAGCAGGATGCCTGGAGTAAGCAGGTGAGCCGCTGGACCGGAGTAGGCGCCGAGACCGGCACCGATATCCCCGCCGAAGTGCTGGAGTTGGCCACCGAAATCGAGGGCCTGCCAAGGCATCTCGGCATCCACTCCGGCGGCATGGTGATCTGTGACCGGCCCATCGCCGATGTCTGCCCGGTCGAGTGGGCGCGCATGCCCGGTCGCAGCGTGCTGCAGTGGGATAAAGACGATTGCGCCGCAATTGAACTGGTGAAGTTCGACCTGCTCGGCCTCGGCATGCTCTCCGCGCTGCACTACATGATCGATATGGTGCGTGAGCACAAGGGCGAAACCGTTGAACTGCACAAGCTGGATCTGAAGGAAGCCGCCGTCTACGAAATGCTTTCGCGTGCCGATTCGGTGGGGGTGTTCCAGGTGGAGTCGCGGGCGCAGATGGCCACGCTACCCCGGCTGAAGCCGCGGGAATTCTACGACCTGGTGGTGGAGGTGGCGCTGATCCGCCCCGGTCCGATCCAGGGTGGTTCGGTGCACCCCTACATTCGCCGCCGCAATGGCCGCGAGAAGGTGCGCTATGACCATCCGGCGCTGGAGAATTCGCTGAAACGCACCCTCGGCGTGCCGCTGTTCCAGGAACAACTCATGCAGATGGCCATCGATGTCGCCGGTTTCACCGCCGCCGAGGCCGATCAACTGCGTCGCGCCATGGGTTCCAAACGCTCCCCGGAACGCATGGAACGCCTCAAGGGCAGGCTCTATCAGGGCATGCGCGACCTGCACGGCATCAGCGGCGAAGTCGCCGACCGCATCTACGAGAAGCTCTATGCCTTCGCGAATTTCGGCTTCCCGGAAAGTCATTCGCAGAGCTTCGCCTCGATCGTGTTCTATTCGGCCTGGTTCAAACTGCACCATCCGGCGGCCTTCTGCGCCGGGCTGCTGCGCGCCCAGCCGATGGGTTTCTACTCACCGCAGTCGCTGGTCGCCGACGCTCGCAGGCACGGCGTCCTGGTGCACGGCCCCGATATCAACGCCAGTCGCGCCGAACCCACCCTCGAAAACCACGGTGCCGAGGTGCGTCTCGGCCTTGCGACGATCCGCCACATCGGCGCCGACCTCGCCGAACGCATTGTCGTCGCCCGCTCGGCCGGTCCCTACACCTCGTTTGTCGACTTGACCGGACGCGTGGAACTCACCATCGCCCAGGCCGAATCCCTCGCCACCGCAGGCGCTTTGGGCTGTCTCGGCAGCACCCGGCGCGAGGCGCTGTGGGCGGCGGGCGCGGCTGTGGGCGAACGCCCCGACCGGCTCCCCGGCACCGGTGCCGCAACCGCCGCCCCCGCCCTGCCGGGTATGAGCGAATTCGAATTGGCCGCCGCCGACGTCTGGGCCACCGGCGTCTCGCCGGGCAGCTATCCCACCGAATTCCTACGCCCCCAACTGGATGCGCTCGGCGTCATCCCGGCCGCCGGGCTGCTCGACGTACCCGACGGTTCCCGCGTGCTGGTCGGCGGCGCCGTCACGCACCGTCAACGCCCCGGTACCGCCGCCGGTGTCACCTTCCTCAACCTGGAGGACGAAACCGGCATGGTGAACATCGTCTGCTCGGTGGGCCTGTGGACTCGCTACCGCCGCCTGGCCCAGAGCGCCCCCGCCCTGCTCATTCGCGGCCGGGTCCAGAACGCCGAGGGCGCGGTCAGCGTCGTCGCCGAGTATCTGCAGCGCATGGACCTGCGCGTCGATTCGAAGTCCCGCGACTTCCGTTGAGCCTTTAGAACATTCCGTTCGCATTGGCGGCCTGCTCGGGGACCGGCTGGATGACATCCCAGTGTTCGACCAGCTTTCCGTCGTCGAGGCGGAAGATATCCATGATCGCCAGTCCGCGGTCGCCGGGTTCGCGCACGCCGTGTACGTGGGCGACAACGTAATCACCCTCGGCCACAATGCGTTTCACTTCGGCGCGGAGGTTCGGTGCACCTTCCTTCAGTCTGGTGAGCCGGGCGAGCAGTCCGTCGAACCCATCGGCGATTTCCGGATTGTGCTGGATGTAATGCGCATCGAAGAACTCGGCGGCGGCCTCGAAATCCTTGGCGTTGAAGGCGGCCTCGTAGAACGCGAGGACGGTCCGCTTATTCGATTCGAGCTTCGGGTCGATGGAAGTGCTGGTCATGAGCATGATCTCCGATCTTTCGAGCGACCTGTGAGTAGTCGCCAGATAACTGAACAGCTGTAGCGCTACAACTGTAGCGCTACGCACGTCCGGGTACAATCCTTTGATGCGGTCCGATGCGACGACCCGGCGCGGTCGCAACCCACGCGGCCACGGCGGCCGACTCCGTGAGGAGATCGTCGACGCCGCGATCCGACTGCTGGATGAACTCGGCGATGATCAGGCCCTGTCCATGCGTGCGGTCGCTCGCGAAATCGGCAGTGCCGCAACGTCGGTCTACCTGCACTTCGCCGATCGAGACGCGCTGGTACTGGCCGCGCTCGAGCGCTATCACGGCGATCTGGTGCGCGCGATCGATGACGCGCAGGCCGCCGTCGACGATCCCGTCGACAAACTGCGCGCCCGCATCCGCGTCCTCGGCGACTGGGCCTATCGGCATCCGGGCATGTACAAGGTGCTGCACGAGAGCACCCTCAATCAGCGCGTGGCCATGCCGTTCAAGGGGGAACTGACCGAACGCACGGCAGCCGCGATCCGGCGTTGCATGGATGCCGGTCTCGCTCCCGCCGACGACCCGGTCTCGGTCATGCTGGACCTGCGCGCCGCGGTGCACGGCGCGGTATCGATGCGGCTCAACGAACCGGGCCAGTCCTGGCCATCGCTCGACGATCAGATCGAGCGATTCCTCGTCAAACTGGTCGGTATCCATGGGGGCGGCCCGAATCGAGCTTCGTGACCGAATTCACCGCAGCGGCTAACCTGCGTCCATGCGGAAGCTTGCTGTGCTGGTGATCGCCCTGCTGGGTTTGACGTTGCTGGTCGGCTGCGGTGACGACAACGCCGACAAAGCCGATTCGGATCGGTCGAGCATGGCGACCGTCGCGCCGATGGCGCCACCACCGAGCCTGCGCGAGGGCTCCCCGACAAAGGGTGACACCGTCGAGACGCGCAAGGAGGTCATCACCGGCAGCGTCGACATCACCGCGGGGGATCCGATCAAGGCGGCCGGTCAGGTGACCGATCGGGTGCGCGAGGTCGGCGGCCGGGTCGACAGCCGCACCGAGCAGCCGGGCACCGACGACACCGATCCGCAGGCCACGCTCACCGTGCGGGTGCCCGCGGATAAGACGGACAAATTCATCGACGGCCTCGGCAGCCTCGGCCGGGTCACCCGGATCAGCACCAACCGCGATGACGTCACCATGCAGTGGGAGGACCTCGACGCCAGGATCAAGGCCCTGCAGGCCTCGGTCGACCGGTTGCGGACCCTCATCGCCGGGGCGACCAACACCGCGGATCTCATCACCGCCGAACAGGCGCTGTCGAGCCGTCAGGGTGAACTCGACAGCCTCACCGCACAGAAGCGCCGCCTCGACGACCAGGTCGCGTTGTCCACGCTCACCATCGACATCACCACCGAGGACAAGAAGTCCGATGAGGGCCCGACCAATTTCTGGGACGGTATCGTCTCCGGCTGGCACTCGCTGGTGGATTGGCTGAAGGACGCGGTGGTGTTCACCGGCAAGGCGATTCCGTGGCTCGGGTTCGTCGTGGTGATCGGCGCGGTGGTGTGGGGCTTGGTGCGGGTCGTGCGGGGCGGTCGCAAGGGCGGGGCCGGTCCGGAAGAATCGGACTCGGGCAAGTCCGAGACCTCCGCGGCGGTGGTCGGTGCTGGGACCGAGGCGGGTGCGGGAACTGGTGCTGAGACCGCGAAAGGCGCTGGAACGACAGGAGATACAGGTGCCGACGGTGCGCGCGACGATCAAACCGAATAGCCGTAAGGGCCCGCTCGTGGAAACTCTCGACGACGGCACCCTGCAGTTGTACGTTCGCGCGCCCGCCGTAGAAGGCAAGGCCAACAAGGCCGCCATCGAACTCCTCGCCGACCACTACGGCGTCCCCAAATCCGCCGTCCGCCTCGCCGCGGGCGCAACCTCCCGCTTCAAGCGCTTCGAAGTCGACCTCTGAAACCTGCATCCGCGCAGGAGGTTTCGGAGTTGAGGACTAAACAGCGCCTGGAAAGCCGAACTGGCGCCACGCCTCGTACACGGTGACGGCGGCGGCATTGGAAAGATTCATCGAGCGACGGCCGGGCAGCATCGGAATGCGCAATTGGTCGGTGACGTGCGGATCGTCGAGCACCTCCGCCGGTAGTCCGGTCGGTTCGGTGCCGAACAGCAGCACATCACCTTCGCGATACTCCACATCCGTATACCGCCTGGTCGCCTGCGTCGTGAACGCGAACACCCGCTCGGGCCGCACCGCATCCCACGCCGCCGCGAGATTCTTGTGCACCGTCACCGAAGCCAGATCGTGGTAATCCAGCCCCGCCCGCCGCAACTTCGCTTCCGAAAGATCGAACCCCAATGGCTCGACCAAATGCAGCTCACACCCCGTCCCGGCGACCAGGCGAATCGCATTGCCGGTATTCCCCGGGATGGCTGGCTCGTGAAACATCAATCGGAACACAACGCACCAGCTTGTCATGACGCCAACCGAGCGGACATCGCACCCGCGTAGGTCGGGCTAGCCGGGAACGGTGTCGGGCAGGCCTTGTCCGGCGGTCACGAGTTTCAGTTCGTCGACGGATTCTCGGATGAGTTGCGACAGGGTGTGCGCGCCATTGGCTTCGACCCAGCGTTCGAAGGCGATCTTGAATACGGCGATCCCGGCCTCGGCGGCCAGGCTCGCTGTCGGGTCCGCGACGCCGCGCTCGCGTAGGGCCTCGGCCGAGGCGGCGGCGAGTGCCGCCAGTTTGATCAGCTCGCGCTCTTGAAGTTCCGGGGTGGCGGCGATGACGGCCTGGCGCTGCCGGGCGAACTCGCGGCGCTGCTCGAATATGGCATCGGCGACCTCGGTGAGCGCCGTGGCGATTGCCGCCATGGGTGGTGCCGAAGCGGGCGCGTCGCGGACCTTGCTCACCAGGAGTTCCTGCAGCGCACTCGCGCCCGCGAACAGCACCTCGCGCTTGTCGGCGAAGTGCCGGAAGAACGTTCGCTCGGTGAGCCCCGCGCGCTTGGTGATCTGCGCGACGGTGGTGCTTTCGAACCCGTTCTCGCCGTAGAGCTCCAGAGCCGATTGTTCGAGGCGGCCGCGCGCATTGGGCTCCCATCGACTCATGCCCCGATCTTATCTGATGACAGTTGCTGTCATCAGATGGTACGTTGATGTCAGTCACTGTCATCACTGCCTTCGCTCAACGTCAGAAGGCGCGAATTGGAGGTCTTTTCCGTGCGGATTTTCGTAACCGGAGCATCGGGACATATCGGCTCCGCAGTGATCCCGGAACTCATAAACGCCGGACATGAGGTCATCGGCCTGGCCCGGTCGAATGCGTCTGCCGCCGCGATCGCGGCGGCAGGTGCCGAAGTGCGCCGAGGCGACCTCGATGACCTCGACGGCCTCGGTCGAGCCGCCGCCGAGGCCGATGGCGTCATCCACCTCGCCTTCAAACACGAGGCCATGCGGACCGGCGACTTTCCGGTCGCGATCGCCGCCGATCGGCGTGCCATCGAGGCGCTCGGGGACGCGCTGGCGGGCACCGGCAAGCCCTTCGTCGGCACAGCGGGAACGCTCATGCTCGCGCTCGGCGGTCTGACCCGGGTGGGGACCGAAGCCGACGTGTTCGCCACTGGGCCACGAATCGAGGCCGAAAATGCGGTTATCGCATTCGCGGAGCGCGGGATTCGATCCTCGGTCGTCCGTCTCCCGCCGACCGTGCACAGCTCACTCGACCATCACGGCTTCATTCCGACCTTGATCGCCATCGCCCGCGACAAGGGCGTCGCCGCCTATGTCGGCGACGGGGCCACCCGCTGGCCCGCTGGGCACACACTCGACGCGGCGCGCCTGTACCGACTGGCGCTGGAAGCGGCACCGGCCGGGACGCGGTTACACGCCGTCGACGACGAAGGCATCCCGTTCCGGGAGATCGCCGAAGCGATCGGTCGCCACCTGGATCTGCCGGTGGTCGGCATCGCGCCGGACCAGGCGAGCACGCACTTCGGCTATCTCGGTCCCTTTGTCTCGCTGGACAATCCGACCTCGAGCACCCGAACCCGGGAACTTCTGGCCTGGAAGCCGACACAGCCCGGGCTCCTCGAAGATCTCGATCAAGGCCACTACTTCGGGGCCCCGACCGCGTCCTGAGCTCGACTCGGGAAGCGCGATCGCCTACTTCGCCGGGCGCTCCGGCAGGGCGCATGCCCCGCCTTCCGCCATGCCGGTCGGGCGTACGCCCAGACCCTGGTTGTGGCGGGCGCGCTGGTTCTCCCAGGCAATGGTGGCCGCCAACTCGGCGAGCTGCGCTTTCGACAGGTGGGCCTGCAATTGGGTGCGCAGGTCGTCGAGTCCGACGGCCGGGGTAGCGGTCATGGCCTCGGCGAAGGAGATGACGAGCTTTTCCAGATCGGTGTAGGCGTCACTGGTGCGATAGCGCGGCAGGTCGAAGAGCTGTTGTTCGGTGAGACCGCTCGATTGCGCCAGGGCCGAACCGATATCAAGGCAGAACTCGCAATTCACCAGCCCGGCGGTCTTCAGTTCGGCCAGCTCCTTGAGCTTGGGGTCCAGTCGGTTGCTGAACAGCAGTGCCGTCTCGTATCCGATCGTGCCGAACAGGATCTGCGGTCGGCGGATGAGCCAGCCGAACAGGTCGGATCGGTTCCGCTTCGCCTGTCGAAGCGCTCGCAGATAGTGCCGAATCCGGGTCAGTGCTCGCATTGTCCGTACCCCCTTGTGCCGGATGGATCTCTTCACGTTGAAACTACGCCGCGTAGTAGGCTTGGGGCAATGTCCGATTCCGCGCCGACCCGTCCCGCTGGTGTGAGCGGCCGCACGCCGTCTGCAAGAATCGGGGCGTGACCGACGTGGACTCGTCTGCCGCCGAGCGGCAGTCCGACAGGAACAGCCCGGGTGAGCAGTTCCTGCGCTGTCACCTGCCGATGCTGGTCGTGACGGCGGTCATTCTGCTCGCGGTCGTCTTCGTGGCCTGGGACCGCTGGCGTCGCGGCGCGCTGTTCTTCGGCGGTGCGACGCTGCTCGCCGCCACGTTTCGGCTCTGCCTGCCGACGGCGCGGGTCGGACTGCTCGCGGTGCGCAGCAAGCCTTTCGATGTCGCCGCCATGAGCATCCTCGGCACCGCAATCGTCTTCATTGCCGCCACCATCAACACCCTCGGTGTCGGCTGAGGCGCAACGACTTTCGCGGTGTCGAAGCTGTTCGACGCGCTAGTTGTGGCAGGTGTCCCTGTCGTTGTAGAGCAGCAACTGGGTGACCTTGGCATCGGCTGGCATGTTCCGGTAGATGCCGAGGAAGCCATAGTGCGCTGGCTGATCGGGGACCGCGGCGGAACTCCAGTTGTAGCCGATCTCCAGCGTCGGATAGGCGGCACGGAGTTCGTCGACCGTAGAGCCGACGCCGATGCCCTCGGGCGTGCGGGCCGGAACTCTGCCGGGCATGATCGCGACTATTTCGCCGTTGTTGGTGAAGCCCTGCCAGCCCGCTCGTGCGGTGTAACGCCCACAGCCGGGCGGATCGTTGGTGTTGTCGAAGGCGGCGATTTCCCCGGTGGCCTCGGCCTCGGCGCGGTTCATCCCGAGTCGCAGCTTGCCGAAGCCGAGCGGGCCGAGAACGGTCGGCGCCGGGGCCACGGTGGACGACACCGCTGCCGGACTGGTTGCGGCGGGCTCGTCCGAGCAGGCCGCAGCGCCGGTGAATACCACGCCCAGCAGCGCGAACGTCATAACGGCACGATGAATACCCATGGTCTTCCCCCAATTTCGTCCATGAACCGGAATGCCCGCCGACGCGAGCGGATGCGATGTCGGCCCAGTTTGCCCATCGCCGACTCTCCCAGTCAAGGCGCAATCGATAGGCCGAGGTGCAGCCTGTGCGCCACCGCCCCGGCTGCGGCGCAACGACTTTCACCGCGCCGAATATGGAGTCAGCTCGACGGGTAGCGCTCGGTGAATACCGTGTGCTCGCGTGGGCGTCGACCCGGATGCGGCGGGGTGGTGTCGCTGTAGCCGACCGCGACCATGACCGCGATGGCGAGGTCGGGACGGTCGTCGATGCCGATGGCCTTCTTGACCAGGTCCGGGTCCCAGCCATTCATCGGCGCGGAGGACAGGCCGAGGCTGGTCGCGGCGAGCATGACGTACGTCGCGGCGATCATCGCATTCTTCACGGCGTTCTCGCGGAGCAGTCCGCGCTGTCGCAGCGAGTGGAATTCGGCGCGCGAGGCGAACATCGCGGTGAATTGCGCGTTCCACGCGCCGTTGCGACCGGCCAGTTCGGCGATATCGGCGTTCTCGGCCGTCCAGGCCGCGGTTTCGGCGACGAATACCAGCACCACCGGCGCCTCCAGCGGTTGCGGTTGCCCGAAGGCGGCGTTCGACAGGTCGCGACGGCCGGCTGCGCTGGTCACCACCACGATCGAACGGTCCTGCATATTCCAGGCGGTGGGCGCCTCCACCGCCAGATCCAGCAGTTCCTCGAGCAGTTCGCGGGGCACCGGATCCGGGCGGTAGTGGCGGGTGGTGCGGCGAGTGCGAATGGCGTCGGGAACCGAAAGTGTCTGTGCGTTCATGATTCTTACTATTGGAGAGTGGCGAACTTTTGGGAAGACAGCACTTAATAGTGCGCTACACTCCGAAAGGTGCGTACGGTGATCGAGGCCAGCGGGCTGCCTGCCGATGTCTACTCGGCGAAATGCCCCACCCGACAGGTGCTCGACCATGTCGCGGGCAAATGGACCGTGCTGATCGTCGACGCGCTCGCCGACGGCACCATGCGCTACACCGATCTATACCGCCGCATCGAAGGCATCTCGCAGAAAATGCTCACCCAAACGCTGCGGCAACTCGAAACCGACGGATTCGTCACGCGCACAGTGCATCCCACCGTTCCGCCGCGCGTCGACTACAACCTGACCGACCTCGGCCACAGCCTGCGCACCCCCATCGCCGCCCTGCGCGACTGGATCGAGGTCAATATCAACCGCATCGAGGAAGCTCGCCGCCTGGCCGCGGGATGACTGCTGCCGACGTGGCAGCGCTAGCTTGCCTCGATGACCGCGCGCCGCCCGCGTCCGCCGTAGAGCTGCCGCGCCGCACTGGGCGTCACCGTCTCGAGTCGCGTCGGCGGCTCATCCTTCAGATGCTGCTCCAAAATCTGCCCCGCCATCGGCGCGATGAACGGCGCGGCGGCGATCAGCCCGAACGAATTGAACGCCTGCGCACCCCACACGATGATCTTGGCGGAAGGACGCACCAGCAGATCCACGATTCCCGGCCGATCGAAGCGACCGAGCTTGCGCATCCATTTCGGCAGCGTGGCAACCGAAGCCAGCGACAGCAACCGGGATCCGAGGGCGTAGCTGATCCCGGCGCCATTGCGCGGTGAGGTCCACAGCAGGTGATGCATGCCCTCCTCGGCGCGCTCGGAGGTGCACAGGCGCGGGCGGACCTGCGCGAAATAAGCGCGCACCTGCTCGCGGGAGCGCGGCACATCCTCCGGCTTGCAGGTCTGCAGTTCGGCGGCGATCGCGCACTCCTGCCAGTAGCGCGCCTCTTCCTCGGGGGCGAGCGGGCCCGGACCGAACACCTCGTACGCCTTCAGCACCGAATGCCAGCCGGTGATGTGGATCCACAACTGGGTTTCGGGGCTGTTCGCGCTGTAGCGCTGGCCGCTGATCGGTTCGATGCCGGTCATCGGCGCGTGCACCTGCATCAGGTGTTCCGACGCCTGGATGGCGGTGCGGCCGTCGGCGATCGCGACGAGCAGGAAGTAGGCGAAGGTGTGGTCGAGGCGGCTGCGCGGATCGGTGTAGATGCCCTGCGAGTCGGCGACGGCCGCGGTCAGGAACGGATCGAAATGCTCGAGGACCACCGCGCGCTGGAAGCCGATTACGGCGGTCGGTGCGGTCCAGATCTTCCAACTGGGCGAATCCGGGCCGAAGAACCCGTAGTCGTCCCGGCGAAGAGTGGTCGGATCGAAGGTCATCTGCTGCTCCTTTGCCCGCTCGCCCTCCCTGAGCGGCGAATACAACGCAACCGTAGCAATTGTCGGTGAACAATACAACGGTCCCGTAGCATTTGTATTCGGATGAGGCCCCGGGGTCTGATACCGCCGGGGGCCGATGCTGAGAAGATGGACGCGAATGGAGGTGGCACGACAGTGACGAAATCCCGCACCGCGCCCGATCGGCCGCGACGGCGATACGCCCCACGCCTGCCTCCCGAGCAACGCCGCGCCCAACTGCTCGACGCCGCCTTCGCGGTGCTGAGCCGAATGGAACTGCACGAACTGAGCATGGAGGCGGTCGCGCAGCAGGCGGGCGTCGGAAAACCGGTGCTGTACACCGTTTTCAAGACTCGTGCGGAACTCGTCGCGGCACTGCTGGAACGCGAGCGGGAACGCGGTATCGAACAGGTGGCCGCCACCCTGCCGACCGATCTGCTCGGCGCCGATCCGGTGGTCGCGGCCTCGGCGACGGTCGAAGCGTTTGTCGGTGTCGCACTGGAGAATCCGACGCGCTGGCGGCTGATCCTCGCCACACCCGGCAGCGCCCCCGACGAATACCGTGCGGCACTTGCCGATTCCCGCACCGGCGTCTTCGATCAGGCCGAATCCCTGGTCCGCATGGGCATAGCGGTGGATTCACGCTGGGCGGGAATGGATTCCGGACTGCTCACCAACTCGCTGCTGAGCGTCGCCGAAATGCTCGGCAGGCTCGCGGTCAGCGCACCCGACGAATATCCCCGCGAGCGGCTGGAGAGCTTCGTCCACTCCATCGTCCAATTGCTGATCGGCGCACCCGACCCTGGCGCACTGCGAGCCGGCAAGCCGAGCGCGGGCAGCTTCGGCTGAACTGACGCGGCCTAGCGCTGCGGATCCCGGTGGCGGTAGGCCCAACCCAGCCACAACTTTCGCCTGATCGACTGGATCCGTGTCCCCGTGCCAATGGTGAACTTTCAGCTGGTTCGGCTGAGGCGGGCCAAGCGCATGGTTTCGATCAGCAGCTTCGAGACTGCTGCTGCTTCGGTGAGAAAGCCGTCGTGTCCGTCGCGCGAGACCACGATTTCCAGACCCTCGCAGCCGGGCAGGCCGTCGGCGAGTTCCTGCTGAGTTCGCAACGGGTACAGGCGATCCGAATCGACACCGCCGACCACACAGGGCACCGGGGTGGCGGCCAGCGCAGCGGTGACTCCGCCGCGCCCGCGGCCGATGTCGTGGCGGTTCATCGCCTCGGTGAGCAGCACATAGGTGGCGGGATCGAAACGGCTACAGAGCTTTTCGGCCTGGTGGTCCAGGTAGCTCTGCACCGCGTAGCGGCCGCCGTTCCATGGATCCTCATCGCCCTGCGCGTTGTTCTCGAAGCGGTGGTCGAGTTCGCCCTCGGTCCGGTAGGTCAGGTGCGCGATGCGGCGGGCGATGCCCATACCGGTCGTGGGGGCGCGGTCGGTGTCGTGGTAATCGCCGCCCTGCCAATCCGGATCGGCCTTGATGGCGGCGATTTGGGTTGTCTGCGTGCCGATCTGGTCGGCCGTGGCGCGTGCGCCGACGGCCAGCACCAGCGCGGATCCGACTCGGTCCGGCGCGCCGACCATCCACTCCAGCACTCGCATGCCGCCCATCGAACCGCCGACGACGGCGGCCAGGCGCTCGATGCCGAGCAGATCGAACAGCGCCGCTTCGGCGGTGACCTGATCCCGGATGGAGATCTCGGGAAACCGTGCGCCCCAAGGCTTTCCGTCCGGCGCCAGCGTCGACGGCCCGGTGCTGCCCTTGCAGCCGCCGAGCACGTTCGTGGCGATGACGCACCATTCGTCGGTATCCACCGGAGCACCGGGACCGACCATGCCGTCCCACCAGCCGGGCAGCGGGTGGATATCGTCGGGCACCCCGACGACGTGCGAGTCGCCGGTCAGCGCGTGCTCGACGAGCACCACATTGTCCAGCGCGGGGGAGAGCTCACCCCAGCGCTGCACGGCCAGATGCACGTCCGGAATGACCGCGCCGTTCTCCAGCTGTACGTCTCCGATGGCGATGATGCCGAGCCGCCCGTCCGGCGGTGGCAGGGCCACCGCCGGACGGGCGGTACTCGGTTCGGCACTCACAGTCACGGCGCCGCCGCCGCGAAACCGGCTCGCAGATCGGCCAGAATGTCATCGATCCCCTCGATGCCCACCGCGAGCCGGACCAGCCCCGGAGTGACGCCGGAGGCGAGCTGCTCCTCGGGCGTCAACTGCGAGTGCGTCGTCGACGCCGGGTGAATCACAAGAGAACGCACATCCCCGATGTTAGCGACATGGCTGTGCAGGGCTAACGCGTCCACGAACTTCTTGCCCGCATCAACACCGCCGCGCAGTTCGAACGCGACGATCGCGCCCGCGCCCTTCGGCGCCAGCTCGGCGGCGCGTTCGTGCCACGGCGAGGACGGCAGCCCCGCGTAGGACACCGATTCCACCGCCGGGTGCGTGCTCAGGAACTCGGCCACCGCCTGCGCGTTGGCGACGTGGCGCTCGAGCCGCAGGCTCAGCGTCTCGATGCCCTGACTGATCAGGAACGCGTTGAACGGCGACACCGCCGCACCCAGGTCGCGCAGCAGTTGCACCCGCGCCTTGAGTGCATAGGCCGGAGCGCCGAGATCGGCGAAGACCGCGCCGTGGTAGCTCGGGTCCGGGGTGGTGAAGCCGGGGAACCGGGATTCGCCCTGCGCGTCGCGCACGGTCCAGTCGAAGGTGCCGCCGTCGACGATCACCCCGGCGATCGCCGAACCGTGCCCGCCCAGGTACTTGGTCGCCGAATGCACAACGATGTCGGCGCCATGGGCCAGCGGCTGGATCAGATACGGGGTCGCGACCGTGTTGTCCACGATCAGCGGCAGGCCCGCCTCGTGTGCGATCGCGGAAATGCCGCGGATATCGAAGATCGCGCTGCTCGGGTTGGCGATGGTCTCGCCGTAGAAGGCCTTGGTATTCGGCCGGATCGCCGCGCGCCACTGCTCGAGGTCGTCGGGATCCTCGACGAAGGACACCTCGATGCCGAGCTTGGGCAGCGAGTAGTGGAAGAGGTTGTAGGTGCCGCCGTAGAGGTGCGGGCTGGAGACGATGTGATCGCCAGCGGCGGCGAGATTGAGTATCGCGTAGGTCTCCGCGGCCTGGCCGGAGGCCAGCAACAGCGCGGCCACACCGCCCTCCAGGGCGGCGATGCGCTGTTCGACCACGTCCTGGGTCGGGTTGGTGATCCGGGTGTAGATATTGCCCGGCTCGGCCAGCCCGAACAGCGCGGCCGCGTGATCGGTGTCACGGAAGGCGTAGGAGGTGGTCTGGTAGATCGGGAGTGCACGTGCGCCGGTGATCTCGTCGGGCGTCTGCCCGGCGTGGATCTGCTTGGTCTCGAAGGACCACTGCGCCGGATCGGCCGCGGACGCGATGGGGTCACTCATGTCTTGCTCCAAAAGGGTTGTTCGCCAGCAGGTTTATGGGATTGCGGGTGACGGACAACAACACATGGGGGGAACCTCCTGAGGTGCGCGCTTGCTCTCGGCTTTCGAGAGCCCGGTCATCACCCGGAGCACCCCACCGCTGCTGGAGGGTTGCCGTCCAGCAAGCCGGGGCTTCGCGCTGGCACTCATGACCTGACCGACATGGTAACCGGCGGGCGGTCGACGGCTGAAATCCGTTAGCCGTTTTCCGCCGCAACGGTGTCGATGCGCCCGGTGCACACGCGCATGAACTCGTCGAATGATGTGGTGAACGCATTGCGGGCGTCGGCAGCGGCGGCCGAGGTGTCCGCGTCGTCGAAGATCGAGTTCGTACATTCCATGCTGAGGTGACCGATCAGCTGCCACGCGCCGACGACCAGTCGCACCGGCAGCGCGTCGGGCTGGGTGCCGAGTCGTTCGGCGATCGCGTCGGCGATGGCGGCGTTCTTGTCGTCGGCGAGTTCCATGCTCTGCGCGCTGACCGTCGGACTGCTGCGCAGGATCCGCTGCATCTGCTGAAAGCGCCGGAATGAGATCGGTCCGTCGACGCTGACCGCGGCCCTGTCGACGACCTGCAGGAACGCCTCACGCAGCGATTGCAGTTCATTGCCGGTGACCGGAAGTCCGCGCAGGCATTCGGCGATGGCGAGGCCGAAATCCTTGACCGGCCCGAGGACGATGTCCTCTTTGCTGTCGAAGTACCGGTTGATGGTGCGCGGTGATACGTCCGCGCCGTTCGCGATCTGCTCGACCGTCGTCGCGTCGAATCCCTGTGCGTCGCACAGGTCCAGCGCCACCTCGATGATGCGCAGCCGAGTCTGCTGCTTCTTGCGTTCGCGCAGCCCGACGCTCGCGGGCGCGCTGGGCCCTGCATTCACCGCGCTGGGCCCTGGATTCACTGAGGCGCGTGCGGCGTCGTCGGCTGCTGCGCCCGCGCCGATCGGCGTCGATGACTCGAGCATGCCCTCATGCTATCGCAATTGGGACCGATCGTGTCTTTAACGGTCAAATGTCGCAATCAGACATTTTTCTCTTGACGACAAATGTCCGCCGATGACAGGATGACTGCACGACTTCGGATGGCGAGGAGAGCAAGATGACCGACACTGCGATAGCGGTTGACGTTCCGGAAAGACAGCGCAGTTCGGCGCGCTGGTGGGCCCTGGGTGTGATCGCTTTGGCCCAGCTCATGGTGGTTCTCGATGCGACGATCGTGACCATCTCACTGCCGTTCGCACAACGTGATCTCGACATCAGCGATGGCAATCGGCAATGGATGCTCACCGCCTACACGCTGATTTTCGGCGGCCTGCTGCTGCTCGGCGGACGGCTCGCGGACTACCTCGGACGGCGCCGGGTGTTCATCGTCGGTCTGGTCGGATTCGCCGGTGCATCCGCGGTGGCCGGTCTCGGGCAGAACGGCGCGGAGCTGTTCGCCGGTCGGGCCTTGCAGGGTGCGTTCGCGGCTTTGCTTGCGCCCGCGGCACTTTCGCTACTTTCGGTGACCTTTACCGAGGCAAAGGAGCGCGCGACCGCGTTCGGTGTCTTCGCGGGTATCTCCGCCGGTGGCGCCGCACTCGGCCTGATCGCGGGCGGTGCGCTCACCGAGTACGCCTCCTGGCGCTGGTGCCTGCTGGTGAACACGCCGATCGCCCTGATCGCCCTGCTCGGTGCGCTGGCGTTTGTGGTGAAGGACATACCGGTCCCGCGCACCGGCGGCTATGACGTGCCCGGCGCGGTCACGGTCACGCTCGGCCTGATCGCCATCGTGTACGGCTTCAGTCGCGCCGCCGAGGACGGCTGGCTGGCCGGGAGCACCCTCGCGCTGCTCGTCGTCGGTGTCGCATTGCTGATCGCCTTCGTCGCCATCGAGCGTCGCTCGTCGAATCCGCTACTGCCGCTGCATATTCCGGGTGAGATCAACCGCGGTGGCGCATTCCTGGCCGCCCTGCTGATCCCGATCGCGATGTTCGCGATGTTCTTGTTCCTGAGCTACTACTTCCAGATCACCCTCGGCTACTCGTCCCTTAAGGCGGGCTTCGCCTTCCTGCCGTTCCCGGCGGGTATCGCGATCTCGGCCGGTGTCACCAGCGCGCTGCTGCCGAAGCTCGGCCCGCGTCCGCTGATGGTGGCGGGTGCCGTGCTCGGCGTCCTCGGTCTGCTGTGGCTGGCGCAGCTGAGCTTCGGTGACAGCTACGCGGCCAGCGTGCTGCCCGCACAGTTGCTCATCGCGCTCGGCATGGGTCCGCTGTTCGTCGGCATGCAGACCGTCGCACTGCACCAGGTCGAGGAGGCGGATTCGGGTGTGGCAAGTGCGCTGCTCAATGCGGCGCAGCAGGTCGGCGGCGCGGTCGGCACCGCGTTGCTGACCACCATCTCGGTGCAGACGGCCAAGTCCTACGCCGAGGCGCACGCCACCATCGACAATCTCATGGCCCGCGCCTCGATTCACAGCTACGACGTGGCGTTCTATGTCGGTGCCGGATTCTTCCTCGCCGCGGTTCCGGTGATCGCGCTGATGATCCGGGACAAGCCGGAGAATCTGATCGAGGGATCCGAGGAGGGCGCGCGGATTCCGGTCGCGGTCTGATAGCGAAATAGCTTGTCCGGGTATCGCAATCCGATGCGGTACCCGGACATCGCTGTTTCTGGGCGTGTTCAGCGGCTCGAAGCGCTGATGATCCGATGGCGCCGACAGTGGCGCGGACCACGTCCGACCTACTTGTCGGTAACAATTTCGGGCGTCTTCACATGGGGGGCTGCCCGCGCGGTGAGGTCAATGGCAGCAGTACGCTTGTCTTGTTTGCACCACACGTCTCGCGGACAACGCGGGACATATACGTTGTCTGTTGGAACAGCTGGGGTCCGCTCACAAGCGTGTTCGCCTGGCCGTGCAATGAGGGCACCATCCTAGGAGGACACGAAGATCCATGTCCAAGATCAAGGTTGAAGGCACAGTCGTCGAACTCGACGGCGACGAGATGACCCGGATCATCTGGCAGTTCATCAAGGACAAGCTGATCCACCCGTATCTCGACGTGAACCTCGAGTACTACGACCTCGGCATCGAATATCGGGACAAGACCGACGACCAGGTCACGATCGATGCCGCGAACGCCATCAAGGAACACGGTGTCGGCGTCAAATGCGCCACGATCACCCCGGATGAGGCCAGGGTCGAGGAATTCGGCCTGAAGAAGATGTGGCGCTCGCCCAACGGCACCATCCGCAACATTCTGGGCGGCACCATCTTCCGCGCGCCGATCATCATCTCGAATGTGCCGCGACTGGTCCCCGGCTGGACCAAGCCCATCATCATCGGCCGTCACGCGTTCGGCGATCAGTACCGCGCCACCGACTTCAAGGTGTTCCAGGGCGGCACCGTCACCCTCACCTTCACCCCGGACGACGGCAGCGAGCCGATCGTGCACGAGGTCGTGAAGATGCCCGAGGACGGCGGCGTCGTGATGGGTATGTACAACTTCCAGAAGTCCATCGAGGACTTCGCGCGGGCCACGTTCAACTACGGGCTGCAGCAGAACTACCCGGTCTACATGTCGACCAAGAACACCATCCTCAAGGCCTACGACGGCATGTTCAAGGACACCTTCCAGGAGGTGTTCGACGCCGAGTTCAAGACCCAGTTCGACGCGGCCGGACTCACCTACGAGCACCGCCTCATCGACGATATGGTCGCCTCCTCCATGAAGTGGGAGGGCGGCTACGTCTGGGCCTGCAAGAACTACGACGGCGACGTGCAGTCCGACACCGTGGCCCAGGGCTTCGGCTCGCTCGGCCTGATGACCTCGGTGCTGCTGACCCCGGACGGCAAGACCTGTGAGGCCGAGGCCGCGCACGGCACCGTCACCCGGCACTACCGCCAGCACCAGCAGGGCAAGCCGACCTCGACCAACCCGATCGCATCGATCTTCGCCTGGACCCGCGGCCTCGAGCACCGCGGCAAGCTGGACAACACCCCCGAGGTGATCGGCTTCGCGCAGACCCTCGAGGACGTCGTCATCAAGACCGTCGAGGGCGGCCAGATGACCAAGGACCTGGCGCTGCTCGTCGGCAGCGACCAGGGCTACCTGACCACCGAGGAATTCCTCGGTGCGCTCGACGCCAACCTGGCCCGCGCCCTGCGCTGACAGGTTGAATTGAATACCCGGCGCTGGGCAAGAGCCAGCGCCGGGCGCGACATACGGGCACCCGCACCACACCGGTGGTACGGGTGCCCGCACTGTTTCCCGGGCCGTGCGCTCCTTTCTCGGGATCCGCACTCGCTTGCGGGCACCCCAAGCCGTTCGGATCCTGACCGAGGGGGCCGGAGTCGCGGGGTGGTGCCCATTGGGCTGCCCGGTATGCGCGGTATGGCAGTGGTTGGTATGACTTCTCGATTCTGACGTGTGGGAACTCACGTTTACCCGGGAAGCGGAGGCAGTCGCCGGGCGGTTACATGAATACGTGACCAGATCCGTTGCCGCACAGACCCGAGTACTCGCCGAGGCCGAGCGGACGGACTGGCATATTCCGGCGATGCTGGCGCTGGCCCTCGGTGGATTCGGGATCGGCACAACGGAATTCGTCACCATGGGTTTGCTGCCGAATATCGCGAGCGCCATGGATGTGTCCGAGCCGTCGGCAGGGCATGCGGTATCGGCCTATGCGCTCGGCGTGGTGGTCGGCGCTCCGGTGATCGCCGCACTGGCCGCGCGGGTGCCGCGCAAACGTCTGCTCGTCGCCCTGATGGTGGCGTTCACCATCGGAAACGCGGCGACCGTCATCGCGCCCTCGTTCGAAACCCTGGTCATCGCGCGGTTCATTTCGGGCCTGCCGCACGGCGCGTACTTCGGTGTCGCCTCGCTGGCCGCCGCCACACTGGCACCGGTCGGGCAGCGCGCGAAGGCGGTTGCCGCGGTTATGCTGGGGTTGAGCGCCGCCAATGTTGTCGGCGTTCCCAGTACGACTTGGCTGGGCCAGCATCTCGGCTGGCGCGACGCCTTCATAGTGGTCGCGGCGATCGGTGTCGCCACCGTCGCGGCCCTGATCCGGTTCGTCCCGGAACTGCACGGCATCCGGATCACCAATCCGATGACCGAACTCGGCGCACTGCGTCGCCCGCAAGTGCTGCTGACCCTGCTGGTCGGCGCGATCGGCTTCGGCGGCATGTTCGCCGTCTACACCTACATCACCACCACGCTGACCGATGTGGCGGGCATGCGGCTCGGCCTGGTTCCGTTCGTGCTCATGCTCTTCGGCCTCGGCATGGTCGCGGGCAATATCGTCGGCGGCATTCTCGCCGACCGCGGCGTCGATCGGGCGATCTACCTCTCGATGATCGCCATGGTGGTCATCCTCGCGGGATTCGTTGCCGCCGCGCACAATCCATATACCGCGGCCGTCGGCGCCTTCCTCATCGGCGCGTCGGGCGCGACGCTCGCGCCCGCCCTGCAGACCCGGCTGATGGATGTCGCCGCCGACGCGCAGACACTCGCCGCGGCGCTCAACCACGCCGCCCTCAATATCGCCAACGCCGCGGGCGCGTGGCTGGGCGGTCTCGTCATCGCGGCGGGACTCGGATATACCGCCCCGGCGACCGTCGGAGCGGGCCTGGCCGTGCTCGGCGTCCTGCTGTTCACGCTCACGATTTGGACCGCGCGACGTTCGCGAGCGAACTAGTTTCGCTGGGTCGTCCCGCGGCCCACACTGGTCAGACGCTCGGCGCCAATGCGACGACGGGAATCACCCGATCGGTCTTGGTCTCGTATTCGGCGAAGCCGGGCATGACCTCCACCATCGCCGCATAGAGCCGATCGCGCTCCGGGCCCCCGGTGATCGGGGTGGCGGTTGCCTCGATGGTTTCGGTGCCGATCTCCAGCGTGACCTTCGGATTGGCCAGCAGATTGTGATACCAATCCGGGTTGTCGGGTGCGCCGGCCTTGGACGCGATGATCACCAGCCGGTCGCCGTCACGGATATAGGCGGCCGGATTCGTGCGTGGCAGCCCGGTCTTCGCGCCGGTCGTGGTGAGCAGCAGCAGGTCCTTGCCCTCGAACGGGCCGCCGACCTTGCCATTGTTCGCCCGGAACTCCGCGATGATGTTCGCATTCCAGTCGGTCATCTGCGCTCCTTGTTCGGTGCTGTCGGTGGACACAATCGTCGTCGGTTTCGCACCATTTGCGATCACTTTCGCCGATCGGCGATGGATCAGATCTGCTCCAGGCAGCCCAGTTCGCGCACGACGCGAGCGAATGCGCGGATCTGCTCGGTTTCGGAGTCGCTGCGCCAGACCGGCGCCCATCGAACCATGTGCGAATCGGTGATGGGCACGTAGCTGATGCCGGGCCGGTTGTAGTACCGGGCGATGTGGCTCATGCAGCTGGTGAAGACGTCGCTGGTGCTGGCGGTGGTCAGGATGTCCTCGAGTGTCGAGATCGGCGCGACTCGGTGGATGGGACGGCCCGAGGGGGTGTGGAAGGGGCTGACGGCGTCCTCCCAGTAGTCGGGCAGTGGTGCCGCCGGTTCCAGCACGCCGCGGTCGCCGAAGACCTCCAGCGACACCCATTTCTCGCCCGCGAGCTCGTGGCGGTCGGGCATCATCGCCACCATCGGCTCCGCGGAGATGATCGGCCCGACCGTCAGGCCGGGTTCTTCGACGGGCACCCAGGCGATGACGATGTCGGCTTCGTCGCGACTGAGCGGGCCGAACTGGTCGCTGAACTCGCTGCTGCGGATCTGCAGTTCCCAGGCCGGATGTCGCTTGCGGAAGGCGTCCCAGAACGGCTGATAGTCGTAAGGGTTGTAGCCGATCATGGCGACGCGCAGCACGCCGGAGACGCCCTGCGCCGCCCGCCGGGCATTCTCGATCGCCCGGACCACGCCCCGATAATTCGGGAGCAACTCGACGAGGAGTTGGCGGCCGAGCGGGGTGAGCTGGACGTTACGGGGATTGGACCGGTCGATCAGACGACCGCCGATACGGCGTTCCTGACTCTTGATGGATTGACTGACCCGCGCCTGGGACAGGTGCAACCGTTGCGCGGTCCTGCCGAAATGCAGTTCCTCGGCCAGCATCAGGAAGATCTCGATGTCTCTGAGCTCCAACGAGATCCTCCCGCTCGGTCCTTCAGACGTGCTCCCCGAACATTACGGCGTCATCGGTGCTCCCGCAGCGGCGCGCCGCTGTGCTTCGCACCGGCGATCACGCCGATCAGCACCGCCTCCTGATCGCTGTCGTTGCGCCAGGCGTGCACGACACCGTTGAGGACGAGCCAGTCCCCGGGCGCCAGGCGAATCTCGGTGTCCTCCAGCAGGCACACCGACTCGCCCGTGAGCTGCATCAGGCAGTCCACCGACGCGGTCGCGTGGAACCCGGTGAAACCCGCTGCCGCACCGTAGGTTCCGGGCGGGTTCGGATCATCGACGACGGACACCGAGGCCGTCATCTGTGCCATGGCGGCCGCCGCGGCCTGGACCGGATCCGTGGGGGCGGCCCAGTCGTCCGGATCGAAGCGCGGCGGGAAGACCAGTCGCATGACATGGACGCCCCCGGGGAGAGGGATCAGCGGACCCTCGAATTCGGGCGGAGCCCCCGCGTCGGGGAATGTGGGTGGTGTATCGGCTGCCCAGATCGTGTCCGGACCGTGCCCGCTCGGCGCGATCTCCGCATCGCTGACCACGACGGCCTTTCCATTCGTGTCATGGCCGGTGACCACACGTCGAATGCCCATCT
The DNA here is from genome assembly GCF_048910785.1 of Nocardia nepalensis. Taxonomy (NCBI): domain Bacteria; kingdom Bacillati; phylum Actinomycetota; class Actinomycetes; order Mycobacteriales; family Nocardiaceae; genus Nocardia; species Nocardia nepalensis. The sequence continues at coordinate 229,227 of NZ_JBKBET010000040.1, read as the reverse complement.
CTCAGATGACTTTCCGGAAGAAATCGCGCATATCCGCGAGCAGCAGGTCCGGCGCTTCGTGGGCGGCCCAGTGTCCGCCGCGGGTATATTCGTGCCACTGCACGATATTGCTGTGATCGCGTTCGGCGAACTTGCGCGGCGGTTTGAAGTCGTGGCCGAAGGAGGCGAGCCCGATCGGCACGGTAGTCGGGGTCGGATGATCATTGTGGACGTAGCAGCGGCCAACGGGCGCGCAGGTGTTGGTGAACCAATAGATCGAGACATTGGTCAAGATCTCTTCCCGTGTCATGGAATCGGTGAGCAACTGCCCGCTGCGGGCGAGTTGGCCGATCGGCGAATCGAAGCGGGCGTGCCCGAGGGGCTGTGGCAGGGCCCGCTCGTGGCTGGAGTGCTCCAGGAACTTCCGGCCGAATTGGATGAGCATCAGCTCTTGGTCGCTGAGTCCGTCCAGCTCGCCCGGCTCGCCCTTCGGGAAGGAGAAGATCTGATCGACGTGCACGCCGACCACCTTTTCCGGTGCGAGCCTGCCCATTTCGGGCGCGATGGTGGCGCCGCTGTCATTGCCGTGCACGCCGTAGCGGTCATAGCCGAGTCGGATCATCAGCTCGTTGAACGTCGCAGCGATCCGTACCGGATGCCAGCTCGCCGCACGCGTCGGCCCGGAGAACGCGACGCCGGGGTAGGACGGGATCACCACGTGGAAGGCATCCGCCGGATCACCGCCATGAGCGCGCGGATCGGTCAATTCGCCGACCAGGCCGAGGAATTCGGTGAACGAGCTGGGCCACCCATGGGCGAGCAGTAGCGGCATGGCATCCGGCTCCGGCGACCTGACGTGCACGAAATGGATCTTCTGCCCGTCGATTTCGGTGGTGAACTGCGCAAAGGAGTTGAGCCGCCGCTCTTGTGCACGCCAATCGAAGGTGTCGCGCCAGTATTCGAGCAGCGGACCGACATAGGAAAGCGGGACTCCGTATTCCAAGTCGGGCCGTACCGATGGGCCGACGTCCACCCGGCCCGCGATTGCCATGGCGGGCAGTTCCGAGACGAGCCGGGTGTGCGTCAGGCGGAAGGCGAGGTCGTCCAGGTCGGCCTGCGGTATATCGATGCGGAAGGGTTCGATCTCGGACAATTCAGCTCCAACGGGTCGTGCCGACATGCCGTTTCAGCGTGGTGCTTGCGGCAATGCGGGAACAACGCCGTTTTCGAGCCGATCCGATCACTACTACTTATCGAACGGCGCTGATGCTCAGCAGGCGGTCGACGAGAATGTCGACGTACTCGTCGGTCAGCGGCCCGATGCCGAACAGGGTGCGGGTGTACATGGGCGCCAGGATGATGTCGACGACCTGGAGGACGTCGGGGGCGTTTTCGCCGCGGGCGGTGGCCCGGTCGAGCATGTGCTGGATCTGCTCGACTCGTATGGCGAGGAACCGGTCGCGGGTGCGTTCGCCGTCCGCGCCCGTATCGATGAGGGCCAGGATCGTGCGCAGCAGTGCAAGTCCGTTGGGGCCGTTCACATCTCGGGCGGCCTGCGCGGCATAGGCGTGCAGATCGCGCGCGAGGGAACCGGTATCGGGCATCGATGACTCGGTGGTGAGTCGGTCGACGGTCACCTCCATGGCCAGCGCCTCGAGATTGCCCCAGCGCCGGTAGATGCTGGTGTCGGCCACGCCGGCGCGTGCTGCGACGTCGGCGACGGTGAAGTTGCCGTAGCCGCGCTCGGCGATCAGCTCGGTGACCGCCTGATGCACCGCCGCACGCACTCGGGCGCTGCGACCTCCAAGGCGGCGGGCGCGCGGGGATTCGTCCATGCGGGCCATGTTAACGCAGTTGGCACTTGCGTTTGTGTGCAGACGCCCGCTAATGTCCCTATTAACGCCGCCATTGACTGCGTTAAGGGCTGGCGAGGAACCCGATCTTCTTCCCCGGCGACTGACTTTCCGTTAGGACTGGTCGACCGGGCCGCTGTCCGACAACTTTTTCGGGAGTACGACATGACCGTGATCAATCGCATCGACCGGGCCATCGACATGACCGGTGCGGTCGTCAAAGGCATTGCCGCGGACGCCATGGGCGTGCCGACGCCCTGCCCGGAGTGGGACCTTCGCGAACTGCTCAATCACGTAGTGGGTGGGATGAATATCTTCGCCGCGCAACTCGAAGGGTTGACTCCCGTGCGTGACCATCACGACGACTGGCTCGGAACCGATCCGCAGGCCGCCTATGCCGAAGCGGCCGTGCTCGACCGCGCGGCCTGGCATCGCCCCGACGCGCTCGAGCGGACGGTCCGCCTCGGCTTCGGCGAGGTGCCCGGGCCGATGGCGGCGGTGATCCACCTGACCGAAGTTCTCGTGCACGGCGTCGATTTGGCGGTGGCCACCGGACAGGAGCAATTGCTCGACGAGCAGTTGTGCGAGGAGATGCTGGCGATCATGCGCGAGGTCGGTATGGAAAACTTTCGCGGGCCGGGTATGTTCGGCCCAGAGGTCGAGGCGCCTGCCGACGCTCCTGCGCACCGCCGGTTGGCCGCCTACGTCGGCCGGAAACTCTGACGGGGGCGTATCAACATACAGATCTGTATGTAAGTGTAGAATCGCCGGAATGACCAGGTCCGAAGCGTCCAAGCAGCAGCGCCGCACCCAGGAGCAGCGCAGTAGCGAGATGCGCACCCGGTTGCTCGACGCGACCATAGACTGCCTGGTCGAATACGGATATGCGGGGACGACGACGCCGCGGGTCGCCGAGCGGGCCGGGGTCACCCGCGGTGCGCAGGTGCACCACTTCGGGTCCAAGGCCGATCTGGTGGTGGCCGCGATCAGTCATTTGGCGCAGTTGCGCGCGGAGACCGCGATGCGGGAGATGTCCAAGGTGCAGGGTGGCGACGATCCGGTCGGGGCGGCGCTGGACTTTCTGTGGGAGTTGCATCAGGGGCCGCTGTTCATCGCCACCGTCGAACTATGGGTGGCGGGTCGTACCGATCCGGTGCTGGCCTCGGCGATGGAGAAGGTCGAGCCGTTCGTCAACAATGCGGTGCTGATGGCGGTTGCCCGATTCGTACCGGATGAGATGCGGCGCAAGGAAGCTCGTGATTTCGTCTACACCGCGATGGACGCGCTGCGCGGAATTCTGGTGTCGAACTTCATCGATCCGGATTCCGAACGGGCGCACCGGCGTTGGCGGCGAGCCTCGGTGCATCTGCGCGAGATCGCGGCCGCGGCGCTGGCCGGGCGACCGCTGGCGGAGCGGTCTGTCGTCGAATAGGCGACGGCTGCAGGGCTTTTCGGCCCGACAGCCATTTCTGTTTCTGTGCTTATGTGGCGGGTGCACCCGTATCTATCGGCCGGTCCCGTCCGGCGAGTAGGCATTGGCGGATCTGTGTAATCGCGACCGACACCGGTCATGGCTGGCCGTCTTGTCGTGTAGTGCCCGATTGCCCTTGGCTGATGGCGCAAAGTTCGCTTCTGGCGGTATGTCCGTACCGATTGGTCTGAGCTGGGAATTCTGGCTTTTCGCGCCTTCGCACGGGCGACACCCTTGCGGTGTTACATACAGATCTGTATGTTTGTTTCTGTTCGATCCGGCTGGATCGACCACCGTGAGCTGCCGATTCCGGCGGGTGGTCGCCCCGGATCAGGTACTACGTGAGGAGTTCGATGGCGAACAAGGTCTACGTCGTCGGCGTCGGCATGACGAAGTTCGAGAAGCCGGGCCGCCGCAAGAACGAAGACGGCAGCGATTGGGACTACCCGGATATGGCGCGGGAATCGGGCACCAAGGCGCTCGCCGACGCCGGCATCGACTATCGCGAAGTCGAGCAGGCCTACGTCGGGTACGTCTACGGCGAATCCACCTCCGGCCAGCGCGCGGTCTACGAACTCGGGATGACCGGTATTCCGGTGGTCAACGTCAATAACAACTGCTCGACCGGTTCCACCGCACTTTTCCTTGCGGCACAGGCGATTCGGGGCGGTCTGGCCGATTGCACGCTGGCGCTCGGCTTCGAGAAGATGCAACCGGGTTCGCTGGGCTCCACCTGGGACGACCGCGAGCAGCCGATGGCCAAGCACATCATGGCGCTGGCCGAGATCTCCGAGGTGCTGTTCCCGGTGGCGCCGTGGATGTTCGGCGCGGCCGGTCGCGAGCACATGAAGCAATACGGCACCACCGCAGAGCATTTCGCGAAGATCGGCTACAAGAACCACAAGCATTCGGTGAACAACCCGTATTCGCAGTTCCAGGACGCGTATTCGCTCGATGACATCCTGGCCTCGCGGATGATCTACGACCCGCTCACCAAGCTGCAGTGCTCGCCGACCTCCGACGGCTCCGGCGCGGTCATCCTGGCCAGCGAGGATTTCGTGAACTCGCACGATCTCGCCGGGCAGGCGGTGGAGATCGTCGGCCAGGCGATGACCACCGACTTCGCCTCCACCTTCGACAACACCGCAAAGAATCTCATCGGCTACGACATGAATGTCCGAGCCGCGCGGAAGGTTTACGAGCAGGCCGGGTTGGGTGCGCAGGACTTCCAGGTCATCGAGCTGCACGACTGCTTCTCCGCCAATGAACTGCTGCTCTACGAGGCCCTCGGGCTCTGCGGTGCGGGTGAGGCCGGAAAGCTCATCGACGACAACCAGACCACCTACGGCGGCAAGTGGGTCGTGAACCCCTCCGGCGGGTTGATCTCCAAGGGACATCCGTTGGGTGCGACGGGTTTGGCGCAGTGCTCCGAACTCACCTGGCAGCTGCGCGGCACCGCGGACAAGCGGCAGGTCGACAACGTTACCGCCGCATTGCAGCACAACATCGGGCTCGGCGGCGCTGCCGTGGTGACCGCATACCAGCGTGCCGATCGCTGAGCGTCGATCCGATCCAGCGCTGACATTCCAACTGCCACAACAACACTCGACGAGGAGTCAAACCATGGGCCACATCGAAGCCACCAAGGACGTCAACGCCACTCCCGAGGCCCTGTGGGCCGTTGTCTCCGACCCGCAGACCTGGGACAAATGGTTCACCATCCACGAGCGCTTCATCGAGGAGCCGCCCGCCGTGCTGACCCCCGGCGCGAAGCTGGTCGCGAAGATCGTGATGCTCGGCATGGCCAACAAGCTGGAGTGGTCGGTCGTGGCCGTCGAACAGCCGAACAAGCTGACCCTCGGCGGCACCGGAATGGCCGGTGTGAAGACCGAATTCACCTTCGATATCCAGCCCAATGACGGCGGCGGCTCCACCGTATCGGTGTCCGGTGACTTCGAGGGCGCGCTGATCAAGGGCGCGTTGGGCAAGGCGGTCGAGAAAGACGGCCTCAAACAGCTCGACAAGTCGCTGGAGCAGCTCGACACGCTCGCCGTCGCGGCGGCCTGATACCGCCATCGAAGGAGAGTGCGATGACAGCGGAGACCACCGCGGCCCGCTTGGTGGAGTTCGACGACGCCGGTCTGGAAATCTGGTGTGATGAAGAGCGTTTCGAGGTCACCAGGGACCGGCTCGCCGAGTACGCGGCGGCCACCAATGACCCGATCGAGGCCCATCTGACGGGCGAGGTCGCATCGCCGATCTTCGGCATCGTCCCGGTCTTCGAGGCCATGATGATGCCGGTGATCGACGTGGTGCCGATGGATATCTTCGGGCGGGTCGTGCACGGGGAGCAGGACTTCCATTTCCACCGCGCGATCCAGCCAGGGGACAAGCTGGTCTCGCGGGCCAAGGCCGTCGGGTACACCAGTCGCTCCAATGGCACCACCATCACCATCCTCATCGAATGCCGCACCGAGGATGGGGATTTGGTCAACGAGCAGTATCTGACCGCCTTCTTCCGCAATATCGACGCGGGCAAGTCGGAGGGGCTGGCAGCCCCGGCACACAAGTTCGACGAGAACCTGCGGGCGCAGGATCCGGTCGCAGTCGTGCCGCAGCATGTCGATCTCGATCAGACTTACCGCTACTCGCCCGCTTCCGGTGACCCGGTGCCGCTGCATCTGGACGATCAGGTCGCCAAGGATGCGGGTCTGCCCGGCATCATCGCCCACGGCCTGTGCACCATGGCCTTCGCGTCGTGGGCAGTACTCACCGAAGTAGCCGGTTCGGATGTCAACCGGCTGAAGCGATTTGCCGTTCGATTCGCCAAGATGGTCTTCCCCGGCGATGACCTGGAGACCCGGATCTGGAAGGTCGATTCGGCCGACGGCGTCACCACCTACGCCTTCGAAACGGTCCGTGGCGAGGACGTCGTCCTGAGCGACGGCCTCGCGGAAATCGCCGATTAGCCACTTGTCTCGGCGAGAGCCGCGACATTCATATCGCCACGGGATACCGGGGCAGAGGATGGGAGTCGACGCACATGGGTGCACTGGAAGGAAAAGTCGCCGTTATCACCGGCGCGGGCCGTGGTATCGGCCGCGAGCACGCGCTGCTGTTCGCTCGTGAGGGCGCCGGCATCGTCGTCAATGACCTGGGCGGCAGCAACTCCGGCGAGGGTACCGATGTCGGTCCCGCGCAGGAGGTCGCCGATGAGATCGTCGCGGCCGGTGGCAAGGCCGTCGCGAACACCGAGAACATCGCGACCTGGGACGGTGCGAAGAAGCTCGTCGATCAGGCGGTTTCGGAGTTCGGCGGCCTGGATATCGTGATCAACAACGCGGGCATTCTGCGCGACGTCTTCATCGCGGGCATGGACGAGGCACAGTGGGATGCGGTCGTCGCCGTACACCTGAAGGGCCACGCGGCCGTGCTGCATCACGCCGCGGCGTTCTGGAAGGACCAGAGCAAGGCGGGCAACCAGCCCAATGCGGCGGTTGTCAACACCGCCTCGGCATCGGGTGTCACGGTGCCCAATGCCGGTCAGGGCAACTACGGCGCCGCCAAGGCGGGGATCGCGGCGCTGACCCTGGTCGCGGCCGACGAACTGGCGCGCTACGGCGTCCGGGTCAACGCCATCGCCCCGATCGCGCGCACCCGCCTCACCCTGGCGACTCCCGGCATGGGCGAGATCATGGCGGCCGAGGCCGAGGCCGCGGAGGCCGAGGGCGGTTTCGACGCCTTCAGTCCGGCCAATATCTCCCCGTTGGTCGCATACTTGGCTTCCGATAAGTGCGCGATCACCGGCAAGGTGTTCGCGGTGCAGGGCGGTGCCATCTCCGAACTCGCCGGTTGGCACGACGTGAAGACGATCGAGACCGAGGGCCCCTGGCTCATCGATGACATCGCCGCTCGGCTTCCCTGAGCTGACCCACCCGTCGGCTTCGCCGACTGCCACCCCCGGTTAGGAGAACACTGATGTTCGAATGGTCCGAAACCGATGTGATGATCCGCGACGCCGTGCGGACGTTCATCGACAAGGAGATCCGTCCGCACCTCGACGCGCTCGACAGCGGCGAGATGACGCCGTATCCGATCATCCGGAAGCTGTTCAGCGAGTTCGGAATTGATGCCATGGGCGGCGAGGCGATCGAGAAGATGCTCGCCAAGCAGAAGGCACGTGCGGCGGCCATCGCGGCCGGGGAGCCGAAGCCGACGAAGAAGGAAAAGGCTTCCGAAGGTAGCCCGTTCAGCGGCCAGGAGTCGCTGATGGCCGTGCTGATCGCCGAATTATCGGGCGTCTGTATGGGTTTGGTGACCGCGATGGGCGTGTCCATCGGCCTCGGTGCGACCACGATCATGTCGCGGGGCACCCTCGCCCAGAAGGAGCGCTGGCTCGCCGACATCGTGACCATGAAAAAGGTCGCGTCATGGGCGATTACCGAGCCCGACTCGGGTTCGGATGCGTTCGGCGGCATGAAGACCTATGTCAAGCGTGACGGTGAGGACTACATCCTCAACGGGCAGAAGACCTTCATCACCAACGGTCCGTTCGCCGATGTGATGATCGTCTACGCGAAGCTCGACGAGGGTGACGGTGGCGATAAGCGCGAGCGTCGCGTGCTCACATTCGTCCTGGACAAGGGCATGGAGGGCCTCACCCAGGGCAAGCCGTTCAAGAAGATGGGGTTGCACGCCTCGCCGACCGGTGAGCTGTTCTTCGACAATGTCCGGCTCGGCAAGGACCGACTGCTCGGCGAGACCGAGGAGCACAAGGGCGGCGACGGCCGGGACAGCGCCCGCTCCAGCTTCACCGCCGAACGCATCGGCGTCGCCTTCATGGCGCTGGGCATCATCAACGAATGTCACCGGCTCTGTGTGGAATACGCCAAGAGCCGCAAGCTCTGGGGTCAGGAGATCGGCCGCTTCCAACTGGTCCAGCTCAAGCTGGCGAAGATGGAGATCGCCCGAATCAACGTGCAGAACATGGTCTTCAATACCCTCGAGCGCGGCAAGGCGGGCAAGCCGCCGACCCTCGCCGAGGCCTCGGCCATGAAGCTCTACGCCTCCGAGGCCGCCACCGATGTCGCCATGGACGCGGTGCAACTGTTCGGCGGCAATGGCTATATGACCGAATACCGCGTCGAACAGCTCGCCCGCGACGCCAAGTCGCTGATGATCTACGCGGGTAGCAATGAAATTCAGGTCACCCACATAGCCAAGGGGCTGCTCGCCCGGTAGCGCCGTCCGGCGATTGCCGATCATCGCCCCACGCGGGCGATCGCATGCGTGGGGCGACGAATCCGCCTGTGCTGTAGGTCGTTTGCCTTTGCGATCGATCGAAACGCAGACGCCGAGAGGCTCTTCGAACAAGGAAGTCCGATGATCAGCGAAGGCCGTGCCCGCTATGGTGGAGTCGAGACCAGGGTGCTTTCCGTTGCCGGACAAGGTATCCCGATCCTGCTCCTGCACGGCTACGCCGACAGCGCCGACACCTGGCGCGGCGTGCTCACCGCCCTCGAAGCCGCCGACCGCGTCGCCTTCGCCGTCGACCTCCCCGGTTTCGGCCTCGCCGATCCACGCACACCGGGCCCGATGACACCGCAGTTCAACGCTTTCGTCGATGCGATCATCGCCGCGCACGGTCCCCTTGTGCTCGTGGGTAATTCACTCGGTGCGGCGACCGCGGTCCACGCCGCTTCCCGCAACCCCGACCGGGTCAGCGCCTTGGCCACCCTCGACGAGCCGCTGCTGGCCCGTCATTGGCTGGCCGGCGTCGGCCGCCGGTACGAATACACCTGGTTCTTCCGCTTTGTCGCCGCCCTCCCGATTCCCGGCCCGATCGTCCGTTGGGCCGTTCGCACCGCGGTCGCCCGCTTCGTCTATGGCCCCGGCTATCCCGCCGATCCCGAATTCCTCACCACCGCAACCCGTTCCGTCCCCGACATGCCCGCCGTAGCGGCCCGCGGCCGCGACGCGGTCCGCTACGCCCGCGAACACCCCGCAGGCCACCCGTCGCTCACCATCGAGTGCCCGACCCTCGTCGTCCACGGCGCAAGAGACGCCATCATCCCGGTCGCCGCCAGCCGTGCCCTCCACGCCCTCCTCCCCGGCAGCGAATTCGTCGTCCTGCCGGGAGTCGGCCACTGCCCGCAACTGGATGTTCCCGAAGACGTCGGCCGACTCATCCTGGAATTCCTGGCAGGGGACGGCTCTCGGCAGGCGAGCGCAGTTTCCTGAAGTTTCAAAAGGGCGTTCATCCCGTCGGCGGCTGTTGCACTCTCAGCATGCCGACAGCGGTCTCGAGCGTCTGCGACATGTCGAGCAGCTGCCCGTTGATCTGATCCAGCCGCTGGCCGATCTGGCCGAGTTGTCCGTCGACCTGGCCCAGTCGTCCGTCGACCTGCCCCAGCTGTTCGTCGACTCGATCCAGCTGCCCGCCCACGCGATCCAGCTGCTCGTCCACCCGATCCAGCCGCTTGCCGTGTTGACGGAGGGTTGCGATGACAACCCCGAACTGTCGGCCAGTGGTCACCTGTAGCTTGCGGAGCCGTAGGTCGACCTCTCGAACCGCGCGTTTCGTCGCCATCGCGGTATCGCTTGTATCGCTCGTCAAGTCGTACAGGCCGTCGACATCGCCGCGAAGTTGCCGGACCTCGTGATCTCGCTGTGGGCTCCCCATGGCCGCAACAGTAGACGTCGGCGCGGACCGAATCGAGGGGCTGCTGCCGAATTGTGGATGACTCGCTGACCTGTGGATATTCGGTGTGTCAGACCGCGCGCAAGTGGGTGCGGCTGGCGTAGATGTGTTCGGCTATCAGCGTGGCTATCCGGTCAGGGGCCTCCAGCATCGGGACGTGGCCGACGCCGTTGACGAGGATGCGGTCGGCGGAGTCGGGGAGTTCCTGGAGGAAGCGGCGCGCGTAGACGCGGTTCGGGATGATGCGGTCGTATTCGGCCATCAGCAGGCGCACGGGGGTGGGGAGGTTCGACAGGTCCTCGAGGGCCTGGGACCGTACGCAGCCCAGGATCAGCGGGATCATGGCGTCGCAGTGCAGGGCCGCGGTGATCATGGCGGCGATGTCGCGCCGGGAGACGGCCGCGGCGTTCTTGCACAACGCGAGCAGCGCGAAGCGCTGGGCGATCGGGTTGTTGATCGCGAATCCGCCCAGGCGCTTGCCGATTTCGACGATCGAGGCCAGGGCCACGAACTTCGCACCGACACGGAACTGGGTGAGCGAAGGCGACCGCCAACCGCCCGCCGGTGCGATCGCGGTGAGGGTGCGGGCCCGGCCGCGCCGGGCAAGTTCGAAGCCGACCCAGGCGCCGAGCGAGTTGCCCGCGATATGGCAGGTGCGCCAACCGAGTTCGTCGAGTTGATCCTCGATCCGGTCGGCGAGGGCATAGACATCGAGGAGCCAGCCGTCGATCTGTTCGCCACCCCAGTGGCCGGCGAAGGCCGGGGCGAAGACCTCGCAATGCGAGGACAGCCGCAGCGCAACCTGTTCCCAGCAATGCGGCGAGAGCATGAACCCGTGCAGGAGCAGGACCGGGTCACCGGATCCGACATGCAGCGCCTTGATCGGCGCGATAGGGGCGGAGGAGTTGGTGGTGCCTGACGTCATCGTCATCACCCCTTCCTGGACGGCGATGTCCGGGGGAGTTCGTCTGACCAGCATTGTACGGTCGTCAGGTGCCATACATCATCTCGTCGATCAATGTGAACGGCGTCCGTGCGGCGACGGGCAAGACGGGCAAGGGGATGCTCGAGTGGCTGGCGGTCACCGAGGCCGACATCATCTGCCTGCAGGAGACCCGGGCAACCGATGAGCAGACCCGCGCCGCGCTCGCCCCCGCGCTGGACGCGGGCTGGCATCTGACGCATGCGGAGCCGGGAGCGAAGGGGCGGGCCGGGGTCGGCATCCTGTCCCGTCGCGAACCTCGGGCCGTGCGCATCGGACTCGGGCGCTGGCAGGACCGAATCTGGCATCCCAGCGCCGAATTCGCCGGTACCGGCCGCTATGTCGAGGCCGAATTCGATGAGTTGACCGTGGCCAGCGTGTATGTGCACACCGGCGAGGCGGATACCCCGATGCAGGACGAGAAATACCGCTTCCTCGACGAGATCGGTGCTCATATGCGGGCGCAGACCAGTGATTTCGTGATCTGCGGCGACTGGAATGTCGCGCACACCGAACTCGATATCAAGAACTGGAAGGGCAACCTGAAGAACTCCGGTTTCCTGCCGCAGGAGCGGGCCTGGATCGATGGCATGGTGGCCGCCGGATACGTGGACGTGGTGCGCGGCCTGTATCCCGGCGTCCCCGGCCCGTATAGCTGGTGGTCCTATCGCGGCCGTGCCTACGACAACGACGCCGGCTGGCGCATCGACTACCACCTGGCGCGCGGCGAGGTGGCCACCCGGGCCAAGCAGGCCGTGGTCGAACGCGCCGCCACCTATGCCGAGCGCTGGTCCGACCATGCGCCCGTCACGGTGCAGTACCGATAAGGTTCGCGACGAAGATGCTTCGCGATATGGCAGTGCTGGAGATCGGGATCGCATGAACATTTCCTCGAAACGGGTTCGCGCCTTCGCCGCGCTCGGCGTCGCCCTGCTGGCCTTGGTGCTAGCGCTGCTGACTTCCCGCGGCGGCGACAGCAAGCCGACCGCCGCCTCGGTCACCTCCACCACTCGCAGCGCCAGTGTGGTGATTCCGGCGCGCGGCCCGGATGTGACAACCACATCTACCGCTCGGGCCCCCGGCGTCCCGGACCGCGCCTACGCGACCCTGACCGAAATCGATGCGGGCCGCTGGCCGGATTCGGCGAACGCGCCGGGTACCAAGGGCGGCGACCGCTGGATGAACCGCGCGGGGACCCTGCCCGCCAAGGATTCGGCGGGCAAGCCCATCACCTATCAGGAGTGGGATGTGAACCCGAAGCAGCGCAACCAGTCTCGCGACGCCGAGCGCATCGTCACCGGCAGCGACGGTTCCGCCTGGTACACCGGTGACCACTACGAAACCTTCACGAGGATGCGCTGATGACAGTCCCGTTATCGCAGTTCCTTGCCCGCCCCGAGCCCGATCGGCCCCCTACCGCGGCGGCCTCGGCACCCACACCGGTTCTGGGTGCCCTCCCCGTCGACGCCCCGACGCTCAGCGGCGTGCGCTACGACGCCCCCGTCGACTACGCGGTGCGCGAATTGCGCGGCCCCAAGATGCGCACCACCGCGGGCGTTTTCGACGAATTCGCCGCCGCCTTCCAGTTCCCGTACTACTTCGGCGCGAATAAGGACGCCTTCGACGAATGCCTGCGTGATCTAGATGATTTCGTCGGCTCCGCAGCCGGATACGTTGCGGTGATCCGAGATTCGGCCGACCTGCTCGCCGAGGAACCGGAACAGCGAGCCTGGTTCACCGAAACAATGCGCGATGCCGCCGAGTACTGGTCCAAACAGGGCCTCGCCTTCCGCGTTGTCCTACAGGGCGAACCGGCCGACCCAGAGATCGTCCGGCTGAGCCCGTAGACCTGCGGTGAGTCATGTGGTTGTTCCCGAGCCCGTAGAGAGCCGCCATTCGACTCGCTCAGGTGAGGCGGCGGGCGAGGTCTTCGCCGAGGAGGACGAACACATCGGTGGTGTGGTCGATCAGTTCTTCGCGGGTGAGCGGGAGGTCGCCCTGTAGCCAGGCGGTCAGGGTTTGGACGAGGCCGCCGACGAGGTAGGTGGCGCGGAAGTCGATGGTGGGGTCGGGAGGGTCGGTGACGCCGTAGAAGTCGATGCCTTCGGCGGCGACCAGCCGGGCGAACACCCGCACCAACTGGTTCGTGCGCGAACGTAGCTCCGGCGTCGCCATGCCCGCGATCAGCGCGACGTGTGCCTTGCGCGGATCGTCGGTCAGCAGGTGAATGCCCGCGGCGATGGCGGCATGCGATTTGGCGCGGCTGTCCGCCGGTGCGGACCGCAGTGCGCCGACGATCTCTTCCGCCAACTCCTCGGCGATCCTGTCGATGAGCGCGGCCAGCACCGCGTCGCGGCTGTCGAAGCTTTCGTAGTAGTACCGCTCGTTGAGTCCGGCCTGCGCGCACAGTCCGGAGACGGTGAGTTTGGCGATGCCCTGGGTGCCGATGATCTCCAGCGCGGCATCGAGCAGTGCCGCCCGCCGCTGGGCTCGACGCTCGTCGGCGGAGACCCCACCGTATGTCCGCCGCGCTGGCCCGCCCGTCGCTTGACCGCCGCCCTTGGTGGAGTCGTTGCGTGGTGCTGGCCGGTCTGTCGCTTGACCGCCACCCTTGGTGGAGTCGTTACGCGATGCAGTCACCTTGCGATTCTGGCACGGGCGCGGTTGCGGCTGACCGGATCGCGGTGCGATGCGGCTGCCGGGTCGGGACACAATCTGGCAGAGACTATTGCCAGATTCTGAATTCTGGGGGATTCTATTGCCAGATGCTGTGGATCCCGGGTGCGCCGGGATTGCGGGTCACAGATGCCAGATGGCACGCGCTCAACGAGGAGGCAGCGATGTCCGAGCCCGGCTACTTCACCGACAATTCGATGGCCCGGCGGGTCATGAGCAAACGCGCGGTGGGTCTCACCTATGGCCAGCGCGCCCTTGTCATCGGCGCGGTCAATCCGCTGCTGTACGTCGGGACCGCCGAGAACACCGAGCATCGGATGACGCCCTACACGCGACTCGCGTTGACCGGCAAGCTCTTCGAGGCCGTCTTCCTCGGCAGCAAGGACGAGGCGGACCGCGCGCTCGCCTTCACCACCAAGAAGCATGCGAAGGTAGTCGGCGAATTGCCCGAGGACGCGGGCGCGCACCATCCGGCGGGCACCGGCTACTCCGCGCTCGACCCGCACCTGATGTACATGACCATGGCCTTCACCTTCGACTCGGCCGAGGTGATGCACGATCTGCTGGTTCGCCCGCTGACCGACGGCGAGCGTGAGGGCCTGTACCAGGACTACGTCCGCTGGGCCGAACTGTTCGGCATGCCGCGCGAGGCCGCGCCCGGTAGCTACCGGCTCTTCCGCAAGTCCTTCGACGACTACCTCGCCTCGGACGAGCTGTTCCTCACCGATGAGGCCCGGCTGGTCGGCTCGTATCTGGCCGGTCAACGCGTGCCCTATCCGCAGCGCAGGCCGTTGCGCCAGGTCGTCGACGCGTTCTTCCTGCTGGTGCAGGGGAGCCTGCCGCCGCGCATCCGCGATATGTACGGGATGCGCTGGGGGTTTCCCGAACATATCGCCTTCCGCGCGCTGGCCCAGGGCGTGCGCACCGCGCATATCGCCCCGCCGCTGGTGCCGCCGGTGCTGCGCGGCACTCTGGCCGGTCCGAGCGCGCCCGTCTACCGATTGGTGTCCAAGCGCGAACATGAACTTCTCAGCACCGGCCGCCCGAGCATGCCCGGTGTCGACCCGCGCAACTGGGCGGCGCGAAATTCCGCGTGACACGCATGCGAAGATCGGGACATGTCCAGTCCTGCTCAGACGAACCCGGCCGCTGAACGCAAACAGCGGGTGCTGTCCGGGATCCAGCCCACCAGCGCGTCCTTCCATCTCGGCAACTACCTTGGCGCGCTGCAGTACTGGGTGACCATGCAGGACGACTACGACGCGCTGTACTTCATCCCGGATATGCACGCGATCACCGTGTCGCAGGATCCGAAGGAACTGCGCCGGCGCACCAAGGCGGCGGCCGCGCAGTTGCTCGCGCTCGGCATCGACCCCAAGCGCTCCACGCTCTTCGTGCAGAGCCAGGTGCCCGAGCATGCCGAGCTGACCTGGGTGCTCAGCTGCATCACCGGATTCGGCGAGGCCAGCCGGATGACCCAGTTCAAGGACAAGTCGGTCAAACAGGGTGCGGAGAACGCCAGCGTCGGACTGTTCACCTATCCGGTGCTGATGGCCGCGGACATCCTGCTCTACCGTGCGCATCAGGTGCCGGTGGGCGAGGATCAGCGCCAGCATCTGGAGCTGACCCGGAATCTGGCCCAGCGCTTCAATACTCGGTTCAAGAAGACGTTCGTGGTGCCGGAGGCACATATCGTCAAGGGCACCGCGAAGATCTACGACCTGCAGGATCCGACCTCGAAGATGAGCAAGTCGGCCTCCACCGACGCCGGTCTGATCAACCTGCTCGACGATCCGAAGATCACCGCCAAGAAGATTCGCTCCGCGGTCACCGATACCGAGCGCGAGATCCGCTACGACCCGGAGGCCAAGGCGGGTGTCAGCAACCTGCTGGTGATCCTGAGTGCACTGAGCGGCACCCCGATCGTCACGCTGGAACGCGACTATGCCGGTAAGGGTTACGGCGATCTGAAGTCCGACGTCGCCGACGCGCTGGTCGAATTTGTCACGCCGTTGCGGGCGAAGGTGGAAGAGTATTTAGCGGATCAGGGCGAACTCGACCGCATCCTCGCCGCGGGTGCCGAGCGGGCCCGCGAGATTGCTGGCAACACTCTGGCGCAGGTTTATGACCGGGTCGGGTTTTTGGCTCGCTAGCCGGGGAATACCGGTATCGACCGCTTGCGGATCCACACCGCGGTCTCTGTTGAAGGGGCGTGACAGGTGCAGGTGATCGACGATGTCAAGGCGTCGGCAGAACGCCGGATCCAATCACGGCCGTGGCTGGATCATTTGGTCCGGGCAGGCGGGCGTTACCAGCGCCAACGCGGCGACTACTACGCGGCCGGGATCACGTATTTCACGGTGCTGTCGCTATTTCCGCTCTTGATGGTCGCCTTCGCGGTCGCGGGCTTCGTGCTGTCGGGCCACCCGGACCTGTTCGCCGATCTACAGAACAAGATCTTCGAGAAGATTCCGGGATCGCTCGGTGGTCAGCTCAATGATCTGATCGAGAAGGCGGTTCGATCGCGCGGCACCGTCGGCACGCTCGGTCTGCTGGTGGGTGGCTACACCGGTCTCGGCTGGATGGCGAATCTGCGGGCGGCACTGACCGAACAGTGGGAACAGAAGAGCCTCGAACGCAATTGGTTCCTGACCAAGCTCTCCGACCTGGGTGCGCTGATCGGACTCGGGCTGGCCTTCGTGGTGTCGATCGGCCTATCCGCGCTGGGGTCGAGCACACTCGGTGCGCGGCTGCTGATCACGTTCCGCATGGCGGATCTGCCGGGCGCGCGACTGTTGCTGGTGCTCGTCTCGATACTGCTCGGCTTCCTCGCGTCCTGGGCGGTATTCGCCTGGATGATCGCGCGCCTGCCCAGGGAGCCGGTCACTTTGCGCAGTGCCGCACGGGCCGCGGCGCTGGCCGCGGTGGTCTTCGAGATCTTCAAATACGTCGCGTCGTTCTACCTGCAGATGGTACTGACCAGCCCCGCGGGCGCGACATTCGGCTCGATCATCGGCCTGATGGTGTTCACCTACATCACCTACCGAATCCTCCTATTCGCAACTGCCTGGGCCGCAACAGCATCCGAGAACGAGCCCGAACCCGAAATCCCCCCACCCAGCGCCGCCGTGATCATGCCCCGCATGAGCGCCCCCGGTCTCTCGATGGGCACCGGCGCCGCCTACTTCGGCGCGGGTGCCCTTGCCGCGCTGGTGCTTTCGGGGCTGCGCCGCCGTTGACCCGGAGCGGTGTCAGTGGCTGACCCGGATAGATCCGTATGGCAACCGGGTCGTGAGAGCCATTCGGTTCGCCAGCTGGACAGCTCCCGAGACCAACAACGCGACACAGGCGCACCTGGTCCCAACGGGTTTGCCGCCGTGAACTTGTGACCGATAGAGTTCCGCGGTACGTCGAGGAAGATCCACGTATCGATCTGGGTTGGGGGCAATGGACGAGTACATCGAGCGTCGGGCAGCGCACCTCAAACGATTGAACGCCGTGGTCTCCGAGGTGCGCGGGAACTCGCGATCGGCGGATGGTGGCGTGTATGTCGAAGCCGATGCTCGCGGCACGATCAGGGCTCTGTACATCGAGCCGTATGCGCTGGAAGCGGGTGCTCGGCGGCTTGAGCGCTGATTGTCGGCGGCACGTAAAATCGAGGCTAAGTCACTCTGTCACAGCAGCTTTCGCGAGCCGCCTCTCCGGCCCCCGGGTTGACAAACCCCGCAGGAGACGGCGAGGGTGGTCGCGGCTACTGCCTGACGAGCCAACTAAAGCGAATGGGGGTCTTCAATGGAGGTTAACCGGACGAAAACGGCGCTCGCCCGGGGCGCCGTACACCGCCGTGAGGTGTCGTAATGGCGGGCGGATTCTACAACCACTACGACGATCCAGATGAGTTCTGGGATGACGATGAGCCTCTCACCAAGGCTGCTAAACCTGCGCAGGGTACCCCGCCTACCCCGCCGCCAACCACCCCGATCAACCCCAACCTCGCAACATCTCCTGTAACTGCGAATCGCCCGGCAGCTCCCTGGGAACAACCTCAACATACATTGTTTCCCACGCAGGGTGGCGGACAATCTAGGTCGCGACCTCGCATTGAAGAGTCTGAGGTCTATCGCGCTTCCCAACGCGGCTATGTCAAACCAGGGAACGAACTCCAAGATTCTTTAGTAAACACTTGGAAACTTGCAGGCTCATCCTTTGCATCGATGCAGCTCGACCGCGGACTTCTCCCAATTAGAATCGATTTGGACCGTCATTGGAGTCGCTATATTCAGCCCCATGAGTATGGGACAGAGTTTCTTAAGGCCTATGAACTCGCTATCGCGCAAGAACTGTCGCGGATCCTATCATCCCGAAGTTTTCTTCCCGATGGTGGGCTCGATCTTGATTGCGGGGTTCCGGACCGGCGAACACAGCTGATGATACTACTCGAGACACCGCGGTGGTCCGAATATCAAGACAAGCTCGACGCCATGATCGCAAAGAATGAGTACCTAGTAAATGGTCGCATGTTGTACCAGGGTGAACCAGCGATGCTCATGACCGCCGACCGGATGAGAATTAACTCAGTAACCATTTGGTCGGGTTGGGCAGAAACCGTAGACCCCGCAACTCTTGTTGATGAGCTGTTGTGGTGTGCTGATCAAGTCCGCAATCAGCGGCCACAATTTAGGGTATGGGGAGATTATACACGGTACTCGGTATCCGACCTCGAGTTTCAGCATGACCAACACGTTCGTTCACTACTCGAGCAGGTGTATTACTAATAATGGCAGACGACTTCAAGGCTGCGACAAATCGTATGCGCGCGGCTGCAACGGCATGGGAGCTTGCAGCCTGGTGGCTCGGAGAGGCTCAGGGCATGACTAATCGCGTTAAGATGACGGTCGCCGAAGCCGGCGTGTTCGCTCCATCCTTATCGAAGTATGAGCCAGCGCCAGGGTACGTTAACGATCGGCTCGCGGAGGGTGTTACCGCGTGCCAGAATATTGCAAACATTCTGAGGCAGGCTGCAAATACCTACGACGAGGAAGACGCCGCCCGTGCACAGCAGCTCAAGGCTCATGGTTAGGGATGGCACTCGATGACAGCACCCACACCCGACTCCCGCACCGATCTAGACAAGCAGATCGATGCGATGCGCCTCGTCGCCAAAGATCTCGAATTATTACCCTCAGGATATGAAGACGATGTCAACAAGCTGATCGACCTGTTACGGACCGGCGAGATCGGTTTGACAGTCACCACACTGGGGCTGGGCATGCTCGCGAGTGAGTATCTTATCGACAAGATTGAAGACCACAGAAAATCTATAGAGGAGACCATCACGTCAGTCCTCAACAAGTTGACCGAGTTCCAAACTGGCGTCAAAACACCTATTACCTTTATCGAAACTGCGGAGAATTGGCGTCTGATCCGAAACAAGATCAAAGACGCGGGTGGCCAAGCAAAGACCACCAATCTTAACAGCGAATGGGAAGGAGTGGCCGCAGGGCGGTATTTCATCGTATATGGTCTGCAAAATGAGGCATTCACTTCGATGGATGGCCTGTGTGAAAAGATCGCTGGCCAACTGGAAACGCTAGCCAAGGCCATCCTTGATCTTTACAAGAAGCTGGTCACTGCACTGTTGGAATTCAAGAATGAAATCGCCAATAAGATGACGGGTATCTGGATGAAGGGTCCAGCTGCTGTTTTTACCCTCGATGATTTGGTGAAAACGGTAGGCGTGCTACAGACCAAAATATTCAACATATTCGGGGAATGTGCCACTATGGCGCAGAACAGCATGATTGCAGGCAACAATATTGCGGCAGAAGTCGCAACGCAATCGGGCCTGCCTTTCAACAAATGGCCATCCATTCATGTTGAGGCCGAAGGAGTTGACAGTGACGGTAAGCGCTACAAATACAATCTTGAATACACCGACGCCAGCGTACTCGATGGCGACGGTTCGGACTGGAAGCATAAAGCAAGTTAGTAATGAATAGACTGACGCGAACGGCTGTTGGTGCTGTTGTTCTGGCGATCTCTGCGGCGTGCGCAGATCCTACCCCTGCCCCGGGCCCTACTGTCGCCCAGCCTGTTCCAACCGTGCCAGCAGCATCCACGTTGAGAGATCTGTGCAATGCATTGTCAAGTTTTTTTGTGAACGATCTAAAGGTGCAAGACATAAGGATCAGGGCCGACCGGGATCTTGGATCAACAATCTACCGGGCTGGAGACTGTTTCGTTGATTCGAATTCAGAAATGGTCGGACGTGCTTCAATCACGCGTATTGCTAATCCAAGTACCCCTTGGACTCCCAGCCCGCTGATGAAGCGGATCAGCGGCACGTCGGAACCGGTCTGGCTCTTCGATAATCGGCCCCAGGGTCTTGTCGAAATCACTACCTACAGCAACGAGCGGGAAGGGGTAGTCCAAATATATGAAGAGCGCGCACAGACTCCCAGTGGCCGCCTGAGGTTAACCGATGAACAGTTGCAGCAAGTCGCTGAATTCTGCATCAGGTTGACTCGCTACCTTGGGCAATAAAGTCGGGCACTTGGAACTGCCGCTATCGAACAGTAAGCAGGAAGCTGCCTCAGTGCAGACGACCTGCTCGCCACGAGACCCGTGGGCCGTCAGCGGTCGAACTCTCCGCGGGTTGTCGCGGCGGTGAAGGCTGACCATTCGGCTGGGGTGAACACGAGTGCGGGACCGGATGGGTTCTTCGAATCGCGGACGCCGACGAGGGTGTTCGGGAGGAAGGCGACCTCAACACAGTTCTCGGCTCCGCCGCTGCGGCTGCTCTTAAACCACACGGCATGGGCCAAATCGCTGTTCACGCATACTCCTTCGCCATCTGCCTGAGTAGAGCCCGGCTGGCAACAGCATCCATCGCGCTTCGCCGAAGGCTCTCGTACGTCTGATCGTATCGCTGAACCATGGCTGATTTCGCAAGATACAAGCTCCCCGTGAAATTTTCCGTGTAGACCACTGGCGGCTCGATCACCTGCCCATGTTTGCTCGTACCGAACTCCAGGATGACGAACGGACCAACCGCGACTCCGACGGGAAACCCTACGCTGAACGGGAGAACCTGCAAGTTCACGTTGGACCGGGTGCTCATGTCGGCGAGATGCCTCATCTGGGGCGACATGATGTGCGGCCCGCCAACCATTCCCCGCAGCACCGACTCTCGAAGGATCACATCGAGCGACGCCGGAAGGTACTTGCGGGTGATTCTGGTTTGCCTTCGCATTCGCAACCTCACCCTGCGCGCATGCTCCTCGGCGTCGTCGTCGGGGTAGACCGATCGGATGAGTACGCTCGCGTATGCCGGGGTCTGCAACAGCCCTGGTACGAGTTCGGGCTCATAGGTCCTCAGACGCTGCGCCGATGACTCCAGCCCAACATAGAAGTCGAAGTTCGCCGGTAACAGATCGCCGTACTCACACCACCAGCTCAGCTCGTTTCCCTGTGCCGCAAGCCCTTTCATTGCCGCAGCGTGATCGGCATCGAACTCGTAGATCTTGCACAGCGCCTCGATGTCCACATCGCGCATGTGGGCCATGCCGCCCTTCTCCATGCGCTGGAGGGTGCTGGCACTGCGCTGGATCAGCTTGGCCGCTTCGTGGAGTGTGAGCCCGCGCCCCTCCCTTCCATCACGCAGATACTTCCCCAACTGTCGCCGTGCCAGGGTAGATCCGTCCTCCGACATGCCTGCCTCCCATCAGGATTCACTGTTCGCATCAGGAGATCACGCTGCGATCCCGTCCGGCGGCAGCAGTGTGGATTTCCATGCGATCAGGACATAACCCCAGGACAGATTGCATCCAGCGGCATATTCGCTGGGGCCATCAGCACCTGCGCGTTCCCGATCCGTGGGTTCCTTGAGACCCGCCATGAACCGCTGTGGCGGTACACGGCTGGGTGAACGGGCTCGGACAGAACGCGGCACCAGTGGTCTGAACCCGCAGGATAGAAACCAATCGAGACTGTCTTTGCGTCCCAATGGAACCGATTGACCGTTTCACGCGTCCAGTACAGTAAGCGCACGGACAGCGAGGGAGGGGCAGTCGATGGAAGTGGGACAATCGGCCGCGAATGCGCTGTATCAGCAGGCCACTGGGGGAACGTTTCGGATGGAGGCCGACGCCGCACGGCGGTGCGCTGAGGTCTACACCAGGTTCGTCGAAACCACACTCAATCCACAGATCACCGCGTCAAAAGACTTGCACCGGATGGAAGGCTTCGGTGGGTTTGAATCCGCCAAGCAGCTTCAGGACGGATTTTCCGGCAAGGCGGTGAAGATGACGGAGGCTCTGAACGGGATGAAAGAGGCGGCACTGAAGATGGCGGCGGCCTACCTACGCGCGGGTCAGCTGGTGGACGAAGCCGACGCCATGAACGCGAGGTCGATCAATACCGCCACCACGGAGGTTCACTCGACATGACCGGAAACCGCAATCCTCTGCTGGCAATGCTGGCGATAGCCGTCGCTGTGCTGGCAGCGAGCTGTTCATCCAACGGCAACTCGACACCGGCCGACTCAAGTCAAACCTCGACATCGTCCGCTGGCACGCAATCGGCTCGGCCGACACTGACGAACCCGAAGCTCCAGCCGCCTTCGCAGGACAATCAATACACCGCCAGTACGGGACGTCCCAAGATCGTCTTCGACCCGTGCACATGGATCAGCGACGAGACCATTCAAAAGGCCGGGTTCGATCCCGCATCACGGGGGCGCGGAAGAGATCTCATCGCTGAGTACAGTTTTCTGGTCTGCCACTTCTCTTCCCAACTGCGAGACCTGAGTTTGCTGTCCGGAAACGCGACCTGGCAGGAAAACCTCGCGAAGGTGGGCGCGTTCAGCGAGTCAACCAGTGTGAACGGCCGCGAGGCCCTGTTGGTCCGTGACCCGGAAGTGCACCGTGGCTGCCAAGTCGATGTCCGAACCAAGGTCGGGTTCGTGCAGATGGCGGTCGACCTCACTGACCGCGCCCCACAAACCCTCAACGCCTGTGACGGCATCACCGACATCGCCTCCACCATCGAACCGGAGATCGGCAAGGACAACTAACCATGACCGGCCCGCTCAACATCAACGATGTTCCCTCGGCGCTCGGTGCATTCGATTCGAGCCGCAAGCCCGACACCACCCAGCAGAGCACGCTTTCACGCGGTCAGCAGCAGGGCGCGGAGCAGTACGGGACGAAACTCGCTGCGGACGGGCAAGATCCGGCGTACATCACTCGGCTGGAGCAGTTCGAGGGCATCACTCACGAGGAGATCTACACCCACGCCCAGCAGATGAGTCCGGGCATCATGCATCAGCAGGCCGATACCTGGATCAGCATTGCCACCGCGCTGAGCGGTGGGCTGTTCGGTGCGAATCTCGCGATTCAGAAGGCATTGGCTTCGGGCATCGAGGGGGCCATGGCCGATGCGGCGCTCAACGCGGCGCAGACGTTCTATCGGCAGGCCAGTGAAGTCGAGCAGGTGATCAATGCATGCGGGCACCGGATAAAGGGCGTGGCGTCGGCTGCCGAAGTGGTGAAGATGACGGTGCCGCCACCGTCCGCGGCGCAAGGGAGCAGGGGTTCGGCGAGCTCATTGGACCCTGCGCAGGTCATTATTTCCGCGGTCGGCGCGGGACTTGTCGGGGCCGGTGACAGCCAGGAGGTCGCCTATCAGCGCGGTATCGAGGCGCTGCATCGCACGGCGATCGACACCATGAACAACAACTACAAACCGTCCTACGGTCCCGCCGGGTCCGGAGTCCCGACATTCGTACCGGTCACGTCGCCGGGCGGCGGGGGCAACGAGGGCGGTACCGGGCCGGGCGGCGGTAACGGTGGCGGTAGTGGTAGTGGGGGCGGTAATGGCGGCACCACCGGATCTGGCAACGGAAACACCGGCGGTGGCAACGGCGAGTCGAACGGATCGGGGACACCGGGGTCCGATCAGGGCACGGTGACCCCCACGAGTCTCGACTCGAATTCCACTACCGGACAACAGACGCAGTCCCCGACGACGGCCGCGAGCACCACCGCCACCTCGCCCGCCGCGACAACCAGCACCCAGATGACCCCGGGACATTCGGGCGGCCTCGGCACCTCTGGATCGGGCGGCGCATCCGGACCCGACAGCAGCACCACACCGAGTCCGGGACGTAGCATCACCGGCGTTCCGACTGCCGGAAACTCCAGCGCGGCAACGGTTTCCACTGCCGAGACCAGCGCGGTCAGCACCGGCCGCAACGGCATGTCGGGCATGTCGCCCGGAGCGGGGCGCAAATCGGGGGAGGACGAGGCGAGCCGCAAGGTCCCCGATTACCTGATCGGCGAGTACGAAGAGCTGGTCGGCCCGGACGATCCGGCGATTCCCCCGGCGATCGGGGCCGACGCGCCCTCAGCGCACCCGAGCGGTGGGCGCGGGTGAAGTTCGAGTTCACGCCCGATGAGTTTATGCACATCTGGCGCGAGACGCGGTCGGATCGCTACCCCTTTCCGTTGCGCCTGATCGCCTCGGTGCGCTGGGAGGACGAATTCGACCGGCTCACCCGCGAATTGGACCGCCGCATGCCGCTGCACGCCAACCCGGACCTATCAGCCGCCTTGCGTGTGGCAGCCGATCCGCGAATCGCATTGACGCTCACCGGAACTCGGCGACGCCCGATCCGCGCGTTCGGCGCGATCGACGCCGACATCGGCGTCACCCTGGTGCAACGGCCGGGCCCCACAATCGAATTCGGCGGCAATGTCGTGCTCGAGGTCGGCGGCGCCGCGATCGTGCCCGCCGTATTCACGGCGGTGCTCGGCGACGTGCCGCCCGGACGGCATCCGGCCGAGGCCGAGGATGTCCAAAGCCTGGTCGACAATCTCGAATCCTGGACCGGCTTGAAAGAGACGGCATCCGACCGGATCTACCGCCTACTGCGCGCCCCTCGCTCCGGTTCCGGAACCGTGGAAATCCTTCGCGGCCTAAGCGATTCGCATCCTGCCGCACCCGAATATCTGAACTGGTTCGATATCGAAGGCGACGGTCGCTACCACTACCGCCACCAGTACAACGAATTCCACATCGCCCCCTGCGACCAGTCCACCATCCGCCGCGAAATCACCCGCCTGGCACAACCGATCCCCTGATCCGCCGCTCGAGCCCCGCGAGTCGGGCGCCACCAGTCCGCGCCGCGATCCTGCTGAGTCTTGGACACCTCGATCAGATGCTCGAGGGAGCCGATTCGCACCCGGTAACTGTCTCTGACGCCCGAACAAAGTCCGCTACTACCGGATCGACCGGTCTGGTCCGGGGCCAGGCGCACATCGGGCTGGGACTGACGCAGGTGACCGGCCGCCTGCTGACAGCGATGACGCCGCCACCGGACCGCGACCAAGCTCACGGCAAAGCCGAGCCGCATCGCCAACCCCAACCCGGTCCATCAGTCGCGCTTATCCGGAGGCATATCACCACATCGGAACTTCCCGAGGAAACGTGTGTGCGGCGCTATCGGTGGCGGTTTACCCGGCGCGCTCCGAGCAGCAGTGCGAGGATCAGGACGACGCCGCCTATCAGCAGTAGCGTGCGGGTGCCCGAGTGGTTGTCGGGCTCGTCCGCGGGCTGCGCCTCGTGGTCGGTGTCCTTTGGGGGTGGGGAGGCAAGTCCCGCAGTGGCTTTCGGGGATCCGGACTTGGTTTCGGGGAGCTTGCCGACGGTGGAGCCCTTGGGCAGCGCGAAGCCGTAGTCGAGCAGGCGGGCGGCCTGCTCCCATGGACGCAGCGGCAGCACATCGGCTTTCAGCAGCGTCACGACCAACCTGCGGCCGTCGCGTTGGGCGGCGGCGACGAAGGTCTGCCTGGCGTCGTCGGTGTAACCGGTCTTGCCGCCGATCGCACCCTCGTATTCGTAGAGCAGGTGGTTGTCGTTGGCGACGGCGAAGCCCGGATGGTCTTTGTCGTCGGGGTTTTTCGGATCCTTGGGGAAGCCGGGAAAGTCGATCTGTTCGGTGTGGATGAGTTCGGCGAACAGCGGGATGGTCATGGCCTCGCGGAACAGCACCGACAGGTCGTAGGCCGAAGTGCTCATGCCGGGACCGTCCAGGCCGGACGGGCTGGCGGTGCGAGTGTCCAAGGCGTACAACGACTTTGCCAGTTCGTTCATCTTCTGCACGGCACCCGCGTCGCCGCCGAGTTGGGCGGCGATGGCGTGCGCGGCATCGTTGCCCGACGCCATGATCAGCGCCTGCATGAGCTGACGGTTGGTGTAGCGGCCGCCGGGGCCGATGCCGACCCGGGTGCCGTCGGCGTTCGCGTCTTCCTGGGTGCCGGTGACCGTCTTGTTCAGATCGAGGGAGCGCAGCGCGACGGTCGCGAGCAGCACCTTGATCGTGCTGGCGGGTCGGTAGCGCCCGTGCGGATCCTTGGCGGCGAGCACTTCTCCCGTATCGAGATCGGTCACCTGCCAGGCCGTCGCCGAAATGTCCTGCGGCACCGCCGGTGCGCCGCGGGGGAGGACGACGCCGCATTCGCCCAAGCGCGAGCCGCCGACCGGCGGAATCGGCACGGACAGCGGCGTCGGCGTGGGCTCGCCCGGTTCCGGAACCTCGGATTCGTCGATCGGGTTCGGCGGCTTCGTCTTCTGCGGGCACCCATCGGTATTCGGGGTGGTGAACGGCGTTGTCGTGATGACCGACGGCGTCGCCTGCGATGGCGTCGCCGCGCCGCCCCAGGTCACCGCGGCAGCGGCCAGCACGGTGCCGAGGCAGAGCACGCAGAGGCGGCGAACATCCCGGATTCTCGTCGGCGCAGGGCCCACGGAACCGCGATTCGGCCTGGCGAAGTGGCGAAGGTCCCGGATCGTCATCGGATCAGAGCGTAACGGGTGGGGTGCGCCGGTGCCGGGCTGGCGCGGCCGTCCTCGGCACGCCTGCTCCGGGTATTGACAGAAACTAGTAAATGAGAGCTACTATCAAAAAGTTGTAACTATCATTTTCTGGAGGGCGTATGAAGACGGATTCGACGCGCCGCTGGCTGGCGCTGGGGGCGCTGGCCGTGGCGATGCTGACCATCGGCCTCGATATGACCGTGCTGACGGTCGCGCTGCCCACCCTCGCCATCGACCTGAATGCGAATACCGGTGCGCTGCAGTGGTTCAGCACCGCGTACACACTTGCGCTCGCGGCCGTGATGGTGCCCGCTGGTGCACTCGGCGACCGCTATGGCCGCAAAAAGCTGCTGCTCGGCGCGCTGGTGGTATTCGGAGCGGCGTCACTGGCCTGTGCCTTCGCCGCCACCGCCGGTCAACTCATCGCGGCGCGCGTGGTGCTCGGCGTCGCGGCGGCGGTCATGATGCCGTTGTCGATGGCGGTGCTGCCGGTGCTGTTCCCGGACCCGGCGCAGCGGGCCAAGGCCATGAACATCTGGATCACCTCGACCGCACTCGGGCTGCCGCTGGGGCCGATCCTCGGCGGCTGGCTGATCGATAACTTCTGGTGGGGCTCGGTATTCCTGATCAATGTCCCGATGGTCGTGATCGGCGCGGCGGCCGTCGCGGCCCTGGTTCCGGAATCGCGGAACCCGGAACAACGGCCGCTGGATCTGCCGGGTGTCGTGCTGTCGATCCTCGGAATGCTCGGTGTCACTTACGGATTCATCCGACTCGGCGACAAGGGCTGGGGCAACGGGCTCGGCTGGAGCGCGCTGCTCGGCGGTGTCGCGATATTCGCGGTGTTCATCGCGTGGCAGCGCCGCGCCGGCTTCCCGCTGATCGATCTCGGCCTGTTCGCCAGTCCCGGCTTCCGCTGGGGCGCGACGTTCACCGTGATCATCACCTTCGGCTTGTTCGGCCTGTTCTTCACGGTGCCGCAGTACTACCAGGCGGTCCTCGGTGTCGACGCGCTCGGCAGCGGAGTGCGGCTGCTGCCCATGATCGGCGGACTGCTGATCGGTTCGCGGCTGGGGGACCGGCTGCGGCCGAAGCTGGGACCGGCGCTCATGGTGGCCTCGGCGCTGGCGGTGCTCGCGCTCGGCTTGGGTTTGGGTGCGCTGACCGAGCTGGGCACGTCGTACTGGTTCGTCGCACTCTGGGTCGCGCTGACCGGTGCGGGCATGGGCCTCGGGCTGCCGGTCGGCATGGCGGTCGCGATGGACGATCTCGAGGTGGCCCGCGCTGGCGTCGGCTCGGCGGTGCTGCAGGCGCTGCGGCAGGCGGCGGGCACCATCGCGGTGGCGCTGCTCGGCACCGTGCTGGCTACCGTGTACCGCGGCGATCTCGGCGCATTGAATGTCGAACCGGTCCGCGACGGCGTGAATGCCGGTGTGGCGGTGGCGAAATCGACCGGCAACGCGGCCATGCTGGAACAGGTGCAGTCGGCCTTCGTCAGCGGGATGAGCGCGATGCTGTGGGTATGCGCGGCCATCTGCGCCGTGGCGGTGCCGTTCGCGCTGCGGGTGCTGCCGCGGCGGGCCGCGGACGCGGAGAAGGGCGCGGAGGCGATACCGGACGCGCTGGTCGCCGTCGATGGGCCAGAATCGACACATGTCGGTTGAGCTACCCGCTGACGGGACGGCCGCGCAGGGCCTGCGTGAGCGGAAGAAGGAACGGACCCGCCGCACGATTCGCGAAGAAGCGTTCCGGCTGTTCCGTGAGCAGGGATACAACGAGACCACCATTGAGCAGATCGCCGCGGCGGCCGAGGTATCACCCAGCACCTTCTTCCGCTACTTCCCGACCAAGGAACAGTTGGTGCTCGCCGACGATCTCGATCCGCTGATGATCGACGCGCTGCGGGCGCAGCCGCGCGATGTCCCGCCGCTGACCGCGTTCCGCAATGCGGCGGCCGGGGTGTTCGCCAAGCTGCCCGCGGCCGAGTTGGCATTCGAACAGGAGCGTCAGGCTCTGCTGTACCACGTGCCCGAGCTGCGCGCCGCCATCGGACTGGAGCTGGAACGCAGTATCGACCTGATGGCGGGTCTGCTCGCCGAGCATATGGGCCGGGATCCGGACGATTTCGAGATCCGGGTGACCGCTGGCGCCATCGCCGGCGCCGCACTCGGCATCGCGACGATCTCCCCGCTGAACGCCGAGAACCTCAATCGCGCCCTGGATTTCCTCGAGGAGGGGTTGCCGCTCGGCAATCAGTAGCCTGCCGAGCGGCCGAAAACCCTAGGCGGACTTGGTCACCGGGCAGCCATGCGCCAGCGGCCCGAGCAGCTTGTTGTTGTCGTAGAAATGCTCGAGCTCGAGGATGCGCAGGTCGTCGCTGACCCTGGCGATCGTCACGCCGAACATCTCGATCAACTCACCGGTGGGCTGGTGGCCCTTGTACTCGCCGTCGTAGCGGCCCCAGTGCCGCCAGCGGAAGGTGACCGCGGGCGGCCCGGCCAGCACCTCCAGGACCTCCCAGAAGAAGCCGTTCGGGAATGCGGTGTGGAAGGTCGCGTGCGAGGACTCGAAGGTCTCCTGCTCGACCTCGTAGTACGGGTTATCGCCGATCAGGATGTTGTAGCTGCCGATCCTGGCGAACTCCTCGGCGTCCTGCCACGGTCCGCCGTTGACCCGGCCGCGGTAGTGCTCGGCCACCAGCGAGACCCAGGTCGCCGGATCCTTCTTGTGCGAGACCTCCATCTCGAAGACCCGCACCAGGTCCTCGACGATGGCCTCGAGCGAGCCGGCCTCGTGGTTGGTTGTGCGCTCGCGCGGCACGATTTCGTTGGTCAGGTGGTAATCGGGTGCGTTGCCGCGCCAATCCGCGGCGGGCGTCGCGGCGACCACCGCGTCCCGGCCCTGCAACCACAGCGGCGTCTGCGATGTGGAATCCGTTGTATCAACTGTCATCTCGGCTCTCGCCCCTTCAAAAAGAGATTGGACGCGAGGCAGGCTAACAGTCAGCAGGTCGGTTGTCGCGATATGTGAAACAGTCGTGAACGCTAATGTGTGCCAGCAACATTCGAGCTTGCTACCCGACGGTCGCGCAGCGCGCGGTGCGGCGAGTCGTCGTCCATGGTGGCGAAGAATCCGCCGATCACGTCCTCGATCTCCGAAATCGACTGCGCGCAGTACAGAATCGGCTGGTAGTGCGTGATGTCATAGACGGCGGTGCCCATGGTCGCGACGTCGAGCGGTCGCAGCTCGGCGTGCCGGAACTCCTCGATCTCACCGTAGGAGGAGAGCAATCCGGCACCGTAGCAACGGATTTCGTCCTTCTCCCGGACCACGCCGAATTCCATCGAGAACCAGAAGACGTCGGCCAGGAATTTGAGTGCCGTCTCGGTGGTCAATCGGGCCACGGCCGCACCGACCGTCTCGTAGATGGCGGCGAAGCGCGGGCTGGCTATCTGGTTGGCGTGCCCGATGATCTCGTGGATGGCATCGGGTTCCGGGGTGTACAGCGGGGCCGAGTGGTGCCGGATGTACTGGGTGGAATGGAAGACGCGGTCGGCGAAGGA
The DNA here is from genome assembly GCF_048910785.1 of Nocardia nepalensis. Taxonomy (NCBI): domain Bacteria; kingdom Bacillati; phylum Actinomycetota; class Actinomycetes; order Mycobacteriales; family Nocardiaceae; genus Nocardia; species Nocardia nepalensis. Next base: position 199,127 of record NZ_JBKBET010000040.1, on the reverse strand, counting down.
GCCGAAGAACTCGCGCAGCGGCACCAGGCCCGCGGCGGGGACATAGCGGAATCCGGTCAGCGGGGTCAGTGCCGCGGAGACCTCTTCGAGCTGTGGGATGTGATCGCTGGGCAAACCGAGCCTGGCGGCGGCTTCCAGCACTTCCGCGCTGGCGTACTTCTGGTGTTTGCGAGCGAGTTCCGCCGAGACGATGCGCCACACCTGCTCTTCCTCATCGGTGTAGCTGATATGCGGCAGCGGCTTACCCGGTGTGTAATCCAGCGCCAGCGCGGCGATCGCATTACGGCGGGCCCGGTATTCCGGGTCGTGTACGCCGGGGTGCTCGTCGCTCAGGTGCACCATGACATCGCCATCGCCGGACCGGGTCACCGGCGAGTACAGCCGAGCTTCGGTGAACATACGTCGATGCAAGCACTGCTGGGCCGTTGCTACAACAAAAGCCCGCCCAGGTGGTCAAACTGCCTAGCTGAGTGTGCTTTTTCGGGTGAATACCGGCCGCGGACCGGCCTTTGCGAGGGCCAGCTGATCAGTGGTGGTCGTGCCACGGTTCATCGAATCCGGATTCTGCCGGTGTATCCGATTTGCCGGACATGAGCGAGTCCTATAAAGCAATATGGCGAATGTACGAAGGAGGGCGCATGAAAACCGTGCGGATCGATCTCGACCAGAAATTGCTCGCCGCCGCGGCCGCCATCATGGGCACGTCGACGAGTAACGCCACCATCAACGAGGCGCTGCGCCGAATCGTTGTGCACGAACGGCAACTCCACCATCTGGAGCGTTTGGCCTCCGGTGTGCTGGCCCTTTCCAGCGACCTGCATGCAGTCGCCAGCGAGTGTGCCCTGCCCGGCCCGGAGGTGATCACGGCCGACGGCTGACCGGCTGATTTATTGAGCTGGACAGCGCAGCCCTTCCTGGGGTGGGGTCAGCTCGATCAGGTATTTCAGGACCGGTTCGTCGACGCATTTGACGCCGTCCAGGAACGAACCGTGTTGGATGCCTTCGTAAGTGACCAACGCGGCGCCCAACGCACGGGCGAGATTCGCCGCGCCCTGATAGGGCGTGACCGGATCGCCGGTCGAGGAGACGACCACCAATTTCGGGAGTCCGGTCACGGTCGGGACATGCGGGCGACTGGTCGGGGGCACGGGCCAGAATGCGCAGGCGTCGAAGGGAATCCACTCGCTCACGTGACCCCTGTCGAAGGCCGGGGCGGCGGCGCGGACGCGACGGTCCAGTTCCAGCGCACTGTCTCGATCGGCGATGCGCACATCGTCGAGGCAGTGCACGGCGGTCTTGTAGCCGGTGTCAACGGCCTCGGGTGCGAGATAGGCGTCGGCCAGGGTGAGCAGGATGTCGCCATTGCCCTTGGTCAGTTCGGTCAGGCCGCGGGTCAGCACGGGCCAGGCCCGCGAGGTGTACATGGTCGATATCACCGCCGTCGAGGCGTCGGAGTAGCCGAGGCCGCGACCGTCGCTGGTGGTGGCGGGCCGGTCGGCCAGCGGCCGCAGCAGTGCGGCCATGCGCTCGGACGCCTTGGCCGATTCGGTGCCGATGGGGCAGTCCGGGGCCTTGACGCAGTCCGCGGCGTACGCGTCGAAGGCATGTTGCAGACCGGCGGAGACGATGACCGGATCGGCGATATTGGTGGCCGGATCGGCCGCGCCGTCGAGGACCATGGCCCGGACCCGGTCCGGGAAGATCTCGGCGTAGGTCGAGCCGAGCCGGGTGCCGTAGGAGACTCCGAAGTAGGTCAGCTTCTCCTCACCGAGCACCGCGCGGATGATGTCGAGGTCGGCGGCGGACTCGCGGGTTCCGACATGCGAGAGCAGATCCAATCCGGTGCGCTGCACGCATCTGGCGGCCAGATTCATGCTGTCGTGTTCGGCCCGCGACATCCAGAAGGGCACGTATTCGGCTGTGCGGCCGGCGCGTTCGGCCGCCAGTTCTTCAGGGGTGTCGCAGACGAGCTTCGGCGTCGACGCGCCGAGTCCGCGCAGATCGATGCCGATCACGTCGAAGCGTTCGGTCAGCGGCGTCTTCGCGAGTTCGGCGGGCAGGCTCAATCCGATACCGCCGGGTCCGCCCGGATTGGTGAGGATCGAGGCGACCTTCGCCCCGCGGGCGCGCAGTCGTGAGATCGCGAGGCGCGCCGTATTGCCGTCGGGCTGCGCGTAATCGATGGGTACCGCGACCCGAGCGCATTCGAGTCCGGCCGAGGTGAGGTCCGCGCCGCCCTCGTAGCCGTCACAGGAACCCCACACCAGCGTTTGGTGGTAGTACTTGCCCAGGCCAGGGCTGTTGTCGAGGTGCGGGCCCTCGACGGTCTGGGGCTGCGTGCCGCATGCGGCCGCCAATACGAGTACCGCGGCGAGCCAGACCGGTCGTTGTCTTCCCCACGCATTCCGACTGCGCCAGTTGAGCATTCGATCCCCATCGTTGCGACGTCGCGCCTTAGTTTGCCCGACCGGGTCGCGGCGCGCAGACCGGTGTCCGCGCACCGATATCGACCACGACGGACCTGTCGGTGGGTGCTGGCATGATCCGAGCTATCGCACCGCATTCGAGGGGGATTTGATGTCGGTACCCATTGCCAACCTGCCCTTCGGTCAACGACCACGGGAACGCCTGCTCACGCTGGGGCCGCACGCGCTCAGCGACAGTGAGCTGCTCGCATTGCTGTTGGGCCAGGGCCGCCCGGGTGAGAGTGCCCTGGACATGGCCGTCGAACTACTCGCCGAACACGGTGGCATCGCCGGTTTGGCGTCCGCGCGGCCCGAGGAATTATCGCGACGGGCCGGTGTCGGGGTAGCGAAGGCCGCCGCGATCACCGCCGCCTTCCACCTCGGCACCAGGGCCCGCAACAGTCCCGAAACCGCGCCCCGCCTCGACGGTGCCGCCGATATCGTTCGGATCGCGCTGCCCCTGTTCGCGGGTGCTCGGGTGGAGCGGCTGCTCGTGCTCGTGTGTGATGCCCAGAACCGGTTGCGGCAGAAGGTCTTCGTCGCCGAGGGCGCCATCGACCGCGTCGCCGTTCCGGTCCGCGAAATCCTGAACACCGTGCTGCGATACGACGGCCGCGCCTTCGCCGTCGTGCACAATCACCCCTCCGGCGATCCGTCCCCCAGCTTCGACGACCGCCGCGCCACCACCCTGCTGCTCGAATCCGCCCGCACCGTCGGCCTACGCTTCCTCGACCACGTGGTGATCGCTGGCGAGGTCTGGGCCAGCGCGGCCCCGCTGACCCGGTCCTGCGAATGAAATCTCCTGTGGCACTGGGTATTCCAATATCACTTGGACTTCGGGAGCGCCGGAATCCGCTGCAGCAGAGCGGGCATCAGCTCATCGATGCTCGTCGCGAATTCGTTGTGCTTGCCGACCCACCGCACCACGAACGGACAAATCGGCACGATCCGACGATTACCGGCCACCGCATCCGCGAGCGCATCGTGAATCAGTACCCCACCCAACCCCCGCCCTCCGAACGCGGGATCCACCTCGGTCGCATAGAACGCCCGCTGCACACCAACATCGAAATAGAACTCTTGCCCGATCACCTTCCCATCGACCCTGATCTCATACACATTCCGCTCAGGAACATCGACGACCTCCACGGCCCCATCTCCAGTCATGCCCCCTGGAACATCCGCCCCTTTATCGTCTATTGCGAGTTTCGCCCAGCGCGGAAAGGGAATAGAGCGCTCGTTGGCGAGCGCTGCCAGCTGATCCGGAGACGACGAAGGCCGCCCGCATCTTTCGATGGAGGCGGCCTTCGGATGCCGGTAGGGGTCAGCGGGCGAAGAGCAGGGCGCGCTTGACTTCCTGGATGGCCTTGGTGACCTCGATGCCGCGGGGGCAGGCCTCGGTGCAGTTGAAGGTGGTGCGGCAGCGCCAGACACCTTCGACGTCGTTGAGGATGTCGAGGCGTTCGCGGGCGCCTTCGTCGCGGCTGTCGAAGATGAAGCGGTGCGCGTTCACGATCGCGGCCGGGCCGAAGTAGCTGCCGTCGCTCCAGTACACGGGGCAGGATGTGGTGCAGCAGGCGCACAGGATGCACTTGGTGGTGTCGTCGAACCGGGCGCGGTCGGCCTGGCTCTGGATGCGCTCGCGGGTGGGCTCGTTACCCGAGGTGATCAGGTAGGGCTTCACGGCACGGAACGCGTCGAAGAACGGCTCCATGTTGACCACGAGGTCCTTTTCCACGGGCAGGCCGCGGATCGGCTCGACGGTGATGGTGAGGGTCTTGCCGCCCTTGGGCAGCATGTCCTTCATCAGCACCTTGCAGGCCAGCCGGTTCACGCCGTTGATCCGCATGGCGTCCGAACCACAGACACCGTGTGCGCAGGAGCGGCGGAAGGTGAGCGTGCCATCCAAGTAGGACTTGATGTAGATGAGCACGTTCAGGAACCGGTCGGTCGGCAGCACCGGCACCTGGAAGGTCTCCCAGTGCGCGCCCTTGTCGTCCTCCGGGTTGAACCGGGCGACCTTGACGTCGACCATGACCGAGCCCTCGGGGACCGGTGCGGCCTTCTGCGGGGGTGTTTCGAGTACGGAAGTCATCAGTACTTACGCTCCATCGGCTCGTAGCGGGTCTGCACCACCGGCTTGAAGTCGAGGCGGATATCGGAGATGAGCTCCGCACCCTCCTTATAGGCCATCGTGTGCCGCATGAAGTTCACGTCGTCGCGGTCCGGGTAGTCCTCGCGGGCGTGGCCGCCGCGCGATTCCTTGCGGTTGAGCGCGCCGACCACGGTGACCTCGGCCAGCTCCAGCAGGAAGCCGAGCTCGACGGCCTCGAGCAGGTCGCTGTTGTAGCGCTTGCCCTTGTCCTGCACCGTGATTCGGGTGTAGCGCTCCTTGAGCGCGTGGATATCGGTGAGCGCCTGCTTGAGGGTGTCCTCGGTGCGGAAAACCGCGGCGTTCATATCCATCGTGTACTGCAGCTCGGTGCGGATATCGGCGACGCGCTCGTTGCCGTGCTCCGACAGCAGCATGGCCAGCCAGTCCTGCACCATCTGCGCCGGGTTCTCCGGCATGTCCACGAACTCGCTGCGCTGGGCGTATTCCGCGGCGGCGATGCCGGAGCGGCGGCCGAAGACGTTGATGTCCAGCAGCGAGTTGGTGCCGAGGCGGTTGGAGCCGTGCACCGACACACACGCGCACTCACCGGCGGCGTACAGACCGGGCACCACATCGGTGTTGTTGCGCAGCACCTCGCCACGGATCCGGGTCGGGATGCCACCCATCACGTAGTGACAGGTCGGCATGACCGGCACCAGTTCCTTCACCGGGTCCACACCCAGGTAGGTGCGCGCGAATTCGGTGATGTCGGGCAGCTTCTCCTCGAGCACGTCCTCGCCGAGGTGGGTCACGTCGATGTAGACGTAGTCCTTGTTCGGTCCCGCGCCGCGGCCCTCCAGCACCTCGAGCACCATCGAGCGGGCGACGATGTCACGCGGCGCGAGGTCCTTGATGGTGGGGGCGTAGCGCTCCATGAAACGCTCACCGCTGGCGTTGCGCAGGATGCCGCCCTCGCCGCGGACGGCCTCCGAGATCAGAATGCCGAGACCGGCAAGGCCTGTCGGATGGAACTGGTGGAACTCCATGTCCTCCAGCGGCAGACCCTTGCGGAACACGATCGCCATGCCGTCGCCGGTCAGCGTGTGCGCGTTCGAGGTGGTCTTGTACATCCGGCCGGAACCACCGGTGGCGAAGATGATCGACTTCGCGTGGAAGACGTGCAGTTCGCCGGTGGCCAGTTCGTAGGCGACCACGCCGGTCGCGACCGGACCGCGCTCGGTCTCGGACATGACCAGGTCGAGCACATAGAACTCGTTGAAGAACTCCACGTCGTGCTTGACGCAGTTCTGGTAGAGCGTCTGCAGGATCATGTGGCCGGTGCGGTCGGCGGCGTAGCACGCGCGGCGAACCGGGGCCTTGCCGTGGTCGCGGGTGTGGCCGCCGAAGCGCCGCTGGTCGATCTTGCCCTCGGGCGTGCGGTTGAACGGCAGACCCATCTTCTCCAGGTCCATCACCGCGTCGATGGCCTCCTTGGCCATGATCTCCGCGGCGTCCTGGTCGACCAGGTAGTCACCACCCTTGACGGTGTCGAAGGTGTGCCATTCCCAGTTGTCTTCTTCGACATTGGCCAGCGCGGCGCACATGCCACCCTGTGCGGCGCCGGTGTGGCTGCGCGTCGGGTAGAGCTTCGTCAGAACGGCGGTGCGAGCCCGGGGACCGGCCTCGATCGCCGCGCGCATACCGGCGCCACCGGCACCGACGATGACGACGTCGTAGCGGTGCTCCTGAATCCGGGATTCACTCATCGAGTTCGCCTGTTCCTAACTGATGTTGGGGTCGAAGGTGAAGATGACGTAGGTGCCGACGCCGACGACCAGGATCATCGAGATGGCCAGCAGGGTGTTCAGCCAGAACCGAGTCGAATCCTTGCGGGAGTAGTCCGCGATCACGGTGCGCAGGCCGTTGCCGCCGTGCAGCTGGGCCAACCACAGCATGGTCAGATCCCAGAACTGCCAGAACGGGCTGGACCAGCGGCCCGCCACGAAGGCGAAGTTCAGGCGCTTCACGCCACCATCGAGCAGCAGCATGATCGCCATATGGCCAAGGACCAGCACGATCAGCAGCAAGCCGGAGAAGCGCATGAACAGCCACGCGTACTTCTCGAAGTTGTTGTTGGAGCGGGCACGCGGCGAGCGGGGCAGATCCAGGCTCGCGGGCCGGTCATAAGACTTACCGAGAACAGGTGCGCTCATGTCAGTGCTCCGTGAACAGGTAGAAGAACTGGCGACCGACGGCCGGAACCACCAGCAGGAACCAGATGGCGAGAATCACCCAGAGCATCGTCTTCTGGTACTTCGGGCCCTTGCCCCAGAAGTCGACCAGGATCACGCGTACGCCGTTGAGCGCGTGGAACAGCACACAGACGACAAGACCCATCTCCATCAGCGCGACGATGGGGTTCTTGTAGGTCTCGATGGCGCGGTTGTAGGTATCGGGGCTGACCCGAACCAGTGCGGTGTCCAAGACGTGCACGAAGAGGAAGAAGAAGATGGTGACACCGGTGATCCGGTGCAGCGCCCAGGACCACATTCCGGGGTCGCCTCGGTACAGCGTCTTCCGCTTCGGCTGTGCCGGAGCTTCGATCGTGGTCATAGAGTGCGGTGCCTCCAACGTCGTTGATGGACCCGGTTGCAAGTCCGAGGCAGGCGACGTGGATGTAAATGCCCAGGTGGCTGCGCTTTGCTGCTCCAAATAGCTCGCGCGGGGCCCGCCGCCGGGAACCTGAACCGATCTGATCTGGACTCTAATCCCCTCCGAATCGCGGAACTAATTCGGCGTGCCGTGCGTTGCGCTACAGTCGGCCGAGTTAGGTTTACCTTTCTTGATGCGTGAAGGGTTCCGCCGTGGCCCTCGCGCGGGCAAGTGACGCTCGGCTCGGGAGGGGGTGTCGATGTCGGATATCGCCTGGAAAATCTTGCGCGACAAGGCAATTCAAATTATGTGCAACGCCTATGATTTGCGCTTGCGGTTTCCGGTCGGCGCCGCAGCTCTCAGTTCCGGCGGCCGAATTGTGAGCGGCTGCAATGTGGAAAATGTCTCAATCGCCCGGAGTTAACCTACTCATCGGTAACAGAGACTATCCCGGATTGCGGTCCACTACGGCTGAATTTCGCTTACGACATCGATCGGCGCCGTTCCAGCAACCGCACCATGAGTTCGCGGTCCGCGCGTCGCCCCGCGCCCGTGATGGCGATCAGGATCGTGCGTTCGGCGGTCCCGGCATTGGGTGAACCCGAAGCCATCTGCGACCAGTGGTAGCGCACCTGAGCCTCGATGAACGCGCGGTCGGTGCCCGCATCGCAGAGCAGCACCGCGCGATTGATCGGAAACCGGTCGATCACCCGCTGCAGTTCGAACTGCGTTCCGGCGTTGGCCGGAACATATCCCGACAGATCGACCGCCACCAGATCGACCCTGGCCAGCAGCAGGTCGACCGCGCTCTTCCAGAAACTGCCGTGGCACAGCAGTGCGCGGACGGGGTAGCTCCCGGCCGGATCGTCCACGCGTTCGGGCATATTGGTGATCCCGGTCAGCCGGTGCTTACCCGGTGGCAGCGGTTCGGATCCGAATCCGGCGAGTGCGGTACGAAAGGTGCGCGGCGATGCGGCGAACATGGTGCGTATCGCATTGTCGGCCCGCGCTCGTGCGATCTCGGCCGGGCTCACCGAACCCGAGCTACGCAGGATGTGGACGTAGCCGAATTCGCGCCACGCTCCGTGCAGGAAATTGCGGACCCTGGCCTGGTTCTCGAACAGTCGCAGATAGGCGATCTGCAGCGGCGGCGATCTGAACACGTTGCGCGCCGACGACACCACGGTCAACCGATGGTCGACCGGCTTCGGCGTCACGAACTGCACTCGCAACGGGGGAATCTCGGACGCGCGAACGTACTGGGGGTCGGGACCGAGATGACTGAGCACCGCGGCATATGCCGGGTCACCCGACCACTTCTCGGCGGTATACGCCGCGTACCAGCGTCGCCAACGCGGTAGTGCGAACGCGATGATGACCAGCGACGTCGCCGCGAGTACCGCGACCGTCGGCGCCACGGCTTCCGGAGCATCGCGCAGCGTGCCGTCGGGATCCTCTAGCCGCACGCCGAACAGCAGCACCGCGATGATCAGCCCGATCGGAATCGCGACCCAGCGCACCCGCCGGAACGCCACCTGACGGTGCCCCCGGATCGCGCGCAGTTCGCTCAGATGCGCCTCGAGCGGTGGAACCAGCAGCGCGGCGCGCTCGGGATGGCGGTCGACGTTGCGGCGCACCCGATGCGCGCTGTACCAGGCATACCAGTTGCGCGCCCCTTCGGAGGCGCGCTCCCACAACCCGAACCCGCACGGCACCACCGCAAACAGCACAAGCTGATGCCACTGCGATAAGGACACCTCGGGAATACCGTTGTGCAGCGGATCCGGTGCGAAGAAGATCAATCCGATGATCGCCGCGGCCCACGGCAGCGTAAGTGCGGTGTTGCCCAGCCCGGACCACAGCGCCTTCGATTCGGTCGCGCGCACACGTTGCCGGAGATCCTCCGCGGTCATGCCGACACTCCCCGATCACATCAGCACGGCGACGACATAGGTGACCACGTAGGTGAGCGCGAATATGACCGGAACCCACTGCTCGAGATGGGTGAGCGGCCAGTAGATTCGCCGGTTTCGGCCATGACCGAGTGCGGTCCACTCCGCACGCCAGTACGGTGACGCGGGCAGTCGCTCCTCCAGCGCGCCGACGACCAGATATTTGGCGGCATTGAGCTGACGGTAGGACCGCAGCAGGTAGTACCAGGCCCCGCACTGCACGACCAGCGCCAGCGTCGGGAACACCAGCGTCCACACCCCGCGGCTCGGATGGAGCTGCAACAGGATGCCGATGATCGTGAAGGCGCTGGTGTTGAGGGTGAGGAAGAAGCTGTTGGTCAGGCTGCGGCGGGCGCTGACCCGGTCTGCCATCTCTACATACAGCTTGTACTGCTCGAGTACCGCGTCCTGATACCGGCCCGCATAGCTGTCCGGCGTGACGTGCGAATTCCACAGGCCGTCACTGATCGGACCGGACACCGATTTCACCTTCCGAAGTGGCCGAAGGGAATTCGATGATATCCGAAATCTGTTGCCGCGCATGGAGATCTGGGCCGGGTATCCGGATGCCCGGCCCGAGGAGTCGATCGCCGGGCTGCGGCACGGCTAATCGGCGCCGCCCAGATTCGCATGTGCCTGCAACGGCACCCGAATCTCCCCTCCCACGATCAGCCGTGGGGTCGAGCTGGGCGACAGCGGGCTGAGGCGGGACAATCCGATGAGCCGAGTCGCCCACTCCATACCCTCGACTACGGAAGGCAGCGAATACGTGGATATCGACTGGAAACTATTACGGAACAGCGCATATGAGGTAATGCGGCGGGCATACGCGCCGTATTCGCGATTCCCGGTCGGGGCGGCCGGCCTCGTCGACGGCCGGGTGGTCGTGGGCTGCAATGTGGAAAACGTCTCCTACGGATTAGGCCTGTGCGCCGAATGTGTACTGATCGGGAATCTGTTCACGGGCGGTGGCGGCCGGTTGCGCGCGCTCTCGGTCACCGATTCCCGCGGCGAAATCCTGATGCCCTGTGGCCGTTGCCGTCAGCTGCTATACGAACACGGCGGACCCGACCTCCTGGTCGATCACAAGTCCGGACCCGTCCCACTACGAACCCTGCTGCCCGATGCCTTCGGCCCCGCCGATCTGGATGCCGGTCAGACGTAATGAGCGCGGGGGATAGCTGGGGATGCCGCAGCGATCAACAGTTCCCTTCGAGCTGTGCGTCGATCTCTTCTTCGGTCGGCGCGGCAACCAACGGAACCTCGATCGGCGCGAGTCCCATTCGTTACATCATCAGCGCTATCCCGCGCCCCCGGGCGATTGAAGCCATGTTCGGCTGTCCATGAGATCACTCTTGGCGCCGCACGTGGTCAGTGTGAACAGCGACTCACTGTAGCTGTCTTCGATATCGGCGAACCGGGATTCGAGCCGTGCCAAGCGGTGATCGATGTGTGCGGATGTCATGGGTCTTCTTCGAGGACCGCGTCGATCTCGGACTCGGTGGCGCGGGTAACGGGCGGAAAATCGATCGGCGGAATGCCCAGCCGCTCCATGATGAGAGTGAAGGCTCGGCTCACGCTGTTGGCATGGTCGATCAGTCGGCCGGTTTCGATGTGGCAGCGGGTATCACCCCTGGTGAGTTTCAGCAGCGACTCACTGTGGCTGTCTTCGATATCGGCGAACCGGGATTCGAGCCGTGCCAAGCGGCGATCGATGTGTACGGATGTCATGGTGGCACTCAGCAGTCTTCTTCGAGGACCGCGTCGATCTCGGACTCGGTTGTGACCGTGATCTGTGAGACTTCGTCGGCGGGGATGCCGAGTTGCTCGAGGATGCGGCAGAAGCTTCGTTTTTGGACGATTTCGATTGCCGTGACTCGTCGCGTCAGCTTCAACTGGGACTCGCTGAAGCCCTCTTCGACCTCGCGGATACGGGCCTCGAGATTCGTCGCGCGGCGGTCCATGTGTGCGTACGTCATTGCTCCCCCAAACATCGACTCGATGATGGGCAGAGGCTATCGGAGGGCACCGACAAGGACCAGGGTTCGAGCGTGTCTCGTGCCAGACTGGCCGATGTGACGGCATTGGACGCGGTTTCGATCATTACGGCCAAGCGGGACGGCGGGGAGCTGTCGGATGCGCAGATCGATTGGGTGGTGGATGGATTCACCAAGGGGGCGGTGGCCGACGAGCAGATGGCGGCGTTGGCGATGGCGATCGTGTGGCGAGGGATGACGCGGCGGGAGACCGCGCGGTGGACCAATGCGATGATCGCGTCGGGGCGGCGGATGGACTTCACCGATCTGCCGCGGCCGACCGTGGACAAGCATTCGACCGGTGGGGTGGGGGACAAGATCACGCTGCCGCTCGCGCCGTTGGTCGCGGCGTGCGGGGCGGCGGTGCCGCAGCTGTCGGGGCGTGGGCTCGGGCATACCGGCGGGACGCTGGACAAGCTCGAGGCGATCCCGGGGTGGCGGGCCGATGTTCCGGTGGCGCGGATGCGGGAGATCTTGGCCGATCCCGGGATCGGGGCGGTGGTATGTGCGGCGGGCGCGGATCTGGCACCGGCCGACAAGCGGCTCTACGCGCTGCGTGATGTCACGGGGACGGTGGAATCGATCCCGCTGATCGCCAGCTCGATCATGAGCAAGAAGATCGCCGAGGGCACCGCCGCGCTGGTGCTCGATGTGAAGGTCGGCTCGGGAGCCTTCCTGAAGACCTTGGACGGTGCGCGCGAATTGGCAACGGCCATGGTAGAACTCGGCACCGATGCGGGGGTCCGGACGGTGGCGTTGCTGACCGCGATGGATACCCCGCTCGGCCGCACCGCGGGCAATGCGCTCGAGGTCGCGGAGTCGGTGGAGGTGCTTGCGGGCGGCGGCCCCGCCGACGTCGTCGAACTGACGCTCACCCTCGCACGCGAGATGGTCGCCCAGGCCGGACTCGACGTCGACCCGGCCGATGTCCTCGCCGACGGTCGCGCGATGGACCACTGGCGCGCGATGATCGAGGCGCAGGGCGGCGACCCGGACGCGCCCCTGCCGCGCGCGAAGCACACCGAAATCGTGCCTGCCACCGAAGACGGGGTCCTGACCCGCCTCGACGCTATGGGCGTCGGCATCGCCGCCTGGCGGCTCGGCGCAGGCCGCGCCCGCCAAGGCGATCCCGTCCAGTTCGGCGCTGGAATCGAAATGCACGCCAAACCAGGCGATTCCGTCAAAACCGGCCAACCTCTCCTAACCCTGCACACCGACACCCCAGCCGCCTTCCCTGCCGCCCGCGCCGCCCTCGCCAATTCCGTCACCATCGGCCCCCCGTCCGACCACCCAGCGCCCCCACTGGTCTTGGACCGCATCGCGCCCTGACGCACCCGCCACCGCCGTGCCGGAATTCGCCCGCCGCGCGTGGTTTGCCCGCACCAGCTCGGCGACGCGGGCCGATCGCGTGTGTCGGCGGGATCGTGGTGAGTGCGCCCGTCGGATTTATTCGGTATGCGCGCGAGCGTGGGTGCGGCAACGATGCCGTGCATCGAATGACTGCGTCATGTCGAGTTGCGCGTGAGTGAACTGGTGCGCACCGAGTTGTCGGGCGCTCGGAGACTGAGGTGGGGTCGGAAACGACCGCTACGTCGATTCTTGGCCGGTGAGGGGGGTTGCGGTACGCCATGGCGGGGCGATCGTCCACTCGAGCAGGGATATTGAGGGCGATGTCTCGGGTGGGGGTGGCGGAGAGCGCAATCACAGGCGCATGGATGGGTCGGTGCGGCTAACGTGTGGTCATGACAGGACCGATGCCTTTGACCCTTGCCTCGATCCGCCAAGCTCCCAAGGCGCTGCTGCACGATCATCTCGACGGTGGTCTGCGGCCCGCGACGGTGTTGGAGCTCGCCGCCGATTGCGGTTACGACGACCTACCCGCCGCAGATGAGGCCGCATTGGCGGCGTGGTTCCGCGACGCCGCCGACAGCGGCTCGCTGGAGCTCTATCTGGAAACGTTCGCGCATACGGTCGCGGTGATGCAGACCCCTGAGGGCCTGCGTCGCGTCGCTCGGGAATGTGCGGAAGACCTCGCCGCCGATGGTGTGGTCTACGCCGAGGTGCGCTTCGCGCCCGAACAGCATTTGGAGCGCGGCCTTACCCTGGACGAGGTGGTCGAGCACACCCTCGCCGGATTCCGCGAGGGTGCCGTGGCCGCGGCGTCGGCGGGTCGCCCGATCGTGGTGATCTGCCTGCTCACCGCCATGCGGCACGCCGCGCGTTCGCGCGAGATCGCCGAACTCGCGGTGCGTTGGCGCGACCGTGGCGTCGGCGGGTTCGATATCGCGGGCGCGGAGGCGGGCTTCCCGCCCAGCCGCCACTTGGATGCCTTCGAATACATGCGAGCCAATAGCGCGCACTTCACGATTCACGCGGGCGAGGCGTTCGGTTTGCCATCCATCCACGAAGCGCTGGCGTTCTGCGGCTGCGATCGACTCGGCCACGGCGTGCGGATCACCGACGACATTTACGTGCCCGGCGCGATCGAGGACGCCCAACTCGGTCTGGTCGCGAACTACGTGCGGGACATGCGAATTCCGCTGGAACTCTGTCCGTCCTCGAACGTGCAGACCGGCGCGGTCCCATCGCTGGATAAGCATCCCTTCGACCTACTGGCGCGCCTGCGCTTCCGCGTCACGGTCAACACCGACAACCGCCTGATGAGCGACACCAGCATGAGCCAGGAGATGCTGAAGCTCGTCGATACGTTCGGCTACGGCTGGAGCGACCTCGAACGCTTCACCATCAACGCGATGAAGTCCGCGTTCATCCCGTTCCCCGAACGCCTGCGAATAATCGACGACATCATCAAGCCCGGTTACGCCGTCCTCCTCGGATAACTTTCCCCAGCAACGGGTTTCGCCCACACCGAGCACGAACCCCCGCAGCCCGCGATCCGCGCGCGCGGCGTTCCGTCCGAGATGCGCTACTGGACAAGTGATCACGTGGAATTGGTGGCGGACCCTTCTCGGCCGATGCCGCCACCAGTTCCACCTGATCGGCCGACCAGGCAGTTGGGGCGAGTGGGTGTCGTCAGCCGGGAGTGCTGGACGGGGTGCTGCTCGGGCGGCGGGGGCGGTGCCGTCCGGCCAGCGGCGCTGGCGGTTACCTGCTGGGATTCGGTCCAGCTGCCGGTCGTGATCGCGCTCAACTAGCAGCCGTGACGGGCTCGGCCGCTTAGCGGCGATTCCGCTCGACGACAGGCCGCGCGCTCGGCCATAAGCGGCGACACCACGTCGCTGCCGATGTTGCTGCTTGATCGGGTCCGGGCACCTGTCGCTGCCGATGTTGCTGCTTGATCGGGTCCGGGCACCTGTCGCTGCCGATGTTGCTGCTTGATCGGGTCCGGGCACCTGTCGCTGCCGATGTTGCTGCTTGATCGGGTCCGGGCACCTGTCGCTGCCGATGTTGCTGCTTGATCGGGTCCGGGCACCTGTCGCTGCCGATGTTGCTGCTTGATCGGGTTCCGGCACCTGTCGCCGCCGATGTTGCCGCTCGACCGGGCCCCGGCACTTGCCGCCGATCCGTGGTCGCGGGGTGGCGGCGTTGCCGAAGCTACTTCTGCGGCGTGAGGCGGGACTCGAAGTTTCGTTCCAGGTCGCGCCAGCTTTGCGCCTCCGCGGTGAATGGGGGGTTCGGGGCGAGGCGGGTTGGGTCCGGGTTCAGCAGGTAGGAGATGTACCAGCCGAGTGGGGTGGATTGGGCGAGGGCCCGCTCCACGGTGTCGTCGTCGGCGTAATCGGCGGCGTCGGTGAACAATTCGACCGCCAGGTCGAGCTGTTCGATATCGACCGCCTCCGGGCCTTCGCCCAGATCGTCGGCGAGGCCGGGCAGCACGTAGACGTTCTCGTCGGTGACCTCGACCTCGAGCGAGCCGTCGATGGCGGCGGTCTGCACGTCGGTATAGGTGCTCACCCGCGCCAGATCGTGCTCGTGGTCATCGGCCAGATAGCGGGCCAGCGCGCGTTCGGAGCCGAAGACCGTGATTTCGCCGTTCTTGCCGAGGAAGATCGGCTCGTCGTCGAGATAGCAGCGCAACGTGAAGTAGTTGCCGTCGGAGGTGACGATCTTGATCGGGTCGATGCCGACCTCATGCCAGAACGAGTCGTCTTCCTCTTCCTCGTCTTCCTCGTCCTCGTCGAGGTCGACGGATTCGAACTCCTCGTCCTCCTCGCTGTCGGCCGCGTCGTCGGCGTCCACGACGTTCTCCTCCGCGGCGAGCAGCTCGGCCTCCGCGACCGCGACCGCCTCGGCGTCGACCTCGGGGGTCTGCACCACGGAGTCGATGGCGTCGAGGACATCGTCCCAGCCCTTGGCGATGGCGGCGCCGATCTGGTCCCACAGCTCCTCGCCGTCGCGCCCGACGAAGGCGCTGACGCCGCTGGCCAGCGCGCCGACCACCGGATGGGACCCGAAGAACTTGGTCACCGTCTCCAGTTCGCACACCTCACCGATGTTGCGCACCATGCTGAGCGTGTCGTCGAGCTCGGCGATGGTGTCCACATCGGGATCGCTCGCGACCAGCTCCGGCACGCCGACCAGGTCGAAGGTGAAGTTCTCCTCCGGCTCCAGTTCGACCGCCGACAGCCCGGCCACGACCTTCCACGCGGGATGGTCGACGAGGTCGTTATCGGAGTTGGTCCGGATGAACGCGGCCAGCTCCGCGACGGTCTCGAAACCGTAGAGAGAGTCCTCATGTCCGAGGAACGCCTCCCACTCGTCGTCACCGTCGCGCCAGCGCGGTGCCCAGAGGGTGACGAGATCGCCGTCGGTCAGGCCGAGCTCGATCGGGACGATGTCTCCAGAAGCCATGTGCGGAAGCCTATCGACCTTCCGAGTCAGTGACTATCCGGCCCGCCTCCAACGCTTCCCTGAGCACCCTCCGGCGCTGCCGTGAACGACTCGTTCAGTGTCGCAACGACCTTCGATCGCTGTGCGCCGGCATCCTCGGCGGCCTGTCTACAGGCCCATACGATCAGCTGGCCGACCTCGGCCGGCGGCAGTGAGGTGACCGACTCCGACAGGCTCAGCGCGACCAGTGCGCCGTCGCTGTTCACCTCGACACTGACCGTGCCATCGTCGGAGCGGAACCGGCCGTGCACCTGCTGGAGGCCGTACAGCGCGGCCTCGAGCGCTTCCAGTTTCGCCGTCGCATTGGCGACCAACGCGTCCATTTCCGCACTCATGCCTCCACCTCGCTAGCGCTCGGTTCCGGCATGACTGCGACCGCAGCTGTGTCTATGATTCGCTCGCTTCGCTCACTCATGGCCTCCACCTCGCTAGCGCTCGGTTCCGGCATGACTGCGACCGCAGCTGTGTCTATGATTCGCTCGCTTCGCTCACTCATGGCCTCCACCTCGCTAGCGCTCGGTTCCGGCATGACTGCGACCGCAGCTGTGTCTATGATTCGCTCGCTTCGCTCACTCATGGCCTCCACCTCGCTAGCGCTCGGTTCCGGCATGACCGCGACCGCAGCTGTGCCTGTGATTCGCTCGCTCATACCGGCCTCATCCAGCTCGTCGGTCCCGTGTCCGCGTCATCGATCCGGTCCAGCTCGTCCACCGCGGCCTGGCGCGTCGGCAGTCCGAGTCTGTCCAGGATGTCGGCGGGCATGCCCGCCTCGGCCAGCAGCTCGCGTCGGCGGGCTCGCGCGGCGACGGTGGAGCGCTTGGTGAGCCGCAGGATTTCGTCGGCGAGAGTCTGCGCGCCGTAACGGTATTCGCTGCGCTCGAACTTGATCTCGATCGGCATGCCCTGATCGGTGGCACGAACCGAGATGGTGCCCGATCGGTTGCTGCTCGACGCCACCGTCACATTGGGTATCGGTGGGGTCTGGGGCTGGGACATTATTCGTTCGCTCCGCTCACTTATGAGGTCGGCCGGTAGAAGCCATAGAAGTTCATACCCATGTTGTCCGTTCGAACCGAGCTGATCTGGACCGGATTACCGGCCTCGACGAACTGCCCGTTGCCGATCACCATGGCGACGTGGCCATCCCAGACGGCCAGATCGCCCGGCATCAGATCGCCGGGGGATACCTGCATGTGGCCGTTGCCCTGTTCCTGGGCCAGCCGGGGCAGGTCGACGCCCGCTTCGCCGTAGGCGTATCTGGTGAGGCCGCTGCAGTCGAGTCCGGAGCCGGGCGAATTGCCGCCCCATACATACGGTGTGCCGACCGCGCCGATGGCCGCCTTGACCGCGGTCGCCGCCTTCTCGTTCGGGGCCTCGACGACACTCCCGTCGGGCAGTGTGATCTTCACGCCCTTGCCGGTGGCGGTCGACGAACTCGTCGTGCCGGAGTTGGAGGTGCTCGGTTTGCTCGTGGTCGCGGCCGCGGCCGAGGTGGTCGCGCTCTTGCTCGCGGTGCTCATCAAGCTGCTCAGCACGCTGCCCGCACCGCTCGCGACGCTGCTCACGGTCGAGGACAATTGGCCCGCACCCTGAGTGGCGGTGCTGACCGTGCTGGCGACATTGGACAGTGACGGTGTCGACGGCGCCGGAGTCAGCTCGTTCATCGACGCCGTCTGCGTATCCAACTCGTTGCGCACCCGGCCGACCACGTTCAGCCCCTGGCCTATGTGGTCGATCGCCGAGCTGACGAGCACCGTCAGCCCCTCGGGCGTGGCCAGCGCGGGCCCGAGGCTGGTCGCCTGGTTCACGAACGACTGGACGATCCCGTTGAGATCCTTCTGGCCCGATTCGACTTGGGCCGCAGCCTGACTCACGACGGTAGCCATATCGTTGCCGCGATCGGAAATGGTGGCGGCGGAGGTCTGCACCCGCAGCGCCTTGGCGGTGACGGCATCGGCGGCCGCGCCGTCCCATGCGTCGTTCACCTGGTTGATGCTGTTGCGGCCGAGCGCGTGCACCTGGTCGACGGCGGTCGAGGTGGAGGTCAGAGCATCGGCGGGCCCACCGGTGGCCAGGACGCCGGTGCCGAAGCTGGAGAGCAGGTCGAGCAGTGGCTGGACCAGGGCGCTGACGTCGATCACCACATCACCCGTCCAGTCCGGTGGCATCAAGGCCGGCGGCGTTGTTCAGGTCGGTCTCTTCGAGTACGACGGCCGAGCCCGTGGCCGTACCACTCATGCTCGCGAGCACCGCCGACAACTGACCGATGGACGCGACGTGCCCGGCGTGCGCCGCGGCGTAGGCGGCCATGAAATCACCGCCGATCAACCCCATGATCGGGCCGAGGAGAGTGGGATCGGCGGCCGCGGCGCTCACCCCGGCGGCGGCGAGATCACCGGACATGGTCGCGGCCGTTGCGCCGTAGGCGGTGATCCCCTCGGTGTCGGCCGACATCTTTCGCATAGTGCTTCCCCCATCTGTTTGTTCCCAGGCAGAGTACGTCATCCACCTACTTCGACGCGCTGCCTTGCCGATTGGTTCCAGCCGTTCGAAAAAAATTCGGGTGGAGGTCCGCCGCCGAACTCGATTTCGACCTTATCGTTCCCTCATGCGCACGCACACCGTGGACCATCCACTCGCCGCCGCCCTGCTGACCACGATGCGCGATGTCCGCACTGCCAATTCGGCCTTCCGAGCGGCACTGCGCGATCTCACCGGGATCCTGATCTACGAGGCGCTGCGCGAAGCGCCGGTGACCCGCTTCCCGATCACCACACCGGTGGCTGGTGCCGAGGGGACGCGCTTGGCGCAGCCGCCGCTGCTGGTACCGGTGCTGCGTGCCGGACTCGGCATGGTCGACGCGGCCGCGGAGCTGATCCCTGATGCCAGAGTCGGTTTCGTCGGTATCGCCCGCGACGAAACGACCCATCAGCCGGTGCCGTATATGGAGTCGCTGCCCGGCGACCTGTCCGGCCACCCGGTCTACGTGCTCGACCCGATGCTGGCCACCGGCGGCTCGATGCGCCACACCCTGCAATTGCTCGCCGCGCGCGGCGCCACCGACATCACCGCCGTCTGCGTCGTCGCAGCACCCGAAGGCATTGCCGCCCTTGCCGATTCGGGCCTGCCCGTGCGCCTGGTCACCGCCGTCGTCGACACCGGCCTCAACTCCGACGCCTACATCGTCCCCGGGCTCGGCGACGCGGGCGACCGCCAATTCGGCCCCCGCTGATCAATCAGCGCGTGCCCAGATCCGTTGCGCCGCGATGCATCTGCTTCACGACAGTGCTTCGCAGAAAGCGCGCAGTTCGATGAGGCGCTGCTCGGCGGCGGTTCGTGCGGCGGCCAGCGCCTTCCGGTCGGCGACCGGCTGGACCACTTCCAAGTAGCACTTGAGTTTCGGCTCGGTACCGGATGGGCGGACCACTATCCGCGAACTCGCTGCCTCGAAAATCAGTGCGTCGGTGCGCATTCGGCCGCGGACCTGGAGCAGGTCGGTGTATTCGACCGGCTCGCCCGCGATTTCTTCGGGCGGCGCGGCGCGCAGGCGGTTCACCAGATCCGCTGCGGCGGCGGGGTCCGGGAGGCGCAGCGAGACCTGGTCGGTGGCGTGCAGGCCGAATTCGACCGCGTAGTCGTCGAGTTCGTCGGCGAGGGTGCGGCCAGCGGCCTTCAGGCGGGCGAGGAGGTCGGCGGCGAGCACTGCGGCGGAGATGCCGTCCTTGTCGCGGACCGCGGCCGGGTCGACGCAGTGACCGATGGCCTCCTCGTAGGCGTAGACCAGGCCTTCGCCCGCTCGGGCCAGCCATTTGAAGCCGGTCAGGGTTTCGGCGTAGCGGGCGCCGCGGGCGGCGGCGAGCTTGGCGAGCAGCCTGGAAGATACGACGGTGGTCGCCACCAGCGAATCCGGCGGTGCGGTACGCAATACGCAAGCTCCGAGCAGCACACCGGTTTCGTCGCCGCGCAGCATGCGCCAGCCGCCGGCGCCGTCCGGAATCCCGATGGCGCAGCGATCGGCGTCCGGGTCGAGGGCGATGACGATATCCGCGTCGATCCGGGTGGCCGTCGCGAGCAAAAGGTCGGTGGCGCCGGGCTCTTCGGGATTCGGGAAGGCGACGGTCGGGAAGTCGGCGTCGGGTGCGAACTGCTCACCGACGACGTGCACATGCTGGAATCCCGCCGCGGCGAGGGCCGCCACGGCCGTATCGCCGCCGACGCCGTGCAGCGGGGTCAACACGATCCGCACATCGGCGCGTTCGCCGGGCCCGCCGATCAGCTCGGGCAGGCGGGCCACCCGATCGAGGTAGCGGCGCACCAGGTCATCGTCGGCCGGGGTGACCGGCGTGCGGGCGATCGGTTCGGTGACCGCCTCGATGCAGCGTTCGATTTCGGTGTCGGCCGGGGCGATCAGCTGCGAACCGCCGTCCAGATACACCTTGTAGCCGTTGTCCGTCGCGGGATTGTGCGATGCCGTGATCTGTACTCCGGCAACGGCTCCCAGCGCACGCACCGCGTAGGCGACGATCGGGGTGGGCAGTGGTCGTGGCAGCAGCGTCACCGGAAAGCCCGCGGCCGCAAAGATTTCCGCCGTTGCGATGGCGAATTCGGCCGAGCCGTGCCGGGCGTCGCGCCCGACGACCACCGCGCCGCCGCCGAGACAGCGCCCGCGCAACCAGTCCACCAGCCCCGCGGTCGCCCGGCTCACCGTGTCCAGGTTCATGCCGTCGGGGCCGTCCTGTAGCGGCCCGCGGAGTCCGGCGGTGCCGAAGCGCAGCATCTACAGCCGTTCCAGTACGCCGCGCAGCAGTTTGCCGAGTCGCGGGGCGGCCGCATGCCCTTCGGCGAGCACCTCGGCATGGGACAGATGCGCACCCGTGACGCCCGCGGCGAGATTGGTGACCAGTGAGATGCCGAGCACCCGTGCGCCGAGCGCGCGCGCCGCGATCACCTCGAGCACCGTCGACATGCCGACCAGATCCGCGCCGATGGTGCGCAGCATCCGGATCTCGGCGGGGGTTTCGTACTGCGGTCCGGTCAGGCCCGCGTACACGCCCTCGGTCAGACTCGGGTCGATTTCCCTTGCCAGCGAGCGCAATTCGGGATCCCACGCGTCCACGAGATCGACAAAGGTCGCGCCGTTCAGCGGCGTGCGGCCGGTGAGATTGAGATGGTCGCTGATCAGCACCGGATCACCGACGCGCAGACCTTCCCGGATCCCACCCGCGGCATTGGTGAGCACCACGGTCTCCGCGCCCGCCGCGATCGCCGCGCTCACCGGATGCACGACCTCGCTCGGCCGATACCCCTCGTACAGATGCTGACGTCCCATCAGCAGCAGCACCGGAGTGT
The DNA here is from genome assembly GCF_048910785.1 of Nocardia nepalensis. Lineage (NCBI taxonomy): Bacteria > Bacillati > Actinomycetota > Actinomycetes > Mycobacteriales > Nocardiaceae > Nocardia > Nocardia nepalensis. The sequence continues at coordinate 177,727 of NZ_JBKBET010000040.1, read as the reverse complement.
TGTCGACGGCAACCGAATGCACCATCCCGACATGCCCTTGGGCACTGGGCGTTCCGAACCCCGGCAGCTCCGGCATCGGCACCGACGCGGACGGCGCACCGATCTCCGCGGCCGCCTCCTGCCAGCCCGATCCCAGCACCACCGCAACCCGGTGCCGTTCCACTCCCGTACGTTCGGCAATCGCCCTCGCGGCCTGTTCGGCAAGCATGAGGTCACGATAGCTGTGTTTGATTTGCCGCGCCTCCGGCGCGGCGTGTTCGCGGCCCCCTTTTGTCTCGCGTCCGAGCCGTCGAGACTCGCGACTTCGTCGCATGCGCTTCGACGACTCGGCCGCGAGACGGGCCGCGAACGGTCGCTCGTAAGACTCGCTCCGTGCTGGTCACGGATGTGCGGATCGTTCAGCATCCGACGTACACCGGACCAGCGGTCGAGACTCGAGACCTCGGCGCATGCGCTTGGACGACTCGGCTGAGTTCGATGGCCGCGCCTTCGGCGCGGACGTGAGACGGGTCGCGAACTCCTCGCTTGTAAGGCTCGCTCCGTCGGGGTTGGTGAGCGGGTGAGTCACGGCTTCGCTGCACTCCGAGTTCGATTTGCAGGGCCTACGGCGCATCCGCTTCGACGACTCGAGTGCGAGACGGGTCGAACTCCTCGCACGTAAGACTCGCTTCGTCGGGCTGGGCAAGCGGGTGAGTTCACGGCTGCGCCGCAATGCGACCGGTCGAATGCCAGACGGCAGCTTTGGGGCAGCGGAACTGGCGACTGGGTGCAAAGGGGTCGGTCTCAGGACCTGCCGAGGATTTGCTACCCGCGAGTAGGTTTTCCGCGGCGCACCCGTTACGCTGCACGCATGCCGTACCTGGAACGTGAAGGGGATGTGTTCGTCGTCTACCTCGGGAACGAGGGGCAGACCGACAGCGAGAACCGTTTCCATCCGGATTGGATCGATGAATTCCACGGTCTGCTGGACCGGGTCGAGGCGTCCGAGGGGCCGGCGGCGCTGGTCACCACGGCGAGCGGGAAGTTCTACAGCAACGGCCTCGATACCGACTGGCTGTTCGGCAACCTGGACAAAATGCACGGCTACCTGGACCGTGTGCACACCATCTACACCCGGCTGCTCGCCTTCCCGATGCCGACGGTGGCCGCCATCAACGGCCACGCCTTCGGCGCCGGCGCCATGCTTGCCACCTCGCACGACTTCCGCGTGATGCGCGCCGACCGCGGTTTCTGGTGCCTGCCCGAGGTGCACCTGGGCATGCCATTCACCGTCGGCATGAACGCGCTGCTCACCGAGCGACTCGCCAACCAGGTCTGCGTGCAGGCCATGACCGCGGGGCACCGCTTCGCCGCCGACGAGGCCATTACGGCGGGCATTGTCGACGCGAAGGCGGATGCTGATGTGTTGCTGAAGTCCGCGATCGAGCGCGCCGCCGCGCTCGCGGCAAACCGCAAGCCCAATCTGGCGGTGATCAAGCGCGCGCTGCACGCCAAGGCGCTGGCCGGTCTCGCGACCCCGACCACCCCGGAGAATCTGGCATTCGCCGGGGAATAACCTCAGCGTGATCGCAATCCCAGGCCGCGGTGCGGCAGCACCCCTGGGCGCAGGGTGCGACCGATCGGCGGCGCAGTGCGAGACTGTGTGCCATGCCACCACCGCGTAGCGGGCACCCCGAATCACGCACGGACGACCAGGTCGCGCGCGACTGCTCGCCGGTCGATCGAGATAGCGCGGATTCGGGGGCCTCGGATGCGGCGATCCTGGCCGCGGCGGCCGAACTGATCGCGCTCTCGCATTCGATCCACGCCGAACCGGAGCTGGCCTTCGAGGAAACCCGCAGCGTCGCCAAGACCATCGCGCCGCTGGCCGCGCGCGGTTTCGAGATCGAGACCGGCATCGCCGACCTGCCGACCGCATTCCGCGCCAGCTATGGATCCGGCGAGCTCACCGTTGGCATCTGCGCGGAGTACGACGCGCTGCCCGGGATCGGACATGCCTGCGGGCACAACATCATCGCGGCGTCCTCGGTCGGCGCGGGGCTCGGCCTTGCCGAGGTGGCCGATGCGCTCGGCATTACCGTCGTCGTATTCGGCACGCCCGCCGAGGAGAGCGGCGGCGGCAAGGTGCTGATGCTGGAGCGCGGCGTCTTCGACGATGTCGCGATGGCGATGATGGTGCATCCGGGCCCCTTCGACATCGTCGACGCGCGGTCGCTGGCGCTGGCGGATCTCTCGGTGGTGTTCCACGGTGTCGAGGCGCATGCGAGCGCCGCGCCGGAATTGGGCCGCAATGCGGGCGACGCGGTCACCGTCGCGCAGGTTGCTCTGGGATTGCTGCGTCAACATCTCCAACCTGGACAGCAACTGCACGGTATAGTCAGCGACGGTGGCATAGCCCCCAACATCGTTCCCGGACGTGCGGAACTGCTGTATTACCTACGCGCAGTCGACTCCGCATCCCTCGGCGATCTGATGCGACGAGCGTCGGCTTGTTTCGAGGCGGGTGCGCTGGCAACTGGCTGCACCCACGAAATCCGGACGGTTGCTCCTACATATACGGAGCTAACCTCCGATTCGGCATTACTGTGTGCCTATCGCGAGCAGATCGTCGGTTTGGGCAGGGTGCCGATCGCACCGGAGCTCGAGGCGCAGCGACCGCTCGGGAGTACGGATATGGGCAATGTCACCAACGTCATTCCGGGCATCCATCCGGTCATCGGCATCGATGCCGGTGGGGCGGTGACGCATCAGCCCGCCTTCGCCGCGGCGAGTATCAACGCCTCGGCGGATCGCGCGGTCACCGACGGTGCGATCGCGCTCGCGCGTACCGCTATCGCCGTGGCCCGCGATGCATTACATAGAGACAGGTTGTTGCAACGGCTCGTTCAACGACAGGAGGACATTCGGTGAGCACTACCGGCCGCCCCGCCGCGCGCGCGGCGGGCCCCGCGGCAGCGCGCGTTATCACGGTTGATCCCGTAAACGCCGCTACGGACATCGCACAGACCGGGCACGAAGCGGTCGAGGCGTGGCTTGCCGAGCACACCGTCGACCTCGTTCAGTGGCGTAGGCATATCCACGCCAACCCGGAGCTGTCCCGGACCGAGTTCGCGACCACCGAGTTCGTCTCGTCCTGGCTGATCAAGGCCGGACTGAATCCCCAGAAGATGCCCAACGGCACCGGCGTGCTCTGTGACATCGGTCCGGCCGACGGACCGCGGATCGGTCTGCGCGCCGATATGGACGCGCTCCCGCTGCAGGAGTTCACCGGGCTCAGCTTCGCCTCGAACGTTCCCGGCGTCTCCCATGCCTGTGGACACGACGCGCACACCACGATGCTGCTGGGCACCGCGCTCGCGCTGGCCGATCAGGAGCTGCCGGTGGGCGTGCGGCTGGTGTTCCAGCCCGCCGAGGAGATCATGCCCGGCGGTGCGATCGATATGGTCGCCGCGGGCGCGATGGAGGGCGTCGACCGGGTCTTCGCGCTGCACTGTGATCCGCGCCTCGAGGTCGGCCGGGTCGGCATCCGGGTCGGTGCCATCACCTCGGCCGCCGACACCATCGAATTGGTCCTCGATTCGCCGGGCGGACACACCTCGCGCCCGCATCTGACCAGTGACCTGGTCTACGCCATCGGCACCGTGATCACCGGACTCCCGGGTCTGCTGAGCCGCCGCATCGACCCGCGTACCAGCACGGTCATGGTGTGGGGCGCCGTCAGCGCTGGCAAGGCGCCGAACGCGATCCCGCAGACCGGCATGCTCACCGGCACCGTCCGCACCGGCGATCACGCGACCTGGTCGCTGCTGGAACCGATGGTGCGCGAGATCGTGGACGGCCTGCTCGCCCCGACCGGGGTGCGCTACCAGTTGAACTACCGGCGCGGCGTGCCGCCGGTGGTCAACGACGAGCACTCGACCCGGATGTTCGAGGACGCGATCCGCGCACTCGGCCCGGACGCGCTGGCCGACACCATGCAGTCCGGCGGCGGCGAGGATTTCTCCTGGTACCTGGAGGAGGTGCCCGGCGCGATGGCGCGCCTGGGCGTCTGGTCCGGGCACGGCGAGCAGTTGGATCTGCACCAGCCGACCTTCGATATCGATGAGCGTGCGCTCGCGGTCGGGGTCCGGGTGCTCAGCAATATCGTGCTGAACGCGAGCTGACAGCAGACGCTCAGACGCGGCCGATCCTTCCGGGTCGGCCGTCTCCGCTCAATTGCCGAAGAAGCCGGGACCGACGTTCTTGCTGTTGCGAGTGCGTAGCGCGTGCACGTATTCCGCTGGTGCGCCGGCCTTTTCGGCCGCGTCCGCGATCACGCCGATATACCGCGCCGATGGCAGCCCGCCCTCGTATGCGTCGAGCACGTACAGCCAGGCGAGGATGGGCTCGGAGCCACTGCCCGGGCTCGGTGTGACGCGCAGCCGGACCTTGCGGTGGATGCCGAAGTCGGAGCCCTCCCAGCGGTCGAGGCGCTGCTCGTCCTCGGGGGATACGTCGTAGAGCACGACGAACACCCGCGAGCCCGGCTCCTCGACGACGGTCGCCAGCGGGCCCTCCCAGCCGATGTCGTCACCGCTGAAGGTCAGACGCCAGCCCTCCAACCAGCCTGTCCCGGACATCGGGGAGTGCGGACAGCGCTCGAGCATCTGGGACGAGTCCATGTTGGACCCGTAGGCGGCGTAGATCGGCACGAGGCAAGGGTATCCAATAACCTGCGCGCATCGTCTCTATCCCGGCGAGATGACCGTGTGTTCGCCAGCTAACGTTGATTACCGGCACCGGAGATCCCGGTCGAACAGCTCGAGCGGAGGTATCCATGACCCGCATAGCGATCATCGGTGGCGGACCGGCCGGTTACGAAGCGGCATTGGTGGCGGCACAGCACGGGGCCACGGTCACCCTGATCGACCGCGACGGCATCGGCGGGGCGTGCGTCCTGTGGGACTGCGTGCCGTCCAAGACATTCATTGCCTCGACCGGCGTGCGCACCGATCTGCGGCGCGCCCGTGACCTGGGCATTACCCTCGATCCGAGCCAGGCCCGGATCGAATTGGGCGAGGTGAACGCGCGCGTGAAGGCGCTCGCGCTGGCCCAGTCCTCCGATATCCGATCCAAGGTGCAGGCCGCCGGAGTGACCGTGCTCGCCGGACGCGGACAGCTGAGCGATCCGGCCAGCGGGATGGCCGCGCATCGCGTTCGCGCGCTGTTGGCCGACGGCACCGAGGAGACCATCGAGGCCGAAGTAGTGTTGCTCGCCACTGGTGCGAGCCCGCGCGTGTTGCCGGGCGCCGAGCCCGATGGCGAGCGCATCCTGAACTGGCGTCAGCTCTACGACCTGGACGAACTGCCGGAGACCCTGGTGGTGGTCGGTTCGGGTGTGACCGGTGCCGAATTCGTCTCCGCCTATACCGAGATGGGCGTGGGGGTGAAGTTGGTTTCGAGCCGCGACCGAGTGCTGCCCGGTGAGGACGCCGACGCCGCACTCGTCCTCGAGGACGCACTCGCCGAACGCGGCGTCGAACTGGTCAAGCACGCACGCGCCGATGCGGTGGAGCGCACCGCCGAGGGCATCGTGGTCAAGCTTTCCGACGGCCGCACCGTCACCGGTACGCATGCGCTGATGACCGTCGGCTCGGTCCCGAACACCGACGATCTCGGACTGGAGCGCGTCGGCATCGAACTCGACCGTGGCGGCTACTTGCGAGTGGACCGGGTGTCGCGGACCTCGGTGCCCGGTATTTACGCGGCGGGCGACTGCACCGGCCTGCTGCCGCTGGCCTCGGTGGCCGCGATGCAGGGTCGCATCGCGATGTATCACGCGTTGGGCGAGGGCGTCAGCCCGATCCGGCTGAAGACGGTCGCCTCGGCGGTATTCACCCGCCCGGAGATCGCGACCGTCGGCGTGAGCCAGACCGCCATCGATAACGGCGAGGTGCCGGCGCGCACGGTGATGCTGCCGCTGAATACCAATCCGCGGGCCAAGATGTCGGGTCTGCGAAGGGGTTTCGTCAAGATCTTCTGTCGGCCCGCGACCGGTGTGGTCATCGGCGGTGTGGTCGTCGCCCCGATCGCCTCGGAGCTCATTCTGCCGATCGCGCTTGCGGTACAGAACAATCTGACCGTGAACGATCTCGCCCAGACGTTCTCGGTGTATCCATCGCTCACCGGCTCGGTCACCGAGGCCGCGCGCCTGCTCATGCGCCACGACGACCTGGATTAATTTACGCTGATCTCGCCCGCCCCCAGTCTTACTGTCTTGTGGGGCTTTTCACCGCGTTGCCAGTCCGGCGCGCATGTGGTTCACTTCCCGCAGAGATGCGATCGGCGGGCGATCGCGAGGTTCTGTGTGGGGGGATCGATCCTTTCCAACGGGAACGGTGAACGCACCGCTTGGTCGTTCGCCGGTCCTCGTTCGTGGGCCAAGCGTCTCACCAGGGATAACTGCGTGCGACCCACGGGTCGCACACGGGAAAGGGATTGCGAAAAGTGAAACATCGTAAGCCGAGTCGGGCGCAGCGAGCGATGGCGAGCACATCGTTGCCACTGGCCACCGCGGCGGCTGTGGCCACTCTCTTCGCGGCACCGGCGGGGGCAGTTCCGGATCAGCCGGCGACACCGACCACACCGGCACCGGCTCCGGCCGATCCGGGCACGACCGCGCCGACGGATCAGGGTCAGCCGGAGACCACCAAGCCGGATCCCGGTAAGCCGGAGACCAAGCCGTCGCCGAGCCAGCCGACGCCGAGTCAGCCGGGTGTCACGACGCCGGATCCGAATCAGGTGATGCCGAATCCGCCGAAGGATCCGAAGCTTTCGGCGCCGACTCAGCCGGGTGTCACCACCCCGCGCGTCGCGCCGCTGCCGGTCCCCGGCCAGACCGGACCCGCGATTCCCGCGGTCGTCCCGGAGACGGCCCCCGGCGCCACGCCGAAGCCCGCGCAGCCCGGTACCACCGCGCCGGGTGCGGTCACGCCGACCGACCCGAACGCCAAGACCGCGCAGCAGCCGGAGACCGAGACGCTGGTGCAGCAGCCGCGCTGGGAGGCTCCGCGCTTCCAGCAGGCCCCGGCCGCGCCGGTGGTCGAGATGGACGGTCCGCACCAGGAGATCGGCGCCAATATCGACGGTGGCAGCCTGGCGCCCGGTTACGTAGCCAACACCCACCACTTCAACAATGCCGCGGGCTACGTCGGCACCATCGGGTACCGCACGCCGACCGGACAGGGCGAGGCCGGTGTCTCGGTCGAATACATCGGCGCCAACACCGTCAAGGTCACCAGCTACACCGGTGGTGAAGGCCTGGCCGACAACAAGACCGAGGTGATCCTCGACACCACGCAGGCGAACCTCGCCAAGGCCGCTGTCGAGCACTGGATTCGGGAACAGCCGGGCGGCGTGGCCGCACTCGAGGCGGCCGCACAAGTTAAACTTCCGGTGCCGCCAGGCGAACTGGCTCCGCAGACGGTCAACGTCGCCGGGGTCACCACCCAGTGGGGTGGGTCACTCCAGTACTGACACGAGCTGATTCGACGGGTGGGGCGGTCGTTCGCGACCGCCCCACACGTGTGTCCTGGGGAAAGGATTTGGTGTGGGCTCCGAGGGTGATGGCAGGGACAACGAATCCGACCAGTCCCGGTCGGAGTTCGGTCCTCCGTTGGACGATTTCGGCCCGCCGGTCTCCGATTTCGGCCCGCCGGTCTCCGAATTCGGCCCGCCGGTGGGCGAATTCGGTCCGCCGACGGGTGGGCAGGTTCGACCGCAGTGGTCGGTGCCCGAGCCTGCCACCGATCATCCCGAGCTGATCTGGCGTCCCGCCGACGAACCGCCGACGGTGCCGCCGCCACCACCGCAATACCGCGCACCGGATTCCGGTGTGTTCGGCGATGCGCCGCCGCCACCGACCCGGCAACCGGAGCCGCCGACCCGACGCCCGGAACCACCGGTCGAGCCGGATCCCACCGAGGCCACCGTCCGGCATGCGACAGCGCCCGCGGGCCAGCGCGACACCTGGTGGAACAGCCCCACCGAGTCCGGCGCAGTGCCGACGCCGCCGCCCGAGCCATCCGGCCTGTCCTGGGCCGACGACCCGATCGCCAAACGCCTTGCGCCGAAGCTGATCTCCGACACCATCACCGCGACCCCGGCCCGGCACAGCTCGCGCGGCCGGTGGATCGTGCTCGGTGTGCTCGCCGCGGTCGTGGTGGTCCTGGCGCTGGTGGTGACCTTTGTCGCGGTCAGTCGCGACGACAACGGCGGTCCGAAGGCGGCGCCGCCCGCACCGCCGAGCACCTCCGCCGCACTGAGCTGCCCCGCGAGTAGAGACGGCAAGGTGACCCGCGGCAACGGGCAGGGCGACACCTCGACCGGTCCCGGCGCGATCCTCGGCTTCCAGTACGAGTTCTACGTCGACCGCAATGGTGAGGGCGCACACAGATTCGTCGCGCCCGATGCCGAGAATGTATCGGCGGCCGATGTCATCCAGCAGGCCATCAATGAACAGATTCCGGTCGGCACCACGCATTGCCTGCGGATTGCCGAGGTGGCCGGCGACACCTTCGAGGTGGATCTGACCGAACACCGTCCCGACGGCACGACCAATGTCTACCGGCAGACCATCATCACGGTGGTTCGGGACGGCAAGACCGTGATCTTCGCCATCCGGCAGCGCATCTGAGCTCTCAGATCATGGGATGAATATTTCCCAATTCGATAGCGATGTGGGAGAGTGGGATTTCGCGTACCGTGGCGTCCCCTCGGAGGTTTTCCATGTCGCCGACCAATCCACCGCTCGCGGCCAAACTGGGCGGACTGAAGAGTTCGGCGATTCGTGACCTGTTGAAGCTGACCACGCGCGAAGAGGTGATCAGCCTCGCGGGCGGTTTGCCGGATGCGGCGCTGATGCCGCGGGAACGGCTCGCCGCGGCGGCCGATGCGGCGCTGGGTGATTGCGCGGTGTTGCAGTACACCGAGTCGCCCGGGTGGGCTCCGCTGCGCGATGTGCTGCGGCAGCGCGAGTCGGCGAAGCTCGGCCGCACGGTGGGGCTCGACGAGGTGTTCGTGACCCATGGTTCGCAGCAGGCGCTTTCGCTGCTCGCCGAGGTGCTGCTGGATCCGGGCGCACTGGTCGTCGTCGAGGATCCGGCGTATGTCGGTGCGCTGCAGGTCTTCCGGGCGGCCGGGGCGCGAATTGTGGCGGTGCCCTTGGACTCCGAGGGCATGCGGTTGGAGGTGCTGAAGGAGTTGCTGGCGCGCGGTGAACGTCCCGCGGTCGTGCACACCGTGAGCAACTTCCACAATCCGGGCGGTGTCACGATGAGTTCGCCGCGCCGCCGCGAGTTGGCCGAACTGGCCGACGCGCACGGCTTCTGGGTGATCGAGGACGACCCATACGGCGAGCTCTGGTTCGACCAGCCCGCCCCCGATCCGGTGGCGACCTACTCCCGCAACGTGATTCGGCTCTCCAGCGCGTCGAAGATCCTCTCGCCCGCGCTGCGCGTCGGCTGGATGGTGGCCCAGGACCGGGTCTGTCGCGCGGTCGAATTGCTGAAACAGGGTGCGGATCTGTGCGGTTCGGCGCTGACCCACCAGATCACCGCCGAGCTGCTCACCGACGAATCCTGGCTCACCGGCCACATCGATACCGTTCGCACCGCCTACGGCCACCGCGCCAAGGCGCTCGTGCACGCCGTGCGCACCCGCTTCGGCGACCGCGTCACCTGCACCGACGCCGCCGGCGGCATGTTCGTGTGGGTCGATTTCACCGACGGCACCGATACCGACCGGCTGCTGCCCCGAGCGCTGGAGCACGGCGTCGCCTTCGTCCCCGGCTCGGCCTTCGCCGTCGACACCGACTACAGCCATTCCATGCGCATGTGCTTCACCACGTTCGACCCGCCGACACTGGAAGCGGCCGTCGACCGGATGGCCAGAGCTGCCGAGACGACCGGCTAAATATTCGGGGCTGCGGGGGAGTCCACCCAGTCGTAGGTCCGTTCCACGGCTTTGTTCCAAGCGGCCAGGTGGGTTTCGCGGTCCGTGGCCGACATCGCGGGCTGCCAGGTCTTATCCGCGGCCCAGTTGGCCCGGATGTCCTCGGTGCTCTCCCACAGCCCGACGGCCAGCCCGGCCGCGTAGGCCGCACCCAGCGCGGTGGTTTCGTTGACGACCGGGCGGACCACCGGGACGTCGAGAATGTCGGCCTGGAACTGCATGAGCAGATCGTTGCCGACCATGCCGCCGTCGACCTTGAGTGTGGTCAGTTCCAGCCGCAGCTGCTGGGATTCGGCGTCGGCGCGCATCGCGTCCATCACCTCGCGCGTCTGAAATGCGGTGGACTCCAACACCGCTCGCGCCAGATGCGCCTTATTGACGAAGCGGGTGAGGCCCGCGATCACGCCGCGGGCATCCGGCCGCCAGCGCGGTGCGAAGAGGCCCGAGAACGCGGGGACGATATACGCGCCGCCATTGTCCTCGACGCTGCGGGCCAGCGGCTCGATCTCGTCGGCGCTGGAGATGATGCCCAGATTGTCCCGGAACCACTGCACCAGTGAGCCGGTCACCGCGATGGAACCCTCCAGCGCGTATACCGCCGCCTCGCCGCCGAGCTGGTAGCAGACGGTGGTGAGCAGGCCGTGCTTGCTGAATACCGGCGTTGTTCCGGTATTGAGCAGCATGAAATTGCCGGTGCCATAGGTGTTCTTGGCTTCGCCGGGGGACAGGCAGGCTTGACCGAAGGTCGCCGCCTGCTGGTCGCCGAGAATGCCCGCGACGGGCAGACCCGCCAGCGGACCGGAACCGACCTGCGCGTAGATCTCCGATGAGCTGCGAATCTCGGGCAGCATCGACTGCGGTATCCCGAATTCCGCGCAGATCTGCGGATCCCATTGCAGGGTGCGAAGATCCATCAGCATGGTGCGTGACGCATTGGTGACGTCGGTGATGTGTTGGCCGGTGAGATTCCACAGCACCCAGCTGTCGATGGTGCCGAAACACAGCCGGCCCGCCTCGGCCCGCGCCCGCGCGCCCTCGACATTGTCCAGGATCCAGCGCAATTTCGGCCCGGCGAAATAGGTGGACAGCGGCAGACCCGTGCGGTCCTGGTAGCGGGTCGCGCCGAATTCGCCGCCCAGTTCGGTCACCAGACGATCGGTGCGGGTGTCCTGCCAGACGATCGCGTTATGAATCGGCTTGCCGCTGGTGCGATCCCACACCACCGTCGTCTCGCGCTGGTTGGTGACTCCGACCGCGTTGATCTCGTCGGCGGCGATACCGGCGCTCCGCAACACCTCGCCGAGCACGAATTCGGTATTGCGCCAAATGGTTTCCGGATCATGCTCGACCCAGCCGGGCCGCGGGAAGATCTGCTCGTGCTCGCGCTGGGCGACACCGGCGACGCGGCCCTGCCGGTCGAAGATGATGCACCGACTCGAGGTCGTGCCCTGATCAATGGCGGCCACATAGCGACGCATTCGTGCAGGCTACTAAAAGCAGCACCGCGCGCGTGGGAAACAGCGCAGCGACATCGCGGCCAGCAGGTAACTGGACTAGTGTTGGGTTCGGTTACCGGCAGGTAGTGCAGGTCGTCGGCCTCGGGCGACACGGCTGTGGCCCCGGCACGCGATCGTCGCCGATTCCTTTAGCCTGGACAACAGAACACCGCCTCTGACACAGCAGCTCGAGCGAATGTCCGAAAGACCAACAAATCGCCGTCTACATCCGACGCCGCGTCGGTTGGAGGAATCGAGCATGACCATGAAACCGGAATCGCAGTTTCTCGGCCCTGAGCAGCGCGCTACGGCATGGGAGCGCTTCGGCAAGGACCACTTCGACGTGGTCGTCGTCGGTGGCGGCGTGGTCGGCTCGGGCATCGCGCTAGATGCCGCGACGCGTGGTCTGAAGGTCGCGCTGGTCGAGGCGCGTGATCTCGCCTCCGGTACCTCCAGCCGGTCCTCGAAGATGTTCCATGGCGGTCTGCGGTATCTGGAGCAGCTGGAATTGGGGCTGGTGCGCGAGGCCCTGCGGGAGCGTGAACTCACCCTGTCCACCCTCGCGCCGCATCTGGTGAAACCGCTTCGCTTCCTCTACCCGCTGACCCATCGCGGCTGGGAACGCCCGTACGTGGCGGCCGGGCTGGTGCTCTACGACACCATGGGCGGCGCGAAATCCGTTCCCGGCCAACATCATCTATCCCGGCACGGGGCACTGCGGCTGGCGCCTGGCCTGCGCGGTGACTCGCTGATCGGCGGCGTCAGCTACTACGACACCGTCGTCGACGACGCCCGTCACACCATGATGGTCGCCCGCACCGCCGCGCATTACGGCGCGGTGATCCGCACCTCCACCCAGGTCGTCGGTTTCCTGCGCGAGGCCGACCGGGTCGTCGGGGTGAAGGTGCGCGACAGCGACGACGGCCGCACCGGCGAAGTCCGCGGGCATGTGGTGATCAACGCGACCGGCGTGTGGACCGACGAGGTGCAGGCGCTCTCGCACAATCGCGGCCGTTTCCATGTGCGCGCATCCAAGGGGGTGCACATTGTGGTGCCGCGCGACCGCATTGTCAGCGATGCGGCGATAATCCTGCGCACCGCCACCTCGGTGCTGTTCGTGATCCCGTGGGGTGCGCACTGGATCATCGGCACCACCGATACGGACTGGAATCTGGATCTCGCCCATCCGGCGGCGACCAAGGCCGATATCGACTATCTGCTGGACCGGGTCAACCAGGTGCTGGTCACCCCGCTCACCCCCGATGATATCGACGGCGTCTACGCCGGCCTGCGGCCTTTGCTTGCGGGAGAAAGCGATTCGACCTCCAAGCTGTCGCGCGAGCATGCGGTGGCCCGGGTCGCACCGGGTCTGGTGGGCATCGCGGGCGGCAAGTACACCACCTACCGGGTGATGGCCTATGACGCGGTAGACGAAGCGGCCCAGGACATTCCGGCGCGCGTCTCGCCATCGATCACCGAGAAGGTCCCGCTGCTCGGCGCCGACGGCTATTTCGCGTTGATCAATCAGACGGTGCAACTGGCCGAGGCCTACGGCGTGCACCCGTACCGGATCAAGCATCTGCTCGATCGCTACGGCTCGCTCATCGACGAGGTGATGGCCATGGCCGATGGCAAACCAGAACTGCTGCAACCGATTATGGACGCACCGTCGTATCTGCAGGTGGAGGCCGTCTACGCCGCGGCGGCCGAGGGCGCGCTGCATCTGGAGGACATTCTGGCCCGCCGGACCAGGATCTCCATCGAATACTCGCACCGCGGCGCGAACTGCGCCGAGCAGGTGGCCCGGCTGGTCGCGCCGGTGCTCGGCTGGGACGACGACGAAATCGACCGGGAGGTAACGACTTACCAGGCGCGCGTCGCGGCCGAGATCCGTTCCCAGACCCAGCCGGACGATGAATCCGCCGACGCACTGCGCATCGCGGCCCCGGAACCGCGTCCGGAGATACTGGAACCGGTTCCGTTGGACACCTGAGGATTACCCAACCGGCGGTGGCGGCAGCACGATCGAAGCGATGGTGCCGCCACCGGCCGCCGGTTCCATTGTCGCGGTGCCGCCGTGCAATTCGGCGATCCACGCCACCAGCGCCAGGCCGATTCCGCTGCCGCGCCCCGCGGTCACCCCACGCTCGAACGGATTGCTCGACAGCTGAGGCGTCAACCCCGCGCCGTGATCGCGCACGCTGACCCGGCCGTCGGCCACATGCACCTCAACGGGCGCACCGCGATTGACCGCGCCGTGGGTGATCGCGTTCTCGATGAGATTGCGCACCGCCAGGCTCAGCAGATTCGGATCCCCGACCACCACACTGGGACTGGTCTGCAGCACGATATTGGCCTTCGGGAATTCCTCGACCACCGATTCGGTGAGCTGATCCAGCAGCAGCTGCACCTTCTCCATCGTGGTGACGCCCGCCTGCATCCGGGCGCGCGCCAACAGCCCGGCGACGATTCGCTCCATCCGGGCGCCCAGCGCCCTGGCATCGACCAGCGCCCGCTCGACCTCGTGCGGATCGCGGCGGCGCGGCGCGGTGACCAAGCCGAGAGTCGTGAGCGGCGTACGCAATTCGTGCGCGGCGTCGCCGAGGAAACGCTCCTGCTCTTCGAGCATCACAATTGCCTGCCGCATGCTCCGGCCCGAGAGCAGATGTCCGGCCACCGCGGCTACCGCGACCAGCGTGAGCCCGCCGACGACCAGCGCCCAGATCAGCAGGGCCCGATCACGGTCGAACATACCGGGATTGGTGCCCGCGATGACGACCGCCTTGGTCTTGGAGTCCTCCCAGGTGATCGGTGTCGCCGCGATCCGGACCGGGCGCCCGGCTCCGTCGTATCCGTCGCGGAAGACGGTTTCACCGGCCAGGTCGGCATCATCGGCCAACCCGGCGACACCGTCGTCCTTGGGCAGCCAGGAGCGCAGATGCGCGAAGCTCTCCTGCCACTTGCCATCGCCGGGTGCGCTGAGCACCAGCACCGCCACCTCGCCATTGGCGAGCGCGTCGTTCTCGAGCTGGCTCACGTCGATGGTTTCCTCGCCCTCGGGCAGGTTGACCGCGCGGAACAGCCCGCTCACCACCCGATCGAGGGAATCGTCGATGGCAGCCGCGCGCGAGCGGGCGTCGATGGTCGCCGCGACGACGCCGAGAATGATCAGACAGGTCGCGGTGATCGTGGTGATCAGTGCGGTCAGCAGCCAGCGGGTGCGGCGCAGCCGGGCCACGGCGGGGCGGGCGTCCGCCGTGGAAATCAGGGTGCGAATGAGTCACTTCCGATCATGAAGCCGGTGCCGCGCACGGTCTCGATCACCGGCGGTGCGCCCAGCTTGCGGCGCAGTTGCGCGATCACGGCGTCGACGACATTCGACGCGGGTTCGGCCATTTCGTCCCAGCAGCATTCGATGAGCTCCGAGCGCGAGACGACACTGCCGGCCCGGGTGGCGAGCAGTTCGAGGACGGCGAATTCCTTCGGGGTCAGCGAGCGCAGGATGCCCGCGCGCTGCACCCGTCGACGGGGCAGGTCGATATCGATATCGCCGAGCACGATCCGGGCCGGCGCCGGATGCTCGCGCCGTCGCGACAGCGCCCGGACCCGGGCCGCGAGTTCGGGCAGTGCGAAGGGTTTGACGAGGTAGTCGTCGGCGCCGTTTTCGAATCCGGCGATGCGATCGGCGAGTCCGTCGCGGGCGGTGAGCATCAGGACCGGGACCCGCTGGCCCCTGGCCCGATGCGCCGAGACCAGCTGCAGGCCATCGCCGTCGGGCAGGCCGCGATCGACGACGAGCACGTCGTAGACATTGACGGAGATCTTGAAATCGGCATCCGCGAGATTGGGTGCGAGGTCCACCGCGAAACCGGCCGATCGCAGTCCCGCGGCGACTTCGTTGCCAAGCCCTGCATCGTCCTCGATCACCAGCACCCGCACGAGGTCAGAGAATAAGGTATTTCACACCCCGCGCGCAGACCGGAGTTCGAGTGGCCGACCCCCTCCGGCCACTCGAACCGATTGCCGTGCTCAGTAGGTGTACAGATCCCAGCCGTCCGCGACCTCGCGGCACTCCCACTGGGTGCCACCGGTCTTGGGCGAGTTCCCGTCGGCGGCGCAGGCCTCGTAGGTCGCGTAGTTGCCGATGAACGGGGTGTGCATCGGAGTGGGTGCGGCCGAGGCGACACCGGCGCCCGCGGCGACGGCGCCGAGAGCGAACATTCCGGCGGCGATTGCGGAGCGGATCTTCATGGTCTTTCCTCTCGTTCTCGCGGGTCGTTCCCGCGCTGGGACAAGAAAACCAATGCGTCCGTGAGAATTTCGTGATGAAGGGGAAACCGGTGTTCAGGGCGTCTTTTTCGGGGCTTCGACACGGGTGGCCCATGACACGAGCGACCGAATGTACTGCAGCACAAGCTCATCCGGATATTGCCGCGGATCGGCCAGGTGCAGCCGGGCCAGTTCCTCCAACGCCGCGAGCAGGATGCGCTCGGTCGCGCCGTCCGGATCGACGGTGACCCCGGCATAGCGCGACAGGTGCCGTGCGCCGATCGCGCGCGCATAGGCCCGGCCGAGTTCGAGCCGGTCGCGCAGATCGGGTGGTCCGCCCTCGGGTGGGCTGAGGATGATCCGCCAACTGGTCGGCGCGGCATGCAGATAGGTGAGGATGCCGCGGCCCACCTGATCCACATCGTCGACGGTGCCAGCCCAATCGACACTGCCGATGCCCGCCAGCGCGATCGCCGATTCCCGATCCAGCAGGGCGGTCATCATCCCGGACAGATCGGTGAACTGCTGATACACCAGCGCCCGTGCGACCTGCGCCTCGCGCGCGACCCGATCGATGCTGACCGCGCCGAATCCATCGGCGGCGACGATATCGCGCGCCACGTCGAGTAGCTGGGCCCGCCGGTCGGCCGCGGACATGCGGCGCTTGGGCGTGTTGCATGGCTTCGCGCTGGGGTGCTCGGACGTCGAGCGCTCCGTGGTCACGGCATCGACGGTAGCGCAAGCAGCAGATCTACCGCCTTGGCGGCGCTTTGGACCGCGCTTTCCATGGTTGCCGACCAATCGGTCGCGGTCCAGTCACCGGCCAGCACCAGCGTCGGCACCGAGGTGCGCTGGTCCGGGCGCAGGCCGTGCGTGCCGAGCACCTGGGAGAAGGTCGCCTTGGGCATCCGAACCACATGCCCCTGAATGACTTTCGCATTTTCGGCCGCGGGGTAGTAGCGGCGTAGCAGGCACATCTGTTCGTCGATGATCTGCTCGTTGGTCTTGTGTATCTGCTCGTACGCGCCGCTGGTGGTCAGGCAGTACAGCCAGGCCTTGTCGGTGCTGCGCCCGGTCATCAACTGCCGGTCGAAGACCTCGTCGATGACGCCGGTACC
Source organism: Nocardia nepalensis (assembly GCF_048910785.1). Classification (NCBI taxonomy): domain Bacteria; kingdom Bacillati; phylum Actinomycetota; class Actinomycetes; order Mycobacteriales; family Nocardiaceae; genus Nocardia; species Nocardia nepalensis. The sequence continues at coordinate 160,854 of NZ_JBKBET010000040.1, read as the reverse complement.
GCCGATCAGCGCCTCGAATTCGGCCTTGGTGCCCAGCGGGCGGTCGAGATACAGGTTGGTGCTGACGATCGGCGTGAAGCCTAATTTATCTGCGGCGGCGTAGATTTCGGGATGTTCGGGTAGTTCGTCGAGCAGTCCGCCGACATTCGAATTCGGTACCGCGCATACGACGGCATCGGCCGGGACGACCGAGCCGTCGGCGAGCACCACCCCGGTCACAGCGCCATTGTCGATATTGATGCAGCGAGCCACCGCGCGATGCCGGACCTCGACGCCGAATTTCTCGAAAACCCTTTGGGCCCCGGTGATGTAGAGCGTATCGAGGTCGGTGGTCGGATAGCCGATGGTGATCGCCTGACGGTGTTCGATGCCGAGCCGGATGCCGGTGGCCAGCAGATCGGCGAGGATCTTGGCCGATTCCTGCTGCACCGGTTCGGCCGCGAGACCGAGAGCGAGCCAGTCCCACAACGCTTCTCGCGCGGGCGCTGGCATACCGACCCGGTTGAACCACTGTTCGGTGGTGAGGTCGGCGAGATCGTCGGGCTGGTGCAGGCTCTGCCAGCCCAGTCGCACCGTGGCCCGGGCCGCGCGCAGCCGATCGAGCAGGCTCGCGTCGGGATGTGCGCCGAACAGGGTGCGCCAGGCGCGCCAGCCCTTGGTCGACATGTACACGCTGCGCCCGCCCGGCCAGCGCAGCGTCCCACCATGCGGAAAGGTGACGTACTGGCGGGTGCCCACGCTGGTCAGGTAGCGGAACAGATGGTCGTAACCGCTGGCGATCACATGTTGGCCGTTATCGGGAAGATCGTCGGCCGCCTCGACTTTCATCGCATGTGTCCGGCCGCCGAGCCGACCGCGGCGTTCCAGCAGGGTGACATGCTTACCCGCCTCGGCCAACCAGACCGCGGACGCGAGCCCGGCCAGACCGCCACCGATGACCACATACCGCCGCGGATCGTTCACGATGCACTCCCTGGATTAACTTGCATTTTGTAAGTTAACCGGGAGTGCTTGGGCCGTCAAGGGTTTGGGGATCCGCGCTAGGCGGCGACTTTCTCCAGGGCGTGGAATTCGATCCCGCTGTGCGCGGAGAACACCGTGACCTCATTGCCGTGCTCGCGCACGAGTTCGCGCAGGCGCTGCTGATTTTCGATGCGGGTCGCCGGCAGTGTCTGCACGCTCCTCTCGAATATCGCCGACCCGAGCGGCTGACGCGGACGGACCGGATCGAGGACGCCGGGATGGTAGTAGGAGTCGCCCGCGGACAGCAGCCAGCCGTCGCCGGTATCGACGGCGACGCCGGTATGACCGCGGGTATGTCCGGCGAGCGGGACGAGCAGGATTTCCGGTGGCAGCCCGGTCAATTCGCGCACCGCGTCGAAACCGAACCAGCTTTCGCCGGTATCCGCGTACGACTCCCAGCGCGGACCGTGCCGGAACTGAGGTTCCTTGTAGCGCAGGCGTTCTTCGGTCGTATGTCCGCCCTGCAGGGCGCGCAACTCTTCGGCGTGCACGTGCACCCGCGCGTGCGGGAAGTCGGCGAGGCCGCCCGCGTGGTCGAGATCGAGATGGGTGAGCACGATGTCGCGGACATCCTCGCGGCGATAGCCCAGCGCCTCGATCTGGTGCGCCGCGGTCTGGGCGAGGTCGAGGACCGGATTGGTGAGCCGGAGGAACCGGCGGCCGAGCCATTCCTCGGGCCGGTGCACCGCCTGCTCGCCGATGCCGGTCTCCACCAGGACGAGGCCGGAGTCGAGTTCGATGAGCAGGCAGTGGCAGACCATTTCGGCGCGGCGGAAGATGCCGCCGGTGCCGTCGATCAGTCGCCCGCCGAGTGGGCGCATGGTGCCGCAATTGAGGTGGTGCACTCGCATCAGGAAAGCTCCCGTTCGAAGGTGGTGCGCAGATGAGCGGCGACCGCCCGCAGTGGGGCGGTATCGCGTTGGGTCTTGGCGAGCAAGAGGGCGCCCTCGATCGTGGCGAGGGCAACGGTGGACAACTCGGCGGCGCGCGCTCGGTCGATTCCCTTGTCCCGCAGGAACTTTTCGATCGATGCCCGCCAGGATTCGAAACTGGTCACGCACGCCTGCCTGATCGGTTCGCTCTCGCGCCCCGCGTCGAGTGCGATGGTCGCGATCGGGCAGCCGCGGTCGAAGTCGGAATCGACGAGCAGTGCGGTGAGGGCGTCGAAGACGGTATTGATATCGCCGCCGTTGGTCAGGATCGCCTCGAGTTGGTCGCGCAGTTGATTGCCCGACTGGGTGACGGCCTCGGCGGCCAGCTGTTCCTTGCCGCCGGGGAAATGGAAATACAGCGAGCCCTTGGGTGCGCCGCCAGCGCTGACGAGTTGATTCAAGCCGGTGGCGTGATAGCCCTGGGTGTGGAAGAGGTCGGCCGCGGCATCGATGAAGCGTTGGCGCGAGTCGGTGCGAGGTGCCACATGCCTTACGGTACGTGAACTATGACGACCGGTCTAGTGAATTGGGAAACTGGTGCAGCGTCGATGTGGCGGGTGGTGCTGGTTTCGGCGTGCTCGAGTCGCCGACGGGGGAAACTGCGTGCAGGAGCAGATAACTGAAAACCGCGATGGCGGTGATCGCGAGCAGAGCGGTGAACAGCCGACCGGCAATCGCGATCAGGCGGCGCGCGCCCGTGTCCAGTGCCATCACTCTTGCCAGCTCCTAACCTGCTTGTCCGTACTCCAGGGTGCTAGTCGTGGAAACGTGGACAAGTGTTAGCAACTGAATGGCAAATGGCAATTCGGCTCGCCCGCGATCAGGCCGGTTCGGGCTGGCAGCGCGGGCAGAAGTAGATGCCGCGTTCACGCTGGGTGATGCGGTCGGACTGCGTTATCCGGGCGGTCCTGCCGGGCTGGGGCCCGGATTCGGTCTCGCCGAGCAGATGGACGACCATGCGGGTGCCGCAGCGCTGGCATGGGCGGCGGGCTCGGCCGTAGGCCAGCGGCCGCCATGGTGGTTCGGTGGCGGCCTTGGTGAGCACGCGATGCGCCTCGTGCACCAAGGCGAGTAGGTCGGGGACCTCGCCGACCGGGGTGGCGGGGTGCACGCGGCGCAGGAAACAGATTTCGCTGCGGTAGATATTGCCGATTCCGGCGAGGTTGCGCTGGTCGATCAGGGCAAGGCCGATCGGTTGGGCGGGATACCGTTCCAGCCGCCGTACCGCCTCGGTCACATCCCAGTTGTCGCCGAGCAGGTCGGGACCGAGATGGTCGGTGGCGGTGTGCTCGTCCGCGCGCCGCAGCACCTCGACGGTGCCCAGCGAAAAGCCGACCGCCTCGGTGTCGTCGGTGCCGAGCACGAGGCGGGCGGTGACCGGCGGCCTGGTCCAGCGCTCACCGGTGCAGTAGGTCCGCCATTCGCCCTCCATCTTCAGATGCGTGTGGACGCTGACCTGGTCGGTGCGGACGAACAGGTGTTTGCCGTAACTGGCGACTCCCTCGACCCGCTGCCCGACCAGATCCACCGTGGCATAGCGCGGTACCCGGAAATCGCTGCGGGTCAGCGTCTTTCCGTCCAGCGCGAGCCGCAGTCGGGCCGCGGTGCGGAACACGGTATCGCCTTCAGGCATGGCTCGACCATAGATCGGTCGGGATCGAACGGATCATTGTCGGCTCCGCACGAGTCCGCTCGTGGCCGTGCCGGGCCTAGCTTCACCGCGGCGTTCGGGCCGTGCAGTGGTCGCTCGTCTGGTCACGGCTTGCTCCGTAGTCGGAGGCCACGAGGAGTCGCCGAGAATCCGGCCTCGGTCAGGAAACCGGCGAAGGTGTTGCCGTGCACGGTTTCTCCGTCGACCCGATCGATCACCAGTGCGTCGACGCGGCGGTCGCGCACCAGATCGCCCAGGGCGGCGGCAGCGGCCTGGCGGGCGTTCGGGTCCTCGGTGAAGGTGAGCAGGGTTTTGCCGCCGCGCTCCAGATACAGCGCGAGTTCGCCATCGATGAGCACGACTATCGCGCCCGCCTTGCGCCCGGGCCGGTGACCAGCGCCCTCGGATGGGCCCTTCGGCCAGGGGAGTGCCGCGCCGTAGGGGTTGGCGGGATCGCTTGCGGCCAAGGCGAGTGCGGTGTTTCGGCGTTGTCCGGTGGTTCCCGGGCGTGCGCGATCGGTGTCGAAGGAGCGCAGTCGGTCCACCACATCGGTGGTGGAGAACTGTGCGCCGCCCAGCGAATCGATGAAATAGCCACGGCGACACCGGCCGCGATCCTCGAATTCGGTGAGCACGCGGTACATGAGCGCGAATCCGCCCGGTACGCCCTCGTTCTGCACCGAGCCGCGAGTCAGCACGCCGTACCGCTCCAGCAGGGTGTCCGCGGTCGCGTGGGCGCGCACGGTGTTGTCGGCCACCCGCTCCGGCAAAAGCGACCAGCGGCCCGCCACCGCGGGCGGTCCGGATCTGGTCGGCAGGTTCGGCCGGGGGAGGTAGGCCCGTCCGCGCGGTGCGCGGCGGGGCGTGCGATGGGCGGTGGTGGTGCGGGCCGTACCCGAGAGCAGTGCCCGCACGGGTGCGAATGTGTCACCGGAGACCACGCCTGCCCATACGAGTTCCCAGAGTGCGGCGGCGACCCTGGTGTCGTCGAGTAGTCCGGTGGTGTCGGCGAGTTGCCGGAAGAAGTATGCGCCGCCGCCGTGCAGGACCGGGGGAAGTCGCAGTGGCGAACCGCCTTGGTCGGCGGTGCCGTTGCCGATATCCCGGGCCCTTGAAGCACCCGGTGTCGCCGAAACATCCAGTGCCGCATCATCCAGCGCCACGACCTGGTCGGTGCCCGATCCGGCCGTGCCGGGCTGCACGCCGAGCCGTGCATCTGAATCAATGGGGGTCCAGGGAGCGATCGATGCGCCCAATGCCGACAGCAGGCGCAAGTGCACCTCGGACAGTTCGATCTCGTCGGCGGGAGTCAAGGTGAACGGTGCCTGGTCGGCCGAATGCAGCGCGATCCAGCCGTCCTTCGCGGTGATGGCACCGTGCCCGGACCAGATGACCTCGCCGGTGGCCATCAGTTCATCCAGCATGGCAGGGGAGTAGTCGCGAACCCGCGCGGGCAGGACCAGCGATTCCCACGCGGAGGCGGGAATCGGGACGCCCGCGAGCTGTTCCACCACGGCCGCGACCCCGTCGACGCCCCGCAGTTCACCGGTGCCGACGTGCTGCCAGGACGGTAGGAAGCGGCCGAAGGCGGCGGTGGCGACCGGTTCCACCTCGTGCCGGGCAGCGGCCAGCGAGCGGCGACGCAACCGGCGCAGCACCTGGGCATCACACCATTCGGAACCACCGGCCGCCGGTGTGAATTCGCCTTCTACCACCCGTTTTTCGACTACCAGCCGATGCAGTGCGGTCGCGGCGACCGCGGTGCCGAGGCCGAATCGGGCGGCCACCGCCTCGGTGGTGAACGGTCCGTGGGTACGGGCGTAACGCCCGATCAGATCGCCGAGCGGGTCGGCGACCGGTTCGATGAATGCGGCCGGGGTGCCGATGGGCAGCGGTACGCCGAGCGCATCGCGCAGGCGTGCGGCGTCCTCTACGGCGACCCACCAGGTTCGTCCGGCGAACGTAACCTCCAGTGCGCGCTTGGCTTTCACCAAGCCGGCGAACCACTCGGTCGCGTCACCATGCGGTGCTTCCTCGGTTTCGCCGGGCTCGTCATCGTCGAGCGGAACGGCAGTGCTCTGTGCTGCACCTACGCACCGCTGCGCGGCCTCCTCGGCGGTGAGCGGTCCGAGTAGCCGCAACAGATCGGCCAATCCCTCCGCATCCCGCGCCAACCGCTCGGGTGTGCGGCGCTGCAATTCCTGCTCGGTCTGCTCGATAACGCTGGCGTCCAGCAGTTCTCGCAGTTCCACCCGTCCGAGCAGTTCGGCGAGCAGACTCGAATCGAGTGACAGCGCGGCCGCCCGGCGTTCGGCAAGCGGGCTGTCACCGTCGTACATGAACTGCCCGATGTAGTCGAACAGCAGGGAATTGGCGAAGGGCGAGGGTGTCGCGGTCTCCACCTCGACCAGCCGCACCTGGCGCCGGGCCACCCGCCCGAGCAGATCCCGCAGCGACGGCAGATCGTAGACGTCACGCAGACATTCGCGCACCGTCTCCAACAGGATCGGGAAGTCCGGGAACTTCCGCGCCACGTCCAGCAACTGCGCCGACCGCTGTCGCTGCTGCCACAGCGGCGCACGCTTACCGGGATCGCGCCGGGGCAGCAGCAGCGCCCGCGCCGCACACTCCCGGAACCGCGATGCGAACAGCGCCGACCCGCCGACCTGCTCGGTGACGATCTCGTCGATCTCATCGGGTTCGAAGACGAAAAGCTCCGCACCGGGTGGATCGTCGGTGGTATCGGGCAGCCGCACCACAATGCCGTCGTCGGAGGCGTTGGGCGCCACATCGACCCCGAACCGCTCCCGCAGTCGAGCCCCGATCGCCAGCGCCCACGGCGCGTGCACCGGTAGCCCGTACGGCGAATGCAGCACCAGCCGCCAGTCGCCGAGTTCGTCGCGGAACCGCTCGACGATCAAGGTCTTGTCGGTGGGCAGTTGTCCGGTCGCAGTGCGCTGTTCGTCGAGCAGGGCCACCAGGTTCGCGGTGGCATTGTCGTCGAGGCCCGCGCCGCGCACGAGCTGGTCGACCGCCGGGTCCACCGAAGTCGTTCTCTTCTTTGCGTTGGCCGGAGTCTTCAGATCCGAGTCCGGATCGGACGCCATTCGCGGCGGCGAGTTCGCACCGGCTTTGCGAATGAATTCGCCGAGGGCGGCACCGAGTTCGGCGGGTCGTCCGAGTCCGTCGCCATGCCAAAAGGGGAGCCGTCCCGGCTGCCCGAACGCGGGCGTGACCAGCACCCGGTCGAAGGTGATCTCCTCGATGCGCCAACTGGTCGCGCCGAGGGCGAAGACATCGCCCACCCGCGACTCGTACACCATCTCCTCATCGAGTTCACCCACCCGCGAGGTGCCGGGAGCGGAGCCTGCGGAGCGACCCAATGAGTCACTGCCGCCGACCATGTACACCGCGAACAGACCACGGTCCGGAATCGCGCCGCCGGAGGTCACCGCCAGTCGCTGCGCCCCGGGCCGACCGGTGAGCGTGCCCGCGTCGCGGTCCCACACCAGCCGGGGCCGCAGCTCGGCGAACTCATCCGATGGATAGCGACCGGCGAGCAGATCCAGCACCGACTCGTACGCCGATCGGGGCAGCGAGGCGTAACTGCCGGTGCCGCGCACGGTTTCGAACCACGCGTCGACATCGACCGACTCGAGCGCGCAGGCGGCGACGGTCTGTTGGGCCAGGATGTCCAAGGGATGCGCCGGAATCTGCAGCGCCTCGATCTGCCCCGCCGTCATTCGCCGCGAGGCGACCGCGCAGTGGATGACATCGGTGCGATGCTTCGGGAACAGCACCCCGCGCGAGATCTCGCCGACCTGGTGTCCGGCCCGCCCGACCCGCTGCAATCCGCTGGCCACCGACGGCGGCGCCTCCACCTGCACCACCAAATCGACCGCACCCATATCGATCCCGAGCTCGAGACTGCTGGTGGCCACCACACAGCGCAGCCGCCCGCTCTTCAGATCGTCCTCGATGATCGCCCGCTGCTCCTTGCTCACCGAACCGTGGTGCGCGCGGGCCAGCAGCGGTTCGGCGCCGTGGATCACTTCGGTGGACGCGCCCAACTGGGCGGGCGGTTTGTGCTCGGTCTCCACCGCATCACCGAGCCGCGCGGCATAGGCCTCGTTGAGCCGCGCGGTCAACCGTTCGGCGAGCCTGCGCGAATTCGCGAAGACGATCGATGACCGGTGCTCCAGCACCAGATCCACGATCGCCTCGTCCACATGCGGCCAGATCGACCCGGGCTGATCGGAATCGCCCGGCTCGGTCATATCCGCGATCGGCACCCGGACGGACAAATCGAAGGTCTTGGGCGCGGGTGGCGAAACAATGGTGATAGGCGCATTCCCCACCAGGAATCGCCCCACCTCCTCGGGCGGCCGCACCGTCGCCGAGAGTCCGATCCGCTGGGCGGGTCGCTCGGTCAGCAGGTCCAGCCGGGCCAGCGAGAGTGCCAGATGCGCACCGCGCTTGCCGCCCGCGATGGCGTGCACCTCGTCCACGATGACCGTGCCGACATCGCGCAGCGTCTCCTTGGCCGCCGAGGTGAGCATCAGGAACAGCGATTCGGGTGTGGTGATCAGAATGTCGGGTGGCGTGCGCTGCATCGATCGCCGATCCGCCGCACTGGTATCGCCGGACCGCACGCCGACGGTGATCGAGGGCGGATCCAGCCCGAGCCGTTTGGCGGTCTGGGTGACCCCGACCAGCGGCGCCCGCAGATTCCGCTCGACGTCCACCGCCAATGCCTTGAGCGGCGACACATAGAGCACCGACGTGCCGCGCGCCGCCTTCCCTTCCGGCTTCGCCCTGGCAGCGAGCTGATCGATGGCCCACAGAAATGCCGACAGCGTCTTACCCGAACCGGTCGGCGCGACGACCAATGTGTGCTCACCTGCGGCAATGGCCTTCCAGGCGCCCAGCTGAGCGGCCGTGGGCGCGGGGAAGGCGCCGTCGAACCACTCCTGGGTCGCGGTGGAGAACTGAGCCATAGCATTCAGTGTGCACCCGGGCACCGACAACCCCGCGGGCGCTCGTGACACGCCCGAGACCGGCAAATGGTCCCGGGCGAGGCGGACGCCCGAGCGAAGGGGTGGCAATCGAAGTACGGCCGCCATCGCCGCGCCGTACGCTTCCATCCGTGCAAAAGGTGCTCAGACTCGACCTGGTCAGCCATGGCATGACCGAGGCGATGCGAAAGGCACGTTTTCCAGTCGACGAATCGCTGACCGAGGCCGGTCGCCGGGCAATCGCGGCGGGTGGACGCCTGGCGGCGGCTCGCGTACTCACCGGACCCGAGCGCCGAACCGTGGAAACCGCTGCGCTGATGGGACTTCCGGGCGAGGAGGACGCCCGGCTGCGCGATCTGGACGCGGGCGCGTGGCGCGGCGGTGAGCTGATGTCGGTACCGCAGGACGAGCTGTATGCCTGGCTGACCGACCCGCAATTCCGTGGTCACGGCGGCGAATCCGTGGTCGACGTGGTCGAGCGGACCAGGTACTGGATGGCCGAAATCGCCTCCGAGGGCATGTCCACCATCGCGGTCACCCATCCGGCGGTGATCCGCGCCGCACTGCTGGTAACCCTGGACGCGCCGCCGAAATCATTCTGGCGGATCGACATTCCGCCGGGCAGCGTCACCCGGCTGCACTACCGCGGCGAATGGACGCTGCACTTCACGGCGTGAGATTCGCGCTCATCCCGCGCAGCGGTCCCTCGCCCACCGTCACGAGCAGCCGTACCGCGTCGGTGATCAGCCGGGCCGGTATCGAAGGATCGACGGCCCGTTGCATACCCAGGCCGATACCCAGGCTGAGAATCGCGGTCGCGGCATCCTCGGCGGGTATCGGCAGCGGGATTCCGATGGTGTCCGAGAGCGTCTGCACCTGCGCCGCGACCGCGCCGCGCATCACGGCGAGGCTGGAGACCAGGGCTGCCTGCAGTTCCGGATCGTCGCGCGCCACCGTGGCGAATTCGAATTCGAGCAGGGTCCAGCCGACATCGCCGATGGTCCGTTCGGCCCACTCGTGGAACCGCGCCAGCTGATCGTCCAGGGTCTCGCCCGCCGCGAGCAGATCGGTCACCTCGCCGAACTTCGTCGCGTGGATCAGCCCGAGCACCTCCAGGCACAGCTCCTTCTTGGTGCGGAAGTTCGAGTACACCGCGCCCTTCGAATAGCCCGCCTCCTCGGCGACGCGCTCCAAGCTGGTCTTCGCATAGCCCTCGGCCAGGAAGAGGTCGCGTGCGGTCGCGATCAGGTCGGCCCTGGTGCGGGCCTGACTTTCGGACCGGGTCAGACGTGCCATACCGACGATTCTACGTACCGATGGATTTCGGATACCGAAGGTATTTGAATTCTGCTAGTGTTTGGAACCATGGGTAACAAAAACGGGTCGCAGCGGCGCGGCCTGGCCATCGGCTGCGGCGGCACGCTCGGATTCGCCTGGATCGTCGCCGCGCTGGCCGCCGCCCGCGACGTGCTGGACTGGGATCCGCGCGAGGCGGATGTGCTCATCGGCACCTCCGCGGGTGCGGAGACGGTCACCATGCTCGGCAGCGGCATCGCGGTGGACGAGCTCGTCGCGATGCAGCGCGGTACCTCGACCAATCCGATTCTGCTGGCGCATATGCGCTCCGAGCCCGGACGGTTTCCGCCGCTGCCCCGGCCGCGGCTGGGTGAGTTGGCCTTGAGCTTGCACGCGCCCAAGACCGGACAGCGATTGCTCACCGCGGGCAGCGGCCTTTTGCCGGTCGGTGGTGGCGATGCGAGCTGGCTGCAGCATCTGGCGGAGCGCCTGAATCCCGGTCGCGACTGGGTATCTCACCCCGCGACCTGGCTGGTGAGCATGGATTACGCGACGGGAGAACGGGTTCCGTTCGGCGCGCCCGACGCACCACCGGCGACGTTGGGTGCGGCGTTGCGCGCATCGTGGGCGGTGCCCGGCTGGTTCCCGCCCGTACCGATCGCGGGGCGGCGCTTCGTCGACGGCGGCGCCGGATCGACGGCATCGGTGGATCTGCTTGCCGCACAGCAACTCGACGAGGTATTGGTGCTCGCGCCGATGGCCTCCGTCGACAAAATTCCCGCGACCGGTCCGGGCCATTTCCTGGAACGCCAGCTGCGCAATCGGATGAGCGCCCAGCTCGCGGCCGAGGTCGCCGTGCTGCGTTCGGCGGGCACGCGCGTGCTCGTGATCGGTGCCACCGCTGCGGATCTCGCGGTGATGGGCCCCAACTTCATGGACGGCCGCCGCCGTCTCGCGACCTTCGAACACAGTCTGGACAGCACCCGTACGGCGCTGGAACAAGGAGTCTTCGTATGAACATCCTCGGTCACGGTTATCCGGATATCGATCTGAATGGCGCGCGGGTGTTGATCACCGGCGCGGGACGCGGCATCGGCCAGTCGACCGCGGAACTGTTCGCGGCCAAGGGCGCTCGGATCGCCATCGCCGATGTGGACACCGCCGCGGCGGAATCGGCGGCGGCCGCGATCGGCGCTCGCGCATACGAGCTCGATGTGCGTGCCCGCGATCAGTGGGACAAGGTGGTCGCCGACTTCGGTGCGGTGGACGTTCTGGTCAACAATGCGGGTGTCATGCCCGCCGGCGCGTTCCTCGACGAACCCGATGCGGTCGGCCACGCCACCATCGACATCAACGTCTGGGGTCTCATTCACGGCATGCGCGCCGTGGTGCCCGGCATGATCGAGCGCCGCCGCGGCCACGTCGTCAATGTCGCCTCGCTCGCTGGCAAGATCCCGGTTCCGGGTCTCGCCGTCTACAACGCCAGCAAGTTCGCCGCCGTAGGTCTGTCCGCCGCAACGCGTTTGGAGTTCGCGCCGCAGGGCATCAGCGTCAGCTGCGTCATGCCGTCCGCGGTACGCACCCGCCTGTCCTCGGGCCTGACCCTCGGCAAGGGCATGCCCACCGTCGACCCCGAAGAGGTCGCGGCCGCCATCCTGCACACCTGCCGCACCCGCAAGGCCGAGGTAGCCGTCCCGAACTACCTGGGCCCCATCGACATAGCCCTGGCCGCGGCCCCCGAACGCGCGGTCCGCCTGGTACGCAGACTTTTCGACGGCGACCGCGCCCTGCACCCCGCCGACGGCGAGACCCGTGCGAAGTACGAAGAACAGGTCCGCTCGATCACCGAATAGCAGGAATGAAACACGGCCCCGGAGAACACTCCGGGGCCGCGTCTGTTGTCAGCAGCTGGTCGGGATCGGGTCGCCGTGGAAGCGTGCCTCCACGTAGTTCCATGCGTCGGGGAAACCGGCTACCGCGGTGGTCATGTGCTCCGCGATTTCATAGGGATGGAAGTCGACCGGTGCTCCCGCCTTGCAATAGCGGTCGGCGACCTCGGCCACCGGATTGAAGAAGGTCAGCGTGTCGAAGCGGCCCTGCCAGATGAAGGTGGGGACTGTCGGAACTCCGGGGAAGTACCGCAAGCTGTTCTCCCGCAACACCGCTCGCGCCTCCGGACTGTCCATCAGACTCTTCGACGCTGCCATCTGCTCGGCACTACGGAAAGCTCCGTGGAACAGCAGGAAGCGACGGCAGGCGTCGTGCGTGAATTCCCGGAACCACAAACCGTTTTGGTTGAGCTGATCCGAAATCGGCAGCCGGTTCGGGTATTCACGCTCCAAGCCCATGGCGGCGGCGAAGGCCAACCCGAAGCCCGGGTGCGGATCGAAGCCGAGGGCGAGCGCCATCTCCTCCATGTCCGCGGGAATACCGCCGGCGACCGCGGCGGTGAGCTTCAGGTCGGGGGCGTAGCTCGGTTGCAGCGCGGCCGCCCAAGCGGTGGCCATGCCGCCGCCGGAGTAACCCGCGATCGCGACCGGCGAGTTGGCCAGACCGAGGTCGGCCACCTTCTGCACGGCCTTGACGCTGTCCAAGGTCATCATGCCGCTCAACCGTGCCGCGCCATAGGCGGCGGTGGGGCCGAGATAGTCGGGCAGTGAGATCGCCCAGCCCCGGCCGATGGGCAGCATCGCGCCGACCGCGTCCTGCAATTCGCCGTTGAACAACGACCGCGATGGACTGCACTGGGTGCCAAGGGAATTGATCAGCGCCTGATAGGAGACCAGCGGCGGGTTCTTGACACCGACCGGGAGCAGCACGGTGGTCATGCCCATGACCGGGTTGCCCTGCGAGTTGGTGGAGCGGAACGCCACCTGCCAGCCCTCGGTGCCGACGTAGAGTCCGGTGTCGATCTTGCGCGTGCGCACGACATCGCCGGGCTGCAGCGCTCCGAGATCGGCCGGTGCACTGTAGAACGGATCGGGGTCGGGGGTGGGGTAGAGCGGATCGGCCTGCGCCGGCAGGCCCAACAGCCCGAGCGAGACGATACTCAGCATCAGGATCGCGATCCTGAATGGAACTCTGGACAAGTCTTTCCTTCGATGGTCAGCCGCCACCGACGACACGACCGAAGGCCCCGACACACCTCGGCCGTCGTCGGACGGACCGGCACTACAAGGGGGGATCGCAGTGAACTGCTTCGTTCACTGCACGGATGGGGAGAAGGAACCGGCGGCCGAACCGAACGCGAGCCGATCGCGGCAGACTCTTCGCACCTCCTTCGGCTCCGCGGCCACCCGGTTGCCGCGAGCGCGGCACCATCCGGTGCGAAATTAGCGCAACAATGGGCGATCTCGCGATGTGATCCCGATGGAATGAGATACCTCACAACGAAGATCGCGGGTCGTGAGGACCGACGACACAAGATCGTGTGCGCGGTCGGCGCTGGACGGTCGAGCCCGGAGCGTGACACGGCTCATTCCGCTCGCGTGTCCGGGGTCACATCTCACTTCGCATCCTGCATATCTCTTGCCCAATGAGAGTTGTCAAAATTGAGCAAGATGCTCAATCTGATACGCATCGGTTGTGCGTTCAGCTCTTCAACGACAGTATGGCGGCAACAAATGCTCAACGAAGCGAAGCGCCGGATCGGCGCCTAGCGGACGGGTGGACGAGATGACCGAGCTCGCGGACCGCGAACTGATCCCAGCCCCATATGACCTTGCCGACCGCTACCGCGTCGGCTCGGGCACCGTTGTGCTCACCGGCGTCCAGGCGATCGCCCGACAACTGGTCGAGCAGCACGTTCGTGATCTGCGCGCCGGGCGGCGGGTCGGCACCTTCGTCTCCGGATATCAGGGCAGTCCGCTCGGCGGCGTCGACAAGATGCTGAACGGGATGCCGAATGTGCTTGCCGAGCACGATATTTCCTTTGTGCCGGGGTTGAACGAGGAACTCGCCGCGACCTCGGTGTGGGGCAGTCAGGCCGATCTGCCCGCGGGCAACGCGACGCATGACGGCGTCGTCGGGGTCTGGTACGGCAAGGGGCCCGGGCTCGATCGCGCGACGGACGCGCTGCGGCACGCCAATATGTACGGCGCGAATGCCCGTGGCGGCGTGCTGTTGCTGGTCGGCGACGATCCGGCCTCGAAATCCTCGACCGTGCCAGCGGTGAGTGAGCGTTCGCTGGCCGCGATGGGTATCCCGGTGCTGTTTCCGCGCAATGCGCGCGAGATCATCACGATGGGTCTGCACGGTGTCGCACTGTCGCGGGTGTCGGGATGCCTTGTGGCACTGAAGATCGTCGCCGATGTGGCCGATGGCGCATGGACGGTCGACGGCCGAGTGGGCGATATCGACATCACGGTGCCCGAAATCGAGTGGGAGGGCCGGCCGTTCACCTACCTGCAGCGCCCGATGGCCGCACCGACGGACAGCGTGATCGCCGAGGCGGATCTGTACGGACCACGCTGGGAGCTGGTCAAGGCCTACAGCACGCTCAACGAACTGGACGTCATCGAGGTCGATCCGCCGCGGGCCACGATCGGAATCGCCGCCACCGGAACCACATTCGACGCCGTGCGCCAAGCGCTGATCGACCTGGGAGTCGACGATGACGCGCTGATGCGCGCCGGAGTCCGATTGCTGCGCATCGGGATGCCGTATCCCATTGCACCCGAACGGGTCCGGCAGTTCGCGGCAGGGCTGGAGCGCATCGTGGTCGTCGAGGACAAGACCGCGTTCATCGAAACTCAGATCCGCGAAATCCTCTACGGCACGGCCGATGCCCCACACATCGTCGGTAAGCGCGATGCCGCGAACCGGCCGCTGTTCGCCCAGGACGGCGAGCTCACCTCCGGCCGCATCGTGGCACCGCTGCGCCGCGCGCTGCAGGACTACCTGGAGATGAAACGTCCCTTGCCGCAACCGCTGTCGCTCGCGGTTCTGCCCGCCAAGCGCGCCGCCTACTTCTGCAGCGGCTGCCCGCACAACCGGTCCACCGCCGTACCGGACGGGTCGCTGGCGGGTGGCGGCATCGGCTGTCACACCATGGTGACGATGTCGGGCCGCGACGACAGCAAGGTCACCGGGCTGACCCAAATGGGTGGCGAGGGTGCGCAGTGGATCGGGCAGGCCCCGTTCACCACGGTGGGGCATCTGTTCCAGAACATCGGCGACGGAACGTTTTTCCACTCCGGTCAGCTCGCGGTGCAGGCCTGCATCGCCGCGGGTGTGAACATCACCTACAAGCTGCTCTACAACGATGTCGTCGCGATGACCGGAGCACAGGACGCCGAGGGCGCACTCGCGGTGCCGATGCTGACCCACAAGCTCAGCACCGAGGGCGTGCGGCAGATCATCATCTGCGCCGACGAACCCAAGAAGTACCGCAAGCGCGACCTCGCCGCCGGAACCATGCTCTGGCACCGGGATCGGCTCGACGAGGCGCAGCGCACGCTGCGTGAGATTCCCGGCGTGACCGTGCTCATCTACGAGCAGCACTGCGCCGCCGACGCGCGCCGTCAGCGCAAGCGGGGCACGCTGCCGGTGCGGCGGACCCGGGTGGTCATCAACGAGGCGGTCTGCGAGGGCTGCGGCGACTGCGGTGTCAAGAGCAACTGCCTCTCGGTGCAGCCGGTCGACACCGAATTCGGCCGCAAGACCCGGATCGATCAGACCTCGTGCAATACCGACTACAGCTGCATGGACGGCGACTGCCCGTCCTTCGTCACCGTCGAACTGCCCGATCCGGCGAAAGCCGAGAAGCGCAAGGCAATTCGACGCGCCGAGCCGCCGGCACTGCCCGACCTCCCGAATGCCGCCCCCGCGACGACGCAGAACGTCTTCCTCGCTGGCATCGGCGGGACCGGGATCGTGACGGTGAATCAGGTGCTGGCGACCGCGGCATTGCGCGCCGGATACGAAGTGGCGAGCCTGGACCAGATCGGCCTGAGCCAGAAGGCCGGACCGGTCGTGTCGCACCTGCGCTTCGCGAGCGGCGAGTTGGAACCGGCGAACCGTCTGACTCCCGGTTCGGCCGACTGCATCGTCGCCTTCGACCTGCTCGCGGCCACCGATAACAAGAACCTGGCCTACGGCTCGAAGCAGACGACGCTATCGGTCGCGTCGACCAGTCGGACCCCGACCGGCGATATGGTCTACGACAAGTCCGTCGCGTATCCCGAAGAGGGCGAGTTGCTTTCCCGGCTCGAGCAGGTATCGCGTTCGGTGCGATCGTTTGATGCACTGGCCGCAGCCGAGGTGCTTTTCGGCAATACCGCCGCCGCCAACTTCCTGCTCGTCGGCGCCGCCTACCAGATCGGTGGCCTGCGCCTGCCCGCGTCGGCGATCGAGGAGGCCATCGAGATCAACGGTGTCGCGGTGCAGGCCAATATCGCGGCGTTCCGTTGGGGTCGAGCGGCGATCGCACGCCCGGATGAATTCGCCGCCGCCACCCGAGGCAAGATGCGCGAACGCGCCGAGATCGCCATTCCGGCAGATCTTTTCGACGGTGTCACGGCGTCGGGTGAGACCAGGCGGCTGCTCGAATTGCGCGCCGTCGAGCTGATCGGCTTCCAAGGCGTGCGGATTGCCCGCGATTATGTGCGCACTGTGCAGAGCATTTGGGATGCCGAGCGGCGGGTCACCGATCGCACCGAGTTCAGCGAGCAAGTGGCCCGCGGCCTCTACAAATTCACCGCCTACAAGGACGAATACGAAGTCGCCCGCCGCCTGACGGATCCCGCCTTCCTCGACCAGGTCGGCGACCAACTCCCCGACGGCGCCAACCTCACCTACCGCCTACACCCCCCGATCCTGCGCGCCATGGGCCGCAAGAAGAAGATCGGCCTCGGCCCGCGCAGCCACCTCGCACTGCGTGTCCTGGCAAAAGGAAAGCGTTTGCGCGGCACCAAGTTCGACCCGTTCGGCTACGCCCATGTCCGCCGAGTGGAACGGGCCCTGCTCGCTCACTACACCGAAATGGTGATCGCCTTGGCTGCCGACCTCGACCCGGCAGGCTACGATCGCGCCGCCCGAGCCGCGGCCCTCCCCGATATGGTTCGCGGCTACGAGGACATCAAGCTCGCCAATGTCGAGCTCTACCGAAACGGCTTGCTCGACCTCGGCATCGAACCGCCGCAGCTCTAGCCGCAGACATTCCGACCAATGGTGATCGGCCGCGTCATTCGTGGCCGAAGGCTACAGCCAGGCGGCGACGCCGCCGTGGTGGGAGCAGGTGCCGGAGCGGTGCTGGCTGTAGCTGTAGGTGCCGTCGGTGCAGCGGGCGGTGGCGCCGGGTGGTGCGGCGGGGGCCGACTGCGGACGGTGGACACATTGGTTGTCCGAGTTGAGATAGGAATCGTCGCCGCAGATGGGCTGGGCCTGCGGTGCGGCTGCCACGGGCGGTTGGTATGCCGTGGTCGCGGGTGGAATCGAGGCGATCGGTGCGGGCGCGGCGGCC
The DNA here is from genome assembly GCF_048910785.1 of Nocardia nepalensis. NCBI lineage: Bacteria > Bacillati > Actinomycetota > Actinomycetes > Mycobacteriales > Nocardiaceae > Nocardia > Nocardia nepalensis. The sequence goes on along the minus strand of NZ_JBKBET010000040.1, from coordinate 143,475 downwards.
GGTGGTGAGGCCGAGGTCGCGGTGCTCAGCGGTGTGGGTGCGGCGGTTGTCGTCGTCGTAGTCGGTACCGAGATGGTTTTCGATGTAGTCGACGTCGACGCGGCGACGAGACCGGGGCCGCTCGATGGCGACGCACAGCCGCCGAGTAAGAGTGTCAGCGCGCCCGCGAGGGCGATGCCGGTGCCGACGAGTGCGGTGAAGCGGTTTTTCATGTTCCCCTACTGAGACACTGCCAGGCCGGTCAATGGGTGTGGGTGCCTGGACTACACGCTCCATCGGCCCAGCAGACAACCCGTTACCGACACTCGCGGCGACTCGCCGCAAAACCACCACCGACGAAAAATGGCCCGGACCAGTCGGTTTGGAAACCGACCGGCCCGGACCGTCAGTGGCAGGGACAGGATTCGAACCTGCGACCTCTGGATTATGAGCCCAGCGAGCTACCTAGCTGCTCCACCCTGCGTCGTGCGATCAACGGTACGCCGAGGCCGGCGGGTAGCGCGAACGATTTTTCCGCTACCGAACGAAGTCCACGGATCGCGGGACAGGTAGTGGCTCAGCCGAATTGAATCCCCTGGGCGAGCGGCAGCTGGTCGGAGTAGTTGATCGTGTTGGTGGCCCGCCGCATATACGCCTTCCACGAATCCGAGCCGGACTCCCGTCCGCCACCGGTCTGCTTCTCGCCGCCGAACGCACCGCCGATTTCCGCACCCGAGGTGCCGATATTGACGTTGGCGATGCCGCAGTCGGAGCCGTCGGCGGCGAGGAAGCGTTCGGCCTCGCGCTGGTCGGCGGTGAAGACGGCCGAGGAAAGGCCTTGTGGCACACCGTTGTGCAGGTCGATGGCGGCGTCGAAGTCACGGTAGGTCAGCACGTACAGGATCGGTGCGAAGGTTTCCTCGCGGACTACGGCGGTCTGGGCGGGCATGCGCATGATCGCGGGACGCACGTAGTAGGCGTCATCGCCGAAGCCGTCGACTCGCTCACCGCCGCAGACCAATTCACCGCCATCGGCAAGGGCGCGATCGATCGCCCTACGCATCCCTTCGTAGGAGCTGCCGTTGATCAATGGGCCGACGAGCACACCGTCATCGAGCGGATTGCCAACGCGCAGTTGTCGATACGCACCGGCCACTCGATCCAGCAGCGGTCCGACGACATCTGCGTGCACGATCAGCCGACGCAATGTCGTACAGCGCTGCCCGGCCGTACCCGCCGCGGCGAATACGATGCCGCGCGCCGCCAGCTCCAAATCCGCTGTGGGCGTGACGATCGCACCGTTATTGCCGCCCAACTCCAGCAGGCACCGCCCGAACCGGGCGGCCACCCGCGGTGCCACGATGCGCCCCATCCGCACCGAACCGGTCGCGCTCACCAGCGCCACCCGCTCGTCGTCGACCAGCCGGGACCCGACCTCGGAACCACCCTGAATCAGTTGGTGCACTTCGGGATCCGCGCCGACATCGGCGGCCGCGCGGCGCAACAGCGTGTGGCAGGCCAGTGCGGTCAGCGGTGTCGTCTCCGACGGCTTCCACACCACCGTGTCACCGCAGACCAGCGCGAGCGCGGTATTCCACGCCCACACCGCGACCGGGAAATTGAATGCCGAAATTACCCCGACCACGCCGAGCGGATGCCAGGTCTCCATCAGCCGATGCCCGGGCCGTTCCGATGGCATGGTCTTGCCGTAGAGCTGTCGCGACAGTCCGATCGCGAACTCGCAGATATCGATCATCTCCTGCACCTCGCCGACCGCTTCGGCGCCGATCTTCCCCGCCTCCAGGGTGACCAGTTCGCCCAAGTCGGCCTTATACGCGGTGAGCAGTTCGGCCAGCCGACGTACTACCGCGGCCCGCACCGGCGCGGGCACCCCGCGCCAACCACGGAACGCCTGGGCCGCTCTCCCGATCGCGGCATCCACCTCGTCGAGGGAATCGGCGCGCAGGGTCATCAGCGTGCCACCGGTAATCGGTGTGCGCGCGGGTAACTCACCCGTTACCGGCGGCGCCGCACCGAGCGCGCGCAGCAGGTCGGCCGCGCGGGTGGCCAGGTTCTCGGTCAGGTGGTCGTCGAGCATGTATGTCATCGGTTGCTCCGCTGTAGCTTTGGGTCGCCGAACGGTGTCGGATGGGTACGGTGGGTTAACGAGCAAAAGTTTTCGCCACGAGTAGCCTCCGCTGGGTTAGCCTTCGCTGATGGCGGATACACCGGCAAGACCCGTACTCGATGACATCGATCGCCTGCTGATTCGTGAACTGATGGCCGATGGTCGCGCCACCCTGTCGAATCTGGCCGAGAAGGCGAGCCTATCGGTGTCGGCTGTGCAATCGCGGGTCCGCAGATTAGAGGCACGCGGGGTGATTCGTGGCTACACGGCGCATGTCGATCCCGAGGCACTGGGACAGCTGTTGTCGGCATTCGTCGCCATCACTCCTCTCGACCCCTCGCAACCCGATGACGCGCCTGCCGTACTGCAACATATCCCGGGAATCGAGGCATGCCACTCCGTGGCCGGCGACGAGAGTTACGTGTTGCTGGTGCGGGTGGCCTCTCCTCGGCACCTCGAGCAACTGCTACAGGAGATCAGGGCGACCGCCAACGTGCGAACTCGAAGCACCATCATCTTGCAGACATTCTACGACAGGTAGCCGCTGACCGTAATTACTTCGTTATTCCGTAGAATTTTCGTAAAGATTTACGTTACCCTACGGGTGTGACCATGGAACTGGAGCGCACCCGCGCGGGGAGTGACACTGCACCGGTCATCCCCGCCTCCCGGGTACACGAGATCTTGTCGGCGCACATCCTCGTCGACGGATTCGACCTGGTGCTGGACCTACGGAAATCCCGTGGCTGCCTGATCGTCGACGAACGTGACGGCAGCTCCTACCTCGACATGTTCGGCTTCTTCGCCTCGAATGCCCTTGGCATGAACCATCCGGCTCTGGCCGAGGACGAAGAGTTCCGCAGCGAACTGGCTGTGGCCGCACTCAATAAGCCGAGCAACTCCGATATCTACACCGTCGAGATGGCCCGTTTCGTCGAGACCTTCGCGCGCGTGCTGGGCGACCCCCGGCTACCGCACCTGTTCTTCATCGACGGCGGCGCACTAGCGGTGGAGAACGCACTCAAGATCGCGTTCGACTGGAAGAGCAGGCATAACGAATCCCACGGGCGCGCACCGGAACTCGGCACCAAGGTGTTGCATCTGACCGGAGCGTTCCACGGCCGCACCGGCTATACCATGTCGCTGACCAACACCGATCCGGTGAAGACGGCCCGCTTCCCCAAGTTCGATTGGCCGCGCATCGACGCGCCGTTCCTCGCCGACGGTGTCGACATCGCCGCCGCCGAGGCGAGCGCGCTCGACCAGGCGCGTCGCGCCTTCGCCGAAAACCCATACGACATAGCGTGTTTCATCACCGAACCGATCCAGGGCGAGGGTGGCGACCGCCATCTGCGCCCGGAGTTCCTGCAAGCCGTGCAGCGGCTCTGTCACGAGCACGACTCGCTGTTCATCCTCGACGAGGTGCAGACCGGTGTCGGCATGACCGGAACCACTTGGGCCTACCAGCAATTCGGGCTCGAACCGGATGTGGTCGCATTCGGTAAGAAGACCCAGATCTGCGGGGTGATGGCGGGCGGGCGCGTGGACGTGGTGCCCGAGAACGTCTTCGCCGTCAAATCCCGGCTCAACTCCACCTGGGGCGGCAACCTCACCGATATGGTGCGCGTCCGGCGCATCCTCGAGGTGCTCGAGCGTGACCAGCTGATCGAACGGTCACGGCCGCTCGGCGCGCATCTACTGCGCCGCCTGGAACAGCTTGCCGCGGACCATCCTCGGGTCACCGAACCGCGCGGGCGCGGATTGATGTGCGCGATCACGCTGGCCACGGCCGAGCTGCGCGACGAGGTGTTGACCGCGCTGCTGGAACGCGAGCATGTGCTGATTCTCGGGACGGGCGAGCGTGGCATTCGGTTCCGGCCGCCGCTAACCGTCACCGAGGCCCAGTTGGACGCCGCGGTCGACGCGCTCGATCGGGTGCTCTGCGACGTCGGATAGCCAGCTGGCCACAATCGGAAATTTGGCTGTCCGAGTACACATTTCCGGATGAATCGGGCAATCCGCCGCTCCCGGGCGGGGATTGCTTCGGAATCCGGGCGGCACCGCCTAGGCTTCGCATCCATGTCATCTCGTCTTCACCACCCCCTGGCACGGTGCAGCGCGTGAACCGACAGCGCGATCACCGAAGCTGCGCACCGAACGGCCGGACCGCCGCCATTCGACCGCTGCTCGCCTCGCTGACCGTCCTCGTGACGGTCGCGGGGTGCGCGGCGAGCGAGGCCGGATCTGCGGGCGTCGCGAACCCGCCTACCAGCTCGGTCGTCGCCACCAGCGTGCCGCCGCACCTGGAGAATCTGCTGCCCGGCATGCCGCCGCCGCTGTCGCCGACCGATGTGTATGCCGCGGACCGGGAGCTGAGCCCGGCGGTGGCCGACCATCGGCCCCTGGTCTACGTGCCGAATAGCGAATCGCATTCGGTCTCGGTGATCGATCCGGACACCTTTCGGGTGATCGACAACTTCTCCGCGGGTGGGCGCGAACCTCAGCATGTGGTGCCGTCCTATGACATGCAGACGCTGTATGTCACCAATGATCTGCCGATCGGCAGTGGCAGCCTGCTGCCGATCGACCCGCGCACCGGCAAACCGGGGGAACCATTCCCGGTTCGCGATCCCTACAACATGTACTTCACGCCGGACGGTCGATACGCGCTCGTCGTCGCCGAGGCGGATAAATCACTGGACTTCTACGATCCGCACACCTGGCAGAAGGTGCATGAGCTCGCGGTGCCCGACTGTGCGGGCGTGGACCATATGGACTTCACCGCCGACGGCCGATTCGCCTTGGCCAGTTGCGAATTCATCGGGCGGATGCTGGTCTTCGATGTCGCCGAGCGCAAGGTGGTCAAGATGATCGACCTGCCGGACGGCCGCGGTGGTAAACCGCAGGACGTCAAGCTCTCGCCGGACGGACGCACCTTCTTCATCGCCGATATGGTCGCCGACGGCATCTACACAATCGACGCATCGTCCTGGGAGAACACCGGTTTCGTGCCGACCGGCAAGGGCGCGCACGGGCTGTATGTCACCCGCGACTCCAAACAGATGCTCATCACCAACCGGCACGAGGGCAGCATCTCGGTATGGGATTTCGCCGAGAACAAGTTGGTGCACAAGTGGTCGATCCCGGGCGGCGGCAGTCCGGATATGGGCAATCTGTCCGCGGACGGGCGGGTTTTCTGGGTTTCCGGACGCCACCACGGTGAGGTCTACGCGATCGATATCGTGAACTGGAATCTCTTGGCGCGCATACCTGTTGGACGTGGCGCGCACGGGCTCACGATCTGGCCCCAACCTGGACGCTACTCCACTGGCCATACCGGCGTCATGCGCTAGTGCCGCCTTGGGGGCGAAAAGTTCCGTCGAGCGTAGTCGAATAGTGGTCGCACACGCGACATTCAACCGCCATATCACTTCGCTCGGTGAGCTGCCGCAAGCTATCTGGACGCGGCACTAGCTGGCTGTGAATTCGGGCCTGAGCGTGCACTTTTGGGTAGCGATGGCTGTCGCATTCGTGAAAAGTGCACGCTCGAGGCGGATTTGTGTGGCAACCCTCAGTGCAGGTGTAAGCCGAGGCCGCCTTCGACGAAGCGGCGGACGGCGGTGGTGCCGGTTTCGAGGGCGGATTCGTAGCCGGGGCGGGCCCAGCCGGTGAGTTCGGCGGTGTCATCGGCACCGGGCGTCACGACGATTTCGGCGACCAGTTCGGCCGTGGTGGGTTCGCAGACGGCCCAGGAGAAGTGGGTTTCGCTATCCCACTGTTCGGTGCGGAGGGTGACGTAGTCGGGATCGGTGATGCCGCCGTCGGCGAGGGCGGGACGGTCATCGATGCGGTCGTCGGCGCGCAGGGCGCGCAGGTACCAGGTGCCCGCGTTGATTTCGACGGGTTCCATCAGTCCTCCATCTCCCTGCGGCCACGATGGCGGCGGCCACGGTGCCGATGCGCGCGCCGATCGCCGAACAACAGCGCGCCCGACAGCGGGATGGCCAGGAACCAGAGCCAACTGCCGGTGACGAAGAACAGGATGACGGCGAGGATCGGGATCACCGCCATCACTCGCTCCGGCCATTCGTCGAGGAAACCGGAGTTGGGTTTGGCCTGGACCGCGGCGGCGAGGGTGGGTTCGGGCAGGTCGACGAAGACTTTGTCCAGGTCGCCGTGGGTCAGCGCGGCCGCGACCACGGCGCTGCGCTCGTCGAACTCCGCCACGCTGAGCCGCCCGGCGGCGAAATGATCGGAGAGTCGCTGCATCGCGTGCTCACGCTCCGCGGTGCCGATGCGGATCTCGGGCAGGTCACTCATATCAGCAAGGCTAGCGGCGCGGTCGGCGAATTTCGCAACGCTGAACCGTGCGATTACGACATGATCGCCTCGGCCGCGGCATCAGTTTCCCGGATTGTGTGGTGCCGGAGTGGATTTGGGGTAGCTCAATGATGAGTGCAAGGTAAGCGGGAGGTTTCGATATGGGCGAGACGCGGTTCGGTCACTACCGCCTCGACCGATTACTCGGCAGCGGCGGCACCGGGCAGGTCTGGCTCGCTCGCGATACCGTCGCCGACCGTGATGTCGCGCTGAAGGTACTGGCCGCCACGCACGCCGCGGATCCGACCTATCGGCTGCGGTTCACCAGAGAGGCCCGCCTCGCGGCCCACGCGCCCGGGCCGCATATGGTGCCGATCCACACCTTCGGCGAGCTCGACGGCCGCCTATATATCGAAATGGAGTTCATCGAGGGCACCGACGTCGCGGCTCTGCTGCGACGTGACGGGCCGATGAGTCCGGCGAAGGCCGTCGCGATCATCGGGCAGACGGCGGCGGCCCTGGATGCCGCTCACCGCGCGGGCTTGGTGCACCGCGACGTCAAACCGTCCAACATCATGGTGAGCCCCGGCGGCTTCGTCCGGCTGATCGATTTCGGCATCGCGCTCCGGATCGACCAGCCCGCGATCACCGCCCACGGCAATGTGGTCGGCACCCTGGCATATATGGCGCCGGAGCGCTTCAGCGGCAGCACCGACGCCCGTGCCGACCAGTACTCACTGGCCTGCGTTCTCTACGAATGCCTAACCGGCGAAAGACCTTTCGGCAACATCGATACTCCGCAACAGTTCCACGCCCACCTGATGTCCGCGCCACCCCGCGCCGCCACTCTGAATCCCGCTGTGCCCGTTGCTCTCGATGACGTCATCGCCCGAGCCATGGCCAAGGCCCCGACCGAACGCTGGCCCAGCGCAGGCGAATTCGCATCCGCCGCTTACGCCGCGGTGACCGGGCGTGAGGCGTCGACGGTCGAGATCGCGGCGGTAACCGTGCCGAATACTCGTGCGCTACCCGAGGGGTGGCAGGGTGTGGTGGATTCGCAATGGGCTGGGGTGGCCGAGTCGCGGAGTGTGGCTGCGGCCGAGTCGCGGGGTGCGGGTGCGGCCGAGTCGTGGGCTGTGGTCGGCTCGCCTGGCGTGACTGCTGTGGAGTCGGGGGGTGCGGCCGTGGTCGAGTCGCGGGGTGTGGGTGCGACGAGACTGGTGGGCGGGTTTGTGGGCGAGCCGATGCGGGTCGCCGAACCGTGCGGTGGTGGCGAGGTGGGGTGGGGGCTTGGGCCGGGCCATGCGGCCGCTGCCATCGCGGTGCTTGTCGCCTTGATCGGGCTGGGGCTCTGGTTGGGGCGGCCCGGCGGAGCCGAAACAACTTCTGCCGCACCGTCGTCGGCCCGCCCGACGCCGACGCTTCCCGGTCCGGCACTGGAATCGCTCCCGGCCGAGTCGGCGCATGCGGCGGTCCCGAACGCATCCACCCCGGTTGCCGGACAGCCCTGCAATCCCGATGTCGACGGCAATGCCGCCGCCAGCGACGGCACACCACTCACATGTCGGTCCGTGGGCGGCCACAAGGCGAACTGGATGCCCGCGCCGCCTTCCGGTGCCGGCCCGAGGCCCAATGGCGAGCAATCAGCCTCCGGACCGGCTGCCCCCGGCACCCCGGGCACCAGCGATTTGGGCACCGACAAGCCGAGCAACGGCAAGCCCGGCCACCGCCCCAAGCCGGCCAAGTAGGCGTCGATCCGCCAGCAGCCGGGCGCTGGTCGGCGGTCCCTGGAAGCTCGGCACGTCGAGCATCGGCGATTCGGCCGACGACAAGCATCGGGTCGAGGGTGGGCCATGAGTAGGAGTACGTAGGGGACGTCACACTGTTCGCGGGCGGGGGGCGGGGCTAGGGTCGGGATAGGTTCGGGCGATGCGGTTTCGATCGGGTTGCCGCCCCACTCCGCAATGGCGCGGCCACCGGGAGGTCAGTGATGGGGGAGCAGTTCGGGAAGTACCGGCTCGAGCGTTTGCTCGGGCGTGGCGGCATGGGGGCGGTGTGGCTGGCGCTCGACACCGGCACCGGGCGCACGGTCGCGCTGAAGGTGCTGGCGGAGCAGGTGGCCGCGGATTCCGAGTATCGGCAGCGGTTCGAGCGGGAGGCGCGGCTCGGGTCGAGTCTGCGGCATCCGCATATCGTGCGAATTCACGGGTTCGGGGAGCTCGACGGCCGGCTGTTCATCGATATGGAGTACGTCGACGGCATCGACCTGGCCGAAATGCTGAACAAGGTCGGCACATTGACACCTGTCGCGGCCGTGGACTTCGTGACGCAGGTGGCCTCGGGTCTGGATGCCGCGCATCGGGCCGGGCTGATCCACCGTGACGTCAAACCGTCGAACATCCTGGTCGGCACCGACGGGCACGCGTACCTCATCGACTTCGGCATTGCCCAGGGCCTGGGCCAAACATCCGTCACCGCCACCGGAATGGCCATCGGCAGCTGGGCCTATATGGCACCGGAACGCTTCAACGGCACCGTCGACGCCCGCTCCGACGTCTACTCCCTGGCCTGCGTCCTCTACGAATGCCTAACCGGCCGCCGCCCCTACGGCGACACCGACCCGGCCCGCCAGATGCACGGCCACCTCATGACCGCCCCACCCCACGTGTCCACCGTCAACCCAACGGTGCCCGCGGAATTGGACGCGGTCATCGCCCGCGGCATGGCCAAGAACCAAGCCCAGCGCTATCCCACGGCGCGCGAATTCGCCGCCGCAGCATATGCGGCGACCGCCCTGTCGCGACTGCCGCACGATTCCGCACCGCAATCGTCAACGTCGGCGTCGGCAAAACCGTCGGCTGAGCAAGTGGCTGCGTCGGGTCAGCCGTTGGCCGTCTCAGCGGGGCAGCAGGGGGCATCGGGTCAGCCGTTGACCGTGTCGGCTGAGCTATCCGCACTGGCGGAGCCGAATGCGGCGCAGCCGCAGCCGCCGATGCCGCAGCTGCACGCGCAGACGCCGCCGCAGACGGCGCTACCACAGCGACCGGTATCGGATCATCAGCCGAGTCCGACCAGGGTCGAGACGCGTGCGCCGATGCCATCGGTGGAACCTCCAGTGCCGCTGGTCGAGTCGTCGCCGAGGCCGCTTACGCCGACCAAGGTATTGCCGGAACCGGGCCCGACACCGACGCTGGTGGCGACCCGGTTGGCGCCGCCCTCGGCCGCATTGGGAGATGCTGCACCACAACAGAATTCGCCATGGCCGCCGAATCGTGCTGCCGTCCCGCCGAGATCCCTCGTCCGCCCGCCGTCCCCAGCCGGACGAGCTGTGCCGCAACCGAAGCGGGCTGGGCGCGTCCCGCTGGCTCCACGCTGGACGGTCTCGCAGCGCCGTCCTTGGGTCGCGCCACCCGAGCGCAGGGTTCCACGGCGTCGTCCGCGGCGTAAGTCCTTCCTGTCCAGGATGGTCGGTGCGCTCGTCGTCATGTTCCTGACCCCGTTCATGCTGGCGGCGGGGTGTGCGGCGCTGGTCGCCTTCGGCAATACCGGAAGTGGCGGCGGAGCGCGCGCGGGCGATCCGTCGGTCGCGGCGCGCGATCGTGACCCCGCGCAATCTGCCGAACCGCCCGCGCCGGCGTTCTCCGGCCTGAATACTCCCGTGCGGGACGGAAAGTTCGAATTCGTGGTCACCGCAGTGGATTCCGGCCTCTCGCGGATCGGGCTGCAGAATGCGAGCGGCACATACTCCGTGGTCACGGTCGCCGTGCGCAATATCTCCGACGAGCCGAAGTGGTTCCTGCCGGTGGGCCAGCGCCTCGTCGACACCCAGGGCCGCGAGGTCGACCACAACGCGATCGCCACCATGTGGCAGACCACTCAGCGCCGCTACGGCTACTCGTTCGAACTCCAGCCCGGCCAGTCCGCCACCACCCAACTGGTCTTCGACGTCCCGCAAGACGCCACCCCGACCCAGCTCGAACTACACGACTTCATGCTCTCCAACGGCGTCACCGTCCACCTGAATTAACCTGCGCCCCAATCCGATCAGCGCCACTTCGGCCAGGCCGATCGCGAAATCCACAGGCTGATCGTCACCCACGCGCGCAGCACAAGGTCGCCGGTGTCAACGCTCGGCCAGCCCGCATAGATTGCGGCCCTCCCACTCCAACTGCTCGCCGAGCGTAGTCATAGGGCGGTCGGATGCGGCCTGGCCGACCAGCATTCGACTCCGCTCGCCGGAACTCCCCGGCGCGAAGGCTCGGTACGAAGCTATTCGGACGCGGCACTAGGTCGGGGAGCAGCGGGCGGCGCGCGGATGCGGGAGGGCGGGGATCAGCTCGCGCTCTCGGCAGAGTCGACGAGTGCGGCCAAGGACGCGTGCACGGCTCGGCGGCCGATGGTCAGTGCCTCGGCGAGTAGAGCGGTGTCGCGGGCGGCGCTTTCGATGTTCGGGGAGCCGAGGGGTGGGTGGATCTGGAGTACGGCGTTGCCGAGGTCTGCGAGGAAGCGGTCCTCGATGGACTGCTGGTGTGGCCGTTGCAGCCAGGCGCGATAGGCGCCGGGGGCTCGCACGCGCAGGTAGCCGCCGCCGACGACCTGGTGCAGGCGGGAGGCGGGTGGGCGTTGTTCGTCGGTGCGCCGGGTGCGCAGCACCAGAGCATGTGTCGCACCGTCGCGGACCGCGGTGCGGATCGGGACGGTTTCGGCGAGCCCGCCGTCGAGGTACTCGGCATCGCCGAGCGGCACCGGGGGACCAGCGAGAATCGGCAGTCCGGCGGAGGCCCGCAGCGCGGTCATCAGGGTGCGTTTGTCGACGATGTGGCGGCGCAGGTCGATGGCGTGCCCGGTGCGAATATCGGTGCCGATGGGGTGAAAGGTGGTGGTGTTGGCCAGAATCGCCGGAAAGTCCATCGGCTCGATGCCGTCGTACACCTGGTGCACCAGGTAGTTCAGATCGAAGGCAGGCCGTCCGCGCAGCAGCCGAGTCGGATCGACCGCGCGCCGCATGATCACCGGATCGGTCCAGGAGCGCATGCCGGACAGCGCCCGCCCGCACAAGAACCACGCACCGTTGATCGCACCAGCCGACGTGCCGTACACGGCATCGAAGATCGAGGACAGTCCGAGTTCTTCGAGCGCCTGCACCATCCCGCTGGAGTAGACGCCCCGGCTGCCACCGCCCTCGATGACCAGGGCGAGGCGATATCCGTCGGCACGGCTAGCTGATTCACGTCGGCCGCGGATGACCTCCGCGACGGTGGGCACGACGGCAGAGCTGGTCACCGGACCACGATACGACAGAGCGGGCGCGGACGTCGGTGTCCAGCGCCCGCTCCGAAGCGGTCTTCGCCAGCTGTTTACTTACTTGATCTCTGCCAGCACGGTGCCCTGGGTGATGGCCGCGCCCGCCTCGACGGACAGTCCGGTGACCACGCCCGCCTTGTGCGCGTTGACCGGGTTCTCCATCTTCATCGCCTCGAGCACCACGATCAGATCGCCCGCCTCGACGGACTGGCCCTCTTCGACCGCGACCTTCACCACGGTGCCCTGCATCGGCGCGGTGACCGCGTCACCGGAGGCCGCACCGCCGCCGGCGCCGCCACGCTTGCGCGGCTTGGGCTTCTTGCGGATCACTCCGGCGCCATTGCTGCCCGCACCCGAGGCGCCCGCGCCGACGGTGAAGCTGCCCGGCAGCGACACCTCGACCCGACGCCCACCGACCTCGACGACGACCTTCTGCCGCGGCAGATCCTCGTCCTCGTCCGCGGTGACACCGGCCGCGGTGTACGGCTCGATGTTGTTGCTCCACTCGGTTTCGATCCACTTGGTGTAGACGTCGAACTTCTCGCCGTCACCGATGAATGCCGGATCCTCGACGATCGCGCGGTGGAACGGGATGACCGTGGCCAGGCCCTCGACGTGGAACTCGGCGAGTGCGCGCCGGGCCCGCTGCAGTGCCTGCTCACGGTTCTCGCCGGTGACGATCAGCTTGGCCAGCATCGAGTCGAACTGACCGCCGATCACGCTGCCCTGCACCACACCGGAATCGACGCGCACACCGGGGCCACTGGGCTCCTGGTACACCGAAACCGGACCCGGCGCGGGCAGGAAGCCGCGACCGGCGTCCTCACCGTTGATCCGGAATTCGAACGAGTGACCGCGCGGCGCCGGATCCTCGGTGATCGCCAGCTCGTGGCCCTCGGCGATGCGGAACTGCTGACGCACCAGGTCGATGCCCGCGGTTTCCTCGGTGACCGGATGCTCGACCTGCAGGCGGGTGTTCACCTCGAGGAACGACACGGTGTCGCCCTGCACCAGGTACTCCACGGTGCCGGCGCCGTAGTAGCCGGCCTCCTTGCAGATGGCCTTGGCCGAAGCGTGGATGCGCGCGCGCTGATCGTCGGTGAGGAACGGCGCGGGGGCCTCCTCGACCAGCTTCTGGAACCGGCGCTGCAGCGAGCAGTCACGGGTACCTGCGACCACCACGTTGCCGTGCTTATCGGCGATGACCTGCGCCTCGACGTGGCGGGCCTTGTCCAGGTACTGCTCGACGAAGCATTCGCCGCGACCGAACGCCGCGGTGGCCTCGCGGACGGCGGAGTCGAACAGCTCCGGGATCTCCTCGATGGAGTGCGCGACCTTCATACCGCGGCCGCCACCGCCGAAGGCGGCCTTGATCGCGACGGGCACGCCGTACTCCTTGGCGAATTCGACCACCTCGGCCGCGTTCTTGACCGGATCCTTGGTGCCGGCCGCCATCGGCGCCTTGGCGCGCTCGGCGATGTGGCGCGCGGTGACCTTGTCACCGAGGTCGCGGATGGACTGCGGGGAGGGGCCGATCCAGATCAGCCCGGCGTCGATGACGGCCTGGGCGAAGTCGGCGTTCTCGGAGAGGAATCCGTAGCCGGGGTGGATGGCGTCGGCGCCGGACTTGGCCGCGGCGTCGAGGATCTTGTCGAAGACGAGGTACGACTCGGCCGAGGTCTGCCCGCCGAGGGCGAAGGCCTCGTCGGCGAGTTTCACGAATGGGGCATCGGCGTCGGGCTCCGCGTACACCGCGACACTGCCGATCCCGGCATCCTTGGCCGCCCGGATCACGCGAACGGCGATCTCGCCTCGGTTAGCTACGAGTACCTTCGATATCCGCGCGCTGGCATGGCTGGGCACTGAGCCTCCTGTTAGCAATCTTTTTGGTCGCCCCGTGGTCGACAAACTTACGTCTCGGGCGAGTGTAGGCAGTCTGCCAACAGACGCCGAACTCGGATAGCCCTACTGAACAGTAGGTCGCGGATCACACTGGGCGGTTGGGTGTGATGGCGCAGATCAGGTCTACCTGGTGCGGGCCTTGCGCGCACTGCCCGCCGGTGCATCACCGGGTTCATACCCCTTGGCAATCGGCATCCGCACCGAGTTGCCCCATTCGGTCCAGGAGCCGTCGTAATTGCGCACGGTGTCGAAGCCGAGCAGATAGGTCAATACGAACCAGGTGTGGCTGGATCGCTCGCCGACCCGGCTGTAGACGACCAGATCGTCCGCGGCCGCCAGCGCGCCATAGGTGTCGTCCAGTTCGGCGCGGGGACGGAAGCGGCCGTCGCTATTGCAGGCCTCGGTCCACGGAATGTTGACCGCGGTCGGAATGTGCCCGCCGCGCAATGCCGCGTCCTCGGGATTGATCGGCGGCTGGATCAGCTCGCCGGAGTATTCCTCGGGCGAGCGCACGTCGATCAGCGGCTTGCCCAGGTGCATGAGCACGTCCTCGCGGAACGCCCGCACCGTGCCGTCGTCGCGTCGGACCGTCGGGTACTCGCTGCGCAGCGGATAGGGCAGGTCGAAGGTGGTGTCGCGCTCCTCGGAGATCCACGCGTCCCGGCCACCGTCGAGCAGCCGCACATCCGGATGCCCGAACAGGGTGAAGACCCAGAACGTGTGCGCTGCCTGCGCGTTGCCGCGATCACCGTAGATCACCACGGTATCGTCGCGCTCGATTCCCTTGGCGCGCATCAACTCGGTGAACCGGGCACCATCGATATAGTCACGCGTGACCGGATCGTTCAGGTCGCCCCGCCAATCGATTTTGGTGGCGCCTGGAACGTGTCCTATGTCATAGAGCAGTATGTCCTCGTTGGACTCGATGATCTTCAGTCCCGGCGTGCCGATGTTTGCCGACAGCCACTCTGTGGTTACTAGTCGGTGAGGATGCGCGTACGAACCGAACGCGGGATGAGGATCCGGGGCAACGGGCACGATGTGGGTCCTTCACACGAGGTAGACGGGTGGTTATAGCGGTTCGGGTCTCACAGCGATGGTAGGTGTGAGGCGTTAGAGAAACTCGTTTCAGATCACAAATCGGCTGAATGGGCGAATAAATCGCACCCTCATCCGATAAAGTCTCCCGGGAGGAGGGGTGAGCTATGTCCGATTCTTGGCCGAGGCGTCGACTGCTCGCGATCCTACGTGGCGCCAGCGAACCTCTCGACGCACAAGAACTGGCCAGAATCACCGGACAGCACGTCACCACTGTTCGGTTCCATCTGGATGTACTCACCAGGGAATCGCTGGTGCGCCAATTCCAGCAGCCTCCGCGCGGCCGCGGCCGTCCGCGCATCGGCTATAGCGCGGTCCAGCGATCGGTCGGTTATCAGGAGCTGGCCCAAGTACTCGCCGATCAACTCGGTCCCGATCCACGCCGCCGCTCCGAGGCGGCCATAGCCGCCGGGCGGGCCTGGGGCGCCAAGCTCGACGCGGGCGACCATGCGGTCGAATCGCTGGAGGACGCCAAGGACGTCACCATGACGCTGATGTCCGAACTCGGTTTCGCACCCGAACGCGATCCGGCCGCCGAGACCAGCGAGCAGGTGCTGATCCGGCTGACCGCCTGCCCGCTGCGCGAACTCGCGCGCACGCACTCCGAGGTGGTGTGCGGTGTGCATCTGGGCTTGATCAAGGAGGTCCTGGACCGCAATGGCGTGCGCGGCGAGGTGAATGTCCGGCTGCACCCTTTCGTCGAGCCGGAGCTCTGCTTGGTCCGATTGGAGCTCACGGCGCAGCGGCGGGACCGGGAGCCGGAGCACGGCCTCGAGGCGACGCCGGTGCCGATCGGCGCGGAGGCCGGGGCAGAGCCGCGGATCGCGCCGCCGTCAGCGGGGCGAGTGGCTCCACAACTGCGCAATGCCGACCCCAACGTCGCCAAGCAGTCGGCGCAGCAGTGGTAGCCCGATTCCGATAACGCTCGACGGATCGCCATCGATGCGATCGACGAACCAACCGCCCATGCCGTCGAGCGTGAACGCGCCCGCGACCTGCAACGGCTCACCGGTCGCGATATAGGCGTCCAGCTCTTCGGGTTCTGGTTTGGCGAAATGCACTGTGGTGGAACTGCAGTCGACGGATTCGGCGGTGATTGCGCCATCCTGTAGCCGCAGTACACAGTGGCCGGTAATGAGATCGGCACTGCGCCCGGCCATTTCGGCCCAGCGGGACCGCGCCACCTCGGGCGTCTGCGGCTTGCCCTGCAATGCGCCGTCGATGAGCAGCATCGAATCGCACCCCACCACAACGCAATCCGCGGCGAAGTCCGGAATAGTCGTGGCCACCGACCGGGCCTTGGCCCGCGCCAGCTCGATCACGACCACATCGGGTGCCGTGCCCGGCGGCAGTGCCGCGGCGACGGCGTCCTCGTCGACATCGGAGATCCGGACGACGGGTTCGATGCCCGCCGAGCGAAGCACCGCGCGGCGGGCGGGCGACGCGGAGGCGAGAACTAGTCTCGTCATCCGCTCAGTCGCGCAGGTGTGACAGTTGCGGGAAGGCGTAGGGAGAGAACGGCGAGGTGCCGCGGTGCATCATGGTCGGGCGGCCCCAGGAGTCGGACGGGCCGGTCGACCCGCTGCCCGCGGCGCTGTTGGCGGCGGCTGACAGCACACAAACGAGCGCCGCGACTTCCTCATCGGTCGGCGCGCCCTTGATGACTCGAATGAACGGCTGCTCGGTCGCCTCGGCGGCGGGGGGCGTCGCGGGTGCGACCACCTCGACCACATCCGCGATCGGATCGACTACGAGATCCAGTTCGGCGGCGGTCAACACGTCCTCTTCTGCCACGGTCGTCACAGTGCCAGATCCTCTCTCTATCTCTACCGAGCCTATGCCCAACTCGATGTCATATGGATCAAGCGATCATCATCCTCGAATTCACTCATTGCGTCTCTGCAACCAGTGTGCGCGGCCCACCGAGGTTATCGCTTGATCACAGCGGTATGTTGCCGTGCTTCTTCGGCGGCAGGGTAACCATCTTGCGCTCGAGCAGGCGCAGTGCCGAGACGATCTGGCCGCGGGTGTGCGAGGGCGGGATGACCGCGTCCACGTAGCCGCGTTCGGCGGCGACATAGGGGTTCACGAGGGTGTCCTCGTACTCGTTCTGCAGCTCGAGGCGCAGCGCGTCCACATCGTTTCCGCTCTTCGCGGCCTCTTGCAACTGCTTGCGGTAGACGAAACCGACCGCACCCGAGGCGCCCATGACGGCGATCTGGGCACTCGGCCACGCCAGGTTCACATCGGCGCCCATGTGCTTGGAACCCATGACATCGTAGGCACCGCCGTAGGCCTTGCGGGTGATGATGGTGATTTTGCCCACAGTGGCCTCACCGTAGGCGTAGAGCAGCTTCGCGCCACGACGGATGATGCCGTTGTATTCCTGGCCGGTGCCGGGCAGGAAGCCGGGGACGTCGACCAGGGTGATGATCGGGATATTGAAGGCGTCGCAGGTGCGCACGAAGCGCGCGGCCTTCTCCGAGGCGTCGATATCGAGGCAGCCCGCGAACTGGGTGGGCTGGTTGGCGACGATGCCGACGCTGCGGCCGTCGATGCGGCCGAAGCCGACGATGACGTTCATCGCGCGTTCGGCCTGCACCTCGAGGAATTCGTCGTCGTCGAGCAGGCGCCGGATGACCTCGTGCATGTCATAGGGCTGGTTCGGCGAATCCGGGATGATCGTGTCCAGCTCGAGGTCCTCGTCGGTGAGCGAATCCTCGATGGCGCCGGTGATCGGGTCGGTGGCCGGGAAGCGCGGCGCCTCGGCGCGGTTATTGCTCGGCAGGTAGCTCAGCAGGTCCTTGACGTAGTCGAGGGCGTCCTGCTCGCCGGAGGCGACATAGTGCGCGACACCGGACTTCGTCATATGCGTGTGCGCGCCACCCAGATCCTCCATGGTGACGTCCTCACCGGTGACCGTCTTGATGACGTCCGGGCCGGTGACGAACATCTGGCTGGTGCCGTCGACCATCACGACGAAGTCGGTCAGCGCGGGGGAGTAGACGTGCCCACCTGCGGCCGGGCCCATGATCAGCGAGATCTGCGGGATCACACCGGAGGCCTGGATGTTGCGGTGGAAGATCTCGCCGTAGAGGCCGAGCGAGACCACGCCCTCCTGGATGCGCGCGCCCGCGCCCTCGTTGATGCCGATCAGCGGGCGTCCGGTCTTGAGCGCCAGATCCATCACCTTGACGATCTTCTCGCCGTAGACCTCGCCCAGGCTGCCGCCGAAGACGGTGACGTCCTGGCTGAAGATGCAGACGTCGCGGCCGTCGATGGTGCCGTAGCCGGTCACCACGCCGTCGCCGAGCGGCCGGTTGTTCTCCAGGCCGAAGTTCACGCTGCGGTGGCGGGCCAGCGCGTCGAGTTCCACGAAGGAGCCCTCGTCCAGCAGTGCGAGGATGCGCTCGCGGGCGGTCATCTTGCCCTTGGCGTGCACCTTGTCGACCGCGGCCTCACCCATCGGGTGCTTGGCTTCTTCCAGCCGATTCCTCAGGTCAGCCAGCTTCCCAGCGGTGGTGTGGATATCGGGGGTGCCCGCCGATTCCGATGCGGGCTGCTGCTGGACACTCGTCATGGCTCCGGAGTGTAACCAGTGCCAGTCGGTCCCGGTAACCGAGTGGGGGCTACCGGTCAGTAGAAAACCCCAGCTAGATCATGTTCCGATCTGCGAATCACCGCAAACTTCCTGGTTGATTACCGAACCGCGGCGAGGGCCGCGCCTTGTTCGACGCCCAGAAAATCGGTGGCAGGTCCTCAGCATGCCCAGATAGCCTGGGGGCGTCGGTAATTCGACCGAGGGGAGGTTCGGGGAAATGTTGGATCGGAGGCGGGCGCGCACTACGCGCGTGAGGTCCTGAGCGGTACCGAACAAACGAGGGAGGGAAACAAATGTGGGAGTGGAGTCGAAGAACCGCCGAGTACGCGTCGGCGGCGTCCTGGACCAGCTGGCAGAGCGTGCGGACCGAACCGACCGTAATCGAGGCGGAGCCCTGGGCTGAGGAGTCCACCACGGCGGAGGAGAGCTCCGACATGGCGGAATCCATCGAGTACGACCTCGTCGGATAGCTCCGAGCTTCGCGACCTGCCGCGGTGACAACGGCTCGACCTTCCACGGTAGATCAGCGCGCACCGAGTAACCTGCCGGTGTGCACAGGCCACCGTTGGATGCAGAGCAGTTGCGGCGCAGTCTCATCGAGTCGCCCGAGCTGTCGTTCTTCTCCCAGATCGATGTGGTGGAGTCGACCGGGTCCACCAATGCGGACCTGATCGCCCGGGCCGGAGACGCCGACGCCGATCGCGCCGTGCTCCTCGCCGAAACTCAGGAGCAGGGCCGGGGGCGGCACGCCCGCACCTGGATCAGCCCGCCGCGCGCACAGATAGCGATGTCGCTGTTGGTGCGGCTGCGCGGCATCGACCCGGCCGCGCTCGGCTGGCTGCCGCTGCTCACCGGTGTCGCGGTGGTGGACGCACTGCGCGCGAGCGCCGGTGTGGACGCGAATCTGAAGTGGCCCAACGATGTGCTGATCGATGGTCGCAAAGTCGCGGGCATCCTGGCCGAAGTCGCCTCCGGTGGTGGGGCGCCCGCCGTCGTCGTCGGGGTCGGCCTGAACGTCAGTCTCACCGAGGCGGAACTGCCGGTGCCGCATGCCACTTCGCTCACGCTGGCGGGCGCGAAGGTCACCGACCGTACCGAGCTCGTGCGGTCACTGCTGGCCGAATTCGCCCGCCGCTTCACCGCGTGGCACGACGCCGGTTGGGATGCCACCGACCTGATCGGCGTCTACCGCGAGCGGTGCGCCACCCTCGGCGCACTCGTGCGCGCCGAATTGCCCGGCGGCCAGACGCTGGAAGGCGTCGCCACTGATGTCGACACCGCGGGCCGTCTGCTGATCGGCGACCACGCCGTCTCCGCGGCCGACGTCACGCATCTGCGCGCCCACTCCTGAACCGCCGAACCCCTTGCGGGGCATCGGCGTTCGATTAGATGGGCTGCATGATGCCGCGGGCTGCTTCCCGGGCGAGCATGCGGTCGCGCTGTTCCTCGAACTTGAGCACATCCTGAGTCAGCTTCTCCAGAAATACGCCGAGTTCCTCGCGCGCCCGCTCGCCGCGCGGGCCGAAGTCGGTGCGGTCGAAGATGTTCCACTTCTTGAGCACCGGCTGGACCACCTCTTCGAGGTGCTGGCGCAGGTCGTAGATGCCGTGTTTGGCCATCAGCACGCCGTTGCGGCGGAAGTTCGGCATGCCGTAGCCGGGCATGACGAAGTTGGTGAGGATCTTGGTGATCGCCTCGACGGCCTGGTCGGGGACCAGATCCAGGCCCGCGGCGCACAGGTTGCGGTAGAAGATCATGTGCAGGTTCTCGTCGGCGGCGATGCGCTGCAGCATGCGGTCGGCGATGGCGTCGTCGCAGACCCTGCCGGTATTGCGGTGGCTGACCCGAGTGGCCAGCTCCTGGAAGGTCACGTATGCGACGTTGATCAGGAATCCGCCCCAGTTGTCGGGCGCGTGCATGCCGCGAGTCATGTGGACCATGCGGGCGTTTTCCAGCGCGACCGGATCGACGCCACGGGTGACCACGAGGTAGTCGCGCATGACGATGCCGTGGCGGTTCTCCTCGGCGGTCCAGCGGCCCACCCAGGTGCCCCAGGCGCCGTCCTGGGAGAAGTTCTCGGCGATCTCACGGTGATAGGAGGGCAGGTTGTCCTCGGTGAGCAGATTGGTGATCATGGCCGCCTTGGCGACTTCGTTGAGCTTGGACTGCTGCGGCTCCCAGTCCGTCCCGCCCATCGCGGCGAAGTTGCGCCCCTCATCCCACGGGACATAGTCGTGCGGGTGCCAGTCCTTGGCCAGCGACAGGTGACGCTCGAGGTTCTGTTCGGCCACCGGTTCGAGTTCGGTCAGGATTTCCAGCTGGGTCAGATCCTTGGTCACACACGCCTCCACAATTCGTAATCGACGTCTTGTCAAGCCGGACTTGTCTTTTCACAGGCAGATCGTCGCGCAGAACAAAACGAGAGCTTGTCGAACTGGCAGAGCCGGATCCCGGCCGGGTCGAGCGACTGCCGTCGGATCGAGGCTGATTGTTTCGAGCGACCTGCAAGCAATCGCTACGGTAGGTAGCGAACCTGTGCCGAAACTCGAGCGAACTCGAGAGGGACTCGAGCAACCGACGGCACGGGGTGACGATTCTGCAGCACGGCACGCGTCGCTGTCCACGCCTTTCGGCGTGTTCTCGCGGTAGGGTTCCGACATGGGTTATCCGGAGGAGGTGCTCGCCCCGGACGAGCAGTTGATACTCCATCGTCATCCGCATTGGAAAATGCTGTTCTGGCCGATCGTGACGCTCATCGTCGCCACCGCGCTAGCCGGATTCGCCGGAGGGTTCATCTCGCGCAAGGCCGAGGGCGAGGCTCGTTCGGTGCTGCTGATCGTGGTGCTCGTGGTCTGGCTCGGCATTCTCCTATGGCGTTGTGTCGCACCGATTGTCAGCTGGAAGTCCACGCATTTCATCGTGACCAACCGCCGGGTACTGATCCGTCACGGCGTGCTCACCCACACCGGCATCGATATCCCGATGAGCCGGATTTCGAGTGTGCAGTTCCGTCACGGTCTGTTCGACCGGCTGCTCGGCACCGGCACCCTGATCATCGGATCGTCTTCGGAAGAACCGCTCGAATACGACGACATCCCACAGGTGCAGCGGGTGCACGCCCTGCTCTACCACCAGGTATTCGAACAGTCCCGGGATAATCTGGGCACATGACCGCCGTACTGTTGGCCGAAGACGATGAGGCCATCGCCGCACCGCTATCGCGGGCGCTCGGGCGCGAAGGCTATTCGGTCACCGTCGAACGCTTCGGACCCGCAGTGCTCGAGCGCGCCCTCGAAGGCGATCACGATCTGCTCATCCTCGATCTCGGCCTGCCCGGCATGGACGGACTCGAGGTGTGCCGCCAGGTCCGTGCCCGCGGTGCCGATCTGGCCGTGCTGATGCTCACCGCGCGCACCGATGAGGTGGACTTCGTCGTCGGGTTGGATGCGGGTGCCGACGACTACGTTGGCAAGCCGTTCCGGCTGGCCGAACTGCTGGCCCGGGTGCGAGCGCTGTTGCGGCGCAGTGGAATCGGCGATGAGGCGGTCGAGGTCGGCGGCATCCGGCTGGAGCCGGCGGCGCGCCGGGTGCTGGTGAACGGCGTCGAAGTCGGTTTGGCCAATAAGGAATACGAGTTGCTCAAGGTGCTGATCGACCGGGCGGGCCAGGTGGTGCCGCGCGAGACGATCCTGCGCGAGGTGTGGGGCGATGCCGAGCTGCGCGGCTCGAAGACCTTGGATATGCATATGTCCTGGCTGCGCCGCAAGATCGGGGACGAGGGCCCGATGGCCGAGCGGCGCATCGTCACCGTGCGCGGGGTCGGCTTTCGTCTGAACACCGACTGATGTTGCGGCACAACTGATATGAGACGCAGAATTCTGCGATCGATCCTCACCGTGCTGACCATCACCACGGTGGTGCTCGGCGTCCCGCTGATCTACACCGCGTGGCTATGGGTCGAGGACATCACCCGCAACGACCTGGAGAACCGGCTCGAGCGCATCGCCACCGAGATCATCGCCCAGGAACACGGCGACGGCATGGTGCTCGGCGAGCTCGACACCCGCTTGGTGCGGCCGCTGATCCCCAAGGACGGCAAGCTGACCATCATCTATCCGGCGCCGCAGGACAATGCGTCCCGGCTCGATATCGGTGCGGAGCGCATCGACGACCCACTGGTGCAATCGCTCTCGATGGGCACCAAGGGTTCGTTGCGCCTGGAGATCCCGTCGGGTCCCATGCACGTGCGGCAGATCCAGGCCGTCGCGGTGGTGGCCTTCGCGGTGCTGGCCTCGCTCGGCGCGGCGGTGTCGGTGGCGATGATCACCGCGCGCCGGGTCGCCGATCCGCTCCGCGATGTGGCGGCCCGAGCCGCCCGGCTGGCCATGGGCGATTTCCGGCCCGATCCACGTCGGCATGGGATTTCGGAGCTGGACCGGGTTTCGGATGTGCTCGATTCGGCGACCGTCGAGATCGCCGGGCGGCTGCAGCGCGAGCACGCACTCGTCGCGGACGTCTCGCATCAGCTGCGCAGCCGCCTGACGGCGGTGCGGTTGCGGCTGGACGAGCTGTCCGCGCACTCCGATCCGGCCGTCGTGCACGAGGCCGAGGAGGCGATGGCACAGGTCGATCGGCTCACCGATGCCATCGACGATCTGGTGCGGGCGTCCCGCGATGAGGATGCCGCCGACCGCGATCCCGTTCCGGTCATGGACGAACTGCGCGGCGTCGTCGAGGAGTGGTCGCATCCCTTTACCGAGGCCGGACGGACGCTGCGGCTGATCGGTGACGAATCGCTGCGCGCGCCGATCACCGGATCCCGGTTGCGCGAAGCATTGGCCGTGCTGGTCGACAATGCGCTGATGCACGGCGGCGGCACCTGCACGGTGTCGGTGCGCACGGTGCGCACGGTCAGTGATCGCGAGCCGCTGGTGGTGGTCGAGGTGGCCGATGAGGGCGATGGTGTGCGTGACGAACTCGCCCCGCACATCTTCGACCGCGGCTTCTCGGCGGGCGGATCGACCGGTGTCGGACTCGCCCTGGCCAGGGCACTCATCGAGGCCGATGGGGGACGGTTGGAGTTACAGCGGCGCAGGCCCGCGCTGTTCGCGATGTTCCTGGGATCCAGTGCGTCGCCGCGGACGTCCAACGGCGCGCAGGTGCCGGAGCCGCGCTAGCTGCGGCCGAGCTGCTCTTCCTCGAGCAGCTCCTCGATTTCCTCGACGAGCTCACTGATCTCGTCGGGGAAGACCCAGCGCCGCATCGCCCAGAAGCGGAAGGCCATCTGCAGCAGATTGCCGATGATGAAGGCGCTGATGAAGTCCGCGATGTTCTCGACGGTGAAGCTCACATCGGGTTGGCGCAGGTCGAAGACATAGCTGGAGATCCACAGCGGGATGAAGCTCAGTACCACCCCGACGGCGCTGACGCCGAAGAACAGCAGTGCCTCGTGATGCTTCTCGCGCCCGCCGCGGTTCTTGAACGACCACTCGCGGTTGAGGATGTAGGAGCAGATGACCGCGATCACCCCGGAGATGATCTTCGCGGTGACCGGCTTGGTCTCCAGCACGGTCCACTTGAGCACATAGAAAATGCCCGAGTCGATGATGAAGGTGGTGGCGCCGACGATGGCGAATTTGATCAGTTCGCGGTGGCGGTATGCGATCTCCCGCATGGGCTTGGGGAGGACGTTGACCACGTCGTCGACGAATGACACAAGGCCCGAGTGTAGCGGTAGGCGGTGGCCTCGCCTGCGCTCGTCCGAGCGCAACGGACCGACGACGGACTCCGTCCGGCCGTGCCCGAATCCGATCATGGGCTCAGGACATGACAAGATTGCACGACGTGAGATCCCGCCGTTCGTTCGATCCTTCCGCCATGCCCACCGTCACCATGATCGGTGGTGGCCAGCTCGCGCGCATGACGCACCAGGCCGCCATCGCGCTGGGCCAGCGGCTACGGGTGCTCGTCGAGAGCCCGGACGATCCGGCCGCACAGGTGAGCCCGGAGATCGTGCTCGGCAGTCACACCGATCTGACCGCGCTGCGCAAGGCCGCGGTCGGCTCGCACGCACTCACCTTCGACCATGAGCATGTGCCGACCGAACATCTGGAGGCGCTGGTCGCCGAGGGTGTGAATGTACAGCCGCCGCCGCGCGCGCTGGTCTTCGCGCAGGACAAGCTGGCCATGCGGAACAAGCTGTCCGAACTCGGGTTGCCCGTGCCCGCGTTCGTGCCGGTCGCCTCGGTCGCCGACGCGGTGCGCTTCGGTGACGAGCACGACTGGCGGGTCGTGCTGAAGGCGGTGCGCGGCGGTTACGACGGGCGCGGTGTCTGGATGCCCGAGTCGGCGGCCGAGGCCGAGACGATCGTTGCCGACCAGCTCGCCCACGGTGTGCAACTGCTCGCCGAGGCCAAGGTGGATCTGAAGCGCGAACTGTCGGCGATGGTCGCCCGTTCGCCGTTCGGTCAGGCCGCGACCTGGCCGGTGGTGGAGACGGTGCAGCGCAACGGCCAGTGCGCCGTGGTGATCGCGCCCGCGCCGGAGCTGAACGCCGAATCGGCCGCGCAGGCCGAGACGCTCGCGCTGAACCTGGCCGGTGAACTCGGCGTTGTCGGTGTGATGGCGGTCGAGCTCTTCGAAACCAAGGACGGCGCCATCCTGATCAACGAATTGGCCATGCGCCCGCACAACTCCGGGCACTGGGGCATGGACGGCGCCTGCACCGGCCAGTTCGAACAGCATCTGCGCGCCGTGCTCGACTACCCGCTCGGCGATACCCGTCCGCTGGCCCCGGTCACCGTGATGGCGAATATTCTCGGCGCGGCCGAGGCGCCGACCATGTCGATGGACGAGCGGCTGCACCATCTCTTCGCCAGACTGCCGCACGCGAAGGTGCACATGTACGGCAAGAGCGAACGCCCGGACCGCAAGATCGGGCATATCAACGTGCTCGGCGACGACGTCGCCGTGGTGCGCGAGCAGGCCGAGCGCGCGGCGCACTGGATGTCGCACGCGATTTGGACCGACGGATGGGATCCCCACGGTGAGTAATGCGCAAGTTGGCCTGATCATGGGCAGCGACTCCGACTGGCCGACCATGGAGGCCGCCGCACTCGCCTTGGCGGAGTTCGACATTCGCTTCGAGGTCGGCGTCGTCTCGGCCCACCGCACCCCGCA
Source organism: Nocardia nepalensis (assembly GCF_048910785.1). Taxonomy (NCBI): domain Bacteria; kingdom Bacillati; phylum Actinomycetota; class Actinomycetes; order Mycobacteriales; family Nocardiaceae; genus Nocardia; species Nocardia nepalensis. The sequence goes on along the minus strand of NZ_JBKBET010000040.1, from coordinate 117,964 downwards.
GCGCATGCTCGACTACGCCCGCGACGCGGCGGGCCGCGGCCTGCAGGTCATCATCGCCGGCGCGGGCGGCGCCGCCCACCTGCCCGGCATGGTCGCCTCCGCGACACCGCTCCCCGTCATCGGCGTCCCCGTCCCCCTCAAATACCTCGACGGCATGGACTCGCTGCTGTCCATCGTCCAAATGCCCGCAGGCGTCCCGGTGGCCACCGTCTCCATCGGCGGCGCCCGCAACGCGGGCCTGCTCGCCGTTCGCATCCTCGCCGCCAGCGACCCCGCCCTGCGCACCCGCATGGAACAGTTCCAGGCCGGCCTGGAAACCATGGTCCTGGAGAAAGACCAAGCCCTCCGCACCAAGCTTCTCGGCTGAGCACGGTCGCAGACCCCCGGAAGTCACCACGATCTCGGCCATGCGGATCCGGTATCGGCGGGGGTCAGTACGGTGATCGGGTGGCGAATAATGAGAGTGCACGGCCGCGGAACGGCGACGATACTGCCCGGTTTCGGCTGACGGTCGTGGATCAAGCGCTGCGGTTGTTCGCCGAGCAGGGGTACGAGGCGACGACCGTGGACGAGATCGCCGAGGCGGCGGGGATTTCGCGGCGGACGTTCTTCCGGCAGTTCCGGTCGAAAGAGGATGTGATCTTCGCCGATCACGAATCGCAGTTGGCGCAGGCGGCGCAGTCCTTGGCGGCCGCGCAGGGGGATCCGTGGGAGGCGGTATGCACCGCGGTGGTCCAGGTGTTCGAGCGGTTCACGCAGTGGCGCGAGATCGCGGAGCGGCGGTATCGGGTGGTGCGGCGGGTGCCCGCGCTGCGGGAGCGCGAGATCGTGACCGTGTTCCGGTACGAGCGGCTGTTCACCGACTATCTGCGCGAGCGGCTGCCCGAGGTGCCGGATTTGGCGCGGGTGCAGTTCACGGCGGCGGTCACGGCCACGCACAACTACCTGCTGCGGCGCATGGTGCGCGGCGAGTCGGATGCCGGGGCGGCCGATCTGCGGGTGGAGTTGGCGGCGATTCCGCGCGGGCGAGGGCTGGGGGCCGAGGAATTGGTGGTCGCGGTGTTCCCCAGGAATATGCCGCCGCGACAGGTCGCCGACTTGGTGACCCGGCAGCTCGGAAATTTGTGACAGGAATCACGGTATGCAGTATCTGACACTCAGTGCCATGCTATAACCGCACTTGGCACACTTCTGTAGGCGTACACTCGACCTAACGATGGCACTGAGTGCCGAGCGCTGGGATTCGACCCGGCACCATCACGACCGACAAACCCAGGAGTGTGTCCCATGGCGGGAAACCCCGACTTCAATCTCTTCCAGCTCGAGGACTTCCACGACGAACTGCGTGCGGCCATCCGCGGACTGGCGGAGAAGGAAATCGCTCCCTACGCCAAGGACGTCGACGGCAACGCTCGCTTCCCGGAGGAGGCGCTCACCGCGCTGAACGCCGCGGGCTTCAACGCGGTGCACGTGCCGGAGGCCTACGGCGGCCAGGGCGCGGACTCGGTCGCCACCTGCATCGTGATCGAAGAGGTCGCCCGCGTCTGCGGTTCGTCCTCGCTGATCCCGGCGGTCAACAAGCTCGGCACCATGGGCCTGATCCTCAACGGCTCCGAGGACCTCAAGCAGAAGGTGCTGTCCGACATCGTCAACGGCGAGATGGCCTCCTACGCGCTGTCCGAGCGTGAGGCGGGCTCCGACGCCGCCAGCATGCGCACCCGGGCCAAGAAGGACGGCGACGACTGGATCATCAACGGCTCCAAGTGCTGGATCACCAACGGCGGCAAGTCCTCCTGGTACACCGTGATGGCGGTGACCGATGCGGACAAGGGCGCCAACGGCATTTCGGCGTTCCTGGTGCACAAGGACGACGAGGGCTTCGTGGTCGGTCCGCTCGAGCACAAGCTCGGCATCAAGGGATCGCCCACCGCCGAACTGTATTTCGAGAACTGCCGGGTGCCGGGTGACCGCATCGTCGGCGAGCCGGGCACCGGCTTCAAGACCGCACTGCAGACCCTCGACCACACCCGCCCGACCATCGGCGCGCAGGCCGTCGGCATCGCGCAGGGCGCGCTGGACGCCGCGATCGCATACACCAAGGACCGCAAGCAGTTCGGCACCGCGATCGCCGACTTCCAGAACACTCAGTTCATGCTCGCCGATATGGCGATGAAGATCGAGGCCGCCCGCCTCATGGTCTACACCTCGGCCGCCCGCGCCGAGCGCGGCGAGAAGAACCTCGGGTTCATCTCCGCCGCCGCCAAGTGCTTCGCCTCGGATGTGGCCATGGAGGTCACCACCAACGCCGTCCAGCTCTTCGGCGGCGCGGGCTACACCACCGACTTCCCGGTGGAGCGGATGATGCGCGACGCCAAGATCACCCAGATCTACGAGGGCACCAACCAGATTCAGCGCGTCGTCATGTCGCGCGCGCTGCTGCGGGGCTGACAGCTTCATACCGGCCGGGTGTTCCGACAGCTCTTTCCGAGCATCGGACATCCGGTCTTTTTTGTACCCTCGAAACCCCCAATCATCGGGGGCGTCGGCCGCGCGTCGATACAGCTGTCCCGGATAAATCCTGTGCAAGAGGCTGATTCGGCTGATAGCCGGAAATCGGCGCAGCGCAATATGCCGGCCGGGGTTTGCTGAACTCGGTCTTCGTAGGTGAATCGCTCAGGAAGGGCAGCGTGTTACGCTTTCTTGCAGCCCATTTCGTACAGAAGTTGTCCAAGGAAATTTGGTAGCTCGTTATCTTTTTAACTAGTCGTTTTGGGTGGATACTCGACTTCGTAAACAATTACGAGGTGGGTTTATGACCAAGATCGTAATTGGGCCGCGGTCGGGGATGAATTGGGTCCCGCTGTCCATGACCGAAATGCCATGTCCATTCACCCGAGGCGCGATGGACATGGTCCGCACCTGGGCCGAGGACCATTTGATGGCCGAGGACCCGGAACTGGGCCGCGACGGTCCGGTGTGTCCGTATGTCGGACCGTCCATTCGCCGCGACCTGATGTGGGTCGGCCGCGTACCCGGCGCACGTCCATGGCCGTCGTTCGTTCGGCTGGTGCTCTCCGACGCGATGCAGCTGTACCCGACCCTGCCGCCCACCGATGGTGATGCGGCGGTACTGCGCACGCTGATCGCGGTGTTGCCGGATCTGAAGGACTACACCCTGATCGATGAGCTGCACGCGGAGCTCAAGAGTGCGTTCGTGGCGCGCGGGGTCATGCTCGGACAGTTCTATCCCGGCTGTGCCGAACCGGGGCTGTGGAACAAGGACTATCGACCGTTCGATGCGCCGATTCCGATGATCGTCGTGCGCGACATGATGGCCACGGACTTCCCCTTCCTGGTCGCGAAGCCGGAGTGGATGTCGGCCTACTTCGAGAAGTTCGCGCCCGCACTGCCCGCCCATGTGCGCCATGTCGTGGTGAGCAGGCTGACCGCGAGTTCGATCACCGATGTCGAGGCGTATCACCTCGAGCCCGAGGCGGATCCGATCGAGGTGACGCGCGCTATAACCAACGGTAAACCGGTGCCCGCCGGGCCGCATCGAGGCGACTGATCCGGGTTCGTTATGTCGCACGGTCTGTCGCCCACCTGGGTAACGGCTCCGGGCGATACTCAGGTTTTCCCGCTCTCACCCGCGCAACTGGGCATGTGGTACGCCCAGCAGCTGGATCCTGATGTGCCGCTCTACGAGGCGCAGTACCTCGAGATGTCCGGGCCGCTCGATATCGATCTGCTGATCTGGGCGGGGCGTCAGGCCGCGCACGAGTTCGAATCCGGCGTGCTGCGGTTGATCGAAAAGGATGGTCGGCCGTATCAAGTGGTCGACCACCGGCTCGAGACCCCGGTCGGATATCTGGACTTCCGGTCCGCGGCCGATCCGGATGCCGCGGCGCTGCGCTGGATGCGCGACGATGTGGCCGCGCCGATCGATCTGCTCGGTGATCGGCTCGGGCGGTCGACCATTCTGCGGGTCGGCGCCGAACGGGTGCTGTGGTACACGCGTGTGCATCACATCGTGCTGGACGGCTTCGGCTCGGTGAGCGCGCTGTATCGGATCGCCGAGCTGTACAACGCGGAGCTGGCCGGTGTCGAGCCGCCGCCCGCGACGGCGTCGAGCCTGCGGGAGGTGCACGAATCCGAGATGCGCTATCACGGCTCGACGCGGTTCGCGACCGATGCGGCGTACTGGGCCGAGCGGATGGCGGACATGCCGCAGCGGTGCAGCCTGGTGGACGCGGTGGCGCCCGCGCATGCGCTCGGGCGCCAGCATCGGATCGAGCTCTCGGCACGGACGACCGCCCGGATCCATGCGGCGGAGTCACATTTCGGCGTCGGATCACCCGCGCTGGCGATGGCGGCGCTTGCGCTGTATTACGCGCGGATGACCGGTCAGCGGGAGGTGGTGCTGAGCCTGCCGGTCTCCGGTCGGGCCAATGTGATGCTGCGACGTTCGGGCGGCATGCTGGCCAATGTGGTGCCGTTGCGGATCGAGGTCAGCGATCGCAGCACGATCGCCGATATTGTCGCGGCGGTGCGGCTCGAGGTGTCGGGTGCGCTGCGGCATCAGCGGTATCGGCACGAGGAAATCCGGCACGGTGCGGGCGATTCCGAGGATGCGGTACCGGGACGGAGATTCGTCGGACCGGTTTTCAACATCATGCTGTTCCCGACCGAGGTCGAATTCAGCGGTCTCCGGACCGCACTGCACGTGCTGACCTCGGGCCCGATCGAGGACCTGTTCGTCAACCTGTACCAGCACGGCGCGGACAGCCCGATCCACGTCGACTTCACCGCCAATCCCGATCTGTACGACGCGGATTCCCTTGCGCGCCATCATCACCGGTTCATCGGGCTGTTCGAATCGATGCTCGCCGCCGCACCCGATACGCCGGTTCGGGATCTCGAATACTTCCTCGACGACGAGCGGCAGCTGCACGGTCCGGTGCGCGGGCCGGAGGTTCCGGCGGCACGGGTGTTGCCCGAGGTGCTGGCGGCGGGGTTGCGGGCCGCCGGTTCCAGCGCACCCGCGGTGGTCTGCGGCGATTGGACGCTGACCTATGGTGAGCTGGATCGGCTTTCGAATCGGCTGGCGCGCAGGCTGATCGGGCTCGGTGCCGGTCCCGAGGTTCCGGTGCTGGTCGCATTGCCTCGATCCATCGAATCGGCGCTGGCGTTCTGGGGTGTGGCTCGATCGGGTGCGGCATTCGTGCCGATCGGTGCCGGGAATCCGCGCGAGCGGGTGGCGCGGATGGCGACGGAATGTGGTGCGCGGCTGGGGATTACCGTGTCGGAGCTGGTTCCCGGGTTGCCCGATGATCTGACGTGGGTTTTGCTCGATGACGCTGATGAGTCGTGCGCGCGTCCAGTGCACGCCGAGGTCGTGCGTGCGGAGCAGGCCGCCTACATTGTGTTCACCTCGGGGTCGACCGGGGTGCCGAAGGGTGTTGTGGTTACCCATGTCGGGTTGGCCGGACTTGTTGTGGCACTGCGTAATTCGTTTAAGGCTGGGCCGGGGTCGCGGGTGTTGCATTGTCTGAATCCGAGTTTCGATGCCTCGTTGCTCGAGTTGTTGATCGCCTTCTCGGCCGGGGCGACGTTGGTGGTCGCGGAGGGGGACCAGGCGGCCGGGGGTGAGTTGGCGCGGGTGATCCGCGACTTCGGGGTGACGCAGTTGTGTTCGACGCCAGCGGTATTGGCGACCTTGCCCACCGGTGCGCTGGAGGGGGTGCGGGCGGTTTTCACCGGTGGTGATATCTGTCCGCCGGAGTTGGTGGCGCGGTTCGGGATCGGGCGGACGCTGCGGAATTCCTATGGGCCGACCGAGGCTACGGTCGCGGCGACCTTCACCGAGCGGTTGACCGTGGCTCGACCATCCGGATTGGGTCGGCCGGTGCCGGGCGTCGGGCTGCTGGTGCTGGACCAGAGGTTGCGGCCGGTGCCGATCGGGGTCGCGGGGGAGTTGTACATCGTGGGGTCCGGGCTGGCCAGGGGCTATGCCGGGCGAGCGGGGTTGACCGCCGAGCGGTTCGTGGCAAATCTCTTCGGACCGGCCGGAACTCGGATGTATCGGACCGGTGATCTGGTCCGCTGGCAGGGCGGACCGACGGTTGACGGGGACGGTCGGACGGTCGACGGGAACGGCAAGGCGCACACGCGCGCGGATCCGGTGCTGGAATACCTGGGCCGCACGGACTTCCAGGTGAAACTGCGCGGAATGCGGGTCGAGCCGGGTGAGGTGGATGCCGTGCTGGACGCGCATCCCGGAGTCGAGATCGCGGTGACGGTATTGCGGCGCACTCCGTCGGGAGCAGCGATGTTGGCGTCGTATGTCGTTCCGGTCGAAACCCCTGTGCGCCTAGATATTTCAGACCTACGCGAGTTCTGTGCGCACCGGCTGCCCGGACATATGGTCCCCGGGTCGATCACGGTGCTGGAGGCACTGCCGCTGACCGGCAACGGCAAGATCGACCGCCGCGCCCTGCCGGAACCCGAACCGGTCGAGACCGCCCCGGTCCGCGCGGCGGGTACGGCAACCGAACGCGCGCTGTGCACGATGTTCGCGGAGATCCTCGGCGCGTCGACGGTCGGCGCGGAGTCATCGTTCTTCGCCCTCGGCGGCGATTCGATCATGGCGATCCAACTGGTCTCCCGGGCCCGCGCCGAGGGCATGATCTTCACGGCCCGTGACGTTTTCGAGCACCCGACCCCTGCCGAACTGGCCGGATTCGTGACGACCCCGGCCATGGGCCGTCCGGTGCTGCGTGAACTACCGGGCGCGGGCATCGGCCGGATACCCCGCACCCCGATCGTCTCCTGGCTGCTCGAACAGCCGACCGACATCCGCCGTTTCGCCCAGTCGATGGTGCTGACCCTGCCGGTCGGCATCGACCGAACCACCCTGGTGCGCACCGTGCAGGCCGTCCTCGATCGGCACGACATGCTGCGCGCCATCCTCATGCACGCAGAGCTCGAGGTTCGCCCGGTCGGCGCGGTCGACGCGGAAACACTGCTGGTCCGTGCGCCGGACGGGGCAGCCCGCGCCCGGGCGATCGCGGACGCCACGGATCGTCTCGATCCGGAGCGCGGGGTAATGCTGGCCATGGCGTGGCTGGACGCCGGCCCAGGACGGGCCGGTCGGCTCGTCATTGTCGCGCACCATCTGGTGATCGACGCGGTGTCCTGGCGGATCGTGCTTGCCGATCTGATCGCGGCGTGGGGTCGGATCGCGGCGGGTGACGAGCCGCTGCTCCCACCCGTTGGCACGTCGATGCGGACGTGGGCGCACGCACTGGCCGTGGCCGCCGCCGACAATTCCGTGGTCGGCGAGTTGGACTACTGGTCGACGGTGCTCGCCACCGCTGATCCGCCGATTCGCAGCCTCGGCGCGGACGGGATGCGGCCGAGTACCGACGCGAACGCGCGAAGGCGCGAGCGCAGTGTGGTGCGGCTGCCGGTCGAGGTGACGAAGACGCTGGTCGAGCGGTTGCCGGTGGCGTTGCGGTGTGGGGTGGAGGAGGCGTTGTTGAGCGCCTTGGCGACTGCGGTGGCGCGGTGGCGCGGGGACGGGGGATCGGTGTTGGTGAGCGTTGAGCGGCACGGACGCGAGGAAGGGGTGGTGCCGGGGGCGGATCTTTCGCGGACGGTGGGCTGGTTCACCAGTCAGTTCCCGGTGCGGCTGGACGTCGAGACGGCGGGTGATCCGGTCGCGGCGTTGAAAGCGGTCAAGGAGCAGTTGCGCGCGGTGCCGCGGGGCGGGACCGGGTTCGGGCTGCTGCGGTATCTGAATTCGATTGGGCGGGAGCGGTTGTCGGCGGTGCGGCCGCAGATCGGGTTCAACTATCTCGGCCAGGTGACGGCCCTCGGTACCGGTGCGCCCTGGTTGCCGGACTCGATTGTCGAGGCGTTGGGCGGCATCGGCGATCCCGACCTGCCCGGAGCCGGTGTGGTCGCGGTCGATGCCGTGACGGTCGATACCGCCGAAGGACCTGTTCTGCAGGCGATCTGGCAGTTCATGCCTTCGATGCTGGCTCGTGCCGACGTGGAAGCGATTGCACAGCAATGGGTGTCGGAGCTCAGCGCGCTCGCGGATCTGCTGCGTGCACCGGATGTGGGTGGGTTCACGCCTTCGGATCTTCCGCTCGTATCCGCGACGCAAGAGCGGATCGAGGAATGGGAGTCGCGGTACCCGGCGTTCGAGGATGTCTGGCCGCTGGCGCCACTGCAACGCGGACTGCTGTTCCATACCCAACTGGCCGCCGGGCGCACCGACGGCTACTCGGTGCAAGCGGTGATTCAGTTCGATGGGCAGGTGGACCCCGCGCGACTGGAGCGGGCGGCTGGAGCGCTTGTGCAGCGGCACCAGGTATTGCGCACGGCCTTCCTGTCCGGGGGCGATGTGCCGGTTCAGCTGGTGCTGGAGAGGGTCACCGTGCCCTGGTCTTACGTCGAGGCGGATCCGGCCGAATGCGATGGGCTCGCCGATGCGGAACTCGCGACACCGTTCGCCCCGGATCGGCCGCCGCTGCTGCGCTTCCTGTGCGTGCGGTGCGGCGAGCGCGATGTTCGGTTGGTGATCACGAATCACCACCTGATCCTCGACGGCTGGTCGATGCCGCTGTTGTTCGGCGAACTGCTTGCGCTGTACGAAACCGATGGCGACAGTGCGGGATTCGCGGCAACTGTCTCCTATCGCCGCTACCTGGAATGGCTCGCGTCCCGCGACGGCCTCGCCGACGCTCGTGCCGCCTGGGCCGATGCTATGGACGGCCTTTCCGGGCCGACGCTGGTGACCGCTGGGCGGTCGATGATCGACTCGGTGGCATTCGACCGCGCGGCCTCGAACGGTCAGCCGGGTTCGGCGGGACCAGCCGAGCGGCGCAACGAACCGTCCGACAACGGATCGTCGAAGTCGATCCGAAACATAGCCGTCCCATTGACGGCATCGAATGTGTCAGCGCTGCAACATATTACGACTGAGTACGGCATTACCCTCAATACAATCGTGCAGGTCGCATGGGCGTTGCTGCTGGCGGAGTTGACAGGGGAGCACGACATCGTTTTCGGGTCCACCGTTTCCGGTCGTCCACCCGAATTACCAGGGGCCGAGCGCATCGTCGGCATGCTGGTGAACACCATTCCGGTCCGGATCGCCCTCGCGCCTGCCGAGTCGGTCGCGGATCTGCTCGCGCGCGTGCACCGCGAACAGGCGGCCCTGCTCGAGCATCACACGATAGGGCTCACGGATATTCAAGCGGCGGCCGGGATGGGGCAGCTGTTCGACACCGCGCTCGTGTTCGAGTCGTATCCGGTGGATGCGGCGGCACTTATCGCGGCAGCGGAGCGGGCGACACTGCGGGTCAGCGGGTTCCGCGCCTATGACGGCACGCACTATCCGCTGTCGCTGGCCGCGCACGGGCGCGATGGTCTGCGTCTGGTGCTGAATTGTTCGGCGCGGTATTTCGAGGCCGCCCAGGCGAATACGCTTGCCGATCGGCTCGCCCAGATACTCGCGCGAATGGGCGCGGATCCGAAACAGCGGGTTATCGAGGTGAGTGGCGCCGAACCGGGAGATGTGCTGCGGGCACGGCCGCAGCCGCTGCTGCTGCTTCCCGACATCCTGTCGGGTGGCGTCCGACCGGATCGGGTCGCGATACGTTATGGCACAACGGAATTGACCTACCGTGAACTCGACGAGCAGTCGAATCGATTGGCCAGGGTCCTGATCGATGCCGGTGCGAAGCCGGAAACCGCCGTGCTGCTCGCGGTGCCGCGTTCGCCGGAGTGGATGGTCGGGGTGTGGGCCATCGCGAAGACGGGCGCGGCCTTCGTACCGGTCGATCCGGCACAACCCACACCGCGGCTCACCGAAATCGCCGTCGACTGCGGCGCTCTGCTCGGACTGACCGTGGCGCAGGTGCGAGACCGGCTGCCTGATTCGCTGCCGTGGCAGGTGCTCGACGACCCGGCGGTCGCGGCGCGAACGGCGACTCCACCGACGCCTGCGCCATTGCGCGCGAGTCACCCGGCCTACGTCGTGTACACCTCCGGCTCGACCGGACTACCGAAGGGCGTGGTGGTCACGCATGCCGGGCTGAGCGGGCTGGTGGCGGGGGCCGCCGCGCACATCGGAGCCCGGCCCGGCGACCGCGTATTGCACTGTCTGAACCCGAGTTTCGATGGTGCCATCATGGTGTGGCTGTCGACCTTCCACTCCGGAGCGACCTTGGTGATCGCCCCGCCGGAGGCGAGTGCCGGTGCCGAGCTGTCCACGGTGATCACCGAATCCGGTGTTACCCATGTGTTCTCGACGCCCTCGATACTGACGACGTTGCCCGATAGCGCATTCGCCGGGGTACGGGTACTGGTCACCGGCGGCGAGCCGGCTCCGCCCGACCTGCCCGCGCGTCTCGGCAACGGCCGCGTGGTGCTGAACTCGTATGGCCCCGCCGAAACGACCGTGGCGGCGACGTGCACCGGCCCGCTGCGCCCGGACGACCCCGCCGATCTCGGCGCACCGCTGCCGGGAACCGGTCTGGCCGTGTTGGATTCGTGGTTGCGACCGGTGCCGCTCGGCGCGGCGGGCGAGCTGTACGTGATGGGCCCCGGACTGGCCCGCGGCTATATCGGACAGCCGGGACTGTCGGCGCAGCGATTCGTGGCGAACCCGTTCGGCACGGCGGGCGAGCGGATGTATCGCACCGGCGATCTGGTCTGTCGCGCTTCGCGATGGCGGCTGGAGTTCCTGGGGCGCAACGACTCCCAGGTGAAGCTGCACGGTATCCGCGTCGAGCCGGGTGAGGTCGACGCGGTGCTGCGCAAGTATCACGGGGTGGAGACTGCGATCACGGTGCCGCGTCGAGGCCCGGCCGGGGATCAGGTGCTGGCCACCTATGTGGTGCCGACAGCGGATGCCGTGCTGACGGCGGCACAGTTGCGCGACTACCTGTCCCAGCGCCTGCCGAGACATCTGGTGCCCGCGACGATCACCGTGCTGACGGAACTGCCCTTGACCGAAAACGGCAAGGTCGATCAGCGCGCGCTGCCCGAACCCGAACTGGCGGTCGCGGAATACGTCGAGCCGGTCGGCCGGGAACAGGTCGTCGCCGATGTCTTCGGCGCGGTACTCGGCCGCGAGCGGGTCGGCGCGGCCGACGACTTCTTCGCACTCGGCGGCGATTCGCTCTCGGCAACCCGGGTCGCCGCCCGGCTCGGCTCGGCGCTGGCGATTTCGGTGCCGGTCGCCATCATCTTCGAAGCGCCGACCGTCCGGGCGCTCGCCGCGCGACTGAGCGCGACCGCCGCGATGGACGCCACCGGCCCGCGACGCGGACCACGACCCCAGCGGATTCCACTTTCACCCGCGCAACAGCGGATGTGGTTCGTCAACCAATACGATCCCGATTCCGGCGCCTACAACGTACCGATCGCGCTGCGGCTCACCGGGCACCTGGACCTGGCAGCCCTCGAAGCCGCGATGCGTGACGTGCTGGAACGGCACGAATCGCTGCGGACGATGTATCCGGCCGGTGACGGTGTCGGATACCAGGTGATCATGCCGACGGATTCCGTTGTGCCGGAGCTCGAGCCGATCACCGTCCCCGACCAGGAACTGCCCGGCGCGATCATGGCCTGTGTCAGTGCGGGATTCGATGTGACCGCCGCGGTGCCGTTGCGGCTGTGCCTGTTCCGGCTCACGTCGGATACGCACGTATTGGTGCTGGTGATCCACCACATCAGCAGCGACGGCTTCTCGATGGGCCCACTGGCCCGCGATGTCATGACGGCCTACGCCGCCCGGCTGGACGGCGCGGCGCCCGACTGGACCCCGCTTCCGGTGCAGTACGCCGACTACGCGCTCTGGCAGCGCGAGCGTCTCGGCTCCGAGCACGATCCGGAATCGCCGATGGCACAGCAGATCCGGTACTGGAGCGACAGGCTCGACGGACTGCCCGACCAGCTACCACTGCCCGCCGACCGCCCCCGCCCGCCGACGGCATCGCTGCGGGCAGGCGCGATCTACCGCGAATTCGATGCCGAACTCACCGCCGGGATCGACGCACTCGCCAGCGCGAACCAGAGCACGCGATTCCAGGTGCTGCACAGTGCACTCGCGGTGCTGTTCGCCCGACTGAGCGGCACCACCGATATCGCCATCGGCACCCCGGTCGCGGGCCGTGGCGTCGCCGAACTCGACGATGTGGTCGGCATGTTCGTCAACACCCTGGTGCTGCGCACCGAAATCATTGCCGCGGAATCGTTCACCGAGCTACTCGGTCGCGTTCGGCGCACCGACCTCGACGCGCTCGCGCACGCCGATGTGCCCTTCGAGCGGCTCGTCGACCTGCTGGAACCGACCCGCTCGGCATCCCGGCACCCCTTGATCCAGACCATGCTGGTGTTCCAGAACCTCGTACCGGTCGAACTCACACTGCCGGACCTGCGCGCCGAGGTACTCGAACTCGATCAGCACAGCATCCGTTTCGATCTGAGTGTCACCGTCGCGGAGACCGATTCGTCCGGCCTGTCGGTTCGGATCGCGTATGCCACCGATCTCTTCGAACGTGCCACGATCGCGCACCTGGCCGAACGCTGGCTGCGTATGCTGCGCACGATAGTGGCCGATCCCGCGGTATCCGTTGGTGATATCGAATTGCTCGCGCCCGCCGAACGCCGGGATCTGCTGGCGCGCCGGACGCCGGTCGCGCGGTCACCGCGGGTGCTCGCGGACCTGCTCGCCGCCGCGGTCGCCGCGAACCCCCAGGTCGTCGCGGTGGTCGACGGCACTGCGGCACTGACCTACGCCGAACTCGACGAGCGTTCGAATCGGCTGGCCAGAGTCCTGATCGGAGCGGGTGCGGGCCCGGAGGCGCTGGTCGCGGTGGCACTGCGCCGGTCGCTCGAATCGGTGCTCGCGGTCTGGGCGGTGGCCAAAACCGGGGCCGCCTTCGTACCCGTCGATCCGGGCTACCCGGCCGAGCGGATCGAGCAGATCATCGCGGACTCCGGTGCCGGACTAGGCATCACCAGGAGTTCGCTCGGGCAGAGCCTGCCGGGTTCGGTCCGGTGGCTGACCATCGATGATCGGAACTTCATCGAATCTCTCGCCGCCACATCGGATTCGCCGATCGAACCGCGACGGATATACCCCGAGCACCCCGCCTACGTCCTGTTCACCTCCGGCTCGACCGGTCGACCCAAGGGCGTCGTCGTCACTCACACCGGACTCGCCAACCTCGCGGTGGCACAACGCGATCGCGTCGGCACCACCAGCGCCTCGCGCGTCCTGCACGTCGCCTCACCGAGTTTCGACGCCGCGGTCCTGGAACTCCTACTCGCGGTGGGCGCGGCGGCGACCCTGGTCATCGCGGGCCCCACCGCATTCGGCGGTCCGGAACTCGCGGAACTGCTGGTGCGCGAACGTGTTTCGCACATCGCTCTGACACCATCGGCGCTCTCCTCCGTCGACCCATCCGGATGCGACGCACTGCGCGTGATCATCACCGGCGGCGAGCCCTGCCCGCCCGAACTGGTCGCGCGCTGGAGCGCGCCGGACCGCCTGCACTTCAACGACTACGGCCCCACCGAGACCACCATCTGGGCCACCGGCAGCAACCCGCTGCGCGCGGGCGACGAGGTCACCATCGGCGGTCCCATCGCGGGTATGACCGCGCTGGTGCTCGACGTCCGGCTGCGCCCGGTCCCCGACGGTGTCGCCGGTGAGCTGTACCTGGCGGGCATCGCGCTGGCCCGCGGCTATCACGGACGCGGCGGGCAGACCGCGGCGCGATTCGTCGCCGACCCGTACGGTGAGCCGGGCGAGCGCATGTACCGCACCGGTGACCTGGTGCGTTGGCGCGGCCGCGATCTGGACTACCTCGGCCGCTCGGATCTGCAGGTGAAGCTGCGCGGCCTGCGCATCGAGCTCGGCGAGATCGAATCGGCGCTGCTCACCGATCCGGCGGTGGACCAAGCGGCCGTGAGCGTGCACGCCGATCCCGCGGTCGGCGAACTGCTGGTCGCCTACGTCGTCTTGGTGGCCGACGCCGAGTTCGCTCCCGACCTGCTCAAGAGCACTGTGGCACAGCGTCTTCCGTCTTATATGGTGCCGTCGGTCGTCATCGCGCTCACCGAACTGCCGCGCACCGCGAGCGGAAAGCTCGACCGCAAGGCGCTGCCCGCACCCGACCTGCGCGGCGGCCGATACCGTGCCCCCGAGACCCCCACCGAACGAGCGGTCGCCGAGACCTTCGGCGAACTGCTCGGTGTCGCGCGCGTCGGCCTCGACGACAACTTCTTCGCCCTGGGCGGCAATTCGCTGATCGCCACCCGCATCGTCGCCCGGCTCGGCGCCGCGCTGAACACTCGGATCCCGGTCCGCACCGTCTTCGACGCCCCCACCGTCGCCGACCTCGCCGAGGCGATCCGGGTCGCGGCCGCCCCACCCGGCCCGCGACCCGGACCGCGTGAACGACCGCCGCATCCCCCGCTCTCGGCGGCACAGCGGCGCATGTGGTTCCTCAACCGCTACGACCCGTCCTCATCCGCGCACAACGTGCCGATCGCGATCGAGGTCCGGGGCGAGCTCGACCCGGACGCGCTCCGGGCTGCCGTCGCGGATGTGCTGGCTCGGCACGAGTCGCTGCGCACCGTCTATCCGGTGGACGCCGCGGGCGACCCCTACCAGGACGTCCTGCCTGCGACGAAAGCCGTTGTACCGGTGGTTATCTCCGATATCAGCGGCCAGAACGCGGCGGAGCTGGCCATGCACGCGACCGCCAGGGGCTTCGATCTGACCCGCGAACTTCCGGTACGCGTCTGGCTGCTGCGGCTCGAGCCCGATCGCTCGGTGCTCGTTGTCGTCATGCACCACATCTGCTCGGACGGTTGGTCATTGGCGCCGCTGACCCGTGATGTGCTGCTCGCCTACGCCGCCCGCCGGGCCGGTGCCGCACCGCAATGGGAGCCATTGCCATTGCAATACGCCGACTACGCGATGTGGCAGTACGAATTGCTCGGCGCCGATGACGATCCCGATAGCACGGCGCACCGTCAGTTGGCGTACTGGCGCGACGCACTGGACGGGCTGCCGGAAGTGTCGGCGCTGCCCGCCGACAACCCGCGGCCGGCGGTGGCCACGCACCGCGCGGGGATGGTCGAGTTCGATATCGATATCGCTGTGCAGCGACGGATTCGCGAGATCGCGCGCTGGCACGGTGTGAGCGTCTTCATGGTGGCGCACGCCGCGCTCGCGGTGCTGCTCGCCCGGCTGTCCGGCGCGACGGATGTGGCGATCGGTTCGGTCACCGCGGGCCGCGGCGACGGCGAACTGGACGACCTCATCGGCATGTTCGTCAACACGCTGGTCCTGCGCACCCGGGTCGAACCGGACGCGACCTTCGAAAACGTCCTCGCCACAACCAAAGACGCCGATCTGGACGCCCTCGGCAATGCCGATCTGCCCTTCGAGCGCCTGGTCGAGGTGCTGGCACCGGCCAGGTCTACCGCGCATTCGCCGCTGTTCCAAGTGATTCTGGTGTTCCAGAACTTCGAGCGGGAACAGCTCCAGCTGCCCGGCCTGGAAATCAACACGCTGTCACTCGCCGCGGTCGGGGCCAAGTACGACCTGGAGTGGATGCTGGCCGAGGAGGTCGACGCCGACGGCGCGCCCGCCGGTATCACCGGAACACTGACTTTTGCCCGCGACCTGTTCGAGCAGACGACCGCGGAAATCCTGACACGCAGATTCGTTCAGGTACTCCAGGAGGTGACCGCGGACCCGTCCGTCGTCATCGGCGACCTCGACGTCACCGCACCGCCGGGCACGGTCGTGCACCAGGCCCCGCCGAGGGCCGCGCGGCGCACCGATCTGCCCTACCGCCCGCCGGTCACCAGCACCGAACAGCTAGTGGTCGAGGCCTTCGAAGCCGTACTCGGTGCGGACCGAATCGGCCTGGACGACAACTTCTTCGAACTCGGCGGCACCTCCATGGTCGCCGTCCGGCTCGTCAACGAAATCCGCGAACGCAGCGGGTTCAATATGCCGGTGCAGTGGATGTTCGGCGAACCGACCCCCGCCGTCCTCGCACAACGCATCGTCGAGGGGGATCAGCCAGGGGCCGATCCGGCACTGCGCACCGTGCTGCCGCTGCGCGCGACGGGCGCGGGTCCGGGCCTGTTCTGCATTCATCCCGCGATCGGATTGGCCTGGTGCTACGCCGGTTTGGTGCAACACCTCGACGGCGACCACCCGATCTACGGCGTGCAGTCACCGGCCCTGGCCGAGGGCGTCCAATCCGATATCACCCTCGTCGAACGCGCCGCCCGCTATGCCGACCAGATTTTGCTGACCCAGCCCACGGGTCCATACCGGGTGCTCGGCTACTCCGCGGGCGGCCCGCTCGCGCACGCGGTAGCCGTCGAACTCCAGCGCCGCGGCGCGCAGGTCTCGGCTCTGGTCATCATGGACGGCCGCGCCGATGTCGAACCCGAGAGCGCCGTCGAGATGCCACCACCCGAGGCACTGTTGGCCGAATTCGGCGGCATCGACCCCGCACTGCTGCAGAACGTAGCGCAAGACGCACAACTCGCCGACCGCGCCGCCGACCTGCTGCACGCCGCTGGTGGCACCTTCGCGGCGCTGACCTCCGCCGACCTGGAAAACCTCTACCTCGACTACCAGCAGCTCATCCGGGAAAGCGCCGACTATCGTCCGGAGGTCTTCGACGGCGACGTGCTCTTCTTCAGCAGCACCAACGGCCGACCGGGGTACATCCCGAATGCCGAAACCTGGCGTCCCTACATCACCGGGACCGTCGCCGACCACCAGGTCGACCAGGAACACAACAAACTCACCGGCCCGGAAGCCCTCGCGGTGATCGGTCCCATCCTGGCCGACTACCTGCGCTGAGCTTTTCGAGCGACCCGCAAGCGATCGCTACGGTTAGGCGACCAGATCGGCGTACTCGCCGTGCTCCGCGATGTACTTCTCGACGTACCAGCAGGTCGGGACGATGGCAAAGCCCGCGGCTCGGGAATCGTCCAGCGCGTATTCGACCACCTGGGCGGCCACGCCACGGCCACGGAACTCCGGAAAGGTCATGGTGTGGTGGAAGTCACGCACTTTTCGGGGACGGTAGTCGGCGGAGCCGACGGGGCGGGTGAGATCAGCATCATCGCGTTCGGCGTAGTCGGCGTACCCGGCGAGGGTGTCGTCGAGATAGATCTCGAATCGGGTATCGGCGACATTGTGCTCGAGCCTGGTGGTCATGATCGAGTGAAACTCCTTCGCGGCCGGGAATGTTCCTAGAGGATCGCGCCTGGGTTGAGGATGCCATGCGGGTCGAGCGCATCCTTGATGCGCCGGGTGAGCGACATCACATCGGGGCCCAGCTGATCGGGCAGCCACGCCTTCTTCAACCGGCCGACCCCGTGTTCGCCGGTGATCGTGCCGCCGAGTTCGATGGCCAGATCCATGATCTCGCCGAAGGCGCGGTGTGCGCGTTCGGTCATCGCCGCATCGGCCGGGTCGTGCACGATGAGTGGGTGGGTATTGCCGTCCCCGGCATGCGCGATCACCGAGACCAGCACCTCGTTGCGGGCGCCGATGGCCGCGATCCCATTGACCAGATCGGCCAGTCGCGGCAATGGCACGCCGACATCCTCGAGCAGCAGCGGCCCGATCTTCTCCACCGCCGGGATGGCGAAACGTCGTGCGGCGGTGAAGGCCTCGCCCTCCTGCGGATCCTCGGTGTGGAAGACCTCGGTGGCACCGAACTTTTCACAGATGCCCACCATGACCTCGGCCTCGTGCCTGGCGAATTCGCCCGGCGCATCCGAGCGCGCGACCAGCAGCGCCGCCGCCTCGCGATCCAGACCCATCCGCATTTCGTCCTCGACCGCGTTGATCGCCACCGCGTCCATGAACTCGAGCATGGCGGGGCGCAGCGTGCCGGTAATGCCGAGGATGGCCTCGGTGGCGGCGGTCAGCGTCGCGAAGCTCGCGACCACGGTCGACTGCGGTGGTTGCGCGGGCAGCAGTCGCAGGGTGAGTTCGGTGATGACGCCGAGCGTGCCCTCGCTGCCCACGAACAGCTTGGTCAGCGATAGGCCGGCCGAATCCTTGAGCCGCGGTCCGCCGAGTCGCACCACCGTGCCATCGGCGAGCACCACTTCCATGCCGAGCACGTAATCGGTTGTGACGCCGTACTTCACACAGCACAGGCCGCCCGCGTTGGTGGCGGCATTACCGCCGATCGAACATATCTCGAACGACGACGGGTCCGGCGGGTACCACAGGCCGTATTCGGCGACCGTGCGTTTGACCTCCGCGTTGAGCAGGCCCGGCTGGACCACCGCGGTGCGGGTGACCGGGTCGACGGTGATCGCGCGCATGCGTTCGGTGCTGAGCACGATGCCGCCGTCGACGGCCGTCGCCCCACCGGACAGGCCGGATCCGGCTCCGCGTGGCACCACCGCGACCCGGTGCTCGTGCGCCCATCGCAGGGTTGCCGCGACATCTTTGGTAGCGGTCGCGCGGACCACCGCCAGCGGCGTGCCCGCGTCGGGGTCACGCGCCCAGTCCTGCCGGTAGCCCGCCAACAGGTCGGAGTCGGTGAGCACCGCACCGTCGGGCAGGCGGGAGATCAGGTCATCCAGGTCCACACGACTCACGCTATACGGCCGGTGGCGGGCATGACCGAATGCCGGGGCGGGCCGTCGACTGTAACAGTCGCGGCCCCGGTTCTCCCTGGAGATTTGCTACAACGCGGAGACCGGCGTGATGTGGGGCGTTCCAGTGGTGCCGGGCCGGTTCGACAGTAAGAATTCCGGCAAAGGCACCCCGCGTTATCGGATGGGGGTGCCCGAATGTAGGTGCGCATGGCACCGAGGAGGCCTCATGCACGTCGAGTCGCCGGACTACCGCGAACTGGTCGCCGCAGTGTTCTCCTACGAACTCGCCGATGGCGGCATCGATCCGGACGCGCTGCGCCGCATTCACGCCGGCGACCTGACCGAATGGATCACGGCACTGGATCGCTCCGGCATATTCGGCAAGACGGCCGTCGCGACCCTGTCCGACCAGTGGCAACGCGACCCGCGCATCCTGTTGGACGCCCTGCTGGAGGACGTCGACGACGTCACCCGCCACCGCTGCCTGGTCGCCTGGTCGGCCCTGGAGCGCCGCTCACCGCTCATTCGGATCGGCTGATCTCGAGGGCGCGGTTTGCCCGGTGATCACTTGGTAGTCACTTGCGGGTGGCACGCTGGCCGCGTGACGAGCACGGACTCCGCGGCGGATCGGTTCACCCGCTGGTGTGCGGGCGTCGTCGCGAGCCTGCCCTGGGGGCTGCATCGCCTCGTGGCCCCGACCCTCCTCGGCTTCGCGTTGATCAACGGATTCACCTTCGGCGTGGATCTGGCGCTGCTCACGGCGTTGCACGGCTGGTGGGGGCTGCCGGTCTGGCTGTCTGTCACGGTGGCCTACATCTGCGCGTTCGGACTGAGCTTCGTGCTCAATCGCAGCTTCAACTTCCACTCGCACGCACCCGTCGGCAGGCAAGCCGCGGTCTATGTGGCGGTTGTCGTGATCAACTACCTCGCCTTCATCCTCGGCGTCGGCAGCGGCCTGGCCGCGCTCGGCCTCGAGTACCACCTGTCGCGCCTGTTCGCGGGGGCTTGCGAGGCGGTCTACATGTACAGCGCCATGCGCTGGGTGGTGTTCCGCGGTCGCGAGACGGTGCGGCCGGAACCCGAGCTCGCCCGTGAGGCCACGTCCTAGCCTGCGTATTCGCTGACTACCGCAGCACCTCTGTTCGGTCGCCGTCGACCACGACGACGTCATCGTCGGTCAGCGCCCAGTGTGGGATGCCCTCGGCCCGATAGCGGGCGGCCAATAACGCGGACGCCCCATCCGGGTCGGTCGCGGATTCCAGATGCGGCACGATCCGGTGATCGACCAAACCCAGTCCGTCCCACACTGGTTCGATGCCACAGGCGGGCGCGACCTCGGCGGGATCATCGCTCGATTCCAGGCCGTGCAGATCCGGGGTGAGCAGGCACGCGCCAGCGCTGTATCCGGCGTACACCAGCGCGTCGGCGGCGAGCAGTTTCGGCAGTACGAAATCGGCTCCGCTGCGGGCGAATTGGGCGCGCAGCACGAAGGTATTGCCGCCACGCACCCACACCAATGGGTATTCGGTCAGGGCAGCCTCCAATTCGGTTGCACGCCCGACGAAATCGCGCAGATCCAGCACATCGGGGGAGTAGCCGAGCTTGCGCAGCGGGGTCACATCGCTGGCGACCGCGCCCGCCCAGGCCGCAGGCCAGGCGTCACATGCGTTGGGAATCACCGCGACTCGGCCCGGCTCGCCGACGAGCGCGGCGAGCCGGTCGTAGTGCGCGCCGAATCGGTAGCTGGACAGGAACAGTCGCACCGAGGCTCAGATGGTGAATGCCAGATTGCGGACCAGGCGGTTGCCGAGTTCCTCGTCACCGGAGATGGTGAACTCGCCCTCGTGCGCGTCCGCGGTAGTGCGTCCGCCGCGCAGTCGGGCGAACAGGCCGGAGTCCATGCCGACCACCACGGTGGCTGGCGCGTCCAGGGTTTCGACGATATTGGCCCGGCCGTCCACCGCGACGTGCAGCGTCCGGGGCAATGGGCCGGTCAGCTCGAAGGTGATGCGGGATCCATCCGGCGCCTGCGCACCCTTGGCCACCGCCCGGCCGATGGAGGGGGTGAGTTCGGCGAACGCCCGCTCGGCGCGCGGCCCGCCCTCATCGACGGAAACGCCGAGCCCGTCGGCGATATCGAGTTCGTGCATCCAGCAGTCGAACAGCCGCACCAGCATGAACCGGCCGTAGCTGACCTTGCCGATCGGCGATACGGTCTCGGCCTGCCATTGCGCGTCATCGAGGCTCGCCAGGGCCGCGCGCCTGCGTTCGATGACATCGCGGTACAGCGCAAGCAGCCGCCTACCCGACAGCGGCCGCAGCCGATCGACCCAGATCTCGTTGAGCACACCGGTTTCGTTGCGCACATGCGGCAGCGTGGTGACATCGGTCTTGGGCCGGATCGGATCGTGCGCGGGCGGGCGCTCGCCGAGCAGCCACGATTCGGTGCCGACGACATGGGCGACCACATCGAACAACGACCAGCCCGGCAGCGGAGACGGTGCGCGCCAGCGCTCTTCGTCCAGATCGGCGACCAGCGCCGCGATCGCATCCCATTGTTCCGACAGCAGGCTGGTCAGCTCGGCCCGGTCCAGGGTCGGGGCGGTCATCCTCGTGGTCCTTCCTCATCTGATCGACCAGGCCCGGGTCGTCGGGACTCGGTGCTCGTCTCGTCGTCGTTGTCCAATGCCGATATCCCGGCCCGGATGGCGGCGGCGGTGGATTGCGGATCGTGCGGACGCCGCAGCAGTAGCCCGGCGGCGAAGCTCAATTTGTCGCCGTGTCGGCGCGGGATCACATGCAGGTGGACGTGCGGGACGGTCTGGAAGGCCGCGGTGCCGTCATTGAGCACCAGGTTCGCGCCGTCGGCGGCCAGATCGCTGCGCCGGATCGCCAGCGCCAGCCGGTGTCCCGCGCGGAAAATATGGGCACCCAATTCGGCGTCCAGATCCGCCAATTCGGCGGCGTGCCGCTTCGGGACGACCAGGGTGTGGCCGCGGGCAATGGGACGAATGTCCAGGAACGCGCACAGCGTGTCGTCCTCGTAGACCTTGGTCGCCGGGGCCTCGCCCGCCGCGATGCGGCAGAACACGCAGTCGTTCACACGCCGACCATACGGCGTACGACCCAACGATGACAGCCTCGGGCATGATGCACGTCACTCCGCGCGGGTATTGCGTCCCACGGACCAGGATTCGAACCTGAGGGTTAGTAATGGACCTCTACGTTCGCTCTTGTGGTCCTCACCTGCGAAGACAACCATCGAAACCAATAAAGCCCTGATCAACCGCGTGTGCCGGAGGTGCCCACCATGTCCGTTCCTACGCCGCGAATCCGACATAACGGCGGAATCCGGCCGCAACTTGTGACCGTCATCTCAGCTACGCTCACCGCGAGCCGGGTACAGTTGCGAGGATTTGGGCGAACTTACTCCGTAGTAACATCGTCCGGCCGTCGACCGGTTGCTTGAAGCTCAGCCAGAGAAGGAAGTCTGACAAGTGGAGACAACGCAGAGCGCGGGCGAGCAGTCGCCGCGCGGAGCGCGTGTCGGAGTCGTTCGCGAGTCAAACGCGGGCGAGCGGCGCGTCGCATTGGTGCCGAAGATCATCCCCAGCCTGCTGAAGCAGGGTGTGGAAGTGGTGGTCGAAGCGGGTGCCGGGCTCGGCGCGCTCATTCCGGACGCGGCCTATGCAGATGCGGGCGCGACCATCGGTGATCCGTGGTCGGCCGATGTGGTCGTGAAGGTGGCTCCGCCCAGTGACGCCGAGGTGGCGAAGCTGGCCAGCGGACAGACCCTGATCGGCTTCCTCGCGCCCCGCAATGCCGACAACCAGATTGCCGCGCTGAAATCGGCCGGGGTGCAAGCCTTCGCCGTGGAGGCGATTCCGCGGATTTCGCGCGCCCAGGTGATGGATGCGCTGTCATCGCAAGCCAACGTTTCGGGCTACAAGGCCGTCCTGCTGGCGGCGTCGGAATCGACGCGGTTCTTCCCGATGCTGACCACCGCGGCGGGCACGGTGAAGCCCGCGACCGTGCTGGTGCTCGGCGTCGGTGTCGCGGGTCTGCAGGCACTGGCCACGGCCAAGCGTCTCGGTGGCCGGACCACCGGTTACGACGTGCGACCCGAGGTCGCCGATCAGGTGCGGTCGGTGGGTGCGCAGTGGCTGGATCTGGGTATCGACGCCGCCGGTGAGGGCGGGTACGCCCGCGAGCTCACCGACGAGGAGAAGGCCAAGCAGCAGCAGGCCCTGGAGGATGCGATCAAGGGCTTCGACGTGGTGATCACCACCGCGCTGGTGCCCGGGCGCCCCGCGCCGCGGCTGGTCACCGCCGCGGCGGTCGAGGGCATGAAGCCCGGCAGCGTGATCGTGGATCTGGCCGGTGAGACCGGCGGCAACTGCGAACTCACCGAACCCGGTGAGACCGTGGTCAAGCACGAGGTGACCATCGCCTCGCCGCTGAACCTGCCCGCGACCATGCCCGAGCATGCCTCGGAGTTGTACTCGAAAAATATTGCGGCACTGCTGGAACTGATGTTGGTCGACGGGAAGCTCGCGCCCGACTTCGGTGATCAGGTGCTCGCGGACTCCTGTGTTACTCGTGAGGTGGATGCCTGATGTACACCGAACTGCTGGCGAATATCGCGATCCTGGTGCTGTCCGGGTTCGTCGGTTTCGCCGTGATCTCCAAGGTGCCCAACACCCTGCACACGCCATTGATGTCGGGTACCAACGCAATTCACGGCATCGTCGTGCTGGGTGCGTTGGTGACCCTTGGCAATATCGAGAATCCCTCGATCCTGACCCAGATCATCCTGTTCGTCGCCGTTGTATTCGGAACGCTGAACGTCATCGGTGGTTTCGTGGTGACCGACCGGATGCTCGGGATGTTCAAGGGTAAGAAAGCCGCACCGGTTAAGGCGGATCAGTGATGCATACCTTCGACAATGTGACCTATCTGGTCAACGGGCTCTACATCATCGCCTTCGGCATGTTCATCTACGGTCTGATGGGGTTGACCGGCC
Organism: Nocardia nepalensis; assembly: GCF_048910785.1. Classification (NCBI taxonomy): domain Bacteria; kingdom Bacillati; phylum Actinomycetota; class Actinomycetes; order Mycobacteriales; family Nocardiaceae; genus Nocardia; species Nocardia nepalensis. Next base: position 94,257 of record NZ_JBKBET010000040.1, on the reverse strand, counting down.
CGAAGACCGCGGTGCGCGGCAACCTGATCGCCGCGGCGGGCATGGTGATCGCCGTTGTGGCGACACTGATCTCGATCCGCCACACCTCCAACTGGATCCTGATCGTCGCCGGTCTGGTCGTCGGTGTCGCGCTCGGCGTGCCGCCCGCGAAGTTCACCAAGATGACCGCGATGCCGCAGTTGGTGGCCGCGTTCAATGGTGTCGGCGGTGGCACGGTCGCGTTGATCGCGTGGTCGGAATTCATCAACTCGCAAGGCTTTTCGCACTTCGATGAAGAGCCCACCGTGCACATCGTGATCGGATCGCTGTTCGCGGCGATCATCGGTTCGGTGTCGTTCTGGGGATCGCTGATCGCCTTCGGCAAGCTGCAGGAGATCCTGCCCGGGCGTCCGATCGGGATCGGCAAACTCCAGCAGCCGCTGAATCTGCTGCTGCTCGCCGGTGCGATCGCGGCGGCGGTGGTGATCGGTATCGGTGCCACCAATGACGGTGTGCCGCAGTACTGGATGATCGCGGTGCTCGTGTTGGCCGGTGTGCTCGGTCTGATGGTTGTGCTGCCCATCGGTGGCGCGGATATGCCGGTGGTCATTTCGCTGTTGAACGCGTTGACCGGTTTGTCGGCTGCCGCAGCGGGTTTGGCGTTGAACAACACCGCCATGATCGTGGCGGGCATGATCGTCGGCGCGTCCGGCACCATCCTGACCAACCTGATCGCCAAGGCGATGAACCGGTCCATCCCGGCGATCGTCGCGGGTGGATTCGGTGGCGGCGGAACCGCTCCCGGCGCTTCCGGTGGTGAGCAGAAGCAGGCCAAGGCGACCAGCGCCGCGGATGCCGCGATCCAGATGGCGTATGCCAACCAGGTCATCGTGGTCCCCGGTTACGGTATGGCCGTGGCCCAGGCACAGCACGCGGTCAAGGAAATGGCCTCCCTGTTGGAAGCCAAGGGTGTCGAGGTCAAATACGCCATCCATCCCGTCGCGGGTCGCATGCCCGGCCACATGAATGTGCTGCTGGCCGAGGCCGAGGTCTCCTATGACGCGCTCAAGGAAATGGACGACATCAACGGCGAATTCTCCCGCACCGATGTGGCTTTGGTGATCGGCGCCAACGACGTCACCAACCCCGCCGCCCGCGAGGACTCCTCCAGCCCGATCTACGGCATGCCGGTGCTCAACGTCGACCAGGCCAAGAGCGTGATCGTGCTGAAGCGCTCGATGAACTCCGGCTTCGCCGGCATCGACAACCCGCTGTTCTACGCCGACCACACCTCCATGCTCTTCGGCGATGCGAAGAAGTCGGTAGGCGCGGTCACCGAGGAACTGAAGGCTCTGTAACTCGCTGCAGTGCTGTAACTTTCAAAGCAACGGCCCTCTGTTCGCTACGGACAGGGGGCCGTTCGCTATCCAGCACTTGCCCCTATCGCAAGTGCCGTTCGCGCGCTTCGATCGCATCCTTGGCCTGCTTCAGGCTGCTACCCGGGTTGAGGTCGCGATAGAGCTTGATGGCGTGGATCTTTCTGCCCTGCCGGATGAGTGCGTCGATTTCGTAATAGGGGGACGCCGGTTCGGGACCGGGGAGACCGAGGTGCTTCATGATCATGTCGAGCTTGCGTTCGAGGTGATCGATCCTGCGCTCGAGCCTGTTGTTGTCGAACATCTCTCGAACTTACCGATGCCGCTGGGGCGTGGCGCTATTCGCTCGCACAGCGCAGTGCGTCCATGACGAGGCCGAGCAGGCGAGCGGGTTGGTCGGGGTCGGCGCCATGACGTGCTGCGAGGGCAATGCCCGCGACCAGTTGGATGACATCGTCGATAGCGATATCCGCGCGGATGCTGCCGGTGCGTTGTGCTCGGGCGAGTAGGGCGGCACCTGCTCGATGAATGGCCTGCTTACAGTCGAAACCCAGGTCGATCGGTCCGGCCAGGACCGCGCCGCCCAGGCCGTGGTCGGTGCGGGCGTGGACGAGCACGGCTCCCAGCCAGTCGGTGAGCGCCGCGATCGGCTCGGCCGCCGCCAACTTCTCGGCACGCCCGCAGAGCGCCTCGATCCGCTCGCGTAGCACGGCCGCCTGCAGTGCTTGCCGGTTGGGGAAGTGCCGGTAGAGAGTCCCGGGACCGACTCCGGCGCGGCGGGCGATGTCATTGAGTGAGGCCTCGGGGCCGTCCTGGGCGAATGCCGCCGTCGCGGCCTCGAGTACGCGTTCGTAGTTCCGCTGAGCGTCGACCCGCATACGCACCCCTTGTTAACCGGAGAAGTTCTCCGATATCGTACCTTCGGATAACCGGAGAACTTCTCCGTTTGAGAGAGTGGGGAGCGCGGAATGGTGGAGCATGAACTCGGTGGCGTCGGCATCTGGACCTTCGCCTTCGACGGACAACCGGTCGGGCGGGTGCGCGATGCCGCCGCCGAAATAGAGGAATTGGGTTACGGCGCACTGTGGTTCGGTGAGGCATTCGGCCGCGATACGGTCGGGCAGGCGTGGCTGTTGCTCGCAGCGACCGAGCGGATCGTGGTCGCCGCGGGCATTGCCAATGTGGCACTGCGTGATCCGATGGCCATGGCCACGGCTGAGCACGCGCTCGGCGAGGCGTTTCCCGGCCGCTACGTACTCGGGCTCGGCGGCCAGCGGGTCGGCGGCAGAGACATAGCGGCCGGTGGCTACACGGTTCCAGCCGGTGGCAAGCCGCTGGCGTTGATGCGCGGATATCTCGATGCGATGGCCGCTGTTCCGCTGTACGGGCCGACGCCGGACCCCGCGCCGCGACGGGTCCTCGCGGCGCTCGGACCCAAAATGCTGGCCTTGGCCGCCGAACGAACCTGGGGTGCGCATCCCTTTCACGCACCGGTCGAACACACCGCGGACGCTCGGCGGATCATGGGGCCGCAGGCGTTTCTCGGTGTCGAGCAGGTCGTCGTCCTCGATACCGACCGGGCGCGGGCCCGCGAGGTGGCCAGGGCCCATATCGCGGGATATCTCGAATCCGCGCCACATCAGGTGGCCAATCTGCGCCGATCGGGTTTCGGCGACGAGGACATCGTAGGCGGACCGAGTTCGCGATTGGTGGATTCGGTGGTGGCGTATGGGGACGTGGATGTGATCGGCGAGCGCGTTCGCCAGCACCTGGACGCGGGTGCCGATCACGTGTGTTTGCAGGTACTCACCGCCGATCCGATGACGCTGCCCCTTCCGCAGTGGCGCGAACTCGGCACGCTCGCCCGGGATTCGGCATTCGCGCGAGCCGTCATCCAATAGATCTCGAATTGGCGCTCGCGGCTTGGTCGCTAATTCTGCTGTGGGGCAACCACACCGGCGTAGCGGCAGCAGATCAGGACGGCGATGAGGGGGACGACCATGGCGGTGGTGAGGGGGACGACGGTGGTGATCCAGCCGATTATGGAGGGGCCCGCGAGCAGCCCGAGGTAGCCGAGGCTGAAGACTCGGGACATATCGGTCGCCGCCGTGCTGGATCCGAGATTACCTGCGGCGGTGAAGATTTGCGGGATGCCGCCGGAGAGGCCGAGGCCGCACATGGCCCAGCCGAGCAGTGTCAGCGGTACCCAACCAGAGGCCATGATCAGCACCAGTCCGAATGCGGCGATCAGCGTGCCGTAGCGGACGACGGCGACGCGGCCGAAGGCGCCGGCCACCCGGTCGGCGGCGAATCTGCCCGCGGTCATGGTGCAGGAGAAGGCGCCGAATGCCAGTGCGGCGGTGGCATCGTCGACATCGAGATGATCGCGGACCTGTAGGGCGCTCCAGTCGGCGGCGACGCCCTCGGTGAGCAAGAGCGCGAATGCTATCGCGGCCAGCGCGAAGACTTTTCCGGAGCGGTTCTGCGTGATCGCCGGAGCGGCCGCAGGGGTCGACTGTGTGCTTTCGGTGATCGGTCTGGTGGCTTCGGCACCGTGCGATTCGGTTGTTTCACTTGGCATTTCGGATCCACGATCCGGAATGTGATCCTGGCGGTGCGGGCTCGCGCTATCCGGAGTGCGGCTCTGCAGATCTGGGCTCGGCACATCCGGATTCGCTTCGTGCGCAGCCGATCCCGTTTCGACGAGCAACCGCGGCACGAGTGCGGCGGTCACCAGCAACCCGGTCGCCGCCGCGAGCGACAACGTCGAACGCGCATCCCAACCCGCACCCTGAGCAGCCGCGCCCAACAGTGAGCCGAGAAATCCACCACCGGAGAACAACGCGTGGAACGCCGACATGATCGGCCGGCCATAAGCCCGCTCGACGTGCACCGCTTGGGTATTCATCGAAACATCGAGCGCGCCGTTGCCGAAACCGAAGCAGGCCAATGCGATCGCCAGCGTGACCGGCCCGGTCGCCAACCCGGGGCCGAGCACCGACACCGCGGTAATCGCCGCAGCGGCCCCGACCATGGTCCGGCTGCCGAATCGGTCGGCGAGCGGGCCCGCGATGCGCATGCCGACAATGCCCGCACCGGCCAGCATGAGGATGAACATGCCGAGCGTGGAATGCGCGATACCGGTCCGGTCGGTAATGGCCGGGATGTGCACCACCCACATGGCCAGCAGGAAGCCGTTCAGTGCGAATACGACGAATACCGCGGCGCGCGCTATCCGGGTCTGCGGATCAATCGTCGTGGTGGCCACCGATTCGACGGTACCGATTGATCAGCCCGCACGCTGCGGCAATCGGTACCTCGAACCGGCTATCCGAAGACGCGCCGAAGCACGCGACTCCTGGTCGCAGTCATCGGGAACCGCGCGGGGAGCCGGTCCGGGACATCGTCGGCTCGGTCGACCGGCTCCGCGGATCTCGCCATTGAGATCGGCGCCCGCGCGGTGGTCTCTGTAGTTTTCAACTATTTTACGGTCCCTGAATGTTCCAGATTCCGGCAGCTGCCGTCGCATTGGCAAAATCCCGGAAATCTTTCGGTTCCCGCCGCAGCGCCCGCCATACGCCGTCCCCGGTTCTGGAATTTCTACCGTCCAATACGGTGCCGAACAGGTAGTCGAGCAGGCTGACCACATCGACGGGGAGCTGGTATTCGGTCAGTGCCGCAACGAAGTCGGTGCGCGAGATCGGGATGAAGTCGATCGCACGCCCGGTCGCTGCGGCGATCTCGGCGACCGCCTCGGCGAATGTCAACGACCTCGGTCCGGTCAGCTCGTAGATTTCGCCGCGGTGCCCGTCCTCGGTCAGCGCGGCGACGGCGACATCGGCGATATCGTCGGCGTGCACGAACGGTTCCGGCACATCACCATTGGGCAGCGCCACCGCACCGGCGAGGATGTACTCCAGGAACGCGCCCTCGCTGAAGTTCTGGGCGAAGAAACTGCAGCGCACGATGGTCCAGTCGAGGCCCGAGCCCTGAACTATCCGCTCGCACTCCGCCGCCTCCGGCTCACCACGGCCCGAGAGCAGGACGAGCTTGCGCACACCGTTCGCCTTGGCCGCATCGGTGAACGCGCGAATGGTTTCGGGCGCGCCCGGCACCGCCAGATCCGGCTGGAAGGCGATATACACCGCGTCGACACCGAACAGCGCTGGTGTCCAGCTGCCGCGATCGGCCCAGTCGAACGGGATCTCGGCCGCGCGCGATCCGATCCGGACCCGATGACCGGCCTGCCGCAGCCGCGCCGCGACACGGCCGCCGGTCTTGCCCGTACCGCCGGTGACGAGGGTAAGACGCTGGTGCGAGGTGCTATCTGTCATGTTTTCAGTACATCGGCGCTGGCCGCGACGAAACATAGTTCAGCGGCTCGTGATCATGCGTCTGCGTCTACTGTTGACGTGTGGATGCGCTCGCCAGCCTGCTCGAAGGTCCACGCGCCCGAGGTGCGTTCGTCATGTGTTCGCTACTCGACCCGCCATGGTCACTGCGCATCCAGGACAAGGCGCCGCTGACGGTGGTTTCGATGATCCGCGGCACGGCCTGGATCATGACCGATGCGGCGAACAGCAAGCCGCGGCAGGTGGGCGCGGGCGATATCGCGATCTTCCGCGGTCCCGATCCGTATACGGTCGCCGACGATCCGGCCACCGAACCGCAGATCTTCATCGATCCCGGCAATGTCACCAAGACGGCCGACGGTGAAATTCTTTGCGAAACACTGAGTCTCGGCGTGCGTCAGTGGGGGACCGATGCGAACGGCGCCACGCTGATGGTGACCGGCACCTATGAGTCAGCGGGTGCGGCCAGCCAGCGCCTGTTGCGCGCCCTGCCGCCGGTAATCGTGCTGCGCCGCGGCGATTTCGACACCCGGCTGCTCGACATCCTGGTCGACGAGGCCACCAAGGACGAGCCCGCACAGGGCGTCGTGCTGGACCGACTGCTCGATATGGTGCTGATCGGTGCGCTGCGCGCCTGGTTCGCGCGCAATGACGCACCGGCCTGGTACCACGCCTATAGCGATCCGCTGGTCGGCAAGGCCCTGCGTCTGCTGCAACACAATCCGGCGCACGGGTGGACGGTCGCCAGCCTGGCCGAGGCGGTCGGCGTCTCGCGGGCCGCGCTGGCCCGCCGGTTCACCGATCTGGTCGGCGAGCCGCCCATGGCGTTCCTCACCGAGTGGCGTCTCGCACTGGCCGCCGATCTGCTGCAGGAATCCGACGCCACCATCGAATCCATCGCCCGCCAGGTCGGTTACGGCAGTGCGTTCGCCCTGAGTACGGCATTCAAACGCCACTTCGGCGTGAGTCCACGCGACCACCGGCAGGGCACCGCCCCGGCTGAGCTATCGTCGGCCGGGTGACGCAGCAGTATCCAGTCCTCTGGCCGATGCCGACCCGCTGGGCCGACAACGACCACTACGGCCACGTGAACAACGTGACGTACTACTCGTACTTCGACACCGCGGTCAATGCCTGGCTGATGCACGCCACCGGCACGGACATCCGCGAACTGCCCGCCCTCGGCGTAGTCGCCCAGACCTCCTGCCAGTACCACGGCTCTCTCAGCTTCCCGGACCAACTGAAGGTCGGCCTGCGCATCTCCCGCCTCGGCCGCTCCAGCATCACCTACGACCTCGCCATCTTCCGCGAGGACGGCGACGCCCTCGAACTGGCCGCCACCGGCACCTTCGTCCACGTCTACGTCGACAACGAAACCCGCAAGCCCGTCGAAATCCCCGAGATAATCCGCACCGCCGCGACCGCCCTGGTCACTGATTGATCCGCCGCTGGACCAGAAGACATTGTGGGACACTGTTTCCATGGTTGATCAGCGAGTATTGACTGCTGCGGTACACCAGGAAGAGGACTGGTATGTCGCGCAGTGCCTCGAGGTCGATGTCGCCAGTCAGGGGCAGTCGATCGAGGAAGCCCTGAACAATCTCTGTGAAGCAGTTGCGCTGTATCTGGCCGAGGTTCCCGAGCCTCAGCTAACCGCCACGCCACTGGTGACTTCATTCCAGGTTCCCGGCACGGCAGCGTGAGCCCGGCGCTGTCGGACCTTCCGGTGCGGAAGGTCTTGCGGCACGATCAAGCGTGGCACGCTTGCCTCGATCCTCCGGCAGGCCGGAATGACAGCCACCGAATTCCTTGACCTGTTATAAGCCCGTCGGATTCGCGTGGCCTTCAGCGTTGCAGGGACCGCCGATCGAATCGGCTACTGCCGCCGCGGCGTTCGCGATCGGCGGGGATCAGCTGGATCCGGCGAGTCGATCCAGCAGCGGGGCCGTGCGCGGGCCGACCAATTCCCGCATCACCAATGCCATATTCGTGCGTTCCACGCCGGGAATCTTCAATATCTGCCCGGCGATCCGATATAGATCGTCCGCGTCCGTCGCGACCACTCGCACGGTGAGATCGGTCAGCCCGGTCATGCCGCAGACCTCGGTCACTTCCGGCACCTCGGCGAGTTCGTCGACCACCGAATCCAATCGGTGCTGATCGGCGACAACCGCGACGAAGGCCGCCAGCGGGTAGCCGAGTGCCCGCGGTTGCACCCGGCGTTCGAAGCTGGCGAGCACCCCGCTGGACTCCCAGCGCGAAAGCCGCGCCTGTACGGTGTTGCGGGACAGCCCGAGTCTGGTGGCCAGCTCGACGCCGGTCGCGCGTGGATTGGCGACCAGCTCCAGCAATAGCCGCGCGTCGGTGGCGTCCAAGGTCACGTCGGCGGGTTCTCTACTGGTCATACGACGCAGTATGACATCAGATCGCCGTTCAGATTTGGGCATTCTGCTTACTCGCGTGTCGATCGCTTGCGCAGTTCGCCATCTCGTGGATGCTATGTGATATAGGGCACACCCGCCCTGCGCCCACGGTCAGGAGGCGATCCCGAATGACGAGTAAATCCGAGTATCCGGTTCAGTTGGTCCAACCCGACGGCCGCCGCGTGTTCGATCGCGAACATGCCGATCTGATCGCCGACATCGGGCCGGAACAACTGCGCGCCCTCTACACCAACTTGGTCGTGACCCGCCGGATCGACACCGAGGCAACCGCCTTGCAACGCCAGGGTCAGCTCGGACTGTGGGCTCCGATGTTCGGTCAGGAGGCCGCCCAGGTCGGGTCGGCCTACGCGTTGCGCCCCGATGACTACGTCTTCTGCAGCTACCGCGAGCACGCCGTCGCCTACTGCCGCGGCGTCCGTCCCGCCGAACTCACCCGGATGTGGCGCGGGGTCGCGCACTCCTGCTGGGATCCCGGCGCGGTCAATATGACCAACCCGAACATCATCGTCGGCTCGCAGGGCCTGCACGCGACCGGTTACGCCTACGCGGCCCACCTCGACGGCGCGGAAATCGCGACCATCGCCTACTTCGGCGACGGCGCCTCGAGTCAGGGCGATCTCGCCGAGGCGCTGGGCTTCGCCGCGAGCTGGAGCGCGCCGGTCGTGTTCTTCTGTCAGAACAACCACTGGGCGATCAGTTCCCCGGTCCGGATTCAGAGCGCGACACCGATCGCGCGGCGCTCCTACGGATATGGGATTCCGGGCCTACAGGTCGACGGCAACGATGTCCTGGCCGTCCTCGCGGTAACCCGGCAAGCCGCCGCCCGAGCCAGGAACGGTGGCGGCCCATCGTTCATCGAGGCGCTCACCTATCGGATGGGGCCGCACACCACCGCCGACGACCCGACCCGCTACCGCTCCGCCGCCGAGACCGAGGAGTGGGCGCGTCGCGACCCGATCGAGCGGATGCGCAAGCTGCTGGAACGAGAGAACCTGTGGGACGAGGCATTCGAGCGACAGGTCGATGCTCGCGCGGACGAAGTCGCGCACCAGGTGCGCACCGCGACCATCGACATGCCGGATCCGGCACCGACGCAGCTGTTCGATCACGTCTATGCCACCCCGCATCCGCTCATTACCCAAGAGCGGAGCGAGTACGCGGCGTATCTGGCCGGTGATCCCGGCGAGACCGCCGCTCGACCGGAAGGAGCATCCAGATGATCACGACCTTCGCCGCAGCGCTCAATGCCGGGCTGCGACGGGCCATGGACGACGACCCGAAGGTCGTGTTGATGGGCGAGGACATCGGTCGCCTCGGCGGGGTGTTCCGGGTAACCGACACGCTGCAAAAGGATTTCGGGAACAATCGCGTCATCGACACGCCGCTGGCCGAATCCGGCATCGTCGGAACGGCTTTCGGTATGGCTCTGCGCGGCTACCGGCCGGTGTGTGAGATCCAGTTCGACGGATTTGTCTATCCGGCCTTCGACCAGATCGTCTCGCATGTCGCCAAGATCCACTACCGGACGCAGGGAAAGGTGATAGCGCCCATCACGATTCGCATTCCGTTCGGCGGTGGAATCGGTTCGGTGGAGCATCACTCCGAGTCGCCGGAGGCCTATTTCGCCCACACGGCCGGACTGCGGGTGGTGACGCCGAGCAATCCCGAGGATGGGTATTTCATGATCCGCCAGGCGATCGCGCTCGATGATCCGGTGATCTTCTTCGAACCCAAGCGGCGCTATTGGGATAAGGCCGAGGTCGACTTCGACGGCGAGGGATTGCCGCTCGACCGGGCTCGCGTCTGCGTCAATGGTGATGACGCCACCATCGTCGCCTACGGCGGCACCGTCGCTTCCGCCATCACCGCCGCGAAAATCGCTGCCGAGGAGGGGCATTCGCTCGAGGTGATCGATCTGCGCAGTCTCTCGCCGATCGACTTCGACACCATCGAGGCATCGGTGGCCAAGACCGGCCGACTGATCGTGACGCACGAGGCGCCGGTCTTCGCCGGACTCGGCGCCGAGATCGCCGCACGGATCACCGAGCGCTGCTTCTACTACTTGGAGGCACCGGTGCTGCGTGTCGGCGGGTTCGACATCCCCTACCCCCCGGCTAAGCTCGAAAAGCACCACCTGCCCGATCCGGACCGCATCCTCGCCGCGGTCGATCGCTCGCTCGCCGCCTGACTGAGAGGTGCCCAGTGGAAGATCGTGCCCCCGCCGAAGATCAGGGTCATATCTTGGAATTCCGGCTACCCGATCTCGGCGAGGGACTTGCCGACGCGGAGTTGGTGTCGTGGTCGGTGGGTGTCGGAGATACGGTGCACCTGAATCAGGCGATCGCCGAGGTGGAGACGGCCAAGGCGGTGGTGTCGCTGCCGTCGCCGTTCTCGGGCACAGTGGTCGAGTTGCTCGCTGAGCCCGGCCAGACCATTGCGGTGGGTGCGCCGTTGATCCGGGTGCGCAATGACCTGGCGGTCGCGCAGGAAGGCGCGAACGGTCGGACCTCTGTGCTGGTGGGGTATGGGCCCGAAGGGGAGACGGTGTCTCGGCGGCGTCGTCCGGTGCCTGCGGAATCCGCTGCGTTGCCGGATGATTCGCAGGTCGCCACAGGCGAGCCCGCTGAATTGGGGACGAGCAGTGCGCCCGAGGCGAGGAGGGCCGCGGCTACGCCGGCGGCGCGCAAACTCGCCAAGGAACTCGGGATCGACCTCTGGTACGTCGCGGGTTCGGGCCCCGATGGCGCGGTGACGGTCGAGGATGTGCGCGGCGCGGTCCCGGTATCGCAGCCGCGTGCCGTGGCGACCCGCACCGGCGACCAGGTCACCGCCCTACCGGCGCTGCCCTCGGTCACCGAGCCGAACGGCGGCATCATCCGGCCCGCCGCCCGCGAGGAACGCACGCCGATCAGCGGAATCCGCAAACGCACCGCCGCCGCCATGGTCGCGAGCGCCCGCACCATCCCGCAGGCCAGCACCTTCGTCACCATCGACTTCACCGCATCGATGGAACTGCTCGATCACCTGCGCACCACCAAATCCTTCGAGGGACTGACGCTGACGCCGCTGGCCCTGATCGCCAAGTCCGTACTCGCCGCACTCGCGGAGTACCCCGGCATCAACGCATTCTGGGACGAGGCGAATCAGGAGATCGTCACCAAGCACTACGTGAACCTCGGCATCGCGGTGGCCACCGATCGCGGACTGATGGTGCCCAACCTCAAGGAAGCCCAAACGCTGAGCCTGCGCGACCTGTGCCGCGAGATCGGCTGGCTGGCCGAGACCGCCCGTTCGGGCCGCGCCACCCCCGCGGACCTGCGCGGCGGCAGCTTCACCATCACCAACGTCGGGGTGTTCGGCGTCGATTCCGGAGTTCCACTGGTCAATCCGGGCGAGGCGGCCATCCTGTGCCTCGGCTCGATCCGCAAGCGCCCGTGGGTATTCCGTGATGAACTCGCCGTCCGGTGGGTGACCACGCTCGGCATCAGCTTCGACCATCGGATGATCGACGGCGAACTGGCGTCTCGCTTCCTCGCAACCGTAGCGGGGCTACTCGAGGATCCCCTGACCCTTCTGAGCCGCATATAGCAACCCGCTCATTGCAGCGCTATCCGCTCCAGCAGCTCGCCGAGCGTAGCCAAATGGCGGTTGAAAGCAGCGTGTGCGACCACCATACGCTCGACGGAACCCAGAACAGGGTCTCGTTCGGTCCCATCGAGACGCAGACCGCGAAGGCATCAATCTCGGTGGTGGGCGAGGACTTTGCGGACAACGAGACCCGCGACCAGGGCCCAGAAGGCGGCACCGATGCCGAGGAAGCCGACGCCGGAGGCGGCGATCAGGAAGGTGACCACGCCCGCCTCGCGATGCTGTTCGGATTTCAGGGCGCCGGCCAGAGCCGCGGCGAGGGTGGCCAGGAGGGCGAGCCCCGCAACGGTTTCCAAAGTGCCCTTCGGGGCGGTGGCGATAAGCGTGACGAGCGCGGCGGAGCCGAGGGCGAGAATCAGGTAGGTGGCCCCGGCGGTACAGGCCGCGATCCAGCGGCGCTTCGGATCCGGGTGCGCGGCGGGGGCTGCCGAGAGTGCGGCACTGATCGCGGCCAGGTTGATGGCGTGGCCACCCGCGGGTGCGCCGAGGATGGTGCCGATGCCGGTGACGGTCATCGAAGCGCGCCAAGGGACTTGGTAATCGAAGGACTTCATCACGGCGGTGCCCGGAATGTTCTGGGAGGCCATGGTGACGATGTAGAGCGGGATGGCGATACCGATCATCGCCTGCCAACTCCAATGCGGCACGGTCAATTCGAGCGAGGGCGTCATCGCGGCGAAATCCAGATGCTTGTGCTGGACCGCGATACTGATGCCCGCCCCGACCGCGGCGGTGACGAAGGCCGCGATCACCGCCCAGCGCTTGGCGAATCGCTGCAGCGCAAGCCACACCACGATCACCGGGACCACCACCGCCGGACTGGTCTGCACGGCCTTCACCGGTGCGAGACACAGCGGCAGCAGCACTCCGGCGAGCATGGCCTGCGCGATCTCCACCGGAATCGCCGCGACCAGATTGCCGAGCCGCTGCCAGAGCCCGGTGATCACGATCAGCACACCGGTGATCGCGAACGCGCCGACCGCCGCCGCCCAGCCACCGGCGACCGCGCCCGTGCTGGCGAGCAGCGCCGCGCCCGGCGTCGACCAGGCCAGTGTTATCGGCAGGCGATACCGGTAACTCAGCAGCATCATGCCGATGGCTTGGGTCACGCACAGTGCCAAGAGTCCCGATGCCGCCTGCGCCGATGTGGCCCCGACCGCGGTCAATCCGCTGAGCACTACCGCGAATGCGCTGGTGAACCCGACCAATGCGGTAACGACACCCGCCGCGATCGGCTGCGTGAGCCGTGCCTGCGGTGCTGCCGGTGCGGTGGTCGGGGTGTCGGCGAGTGCCGGGGAAAGGCTGGGCATTCCTGGGATCCTCCCCGCTCATCAGTCCAGTTGTCACAGCCAGTCGCTGGAAACTGGACTGAATTACTCGGACTCGCACCCCGTGTCGTGGCTGCACATCCCATCTAGAAGGTGTGCTCTGGCAGGGCTCGTTTACCCGCCGGTACTTTCCAGGCGCGCTGACATCGGCGCACGTGAGTGCGTAGGGTGGGGAACGTCGGTCCTCGAAGGGTGCGGATTCGGAACAGGGAGCTTTGTTGAGCGCGGTACTGATCTCGACGGATGAACTTCGGGAAGTATTGGCGGACAAGCGGGTTCGTCTACTCGATGTGCGGTGGGCGCTGGGTGATCCGGACGGTCCGCAGCATTATCTGGCCGGACATATCCCAGGCGCGGTCTTCGTCGATCTGGAAACCGAACTGGCCGCACCACCCTCACCGGCGCGCGGGCGGCATCCGCTGCCCGACCCGACGCAGCTGGAGAAGTGTGCGCGCAGCTGGGGTGTGCGGACCGGCGATCCGGTGGTCGTCTACGACGCGACCGGCGGTATGGCCGCGGCCAGGGCCTGGTGGCTGCTGCGCTGGGCCGGGATCGCGGACGTGCGGATTCTCGACGGCGGCCTGCCCGCGTGGATCAGCGCGGGCGGCGAGATCGCCACCGGCGCGGAACCCGATCCCGAACTCGGCGACATCGAGGTCGACCCGGGGCAGATGCCGGTCATCGATGCCGACGCGGCCGCCAAATGGTCGGGCGTACTGCTGGATGCGCGCGCGGGCGAGCGCTATCGCGGTGAGGTGGAGCCCGTTGATCCGCAGGCTGGACACATTCCGGGTGCGATCAGCGCACCGACCGCCGAGAACCTCGATGCCGACGGACGTTTCCATAGCGCGGATGTCCTGCGGGATCGGTTCGCCGCATTCGGTTCCGGGCCGGTCGCGGTCTACTGCGGGTCCGGCGTGACGGCCGCACACCAGGTCGCCGCACTCGCCGCGGCAGGGATCGAGGCGGCGCTGTATCCGGGTTCGTGGTCGCAATGGTCGAACGACCCGAAGCGCCCGGTTGCTACTGGAGCCTGAGTCCTAGTGGCGTTGAAAAGCATCTGCCGGGGTGGCGTTGAGAAGAACCCCCTCCGAGGCGGTGCGTAAGCCCCCTTCCAGGACGTGTTTCGCAGGAGCCCTGATGTCGCGGGTCGTCGACGCTGGTCATCGGGATACGAATCACCGACAGCTGCGGGCGATATCGTTCAACGCGGCGTTATCCGCGGCGGTCACCGGTAGGTCGTATCGGACCGCGACCGTGAGGTACTTGTCCGCATAGAAGCAATGGTTCGCACGCGCGGGCGGTAGCCATTCGGATGGCGTGCCATCGCCTTTGGCTTGATTGGCGCTCGCGGCGGTGGCCAGCAGATTCACCTCGATATCGTTGGCGAACCGCACCCGGCGCTCGGGCGGCCAGTACGCCGCACCCATATCCCAGGCCGCGGCCAGCGGATAGACATGGTCGATTTGGATATCGCCCGCATCGGCCTTGGTGAACGTGATCCGGCTGCCGGTGTAGGGATCGTCGAGGGTGCCCGCGGTGACCACGCAGTCGTGGGTGCCGGGCCGGAAGCTCGGTCCGGTCAGCTGCTTGCTGAGCACGTTGTCGCGGGTATCGCAGCCGTCGTGCCCGCCGGGTCCGTCGTAATCGTCGCTCCAGGACGGACCGAATACGCAGCCTTGCCCCTCCTTACATCCGCGCTCATAACCACCCGGATGGCCGCGCGCGGCAATGACCCGCACCGAGGCGAGCAAATGCTCGAGCTGTATCCGGCTCGGGCTGAGCTCACCCACCCCGCCGACTCCGTCGGCTGCCGTCCCCCTGAGTTCACCCACCCCGCCGACTCCGTCGGCTGCCGTCCCCCTGGGCTCACCCGCCCCGCTGACTCCGGCGGATCCCGGTGCGGCCGCGACCGGTTCGGTGCCCAGGTCGGCGCACGCGGGCAGAGCGAGCAGCGCTGCCGCGAACAGGGCAAGCAGCGATCGTCGAATGTCGGCACGCACGGTGCCAGATGTACCCGCGGGCACCGACATTCGTAGAACTCAGCTGGAGCGCTCGCAACAGTGGAGCCGTCACGCCTCACAACCACGCACGAGCCAGCAGATCGTCACTGTCGACTTCACTCGTCCGCGGCGGGAACCTGGTGGCCGAGATGGACTCGGGGTGCGCCCCGTCGTGCCCGATCAGCCACGAGCCGCCGCGCTCCTCGCACTCGGCGATCTTGGCGAAGGTGGCGAGCAGGAACGTGACCGCCTCACGCGGGTCCAGGGTTCGGGCCAAGCGCTGTGATTCACCGGGACGTGACAGATCCAGCCAGACGCCGGACTGTCCGTCGAGGCGCATGCCGGTGATCTTGCTGGCATTGACGAAGGTGAATTTGCGCCGTTCCCACGGCGTAGTCGGCGTGAAGCTCTGCTCGAGTACCTGGAGCAGAATCGTCATGCTTTGCCCTCCGCTTCCGTTGACACCCAACTGCGGTTCTCCTGCGATGACCAGCGGATATACCAGTATGTTCCGAATTCGGTCCAAGTGGTAGCGATCCGTCCATCTCGTCCAGGTCACAGACTCTTTCGCGTCCATCCCGTACCGCTATGTCCAGCCTCTACCTGCCTGTCCTATCACACTGTCGGCACCCTGGAAACCATCTCTGACCTGCGCGGCAGGCGGCAGTCTCGCGCGCGTCGAACGGGGCGGCCGGTCAGCACCTGCTCGACTTCGCCGACACGACGCTGCATCCGAGCCGATCCGGTATCGTCGCCCACCTTCGCCACGGTGTCGCGGCGAGCAGGAGGTCGGCGTCGGCGGTCAGAGCGAATTGCCCGCGCTCATGTCCGGATCGACGCGGCGCAACGCTGATGCCAACCATTCGGACCGGCGGTGCTCGACCGGCATCGCGGCCAGCCCGTGTGTCGCTTCCCCAATTGCTTCGGCCGCATGCCCCAGCAGTGCCAGCACACCGCCACGTTGCACAGCCGCGAATCCGGTGCTCCACCAATACATCGACGGCGGTGGTTCGATACCCTCCGCCGCTTCCGCCGCAGCGTCGGCCAAAGCCAGCGCGCGTTGTGCTTCGCCCGGCTCTCCGTGCGCGGCCAACAGCTCGGCTCGCCTCATTCGCCCATAGGCCGTGATGATCGGGTGCGCGCCCCGTACCGCCAACGCGGCGTCCGACAGGGCGACGACCTTGCCGTAATCCCCCGCGCTCAACGTCACGTAGCCGAGGAAGCCCAGGCTGTGTGCAAGCCGGTCGGGGTCGCGAGACTCCGTCGCCAGGCTCACTGCGGTGCCGAGGCTGCGCCGGGCGGCGGCGTCGGCTCCGATCGCGTGCTCCAGCCATCCCCGGTACTGCGTGATCTCTGACGCGAGGGACGCAGCATTGCTCCGTCCCGTGCGCGCCTCACCGGCAAAGGTCTCGGTCATCTCGGCCATGCCCCGGACGGCGGGTAGAACCGTCAAAGCCCCTGCCGCGTCCTCGATTCGGCGCGTAGCCGCCAACATCACCGCGACGTCGGAGAGGGCGGTGGCGTCCACGCTGGCTGGCGCTCGCGCCGCCGCCGTCAGCCGCTCCAAGTGCGCGCCCAGCACCGTTTCGTAAGCAGCGACGACACCGGCAGGTACCGGGCGCTGGCCGGTCTCGATCAGCGACAAGTATGCGCGGCTGTAGTAGCTCCGCTCGGCCATCGCGCGCAGCGAGATACCCGCCGCCTCGCGAGCGGCGCGCATCAGCGCACCGGGCTCCATATGACCAGCCTAACGTGCACAGCCCGCGCGTAGGTGCTTGTAAACGCTTGTGGACGCCGAACTACTCCGTTCCCGAAAGTCGCACGCCTAGCATGGTTTTCAGACCCGCCGCCCTGTCGATTCCGCGCCCTCACCGGGCGGTGCTTCACCCGGAAAAGCGAAACCCATTCCGCGCGAGCGTCACCCGACGATCCGCGCACACCGCGGCTGTCGGTGCCTCGTGTCAGGCTGCAGAGTGGAACGACCCTGGCCGGAGGAGATCGATATGGCCGTGACCGACGATAAGCCCGAGGTACGACTCGTTGCGCACTGCCGCCGATGCCACGGCTGGCTGGTATCCGCGGAATCGGTCTCGCAGGGAATCGGTCCGACCTGCGCGGTGCGTGAGCGCGCAGAGCAACGCGCCGCGGCGGCGCATGAGCTGACTCTCTTCGACATCGCGGCATGACGAGAACAGCGGCTCAGACCCGATAGGTCGAGTGGAGAACCACGTCGAATGTCAGAGCAGGCCGATGCCGCCGAAGGCAGTGCGATCGACGGCATCGGGCCTTATGGGGCAACTCCGTTCAGCCGACTACTTCACGAAGTCGCGCACGCCCTCGAAAACCGTCGACGACGACAGCAGCGAGAGATGTCCGAGGCACAGCGTCTGGGTGTTGGTGGCACCGCTGAGAATCGTGCTCTGATCGGGGTTGATGATCTCGTCGCACGGTGACCACCAGGTGCCGTAATTCACCAGGCCGGGGGTTTCGTCGCCGCTGTTGAGTTCGGCCAGGAATGCCGAGCCCTGCCGCATCTCCACACAGGAGGCGTCGGCGCATCCGTTGGCGGTGTCGGTGCCGTGGTTGGGGCCGCCGATGGAGACCCAGTCGTCGACGAAATCCAGGCCGCCGAGGTTCTTCAGGTACCAGCGAGTGTTGAGACCGCCCATCGAGTGAGTGATGATGTCGACCTTGGCGGCACCGGTTTTCGCGCGTAGCGCATCGACCTGCGCTTTCACCTGCAGCGCGATGTCCTTGTTCGACTGTGAGCTGTCGTAGCTGAATCGCGCCATCTCCCCGGCGGAGTACCCCGCCTCCAGGAATCGGCCCCACATGTAATCCCAGTTCCACGCCCCGCCCTGCCAGCCGTGGACGAACAGGATCGGATCTCGCGCCGGCGCCGCAGCGGCCTGTGGCGTGGCGATGCCGAGTGCAGCGGTGGCCGTCGTGACCAGGGTGATTGCGGCCATCCCAAGGCGGCGCATGGTCGATGTGATGTGCATGTGTGTTGACTCCGATCTGCTCGCTGCGCTGCGAGCAGACAAGAAACTAGCGGCGCAAGTTTAATCTCGCACATTGTGAAACGGAACTATTTCAACTTGCTGGCGGATCCGGGGATCTCTCGCGGCATTCCGTGCAGAGATCGCGGCAGAAGCTGCGCCGTGCCGGGAAACCGCGTCGGCGCCGTCCGATCGTTGTCGGAGGCACCTGATTGGATGGGGTGATGCTGCACGGTCTGTGGTCGCCGGGATCGGGTCTGCTGCTGTGGCAGCAGGCTCCGGTCGTCGCGCTACCCGAGCCGCTGGGCGCGGTGCTGGCGGCGTCGAAGTTCCGGCATCGGGCGCAGGTGCTGGTCAACGGCGTGCAAGAGCAGGTTCGGGCGCATGCGATGGTGCCTGCGGCGGCCGCGGTGGCATTGCGGCAGCGGCTGCCCGTCGATGCGGTCTCGGGGGATCTGCGATTTCTCGCGCATGTGGCGCAGGGCGTCGAGCGGTGGGTGCGGGCCGGGCGGGTCGCGCCGGAGCTGCGCCGCGATGACGGGCAGTGGTGGGTGCGATGGCGGCTGGTCGGTGGCGAGCGGCAGCGCGCCTGGCTGGCGGAGTTGGCGGTGGCGATGCCGCCCGCGCTGCGCGTCGCGGGGAAGCCCGCGATGCTGCTCGAGGATATGGTCACCGAACTCGCCGATCCGATTGCCAGGGAGCTGATCGATTCGCGGCCGTCGGCGCATCCGCTGGTGGCCGCGCTGATCGATGACGTCGCCCTCGATGGCGGCAGTCATCAGCTGGCCGAGGTGCTGGAACGCTGGCGCGCGAGTCTGACCGGAGACGAGCCGGAGCTGGTATTGCGGCTGCTGGAGCCCGAGGGCGATATCGGACTCGGTGAGGCCGATATGGATGCCGACGATTCGGTGGCGCTGTGGCGACTGCAGGTCTGCCTGCGCGCCGATGGCGAGGCGCCGGATCCGGTTCCGCTGCTGGGCGATCCGGTGCTGGTCCGGACGGCGATCGAGAAGTTGGGGGAGGCGACGCGGGCCTATCCGCGACTGCGCGACCTGCCGAACGATCCGCAATCGATGGATCTGCTGCTGCCGACCGAGGTGGTCGCCGATCTGGTCGAGCACGGCGTGCACGCCTTGCAGGCGGCGGGTGTCCGGCTACTGCTGCCGCGAGCCTGGAATATCACCAGCCCGACCATGCGGCTGCGGGTGGACAGCGCCGTCCCCGCCGCGGAGAGCACCGTCGGCATGCGCGGACTCGTCTCCTACCGTTGGGAACTCGCGCTCGGCGATACCGTGCTGACCAAGGCCGAAATGCAGCGGCTGATCCGCTCGAAATCGGATCTGGTGCAGTTGCGCGGCGAATGGGTGCAGGCCGACCACAAGGTGCTGGCCGCGGCCGCCCGCTATGTGGCCGCCCATCTCGACGACACCGAAATCACCTTCGCCGATCTGGTCGGTGAACTCGTCACCGGCCATGTCGAGAAGGTGCCGATCACCGAGGTCACCGCAACCGGCTGGGCCGCAGACCTTTTGGACCAGACCCGCGAACCCGAGCCGGTCACCATGCCGGTCGGCCTGAAGGCGCAACTGCGGCCGTATCAGGAGCGGGGGTTGTCCTGGCTCGCGACCATGAGCCGCTACGGCGTGGGCGGAATCCTGGCAGACGATATGGGGCTCGGCAAGACAGTGCAGGTACTGGCGCTGTTGGTGCATGAACGCGAGGCGGGTCACCAGCAGCCCGAACGCGGCGGGAGCGCGGCGCGATCCGAACACGCACAGGTCATCTCGCATCGCGATATGAGACGCCGCCGGGCCGACCGGCATCCTGACGGCGAAATCGCCGACCTGAGCGACAGTGCTGTCGGAGGCGGCGGACGAGACGACGGTGCGCCCGGACCGACACTGCTGGTGTGTCCGATGTCGGTGGTCGGCAACTGGCAGCGCGAGGCCGAGCGGTTCGCGCCGGATCTGCGCGTGCTGGTGCACCACGGTGTCGGCCGCAAGTCTGCGACGGAACTGGATGAGGCCGTCGCGAATGCGGATCTGGTGATCACCACCTACTCGCTATTGGCCAGGGATGCAGCCGAACTGGCACGGCAGCAGTGGGATCGGGTGGTACTCGACGAGGCGCAGCACATCAAGAACGCCGGCACCCGCCAGGCGAAGGCGGCACGCGCACTGCCCGCGCGACATCGTTTGGCGCTCACCGGAACTCCGGTGGAGAACCGGCTGGAGGAGTTGCGGTCGATTCTGGACTTCGCGATGCCGAAGGTGCTCGGCAGCGCACAGACCTTCCGTGCCCGCTTCGCCGTGCCGATCGAACGCGACCGCGACGAGAACGCGATCTCGCGCCTGCGCACCATCACCCAGCCATTCGTACTGCGCCGGGTGAAGACCGATCCCACCGTCATCAGCGATCTGCCGGAGAAGCTGGAGATGACGGTGCGCGCCAATCTGACCGTGGAACAGGCCGCGCTGTACCAGGCGGTCGTCGACGACATGATGACCAAACTGAAGGATGCGAAAGGTATGGCGCGCAAGGGCGCCGTGCTCGGCGCGCTGACCCGGCTCAAGCAGGTCTGCAACCATCCCGCCCATTTCCTCGGTGACGGCTCGGGTGTACTGCACCGGGCCAGCCACCGCTCCGGCAAACTCGCGCTGGTGGAGGACGTCCTCGACGCGGTGCTGGCCGACGGTGAGAAGGCGCTGCTGTTCACCCAGTTCCGGGAATTCGGCGATCTCATCGCCCCATATCTCATCGAGCGCTTCGGCACCGCGATCCCCTTCCTGCACGGCGGGGTGCCCAAGAAGCAGCGCGACAAGATGGTCGAGGGGTTCCAGGAACCGGACGGCCCGCCGTTGATGTTGTTATCGCTCAAGGCCGGTGGCACCGGGCTGAACCTCACCCCGGCCAATCATGTTGTGCACCTGGATCGCTGGTGGAATCCGGCGGTCGAGAACCAGGCCACCGACCGCGCCTTCCGCATCGGCCAACAACGCAATGTGCAGGTTCGCAAGCTGATCTGCGTCGACACCATCGAGGAGAGGATCGACGAAATGATCAGCGGCAAACGCCAGCTCGCCGATCTGGCCATCGGCGCGGGCGAGAACTGGATCACCGAATTGAGCACGGACGAACTGCGCCAGCTCTTCGCCCTCGGCGCCGAGGCGGTCGGCGATTGAGCCCCTTCAACGACTACAGCAAGTACGGCAAACGCCGTCCGGTCGCGGGCGGGGTCGAAGCACGCAGCCGCCGTGGCGGATTCGGGCGCACCTGGTGGGGGAAGGCGCTGATCGAGGCCGTCGAGGCAATGGCCGAACCCGGTCGACTCGCCCGCGGCCGCACATACGCCAGGGCCGGGCAGGTCGTGAGCTATCGGATCGAACCGGGCGCGGTCACCGCGGAGGTGCAAGGGAGTCAGCCGCGCCCGTTCACGGCGGTCTTCGCCATCCGACCGCTGCGCGACGAGGAACTCGAACTGCTCATCGAGACCATCCGGACCGCGCCAGGGGTATTGGCCGAAATCGCCTCCGGTGCGCTACCGACGAGCCTCGGCGAACATCTGCTCCCGACAACGGCCGCGGATCTCGACTTCTCCTGCACCTGCCCGGATCCCGGCTGGCCCTGCAAGCATGTGGCCGCGGTCTGCTATCTGCTCGCCGAACGCCTCGACGAGCGTCCCCGCGAAATCCTCACCTTGCGCGGCATCGACCTGGACACGCTCATCGTCGGCATCGAACGTGACACGCTTCCAACGGAATCCGACGATCCCTACGGCGATCGGACCCAACTGCCCGACCTGCCGAAGGTCGAATTCCGCCCCGCCGTCGACGATCTGGATCCGCTGCTACTGCGCCGGGCGCTGCGGATGATCGCCGAGGACGAACCGATGGCCGCGGCGGGGCTGCGCGATCTGCGTGCGCTCTATGACGCCTTGGATCGCTGACCGCCCTCAGCTGTGTTCGACCGGCCCGGCGACCAGCACAGCCGCGAAACACAGTGTGGCGAGCGCGGATACCACGATGACCGGCTCGGGAAAGTAGAGCGCCGCGATCCAGCAGGTGCCACCGGCCATCGCCACACAGATGACGTTGAAAAACGACCAGCGGGCGATCAACTGCGGCGCGGCACGGACCGCGCTGATCACCAGTAGCCCGAAAAGCAGTCCGAACAGACCCATTCCGACGCTGTAGCCGGTGTTGAGGTCGAAGACGGTGATCCGTCTGCCACCGTCGAACAGGGTCGTCGTAGTACTCCTGGACAGTTCGTTGATCACCTCTTCGCCGGTGGAGTCGGCGCCGCTGAAGACGTGCACGACAAGCAGATGCGCCGCTCCGATGAGACCGATGAGCGTGGCGCCGGCCATCTGAACGGGCGCGGCCCAGCGGGCGGATCTGCTGGCGCTGGATGTGGACGAGGTGGTCATCGCGGTCATCGCGACCTCCGTGAACGCGGGAGATTATGGAGTCTTCCAGAACAGAACAAAAATTATGTTATAGGCTGTCGAGCGTGGCAGGCAAGACTTCATGGCTGGAATCGGGGCTGGTGATCCTCGGCACAGCCGGTCCGACGGGGCTCACGATCGACAAGCTGGTCGCGGCGACCGGACTCAGCACCGGATCCTTCTACCACCACTTTTCGGGCATGTCCGGCTATAGATCCGCGCTGCTCGGCTACTTCGAGGAGCGGCACACCACGCGATATCTGCGCGACATCGATGCCGCCGACCTCGATCCGCGCGGTCGGCTCGACCTGCTCATCGATCTGGTGCTCGAGGACGACGAGCCCGCCAGCATCGAGGTGGCCGTGCGGGCCTGGGCGCTCGACGATCCGATCGCCGCCGCGGCCAAGGAACGCGTCGACAGCACACGGCTCGGTGTCCTACGCGCCCTGCTCGCGGACTGCGGATACGACGAGGTCGCGGCGGCGGAGACCGCGCAGATTCTCTACCTCCTCGTACTCGGCGCCGGCAATGTGCTGCCGACCGTGCCACCCGAACAGTTGCGCGTGCTCTGCCATCGGGTTTTGTCGTGACCACCGATGATCTGGGCGCGGCAGTGGCGATCACCCGCCCGGTTCGACGCGTGGTGTCCCTGGTTCCTTCGCTGACCGAAGCCGTCGCGGTGAGCCGTCCCGAAATCCTTGTCGCGGCGACAGATTGGTGCACCCACCCGGCCGACCTCGATGTCGAGCGCGTCCGGGGCACAAAGAACCCGAATGTGCGCCGAATCACCGAGCTCGCAACGGATCTCGTGCTGTGCAATCAGGAGGAGAACCGCCGCATCGATGTCGAACGTCTGCGCGCGGCGGGAATCCCGGTGTGGGTCACCAGAATCGAGACATTGGACGAAGGCTTCGCCTCGCTGCGACGACTGTTCACCGAAGCCCTGGGCGGCCCGGTGCCGAAGTGGCTCACCGAAGCCGAATCATCCTGGGCCGCACCACCTCCCGAACCGGCGCGCAATGCGGTGATCCCGATCTGGCGTAACCCCTGGATGGTGGTCGGCCACAACACCTTCACGGGCGATCTGGCGGCGCGCCTCGGACTACGCCTCGTGCATGCCGACCGCCCCGAGCGCTATCCGCACATCCGCGAGGACGAGCTGACCCGCGACGTCGAACTCGTCCTACTGCCCGACGAGCCCTACGTATTCACCAGGTCAGATGGCCCAGAAGCCTTCCCGGGGCTGCCGGTCGCCCTGGTCGAAGGACGCAGCCTCACCTGGTACGGCCCATCGCTCGCGACCGCCCGGGACAGGTTGACCCGCCAGATCGCCGCGGCATTCGTCGTCTGACAGCTCCGGACCCGAGCTGCGATCGGTCGAGTTCGTAATCGAACCAGATGTGGTGCACGCCATCTTCCGCCGCTAGGCCACCCTGGTGAAGCGGTAATCGGCCAGGTCGAAGTGCCCGCTGCGCCAAGCGGCCTCGACAGTCGTCATCGGGCGCAGTGGAACGTCGCCGTGCTTGTCGAAGTAGTAGCTGTTGGCGAGCGCGCAGCTGTCCTGCCAGAACACCTGTCCGCCGCGCCGGGCCAGCATCTCCTGGAAGAATCGTTCGTTGGCCTCGCGGGTGACCTCGATCAGAGTGGCATTGTCCGCCCGCGCATGCCGCAGGCATCGCATGATGTGCCGAGTTTGGTTCTCGATCAACGCGAAGTATGACGAGCCGTTGTAGCCGTAGGGACCGATGATCGAGAAGAAGTTCGGGAAACCGGGGACGCTCACGCCCTCATAGGCCTGTAAACGGTTGTCGTCCCACCACTTTTCGAGATCGAGGCCGTCGATGCCACGCAGATCGTAGGTCGGCATATTTCCGGACTCCATCACCTTGAACCCGGTCGCCAGAATCAGGACATCGGCCGGGTGTTCGGTGCCGGTGGCGGTGCGCACTCCGGTCGGTGTGATCTCCTCGATCGGATCGGTCTCCAGCGTGACATTCGAGCGATTGAACGTGGCCAGGTAGTCATTGGAGAAGCTGGGCCGTTTGCATCCCAATCCATAGCGTGGCGTGAGCTTTTCGCGGATCACCGGGTCCTGGACCTGCTTGCGCAAATGGGCCAGCCCGGCCCGCTCGGCGACCCGCGCCATCGGCACTGTGCCGTAGTAGTGCGCCGAGATCGGGAAGGTGAATTCGACGTAGGTCTGGCTGAGTAATCGGGTCAGCGTCCGGCCGCCGGGTATCCGCAGCGCCCACTGGACCGGCCACGGCAATGCCATATCCGGCCGGGGCAGACACCAGATCGGCGTGCGCTGGAATACCGTCAAATGCTCGACCCGCGGCGCTATTTCGGGAATCACCTGCACTGCCGAGGCGCCGGTTCCGACAATGGCGACGCGCTTGCCGCGCAGGTCCTGTCCGTGATCCCAGCGTGAGGTGTGCATGGTGACCCCGGCGAAGTCGCAGACGCCGGGAATCTGCGGCAGCTTCGGCCGGGTGAGCACGCCGGTCGCGCTGATCAGAAAGCGTGCGGTCAGCTCGTCACCCGCGCCGGTGCGCAACCGCCACAGATGCCCGTCCTCGTCGAACGCCGCTTCGGTGATGGTGGTGTCGAATCGGATATGGGAACGCAGCCGGTATTTGTCCACACACGATTCGGCATACGCCTTCAGCTCGTGTCCGGGCGCGTATACCCGCGACCAATTGGCCCGTTGATCAAAGGAGAACTGATAACTGAACGACGGAATGTCCACCGCCACGCCGGGATAGGTATTCCAATGCCAGGTGCCGCCCGCACCATCGGCCTCGTCGACGATGAGGAAGTCGTCGAACCCGGCCTCCCGCAATTTGATCGCCGCCCCGATACCGGAGAATCCGGCCCCGACGATGATCACCTCATGATCGATCCCGGGACGCCCACTCGTCGCCCGACCGTCATCTCTCATCGAATCGCTTCGCGATGCCGCATTCATGCGAACTCCTCTGTTCGCGGCACAACTGTCCGCAGCTGACACCATGGTAGAACTCTGATCCAACCGACGTGTGCGGATGAGATCGTCGCGCCAGCGGACGGCCAGTTCCCGGCGCGGGCCGAAATTGGCTCCGTATAGGTGGCAGCGTTCGGAATCAGCGGGAACCGTACGCCGACAGGAATGTGCGCACGGCCGCGTCGGCGATATCGCGTCGTTCGGCGGCGCTCACCTCGCGGGTGCCGAGCCTGGACCGCGCTTCCAGCGGTGCGGTGAGCAGTGCGAGCAGCTGTTCGGCGGCCTGCGTCGGGTCGCCGATCCGCAATCGACCCGAAAGGGCCAGTCGCGCAAGCCGATCGGCCAACGCTTCGGCAATGCGCCGCGAGGTGCGCTCCAGCACGGTGTCGGCCAGGTCGGGAAAGGCGGCGAGTTGTGCGTAGGTCAGTGCGCGCAGTGCGCGAGCGCGCTCGCCGGAGCATTCCTCCAGCAGCTCGCGCGCCGTCTCGATGAGGGTGGCGGTCAGGTCGTCGCCGGGTTCGCGGAGCCGGTCGACGATCGCGAGGGTTTCGGCGGATACGGCATCGGCGGCGGCGAGCACGGCGTGCCGGAACAGGGTCTGCTTGTCGTTGAGGTGGTTGTAGACCGTCGGTTTGGCGACACCCGCCTCATCCGCGATCTCCTGCACGCAGGCCTTGTCGTAGCCGCGCCGCGCGAAAACGGTGAACGCGACATCCAAGATCGCCTGCCGCTTATCGATGCGGCCGCGCGCCGCCGTCGTTCCCGTCACCCCTGCATGTTAGCGCCGCGCAGGCTCGAATGAACTAATGGGTTCACTCTTGTGCATCTACTAGTTAGTTCTCTAGATTGAACTCGCAAGTTCAAAACGAGGAGGTATCCATGATCGTTCATCTGCTGCGCTTCGGCTTCCGTGACGAGACCACCGAGGAGCAGAAGGCCGAGGTGCTCGCGCTGATGAAGCGCACGGCATCGGTCGAATCGGTATCGTTCGCGACCGTCGGCCAGAATCTGGGTGACACCGCCGAGGGGCTGACCCACGCCTACTGCGTCGGCATCGAAGATCTCGCGGCGCTGGAGCGCTATCTATACGATCCGGTGCACCTGGCCGGTGATCCGCAGATCATCCCGCACTTCCAGACGCTCGCCATCGGACCCGACGTATCGGACGAGCCGGATCCCCAACTGCGCGAGAAGATCATGGCGCTGCACGAGGCGAAGCTGGCGAAGTACCCGGAGTGGGCGCGCCAGATGGACTCGATTCCCGAGGTGCGAATCTTCTGACCGCCCCACCTATTTCACACGTTGCGGCGGTATTGACCGCCGACGGTGAAGAAGGTGTCGGTGATCTGTTGCAGGGTGCAGACCCGCGCCGCGTCCATCAGGACCTCGAAGATGTTGTCGTCGGTGCGGGCCACCGCGTCGAGGCGGGCCAGGGCGGCGTGCGCGGCGTCGCGATGGTCGTTCTGGAACTGGCGCACTCGTCGCAACTGCGACTGCTTCTCCGCTTCGGTGCCGCGGGCCAGTTCGATGACCCGATGCGGTTCGCCGTGCGGGTTGCGGAAGGTGTTGACGCCGATGATCGGCAGCGAGCCATCGTGTTTGCGGTGCTCGTACCGCATGGATTCGTCCTGGATCTTGCCCCGCTGGTAGCCGGTCTCCATGGCGCCGAGCACGCCGCCGCGCTCGGAGATGCGGTCGAATTCGGCGAGTACGGCCTCCTCGACGAGATCGGTGAGCTCATCGATGAGAAAGCTGCCCTGGAGCGGGTTTTCATTCATCGCGACGCCCCACTCGCGATTGATGATGAGCTGGATGGCGAGCGCGCGTCGCACCGATTCCTCGGTGGGCGTGGTCACCGCCTCGTCATAGGCATTGGTGTGCAGGCTGTTGCAGTTGTCGTAAATGGCGATGAGCGCCTGCAGGGTGGTGCGAATATCGTTGAAGCTCATCTCCTGTGCGTGCAGCGAGCGCCCCGAGGTCTGGACGTGGTACTTCAGCTTCTGCGAACGTTCGTTGGCGCCGTAGCGATCTCGCATGGCGATGGCCCAGATGCGCCGGGCGACCCGGCCGATCACCGAATACTCCGGATCCATGCCATTGGAGAAGAAGAACGACAGGTTGGGTGCGAAGTCGTCGATCCGCATGCCACGCGCGAGGTAGGCCTCGACATAGGTGAATCCGTTGGCGAGGGTGAAGGCCAGCTGGCTGATCGGGTTCGCGCCGGCCTCGGCAATGTGATAGCCGGAAATCGAGACCGAGTAGAAGTTGCGAACGCCCTTGCGCACGAACCATTCCTGGATATCGGCCATCATGCGCAGGCTGAATTCGGTGGAGAAGATGCAGGTGTTCTGGCCCTGATCCTCCTTGAGGATGTCTGCCTGCACGGTGCCGCGCACCGTCGCCAGGGTCTGCGCGGTGATGTTCGCCGCCTCGTCGGGCGTGGGCTCGCGGCCTTCAGTAGTCGAAAAGCGTTCCAGCGCTTGGTCGATGGCGGTGTTGAGGAAGTAGGCCAGGATGGTCGGGGCGGGGCCGTTGATCGTCATCGATACCGAGGTGGTCGGCGCGGTCAGGTCGAAACCGTCATAGAGCGCCTTCATATCGTCGAGCGAGGCGATGGAGACACCCGAGGTGCCGACCTTGCCGTAGATGTCCGGGCGTTCGGCGGGGTCGTGACCGTAGAGCGTGACCGAGTCGAAGGCCGTGGAAAGCCGTGTCGCCTCGGCATGTTCGCTGAGCACCTTGAACCGCCGGTTGGTGCGGAACGGATCGCCCTCGCCCGCGAACATCCGCGCGGGATCCTCGTTATCGCGCTTGAACAGGAAGACACCGGCGGTGAACGGGAACCGCCCGGGCACATTCTCCGAGCGCAGGAATCGCAGCAGCTCGCCGTGATCGGTGTAGCGAGGCAGCGCGACGCGGGAAATGGAGTTGCCGGACAACGTCTCTCGGCGCAGCGAGGTATGGATCTCGTGATTGCGGACCCGGACCACCAACTCCTCGCCCCGATAGGACTCGGCGAGTTCGGGCCACTCCGCGAGTAGTGCGGAATTGTCGGCATGTACTGCGGCGCGAGCCTTTTCGGCCAGCTCGGCCACCGCGGCGTCATCGGGAAGCTCGGCCGCTACCTGGTCGAGGCGCTGCAGGCGCTGTACCGCAACGATTTGTTCGGCGGTCTGGGCGTGGTAGTCGCGCACCGTTTCGGCGATCTCGGCGAGATAACGCACCCGGGCGGGCGGGATGATCTGCGCGAACCTGGTGGAGGTGCGGGTATTCACCCGGGGAAGTACGCCCGGCTCCAAGTGCAGACCGTGTGCGGCGAGCAATCCGGTGAGGTGCTGATACAGCGCCGTCACACCATCGTCGTTGAAAGTGGCGGCGCTGGTGCCGAATACCGGCATATCATCGGGTGATTTCGTGAACTCCTCACGATTGCGCACCAGTTGGCGCGAGACATCCCGCAGCGCGTCCTCGGCGCCGCGGCGCTCGAACTTATTGATCGCCACCACATCCGCGAAATCCAGCATGTCGATCTTCTCCAGCTGGGAGGCCGCGCCGAATTCCGGTGTCATCACATACATCGACACGTCGACGTGCTCGGTGACCGCGGCATCGCCCTGGCCGATGCCCGGGGTCTCCAGGATCACCAGGTCGTATCCCGCTGCCTTGCAGGCGGTCACGATGGCATCGATATTCTGCGGCAATTCGCGTCCGCCCCGGGTGGCCAGCGAA
Source organism: Nocardia nepalensis (assembly GCF_048910785.1). Lineage (NCBI taxonomy): Bacteria > Bacillati > Actinomycetota > Actinomycetes > Mycobacteriales > Nocardiaceae > Nocardia > Nocardia nepalensis. The sequence goes on along the minus strand of NZ_JBKBET010000040.1, from coordinate 64,972 downwards.
CGGAAGAAGATGTGATCGCCATCGAGGGCGTTCATCCGGATGCGGTCGCCGAGCAGCGCGCCGCCGCCGCGCCGCCGGGTCGGATCCACCGCGAGAATCGCGACCCGCAACTTGTCCTGCTGATCCGAACGCAGGCGACGCACCAATTCGTCGGTGAGCGAGGACTTTCCGGAGCCGCCGGTACCGGTGATACCGAGGACCGGCACGCTGCGCGCGGCAGCGGCCGCCGCAAGGGTCTGCCGGTCGCACTCCGCCAGCGTGTCCTGCTGCAGGCAGGTGATCGCACGCGCGAGCGCCGTCCGCTCACCGGCGAGCACCGCGTCCAGCACCGGCGGCTCCACGGCGAGATCGACATCGCAGGCGCGGATGAGCTGATTGATCATGCCGGGCAGGCCGAGTCGCTGGCCGTCCTCGGGGGAGAAGATGGTGACCCCGGATTCGGCAAGTCGCGCGATCTCCTCGGCGACGATCACCCCGCCGCCGCCACCGAAGATCCGAACATGTTCGGCCCCGGCCTTTTTCAGCGCATCGGCGAGATATTCGAAGTATTCGACGTGCCCGCCCTGATACGAACTCACCGCGACGCCCTGGGCATCCTCGGTGAGCACCGCGTCGACGATCTCGCTGACCGCGCGATTGTGCCCTAGGTGAATGACCTCGGCCCCCTGCGCCTGCAGGATCCGCCGCATGATGTTGATCGCGGCGTCGTGCCCGTCGAATAGCGCGGCCGAGGTCACGAATCGGACGGGATGGGTCGGCGTGTGGAGCGCGGTGCTATCGGCCACGGGGTCCTCCGGCGAGATCCTGTATGGCGCCCGATACTAGGACGTCAAACTAATCCTACGGTGATGGCAGTCACATCGCTAGCCGAACACGCTGCCTTTCGCGCCCGCGCTGGCGGGCGAACGATTGCCGGGGAGATTCGGCTCATCGTGACCGCAACCGGCGACAACCATCCGGACTCGAGTTCCGATGGAGGCAGCTGCCGGATATCGACCCTTTGCGCTGGCAGGAACTATCGCGGGGTTCTTCGAATTCGCAAGGTGGTGCTTCGAAATGAGTGCGAACACATGGCGCGCCCTCGACGCTCCGGATTCCGACCGTGGGCCGGTCCGACGGTGGATTACCGAGTGCGTCGATCGGATCGCGCAGTGGTGCGAGTTCAGTTCCGGGGCCTGGGCCACGGTCGAGGCGCCCGCCGTGGCGACCGCGATGCGCGATGCCGTCGTGGTCGCGGCGATCACCGAATTCGGCTCGCCCGGTGGGCCCAACGTGGCCGCGGGCGGCTGGTTGTGAAGGCGCGCAACCAGCCGCCCGCGGCCCTCCTTGCCGTCGGCGCGCTGCGGCTCACCCGCTCGCCGAAGCTCCCGCCTGACGAACGCCGATCCGGGCCGCGCGATCGTGGACCAGCCTCTGTGTCGCGAGCGAACCTCGAGCTCCCGCTACCAGACGGCACCGAGGCCGGGCGCACCGTCCAGGGCTGGTGGGAATCGGTGCACGCCCCGGCGACCCTCGACGCCCATGGCACACTCATCACCCACGGCTACCGCCGCACCAGCACATGGCGTACGTATGTCACCGCCTCCGGCGCCGTGCGGTACTTCGCCAACGCCACCATCGGCATCGAGGATGCTGTGACCGGCGACAGGTAGCCGCCACACATAGCTGAGGGCTCTCACCCGAATCCTGGTCGGGTGAGGGCCCTCGTCTGAGAATCGATCGGTTCTCGACACCCCTGAGCGCTTCCTGTGCGTTACATGCTCGCTTCTCGCGGCGGCTCTTGCGGTGGGTGCTCAATCAAGCCGTTCAACATTGCCACGTATCGTGAGTGGTCATACGCTGCGGCGCGTTCAGCTGCAAGTGATCTACAGGCGGTCTCGACCTCAACGGTTTCTGCTACCCCAAGGTCCTCGCGTAGGACACGACGCAACAGTTTCAAGGCTTCGATCAGCGAGCGGTCAATCCAATCGTGCAGTTTCTGGAATGCGTCAGGGTCGGAGAGTAGATCGTCCATGTCGCCCCGCGCGGCGCGGAACGCCACTCCGACCCCGTGGCCTACCTCGTCGGCTACCGCAAGTGCGCGCTCTGACATGACCATCTGGGCTCGCGCTGCCACCTCACGAAAGCTCGTTCGTGCTGTTTCCAACAGTGTCAGGTCGACTTCACGGCCACGGCGCCTATCGACGAGGCAGTCATGAGCGACGGACCGATAGTGTCGCGCCGATGCATTGAGCTCAGCGTAGACAGCTTGTTTCTCCTGCCTTACTGACCTGTGGTTACTCTCTGCCCGATCGTCCGCCAGTTCCCGACGGCGCTGTTCCCCCTTCAGCTGTTGAGTCTTGAAGGTCGCCCGTTGTGCGATGACTGTGGCACTGAGGGTTCCGAGAACACCCGTGAGAGCAACAACCAGACTCACCATCTCAGTTCCCACAACACTGATTATCCGACAAAGTTGTCTGCCACTCCGCTCGGCTGCCCCCGCCGTGTTCACGGACTTCGGGATGTCGAGAATCGTTCGTTTTACCGACACCGGGCCGCCGGGACCGGAGTCCCTGGTCGCTCCCACTCACCGAGTGTCCAAGAAACGTGTTGAAAACTGTTGGTGTCCAACAAGTCCTGTCGGAAACGCTGCCCGCGGTCACTGTTGAGGCTGCCGAAGTCATCACGCTGGCAACGACATTCGTCACCGAGCAGATCATCGCCGTCGGTCCGGCGCGGCCCGACGAGGCGCCCGAGTTGGCCGCGATAGTGGTGCGGCTGATGCATTCGCTCACCCTCACGCCGGATGCGCCGCCGCTGCTGCGCACCGAGTCCGAGCTCCGCGAATTCGCGCAGCGCCGCATCGTGCCGCTGGTCATGCGCGTGTAGCGGTTCGCCGGAAGGTTGCCGTGGGATGAATCACACTCTGGCGGCCGGCCTGTATTTACTTGGACATCCAACTATAGGATGACCGCAGATCGCGCGATGCGCGGTGTCGTCTACCAGAACAGGACTGGCATGGTTCGCGAACTCACTCATTTCATCGGCGGGCAGCATGTCGCCGGGGCCTCGGGCAACTTCGGCGATGTCTTCGATCCGAATACCGGCCAGGTGCAGGCGCGGGTGCCGCTGGCGAGTAGGGCCGAGGTCGATGCCGTGATCGCGAATGCGGCCGAGGCGCAGCAGGTGTGGGCCGCGTTCAACCCGCAGAAGCGCGCGCGGGTGCTGATGAAGTTCCTGACGCTCGTGCAGGACGAGATGGACTCCCTCGCGGCGCTGCTGTCCGCCGAACACGGCAAGACCATCCCCGACGCCAAGGGCGATATCCAGCGCGGCATCGAGGTCATCGAATTCGCGGCGGGCATCCCGCATCTGCTCAAGGGTGAGTACACCGAGAGCGCGGGCACCGGCATCGACGTCTACTCCATGCGTCAGCCGCTCGGCGTCGTCGCGGGCATCACCCCGTTCAACTTCCCGGCCATGATCCCGCTGTGGAAGGCCGGTCCGGCACTGGCGTGCGGAAATGCCTTCGTGCTCAAGCCCTCCGAGCGCGATCCCTCGGTGCCGCTGCGACTGGCCGAGCTGTTCCTCGAGGCCGGTCTGCCCGCGGGCGTGTTCAACGTGGTCAACGGCGATAAGGAAGCGGTCGACGCGATCCTGCACTCGCCGACCGTCAAGGCCGTCGGCTTCGTCGGTTCCACCCCGATCGCGCAATACATCTACGAGACCGCGACCGCGAACGGTAAACGCGCACAATGCTTCGGCGGCGCCAAGAACCACGCGATCGTGATGCCAGACGCCGACCTCGACGATGTCGCCGACCAACTGATCGGCGCGGGTTACGGCTCGGCGGGCGAGCGCTGCATGGCCATCTCGGTCGCCGTCCCCGTCGGACAGGAGACCGCGGATCGCCTGCGCGAGAAGCTGATCGAGCGGATCGCCAAGCTCAACGTCGGGCGTTCCGACGACGCGGGCGCCGACTTCGGCCCGCTGGTCACCAAGGATGCGCTCGGCCGGGTCGAGAACTACGTCCAGATCGGCGTCGACGAGGGCGCGGAACTGGTGATCGACGGCCGCGGCCTGTCGGTGGACGGCGGCGAGGGCGGTTACTTCACAGGTGCGACGCTTTTCGACCAGGTCACGCCGGAAATGCGGATCTACAAGGAAGAGATCTTCGGTCCGGTGCTCTCGATCGTGCGCGCCAAGGACTACGACGAAGCGCTGGCCCTGCCCAACGAGCACGAATACGGCAACGGCGTCGCGATCTTCACCCGCGATGGTGACACCGCAAGGGATTTCGCCGCCCGCGTGCAGGTCGGCATGGTCGGCATCAATGTGCCGATCCCGGTGCCGATCGCGTACCACACCTTCGGTGGTTGGAAGCGCTCCGGCTTCGGCGATCTGAACCAGCACGGCCCGGATTCGATTCGTTTCTACACCAAGACCAAGACCGTCACCCAGCGCTGGCCCTCCGGTCTGAAGGACAGCAACCACTTCGTCATTCCGACGATGGACTGACCGAGCCCATAGACGGGAGGTTGACGATCGTGTTCGTACTGGATGACGACGAGCGCGCCATCGCCGAGACGGCGCGCGATTTCGCCGAGGAATACCTCGCCCCGAATGCCCTGGAATGGGATGAGCAGAAGCACTTTCCGGTGGATGTGCTGCGCAAGGCGGGGTCGCTCGGCATGGGGGGCATCTACATCGGCGAGGATGTCGGCGGCTCCGGGCTGCGCAGGCTCGACGCTGTGCGCATCTTCGAGCAGCTGGCCACCGGCTGTCCGGCCATCGCGGCGTATATCTCCATCCACAACATGGTTTCGTGGATGATCGACAGCTACGGCAACGAGGAGCAGCGCAATCACTGGCTGCCCCGGCTGGCCTCGATGGAATGGCTCGGCAGCTACGCACTCACCGAGCCGGGCGTCGGATCGGATGCTGCGGCCCTGAGCACCAAGGCCGTTCGCGACGGTGACGACTATTTGCTCACCGGGGTAAAGCAATTCATCTCCGGCGCAGGCAGCACCGACGTGTACGTCATCATGGCGCGCACCGGCGATGCGGGTGCCCGGGGCATCTCGGCATTCATCGTGCCCGCCGATACCCCGGGAATCTCCTTCGGCGCCAATGAGAAGAAGATGGGCTGGAATGCGCAGCCCACCCGCCAGGTGATTCTGGACAACGCCCGGGTGCCCGCCGCCAATATGCTCGGCGTACCGGGCAATGGCTTCCGTATCGCCATGAACGGGCTCAATGGCGGCAGGCTCAATATCGCCGCCTGCTCGCTCGGCGGCGGCCAGTCGGCGCTGGACAAGTCGGTGGCATATCTGGCCGAGCGCAGGGCCTTCGGCGGCCGACTGCTGGACAACCCGGCACTGCAATTCCAGCTCGCGGATATGCGCACCGCACTGGAGGCGGCGCGGACCCTGCTGTGGCGGGCCGCGGCGGCGCTGGACGCGGACGCCGACGACAAGGTCGAATTGTGCGCCATGGCAAAGCGATTCGCGACCGATGCCGGATTCGAGGTCGCCAACAAGGCGCTGCAGTTGCACGGCGGGTACGGCTATCTGGCCGAATACGGGGTGGAGAAGATCGTCCGCGATCTGCGGGTGCACCAGATTCTGGAGGGCACCAACGAAATCATGCGGGTGGTCGTCGCCCGCTCGGTGGTAGGAGCAGCATGAACGAGTCCGAAGTTGTCATCGATAAGCGCGACGGACTCGGTCTGATCACGTTGAACCGGCCCAAGGCCATCAATGCGCTGAATCATCCGATGGCCCTGACCATTACCGCCGCACTGCAGGCGTGGCTGGATGACGACGAGGTTCGCACAGTGGTCGTCACCGGTGCGGGGGAGCGCGGGCTGTGCGCGGGCGGCGATATCGTCGCCATTCACAATGACGCCAAAAGCGGTGCCACCACCGCGGATTCGGCCACCGGCGTTTTCTGGCGCGACGAGTATGTGCTCAACGCGTTGATCGGCCGATACCCGAAGCCGTATGTCGTGGTCATGGACGGCATCGTGATGGGCGGCGGTGTCGGGCTTTCCGGCCACGGTAGCCACCGCATCGTGACCGAACGCTCCAAGATCGGCATGCCGGAGGTCGGCATCGGCTTCATCCCCGATGTCGGCGGCACCTACCTGCTCGCCCGCACCCCGGGTGAAATCGGCACGCACGTCGCACTGACCACCGCGCGGATGACCGCCGGTGACGCCATCGCGGCGGGCTTCGCCGACTATTACCTCGCCTCGGAAGATATTCCGGCACTGCTGGATACCCTGCGGACCGAGACCGCCGAGATCGCCATCGCCAAATTCGCCACGGACGCACCGGAATCCGATCTCATCGGCCAGCGAGACTGGATCGATGCCTGCTACAGCGCGGATACGGTCGAGGAGATCGTCGGCCGGTTGCGGTCGCACGGATCGCCGGAGGCCGCGAAGGCAGCCACCGAACTGCTCGCCAAATCGCCTGTGGCGCTGAAGGTGACATTGCGTTCACTGCGTGCCGCCCGTGCCGCGACGAGCCTGGAGGCGGTGCTGAACGAGGAGTACCGGGTGTCGATTGCCTCGCTGGCCTCGCACGATCTGGTCGAAGGCATTCGCGCGCAGGTGATCGATAAGGACCGCAATCCGCAGTGGTCGCCCGCGACGCTCGCCGATGTCACCGCGGCCCAGGTCGACGCCTATTTCGCCGAATTGGGCGATAAGGAATTGCGATTGCAGCAGCCGAGCGACCAGACAACACCGGAGGCAAGCAAGTGACGAAGAAGATCGGTTTCCTCGGTCTCGGCCATATGGGCGGGCCGATGGCCGCGAACCTGGTCAAGGCCGGCTATGACGTACTCGCCTTCGACCCGGTCCCCGCCGCACAGGAGCAGGCGCGCAAAGACGGTGCCACCGTGGTGGATTCGGCCGCCACGGCCGCCGCGGGCCGCGATGTCGTGATCACCATGCTGCCCAACGGCAAGCTGGTCCTCGACGTCTACGCCGAGCTGCTGCCCGCCGCCGACCCCGGCACCCTGTTCATCGACTGCTCCACCATCGACGTCGCCGACGCCAAGGCGGCCGCCGTACTCGCCGGCGATGCCGGCCATCGCGCGCTGGACGCGCCGGTCTCCGGCGGTGTCGCGGGCGCCACCGCGGGCACGCTGACCTTCATGGTCGGCGGCAGCGAGTCCGATTTCGCCGCTGGACTCGACGTGCTCCAGGTGATGGGCGGCAAGGTTGTGCACTGCGGCGGCTCCGGCGTCGGCCAGGCCGCGAAGATCTGCAACAACATGCTGCTCGGCATCTCGATGATCGGCCTGTCCGAGGCGCTGGTGCTGGGCGAGAAGCTGGGCCTGAGCCACCAGTCCTTCTTCGATGTGGTCTCCACCGCCTCCGGCCAGAGTTGGGCGCTGACCAGCTACTGCCCGGTCCCCGGACCGGTGCCCACCAGCCCGGCCAATAACGACTACCAGCCCGGTTTCGCCACCGCGCTGATGACCAAGGACCTGGGCCTGGCCGCGAATGCCCTGCGCGATAACGGCGTCGACGGGCAACTCGGCGTGCTCGCCGCCGAGATCTATACCCGCTTCAACCAGGCACAGGCGGGTAAGGACTTCTCGGCTATTGTCACCGATATCCGTGACCGTTCCGATCAAGAGGGTGCCTAAAGATGCAAGCATCGCAAAGCGATTCCGTGGGGGGTGGCGGTCGGGCGACGGGAGGGCCCGACTTCGAGACGATTCTGCTGGAGCGCAAGGGCCGGGTCGGCTGGATCACGCTGAACCGCCCGAAGGCGCTGAACGCGCTGAATGCGCAGGTCCTCGACGATGTCATCGCCGCGCTCGACGAACTCGAGCACGACGACGCGATCGGCGCCATCGTCATCACCGGTTCGGAGCGGGCCTTCGCGGCCGGTGCCGACATCAAGGAGATGCAGCCCAAGTCGTACATGGACATGTTCATGAACGACTACTTCGCCCGCTGGGACCGGCTGGCGCAGTTCCGCAAGCCGACCATCGCCGCCGTCGCCGGATACGCCCTCGGCGGTGGCTGTGAGCTGGCCATGATCTGCGACATCCTGCTCGCCGCCGATAACGCCAAATTCGGCCAGCCGGAGATCCAGCTCGGCGTCATCCCCGGCATCGGCGGCTCGCAGCGCCTGACCCGCGCCATCGGCAAGGCCAAGGCCATGGATCTGGTGCTCACCGGCCGCAATATGGACGCCGAGGAGGCCGAGCGCGCCGGACTCGTCTCCCGCATCGTCCCCGCCGCCGAACTGCTCGACACCGCACTCGAGGTCGCCGAAACCATCGCGTCGATGTCGCTGCCAGTCACCATGATCGCCAAGGAGGCGGTGAACCGCTCCTTCGAAACCACCCTTTCCGAGGGCCTGCGCTTCGAACGTCGAGTCTTCCACTCGCTCTTCGCAATCGAGGATCAGAAGGAAGGCATGAGCGCCTTCGTGGAGAAGCGTCCGGCGAAGTTCACCAACCGCTGACACCCTCCAGCACTGAGGTATACGAGCAAGCGCTGTGCCCGGCCGAGTGGATCTCGGTCGGGCACAGTTGTTTTCGGTTGATGTCAGCGCCGCTTGCGGAACGACTGCGACAGATCCGCCGTAGCGAAGGCGACCGGGGCGGTGCCATCGACGGTGTATCGGTACAGCGCCGTCTGGTAGATGCCGGACAGCGCGGATACGACAACTGCGGTCACGATGAGCCACGCAATGCCGAGCGCGGCCACCGCCAGCCCGGCCCCAGCGCCCGTGGCGAACATCGCGAACCCCACGAACATCACCAGAATGCCCGGCAGCGCGAACAGCACGGAGAACAGTCCGAGCCCGGCATTGCCGACCAAATTCTCCCCCCAGGTCCGCTTCAACGCCGTCGACGAATCCTTTACCGCGGCGACAACATTACGATCCTCCAGCACAATCTTCGGCAGCACCAGAAAAGTGATCACCTCCCATGCGGTCCCGGCAATCGCGGCCAGAATCACCCCGAGAAACGGAACCCGATCCTGCAGCCACCGCAATGCCTGCGACACCGTCGCCGAAATCGCGGCCCACAGCAGAATCTGCGGCGACCGCGCGCCCGCCGCCCGGAGCCCGTCCGCGACGCTGGGATCCCCACCCTGCAACGCGACATTCGCCTGCGAGATCAATGCCGCATTGAAGAAAATCGTGACGAACGCCGAGACCAGATACATCAGCCCGAACAAAACATAGGTAGTCGTCGACGACTTGTCCCAGGAATGACTGGTAAAGATCGGCACCAGGAACGTGACGGCCACCACAATGCTCGCCACCGCCGACAGCGCCGGAAAAACCGCCAACTCCTTACGCGACTTGAGCACCGCAGCCGACGTCTCGAGCATCTGCCACGAGGTTGCGAACGCCATTCATACCTCCAAGATCACTTGACCGATTGCGTCCACAATTCATCAAGCGCCCTAACAATGGCTTGCAGACTCCTTAAAGCGGCACCCCCGACGGCCGACGTCCGAGCCGCCGAATTTCGCGACTTTCCGAAACATCCTTCGGCTCCGACCAGGGCAGACGGCTCAGTTGTGCGGTCTCGCCGGGATTCCTGCGATCTCGACGGGAGTCGGCGAGTTACCACCATCCGGCGGCTGAGCGGTGGTGTGGTCCATGGCCAGCAGGCCAGCGATTGTTGCGCCCAATGCGACCGTAACCGCGACGGCGGCAATGAGTTTGCGGCGGTCGCTGGTGTTCGGCATAAATGAACCCCTCAGCGCTCCGCTGCGCAGGCGCGCCATGCGCACATCGCCGGTGCGGCGTTCGGCGGCGAGTAGCACCGCGCCGCGGGCCGAGACGCACTCCGGCTCGGAGTCGTAAATGACCGGGAGTTCGATCATTTCGGCCAGTTCTTCGCGGATGCTCGGGTTGCGGGTGCAGCCGCCGAGCAGGACCAGCGCTTCCGGCTGGACGCCGGTTTCCTCGATCGTTTGGCGGACGAACGAGGCCGAATGGTGGATGCCAGCGGCGCACAGTTCGGCGAGGTCGCTGCGGGTGACCACCGCGCGCCCGCCGGAGCTGGCGTCCATGGCGGTGATCACCCGGGCGCTGCTGAGTTCTTCGCGGTGCTTACGGCTGGTGAGCTTGTCGGTGAGCACTCCGCCGCGGGCGAGCTGCCAGCGCAGCAGTGCGTCGTAGCCGTCGCCGCCGAGTACCGTGCTGCGCTTGCTGGACAGGATGGCGTCGGTGCGGCAGTCGGCGTGGGTGATGGTCAGACCGGAACTGCCCAGGTCGTAGAGGATTACCGAGCCGCTGGTGGGCAGGCGACCGGTGAAGCGCAGATAGCGCAGCTGGGCCAGCGGTTCGTCGACGATGGTGAGCCGGGTGCGGCCAGCGGTGGCGCGGATGGCGTCGGCGTGCAGCGGGCAGCGACAGGTCACGGCGGTTGCGGTGATCAGTTCGTCGCGCCGGTCGGCGGCCGCGCGCATCTGACGGATCGCCTCGAAGACCGGTTCCTCGACCCCACCACCCGCCCGACGCGGCACCTGGCATCGATCAATCGGGGGGAGATGCGGCTGATCGGAATGCGTCAGCATCGCCCGAGCACCACCAGCGCCCGCCGATACCCCCAGGACCAGCACCATGGTTTCCATGGTGGACCCTTTCGGGTCTGCTGCCAAGACGACGGGGCGGGCAATTCGCTAGTTGGATGCCAGACCGTTACCGGGAGGTGGTCCGAGCCCTGTAAAGACCGACCGGTTCGGATGATTCGCTACTGCTCGTGCGCCGACCAGCGGGCCGGTTCGCCACCGGTGTCGAAGTCGCCTGCCGCATGCCGAAACTCGGCGAGCAACTGCAACAAAGTGTGCAGCCGATCCGGCGGAAGTCCGGGGACGGCGAAGACTTTCGCGTTGAGTTCTTCGGTTGCCTGCGCAACCAATTCCCTTCCGGCATTGGTGATTTCGATAAGAGTGGCCCGTCGATCGCTGGGGTGTGGCACGCGCTCGACGAGCTTCGCGGCCTCGAGCCGATCGACGGTATTCGTCACGCTGGTCGGGTGCACCTGCAGGCGCGCGCTGGCCTTCGCCATGGGTAGCCCACCCGTCTTACTGAAAGATAGCAACATGAGAAGTTCATATCGGGAGAAGGTCAGACCGGTGGGTTTGAGAGCCTCGTCCACCCGCGCCATCACGATTTGCTGGGCCCGCACCAACGACGTCACCGCCGCCATTCCGTCGGCGACATCGCCCCAGCCGTGCCCGACCCACTGACGGTGGGCCTCCTCGATCGGATCCAATGGGAGTGGGCGTGGCCGTGACATGGTTTCGATCATTGCATGCTCGCTCGCCTCTCCGGATCTTCAACCGACCGGTGCGTGCCACGAAAGTCGCATTGCGGACCGGCGGTCCAGTGCCTGGCCGAGGTTTGGGCGTACCCGATGAGTTACCCATGTCCCTTTGAAATCAGTTGTTGCGATCTGTCGAACCGGCAGTGCGATGGTTCGATCATCGGTTCGGATCACAGTGAGTGCAACCGTGGGCAATTCGATGGGGCGACGGCAATATTCATGGCGAGGCGGGCGTGGCTGAGTGGTTGAGGCAACGGTCTGCAAAGCCGTTTACGCGGGTTCAATTCCCGCCGCTCGCTCCAAGGCGGGGTGCGCCACATGGGTGCCCGGCTCGGTGATACGCCACCACCGAGCCGGGTGTCCGTGGTTCAGGCCCCTTCGAAGGCCACGGCGGTGCCGAGCACCTCCAGATGGACACGCTGACCCGCGGTCGGCGCGGCGACACTGGCCCGGCGCACACGGACCGGATCGGTGTCCCCGTCGAGTGCGATGGTCAGCATCACATCCGCCCCGCGGAATTCCACATCGCACACGATTCCACTGCTCGGCTCGCCATCCGAAACCACATGCGCCACAAGCTGTTCCGGCCGGATCATGATCGTCGCCGGCCCGGATGACGCGGACTTCTGCACCGGAATCCGGCCGAGCGCGCACTTGGCCGCATCACCGTCGACCACCGCGTCGAGCAACACACAATCACCCAGGAACTTGGCGGTGAACAGGTCGGCGGGCGCCGCGTAAACCTCTTCCGGAGCGCCGACCTGGGTGAACACACCCTGGCGCATAACCGCGACCTGCTCGGCGAAGCACAGCGCTTCCTCCTGGTCATGGGTGACCAAAATGCTGGTCATACCCGCCGCGCGCAGCGTCTCGGCCACGGCCTGCCTGGTGGTGGCGCGCAGTCCGGCGTCGAGTGCGCTGAACGGCTCATCGAGCAGCATGACGTCGGGTTTGCGGGCCAGGGCGCGGGCGAGGGCGACGCGCTGCTGCTGGCCGCCGGAGAGTTGATGGGGGCGACGGTCGGCGTAGGACGGATCGAGCGAAACCATCTCCAGCAGTTCGTTCACCCGATTCTTGCCACGGCGCAGACCGCAGAATCCACTGCGCAGGCCATAGGCGATGTTCTGGCCGACGGTCAGATGCGGGAAAAGCGCACCGTCCTGCGCGACGTAACCGACATTCCGCCGCTGCGGCGGCACCGAAAAGCGGTCGCGGGTCACGGTTTCCGCGCCGATGGCGACCGAACCCGCGTCCGGGGCCTCGAATCCGGCGATCACCCGCAGCAGGGTGGTCTTACCGCAACCCGACGAGCCGACCACCGCGGTCGAACTCCCGTCGGGCACTTCCAGACTGATTCCGCCCAGCACTTGGTTATGGCCGAACGTCTTCGAAACGTCGTCCACGACAAGCCGACTCATAACCCAGCCGCCTTCCTGGATTGGGTGAACAGCAGATAGGTCACCGGCACCGCGGCGACGATCATGATAAGTGCGTAGGGCGCGGCCGCGGCGTAATCCAATTCGCCCGACAGCGACCAGAATCGCATCGCTAGTGTGCGAGTTCCGCTGGGCGCCAACAGCAATGTCGCGGTCAACTCGGTCGCAACGGCCACGAAGACCAGTGCCCCCGCCGCGGCCGCGGCCGGAGCGGTCAGCCGCAGTGTGACGCGCAGGAAGGTGGCCGGACCGGACTGTCCGAGCGAGCGCGACACCTCCTCCAGCCCGACCGGCACCTGCGCCAGTCCGGCGCGCACACTGACCAGCGCCCGCGGCAGGAACATCAGCACGTACGCGGCGACGACCATGGATACCGTCTGATAGAGCGGCGGCGCCCACCGAATCGTGACGGTCACCATCGCCAATGCGATCACGATGCCGGGCAGCGAGCTCGTGATGTAGTTGGCGCCCTCCACAATTCGGGCGAATGCCGATGTGGAGCGCACCGCGATCCAGGCCACCGGGAACGCGCACAGCGTGGTGAGCGCCGCGGCCAGCGCCGCGAGTCCGATGGTCTGTCCGAGCGCCGTGCCGATCTCGGAGAGATCCCAGACCTGTGCACCGCCGATGCGCAGCCAGCGCACGATGGTCCACAGCGGCACCCCGATCGAGCCGGCGACAACAGCCGCCAAAACAAGCAGCACCGGAATCGTGCTCGGCCCCAACGCAACCCGAGCCGCGGCACGCGGTGCACCGCTGCCGATCCTGGCGTAGCGCGCCTTACCACGCGCCCCCGCCTCGCCGGCGAGCAGCACCAGACAGCACAGCACCAGCACACCCGCCAACATGCTGCCCGCCGGACCGGCGAAGCTGGATTGGTACTGCTCGAAGATCGCGGTGGTGAAGGTGTCGAAGCGGATCATCACGAACGCGCCGTATTCGGCGAGCAGATGCAGCGAGATGAGCAACCCGCCGCCGAGGATGGCCAATCGCAACTGCGGCAATACGATTCGGGTGAACACCGCGACTGGACCGGAGCCCAGTGCCCGCGCCGATTCCTCCACCGCCGGGTCGAGGCGGCGCAGCGTGGCCGCCGCGGGCAGGTACACCAGCGGGAAATACGACATCGTGGAAATCACCACACCGGCCCACAGCCCGTGCATGGTCGGGAAGACGCTGATCCAGCCGTAGCTGTTCACGAACGCGGGCACGGCCAGCGGCGCCGCGAAGACCGGCCCCCACCACGGCGCGCCCGGCACATTCGTCCGCTCGACAACCCAGGCCAGCCCGACGCCGAGCACCACACAGATGGGCACGGTGACGAACACCAGCCCGGCCGTATTGCGCAGCAGGTCACCGACTCTCGGGCGGAACACCAGGTCGGCCGCCTCGTGCAGGCCGGTCGAGAAGACGGTGGACACGATGTAGCCGAGCGGCACGAACGTCGCCGCCACCAGTAGCAGCGCGACGGTCGTGACGAGGGGCCCCGGTCTCCCGACCCGGGGTGCGGCGACAGCGGTCCGAACGGCCATGACTAGAGCAGACCCGCCTCGGTCATGAGTGCCGTCACCTTTTTGGCGTCGAGCTTGCTCGGGTCGACTGCGGGTGCCTGCAGCGAGGCCAGCGGCGGCAGCGCCGGATTGGCCGCGACCTCACTGGCGACCGGGTACTCCAACGAGTTGCCGTCGCGCAGGATCTCCTGTCCGGCCTTGGCGGTGATGAACGCCAGGAACTTCTGCGCCGACTCCTGCTTCTTGCTCGACTTCAGCACGCCGCCACCGGAAACCGAGACGAAGGCGCCCGGATCCTGGTTCTTGAAGTAGTGCAGTCCGGTGTTGTTGCTGCTCTCCTTGGTGTTGGCCTGGTCGCGGTACCAGTAGTAGTGGTAGATCACACCGCCGTCGGGCTGGCCGGAGTTGACCGCCTTCATGGTGGCGACATTGTTCGGGAACGCGGTGGCGTTGTCCTTCATGCCCTTGAGCCAGGCCTTGGTGGCGTCCTCGCCCTCGAGCGCGAGCAGACCCGCGACGATGGCCTGGAAGTCGGCGCCGGAAACGCCGGCGCCCCAGCGGCCCTTCCACTGCGGCTGCGCCAGATCGAGCAGCGATGCGGGCAGCTGATCGGCCGCGACCTTATCCTTGTTGTAGACGAAAACCGTTGAGCGGGCGGCGATTCCGGTCCACTTGCCGGTGGATGGACGGAACTGCGCTGGCACCTGGTCCAGGGTCTTGTTGTCCACGTCGGCGAACAGTCCGGCATTCTCGACCAGCGCCATGGCGGGGGAGTTCTCGGTGAGGAAGACATCGGCCGGGGAGGCGGCGCCCTCGGCGACCAGCTGGTTGCCCAGCGCGGTGTCACCGCCCTGGCGCAGCGTGACCTTGATGCCGGTCTCCTTGGTGAACGCCGCCACCCACTCCTTGGTGAGGGATTCGTGCTGGGCGTTGTAGACGGTGATCTCGTTCTTGTCGTCCGAGGAATTCGAGCAGGCCGCCACGCCGAGCGCCGTGACGGCGACGGCCAGCGCTGCGGAAATCGATTTCCATCTGATCGACATGTTCGAGTCCTTCCGACACGTGCAAGGTTTCACTTCATATGATGAGGCTTACCTAAGCAAGATACCGCGTCCGACGTGCGCGGATGGTATCGGTACGGCCGCGGCCGCGGTGAATTTCCGCGCGGGTCAGGTCAGACCCGAGAAGTCCCGCAGCACAACGTGATTGCGGTCGGCGAAGGTGCCGAGCGTGTAATCCGGCAGCAGCCCGAAGTATTCGCCTCGGGTCGTCGCACTCCAGCGGCGCGCGGCCGCGGTGCGGGTTTTGTAGAAGTTGATCATGTAACCGCCCTCGTACAGCCGCAGCAGGCTATAGCCGCCCGGATACTCCTTGACCGCCGCCACTTCCAGGAATTCGACCGCGCAGCCGGTATCCGGACGGGTGCGACGGTTGCGGTGGGTATGGCCGCTGTGCTGCAGAAATACTCCGGGTGCGCGTTCGTATAGCGTCTGTAGTTCGAGGCTGTCGGGACGATTGAGGACGAAACGCGGCCCGGCGGTATTGGTCGAACCGGATTCGGCGGTCACCGGGTGGTGGCCGAATACCAGCGTCGGGCGATCCGGATCTGTGCGAAGCAGTTCGCCGAGCCGGTCGAATTGCGGGCGTTCGATGCTGCCGCCCGAACCGTCGAGCTCGCTGGTGTCCAGGCCGAGTAGCCGCAGGCCGCCCACCTCGTGCTCGATCAGTTGCTGCCCGGGATTGAACTTGTCGGCCCAGCAGTCGTGATGACCCGCGGACGCTGCGCGGCAGCCCTGATATTCCGATCCGGCGTGTGGTCGGTCGTGGTTGCCGCGCACGACCAAGTAGTCGCGGCCCTGCGCGCCCCAGGTGTCCAGGTGCGTGCGGACCGCGCGCGATTCCTCCGGTCGTGCTTCGGCGGTGAGATCGCCCGCGATGAGCAGTGTGTCGGCGCCGCGGTCGGGGCGGCGCAGATCATCGAGCAGTGCGGCCAGCATCACTTCCGGATAGGGCGGCAGGTCGGTTTCCTGCCGGAAGCCCGGCGGCAGGTTGTTGACGATGAGACCGCTGACCTGTTCGCCGTAGTGCACGTCGTTGGCGAGGGCGAGGGTGCGCAGCGGGCGGCCCGGCGGCGGTGTCAGGGTGGTGAATTCGCCGGTGGTTTCCGGACTTCCGGGGGTGAGGGTGGTCAGCGAGAGGGCCGGCGCGGCCCGGGCGCCGTTCGACCAGGCCTCGAATCGGTAGCTGCGACCCGGTTCGAGGCCGTCGATTTCGGCGTAGTGGAACGGGGTGCGCTCGTCCTCGGCGTAGACCGTCGCCGGAGCCATTGGCGAGTCCGCCGGACCCAGGCGCACCTCGGCATCGGTATCGACCGGCAGCAGTCGTCCGCTCGGATCCGGGGCCACCGTCGTCCAGGTGAGAATCACCGATCGATCGGTGACCGTCACGACCTCCAGATCGGTCGCCAAGAGCGGATTCGGTTGGGCCCGAACCGAACCCGGGGCCGCGAGTACGGTCATCGCGGCCAGTCCGATGGCGCTGAGGAAGGTCCGACGCGACGGTCCGCAGCAGCTCATTCGACGAGATTACGTCAGTTCTTACCCGACTCCGCCGAACAGACCTTCCACTTCCCGTCTTCCTTGCGCAGGTGCTCGGTGGTGCCGGTGTCGGTATCGGGGGTCTCGCCGGGAATCGTCAGCGTGAGTTTGCCGGTGATCTTGGCAGTGGCCCGGTCGCCGGTGACGACGATGTCGGCGATCTTGTCGATCTTGACCTCGACCTTGGCGGAATCGAATTCCTTCTTCTGCTCTTCGGTCAGTGTGTCGAACTCCGCGCGATCGGCCGCGCACGCCTTGGCCGCCGCGGCGGCGAAACCATGTGATCCGAGTGTGTCGTAGAAGTCGTGGATCGCCACCTCGATCTTCTTCTCGTCCGAGGCGAGCGGCGTCTTTCCCTGCACGGTGAGCACCACGCCCGCGGCCACCGCACCCGCGATCACCAGCACCAACACCAACAGCCCGACGATCAGCCCCGTCCTGCGCTTCTTCGGCGGCTGATAGCCCTGGTAACCCGGCGGATATCCGCCCGGACCACCCTGCGGCTGATACCCCTGTGGCGGCTGATACCCCGGTGGCGGCGGATAGCCCTGCCCACCGGGCGGCGGATAGCCCCCTTGCTGCGGATAGCCCTGCCCACCCTGCTGCGGATACGGCTGCCCATAACCCGGCTGCTGCGGCTCTCCGTATGGTGGCTGCCCGCCCGGCGGATATGTCATCGTCGCGTCCTCCCATCAACCCCGGCTTATCTGGAAGATTACGGCAACGTGCGCCACCGCGGCCGCAACAACGATCGGGATCCCCACTGAGCTAGGACATCTGCTCCAATGGCCGTCGGTCCGGGAGCGGTGTCAGCCGGAATTCCGTTGTCGAGCGCAGGATGTCGGCCCGTTCTGCGATCAGCCCCATTCGGGCGGCGATCTCCCTGGCCTCGGTGTGGTCGGGATGGGCGGTGACCTGTCCGGTCCACTTTCGGTACAGGAGGCCGGGTTCCGCCGAGAACCACCCGTCGCTGAGCGCATCGGCGGCGAGGAGCAGGCCGGTGTCCTCCGAGGCCGGCAGCGCCATCCATCCGCCCACCGCCAAGAGCAGGTCCCGTCGTATACAGAGACTCGCGGGATGGACCTGAGCGCGATAGTTGTGCTCGCGCCAGTGTTTCAGGACGGCGCCGGAGGGGATTCGTCCATCCGCCGGGTCGGATTCGAATCCCACGGTGGAACCGTCCGGAAGCAGGTCGAGGACACACGATGTGGTCCAGCCGACGCCGGTCTGCTGGAGCGCGGCGATGTCGCGTGCGAGCGTGCCGGGCGTCAGCTGGTCGTCGGCGTCGAGAACCTTCACCACGGTTCCGGTGGACCGGCCGAGGGCAAGGGATCGGCAGACGCCGGGACCGCCACGTCGACCGAATCCCGGTTTGATGCGCGGATCCGGTGGGAGTAATGGCGCGACGTCGCCGGTTGTCCCGTCTTCTTGGACGATCCACTCCCACTGCCAGCCGGGCGGAAGTTCTTGCGACACAAGGGAATTCCATGCGGCTGTGAGGTATTCGCCGACCGGGCGGTAAGCGGGGGTGATGACAGAGATGAGTTGCGTCATGGCCTGTCCCATCGGCTGAGCTGAGTTTCGAATACGAGTTCGGTGCGGTCACCGGGTAGCACGACGTCGGAGAACTCGACGGTACGTCCTCTCGTATCGATCATCTGCTTGCGGACCACCAAGACCGCGACATCGGACGGTATGTCGAGCTCCTCCATCTCGGTCGCGTTCGGTAGATGCGCGGTTATGGACTCCACAACGCGATCTATCTCGATATTCACGGTCCGCAGCTGATGCTGGGTGCCGCCGGGCCACGGTTCCTCACCGGCATCGAGCAGCCGCGGGTTCGCCGCCACCACGTCGTAGACCAGATACGACGTGCTGATGCTGACCGCGGCGCCTGCGGCCTTGAGCTGGGTTCGATAGTCGCGGCGCAGAATGCGCGTTCCGATCGGCACATCGAAGACGGCGGCAACGCCGGTATCCGCTTCGATTGTTTGGTAGTGGGCGAAGAATTCCAGATCGTCGATGGTCAGTCCGGTGTCGTGTTCGGTTGCGCCGGTTGACCTTCGGACTGCTTCCGAGAGGAGCGCGCGGTCCTTCTCCCACTGATGACGTTCGGCGGCACGTCGAATCCGCCCTCCCGTCCCGATCCGGTGGCGAATATCGTCGGCGATTCGCTCGTACTTCGCAGCCATTGTGGCTCCTCGAAGGTGTCGTTGACGCCCACTACCACCATGCACCCCCGGAAGGTGCCAGTGGTGGTGATTTCCAAGAGCCGTACGCGCCGCCGCTTCACGTGGAGGTTATCCAGCAATAGCGGACGAAAAAAGGAAAGGAGTAGCAACTCCCTTCCATTTTCAACATATATCGCACCCGGGGGCTTGCGGCAAGACCCCGGCAGTGCCGCAGAATCGCTGGCCGAAGCCAGAACCTGCGGAGACGGGAGTCACGACATGCGAGGCCGCGACGCGGCTGCTCGACGCGGTCAGTCGAGAAACAGTGTCCGCGTGCACCACGCGGGACCGTCGAGCCAGGAAAAGGAGGGGTTTGTGCCGACTCAGGGGTATGAAGACGAATTGCGGTCCGAGCGGAGCTACGTCGCCGGGCTCTACACGCGGCTCGATGCCGAGCGCGCGCGAGTGCGGGGGAGGTACACCGCGGCGTTGCGGGGAACCGGCGGGACGCCCATGGAACGAGATGTCGAGGTGCGCGCGCTGGCCAAGGAGGCCAAGCGGCTGGACGTGGCCGACAACGGGCTGTGTTTCGGCCGGTTGGACACCCTTTCGGGCGAACATTCCTACATCGGCCGAATCGGCATCTTCGACGAGGACAACGAGTACGAACCGCTGTTGCTCGATTGGCGAGCGCCTGCGTCGCGCGCGTTCTACATCGCCACCGCCGCGACGCCGGAGAACATGCGTCGGCGCCGGCAGTTCCACACGCGCGGGCGTCGAGTGGTCGATTTCACCGACGAGGTGCTCGGCCGCCCCGGCGGTGGCGAGCGCGGGGACGCGGCCCTGCTCGCGGCGGTCAACGCGCCGCGCGGTGACGGGATGCGCGACATCGTGGCGACGATCCAGGCCGAACAGGACCGGATCATCCGGCTCGAGCACACGGGGGTGCTGGTGATCGAGGGTGGCCCGGGCACCGGGAAGACCGTGGTTGCGCTGCACCGCGTCGCGTACCTGCTCTACACCCAGCGGGAGCGGATGGAACGCCACGGTGTGCTCGTGGTCGGGCCGAACCCGGCGTTCCTCAACCACATCGGCCGCGTGCTGCCGTCGCTGGGCGAGACCAACGTGGTGTTCATGACCACCGGCGACCTGCTGCCCGGTCTGCGCGTCACCGCCGAGGACACCCCGGACGCCGCGCGGCTCAAGGGCTCGCTGAAGATCCTGGACGTGCTCGCGGCGGCGATCGCCGATCGGCAGCGGGTACCGGAGTATCCGGTACCGATCGAACTGAAGGACGTCACGGTGCGGATCGACACCGAGACCGCGGAGTGGGCGAGGGAGGAGGCACTGGCGAGCGGACTGCCGCACAACGAGGCTCGCACGGTGTTCAGCGAGGTCGTCACCTACGTGCTCACCGAACGGGCGATAGCCCGGATCGGCCGGGGCTGGCTGACCAGGAAGGACCGCGAAGCCTGGGAGAACCTGCGGACGGATCTGCTCGCCGAACTCGCCGACAACGACCAGTTCACCGTCGCGCTCGACGAACTCTGGCCGATACTGACGCCGGAAACGCTACTGGCACAGCTGTATTCGTCCCCGGAACGGTTGCGCGCGGCTGGTGCCGACCAGTCCCTGTGGCGTGCCGATGGCGAGGCATGGACGGTGTCGGACGTGCCACTGCTCGATGAACTGGTCGACCTGCTGGGCCGCGACAAGGCCGCCGACGAGGCCGCCGCGCGTGCCGCCGAGCGGGAGCGCAAGGCCGAGGCCGAGTACGCCGCCGGCGTGTTCGACACTCTCATCGAGCGCGAGGACCTGAACGACGATATCGGCCTGCTCGCCCAGGACATGCTCTACGCCGAGGACCTCGCCGAACGCTTCCTCGAGCGCGACACCCGGGAACTCGTCGAACGCGCTGCCGCGGACCGGGATTGGACCTACCGGCACATCGTGGTCGACGAGGCTCAGGAACTGTCCGAAATGGACTGGCGGGTGCTCATGCGGCGCTGCCCGGGTCGATCCTTCACGGTGGTGGGCGATCTCGCCCAGCGCCGGTCGGTGGCCGGAGCGACATCGTGGGACACGATATTCGAGCCTTATGTGCCCGGTCGCTGGGTCTACCGGTCGCTTTCGGTGAACTACCGCACCCCGGCGGAGATCATGACCGTCGCCGCCGCGCTGCTCGCCGAGTTCGCACCCGGGGTCCAGCCGCCGGAGTCCGTCCGCGCGTGCGGTGTCCAGCCGTGGTCCAAGCGGGTAGCGGAGGACGAACTGTCCACTGCCATCGAGGAATTCGTACAAGACGAAGCCGGTCGTGAAGGCACCTGCGTGGTGATCGGGCCACCGGGCGTACCGGGCACGGTGACGGCATCGGAGACCAAGGGCCTGGAGTTCGACGCCGTCCTGGTCGTGGAACCGGAACGAATCCTCGCCGACGGTCCGCGCGGCGCGGCCGAACTCTATGTCGCCCTCACCCGCGCCACCCAACGCCTCGGCGTCCTGCACCAGGGTCCATTGCCACAGGCGCTGACCGGGCTCGCCGAAACCGGCACACCCGCCCCCACCGGGAATCAACGAAACACGCATATTGGTCCGACAGCGGATTAGTCCATTCTTTGCCGTAGCCGGTTGGATTTCGCACGGTGTGTGGCGGGCTCATTGTGCCGCGATCACAAGCCGCCGATAATCATCTGAATGAGGAGGGCACGCGAGTCGACCCCGGATCAAGGCGGTGAGCGACGCGGCAGGATCCCCTGGCGCGGGATCGGGCTGTTTCTCGTAATTCTTGTCGTCGTTGTCGCTCTTATCGGGGGAATCATCTTCTTTTTCAGGTATCAACAATCCTGGAAGGACCTCACCCCAGGCCAAGCGACCCTGTTGGCGAGTTTCGGTGCGATTATCGCGGGTTCCCTCGCACTGTGCGGTGCGTGGGTCACCCGGCGGGGAGCGGAAAGGAACACTCGGGATCAGATATCCGCGGACATGTCCCGCCTCACCAAGCAACTCGGTGAGCAGGCCACGCAGCTCGAGGCGCAGCTCGACGCAGCGAAGAAGAGCACCCAGGATCAGATATCCGCGGACAAGGATCGCCTCGCCGAGCAGCTCGAAGCGCAGGCCGAGCACCTCGAGCTGCAACTCGCCGAGCAGGGAAAGCAGCTATCGGAGACGCGCAAGCTGGAAACCGCTCGCGACTTGCGGACTCGATATACGACCGTCGCCGAACAGTTGGCCCACCACGCTACGGCCGTCCGCCTCGCGGGTGTCTATGCATTGGCCGCGCTCGCGGACGACTGGCACGCCTTCGGCAACGATAGCGAGCGCCAGGTTTGTATCGATCTACTCTGCGCCTATCTCCGGGACCTGCGAACCGAAACCGACGACGACCGCAAAGTTCGCTCAGCGCTCGTGAAAACTATTCACCTGCATACCATGTACTCCTCCGACAACGAACTGCCCGAAAACGGTTGGTCCAAATGCAAGTTGGACCTCAGCGGCGCAGACCTACGTAGAGTCCGCCTGGAAAAGACGGTTCTATTCGACCCGAATCTGGACGATTGCAATCTGACCGGTGCCGTGTTGGTCGGCGTCAAGCTCTCCCACGCGCACATGCGGCGAGTCGATCTTCGAGGCGCGATGCTCAACTTCGCCCACCTCCGTCAAGTTGATTTGACCGACGCAATTATCGACGAGCGAACCGATCTCACGGGAATCCAATACGAGGAGACACGGTGGCCCGACACGTTCGAGCCGCCACCGAGCAACCAGCCGTGACCTTCCCGGCGCGGCGACCATGGCCCGCCGACAGGGCGGACCACAAGGCACTACGAAACGAGCAATGGCTCACGCTCTTCGTGAGCATGAGCCATCCGCGAGTGAAGTGCGCCCGAAGGTGTTCGGACCCATGTCCAATCTTTGCCGGGGGCGAAGCCCTCCGGCCAGACTCGGGGGTCCGGGGGCGAAGCCCTCCGGGTGGGGGTGTGGGGGTTGCACCCCCACAAGACACTACGAAACGAGCAATGGCTCACGCTCTTCCTGAGCATGAGCCATCCGCGAGTGGAGTGCCCTCGGCAGGACACGCAAAACATGGGCAACTGGGAGACGCCTGGTCATCGTGGGTACGTACCCCGTCTGAGGGATCGCGATGCCCTGCGGCCGCTGGTCAATCGGCCCCAACTTTATGGCGCCCGGGGCTGGGCATGTCGAACATGAGAACGGGAACGACCTGCGGTTTTCGGCGGGCGGCTGGTTATCGAAGCGGATGACCAGCTGTAGCGACGGGTGGTGCCTGTTGTTCGGCTGGATTCGGCCGGTACGACCAATACCACTGACGCGCCCGTCATCTCCTCTTCATCGTGGGCCTCCGGAATAGAGTTCCTCGATGGCGGCGGCGTAGTGGTTGTCGATTGGTTTGCGCCGTAATTTCATTGTGGGAGTGAGCAACTCGCTACCCGGTTCCCAGAAGTCGGGGACGATCACGAACTTCTTGATCTGCTCGATGCGCGACAGCTCGCTGTTGGCCTGCTCGATCGCGGATGCGACGATCGCGTTGATTTCGGCGTCCTCGGCCAGAACGACGGGATCGTGTGCAAGACCGTGTTTTTCAGCGAACGGCATTGTTGCATCGATATCCAGGCAGATGAGCGCGACGTTGTATTTGCGGTTGTCGCCGATCGCGACCGCTTGGCCGATGAGTGGTGAGTGGGCCTTGATCCGGTTCTCGATATTCGATGGCGACATGTTCTTGCCTCCCGCGTTGATGATCAGCTCTTTCTTGCGGTCGATGATGCGCAGGTAGCCGTCGGCGTCGAGGACGCCGATATCGCCGCTGTGCACCCAGCCTTCGGCGTCGATCGTGTCGGCGGTCTGCGCCGGTTTGCCGAGGTACCCCTTCATGACGATGGGACCGCGGACCAGCACCTCACCGTCTTCGGCGAGACGCAGTCGCGCGCCGGGTACCACTACGCCGACCGTGCCCAGCCGGACTTGTCCCGGTGGGCTCATGGTGGCCATGCCCGACAGCTCGGACATGCCCCAGGCGTCCGAGACCGGGATACCGACGCCGTTGAAGAACCGCAGGACCTCCGACGAGATCGGTGCGGCACCGGAGACGGCCATGCGGACGTCGGCCAGGCCCAACGCTTTTCGAATTTTCGCGAGGATCAGTGTGTCGGCAAGAAGTCGTTGTGTCTCCAGGGTCACCGAGACCGGCCGACCGTCCAGCCGCGCGTCGGAGGCTTCACGGCCGACCCGCACGGCCCAGCGCGCGAGCGCGCCCCGCATGCCCGTCACGTCTTCGAGCCGCTGTTCGATAGCTGCCTTCAGTTTCTGCCAGACCTGCGGGACCGCGCCGAAGAACGTCGGACGGGTGTCGAGCAGTGCGGCGGCGAAGTCCTTGTGATCGGACACCGTGGTGACTTGATTACCGACCACCATCAGCGTGTACAGCGCCGACCAGCGGTCGGCCACATGCGCCGAAGGCAGGAAGGAGATGACACGTTCCTCGTCGCTGGGTTCGATGAGCTGTTCGGTGGCATCGATCATCGCGAGCATATTGGCGTGGGTGAGCTGCACGCCCTTCGGCGCGCCGGTGGTACCGGAGGTGTAGATCAGGGTGAGCACGTCATCGGGTTGCACAGCGCGCCAGACTGATTCGAAATCGAACGCCGGATCACCCTGGGCCGCGACCTGATTCAGGTGCACACAGCCGGTGGGTGCGCTGTCCACGCACACCACGCGACGAGCCTCGTCACCGTCGAGCGCGGTGATCACCCCGGCGACGAATTGCGCTTCGCAGACCACGAGCACCGCGCCGGAATCCTCGAGCAGATATTTGATCTGCTCGGGCGCGGAGGTGTTGTAGATGGAAAACGGTGCGGCACCGAGATGTTGCAGCGCGACGTCGACGGGATAGAACTCGGGCCGGTTGGTCATCATCAGGGCGACCGTGTCCCCGCGCCGCACCTCCAGTGCGGCGAAACCGGCTGCGAGGCGTCGGACCTGTTCACCCCACTCCTGGAAGGTAAGGGTCACATCGTCGCCGACGGTGCGTACCGCGACCTTGTCGGGATTGCGCCGCACGGTGTCCTGGAATGCCGCGCACAGGGTGGGCGCGGTGGAGGCGTAGGTAACCGCCATCGCCGAAACTCCTTCGGTTCGGGAAGATCAGTTGTGCAGTGCGCGTGGGTCGACGCCGGTGTGCTTCCAGCCGTCGACTGCCCACGGCGCGTACAGCAGCCGAATCGGCAGCCGATTCAGCGCCGGATTCATGGCGCGGATGGCCGCCGCGATGCGTTGAAACCTGCGTTCCCGTCTGTCATTCCAAGGCAGCCCGCACGCGGCGCGGGTCTGCGGTGGCAGGGTGCCGACGATCATGGTGCGGGTGTAGCCGTTGATCGGAGCGGACAGCAGTTTCCACGCCGGTCGCGGGATGCGCGGTGGCCCGGGGATGCCCTTGCGGATGTAGCCGGTGCCGTATCGGACCATAGGATTGGCGGCCATGAGGTCGAGCATGTCGTCCCAGTACCGGAGGAATTCGTCGTAGGTCTGGGGCTGATTGCGGCAACTCACGCCATAGAGCCGGTACCACTGCTGTCCCTCGTCGAAGATCCGAGCCTTCTCCTCATAGGACAGGCGACGTATGAAAGTGTCGGTGTTGTAGAGGATTTGGTCGATGAAGGTGGCGTGCGCCCAGTAGAACAGCTCAGGGTTGAGCGCGTGGTAGCGCGAGCCGTCGGGCATGGTGCCCTTGATCGGTTTGTGGAAGTCGCGGACGGTGCGGCCCCAGTCGTGCGGGTCGGGGCCGTAGACGGTCCGCAGCACCGGCACCGCGGTGCGTTTGGCGCGGCCGAGAAAGTCGCCGAATATGACCGAGTGGTCCGAGACCGCTTGGGCGAGTTGGGCAATGGAGTTCTCGGTGGAGGCCAGGCGCTGGAATCCGAACAATTGCACGCGGACATCGCCGTAGAACTTCCAGATCAGCGAGTCGGCACCCAGCGGTGGGGCGGCGGTGTGCGCGTCGTCGGTCACTGGCAGGGGGCGCGCCTCGGCGACCTGCTGGTCGAAGGCGTGCCCACGCTGCGATCGAGGTGCGGTCATGCCGTCACGATCCGACGAGGGGTGAGGCGAATCGGCACGCCGTCGGCTGGGTACGGGCCGGTGTTGTAGCCCATGGACGGTTCATAGCCCTCGGGCACACTCCAGCTGAACCGCAACAGCATCTGATGCAGGATGGCTTTGACTTCCATTCCGCCGAAATACATTCCGATGCATTTGTGTGCTCCGGCGCCGAACGGGGCGAAGGTGGTGCGGTGGTTGCGGTCCTCGCGGCGCGGTTCGGCGAAGCGCTCCGGATCGAAAGTGTCCGGGTTCCGCCACCACGGTTCCATCCGATGCGAGGCGGCCACCGCGACACCGACCAGGGTGCCTGCGGGAATGTAGTGGCCGAGAAGCTCTGTGTCGCGGATTGTTTCGCGGGCCAGTGTGCCGACCGGTGAGCACATCCGCAGTGATTCCTTCATCACCAGGTCGAGCACGGTGAGCCGGTCCAGGTCCTCGAATGCGAGCGCGGACTTGCCCAGGGCTTGGCTTTCCGCGCGCGCTTTGTCCTGCCACTGCGGGTGTTTGGCGAGGAAGTAGGTCATCATCGCCAGGGTGGTGGAGGAGGTGTCGTGGGCGGCCATCATCAGGAAGATCATGTGATTGACCACGTCGTCGTCGCTGAACTTGGCCCCGGTCTCGTCCTGGGCCTGGCACAGCACGCTGAAGATCTCGTTGCCCGGCGCGGCGCGTTTGGCGGCCACGTGCTGTCGGAAGTAGCGTTCCAGCACCGCGCGGCCCTGCAGACCGGCATGCCAGCGCCCACCCGGTATGTCGGCGCGCACCATCGCCAGCCCGCCTTCGACGGTCGCGGTGAATGCCCGGTGCAGGGTGGCCGCCTCCGACCCGAGTTCGGCGCCCATGAACACCGAGGTCGCGATATCGAGGGCGAGCTGCTTTCCGCTGCGGTACATGGGGAAATCGCTGCCCGGCCGCCAACTGTCGAGCGCCCGTTCGATGGCCGGATTCATCTCCTCGAGGTAGCCGATCAGGCGGGGCCGGGTGAATGCCTGCTGCATGATGCGGCGGTGGTACATGTGCTCGTCGGAATCCATCAGGATGATGCCGCGATGGAAGAACGGGCCGAGGAAGCGACTCCAACCCGCATTCGCGAATGCCTTGTCCCGGTTGGCCAGTACCTCACCGATTGCCTCCTGCCCGACGGCAAGCACCAACCGGGTACCGAAGGCGTTGGTCCAGTGCACCGGCCCGTAGCGGCGGTAGAGCACCCGCTGCAATCCGAGCTGGTCATCGAAGACGTTGAGCGAATAGCCGAGTACGGGCAGGCCACCGTCGCCCCGGACCGGGGCAAGGCCGCTGTCCTGGGGCGGCGTGGCCAACTCGCGCTCGGTGACCGGCAGGTGCAAGGTGGCGGCACAAACTGCCTCGGTGACGCGTTTGGTCAGCGCGGTGATCATGCGTCGCCCACCTGCCCGGCGATACGGCGCAGGTAATCGGCGCGGTCGGTGCTCTTGTTGGCCTCCGAGCTTCGGCTGTTGGCACCGGCCAGCTTTCGGCCCGCTTCCAGCAGCGAACTCGGCAGCAGGTTCGCGGTGTCCACGGCCGCGCCGAGCCAGCGCGGCACGACGATCTCCGCGCGCCGGGTGCGGACCGAATCCAGGATGGCCGCCGCGATATCGGCCGGTTCGACGGTCACCGCGCCGGGCATGGCGACACCCGCACCGAGTTCGGTGCGCACCAGGCTCGGCAGCACGGTGCTGACGCTGACACCATATTCGGCGACCTCGTCGCGCACCGAGGCGCTGAGCCCGACCACGGCATGCTTGGTGCCGCTGTACACCGCCGCGCCGGGGGTCGGCATCTTCCCGGCCAGGGACGCGACATTGACGACATGCCCGTAGCCGCGGCCGATCATGCCAGGCAGCACGGCGCGCATACCGGTGATCGGGCCGAGGAAGTTCACATTGATCTGGGTGGTGGAGGCGTTGTCCGGTTCCTCGAGGAAGCTTCCCAGCGGCATGATGCCGGCATTGTTGACCAGCACATCGATCGGCCCGAGTGCAGCCTCGGTGTCGGAGATGAACGCGCGGAAGGACTCTCGCGAGGCCACATCGAGACCGAAGGCGCGGCACCGCGAACCGATGTCGGTGGCCGTGCGCTCAGCGAGCTTCTCGTCGAGATCGCCGATCGCGACCTTCGCACCGTGGGCGGCGAACAGTTCGGCGGTGGCGCGGCCGATACCGCGCGCCCCACCGGTGATGGCGACAGTTGCTCCGGCGATGCGGATCTCGGGATAACGGGTGAACAGGGACATCGTTGTTCCGTTCTGGGTAGGGGAATTCAGGAAATGCCGAGGCGGCCGAGACCGCGCCCGTGGACGAATCGGGCCGCGCCGCGGAAGATGCGCCAGCGGGTGGGGGTGTAGGGGAACCAATTGGGTTCGCTGTCCATGGCTGGGAGCCAGCTGGACGAAACCACCTTGGTGCGAGTGAATTTCAGCAGACCGTACTCCGAGGCGCGCGAGCCGATACCGGAGTTCTTCCACCCACCCTGCGGCACTTCCGCACACGTCATGTTGGCCAGGAAGTCGTTGATATTCACCGCGCCGACCTCGAGTCGGGCCGCGATGCGTTCGCCCGCTTTGGTGTCGGCAGCGAACACTGTTGCACTGAGCCCGAATTCGGAGTCGTTGGCCAGGCGCACTGCTTCGTCGGCGTCGGCGACGCGCACGATCGGCAGCACCGGGCCGAAGGTTTCCTCGCGCATGACGGTCATCGAATGATCGACGTCGACCAGCACCGTCGGCGCGTACCAGGTGCCCGGCCGGTCCAGCCGCTGGCCGCCGGTCAGCACCTTCGCGCCCTTGTCGATCGCATCCTGAACCTGCGCGTCGACAATGTCGATCTGGGGTGCGGAGGTCAGCGCACCCACATCGCTGTGCTCATCGACGCCGGAGCGCAGCGACTTCACCTTGGACACAACACGTTCGACGAACTCGTCGTAAACGCCGGCTTCGACGTAGACCCGCTCGAAGCCCATGCAGACCTGACCGTTGTTGGCGAAGCCGCCGTAGATGGCGCAATTGGCGGCCCGTTCGAGATTCGCACCCGCGAGCACCAGGCACGGATCCTTGCCGCCGAGCTCCAGGCTCACCGGCGTGACCGATTCGGCCGCACGCTGGGCGACCTTCTTTCCCGTGGCCACCGACCCGGTGAACTGCACGAAATCGACGGCATCGACGAGCGCCGCGCCAGTCTCGCCCCCGCCGAGCAGCACTTCCACCACCGGCGGCGCACCGATCTCCTGCCAGCCGCGCACCAGTTCACGCACGGCGAGCGGAGTCACCTCCGACGGCTTGAGCAGCACCGCGGACCCGGCGAACAGCGCCGGGATAGCGTCACCGAAAGTGAGCAGCAACGGGAAGTTCCAGGCACCGATCACCCCGACCAGCGGGAACGCGGAGCGGTTGACCGTGAATCGCTTCCCCAGCACCAGCGGTGATGTGCCGCGAACCTGCTTGGGCGACAACAGTTTCGGTGCGACGCGGGCGTAGTAGTCGATCACCTCGACCATCAGGATGGTCTCGAGCAGCGGCTCGTTGCGGACCTTGCCGCCTTCTTCTTGGCTGATCTCGATGAGGCGGTGCTCATTGTCGAGCAGCCACTGCCGCATGCGCAGCAGCCATTTCGCGCGGGCCTTGACGCCGATGCGTTCCCACTCGACCTGCGCCTCGCGCAATCGCGCGGCGATGTCGGCGACCTGGGGCGCGGTGTGGATCGCGACGTCTTCGAGGTGGCTGCCGTCGGCGGGACGGCGGACGTGGATGAGCCCGGTCTCAGTGTCGAGGAGAGGGCGAGACTTGGTGGGAGCAGCCATGATTCAATTCCCCTGCCTTGCGAGCTGCCGCACGATCCGCAGCGTTCTGCCGATGGGCACCCGTATCGCCGGTGGGAGATTCCTGGCCCGCACCAGCACTGGGCTCAACGACACGGTGAATACGCTGCCGAACGCCCGGCCGGTCACGTCGTAGGTCGTGTCACCGAGTGTCACGGTGCCTTCCAATTCGGTGTAGCCGGTGACGAATACGACCTTGTTGCCACCCGGGGCCTGCTTGACGGCTCGCTGTGCGGCGTCACGCCGGGTGAAGGTCAGATCGACGGTGCCCGCGTCGTTGCGATCAGTCAGGCGGAACTTGTGTGCGTGCGGCACCCCGTCCACGCGGCGGGTCTCCAGTGTCTGGAAGGTGCCGGTGATGAAGTGCTCGTAGGTCTTTCCGTCGGCCGAGGCCGACACGAACGGTACCGGCTCGCCCTCGGTGATGAACCCGCCCGCCTGCACGATCAACTCGGACGGACCCGCGGCGGGTGACCAGTACCAGTTCCAGCCATTGACGAAACGCGGCGGATCCACCTCGCCCAGATACGGTTCCAGCCAGCCCAGGGTGCCGAACAAGTGCTCGATGTATCCCAGCCCGCCGACCGGGTAGGTATGCGATCCGATGGCGATGCTGCCCTGGACCCGCGCCCGGTAGAGAACCCAATGCTTGAACTGTGAGTCGATGTAGCCCTCGCGTTCGGGTTCCACCTCGGCGACATAGGTCAGCGTCGCGGATATGTATGCGCCACTGGCGGCTTCGCCCTCGGCGTGCAGCTTGTAATCCGGGTACCCGCCACGCAGGTAGTTGCGCCCGTTGCGCACATCCAGCTGCTGTGAATCACCGCGAATGGTGCCCTCCGCGAGCGGCCCGGTACCGAAGTCGGCGAAGATCCCGCCGTCCGGTGACACGATCACATGCCGCCCCTCCTCGATGACGCCCCGGAACTTCGAGAACGCCACCACCAGCGTCATGCCGTCGATCGGTGTGCCCGGCGCGTCGAGCATGGCGTTCACATACCACCACTCCACCGGGTGCCGCTCCGCACTCGCGGCCTCGCCGACCTCGCCCACATCCAGAGTCCTGGTTACGGAAATCGCCATTGATGCTCCTCCGGCTCAAGTCTGATACTAATTCGTATCAGAGATACTGATACGAAAAGGTGTCAGACTTGGGGGGATCAGTCAAGAGGTAAAGGCAATACGAGAGGATCAGCCGCGTGAGCGCATCGACCAAGCAGAACTACGGCGGAGAATCCGGCGAGCAACGTGCCGCTCGGCGGCGCGCGGTGCTGCTCGATGCGGCGATCACCGTGGTGGCCGAACAAGGTTGGCGTCAGCTCAACGTCGAACGGGTATGCACGTCAGCTGGACTGATCAAGCGATACTTCTACGAGAGCTTCACCGATATCGACGCGATCGCCGCAGCCGTGATCGACGAGCTGGCCACCGAAATCCTCACCCTCGTCGTGGTCGACGACCTGTCGGTCCCGCGCCCGCAACTCGTGCGCACCATGATCGAGAAACTGGTCGACTACGCGGTCGATGACCCTCGACGAGCACGCGTCTTCTTTGGTGAGATGGCCGCGACGGAGGCCGCCTCCGTGCAGCGCGTCCTGGCTATCCGACGCATAGTGACGATCCTTGCCGGTGACGCCCGCGCGATCAGCCACACCGACCACCCGATGATCGACATCACCGCCTCGGTACTGGTCAACGGCAGCATCCGCACCCTGGTCGACTGGCTTGACAACAGCATCGCCGTATCGCGCGAGGAGTTCATCGACGACCTGACCACACTGTGGTTGCTCACGAGTGAAAGCACAATCGCCCACGTCGCATCAACTCCGGCCAGAGATTGAGTGCCGCCACCCCACGAACGTGGGAACGCACACCGAGCAATGCGACCGCCCGCACCGAACAACCCGACCGATCGAGACACGAGCCGTCACACCCGCCCCCTTCGATCAACGACGCCCCGCTTCACTGAACTTGTTGCAAAACAACAATATTGAGCCGGTCCCGGTTCTATTCCCCCTGCGCTCTCGACCGCCACCCATCACGCGCTCAGCGGCATGACTGGATGCCTCGTTCTCGTTGGTCTCGCATCGCCCGGGTTCTCAGCACGTCGACCTCGCAGCCTGGCGAGGTCGGGTCGAAGCCGTGCTCGACCGCCAGCGGACCCCAGCAGGCTTCGCAACGACCACCACGCGCGGATCACGTCGAGGTCGACGTCGGTGCCGTGGCCGGCGACGACGTCGCCGAGATGCTCCTCGTGCCCGAGCATCAAGGTGGCGAGGTCGAACAGGGCATCGCCCTTGGCCGCCTCGGACCAGTCGAGCACGCCGGTGATCTCGTCAGCGTCGACGAACACGTGGGCGACCTGCAGAACAAGGGCGAACCTGGCTACGCTGTTTTCACGGGCGCTTTGAGCTGAGTGATTAGCTGACAGCTAGCACCCTAGGTTTCGAACCTGCGACACGCGACCTGGGGTTTTTCTGTTCATGCTAAGTCCTTCGCGATTCACGGACCGTAGCTGACCTGCGGAAATGAGGCTTCCCGACTGTGCCCTCGGCAGGATTCGAACCTGCGGCCTTCTGCTCCGGAGGCAGACGCTCTATCCCCTGAGCTACGAGGGCGGGATAGTTCTCGAACGGTGCCGCTTGCGGCGGCCGATCGGGCGGGGCAAGCGTATCGCATTGATCGGCGTCCGCCAAAAAGTGTGTCGGGCCGGGGAGTTTCGTTTCCGGCCCGACACCCCGGGGTCAGTTCAGCGGCAATGGTGTCGCGTTGCGGGCGGTGAGCATGGTGGTGATCAGTTGGGCTTCGCCCTGCTGGGTGGTCGCCATGGTGGCGGCCAGGGTGCGCACGGCGGTGGTTTCGGCGTGCTGGGCGGCGTGCTGGATCATCGTGAGGCCGCCCTGGTGGTGGCGCAGCATCAGTTGCAGGAACATCGTGTCCAGCGCGGGGCCGGTGGTCTGGCGCAACGCGGTCAGCTCCGCGGTGGTCGCCATGCCCGGCATCGAAGGTGCGGGGCCGGACATGGTGTGGCCGGAGGTGGCGCCCGCGCCGGAATGCGTGTGGCCGGGCTCTTCGGTCATCCAGCCCATATAGCCGTCGACGTTCTGATTCGGCTTACCCCACAATTGCAGCCAACCCTGCATCCGGCCGATCTGGCCCTGCTGGGTGGTCAGAATGTCGTAGGCCAGCCTGCGCACGTCGTTATCGGTGGAACCGATGAGCGCGACGCCGGCCATTTCGACGGCCTGCGCGTGATGCGCCGACATGTCCTGACTGAATCCGATATCGACCGCGCTCGGGTCGGGTTCGGTATTGCCGTCCAGCGGCAGCCGAGCCAGCACCCCCACGGCGAAACCGATGAGCAGGATGCCGATCGCGCCGAGCACCAGCAGCGGCGTGCGTTGCCGCCGTGCCTGTGCGCCCAAACCCTCGGACTCGGTGGCAACGTCAGGTTCGATGCTGGTGTCGGCGGTCATTTACTGACCTTCCGCGGGCTGGGTCGGAATTCCGGTGGGCAGACCGGGGATATTCGGCACCCCGGGGATATTGGGCATACCGGGCAGACCGCCGGATGCTCCGCCGAGCTCGGTCCGGTCCTGGGACAGGCCCTTACCGTCCATCGGAACCGCGTCCGGTCCGGGCGGCGTCGGGTCGTACGGCGTGGGATTGTTCGCGTCGAACGTGGGGTTCGAGCAGCTGGCGTTCACCTCGGGGTAGGTGTACGGGTTCTGGCGCAAGGCGCTGATGAACTCGTTGACCCGCTTGTCGTCGGCGCTGTCCAGCTTCAGTTCATGGCCCCATGACTGCAGCGATACCGCCGATGACAGGCCGGGGAACGGCGACATCAGCGTGAACGGCTTGCCTTCGACCTTCTTCTTCAGCGTGTCGATGCCCGCCGCGTCGACCTTGTCGGGGTTGTAGGCGATCCACACCGCGCCGTGCTCCAGCGAATGCACCGCGTTCTCCACGCGAATCGGCTTGCTGTAGACCACGCCCATGCAGTTCGCCCAGACCTGATCGTGCGGACCGCCGAACGGCGGCGTCTGGTCATAGGCGACGCGCTGCGTGCCCGCGACGTGCAATCCCGCGGGGTAATCCTTCTTGGTCACCCCGGAAATCTGATCCGAGGGATCCTTCTTCTGCGCGCTCGGCGTGAACTTCTCGAGTTCGGCCCTGTCCCGGTATTTCGGCACCAGGCTGAACGCGAGTGCGCCGATCAGCGCGACGATCACCAGGGCGGCCCCGATGACCAGCCACGGAATCTGGCGCTTCTTCAACGGACCGTTGCCCGTCGAAGCTCTACCGCCACCTTTTTTGCGCGAAGGTGCGACCTTCCCCGCGGCCCGGACGGCCTTGGCCGATTTGGCGCTCGTGCTGCTCGGCATAGCTCGCTGTGCTCTTTCCATGTATTGACGCATGGGTGCTGGGTGGTTGCGGAGTGCTCCGCCGAGGTGCCCACTCGAGGCGCGCACCTGCCCAGACCATAGGATAGAGAGTCGTGACTCCAGCTGACCTTGCAGATCTCCTTCGTGCGACCGCGGCGAAGGTGCTTGTCGAACGTGGACTCGACCCTGCGGTCCTGCCCGACGAGGTCAACGTGGAGCGCCCCCGTAATCCGGAACATGGCGACTATGCCACGAATGTGGCCATGCAGGTGGGCAAGAAGGCCGGAACGAATCCGCGCGAGTTGGCGACCTGGCTGGCCGAGGCCCTGGGCAGCGCGGACGCCATCGACAAGGCCGAAGTCGCTGGTCCCGGCTTCCTGAACATCCGGCTCGCCGCCTCCGCGCAGGGCGCGATCCTGCAGCAGGTGCTGACCGCGGGCGCGGCCTACGGCACCTCGGACACCCTGAAGGGCATCCGGATCAACCTGGAATTCGTCTCGGCAAATCCGACCGGTCCAGTGCATCTGGGCGGTACCCGCTGG
Organism: Nocardia nepalensis; assembly: GCF_048910785.1. Lineage (NCBI taxonomy): Bacteria > Bacillati > Actinomycetota > Actinomycetes > Mycobacteriales > Nocardiaceae > Nocardia > Nocardia nepalensis. Next base: position 30,082 of record NZ_JBKBET010000040.1, on the reverse strand, counting down.
GCCTCCGTCGGTGACGCGCTGGGCCGTATCCTGGCCGCGCAGGGCGCCGACGTGATCCGCGAGTACTACTTCAACGACCACGGCGCGCAGATCGACCGCTTCGCCAAGTCGCTGGTCGCCGCCGCCACCGGCGCGCCGACCCCGGAGAACGGCTACGCGGGCGAATACATCGGCGAAATCGCCGCCAAGATCGTCGCCGGGCATCCCGAGGCCACCACCCTGCCCGAGCCGGAGCAACTGGAGCTGTTCCGCGCCGAGGGCGTCGAGCTGATGTTCGCCCACATCAAGGAGTCGCTGCACGAATTCGGCACCGACTTCGACGTGTACTTCAACGAGAGTTCGCTATTCGCCTCCGGTGCGGTCGAGCAGGCCGTCGCCAAGCTCAAGGACTCCGGCGATCTCTACGAGAAGGACGGGGCCTGGTGGATCGCCAGCTCCGAATACGGCGACGATCAGGACCGGGTGGTCCTCAAGAGCGACGGCAATGCCGCCTACATCGCCGGTGATATCGCCTACTTCCAGAACAAGCGCTCGCGCGGCTTCGATCTGTGCATCTACATGCTCGGCGCGGACCATCACGGCTACATCGGCCGGTTGAAGGCCGCCGCGGCCGCATTCGGTGACGATCCGGCCACCGTCGAGGTGCTCATCGGACAGATGGTGAATCTCGTCAAAGACGGTGTCGCCGTGCGGATGAGCAAGCGCGCGGGCACCGTGGTCACCCTCGACGATCTCGTCGAGGCCATCGGTGTCGATGCCTCCCGCTACTCGCTGGTGCGCAGTTCGGTGAACTCGAGCATCGATATCGACCTGAATCTCTGGACCAGCCAGAGCAACGAAAACCCGGTCTACTATGTGCAATACGCACACGCCAGGACCGCGTCCATCGCGCGCAATGCCGCCGAATTCGAATACGACACGGTGACACCGGATTTCGGTCTGCTGACCGCCGACGAAGAGGGCGAACTCATTCGCACCATCGGCGAGTACCCGCGTGCCGTCGCCAGCGCCGCGAGCCTGCGCGAACCGCACCGCGTGGCGCGGTATCTGGAGGAACTGGCCGGCGCCTACCACCGGTTCCAGACCAATAAGAACCTGCGCGTACTGCCTCTCGGCGACGAACCCGTCACCCCGACCAATGCCGCCAGGCTCGCCCTGGCCAATGCCACCCGTCAGGTGCTGAGCAACGGCCTCGCGCTGCTCGGCGTTAGTGCACCGGAGCGAATGTAGTGAGCGAGCGCAGCGAGCGAACCATAGACACAGCCGCTCGCGCGGTCACGGCGGAGCCGAGCGTCAGCGAGGTGGAGTCGTGAGCGCGCACCCCGCTGGTCCCCGGCACGCAGAGATTCCGCATGCACCCAGCCTCGCGGAGCGACCGAGCGATCCGAAGCAGATGATCGATCTGCCCGCAAACGTCTGGCCGCGCAACGCATCTCGCGATGCCGAGGGCGTCGTGCACCTGGCCGGTGTACCGGTACACGAACTCGCCGCGCAGTTCGGCACGCCGCTGTTCGTGATCGATGAGGACGACTTCCGTTCCCGCTGCCGCGATATGGTCGCCGCCTTCGGTCCGGATGCGCGAGTTCACTACGCCTCCAAGGCATTCCTGTGCGGTGAGATCGCCCGCTGGATCCGCGACGAGGGCCTTTCCCTCGACGTTTGCTCCGGCGGCGAACTGGCCATCGCGCTGCACGCGGGCTTCCCGGCGAACCGAATCGCCTTGCACGGCAACAATAAATCGGCCGTCGAGCTGGCGGCCGCGGTCGAGGCGGGCGTCGGTCATATCGTGGTCGACTCGCTGATCGAGATCGAGCGCCTGGAGGCCATCGCGGGCCGCGCCGGTGTGGTGCAGGACGTGCTCGTCCGCGTCACCGTCGGCGTGGAAGCCCATACCCACGAATACATTTCGACCGCGCACGAGGATCAGAAGTTCGGCTTCTCGATCGCGGGCGGCGATGCCATGGAGGCGCTGGCCCGCGTCTTCGAGGCCGACAATCTCCGACTCGTCGGTCTGCACAGTCACATCGGCTCGCAGATCTTCGAAATCGATGGTTTCGAGATCGCCGCGCGCCGCATGCTCGGTCTGCTGCGCGAGGCCATCGACAAGTTCGGCGTCGAACGCACCATGCAGATCGCCACGCTGGATCTCGGTGGCGGCCTTGGTATTTCGTATCTGCCCCAGGATGATCCGCCGCCGCTGGACGACTTCGCCGCGAGCCTGCGCAAGCTGGTCGCGACCGAGGCGAGCCGCGCCGGTCTGCCCGAACCGAAGATCGCCGTCGAGCCGGGCCGTGCCATCGCCGGACCGGGCACCGTCACCCTCTACGAGGTCGGCACCATCAAGGATGTCTCGCTGGACGCCGGACTGCGCCGACGTTACGTCAGCGTCGACGGCGGTATGAGCGACAACATCCGCCCCGCGCTGTATCAGGCCGACTACGACTGCCGCCTGGTTTCGCGCTCCTCCGACGCCGCGCCCGTGGTCGCCCGGGTCGTCGGAAAGCATTGCGAGAGTGGGGATATCGTCATCCGCGATACCTGGATGCCCGCCGATGTCGGCCCCGGCGACCTGGTCGCCGTCGCCGCGACCGGCGCGTACTGCTATTCGATGTCCAGCCGGTACAACCAGCTGACTCGTCCGGCGGTCGTCGCGGTGCGCGATGGCGTTGCGCGACTCATTCTGCGCCGGGAAACGGTGGCGGATCTGCTCAGCCTGGAGGTGGAATCATGACCGACGTTGTGAAGTTCGGCGTGTGGGGAACCGACCGTCCGATCGGAGTCGCGGTCCTCGGGATGGGCAATGTCGGCACCGAGGTGGTGCGCATTCTGCGCGATCATGCCGATGACCTGCGGGCCCGCGTGGGCGCGCCGGTGGTGCTGCGCGGTGTCGCGGTGCGCAACCTGGATGTCGACCGCGGCATCCCGGCCGAACTGCTGACCACCGACGCCGACGCGCTGGTCGCCCGCGACGATGTCGATCTGGTGGTCGAGGTCATCGGCGGCATCGATCCGGCCCGCAGCCTCATCCTGGCCGCGCTGAACGCGGGCAAATCCGTGGTGACCGCGAATAAGGCCCTGCTTGCCGACTACACCGGCGAACTCGCCGCCGCCGCCGAGCGCAACCGCGCCGACCTCTACTTCGAGGCCGCCGTCGCGGGCGCGATCCCGGTGGTGCGCCCGCTGATCCAGTCGCTGTCCGGCGATCGGGTCAACAAGGTGGTCGGCATCGTCAACGGCACCACCAACTTCATCCTCTCGGCCATGGACGAGACCGGCGCCGACTACGGGATCACCCTGAAAGAGGCCACCCGCCTCGGTTACGCGGAGGCCGATCCGACCGCCGACGTCGAGGGCTACGACGCCGCCGCGAAGGCCGCGATCCTGGCCTCGCTGGCCTTCCACACCCGCGTGACCGCGGCCGATGTGTACCGCGAGGGCATCTCCAAGATCACCGCCGAGGATCTGGAGACCGCCTCCGCGCTGGACTGCACGGTCAAACTGCTCGCCATCTGCGAGCGAGTCGCGGCTGGCCCCGGCGAACCGGGTCCGGACGAGGGCGGCAAGGAACGTGTCTCGGTGCGCGTCTACCCGGCCCTCATCCCGCGCAAGCATCCTTTAGCCGCCGTCACCGGTGCGTTCAACGCCGTAGTCGTGGAGGCGGAGAACGCCGGTCGGCTGATGTTCTACGGTCAGGGCGCTGGCGGTGCCCCGACGGCCTCGGCGGTGCTCGGCGATCTGGTGATGGCCGCGCGCAACAAGTTCTACGGTGGCCGCGCTCCGGGCGAGTCGGTTTATGCTGAGCTACCGATCGCGCCGATCGGCGATACGCCCACGCGTTACCACGTGAACCTGCAGGTAGCAGACCGACCCGGGGTGCTGGCCAAGGTGGCGGGCGAATTCGCCAAGCATGAGGTGAGCATCTCCACCGTCCGTCAGGAAGGGCACGGCGAGGGTGCGCGCCTGGTGGTCGTCACCCACCATGCTTCGGAGTCGGCGCTCGCGGACACCGTCGCCGCCCTGGCGGAAATGGAATCCGTCACATCCGTGACCAGCGTTCTGAGATTGGAAGGCACGAACGAATGACGACTGCATCGCGTAGCGATTCGATGAGGGGTGGCGGTCGCGCGACGGGTGGGCGTACGACTGGCGTGGCGCCACAGGCAGGAGTGCACTCCCGGTGGCCCGGGCTGATCGCCGCTTACCGCGATCGGCTGGCGGGCGCCGCCGACTGGGAACCGGTCACCCTGTACGAGGGCGGCACCCCGCTGGTGCCCGCACCGCACCTCTCGCAGCTGACCGGCTGTGATGTCTATCTCAAGGTCGAGGGCCTGAATCCGACCGGGTCCTTCAAGGACCGCGGCATGACGATGGCCATCACCGACGCGAAGTACCGCGGCCAGAAGGCCGTGCTGTGCGCGTCCACCGGCAACACCTCGGCGTCGGCGGCCGCCTACGCGACCCGCGCCGGCATGAGCTGTGCCGTGCTGATCCCGCAGGGCAAGATCGCCATGGGCAAGCTGGCCCAGGCGGTCATGCTCGGCGCGAAGATCATCCAGGTCGACGGCAATTTCGACGACTGTCTGGAGCTCGCGCGCAAGGTCACCGCGGAATTCCCGACCGTCGGTCTGGTGAATTCGGTGAATCCGGCTCGCATCGAGGGGCAGAAGACCGCCTCGTTCGAGATCTGCGATGTGCTGGGCAAGGCCCCCGACGTGCACGCCCTTCCGGTCGGCAATGCGGGCAACATCACCGCCTACTGGCGCGGTTACCGCGAGTACTACGCCGACGGCATCACCACCGGGCTGCCGCGCATGCTCGGTGTGCAGGCCGCCGGTGCCGCGCCGCTGGTCAACGGCGCCCCGGTCAAGGATCCGGAGACCATCGCGACCGCCATCCGGATCGGCGCGCCCGCGTCCTGGAACGGCGCGGTGGAGGCCAAGGAGCAGTCCGGTGGCGCCTTCCGTGCCGCCACCGATAACGAAATCCTGGCGGCGTACCGACTGGTCGCCGCGACCGAGGGCGTATTCGTCGAGCCCGCGTCGGCGGCCAGCATCGCGGGCCTGCTCGCCGCGCGCGCGGAGGGTTGGCTGGATTCGGGTCTGACCGTCGTGTGCACGGTGACAGGCAACGGTCTCAAGGATCCGGACAACGCGCTCGCGGGAATGCCGCAGGTGCAGGCGATTCCGGTCGACCCGATCGCGGTCGCCCACGAACTCGAGCTGGCCTGAGTTGAATTCGCGCGAAAGCCAGCTGATGACTCGGACGCTACCGGCAGGTCTGTCCGTGACCGCGCGGGTGCCCGCGTCCAGCGCCAATCTCGGCCCCGGATTCGATTCGCTCGGAATGGCTTTGGGCATCTACGACGAGATCGAGGTGCGCACTACCGATTCCGGCCTTACCATCCGAGTGGAGGGTGAGGGCGCCGACGATGTGCCATGGGGCCCTTCGCATCTCGTGGTGCGCGCGATCGAACGCGGCCTGGAGGCGGCGGGCGTCTGGGCCGATGGTCTCGATGTGGTGTGCCGCAACGTGATTCCGCATTCGCGCGGTCTCGGTTCGTCGGCATCCGCCGTGGTCGGCGGCCTGGCTGCCGGATGCGGTCTGGCCGCGAAACTGGATCCGGCATTGGCCACCGGCAGTGACCAATTGGTGCAGCTGGCCTCGGAATTCGAAGGCCACCCCGACAATGCCGCGGCCAGTGTGCTCGGCGGAGTCGTGGTGTCCTGGACCGAAACCGCCGCCGACGCCGTCACCGACGGCGCCGCGGCGACCGATCACGGCCGTGTCTACCGCGCGGTGCGCCTGGATCCGCATCCGACGTTGCGTCCGGTGGTGCTGATTCCCGAAGAGCGCTCATCGACCGCGCATACCCGCGGTCTGTTGCCCGAGGTCGTGCCGCATGGCGATGCCGCGTTCAACGTCAGCCGCGCCGCACTCGCGGTCGTCGCCCTGACCCAACGCACCGACTTGCTACTGCCCGCGACGGCAGATCGACTGCACCAGACCCAGCGTGCGCCCGCGCTGCCGCTGACCACCGCTTGGATCGCCCGCCTGCGTGCGGCCGGTATCGCGGCCACGGTATCCGGCGCCGGGCCGACCGTACTGGCCTTGGGTACCAGCGAATTCCCCGCCGAACTCCGTGCACTCGCGGCCATCGACGGGCTGCGTGTGGTCGAGCCGGGGCTCGCGGAGGGCGTCCAGGTCGACTAACGGCGAGTCTGCCTTGCCGAGGTTCCAGGTTGCCAGCTATCCTGAGCACGTCCGTACATCGTGCGCATCAGACGCCGGTGCTTCATCAGGGCAATCGCTCCAGCAGGCTCCAGGCTCGAGCCTCCAGGCCATGGGGGTGCTGCGTAGCTGCGCAACTGGAATGATCTCTCCCACCTTTCAGGAACTGGTGGCGAAGCCGCCGGTCCGGCGGGGCAGGTGATACGGCAAAAGCGCCGGTCCGAGCTTTTTGTTCGGCCCTCGCATCCGAGTCCGGCACAACGCCCGGACTGCGGGACGGAACCCTCGAAACGGCACACGGCAGTCGAGGGAAGGAAAGGATTTCCGTGACAGATACGGACCTGCTCGCGACACCCGGGGTGGATTCCAGCCCGACAGGGGACCGCGAAAGTGACTCCGGACAGATTTCGAAGATGAGCGAACAAACCGACGTCGCACGATCGGGGCTGACTGGAATGTTGTTGCCGCAGTTGCGCGCGCTCGCGGGGGAGCTCGGTATCCGAGGCACCTCTGGAATGCGCAAAGGCGATTTGATCGCCGCCATCAAGGAAAATCAGGCCGGAAAGTCGGCGAAGGCGGAAAAGTCCGCGCGTGGCGAGGTGAAGTCCGATGCGGACACCGCCAAGGCGGCGCCGGTAAAGGCCGAGCAGGGCACCCTCGACGTGGCGCCCGCTGCTTCCGCTCCGGCGAAGGAGGCTCCCGCTCCGGCGAAGGAAGCCCCGGCGAAGGAGGCTCCCGCGAAGGCGGCCGTCGCCGAATCCGCCGCGCCGAAGTCCGCCGAGAAGTCGGCCGAACCCAAGGCCGAGCAGGCGCAGGCCGAGGCCGCGCCGTCGGAGACCACCGAGGATTCCGGTCGCGAGGCCGGTCAGCGCGGTCGCGGCAGGCAGCGTCGCGGTCGTGACCAGGCGCGTGCCGGTGGCGAGGCCGCCGCGGGCGAGGCCCGTGGTGATGAGCCCAAGTCGGACCAGGAGCAGGGCGAACGCCGCCGCGAGCGCAACCAGGGCGAACGTCAGGGTGAGCGCGGCCAGGGCGAACGTCAGGGTGAGCGCGGCCAGAACGGCGCCAACGGCGGACGCGGCGGCGAGGGCGGTGGCCGCGGCGACGCGAGCCGCGGCGGTGACGAGGACGAGGGCGGTCGCGGACGGCGGGGACGTCGCTTCCGGGAACGTCGTCGTGGTCGCGACCGCGAGGGCGGCGCCGGTGGCGGTGAGGCCCGCGAGCTCGAGATCCGCGAGGACGACGTCCTGCAGCCGGTCGCGGGCATTCTCGACGTGCTGGACAACTACGCCTTCGTGCGCACCTCGGGTTACCTGGCCGGACCGAACGACGTCTACGTCTCGATGAACCTGGTCCGCAAGAACGGCCTGCGCCGCGGTGACGCGATCACCGGTGCGGTGCGTGCCCCGCGCGACGGTGAGCAGAGCAACCAGCGTCAGAAGTTCGATCCGCTGGTGCGGCTGGACATGGTCAACGGCGGTGAGGTCGAGGCGGCCAAGCGGCGCCCCGAATTCGCCAAGCTCACCCCGCTGTACCCGAACCAGCGCCTGCGGCTGGAGACTCAGCCGAACAAGCTGACCACCCGCGTCATCGACCTGATCATGCCGATCGGCAAGGGCCAGCGCGCCCTGATCGTCTCCCCGCCCAAGGCCGGTAAGACGACGATCATGCAGGACATCGCGAACGCCATCGCCACCAACAACCCCGAGGTCTACCTCATGGTCGTGCTGGTCGACGAGCGTCCGGAAGAGGTCACCGATATGCAGCGTTCGGTGAAGGGTGAGGTCATCGCCTCGACCTTCGACCGTCCGCCGTCAGATCACACCTCGGTCGCCGAACTCGCCATCGAGCGCGCCAAGCGCCTGGTGGAAATGGGCAAAGACGTTGTGGTGCTGCTCGACTCGATCACCCGATTGGGCCGCGCGTACAACAACTCCTCGCCCGCCTCGGGCCGCATCCTCTCCGGTGGTGTCGACTCGACCGCGCTGTACCCGCCCAAGCGGTTCCTCGGCGCGGCGCGCAATATCGAGAACGGCGGCTCGCTCACCATCATCGCGACCGCCATGGTCGAGACCGGTTCCACCGGTGACACGGTGATCTTCGAGGAGTTCAAGGGCACCGGTAACGCCGAACTCAAGCTGGACCGCAAGATCGCGGAACGGCGCGTGTTCCCGGCGGTCGACGTCAATCCGTCCGGCACTCGTAAGGACGAGCTACTGCTCAGCCCCGACGAGGCGGCGGTGCTGCACAAGCTGCGCCGCGTACTGTCCGGCCTGGACTCGCACCAGGCGATCGATCTGCTGATCGACCGTCTGAAGAAGTCCAAGAACAACCTCGAGTTCCTGATGCAGGTAAGCAAGACCGCGCCGGGCGCGCTCGACGAATGAGTGAACGGGGACTCCGCCGAGGTGGAGTCCCCGTACTCGTTGCGCAGACGCCACTTTCGTGCGCACATGGGTAACTCGTCGGGAACTGACATCCACGACCTGTCGCCGGTCCGCGGCGGTGGTCGTGATGTACGCGACCTCCGGCGAAAGGCGCGGGGCGGCGGGGGAGCGCCCTTGCGGCGTTCTCGGGCTGAAGAAGGCTAGGCCGATGCCGGCCGCGCCCGCGATCATGAAGGCCAGGATGATTGCCGTCGTCGCGGCTCCGCTACCGGAGCTCATGGCCGTATTGGCCGGATCATACTGTGCGGCAGTCGGTTTCGCGTACGCGTAGGTGTCCGGGCGGTCCGGGGCGGCAAACCAGCCGACCGCGACAGCGAGAATCAACGAAACGAAAACCGCAAGAGCGACGCGGCTGTTCACAGGGTTCTCCTTTCTGTCTCGGCACGCCGATGTGCATCAGCCTCAAACTCTATGAACAGGCCTGTTCGTATTCACGAGTAGCGAGCTACTTGAATTACGAGCTACTTGAATTACGAGCTACTCGATTTAAGAGTTCACTAAGAGCTCCTCGCACGCGTGCCCGAACTTCTTGGGGCGAAGGAGCGGGGGGAGTACTCGCGGCCGGACGGATCGGGCGCGGGCGTATGCGCGCGGCGACCAGGCTGAGAACGGTGCCGGGAACAAAGGCGGGGCCGGGGGCGTTTTGGGAGCGTAACCGCTGTTCTGGCATACTGAACGGCTGTTGCGTCTGCTCTGGTGAGCAGACCTCCCGCCTAGTCGGCTCCGGTTCACGTCCATGCGATCTGCACGGGCGACCCGGCGGCCAATATCGAGAGGACATCCATGAAGGCAGGAATTCATCCGGCGTATGTCGAGACCACGGTCGTCTGTGGTTGCGGCAACACCTTCCAGACTCGCAGCACCAAGGAGTCGGGACACATCACCGTCGAGGTCTGCTCGCAGTGCCACCCGTTCTACACCGGCAAGCAGAAGATCCTCGACACCGGTGGTCGCGTGGCCCGCTTCGAGGCTCGCTACGGCAAGCGTGCCGGCAAGAAGGCCGACGCAGAGAGCAAGTAGCTTCCTCGCCGACGCCCGGTCCTGCTCAGCAGGCCGGGCGTCGGCGCTTTTGTGTGGCCAGTACGGGTAAGAGAGGAAGCAGCATGACGCAACCGTCCGCGATCGATGACATTCTGGCCGAGCATGCGGGCCTGGAGACGCAGCTGGCCGATCCGGCGCTGCACAACGATCCGGGCGCCGCGCGCCGGGTCGGCAAGCGTTTCGCCGAGCTGGCCCCGATCATGGCCACCTACAGCAAACTGAAGACCGCGCGCGACGACCTCGCCGCCGCACAGGAACTCGCGGCCGACGACGCCGCCTTCGCGGCCGAGGTCCCCGACCTGCAGACGCAGGTCGTCGAGTTGGAGCAGCAACTAGCCGACCTGCTCGCCCCGCGCGATCCGCACGACGGCGACGATGTGGTGCTCGAGGTCAAATCCGGTGAGGGCGGCGAGGAATCCGCGCTGTTCGCCTCGGATCTGGCCCGCATGTACGTGCGCTACGCCGAGCGGCACGGCTGGAAGGTCGAAATCCTTGGTGTCACCGTCTCCGACCTGGGCGGTTACAAGGATGCGACGCTCTCGATCAAGAGCCGCGACGCCACCAGGGACGGTGTGTGGTCGCGCCTGAAGTTCGAGGGCGGCGTGCACCGCGTCCAGCGCGTTCCGGTCACCGAATCCCAGGGCCGCATCCACACCTCCGCGGCGGGCGTACTGATCTATCCGGAGCCCGATGAGGTCGAAGAGGTGCAGATCGACGAATCGGATCTGCGCATCGACGTCTACCGGTCCTCCGGCAAGGGCGGTCAGGGCGTCAACACCACCGACTCCGCGGTCCGCATCACCCACCTGCCCTCGGGCATCGTGGTGACCTGCCAGAACGAGCGCTCCCAGCTGCAGAACAAGGCCCGCGCCATGCAGGTGCTCGCGGCCCGGCTGCAGGCATTGGCCGAGGAACAGGCCGATCAGGAGGCCGCGGCGGGCCGGGCCAGCCAGATCCGCACGGTCGACCGCTCCGAACGGATTCGCACCTACAACTTCCCGGAGAACCGGATCGCCGATCACCGCATCGGTTTCAAGGCGCACAACCTGGACGCCGTCCTCGATGGCGATATGGATGCACTTCTGGACGCACTGGGCAAGGCGGATCGCGAAGCGCGCATGGCGGCGGAATAGTCGACGCCAGGGCCCGATGTTCGGGACAGATCAACTGAGTTGGTGACAACATGGGTAGCTCACCGGGTACGCCCAGAACGGGGAGTGTCGACATCATGTCCGGAACTCGTGTGGCATTGCGCCCAGCCATCAACCAAGCCGTCGAGACATTGCGCGCCGCGGGCGTGCACAGTCCGCAAGCCGACGCCGAACATCTGGCCGCCCACCTGCTCGGCGTCGAACGGACCCGGTTGGCGCTGACACCGCTGGTCACCCCCGAGGTGATCGAGCAATACCGCGCCCTGGTCGCCCGGCGCGCGGAACGAATTCCGTTGCAGCACTTGACCGGTACCGCCTCGATGGGCGAGATCGATCTCGAGGTCGGTCCCGGCGTTTTCGTGCCGCGACCGGAGACCGAGCTGCTGTTCGCCTGGGCATTGGCGCAATTGGAGACGCTGCCGCACGATCACACCCCGGTCGTGATCGACCTGTGCACCGGTTCCGGCGCGCTGGCGCTGGCCATCGCCCAGGCCCGCCCGGATGCGGACGTGCACGCGATCGAGATCGATCCCGCGGCCCTGCAATGGGCGCGCCGCAATGCCGACCTGCGCATTGCCGAGGGCGACACCCCGATCACGCTCTACGCCGACGATGTGACCGACCCGAATCTGCTCACCGACTTGAATGGCAAGGTCGATCTCATCGTCTCCAATCCGCCGTATATACCCGAAGACGCCGAACTCGATCCGGAAGTCGCCGACCACGACCCGCATCTGGCCCTGTTCGGCGGCCCGGACGGACTCGACGTCATCCGGCAGATGCTTCCCACCATCACCCGCCTGCTGCGTTCCGGCGGCTCCTGCGCCATCGAACACGACGACACCAACGGCTCCGACCTGGCCGCCCTCCTGGCGAAACAGGGTGAATTCGCCGACATCATCGAGCATCCGGACCTCGCTGGTAAGCCCCGCTTCGTCGCCGCCACCCGCACCTGATCGGCGCCACCGACCGCTACGCGCACCCCGGGATGGTGGCATCGAGTGGCATGCGTGACAGGATGGGGGCCGTGAGTACCGTCTACGACTGCGCGGATCCCGACTCGCGCGCCGCCGGACTGACCGCGGCCACCAGCGCCCTTAAATCCGGACGCCTGGTCGTGCTGCCTACCGACACGCTGTACGGCCTGGCCGCCGACGCGTTCGATTCGACCGCGGTGAGCGAATTGCTCGCCGCCAAGCGGCGCGGTCGGGATATGCCGGTACCGGTGCTGGTCGGTTCCTGGCACACGATCGACGGCCTGGTGTTCTCGGTGCGCCCGCAGGCCCGCGAGCTGATCCGGGCGTTCTGGCCCGGTGGTCTGAGTCTTGTTGTGCAGCAAGCACCTTCGCTGGCGTGGGACCTCGGTGATACGCGCGGCACGGTGATGCTGCGAATGCCGCTGCACCCGGTCGCGCTGGAGCTGCTGCGCGAGGTCGGCCCGCTGGCGGTGTCCAGCGCCAATGTCTCTGGACAGCCGCCCGCCAAGACCGCCGCCGAGGCGCGCGATCAGCTCGGCGATCTGGTCGGGGTCTACCTCGACGGCGGCCCGGCCGAACACGCCGTCGCCTCCACCATCGTCGATCTCACCGCAGATCAGCCGCGGATCCTGCGCGAGGGCGCGGTATCGGTCGGCGATATCGCCGATGTGCTCGGGATGTCCCCGGAGGCGCTGACCAGCGTCGCGACGCGGTGATCCCGGGACGCAGTGATCGCATGGTGGATCAGATAATCGGATGATCGGTTCGAGTGCTGTAGTTCCGTTGCGCGAGCTGCTGCTCGTGCTCCTCATCTCGGGCACGGTTACTTTCCTCGCCACCGGCGGAATTCGAGTGCTGGCCATCGCCTTCGGCGCGGTCGCGGTGCCGCGCGAACGCGATGTGCACGTCAAGCCGATTCCGCGGATGGGCGGGGTCGGCATGTACGTCGGGGTGGTCGCGGCCGTGCTCTTCGCGCACCAATTGCCCGCGCTGCGACGGGGTTTCGACTACCGGCCGGATATCCCGGCGGTGCTGGTCGCGGCCACGCTCATCGTGCTCGTCGGCATCGTCGATGACCGGTGGGGCCTGGATGCGCTGACCAAATTCGCGGGTCAGGTCACCGCCGCCGGTGTGATGGCGGTCATGGGCCTGAGCTGGTACGTCATCTACAACGTGTTCAACGACACCACCGTGGTGTTGGACGCACTGCAGGGCGGCCTGGTCACCGTCGGCATCACCGTGACCCTGGTCAATGCCATGAATTTCGTCGACGGACTCGACGGCTTGGCCGCCGGACTGGGCCTGATCTGCGCGGGCGCGGTCTTCGTATTCTCCGTCGGCCTGCTCTACAGCCAGGGCGGTTCGGTCGACACCTATCCGCCCGCGCTGCTCGCCGCCGCGCTCGCGGGCGCCTGTCTGGGATTTCTGCCACACAATTTTTCGCCAGCCCGGATATTCATGGGCGATTCCGGTTCGATGTTGATCGGGCTCATGCTGGCGGCGGTGTCGACGGGCGCCTCGGGTCGAATCAATTTGGCGGGCTACGGACCTCGCGACATCATCGGTCTGCTTTCGCCGCTGCTGCTGGTCGGTGCGGTGATGTTCATTCCGGTGTTGGATCTGCTGCTGGCGATCGTGCGCCGAGTGCGTGCGGGTGTGAGTTTCTCGACACCGGACAAAATGCACTTGCATCACCGGCTGTTGCAGATCGGACATTCACACCGCCGCGTTGTGCTGGTGATCTATTTATGGGTCGGCGTGCTCGCCTTCGGCGCGGTCGGCACTTCGCTCATCCACGATCGCCGGATTGTCGTGCTGATGATGGCGGGCGGGCTGGTTTTCGCGCTTGTGGTGACCGCCATACCCGGCCTGCGCCGCAAGGAGCCCGCGGATCCGTAAGGCAATATCCGGGTAAAGTTCGGTCCGTGAGTCTCACTAACCCCGTCCCCGGTCCCGACGCTCCGCTGAAGGCGGCGCTGCGTTACGGCGTGATCGGATTGGCCGTGTTGGTGGTGCTTTCGGTGACCATCGCCACTGCGGTCGCCGGCCTGTCCGGACTCTGGGGCGCGCTGCTCGGCGCGGCCATCGGCGGCGGCTTCATCCTCACCACCGCGGCCGTGGTGCTGTTCGGCGCGAAGCTGCCGCCGAGCACCGCTGGCCTGGTCATGTTGGTGAGCTGGGTGGGCAAGCTGCTGGTCGCGATGATCGTGATCGCGGTGCTGCAGCGATTCGATTTCTACGATCGAATGGCGCTGTTCCTGACCGTGGTCGGGTCCTTGCTCATCGTGCTCGGCGCGGAGACGTATGGCGTTCTGCGGCAGAAGGTTCCGTATGTAAACATACCGACCGATAGGTCCGATTCACCCTCTGCGCAGCAATAATCGCACCCACCTACACGCTGTCGTAGATAACTTGGTAAAGTGTTGGTAAGCAAGCGACCAAGCAAGGGGGGATCACCGAGATCCCGCCGAGCGGCAGCTATGCTTACTGCCGTACCGGACTCCGAGGGGTTCCGGTTCTGCATGTCGACGATGTCGCCGACACTACGTACAGACGCCCATGCGGGATGCCGCACAGCTGCTGACGAATTTCGAGCCGACCTGAGTCGACCCAATTGATCGTCAATGTCCGATCGAACCGCGGGAATGACCGTACCCGCGGCCCGAACACGGGAGAGAACGCTGAGCGTCACCACTTTGGCGGGCGAGTTCCACGCGCCATCGCTGTCCGACTTCTTCCCTCCAGCGGTGCTGTTCGAGGGTACGCCGTTCGAACTCGACCGTTTGATGCTGATCCGGCTGCTGATGACCGCCGTGCTGGTGCTCGTCATGGTGCTGGCATTCCGCAATCCTCGCATCGTCCCGCGCGGCCTGCAGAACATAGCCGAAACCGGTTTGGTGTTCGTCAAGGATCAGATTTGCGACGAGGTGCTCGGTAAGGAATCCGGTCGCAAGTACTTCCCATTGATCGCGACGATCTTCTTCGCGGTTCTGTTTCTCAACTTCTCCGGCATCATTCCGGGGCTGAACATCTCGTCGAACGCTCGAATCGGCATGCCGCTGGTGCTGGCCCTCATCGCGTACCTCGCGTTCAACTTCGTGGGTATCAAGAAGTACGGGTTCGCCACCTACATGCGCAGCAGCATCGTGGTTCCGAATGTTCCGCCCGCCTTGCACGTGTTGCTGATTCCGATCGAGTTCGTCTCGACGTTCATCCTGCGCCCGTTCACGCTGACCGTCCGACTCATGGCGAACATGCTGGCCGGTCACATCATGCTGGTGCTGTTCTTCAGCGCCACCTGGTTCTTCCTGTTCGACGCCGCGGCCTGGATGAAGGTGTTCTCGCCGTTCTCGCTGCTCGCCGGACTCGGATTCACGCTGTTCGAAATGTTGGTCATCTTCCTGCAGGCCTACGTTTTCGCGCTGCTGACCGCCGTTTACATCGGACTCGCACAACACGCTGATTCGCACTGACCGAACGACTACCGAATACCTGCTACACCACGCCGACCGGCGGGTGAGCAACAGAAAGGGAATGGAAGACTCATGAGCCTCGCTACCTTGGCCGCCGAAGCCGCTACCCCCGACAAGATCAAGGGCTACGGCGCCATCGGCTACGGTCTCGCTGCCATCGGCCCCGGCATCGGCGTGGGCATCGTGGTCGGTAAGGCCATCGAGGGCATCGCCCGTCAGCCCGAGCTGCAGGGCACCATCCGCACCAACATGTTCCTCGGTATCGCGTTCACCGAGGCCCTGGCGCTGATCGGCCTCGTCGCCGGCTTCATCTTCTGAGTTTGCGATGAGCACGCTTTCTTTACTGGCCGCGGAGACAGGGGAAGACATCAATCCCCTGCTCCCGGAGACCTACGACATCGTGTGGTCGGTGGTCGTCATCGCGATCATCGGCGTCGTTTTCTACAAGTACGTCATCCCGCGCCTGATCAAGGTGTTGGATGAGCGTGCGGACAAGATCGAGGGCGGCATCCAGCGGGCCGAGGCCGCGCAGGAAGAAGCCCAGCTGACGCTGCAGCAGTACCAGCAGCAGTTGGCCGACGCTCGGCTCGAGGCCGCGCGCATCCGTGAGGACGCACGCACCCAGGGCCAGCAGATTCTCGCGCAGATGCGCGAGGAAGCCCAGGCCGAAAGCGACCGCATCGTCGCCGCCGGTCACAGCCAGCTGGAAGCTCAGCGTCAGCAGATCCTGACCGAGCTGCGTGCCGAAGTCGGCAAAACTGCCGTCGATTTGGCCGAAAAGATTATCGGACAGTCGGTTTCGGACGAAGCTAAGCAGGCGGCATCGATCGACCGGTTCCTGTCCGAACTCGATCAGTCGAATGCCAGCATCGGGGTCGGAAGGTAGCGACGCGAAAGTGAGAAGCATGTACGCAGCGAGCCGCGAGGCAAGCTCCCGGGCACGGGAGGCGCTTCGGGCCGCTCTGACCGGAAGCGACAGTGTTGCGGCCACGACGGGGTCGGAACTGTTCGCCGTTGTCGCCGTGCTGGACGACCAGCGTTCGCTGCGTGTTGCGCTCGCGGACGTGTCGGTTCCCGGCTCGGTGCGCGCCGAACTCAGCGAGCGGGTCTTCAGCGGCAAGGTCAGCCCCGCCACCCTGGCGGTGCTGACCACCGCGGTGGCCCAGACCTGGTCGCGCACCGCCGATTTGGTCGACACCCTGGTGTTGCTCGGCCAGGAGGCGCTGCTGGAGTCGGCCGCCGACAGCGGACGGCTCGGGGCGGTCGAGGACGAACTGTTCCGGCTCGGCCGGATCATCGGCGACAATCCCGACCTGGAGCAGGCAGTTTCGGACCGTGCAAAGCCTGTCCAGGCCAAGCGCGAGCTGATCGACCGGCTGCTCGCGGGCAAGGCCGACCCCATCACCCAGACCCTGGCGGCCCAGGTGATCACCCGGCCGAAGGCGGGCATCGGCGAAGCGTTCGCCGAACTGTCCGACCTCGCGGCCGCCCGGCGTGACCAGATCGTCGCGCATGTGCGTGCCGCGGTCGCACTGACCGACCAGCAGCGAGACCATCTCGCGGCATCGTTGCAGCGCATCTACGGCAAGCCGGTCACGGTGCACGTGCAGGTCGATTCGAGTCTGCTGACCGGCGTCGTGGTGCGGGTCGGCGACGACCTCATCGACGGCAGCGCCACCGGCCGCTTGGAACGGCTCCGTCGGGCTCTGGCCTGACACCCACCTCCCCCGACATTCAGACCAGACAGCGAGAGCAGGAAGACTATGGCGGAGCTGACGATCTCCACCGATGAGATCCGTAGCGCGATCGAGAGCTACACCCAGAGCTACACCCCGGAAACCTCCATCGAAGAAGTCGGTGTTGTCACCGACTGCAGTGACGGCATCGCGCACGTCAGCGGCCTGCCCTCGGCAATGGCCAATGAACTGCTCGAATTCCCGGGTGGTGTGCTCGGCGTCGCGCTGAACCTCGAGGACCGCGAGATCGGTGCGGTCATCCTCGGCGAGTTCGCGGAAATCGAAGAGGGCCAGCAGGTTCGCCGCACCGGCGACGTGCTCTCGGTCCCCGTCGGTGACAAGTTCCTCGGCCGCGTGGTCAACCCGCTGGGCCAGCCGATCGACGGCCTCGGCGAGATCGAGGCCGAAGAGCAGCGCGTGCTCGAGCTGCAGGCCGCGACCGTGCTGCAGCGCCAGCCGGTCGAAGAGCCGCTGGCCACCGGTATCACCGCCATCGACGCCCTGACCGCCATCGGTCGCGGCCAGCGGCAGCTGATCATCGGCGACCGCAAGACCGGCAAGACCGCGGTCTGCATCGACGCGATCCTCGCGCAGAAGGCGAACTGGGAGACCGGCGACCCGAAGAAGCAGGTGCGCTGCATCTACGTCGCGATCGGCCAGAAGGGCTCCACCATCGCGGGCGTCAAGACCGCGCTGGAGTCGCACGGCGCGATGGAGTACACCACCATCGTCGCGGCCCCCGCCTCCGACTCCGCCGGCTTCAAATGGCTTGCGCCCTACACCGGTTCGGCCATCGGCCAGCACTGGATGTACCAGGGCAAGCACGTCCTGATCGTGTTCGACGACCTGACCAAGCAGGCCGAGGCGTACCGCGCCATCTCGCTGCTGCTGCGTCGTCCGCCGGGCCGCGAGGCGTACCCCGGTGACGTCTTCTACCTGCACTCCCGTCTGCTGGAGCGTTGCGCGAAGCTGTCCGACGAGATGGGCGCCGGTTCGATGACGGGTCTGCCGATCATCGAGACCAAGGCCAACGACATCTCGGCGTTCATCCCGACCAACGTCATCTCCATCACCGACGGCCAGGTCTTCCTCGAGTCCGACCTGTTCAACAAGGGTGTCCGTCCGGCGATCAACGTCGGTACCTCGGTCTCCCGTGTCGGTGGCGCCGCCCAGACCAAGGGCATGAAGAAGGTCGCCGGTTCGCTGCGTCTGGAAATGGCGCAGTACCGCGAGCTGGAGGCGTTCTCCGCCTTCGCCTCCGACCTGGATGCCGCGTCGCTGGCGCAGCTGGAGCGTGGCGCCCGCTGGGTCGAGCTGCTCAAGCAGGACCAGTACTCGCCGGTCGCGGTCGAGGACCAGATCGTCTCGATCTTCCTGGTCGACGCCGGTTACTTCGACTCGGTTCCGGTCGGCGACATCCGTCGCTTCAACAGCGAACTGCTCGAGGATCTGCACCGCAGCGCGGCCGACGCCTTCAAGTCCATCGAGGGCGGCAAGGTGCTCGACAACGAGAACGGCGATGCCATCAAGGCGGCCACCGACAAGTTCAAGCAGAGCTTCCTCGCGTCCGACGGTTCGCGCGTCGTGAACGAGGCAGCCGCCGGTGAGCTCGACCACGAAGAGGTCGAATCGCTGTCGGTGACCCGCAAGCACGTCGAGAAGTAATCGAGCGAGCTGATGCGCTATTCGATTCTGGCGAATGAAGGGAGTGTGAACCGCTGATGGCAAGCTTGCGTGAATTGCGCTCCCGCATTCGTGGTGTGAGTTCGATCAAGAAGATCACCAAGGCCCAGGAGCTGATCGCGACCTCGCGAATCTCCAAGGCCCAGGCCAGGGTTGCGGCCGCGAAGCCATACGCCGAGGAGATCACCAAGGTCCTCAGCGAGCTGGCGAGTGCGTCGACGAGTCTGGCGCACCCGCTGCTGACCGAGCGGGCCAACCCGCGCCGTGCGGCCGTCCTGGTGATCACCAGTGACAGCGGCATGTGCGGTGGCTACAACTCCAACGTGCTCAAGCGCGCCGAGGAGCTCATGGTCACCCTGCGTGGCGAGGGCAAGGAGCCGGTGCTGTACGTGATGGGCAACAAGGGCCTCACGTACTACACCTTCCGGAGTCGTCCGCTGGTCAACGCGTGGACCGGGTTCTCCCAGCAGCCGAAGTACAACGACGCCACGGCCGCGTGCCACCACCTCGTTGACGCCTTCATGGCGGGCTCCGAAGGTGAGGTGCCGGCGCCGAACGGGACCGGCAATATCGAGGGCGTCGACGAGTTGCACATTGTGTACACCCGTTTCGTCTCGATGCTGACCCAGACCCCGGAGGTGCGCCGCCTGGCGCCGATCCAGGTCAGCTTCGTCGACGAGAACTTCGAGTTGGGTGAGGACTCCTTCTCCGACGGGGTCGCCCCGTCCGAGTTGACGGCCCAGTACGAGTTCGAGCCCGATGCCGATGTGCTGCTGGCGGCGCTGCTGCCCAAGTACATCAACACCCGCATCTACTCATCGTTGCTCGAGGCAGCGGCATCCGAGTCCGCGGCTCGGCGCACCGCAATGAAGGCAGCCACCGACAACGCCAACGAACTGGCCAATGTGCTTACCCGGCAGGCGAATTCGGTGCGGCAGGCCCAGATCACGCAGGAAATCAGCGAAATCGTCGGCGGCGTGAACGCGCTGGCTTCGAGCTCCGACCGCGACTAAGCGCAGGAAGAGAACCAACAAATGACCGCAGCTGTCACTCAAGAGAGCCGGACGGGCGCGAAAACAGGTCGCGTCGTCCGCGTCATCGGCCCCGTCGTGGACGTCGAGTTCCCGCGGGGTTCGATCCCTGAGCTGTTCAACGCTCTGCACGCCGAGATCACCCTGACCTCGGTGGCCAAGACCCTGACCCTCGAGGTCGCCCAGCACCTCGGTGACAACATCGTGCGCACCATCTCGATGCAGCCCACTGACGGTCTGGTCCGTGGCGCCACCGTCACCGACAGCGGCAAGCCGATTTCGGTGCCGGTCGGCGACATCACCAAGGGCCACGTGTTCAACGCCCTCGGCGACTGCCTCGACACCCCCGGCCTGGGCCGCGACGGCGAGCAGTGGGGCATCCACCGCAAGCCCCCGTCATTCGACCAGCTCGAGGGTAAGACCGAGATCCTGGAGACGGGCATCAAGGTCATCGACCTGCTGACCCCGTACGTGAAGGGCGGCAAGATCGGTCTGTTCGGTGGTGCCGGTGTCGGCAAGACCGTGCTGATCCAGGAGATGATCACCCGTATCGCGCGTGAGTTCTCCGGCACCTCGGTGTTCGCCGGTGTCGGTGAGCGCACCCGTGAGGGCACCGACCTGCACCTGGAAATGGAAGAGATGGGCGTCCTGCAGGACACCGCCCTCGTCTTCGGCCAGATGGACGAGCCGCCGGGCACCCGTATGCGCGTCGCCCTCTCGGCCCTGACCATGGCCGAGTACTTCCGCGACGTGCAGCACCAGGACGTGCTGCTGTTCATCGACAACATCTTCCGGTTCACCCAGGCCGGTTCCGAGGTGTCGACCCTGCTCGGCCGCATGCCGTCCGCCGTCGGTTACCAGCCCACGCTGGCCGACGAGATGGGTGAGCTGCAGGAGCGCATCACCTCGACCCGTGGTCGGTCCATCACCTCGCTGCAGGCCATCTACGTGCCCGCCGACGACTACACCGACCCGGCTCCGGCGACCACCTTCGCCCACCTCGACGCGACGACCGAGCTTTCCCGCCCGATCTCGCAGAAGGGCATCTACCCGGCCGTCGACCCGCTGACCTCGACCTCCCGCATCCTGGAGGCCTCGATCGTCGGCGCCGAGCACTTCCGGGTCGCCAACGAGGTGAAGCGGATCCTGCAGAAGTACAAGGAACTGCAGGACATCATCGCCATCCTCGGTATGGACGAGCTCTCCGAAGAGGACAAGGTCCTCGTCGGCCGGGCCCGTCGTCTGGAGAAGTTCCTCGGCCAGAACTTCATCGTGGCCGAGAAGTTCACCGGCCAGCCGGGTTCCGTGGTGCCGCTGACCGACACCATCGAGGCGTTCGACCGCGTCTGCAAGGGCGAGTTCGACCACTTCCCGGAGCAGGCGTTCAACTCCTGCGGTGGTCTCGACGACGTCGAGGCGGCCGCGAAGAAGATCGCCGGAAAGTAGTCACCCATGGCGGAGATGTCAGTTGATCTCGTCGCCGTCGAGCGTTTGCTCTGGTCCGGCCAGGCGACGTTCGTCAGCGCGCAGACCACCGAGGGCCAGATCGGCATCTTGGCGGGCCACGAGCCACTGCTCGGCCAGTTGGTCGAGGGCGGCATCGTGAGCATCGTGCCCACCGAGGGTGAGCGGATCACCGCGGCGGTGCACGGCGGATTCTTCTCGGTGACCGCGACCTCGGTCCGGGTGTTGGCCGAGTCCGCGGAGTTCGCCGATGAGATCGACGTCGAGGCGGCCCGTCGGGTGCTGGCCGACGCCGACGCCACCGAGGAACAGAAGGTGGCGGCCGAGGGCCAGGTGCGCGCGGTCGAGGAGGCAAACGCGAACGCGTAAGCACCGCATCGGGATTGCGTACGACACTGTCGGCGGCGAAGGCTTCCTTCGCCGCCGACAGTGGCATTTCCGGCCTCGATCTTTCAAAGACAAGGCCCCGCCATTTGTAAACTTTGGGCCATGGTTGAATGGCCGAACGGCGGTGTGCGCATCAGGGCCCGGAGGCGGTAGCCTGCGAAGCCACGGAGGGCCTGCGAACACCGCCGATCGAATACCGTGTCGTCGACACGGCGGCGGAGCGAAGGGACGAACAGCATTGCAGACCGGGATGGTTCTCCTGATCATTCTGGTGCTCACGCTCGTTCTCCTGGCCCTCGCCTCCACCTATCGGCTGATCATGTTGCGCCGCGGCGGAACCGCCGCGATCCTGCGAGTGCTGCCCGCGCGCGGCGGGCAGGGCTGGCGGCACGGTCTGATTCGATACGACGAGGATCGCGTCGTCTTCTACAAACTCTCCAGCCTCAAACTGGGCCCGGACTCCACCATTCGACGCCAGGGCATCGAGATCGGTGATCGGCGCGGCCCGCGCGGCGACGAATACGACATCATGACCGATGAGATCGCGGTGACCGCGGTCTCCGACAATGACGGCAACTACGAACTGGCCCTGGACCGCGGCTCACTCGCGGCGTTCCTGTCCTGGGTCGAATCCCGACCGTCGGATCGCACCCGCCGCCTACCGGGGCTCTAGGTTGAAACCGTGAGCGTGCTCGCCCCCTGCCCGAACCGTTTGCCAGACGTGGGTGCTCGCGGTCCAGTGGCCACTGAGTTTTGGGCGTACCCGGCGAATTACCCGTGTTCTTGCGGAATCAGCCGTTTCGTAGGCAGCGATAGGGTGGACGTGTGAGTGTGCATCTGACGCGGATTTATACGCGGACCGGCGACGATGGGACCACTGGTCTCAGCGACTTCTCGCGGGTGGGCAAGACGGATCCGCGGCTGGTCGCTTATGCGGACTGTGACGAGACGAATGCCGCGATCGGTGTCGCCGTCGCATTGGGCGAACCCGCGCCGGAGTTGCTGAAGGTGTTGCGGCAGGTGCAGAACGATCTGTTCGACGCGGGTGCGGATCTGTCGACACCGGTCGTCGCGGAGCCGAAGTATCCGCCGCTGCGCATCACCCAGCCCTATATCGACCGGCTCGAAGCGTGGTGCGATGAGTTCAATGCCGAACTGCCACCGCTGAATTCGTTCATTCTGCCCGGCGGCACACCATTGGCCGCCCTGCTGCACACCGCCCGCACGGTGGCGCGGCGCGCAGAGCGTTCCGCCTGGGCCGCGATCGAGGCGCATCCGGACGATACGAATATCCTCCCGGCGAAGTACCTGAACCGCCTCTCCGACTTGCTGTTCATCCTCAGCCGAGTCGCCAACCCGGGCGGCGATGTGCTGTGGAAGCCTGGTGGGGAACAGACGTAATCGTTGCGAACCGCACGACTGATCTCGTGTGGGCGTGGGTAACTTCTGAATGAGACCTACGACACAGGACTGTGAACCACTGGCCGCTCGCAATGGTGCGCGGCGCGACACGCAAAAGTTGCTGGACACCCCGGAACGCGTCCCAGCTACCTGGATATAACCCCGGCACTGCTACCGCCGGCCCGCAACGCAACTATCCTTTGCACCAACAGTGCGCCGAATACGCGGAGAGGCGGCATGGAACGGTTTTTGGTTACTGGCGGGAATCGACTCGTCGGTGAGGTCGCGGTCGGGGGTGCGAAGAACAGCGTCCTCAAGTTGATGGCGGCTGCCTTGCTGGCCGAGGGCACGACCACCATTACGAACTGCCCGGACATCCTCGATGTGCCGTTGATGGGTGATGTGCTGCGCGGCCTCGGCTGCGACGTCATGATCGACGGTTCGGTCGTCACGATCAACACGCCCGCGGAGCCGAAGTACCACGCGGATTTCCCCGCGGTGACGCAGTTCCGCGCGTCGGTCTGTGTGCTCGGTCCGCTGATGGCGCGGTGCAAGCGGGCGGTTGTCGCGCTGCCCGGCGGTGACGCGATCGGTTCGCGGCCGTTGGATATGCATCAGGCGGGTCTGCGGCTGCTCGGCGCGACCAGCGAAATCGAGCACGGTTGTGTGGTCGCGCGCGCGGACGAACTGCAGGGTGCACGGATCAGGCTGGACTTTCCCTCGGTGGGGGCGACCGAGAACATCCTCATGGCGGCCGTGCTGGCCGAGGGCGAGACGGTCATCGACAACGCCGCCCGCGAACCCGACATCGTCGATCTCTGCAACATGCTCGTTCGGATGGGCGCGCGGATCAGCGGCGCGGGGACCTCGGTGCTCACCATCCAGGGTGTCGAGCGCCTCGAGCCCACCACGCACCAGGTGATCGGTGATCGGATCGTGGCCGCGACCTGGGGGATCGCCGCGGTGATGACCATGGGCGATGTCCGGGTCACCGGGGTGAATCCCAAGCACCTGTCCCTCGTGCTGGACAAGCTGCGCTCGGCCGGCGCGCGTATTTCGTTCGAACCGGATGGTTTCCGGGTGATCCAGGCCGAGCGGCCGCGGGCGGTCAATTTCTCGACGCTGCCCTTTCCGGGTTTCCCGACCGATCTGCAGCCGATGGCCATCGGTCTCGCCGCGATCGCCGACGGCACCTCGATGATCACCGAGAACATCTTCGAGGCGCGTTTCCGTTTCGTGGAGGAGATGATCCGGCTGGGCGCCGATGCGCGCACCGATGGACATCACGCGGTGGTGCGCGGAATTCCGCGGCTGTCGAGTGCGCCGGTGTGGTCCTCGGATATTCGGGCGGGCGCAGGATTGGTACTTGCCGGTCTGGTTGCCGACGGCACCACCGAGGTGCACGACGTCTTCCACATCGACCGCGGCTACCCGAATTTCGTTGAGCAGCTGCAGGCATTGGGTGGTCAGGTGGAGCGAGTCGGCGCCGCGGATTGATCATGTGAACGGCAGGCGACGATTTCGTTTCGTCGAAAACCGTTCCTGACCAGGCGATTTGACATCGTGCACGCCGACACGTAACTTTATTCGAGTCAGAGCGACACGGACACCGACCCGGGGCCGACGCGCTGAGCCGAAAGGCTGAGCCAAGGACCAGGGAAACGAGGTAGGACGTAGAGCGCCTGACGATCACACTAGCTCGAACGAGACCCCGATTTTGATTCGGGTTCAAGGCTGAGCTAAGCTGGATAAGTTGCCTCACCGATCGACCGGGATGAAACCCGCGAGATGGTTTGTGTGTGTGTTCTTTGAGAACTCAATAGTGTGTCGATGAATGTCAGTGCCAATTATTTATTGGTTCCGGCTCCTCATACCCCCGTGTGGTGGGGCTGGACATTTTAGTCAGCAAATACTTTTGCTGGCGTTTGATTTTGCCAAGGTTTTCGGACTCTGGTTAATTCTTCTGATTGCATCCTTTGGGGTGTGATTGAGAGTCTTCAACGGAGAGTTTGATCCTGGCTCAGGACGAACGCTGGCGGCGTGCTTAACACATGCAAGTCGAGCGGTAAGGCCCTTCGGGGTACACGAGCGGCGAACGGGTGAGTAACACGTGGGTGATCTGCCCTGCACTTCGGGATAAGCCTGGGAAACTGGGTCTAATACCGGATATGACCACGGGATGCATGTTTTGTGGTGGAAAGATTTATCGGTGCAGGATGGGCCCGCGGCCTATCAGCTTGTTGGTGGGGTAATGGCCTACCAAGGCGACGACGGGTAGCCGACCTGAGAGGGTGACCGGCCACACTGGGACTGAGACACGGCCCAGACTCCTACGGGAGGCAGCAGTGGGGAATATTGCACAATGGGCGGAAGCCTGATGCAGCGACGCCGCGTGAGGGATGACGGCCTTCGGGTTGTAAACCTCTTTCGACAGGGACGAAGCGTAAGTGACGGTACCTGTAGAAGAAGCACCGGCCAACTACGTGCCAGCAGCCGCGGTAATACGTAGGGTGCGAGCGTTGTCCGGAATTACTGGGCGTAAAGAGCTTGTAGGCGGTTCGTCGCGTCGATCGTGAAAACCTACCGCTCAACGGTGGGCTTGCGGTCGATACGGGCGGACTAGAGTACTTCAGGGGAGACTGGAATTCCTGGTGTAGCGGTGAAATGCGCAGATATCAGGAGGAACACCGGTGGCGAAGGCGGGTCTCTGGGAAGTAACTGACGCTGAGAAGCGAAAGCGTGGGTAGCGAACAGGATTAGATACCCTGGTAGTCCACGCCGTAAACGGTGGGTACTAGGTGTGGGTTTCCTTCCACGGGATCCGTGCCGTAGCTAACGCATTAAGTACCCCGCCTGGGGAGTACGGCCGCAAGGCTAAAACTCAAAGGAATTGACGGGGGCCCGCACAAGCGGCGGAGCATGTGGATTAATTCGATGCAACGCGAAGAACCTTACCTGGGTTTGACATACACCGGAAACCTGCAGAGATGTAGGCCCCCTTGTGGTCGGTGTACAGGTGGTGCATGGCTGTCGTCAGCTCGTGTCGTGAGATGTTGGGTTAAGTCCCGCAACGAGCGCAACCCTTATCTTATGTTGCCAGCGCGTAATGGCGGGGACTCGTGAGAGACTGCCGGGGTCAACTCGGAGGAAGGTGGGGACGACGTCAAGTCATCATGCCCCTTATGTCCAGGGCTTCACACATGCTACAATGGCCGGTACAGAGGGCTGCGATACCGTGAGGTGGAGCGAATCCCTTAAAGCCGGTCTCAGTTCGGATCGGGGTCTGCAACTCGACCCCGTGAAGTTGGAGTCGCTAGTAATCGCAGATCAGCAACGCTGCGGTGAATACGTTCCCGGGCCTTGTACACACCGCCCGTCACGTCATGAAAGTCGGTAACACCCGAAGCCGGTGGCCTAACCCTTGTGGAGGGAGCCGTCGAAGGTGGGATTGGCGATTGGGACGAAGTCGTAACAAGGTAGCCGTACCGGAAGGTGCGGCTGGATCACCTCCTTTCTAAGGAGCACTTCTACGCTGGTCGGTTCGAACAGTCGTCCTCGACCGCGTCAGAGACCGTTTAGTTCTCACATGTAGAACTGCGGACGCTCATGGGTGGAACGCTGACAAGCTTTATCGCATTCGATCAATCCTGTGTGGTTGGTCGCGGTGAATATATCGACACACTGTTGGGTCCTGAAAGAACAGGCGTTCTTTCCAGGCAAGATAACGATCCGCTCGGATCTCCTGTCATACCGGGAAGGCTGAAAGGTCTTCTGCTGGTGCGGGGTTGGGGTTTGAGTGGGTGTGTTGTTTGAGAACTGCACAGTGGACGCGAGCATCTTTGTTAGTAAGTGTTTAAGAGCGTACGGTGGATGCCTTGGCACCAGGAGCCGATGAAGGACGTAGGAGGCTGCGATAAGCCTCGGGGAGCTGTCAACCGAGCTGAGATCCGAGGATTTCCGAATGGGGAAACCCAGCACGAGTGATGTCGTGTTACCCGCATCTGAATATATAGGGTGTGTGGAGGGAACGTGGGGAAGTGAAACATCTCAGTACCCACAGGAAGAGAAAACAATAGTGATTCCGTGAGTAGTGGCGAGCGAAAGCGGATGAGGCTAAACCATGCGGATGTGATAGACGGCAGTCGTTGTCCGTGTGGGGTAGTGGGGCTTTTCTTCTCATCACTGCCGTGATGAGCGAGAGTTAGAAACCAAGTTGTTAGTTGAAGTGGTCTGGAACGGCCTGCCATAGACGGTGATAGTCCGGTAAACGAAAACTTCTTGGCTCTCGTGAAAAGTGCCCGAGTAGCAGCGGGCCCGTGAAATCTGCTGTGAATCTGCCGGGACCACCCGGTAAGCCTGAATACTCCCTGGTGACCGATAGCGGACTAGTACCGTGAGGGAAAGGTGAAAAGTACCCCGGGAGGGGAGTGAAATAGTACCTGAAACCGTGCGCTTACAATCCGTCAGGGCCTGCGCCACCTTCGGGTGGGTGGGTGATGGCGTGCCTTTTGAAGAATGAGCCTGCGAGTTAGTGGCATGTGGCGAGGTTAACCCGTGTGGGGTAGCCGTAGCGAAAGCGAGTCCGAATAGGGCGTTTCCAGTCGCATGTTCTAGACCCGAAGCGGAGTGATCTACCCATGGCCAGGGTGAAGCGACGGTAAGACGTCGTGGAGGCCCGAACCCACTTAGGTTGAAAACTGAGGGGATGAGCTGTGGGTAGGGGTGAAAGGCCAATCAAACTCCGTGATAGCTGGTTCTCCCCGAAATGCATTTAGGTGCAGCGTCACGTGTTTCACACCGGAGGTAGAGCTACTGGATGGTCTAGGGGGCCTACAAGCTTACCGAAATCAGCCAAACTCCGAATGCCGGTGTGTGAGAGCGTGGCAGTGAGACTGCGGGGGATAAGCTTCGTAGTCGAGAGGGAAACAGCCCAGATCGCCGGCTAAGGCCCCTAAGCGTGTACTAAGTGGAAAAGGATGTGGAGTCGCGAAGACAACCAGGAGGTTGGCTTAGAAGCAGCCACCCTTGAAAGAGTGCGTAATAGCTCACTGGTCAAGTGATTCTGCGCCGACAATGTAGCGGGGCTCAAGTACACCGCCGAAGCCGCGGCATTCACACATAACACCGAGGTTGGTCTACGGATCTTCTTCCAGTGGTGTGGATGGGTAGGGGAGCGTCGTGTAGCCATGGAAGCGGCGGAGTGATCCAGCCGTGGAGGCTATGCGAGTGAGAATGCAGGCATGAGTAGCGAAAGACGAGTGAGAAACTCGTCCGCCGAATGACCAAGGGTTCCTGGGCCAGGTTAATCCGCCCAGGGTGAGTCGGGACCTAAGGCGAGGCCGACAGGCGTAGTCGATGGACAACGGGTTGATATTCCCGTACCCGTGTATCCGCGCCCAATGGCGAATCAGTGGTGCTAAGTGCCCAAAACCTGAAAGACTTCCTTCGGGAAGCTGGATGGGGCTGCGCACGACCCCTGCTGTAGTAGTCAAGCGATGGGGTGACGCAGGAAGGTAGCTGGGCCAGTCAGTGGTTGTACTGGTGTAAGCCTGTAGGGCGTTGTGTAGGCAAATCCGCACAACATTGAGCCTGAGAGGTGATGCGTAGCCGATTGAGGTGAATTCAGTGATCCTATGCTGCCGAGAAAAGCCTCTAGTGAGTTGGTACACGGCCCGTACCCCAAACCGACACAGGTGGTCAGGTAGAGAATACTGAGGCGATCGAGAGAACTGTGGTTAAGGAACTCGGCAAAATGCCCCCGTAACTTCGGGAGAAGGGGGACCACGTCTGGTGATGGCCCTTGCGGTCTGAGCTGGGTGTGGTCGCAGAGACCAGAGAGAAGCGACTGTTTACTAAAAACACAGGTCCGTGCGAAGTCGTAAGACGATGTATACGGACTGACGCCTGCCCGGTGCCGGAAGGTTAAGAGGACCGGTTAGCGCCCTTCGGGGTGCGAAGCTGAGAATTTAAGCCCCGGTAAACGGCGGTGGTAACTATAACCATCCTAAGGTAGCGAAATTCCTTGTCGGGTAAGTTCCGACCTGCACGAATGGCGTAACGACTTCTCTGCTGTCTCAACCACAGACTCGGCGAAATTGCATTACGAGTAAAGATGCTCGTTACGCGCGGCAGGACGAAAAGACCCCGGGACCTTCACTATAGCTTGGTATTGGTGTTCGGTACGGTTTGTGTAGGATAGGTGGGAGACTGTGAAGCTGGCACGCCAGTGTTGGTGGAGTCATCGTTGAAATACCACTCTGATCGTATTGGACTTCTAACCTCGGACCATGATCTGGTTCAGGGACAGTGCCTGGTGGGTAGTTTAACTGGGGCGGTTGCCTCCTAAAATGTAACGGAGGCGCCCAAAGGTTCCCTCAGCCTGGTTGGCAATCAGGTGTCGAGTGCAAGTGCACAAGGGAGCTTGACTGTGAGAGTGACAGCTCGAGCAGGGACGAAAGTCGGGACTAGTGATCCGGCACCGGCAAGTGGAAGCGGTGTCGCTCAACGGATAAAAGGTACCCCGGGGATAACAGGCTGATCTTCCCCAAGAGTCCATATCGACGGGATGGTTTGGCACCTCGATGTCGGCTCGTCGCATCCTGGGGCTGGAGTAGGTCCCAAGGGTTGGGCTGTTCGCCCATTAAAGCGGCACGCGAGCTGGGTTTAGAACGTCGTGAGACAGTTCGGTCTCTATCCGCCGCGCGCGTCAGAAACTTGAGGAAGGCTGTCCCTAGTACGAGAGGACCGGGACGGACGAACCTCTGGTGTGCCAGTTGTCCTGCCAAGGGCACTGCTGGTTAGCTACGTTCGGAAGGGATAACCGCTGAAAGCATCTAAGCGGGAAGCCTGTTCCAAGATGAGGTTTCTCACCACCTTCGAGTGGTTAAGGCCCCCCACAGACCATGGGGTTGATAGGCCAGAACTGGAAGCCCGGTAACGGGTGTAGGTGACTGGTACTAATCGGCCGAGGACTTACCAACAAAGAAGCTACGCGTCCACTGTGCGGTATCTGAAACAACACACAGATACAGATGCACCACACAAACCCCCTGGGGTGGGTGTGGGT
>NZ_JBKBET010000039.1:0-6464 GCF_048910785.1 Nocardia nepalensis | reverse complement strand
CGTTTCGCCGACAGTGTGCAGTTGTTGGAGTCGATGGGCGCCACCCGGTTCATCGAAGTCGGTCCCGGCGCTGGCCTGTCAGCTGCCATAGAACAGACACTGACCTCTCCCGAGGCCATCACGATCCCCGTGCTGACCAAGCACCGCCCCGAGACCACCGCGATGGTCAAAGCGGTGGGCCACGCCTTCGTCGCGGGGGTACCTGTCGACTGGAGCAAGGTTTACACCACCACACCGGGTCGGGTCGGGTTGCCGACGTATGCGTTCCAGCGGCAACGGTATTGGCTGGCTTCGGGTTCTGCCGATGCGGGTTCGGCCGGGCAGTACCGGGTGCAGCATCCGGTACTTGCCGCGGCGGTGCCGGTGGGCGATCGCGACGAGTGGGTGTTCACCGGACGCCTGTCTGTCCAGGCCCAGCCGTGGATTGCCGATCACGTGTTGCTCGGGGCGATGGTCGTCCCCGGAGTTGCGTTGGTCGAGCTCGCACACGCGGTAGGCCAACAGCTGGATTGCCCGGTTGTCGAGGAATTGGTTTTCCAGGCGCCGTTGATCCTGCAGCAGCAGAACACGATTCAGGTGCAGGTCACCGTCGGGCAGGCCGGTGAGGACGGCCGTCGAGAGCTGGGCATCTACTCGCGCTCCCATGCCCCGGAGATCGGCACGGACCAGGGCGAGCCCGTATGTAACGCGCGGGGATGGCTGGCTGTGACCGAACCCGCCACATCCTCCACAGACACCGAACCGTGGGAGCCGTTCCCTGCGACATGGCCGCCGAACGGTGCAGAACCGGTGGCCGTTGATGCGTTGTACGCGCGGCTGGCCGAGGCGGGGTATGACTACGGCCCCATCTTCCAAGGGGTGCATGAGCTCTGGCGCAACGGTGACGCGGTTTACGCCGAAGTCGGGTTGCCCGACGAGACGGATGTGGCGCGGGGATTCGGGATTCACCCGGCGCTGTTGGATGCGGTACTGCAAAGTGCAGCCGGTTTTCTGATCGACCGCGACGACAGTCAACCCAGGATGCCCTTCAGCTTGACCGGGGTGCGGTTCGACCGCCAGGACGTCTCGCGGCTGCGTGTCCGCGCGGTTGCCCGTGGTGAGTCCGTGATACGAGTCGATGCAGTCGACACCACCGGCGCCGCGGTCGTATCGGTGCAGTCCTTTGCCACGCGTCCGGTCAACCCCGAACAACTCACGGCGGCACAACTCGGCGGTCAACGCAGCTTGTTCCTGCAGAACTGGGTGCCGGTCACCGCTGCAGGAAAAGATGAATCGACACCGATACTGATCGCTGGAATCGGCGACCCAGTCAGCGACCCAGTCGATACGGCGCAGTGGTTCACCGATCTGGACGAGTTGGAACGGGCCCTAGCGGAGGGGGCCGCACGGCCGGATCTGGTCATCGCTCCGATCACGGCTACGACTGCCACTGATGAGCCGGCCACCGCGCGGGCTACCACAGCCAACGCGTTGAGCCTTTTGCAGCGATGGTTGAGCAGCGAATGGCTGCCACAAGCCCGCCTGGTCGTAGTGACTCGCCACGCCATTGCGGCAGACGAGGCGCCCTTGGACCTGGGACTGGCACCGGTGTGGGGATTGATGCGTTCGGCACAAAGCGAACACCCGGGCCAGATCGTGCTGGTCGATATCGGCGCCGAGAGCGGTCACGACCTGGACTGGGGCAAACTCGTCGGGCTGGGCGAACCCCAACTCGCAGTCCGGGCAGGTCAAACCTTGGTGCCACGGCTCAGCCCGGCAGGAACAGGGGAAACGACCACCCAGCCACGGATAAACCCACACGAAACCGTCCTGATCACCGGTGGCACAGGCGGTCTGGGCGCCACGGTGGCCAGACATCTGGCCGACAAACACGGCGTCAAACGGCTGCTGCTGGTCAGCCGACGCGGACCGGAAGCAGACGACGCGGCGAAACTGATCGCAGACCTCGATGCGTTGGGCGCCCAAACCGACGTTGTCGCGTGTGATGTCACCGACCGCCAACAATTGGCCACGCTTCTGGAATCGTTGGAACGACCACTCGGAGCCGTGGTACATACGGCCGGGGTACTCGAAGACGGTGTCATCGAATCGATGACAGTCGACCAGCTCGAACGGGCACTACGACCAAAGATCGACGCCACCTGGCATCTACACGAACTGACCGCCGAGATGCCGTTGTCGGCATTCGTGATGTTCTCCTCGATGGCCGGACTGATCGGTAGCCCCGGACAAGGCAACTACGCCGCAGCCAACGCATGGCTCGACGCCCTCGCCCAGCAGCGCCGGTCGCAGGGACTACCAGCACACTCGCTGGCATGGGGACTATGGGCAGACCCCACCGGAATGACCGCCAAACTAGGCACTTCCGGACTCACACGACTGGAACGGATCGGTGTCGGCGCACTACCCACCGAGCTAGCACTGGAATTGTTCGACCGAAGCCTCGATCTGGCAACGGCAGTGGTAGTGCCCGCCCGACTGGACATGGCGGCGCTACAACGACAAGCACGAGCCGGAGCACTCCCCACACCACTACAAGGACTCGTCCGCACACCCGCGCGACGCACCGACACCACCGGAACACCACTGACACAACGGCTCGCCACCGTCGAGGAAACCGCCCGACAGCAGATCGTGCTCGACGAGATCCGCACACAAGCAGCCGTCGTACTCGGACACACCTCAGCCCAGGCAATAGACCCCAACCAAGCATTCCTGGAACTCGGATTCGACTCACTGACCGCGATCGAATTCCGCAACAGACTCACCCAAATCACCGGACTACGCCTGTCCAGCACCACCATCTTCGACTACCCCACACCCGCTCGACTCGCCCATCTGCTCCTTTCTCAACTGGGCGGCACCGTTGCAAAAGACGATCTGTTAGTCGAAGAAGAATTGAACAAGCTTGAGGGGATGCTGGCCGCAATCGGGGCAGACCAAAAGCAGCACATCGCTGGCCGTCTACGCACGCTTCTTGCCTCCATAACCGACGACGGGCATCACGTGTCTAAGCGGCTTGAGGCGGCCGTGACCGCCGACGAGGTTTTTCACGTAATCGATACAGAATTCGGCAGCGCATAGGTGGATGAGGTAATGGGTGTGAGCACCGAGAGTAGCGATTCTAGGGAAGAGAAGTTTGTTCGGTACCTGAAGAAGGTTGCCGGTGACCTCGCCGAGACCCGCGCACGGCTACAGGACATTGAATACCGTTCGAACGAGCCGATCGCGATCGTGGGGATCGGGTGCCGGTTCCCCGGCGGAGTGGACTCGGGGCAGAGTCTGTGGGAGATGGTGGCTACCGGCCGTGATGTGGTGTCGGGTTTCCCGACCGACCGAGGCTGGGATGTGGAGGGTCTGTTCGACCCCGATCCGGCCGTGGCGGGTAAGTCCTACACCCGCTCGGGCGGATTCCTCGACGCGGCAGGCGATTTCGATGCCGGGTTCTTCGGGATCAGCCCGCGCGAAGCGCTGGCGATGGACCCCCAGCAGCGACTGCTGCTGGAAACCTCCTGGGAAGCGTTGGAAGACGCCGGAATCGATCCCACGACACTGGCCGGCTCCACCACCGGAGTGTTCTGTGGCGTGGTGACGGCGGGTTACGGAACGATGCACGTCGGTGGCGACCCGCAGCTCGAAGGCCTTCAACTGACGGGTCAGACCTCGAGTGTGGTGTCGGGTCGGGTGGCCTACATGTTGGGTTTGGAAGGCCCGGCGGTGTCGGTGGATACGGCGTGTTCGTCGTCGCTGGTGGCCTTGCACCTGGCGGTGCAGTCGTTGCGGGCCAGGGAATGTGACCTGGCCTTGGCCGGCGGCGTGGCGGTGATGGCGACCCCGACAATGTTCCTCGAATTCAGCCGCCAGCGGGCACTGTCCGCCGATGGACGCTGCAAGTCCTACGCCGGCACCGCTGACGGCACGGGTTTCTCCGAAGGCGTCGGTGTGCTCGTGGTCGAGCGGCTGGCCGACGCGAGGGCCAAGGGCCATCACGTGCTGGCGGTGGTGCGTGGGTCGGCGGTCAACCAGGACGGTGCCTCCAACGGGTTGACCGCACCCAACGGGCCCTCCCAGCAGCGGGTGATCCGTGCCGCGTTGGCCAGCGCGGGCATCGACGCGCGCGAGGTGGATGTGGTGGAAGGCCACGGCACCGGCACCGTCCTGGGTGATCCCATCGAAGCCCAAGCCTTGCTGGCGACCTACGGGCAGAACCGGCCCGCCGATCGACCGGTATGGCTGGGGTCGATCAAATCCAACATGGGCCACACCTCGGCCGCGGCCGGTGTCGCCGGCGTGATCAAGATGGTGCAGGCCATGCGGCACGAAACGATGCCCAAAACACTGCACGTCGACGCACCCAGCCCCCACGTGGACTGGACCACCGGCTCGGTGTCACTGCTCACCGACGCCCGGCCGTGGCCGGTCAGCGACGGTCGGCCGCGTCGGGCCGCGGTGTCCTCCTTCGGGATCAGCGGCACCAACGCCCACGTCATCCTCGAACAAGCCGACACCCTCGAACCGGCACCGGTCGATACGCTCGATTCCCCGGATCCGGTGGCGGGTGTGGGGTTGGCGGTGGTGCCGTGGCTGGTATCGGGCAAGACCAGCCAAGCCCTGGCCGCGCAGGCCGCCCGGTTGGCGCAGTGGGTGCGCGCCGAGGAGAACCTCGATGTCCTCTCGGTGGGGTCTGCGTTGGCGACCACTCGTGCGGTGTTCGAGCATCGTGCGGTGGTGGTGGGTGCTGATCGTGAGGCCCTGCTGGCCGGGTTGGCCGGGTTGGCTTCGGGGCAACCGGGACCCGATGTGGTCACCGGTCGCACCACCACACCGGGCAAAACTGTGTTGGTGTTCCCCGGGCAGGGCTCGCAATGGGCCGGGATGGGTGCGGAGCTGTTGCAGTCCTCACCGGTGTTCGCCGAGCAGATCCGCTGCTGTGAGGAAGCGTTGGCGGAGTTCGTGGACTGGTCGCTGACCGAGGTGATCACCGGGGCCGACCACGCTCCCGGGCTCGACCGGGTCGATGTGGTCCAACCGGTGTTGTGGGCGATCATGGTGTCGCTGGCACAGATGTGGCAATCGGCCGGCGTCACTCCCGATGCCGTGGTCGGACACTCCCAAGGTGAAGTCGCCGCCGCCTACGTGGCCGGAGCGCTCACGCTGCGCGAGGCCGCCATGATCGTGGCACTGCGCAGCCGACTGCTGACCGAGGTCACCGGACACGGTGCGATGGTGTCGCTGGCGTGTGGCAGTGAACAGGCCGCGTTGCTGATGGCGGGATGGGCCGACCGGCTCGGTATCGCCGCGGTCAACGGGGTGTCCTCGGTGGTTGTTTCCGGAGACCCGGACGCGTGCGAGGAACTGATCGCGCACTGCGAGACTCACGCAGTCCGTGCTCGTCGTATCGAGGTCGACTATGCCTCGCATTCGGCGCAGGTCGAAACGATCCGTGAACCCCTCATCGACGCGTTGGGTGGACTGCAGCCGCGTGCGGGTTCGATCGCGTTCTACTCCACGGTGACCGGTGACCTGTTCGACACCACAGGACTCGATACCCGTTACTGGTTCGACAACGCCCGTGAACCGGTCCTGTTCGCGCAGGCCACGCAGTCGCTGATCGGAGCCGGGTTCACCACGTTCATCGAGTGCAGCCCGCACCCGTTGCTGGCGTTGGCGATGGAAGACACCGCCGCCGGTCTCGAGACCGCGGTGACCGTGACCGGATCCCTGCGTCGTGACGAGGGCGGGCTGGATCGGTTCTGGAAATCGGTGGGCCACGCCTACGTCACCGGGGCACCCCTCGACTGGACGAAGGTTTACACCACCACACCGGGGCGGGTCGGGCTGCCGACGTATGCGTTCCAGCGGCAACGGTTTTGGCTGGACACGGTGGCGGCCGGCCATGGCGATCCGGAATGGTTGGGATTGTCGGGGACCGGTCATCCATTGGTGGGGGCAGTGGTTGGGTCTCCGGACTCCGGTGGCGTTGTCGTCACCGGCAGGCTGTCGTTGGGAACGCAGCCGTGGCTGGCCGATCATGCCGTGGCCGGTGTGGTGTTGTTCCCCGGATCAGGATTCGTGGAGTTGGTGTTGCGGGCCGGTGACGAGGTCGGTGCGACCGCGATCCAGGAACTGACCCTGCTGGCACCGCTGGTGTTCACCGAGGACCGCAGTGTGCAGCTCCAGGTCCTGGTGGGCAGCCGAGACGGATCGGCCGTGGGCGGGCAGGACGACTCGGCTGGGTGGTCGGTTTCGGTGTACACCCGTGACACTCAAACCGACACCGATTGGACTTTGCACGCCGAAGGCGTCCTCACCACCCAACAACCGACACCATCGACACCGGCATCGTCGGCATCGGTGGTGGATCTGGCGCAGTGGCCACCGGCGGGTGCCGAACCGGTGCAGGTCTCCGGCGTGTACGACTGGCTGGCCCGGCACGGTTACCAGTACGGGCCGGCGTTCCAGGG
>NZ_JBKBET010000038.1:0-613208 GCF_048910785.1 Nocardia nepalensis | reverse complement strand
GGGGCTTGGGGGGAGATTCGGGCGAAGGTTCGGGAGTTCGGGCCCACGGTGCAGGCGTTGTTGTCGGGGGCCTCGGTGGCGCGGATCGAGGGGGAGGTGATCGTTTTCGCGCATCAGCATGCGCCGTTGGCGCAGCGGCTGTCGGATCCACGGAATGTGGAGGCGGTGCGGTCGGCGGTGCGGGCCGTGCTGGGCAGTGATCATCCGGTGCGCTGGGAGGCCGGTGGCGCCGCGCCTCGACCCGCCGCTGCCGCGCCGAAGACGAGCCGGGCGCGTGGTCAGGCCGGGAATGCGCCGGGACGGGAATCCGGCAACCCGGCCGCCCGCGGTTCGGATGCGCCCGCGCCGCCGCGTTTTTCGCGGCCCAGTCAGGCCAGGGCCGCGGCGTCCGATCCCGCCGCGGGGCGCGGTCAGCGCAACGCCCCGGGTGGCGATGCGCGGTCGTTCCGTGGCGACGACGATATTCCGCCGCCCGACTTCCCCGATCTACCCGATGATCCGGGACCGATGGATTACGCGCCCATCGACGGCGTCCCGCCGCCCTCCACGCCGGAGGAGGAGCAGGAGATGCTGGCCGAATCGCAGACTCCGGTGGCGCCGGGGGATCGGCGCGACCCGGATGAGGTCGCCTTGGAATTGCTCAAAAGTGAGCTGGGTGCCACACGGCTGGATGGTTGACAACCGTCGTTCACAGCACGTTAAGTTAACCGGAGTTCGCACACGACGGTAGTATGAACGGGTGGCCGCGAACTGCGGTGTCGCGACGTTCTATCGTATGCCCAGGGCTACTGGGCGGTAGGACTCGTGATCACCGCTGCTTGTCGGCTTTTGTACAGCGTTAGGACGATCGGGTTCCGGCCCGGTCGGCGAGGTCCCCCGCGGCCACGCCGCAAACGTGGTGTCGCTGCACAACGCGCTCGAACGGATGACGTTCGGACGCCGCATAGAGCGTGGATGGACGTATGTTCGCCCCCGCCGCACCCTAAGGAAGGAAACACTCCGATATGACCACAGAGGCCTACATTTACGAGGCCATCCGCACTCCACGTGGCCGCGGCAAGAAGAACGGTTCGCTGCATTCGGTGAAGCCGATCGACCTGACTGTTGGTCTGATCCAGGAGCTGCGCGTTCGCTTCCCCAACCTCGACGAGGACCGGATCTCCGACATCATCCTCGGCGTGGTGAGCCCGGTCGGCGACCAGGGCATGGATATCGCCCGCACCGCGGTCACCGTGGCCGGTCTGCCGGACACCGTCGGCGGCTTCCAGCTCAACCGCTTCTGCGCCTCCGGCCTCGAGGCCGTGAACCTGGCCGCGCAGAAGGTCCGTTCGGGCTTCGATGACCTGGTCATCGCCGGTGGTGTGGAGTCCATGTCCCGCGTGCCGATGGGCTCCGACGGCGGCGCCTGGGCGCTGGACCCGGCCACCAACTACGACACCTACTTTGTGCCGCAGGGTGTTTCGGCCGACCTGATCGCCACCATCGAGGGCTTCAGCCGCGATGACGTCGACGCCTACGCGGTGCGCTCGCAGGACCTCGCCGACAAGGCGTGGACCGGCGGCTACTTCGCCAAGTCCGTCGTCCCGGTCAAGGACCAGAACGGCATCATCGTGCTCGACAACGACGAGCACCGCCGCGCCGGCACCACCTCCGAGGATCTGGCCAAGCTGAACCCGTCCTTCGCCGTGGTCGGTGAGATGGGCGGCTTCGACGCGGTCGCGCTGCAGAAGTACCACTTCGTCGAGAAGATCAACCACGTCCACCACGGCGGCAACAGCTCGGGCATCGTCGACGGTGCCGCGCTGGTGCTGATCGGTTCGGAAGAAGCGGGCAAGGCCTCGGGCCTGACCCCGCGTGCGCGCGTCGTGGCCACCGCCACCAGCGGTGCCGACTCCACCATCATGCTCACCGGTCCCACCCCGGCCGCCAAGAAGGCGCTGGCCAAGGCCGGTCTGACCAACGATGACATCGACCTGTTCGAGATCAACGAGGCGTTCGCCTCCGTGGTGCTGAAGTTCCAGAAGGACCTGCAGATCCCGGACGAGAAGCTGAACGTCAACGGCGGCGCCATCGCAATGGGCCACCCGCTCGGCGCCACCGGCGCGATGATCACCGGCACCATGGTCGACGAGCTGGAGCGCCGCAACGGCCGCTACGCGCTGATCACCCTGTGCATCGGCGGCGGCATGGGCGTCGCGACCATCATCGAGCGCGTCTAACCCCAACCGACAGCACAGAATTCAAGGAGACACAGAGCTGTGAGCGAGACCAACATGATCGGTTGGGAGCAGGATTCGGACGGCATCGTCGTTTTGACGATGGACGACCCGAACCAGGGCGCCAACACCATGAACGAGCTGTACAAGACGTCCATGACCGCGACCGTCGACCGGCTCGAGGCCGAGAAGGACAACATCACCGGCGTGGTGCTGACCTCGGCGAAGAAGACCTTCTTCGCGGGCGGCGACCTGAAGAACATGATGAAGGTCGGCCCGGAAGACGGCCAGGCCCTCATGGACGAGCTGGGCGTCATCAAGGGTGCGCTGCGTCGGCTGGAGACCCTGGGCAAGCCGGTCGTTTCCGCGATCAACGGCGCGGCCCTCGGCGGCGGCCTGGAGATCACCCTCGCGACCCACTACCGCATCGCGGCCGACGTGCCGGGCGTGCAGCTCGGCCTGCCCGAGGTGACCCTGGGCCTGCTGCCCGCCGGTGGCGGTGTCATCCGCACCGTACGCATGTTCGGCCTGCAGGGCGCGCTGATGCAGTTCCTGCTGCAGGGCAACAAGTACCGCCCGGGCAAGGCCAAGGAGATCGGCCTGATCAACGAGGTCGTCGGCTCGATCGAGGAGCTGGTGCCCGCCGCCAAGGCGTGGATCAAGGCCAACCCCGAGGGCGGCGTGCAGCCCTGGGACAAGAAGGGCTTCAAGATTCCGGGCGGCACTCCGTCCACCCCGGCCTTCGCGGCCAACCTCCCGGCCTTCCCGGCCAACCTGCGCAAGCAGCTCAAGGGCGCCAACATGCCCGCTCCGCGCGCCATCATGTCGGCCGCGGTCGAGGGCTCGCAGGTCGACATCGACAACGCGTCGCTGATCGAGTCGCGCTACTTCGTCTCGCTGCTGACCGGCCCGGTCGCGAAGAACATGATCCAGGCGTTCTTCTTCGACCTGCAGTCGATCAACAACGGCGGTTCGCGGCCCAAGGATGTCCCGAAGAAGGAGATCCGCAAGGTCGGCGTGCTCGGCGCGGGCATGATGGGCGCGGGCATCGCCTACGTCTCGGCCAAGGCGGGCTACGAGGTCGTGCTCAAGGACGTCACCATCGAGGCGGCCGAGCGCGGCAAGAACTACTCCGAGAAGATCGAGGCCAAGGCGCTCTCGCGCGGCAAGACCACCGAGGAGAAGTCCAAGGCGCTGCTGGACCGGATCAAGCCGTCCGCGGATGCGGCCGACTTCGCCGGTGTCGACTTCGTCATCGAGGCCGTCTTCGAGAACACCGAGCTCAAGCACAAGGTGTTCCAGGAGATCGAGGACATCGTCACCCCGGACGCGCTGCTCGGCTCGAACACCTCCACCCTGCCGATCACCGGTCTGGCCACCGGCGTGAAGCGCCAGGAGGACTTCATCGGCATCCACTTCTTCTCGCCGGTCGACAAGATGCCGCTGGTGGAGATCATCAAGGGTGAGAAGACCTCCGACGAGGCGTTGGCCCGGGTGTTCGACTACACCCTCGCCATCAAGAAGACCCCGATCGTCGTCAACGACAGCCGTGGCTTCTTCACCTCGCGCGTGATCGGCACCTTCGTAAACGAGGCGATCGCCATGCTCAACGAGGGCATCGAGCCCGCGACCATCGAGCAGGCCGGTCTGCAGGCCGGCTACCCGGCCGCGCCGCTGCAGCTGTCGGACGAGCTGAACCTGACGCTGATGCAGAAGATCGCCAAGGAGACCCTCGAGGCCGCCGAGCACGGCGACAACACCCTGGGCAAGAAGCGCCACCCGGCGCAGGATGTCATCGACTACCTGGTCGAGCAGGGTCGTCCGGGTCGCCTGGGCAAGGCCGGTTTCTACGAGTACGACGAGGACGGCAAGCGCCTCGGCCTGTGGTCGGGTCTGCGCGAGCACTTCAAGACCACGGCCGGTTTCGGTGTGCCGCTGCAGGATCTGATCGACCGCATGCTGTTCATCGAGGCCATCGAGACCCAGAAGTGCTTCGACGAGGGTGTGCTCATCACCACCGCCGACGCCAACATCGGCTCGATCTTCGGCATCGGCTTCCCGGCCTGGACCGGTGGTGTGCACCAGTTCATCGTCGGTTACCCGGGTGGCCAGGCGGCCTTCGTCGAGCGTGCCGACTACCTCGCCAAGACCTACGGCGAGCGTTTCGAGGTTCCGGCCTCGCTGCGCAAGTAGGTCTTGCGATAAAGGTCAGCCCGCCACCGCATTTCGCGGTGGCGGGCTTTCGCCGTCTCGGGGCCTTGTACTTCAGCTGGGTCGCAGATCCTGGGCGGCCTGGTAGTACGCGTCGGCGGCGCGGGTGAAGTAGTCGAACAGCACCTCTCGCTGTTCGGCCGAATAGCCGCCGATGATTTCGCCGATGGCGCGGCGTGCGGGGGCCAGGATTTCGTCGAGATCGGCTGGCTTACCGATCAATTCGACGATGATCTTGCGGCGGTCGCCGGGGACCGGGACGCGGCGCACGTAGCCGGCGTCTTCCAGGCGATCGATGAGACGGGTGGTCGGGCCGGTGGTCAGGCCGCTGCGGGCGCCGAGTTCGCCGGGGGTCATGGCGCCGTTGAGTTCCAGGATGTTCAGTGCGTAGAGGTCCGTCGCGCCCAGATCGACGGCGCGCGCGCCCGCCTGTCCGTGCAGCATGACAGCGCTCAGATAGCGCCGGTAGACCTCGGTCGCGTCCGGGCGCATCGCCGGTGTTGACACGGATACCTCCATCTTCTAATCTCTTCTCTAACGAAGAGACTTCTTCAACGAAGAAAGCTCTTATAAGAAGAAATCTAGCACGGAGGACCATCATGAGCAGCAACGACACCAATGCGGATACCCGGGCCATCGAGAGTGTGCTCGCGGAATTGGTCGAGGCGTGGGGGCGCGGCGACGCCGATGCCTACGGCGCCGTCTTCACCGAAGACGCCACCTACACAAGCTTTCTCGGCACCCTCTACCGTGGCCGCGCCGATATCGTCGCCTCGCACCGTGCCCTGTTCGGCAGCGTCCTGAAGGGCACTCGGCTGGCCGACGACATCGTCGACATTCGCTTCTACGGCCCGGACACCGCCGTGGTCAACAGCCACGGCGACACCTACAAGGGCAAGCCCAAGCAGCTCAGCAAGACCCAGACCTACACTCTGGTCCGCCGCGACGGTCGCTGGCTGATCGCCGCCTTCCAGAACACCAAGCGCAACAAGCTCATGGAACGCATCACCTACCTGTCCACGCCCGCCGCCCGCCCCTCCGCCGAGCGCTGAGCGGTTGGCGCCACGCTGTTTCGAAAGCCACCCACTCGGGTTGATACCGCGCTACGTTGGAGTATGCGCAGACATATCGGGCATCGCGAGATGGTTTCGCGATGTCCGATGTCCGTGTGGTTCTTCATCGCCGGTGACGCCGATTCGATGTGAGTTCGAGGTGGTCACATGAGTCCACAGATGCGTTCGGGCAAGGCAAATCCCGAGTCGACACCGGCCGAATCGGACACGCAGCGGCATGCGCCCATCGAGATCGTCGATGAGCTGGAGGCGATGGGCCTGTCGGGTGCCGTCGAGATCGGCCGGGGCGGGTTCGGGGTGGTGTACCGCTGTGTCCAGTACGCACTGAACCGGGTGGTCGCGGTGAAGGTGCTCTCCTCGGAGATCGACGCCGAGAGCCGTGAGCGATTCCTGCGCGAAGAACAGGCGATGGGTCGGCTGTCCGGCCATCCGAATATCGTCGACATCCTGCAGGTCGATGTCACCCCGACCGGCCAGCCGTTCATCGTCATGCCCTATTGCACCCGCGGTTCGCTCGAACAGGTCATTCGCGAACAGGGCCCGCTCACCTGGGCGGATTCCATGCGCGCCGGGGTGAAGTTGGCGGGCGCGATCGAGAGCGCGCATCGTGCCCAAATTCTGCACAGGGACGTCAAACCGGCGAACGTGCTGCTCAGCGCATACGGCGAGCCGCAGCTGACCGATTTCGGGATCGCCAGGATCCCGGGCGGTTTCCGCACCTCCAGCAGTTTGATCACCGGCTCGCCCGCCTTCACCGCGCCCGAGGTGCTCAAGGGTGACGAGCCGACCGTCCTCTCCGACGTGTACGGACTCGGCTCGACGCTGTTCGCGTTGCTGACCGGTCATGCGGCCTTCGAACGGCAGTCGGGGGAGAAGGTGGTCGCGCAATTCCTGCGGATCACCACCCAGCCGGTGCCGG
Source organism: Nocardia nepalensis (assembly GCF_048910785.1). NCBI lineage: Bacteria > Bacillati > Actinomycetota > Actinomycetes > Mycobacteriales > Nocardiaceae > Nocardia > Nocardia nepalensis. Next base: position 606,789 of record NZ_JBKBET010000038.1, on the reverse strand, counting down.
ATCTGCACGGCCACGACATCCCCGACGATGTCGCCGACGCCATCCAGCAGGCAATGGACACCGATCCGAGTAAGCGGCCCGCCTCGGCATTCGAGTTCGGGGAGCTGCTGCGCACGGTGCAGCTCGAGCACGGTCAGATGCCCGATGAGATGGCGCTGCTGGACACCTCGGTCGTGCCGGACGAGGCGGATCATGCGGCCGCGGCCGAAGCGACCGTGACGCGACCCGCGGTGACCGCACACCGCAGTTGGCCGTTGACATTGCGTCCCGCGGTATCGCAGCATCCGGCCAATTCGAGCTCGGCCGCGCCGACCCTGCCGCCGACGGCGGCGACGAAATTCCGACCGCCTACCCCGGCCCGCGACCCGGTGCCGCGCCCGCGCCTGCTGGATACGCTGCGCGCCGGTGGCCGCCGCCAACTCGCGGTGATCCACGCACCGGCCGGATTCGGTAAGAGCACGGTGGCCGCGCAATGGCGCACCGAGCTGGCCGATGGCGGGGTTCCGGTGGCCTGGCTCGGCGTCGACCAGGACGACGATAACGAGATCTGGTTCCTGGCCCACCTCATCCAGGCCATCCGCCGGGTCCGCCCGGATGTCGGCGAGGGTTTGGACCAGGTGCTCGAGGAACGCCCCGCCGATGCGGTCGCCTACGTCATCTCGACCCTGATCGATGAGATCCACGCCAGCGGGTCAACCGTCGTGGTGATCGTGGACGACTGGCACCGGGTCAGCGATGCTGGCGCGCATCGGGCGATGGATGCGTTGCTGGACAAGGGATGTCACCATCTGCGCTTCGTGGTGACCAGCCGGGAGCAGTCCGGCCTGCCGACCAGCCGGATGCGGGTGCACGACGAACTGGTCGAAATCGGCTCATCGGCGCTGCGCCTGACGGCGGCCGAGACCAAGGATATTCTGGTGCGGCGCAACGGTTTCGCGCTCACCGATAACCAGGTGGAGGAGATCCACGCGGCCACCGACGGCTGGCCCGCCGCCATCCAGCTGGTGAGTTTGTCATTGCGCGGCAATATCGATCCGGATCGGTTGATCGCTAATCTTGCCGATGGCAGTCACGGCATCCGCGAATATCTCGCCGAAAATGTCCTGGACTCGCTCGAACCCAGGATGCTGGAGTTCCTGACTTCGATCTCGATCACCGAACGAGTCTGCGGTTCACTCGCCTCGGCGCTATCGGAGGATCCCGACGGCGAACTGCTGCTGGAGCAGGCCGAACAGCGGGAGTTGTTCGTGCGGCGCATTGCCCACGATCCCGAGTGGTTCCGGATGCAGCCGCTATTCGCCGAACATCTGCGGGCGCGGTTGGAGCGTTCCAATCCGAGCAAGCTGAAGGCGCTGCACCGCAAGGCATCTCGCTGGTACGCCGAACATCAGCTGTTGCGCAAGTCGGTCGATCACGCGTTGGCGGCCACGGATCTGAAGATGGCCCTCGACCTGCTCGAGAGCGGCGGCATGGACCTCATCGACAAGTCCCGGCTGGCGACGCTGCTCGGGACGGTATCGAAACTGCCGGTCCAGCAGGTGGCTTCGCGATCCAAACTGCTGATGGCGGTGGCCAGGGCGAATGTGAATCTGCAAGAGTCCAGTGCCGCTCGGACGGCCTTGGGCCGATTGTCGAATGTGCTGTCGCGCGGGTCGGCCACCGACGCCGATGTCGTCCGGCAGCGCTGTGAGGCCGCCGTGCTCGCGGCCGCGGATCAGATCGCACGCGATCACACCGACGGAGTGCTGGACCGGGTGGCCGATTGCCTGGAGAAGCCCGACGAACTACCCGCGTGGACCGTATCGACCGCGGCGAATCTGACCTCGTTCGTGCGACTGTGCGAATTCGATTTCGACGGTGCGCGCGAAATCCAGAAATGGGCGGCGCCGTATCACGCCCGATCCAAGGATCCGCTCGGCGCGGTATTCGGCCTGTGCGGACAGGGCGCCGCCGCCTATGAACAACTCGATATCGCCACCGCGACAAGCTGTTTCCAGCGGGCATGGGAAACCGCGCGGCAGAAGTCGGGGCCGCGCTCGCACGCGGTGCGGGTGGCCGCCGCGCTGCTCGGCGAGATGAATTACCGTCGAGGCGATCTGGACAGCGCCGATCGGCTGCTCGACGACAGCCACCAGCTGGTCACCCGGGTCGGTCCGGTCGACTTCCTGATCTCCACCTTCGTGGTCGGCGCCCGGGTCAAGGCCGCGCTCGGCGATCTCTATACGGCCACCGCCCGGCTCGACGAGGGTGATCGAATCGCCGCCGATAACCGGCTGGTTCGGCTCGCCGCGCATATCCGCGCCGAGCGGCTGCGCCTCGGGTTGCTGACCGATACCGCCGCCCGTCGGGTCGCCGACACCGCGAGCGGATACGAAACCGATATCTCCGGAACCATTCACCAGGCGCATCACATGACGGGTGCGGCGGCGCTGGCGGCGGAGGCGGAGGAGCTCGCCGCGGTCCGGGCGCTGCTGGCCGAACGACAGCTGCGTTCCGATGATCGCGCGGTGCGCCGGGCCCGCGCGCTGCACGGCCGCATGGTCGAACAAAACCGTCCCCGTGCGGAATTGGATACCGCACTGCTGCTCGCCGAATGCCTGGCCGCCTCCGGCTGGGTCGGCGAGGCCACCGGACTGCTGCTGCCCGCGGCGGCCACCTGTGCCGAACACGGCTGGACCATGCCGCTTTTGGACGCCGGCCCCGGCGTGCTCGCCATCCTGCGCGTGCTGCGCACTGAAATGCGCGCCACACCGGGACCACCCGCAGAGGTGGCACTGCCCGCCCTATTCCTGGATGAACTCCTGGGCTAGGACGGGCGGTTTCGGCCGATGATTACGGCTGCCACCAGGGGCGCAGCGGCAGACCGGATTCGCCGTTCGGGCCGAGCTTGACGCCGAGCACCTGATGCAGCTGAATCACATTGCGCTGGAAGCCGAGTCGGCAACCGGCCATGTACAGGCCCCATACCTTCGCGGTGCCCTCGCCGACCTCTTCGACGCAGGCATCCCAGTTGGCGACCAGGTTCTTACACCATTCGTGCAAGGTGAGCGCGTAGTGCTCGCGTAGGTTCTCCTCGTGCATCACCTCGAGGCCGACATTCTGGATCTCGGAGATGATCCGGCCGGAGCCGATCAATTCGCCGTCCGGGAAGACGTAGCGGTCGATGAAATCGCCGGCCTTGGTGGTCCGGGTATTGTCCGGTCTGGTGATGGAATGGTTCAGGAACAGGCCGCCATCGCGCAGCTTGCTCTTGATGTAGTCGAAGTAGAACGGGTAGTTGTGCACGCCGATGTGTTCGGTCAACCCGATCGAGGAGACGGCGTCGAAGCCGATCTCAGAGATATCGCGGTAGTCGGAATGCCGCACCTCGGCCAGATCGGACAGCCCCTGTTCGGCGATCTTCTGCTGCGCCCATTCCGCCTGTTCGGCGGATAGTGTCGCGCCGATGACCTTGACGCCGCGCTTGGCCGCGTAGCGCACCATGCCGCCCCAGCCACAGCCGATATCGAGCAGCCGGTCGCCCTCCTTCAGCCGCAGCTTGTCGAAGACCAGGCGGTACTTGTTCTCCTGGGCCTGCTCCAGCGTCCAGTTCTCGTCCTCGTAGACCGCGCAGGTGTAGGTCATCGAGGGGCCGAGGACGTATTCGTAGAACGTATTGGAGACGTCGTAGTGGTGGTGGATGGCCTCGGCGTCGCGAGTCTTGGAGTGGCGCAGGCCCTCCAGCGCGATCCGGCGCCAGCGCGGCAGCGTCTCCTGCGGCGGCGGCGCGATCGGCTTGAGCCGCTCCCAGCCGAGCGAGCGGGCGATGGTGACCAGCGCCAGCGCCGATGGACGACGGAACTTCAGCCCGTCCATGGCTTTGAGAATGTCGTACGGATCGCCGGGGTGCACGCCGGTGGCGGTCATATCGCCGGAGATGTAGGCGCGGGCCATGCCGAGATCACCGGGCGCGGTCGCCAGATAGTTGATGCCGCGCGGGTTCTTGATCTCCAGGCTGTATTCCGAATCCTGCGGCCCGGTCGTGCTGCCGTCGTAGGCGGTCAGCCGAATCGGAACCTCGCCGTCGATCAGCGTCTCGAAGATCTCGGCAATGCTGAGTTTGGTCCCGAGGTCCGCGAAGACATCGGAACGGTCCTTGAATGTAGTCATTTGCGTTGCACCGCCTTCGAATACAAATCCAGCAGTCGCTGGTCCGGGTCGTAGCGCTTCTTCAATTCGGTGTAGGTCTCGCCCCCGTAGAGGGCCGCGAATTCATCCTTGCCGTAATACGAATCCGAGTACAGGGACTTGTGCCCGTCGAACTCGGTGACCGTCTGCTCTATGGCGCGGTTGGCCTTGCCCTCCTGCTGACCTGCGACGGTCGGCACCGCGGACCAGAATCCGACATTGACGTAGGTCCGGTTGGGCTGTAGCGGGTACAGCGGCCACGGCCGCCCGGTGGTCGGTATACCCGTCTCGCGCAGTCGCAACGGGCAGAGCCAGATCGGTTCGATCGGAATTTCGCGCAGGAACCATTCGACGAAATCCGCGGTCCGCTCGACCGGCACCTCGATGTCCTGCACCACCCGCTCGCGCGGCGGATTGCCCTGGCGGGCCTCCAGCTTGTCGCCGATGTGGTACTTGTGATCGAGCGCGATCAGCTTCCAGTAGAAGCTGCTGCGCCGGTAGCGTTTCGGCCAGAAGCGGCGGATCTTCGGGTTCTGGGTGCCGAAGGCGCGCGAGCACCAGAACCAGTCGGTGTCCCAGCGCCACAGGTAATCGAGGATGGTCAGCCGGTCGCGTTTGGGCGTCGCGGAGTCGTGCTGGATGGACCGGTAGTAGATGTCCATGCCGGTGTAGTCGCTGACCGGGCCGGGCTCGTCGGTCTGGCGGCCCAACGTCAGGTAGCTTTCGTCGGCGGTGAAGACCACGCCGTCGAGGTAGTCGACGCGCTCACCGTCGTAGCGCTTCTCGGTGACGATCTCGGCGAGCGTGGACTCCAATTCGCGCAGGTTGTGGAAGCGGACGTGCCGCAGCGCCACATAGGGCTGCACGGTCTCCAGTTCGATCTTCAGGCGGACCGAGTAGCCGAGGGTGCCGTAGGAGTTGGGAAAGCCGTGGAACAGGTCGGCATGCTCGCCATCCGGTGTCGCGGTGACGATCTCGCCCGCGCCGGTCAGCACGTCCATCTCCAGTACCGACTCGTGTGGCAGGCCATTGCGGAACGAGGTCGACTCGATGCCGAGCCCGGTGACCGCGCCGCCGAGGGTGATCGTCTTGAGCTGCGGCACCACCAGCGGAGCCAGCCCATAGGGCAGGGTGGCGGCGACCAGATCCTCGTAGGTGGTCATCCCGGCCACGTCCGCCGTCTTCGCGTCGGCGTCCACCGTGATGACCTGGGCGAGTCCGGAGACGTCCAAACCGGGGGCGGTGTTCTTTGCCCTGGCCCGGAACAGATTCGAGGTCTTTTTCGCCAGCCGGACATTGGCGTCGGTGGGTATCGCACGGTAACTCGCCAACAGCCGGTCCACACCCGCTCGATGCGCGGCGAACCCTGATTCGTGTGCGGCCGATGCGTGTCCGGCCTTCCCCAACAGACTCACTGCCACTCCTCGACGCTAGTACGCACCGGTTCACCGAGCCACTTCGAGGACACCGGCGAGGGATAAATGTCACGGATCTGTTGCATCGGGAATACCCAGGACTCGCCGTGTCAGTCCGGCGGTTGTCCGGGCCGTGTCGGGCACCCGTTTCGCACTGTGTATTGCATGGATCCCCTCCGGCGCAATCTGATCGGAGCCTAACAGTGTGGACCGGTCCGCGTGCGGTGATCAACATCGCGCCCGCGCGGACCGACCTGAACGCCACGAAGCGCCGCGGACAGGGCAGGATAGGGGCAGAAACCGCGGGGTAGCGGAGCCCGCGGAGCGACCAGAAGACGCAGCCGGACAAGGAGCTCATTGTGGGACAGGTCAGCGCCAGCAGTTCGATCGCCGTCGCGGCGGATCCGCAGCGCACACTCGAGGCCATCGCGGATTACGAGACGGTGCGTCCGCGCATCCTCTCCTCGCACTACCGCGACTACAAGGTGGTGGAGGGTGGCAAGGGTGCGGGCACCGTCGCCGAATGGACCCTGCAGGCCACCGAGAAGCGCTCCCGCAATATTCATGCGGTCGTCTCGGTATCGGATTCCATTGTGACCGAGCGGGATTCGAATTCGACGCTGGTGAACACCTGGACGGTGACGCCGGACGGTTCGGGTTCGCAGGTCACCTTGCGCACCTCGTGGAAGGGTGCCGGCGGTATCGCGGGCATTTTCGAGGGAATCTTCGCGCCGTTGGGACTGAAGAAGATTCAGGCCGAGGTGCTCGCGAATCTGGCGCGCGAACTCGGCTGAGACAACCGAAAAGCCCGGCACGGCACATGTGCCGGGCTTTTCTATCTGCCCGACGCCGCTAGTCGGCATGTAGTTTGGCGGGCATGGAGCGGTAGGCGTGCAGATTCCGCAGGGGATGCGGGATCGGCGGGCCGTCCAGGCACAGATCCGGGTACCGCTCGAAGAGGGCGCGCAGCCCGATGGCGCCTTCCAGTCGGCCGAGCGTGGCTCCCAGGCAGCCGTGCAGCCCGCTGCCGAATGAGAGATGATCCGCGGCGTTGGCCCTGGTCACATCGAATCGGTCGGGATCGGGGAAGACGGCGGGGTCGTAGTTGGCGCCCGCCAGCGAAAGCAGGATCAGGGAACCGGATTTGATGCGCTGATCGGCGATGTCGACGTCACAGCTGGAGATGCGGCCGGTCATCCGCACCGGACCGTCGTAGCGCAGGATCTCCTCGACCGCGCGCGGCCACAGCTCCGGCTGCGCCGCCAATAGTTCCAGCTGGTCCGGATGGCTTGTCAGCAGGACGATTCCGTTGCCGAGCATATTCACCGTCGTCAAGAATCCCGCGTCCAGCAGCAGAGCCGCATTTGCCATCTGTTCGCGGCGGGTGAGCTCGCCACCTGCTACCAGCAGGCTGAGCACATCGTCGCCCGGTTCGGCGGTGAGCTTGTCGAGGTGTTGGTCGAAGTACCGCTGGACCTCGCCCAGGTCTTTGATGGCGTGGCGGTAGGTGGTCCAGGTCAGGCCGCGTTCGATCAGCGGCGCACCGGAATCGCCCCACTTCAGCAGGGTCGAATGCATCTCGGCGGGCAACCCGAGGATCTCGGCGATGATCGCGACAGGCAACTGCGAACAGAAGTCGACGATCAGATCCGGTCGCGGCTTCGATTGCAGGCGTTCGAGCAGGTCATCGGTCACCTCGACAACCCGCTCCCGCAGCTTGGCGATCGCCTTCGGGCTGAATGCCCGCCCGACCAGGCGTCGGTACTCGGTGTGTTCCGGCGGATTGGTCACCAGCATCGAGGGTGGTTCCGCGAGGTTGGGAAGCCCCGGATCCGTCTTGGTCATCACCCAGCGGATCGGCTTCGGCAAGGCTAGATGGTCGGGGGTGACCACGCCGAAGCGACGGTCCCGCAGGATGAGTCGGCACAGTTCGTAGTCGGCGCTCACGTGCAGCCCCGGCGACATCGCGGGGATCCGGCCCCGCTGCCGGATCTGTTCGATGTACCGCGACGAGCCGAGCAGGCGATCCGGACCGACCGCGATCTGCCCGAGGGGATTGCCCAGACGCGCCGCCCACAGGAGAAAGAACCGTGGCAGGCCGTGCATCAGCAGCCACCGAATCCACACGCGGATCAATGCATTCTCACCTCCCACTCCGATCTCCTCTCTATGATAGAGAGTCGCTATGAAAACGCGTCTCAATTGGTATGGCCCGGCTGCCATACCTCGACGACTCGCCCGCCGGTAACTGGGTTTTCGAACATTCACCATGAAGGACAGGCCGGAGGAGCGGGAGCGACGTTCAGATCAGGTCAGGGGGCACCATGGACAGGCGCGGTTTCGTCAAGGGCGCTGGCTTGGCCGCGACGACGCTGGGTCTTGCGGGTGGCGGCACGCTCGCGGCGGCCGCGTCTGCGGCATGGGCCGACGACTACAGCCTGAGCCCGAGAGCGCCGGTGTACCGGATGCTGGTGCCGGAGATCTTCGCGCCGCTGCCGGATCCGGCCGATCATGTGCCCGCGATCGTCATCGGATCCGGATTCGGTGGGGCGATCACCGCGCTGCGCCTGGCGCAGTCCGGGACCCAGGTCGCGGTGCTCGAGCGCGGGTCGCGCTGGCCGAATGATCCGTGGCGCGACATCTTCTCCGCCGATACGATTCCGGACGGCCGCGGCTTCTGGCATCGCACCACCTTCACCGGCGTGACCAAGATCCCGGTGCAATTCGATGCGTTCGGCGGGGTCCTCGACGTTTCCAGTTACCCGGGCATCGATGTGTGGCGCGGTGCGTGTGTGGGCGGTGGCTCGGTGGTGTTCACCGGGGTGATGATCGAGCCGGAGCAGCGGTTCTTCGACCATGTGTTCGGCGGTGTGGTCGACTACCGCGAGATGCGTGAGGTCTACTATCCCAGGGTCCGAAAGATGTTGCGGCTGAGCCCGATACCGAACGACATCTATGAATCCTGGGCATTCGCGCACTCGCGGGCCTGGGACGAGCAGGTCCGCGCGGCCGGGTATGCCTCGCAGCCCGTCGACAGCAGTTGGAATTGGAACGTCATCCGTGACGAGCTGGCCGGACGATCGCTGCCGTCGGCGACGATAGGGTGTTCGAACCTCGGCAATTCCAACGGCGCGAAGTTCGATCTGAACCAGAACTACCTGCGCTACGCCGAGGACACCGGCCGTACCCAGATTTATCCCGGTCATCGCGTGGACGCCATCGCGGAGGAACCGGGAGCGTCGGGTCGCTATGCCGTCACCGTCACCAAACTCGCCCCTACCGGCGAGGTGCTCCGTACCCGGACGCTGACCTGCGACATGCTGTTCCTCGCCGCGGGCTCCGTCGGCACCTCCGAGCTGCTGGTGCGCGCGCGGGCGACCGGCGCGCTGCCGAACCTGAACGAGCACATCGGCGAAGGCTGGGCCGGTAACGGCGATGTCGCCTTGGCGCGGCCGGCCAACTCGTTCAGCGTGGGAACCCAGGGCACGGCGTCCGCGAGCCGGATTCTGGACGAGTCGGCCGCACCCGTATCGCTGGAGAGCTGGTTCGTCCCCGGCGTGACGGCTCTCGATATCGGCATTCTCGGATCACTGGGCATGGTGCTCGACGACACCCGCGGCCGGTTCGTCTACAACCCGACCGACGGGCGCGTCGGCCTGCAGTGGCCGGACAACGGCGCTGCCGACTACCTCGCGCGAGCGCGGGAAGTCAACGACCGGGCGATCCCGAACGCCGTGCCCGGCAACCGACCCCCCTGGGAGGCGGACGCCTCGTTCACCCCACATCCGTTGGGCGGCGCGGTGATCGGACGCGCGACAGACCCCTACGGTCGGGTGCGTGGTTATCGAGGCCTGTATGTGATGGACGGGGCGGCTGTGCCCGGCAGCACCGGAACAGCGAACCCGTCGTTGACGATCAGCGCGCTGGCTGAGCGCAATGTCGAAGAGATCATTCGTTCTGCGGGTTAGTCGACGATCGGCTGGCCGCGATATCGAACAGGTTGCCCTCGGGATCGGCCAGCGTCACCCACTGCACGCCGTACTCGTCGAAATCGCCGATGTGCTTTGCCCCCAGGCTGATCGCGCGATCGATCTGCTCGCGCCAGTCCTCGGCCTTCAGATCCAGATGGATCACATTCTTGCCGGGCGTCTTGTCCGGCACCCGGATGAACATCAGCACCGGCGAAAGCCCTTCGGCCATCCCGACGGTGGCGAACTCCGGGCTCGCATTCGCGTCCAGCGGCCGATCCAGCAGCTCGGACCAGAAACCGGCCAGCGCCGCGGCGTCGGCGCAGTCGAAAGTGATGTGCCCGATCGTGAGTGTCATTGTGGTTCTTCCTCTTTCAGAGCCGACCGATGGGCCAGCAGACTTCGGTGCGGTAGGCGGCGGGGTCGTCGATTTCACCGGGGCCCAGGACGTACAGCTCCCGGACCGGTTCGGCCAGCGCGGTGTCGTGTTCGGCGACGTGGCTGCCGAGGGCGCCGTAGGTGCGGTCGAAATCATCGAATGGCCCGCAGTGCACGGCGATCGCGAAGCGGCGTGCGGGCAGTTCGATGATCGAGAGTTCATCCGGCAGAACGATTCTGGCGTCCGCCGGGATCGGAATGAAGGCTGCTACCGCACCTTCGTCGTTCTCGAAGAATTCCATCGAATAGGTGGCGCCGCCGACACCGGCGGGCGCGATATTCGTCGCGGCCAGCGTCTCGTGTAGCAGCGGATACGCGGCCGCGCACCATTCGCCGAGGCCGTCCCTGGTCACCGAATCGACGCGCGCGAGCGCCGAAAAGGCCGCGACCGAGCGGTATTCGACGGTGAGCGGCGCGGCCGGTGTGAGCAGCGACCGCAGCGATGCCACCACCGACTGCGTGCGCTGCAACTCCGCTTCCATGCGCTCGAGGTGCGCGCGCAATGCGGCATCCCGGGATTCGGTATCCGAGGCGGCCAGCACCGCCTTGATCTCGGGCAGCGGCATATCCAGCCCGCGCAGTCGCCGGATGAGATGGGCCTGCGCGACCTGATCGATCGAATAGCGCCGATACCCGGATCCCGCGTCGATCGCGACGGGCTCGAGCAGTTCGACCTCGTGGTAGTACCGCAGCGTTTTCACGCTGAGATAGGTCAGTCTGGCGAACTCCCCGATGGAGACTGTCGCTGTCATGTCTCCAGCGAACACCCTCCAGTACGGGGAGAGTCAAGGAATCGGGCTAGTAGGTCAGCGCGAAGGTCAGCAGCAGGGTGGTCTGGAAGTAGCCGCGCCACCAGGAGTAGCCGAACCAGACATTGGGCGTGACCTCGCGGATCTCGTCGTAGACCTGTGGGGTCGGGGACGGGGTGTAGTTCAACGCCCAGGTCGGCCCGCCATCCGAGAGGGCGGGTGCGCTGTAGACATCGGCCTTCCATGCCTCTATGCCCGCACCGGTGATTCGGTTCATCAGATAGCCGCCGTCGGGGCCGGTGTAGAAGGTCTTACCGATCCAAAGGGCCGGGGCCAGCGTCTCCATGATGGGCGGCCGAGTCACCCAGCCGTTGGTGACTCCCCGCGGTACATCGCCGCGCGGGGCGTCGCGGAAGATCGCGTCCTGCTGCACAGCGGTGCAGCGGAATCGGAGCGAATCCATGGTGGCGGCCGGGTCGTCGGGGTAGAGGACGCACCCCCCGCCATAGTCTGCGGCCGCTTCGACAACCTCGGAGTCGACAACATCGGAGTCGACGATGCCGGAATCGGCGGCGGCGGGACCCGCGGCCCCGAGGAACAGACTGGGAAATCCCAAGGAGAGCACCACGGTGCTCATGAAAAGAACTCGGTTTGCGCGCATTGCTGTCTCCAGAACTCACCACACCGGGTCCCCGACCCTGCATCGATCTTATGACGGTGCCTTGGCCGACATTTAGTCAAAAGTCGAACTGTTATCTGGCTGCTCGGGGCTGCGAACGTGCCTGTTGCCGTGCCCACTACGCTGGAGGACGACACTTTCCGCAGAGAGGACAAGCCGTGCAGCCCGGTGGTCAGTTCGATATGCAGCAGTTACTCGCCCAGGCGCAGCAGATGCAGCAGGCGGTGATGCAGGCGCAGGCCGAGATCGCGGCGACCGAGGTCGAGGGGCAGGCCGGTGGCGGCCTGGTCAAGGTCACGCTCAAGGCGACCGGTCAGATCGTCGCGCTGGTCATCGACCCGAAGATCGTCGATCCCGATGATGTCGAGGGCCTGCAGGATCTGGTGATCGGCGCGGTCAACGACGCCATGTCCAATGCGCAGCAGCTGGCCGCCGAACGGCTCGGTCCGCTGGCCGGTGGCGGATCGCTGCCGGGTCTGCCCGACTTCTGATCCGAGGACGTCTTTGTACGAGGGCCCGGTCCAGGATCTGATCGACGAGTTGGGCAAACTCCCCGGCGTCGGTCCGAAGAGCGCGCAGCGCATCGCATTTCATCTGCTCCAGGTGGAGCCGCCCGAAATCGACCGGCTGCAGGCCGCTTTGCAGAAGGTGCGCGACGGTGTGCAGTTCTGCATTGTCTGCGGCACGGTCTCGGATAACGAAATGTGCCGCATCTGTTCGGATCCGCGCCGCGACCGCACCATGATCTGCGTGGTCGAGGAACCGAAGGATGTGCAGGCCATCGAGCGCACCCGCGAATTCCGCGGCCGCTATCACGTGCTCGGCGGCGCGCTCGATCCGCTCAGCGGCATCGGACCCGACCAGCTGCGCATTCGAGAGTTGTTGGCGCGCATCGGCAATCAGGAGGACGGCGTCGATGTCAGCGAGGTGATCATCGCGACCGACCCGAATACCGAGGGTGAGGCGACGGCCACCTACCTGGTGCGGATGCTGCGCGATTTTCCCGGTCTGTCGGTGACGCGATTGGCTTCCGGCCTGCCGATGGGCGGCGATCTCGAGTTCGCCGACGAGCTCACCCTCGGCCGCGCGCTATCGGGTCGGCGCGCACTGTAAATCGGGGGTTGCGTCCGGCGGTACACGGGTTACTGTGTCGGGGATGAGCATCGAGTTCTTGCTGACCACGCTCGTCATCGTCGCCACACCCGGAACCGGCGTGCTGTTCACGCTGGCGGCCGGACTCTCCCGGGGGACAAGGGCCAGCGTTATCGCGGCCTTCGGCTGCACGCTCGGCATCATTCCGCACATGATCGCGGCCGTGACCGGACTGGCCGCACTGCTCAACGCGAGTGCCGTCGCCTTCCAGACGCTGAAGTACCTCGGTGTCGCCTACCTGCTGTACATGGCGTGGAATACGTTCCGGGACAAGGGCGCGCTGGCCGTGCCGGAGCAGGACACCGCAACGCGCGGTGCGCCGTCGGCGCGACAGGTCATCACCTCGGCGATCCTGCTCAATATCCTCAACCCCAAGCTGACGATCTTCTTCTTCGCGTTCCTGCCCCAGTTCGTGCCCACCAGTGCGCCGAATGCACTGGCGCGCATGCTCGAACTGAGCGGGCTGTTCATGCTCGCCACCTTCGTGGTGTTCGCCGTGTACGGCGCTTGCGCGGCCGCCGTGCGCAACCACGTGATATCGCGACCCGCGGTGGTCACGTGGATGCGCCGGATCTTCGGAGCGTCCTTCATCGCCCTCGCCGGTCGACTGGCCGTGCAGAATCAGTAACCGTCACACGGTGATTCGGCTCCACGGCAGGGTTTGCAGGCGGGTTCGGTCATCGATGGCCCAATCCCAGATCAGATCCGCGACGGTTTGCGGGTCGGTGACGGTGATGCCGAAGTGCTTGTCCGGGGCGCCATCTCGATATTCGACGGTGAACGTCCCGGACTTGTCGCGGTAGGTCTGGATGTAGACCTGTTCATCGCGCTCCACGACCAGATACGGATTCGGCGGGGTCAGCTCGAAAACCCACTGGTCGGCGAGTGCCTTCGTCACATACGGGAATTCACCCGCACCGCCGTGGGTGACCAGCGCGGGCACATGTCCGGCCGGGTCGATCAACCAGGCCAGCTGCGGATCGTAGACGGCGTAGTTCAATGGCGTCGCGAGCTCGAACAGCAGATGCCGGACGAAACCGATCGCGTAGTACGGGCACGGGACGAGCAGCACCGCACCGGTCGCCGCGCCGCCGACCGGAGTCGAGCTGAGGAAACCGTCCTGCTCGGGCAGCTCGTCATTGCGTCGGTTCAGCTCCGCCGCCATCGCCGCGACCTCGTCCGTCTCGGGTCTACCCTGCTGGGTGGCCAGATACGCGTCGACCTGCGCGATTGTCGTGGCGACACCGGACGGCAACAAGACGTGGTCGTAACTCACCAGCCCAGCGTACGGGGACGCGATCGCGGCAAGTCCGGCGCAGCCGGGTGCGGTTTCAGGCGACGCGCGTGATATCCGAGGTGCAGGCGCAGCCCCCGGCAAGGTCGGCGCAATCGACGACGAAGTCGTGCCGGGCGTGGTCGAAATCGATGCAGTCCGCATCGGTGCATTCGGTGGGACGGCCGAGGTGCACGATGAGGGTGCCGTGGCAGTGGTCGATGGCGGATTCGCAGGACAGACAGGTCGGCGCGCGCATATGACCTCCAGACGAGATCGGTTCGTCGATCGGTCATATCACCCATGCGCGCGGGGCGGTGGGAGGTCGGGGGCGTGTCGCGCGACGGCATCGGGTCGGCGGCACGGCTCGGGTCGCTCCGGGGTTACTACGTGCGAAGATGGCAGCACAGTCCACCGACATCGGCGCGCCGGGCATCCTCGATCCGCGCCGTGCGCGCACGGTGTGGGGACTGGTCAGCGATCGGTAAGGCGAGGTCGGACATGCGTCCGCGGCGCACTGGACAACGTCTGGCAGGGGAAGCGAGGTCGGCGCGGTGACTATGCGCGACGAAGCGCGCGGCTCGGGCGCCCGGGAATCCGGCGCGCAGGGCGAGTCGACGCCGCTGAACGCCGGACGATTCGACGTGCGCGAGCAGATCGCCGAACAGGTTGCCAGATACCGCGCCCAGGGCGCCGATAGCGCGGCCTATGACGAATGCGGTCGGCCGATGGGCGGCTACTACGACGAACTGATCGATCCCGACGGCGGCGTGCGGCATATGTGGTCGGAGCTCTCATCCGATTTCGTCGAATTGGGCACGAGCGGGCTCGGGCGGCTGGACAGCCGGGTGCGCCGGCTGATCGACGACGACGGCATCTACTACACCGAGGTCGGCGCGGCGGGCGAACCGGCCGTGCCGACGGCCTGGCGGCTCGATCCCATTCCGCTGCTGATCTCCGCGGACGACTGGACCCGGCTGGAGGCCGGGTTGGTGCAGCGTTCGCGGGTGCTCGACGAGGTGCTCACCGATATCTACGGCGCGCGCCGCACCATCACCACCGGCCTGCTGCCGCCGGAACTGGTATTCGGCAACAGGGGATATGTGCGTGCCGCGCACGGCATCACGATTCCCGGACGGCATCAGCTGTTCCTGCACGCCTGCGATCTGAGCCGGTGGAGCGACGGACAGTTCCGGGTGATCGCCGACTGGGCACAGGCGCCCTCGGGCGCGGGCTATGCGCTGGCCGACCGCCGGGTGGTGTCGACGGCGATTCCGGAGGCCTTCGAGCGCTCCAATCCGCGGCCGTTGGCGCCGTTCGCCAGGGCCATGCGATTGATGCTCATCGAATCCGCGCCGATGGCCGACGACAATGATCCGGTCGTGGTGGTGCTGAGCCCCGGTGTGCATTCCGAAACCTCCTTCGATCAGGCCTATCTCGCCTCGACGCTGGGTTTTCCGCTGGTGGAGAGCGCGGATCTGGTGGTGCGCGACGGTGCGCTGTGGATGCGCTCGCTCGGCACGTTGAAGCGGGTCGATGTGGTGCTGCGCCGGGTGGACGCCGAATTCTCCGATCCGCTCGACCTGCGGCCGGATTCGCGGCTCGGGGTGGTCGGGCTGGTGGAGGTGCTGCGCCGCGGTGCGGTGACGGTGGTGAATACGCTCGGCAGTGGGCTGCTGGAGAATCCGGCGCTGGCCGGATTCCTGCCGCGGATCTCGCGGGCCCTGCTCGGGGAGGAGTTGGCGCTCGAGAGTGCGCCGACGTATTGGGGCGGCCACGACAGCGAACGGTCGCATCTGATCGCCAATCTGGAACGGCTGATCATCCGTTCGGCGGTCGACGGCTCGACGCTGTTCGGGCCCGAGCTGTCGAGCGCGCAACGCGCCGAACTCGCCGCGCGGATCGAGGCCAGCGGCTGGCAGTGGGCCGGCCAGGAGCCCGCGCAGTTCTCGGTCGCACCCGCGGTCCAGGGGTATGGCGGCCTGGCCTCTGCGCCGATCGGCATGCGGCTGTTCTCGATGGCCCGGCGCGGCGGCTATACCGCGATGGAGGGCGGCCTCGGCCAGCTGCGGCAACGGCTGCGGCCCCAACGGGTGGTCATCAAGGTTGCCGCCAAGGACATTTGGGTCCGCGCGGCACCCACCGCCGTCGCCGCCATTACCGAACCCGCGCACGAGGAACTCGAACGCCGCGCCCCCGCACTCGAACCGGTCAGCTCGCCCCGCGTGCTCAACGACCTGTTCTGGATGGGCCGCTACGGCGAGCGCGCCGAAGCCGTTGTGCGCCTACTGATCGCGACCCACGCCCAATACCAGGACTACCGCTACCGCCCATGGCTGGAAGGCGCCGACGCCCTTCCCGCGCTCATGGCCGCCCTGGCCCACACCACCGGTACGTCGGCGCCGCTGAGCGTGCGGCCGGGCGGCGTGCACGGTGCCGGAGTTCTAGTCAAGGTCGAGCCGAGTTCTGAGGCGAGAGTCGCGAGTTCGGGTGCGGCGCAGTCACAAGCGCAGTCGCAGGCGGCGGGGCCCGGTCCCAGCGTTATGGCAACGGGTTCGCAAGCTCCCACATCGCAAACGCAGTCGCAGTCGGCGGCGCAGGGACCGAGTGCGTCCGAAGCGGCGTCGGGCTCGGTCGAGCCCGGTTCGGGAGCGAGTTCCGCTTCGCGGCAACCAGCTGCAGCCGAATCGGACGCAACCACAAGTGGGCCGGAGTCATCGAGTGCGTCGCAAGCGGCGCGGCCCTCGGGCTCTGCGGATTCAGTCGAGCCGGGACCGGAGACGAGTTCGGCTCCACGGCAATCACGTTCATCCGAATCCCGCCCCACGGCGCGCGGGCCGGAGTCGTCGCATGTGTCGCGATCGCCGGCGGCGGGGCCCCACCCCGGCCCTGGATCGGAATCCTCTGCGGACGGGCTCGAGAGCTCTGGTGCTGGAGCTTCGGTTGGACCGAATACTGATGCTGCCGAGGCGGATGCGCAGCAGGAATCCACTGGTGAGCGGGCCGTGGTGCCGGAGGTGGGGCGAGAAGGGCATGACTATCTGGTGGCCTTGACGGTTGATCGGGATATGCCGGGGTCGATGGCCTTCGCGATCAATCGGTACGGGTCGGCGGCGCGGGCGGTGCGGGATCAGTTGTCGGTGGATACCTGGATGATTCTGGGTGCGGTGGAACGGGCGCTGGCCGAATATCGGTTCACCGGAGACGATCAGGAGTCGGCGTTGTCGGCGGTGCATTCGCTGTCATTGGCCGCGCTGCTATCGCTGTCCGGAATCGGCGCCGAATCGCTGGTGCGCGATACCGGTTGGTACGTCATGGATATCGGCAAGCGCATCGAACGGGGGCTGTCGCTGACCGCGTTGCTGGCGGCCGCGCTGACGCAGTCCTATCCGGCGGCGGCCGAGCGTGTGGTGACCGAGACGGTGCTCGAGGCCACCGAGTCGTCGGTGAGTTACCGTCGGCGGCACCGGGATTCGGTGCGGGTATCGGCCGTCGCCGGCCTGCTGCTGTTCGATGCGAGCAACCCGCGCTCGCTCGCCTATCAGCTGGATCGGCTCGATGCCGACTTCCAGGCGCTGCCCGGCGCGTCGGGATCCTCGCGCCCGCAACGGTTGCTGGCCGACGCACAGCGCATGCTGCGCCGCGTCGATCCGGCCGATCTGGATGTCACCGACGCCGAGGGCCGGCGTACCGAACTGGCCGAGCTGCTGGAGGGTGTGCACTTGCGGTTGCGCAAGGTCTCCGACTCGTTCGAGACGACGAAACTGGCACTGCCGGTTGGTATTCAGCCGCTGTGGGGTAGTACGAGGGTCGTTGGATGATCGCGCACAACAATGCCGCCCGACGCTATCGGGTCGAGCACCGCACCATATACAAATATTCCGACGAGGTCACCAGCTCCTATGGTCGTGCGTATCTGACGCCGCGGGAGTTTCCGGGGCAGCGCCTGCTTTCGCATGAGATCCACATCGATCCGATGCCATCGGACCGATCGATCGGCACCGACGTGTACGGCAACACCACCTCGTATTTCCATGTCACGGCCGAACATACGAAGCTGGTGGTCACCGGTGAATCCATGGTCGAGGTGCAAGCACTGGACAGCACCGCGATAAGCGCGACCGGCAAGCCGTGGGAACAGGCGCGTCCGAGCACTGCCAACGGCCCACTGGCGGTCGAGTTCATCCTCGACCTGCATCCGCCCGAAATCACCCCCGAGATCTGCGCGTACGCCGCCGAATCCTTCACCCCCGGCAGGCCATTGCTGGCAGCGGTGACCGAACTCAATACCCGCATCCACGACGACTTCACCTACAAGTCGGGCTCGACGACCGTATCCACCAGGGTCGCCGATGTTTTCGCGGCCCGCGAGGGCGTATGCCAGGACTTCGCCAGAATCGGTGCCGCCTGTCTGCGCTCACACGGTCTGGCCGCGCGTTATGTATCCGGTTATCTGGCAACCGATCCGCCGCCCGGTAAGGAACGCCTGGTCGGCGCGGACGCGACGCACGCCTGGTCGGCGGTGTGGCTGCCCGGCGATACCGCGCACGACCGGACCGGTCACTGGATCGGCTTCGACCCGACCAACGACCAGTTCGCCGACGAACGGTACGTAACCGTCGCCTGGGGTCGCGATTACGCCGACGTGCCGCCGCTGCGTGGGATCATTTACACCGATGCCAAGGAGAGCTCCATCACCGTATCCGTCGACGTGGCACCGGTAGAGGTGCCGAGGCCGTCAAGCGGCGACTGATCATGGAACCCCGCGGGCGCCACCCTGGACCGTCCCCGAGTCGGCCGCGCCGGCTTCGACCGCATCATCGCCCTCTGGCACCCGTCCGCTGGTCCACGAACTCTGCGCCACCGCCGATTCCCGCTGACCGCGCGCACCGTGGGTGCGCGCGGTCCTGCGCCGCGCCGAGCGGATCGGGTGCCTAGCCCACGCCGTTGGTAATCATGTGCTCCGTTATGCCTTCCGGTGCCCATTGGTTCTGCGCCAGCGCCTCGTACACACAGATCAGCAGCAGAATCCGGGCCCGCTGTCCGGCCGTCAACTCGGTATCCATATAAGAATCCTGGGCTGCTCGCAGGCTGGTGCCGGATACTCGGCGCGGGCTGGGCTCGGACAGTAGCCAGAACAACTCCGGCCCGATCAAGATCGAGCGTCCGCCGGTTTCGGTGAACCACCGGGACGAGTATTCGATCATCAGCTCGGTGAATGTTTCACCGCTGCTGATCGATTCGGCGAACTGGTTCAACGCGCCCGATCGATCGATGCCGCTCTGGATCACCGACGCGAGACGACCCGCGATCTCCCGGAATTGATCTACGCCCTGGTCTTGCCAAACGCTAAAAGCCATTGTTCACTCCATCGACGTGTCCGAATGTGGCTGAAGCAGTTTCGAGTCAGAAGGGGTTGATCTTTGTCTGGCCGCTCAGGCCAGTGGTCGCGAACGTCGCAGTGATCCGCGGCGAGGTCGAGCGGCCGGTCTCAGGCAGTGCGCCGGCCAGTACCGGTTTCGGAAGGGCGGGCAGCGGATTCGTATTCTCCAGGATCGAGGGCATCAGCCTCGACGCGACGCGCTCGGATGACAGTGCGGAGTCCCAATCGTCCTCCGCCGCCGGAGCCCAATTCTCGTCCGCCGCCGGAGCCCAATCCTCCTCCGCCGCGGGGTCGAGATCGTCCTTCGCCGCGGGGTCGAGGTCATCCTTCGCCGCCGGGACGCGACGATCGTCCTTCGCCGCCGGGGCCCAATCCGCCTGCGGCGCTGGGCGGTGCACCTCCTGCGGCGCTGGGGCCCAATCTTCCTGCTTTGCCGGGGTGCGATTCTCCTGCGGCGCTGGGGTCCAAGCCGCCAGTGGCGCTGGTGTCCAATCCGTCGGTAGCGCTGGGGGCCAATCCGCCGGCACCGCCGGGGTCCAGTCCGCCTTTGCCACTGGGGTGCGATCCGCCTTTGCCGCTGGGGTGCGATCCGCCTTTGCCGCTGGGGTGCGATCCTCCTGTGTCGCTGAGGTGCGATCCGCCTGTGTCGCTGAGGTGGGATTCTCCTGCATTGCTGTGGCGTGATTCTCCCCTGTTGCTGGGGCCCAATCCGCCTGCGCCGCTGGGGCGCGATCCTCTTTTGCCGCTGGGGGGCGATTCTCCTGCGTTGCCGGTGCGTGAACCACCTGCGTTGCCGGGGTGTGAACCTCCCGCATTGCCGGGGCGCGGACCACCTGCGTTGCCGGTGCGCGTTCTGCGTTGACTGCGGGCTCGCGTCCTCGCCCGAACAGCATCAGGGTGAGATGCACCGCGAACAGCATCGTCAATGGCATACCCGCGTACAGCGACAAAGACACGGGGCTGCCCCCGATTTCGCGCGCGTACTCGATATTTCCGGCCACCGACACCAGGGTCCAGAAGACGAACAGCGCCGTGGCGTACCACCAGGCCGAACTTCGCCTCTTGAAGGTAGCGGTGGCGATGATCGAACCGATGACCAGTCCGTCGATGGCGATCGGCACATTCGCCGCGAGCGCCGGCGCCACCAGGTTTCGCACCGACAGGTCGTGCAACGCGGCAAACGACATCTCGAATGACGTGAGCGCGACGACGCCGGTGACGACTGCCGAAGCATGTAGTGGGCGCGGTCGCCATGCCCGTAGCCGGCTGACCAAGGACGTCCGACGATCCGCCGGTGCCGATTGTCCCTCGAGCAGTACCGATTCCGTTGATGTGATCGTCGCCATAGCAGAAGCGTATCGCGCATCACTCTGTATTCCGCCGAGGGTCCCGGCGAAAAGCGCGGCGCGTTGCCCCCGGCGATCAGGCGCGCAGACGTTCTCGGCGGAGTTGGTCTACCTCGGGAAGGTGAAGTGGGGGCAGTTCATCTACGCCGAGGACCCGCGCGATCAGGAGGTCGGCGAGTTCCGGATTGCGGGCCAGGGCGGGGCCGTGCATGTAGGTGCCGATGGTCGAGCCTTGGACGACGCCCTCGAGGCCGTCGCCGACACCGTTGCCCACGCCGCGGGTGACGTGCGCGAGGCCGGTGGCGTCGCCGCCGAGTTTGGTTCCACCGCGGTGGTTTTCGAAGCCGGTGAGGGCGGCGGTGAGGCCGGGCAGCATCGGGGTGGTCGTCACTTCGCCGATGGCGCGCTTGGCCTGTGGGGAGGTGGTGACATCGATGAGGCCGACGCCGTCGACGCGCTCGCCGGTGGACGTCTCGTACCAGTGGCCGAGCACCTGGATGGCGGCGCAGATGGCAAGTACCGGAGCGCCTTTCGCGGCGGCCCGCTGCAGACCGGGATAGCGCTGCAGATGCCGGGTGGCCAGCCGCTGCGCCGAATCCTCTGCTCCGCCAAGGGTATAGATGTCCAGCGACTCGGGAACCGGGTCGGACAGGGTGATTTCGACGATCTCGGCGTCATGGCCGCGCATGCGCAGTCGCTGCCGCAGCACCAGCGCATTGCCGCCGTCGCCGTAGGTGCCCATCACATCGGGCAGCACCAGGCCGATCCGTACGGTCGATTCCGGCCCGCCCGTCACCCGGCCACCACCTCTTATCGAATCGCTACTCGATGCTGTCATTAGTCTCGTTCCTCCAGATCGCGGTTGAGATCACGGAACGCGGTGTAGTTCGCCAATACCTCGACCCGCCCGGCCGGACAGGATGCGATGGCGCGCAACGGATCCGGCACCGTGGTGTGCTCGACTCCGGCATAGGTGAGGCGCACCGCGAGATCGGTGGCCCGCTCGCCGGCGGCCACCACCTGCACGCCCTCGAAATGCTCGAATCGCACATCCCACAGCCAGGACAGATCCTCGCCGTCGGGCACCTGACCATTGACCGCGATCACCAGACCGGCCGAATCGGGCTCGATCATCGACAGCGCCTCCTGCCAGCCCGCCGGATTCTTCGCCAGCAGCAGCCGGGCGGCGTGCTCGCCGACCTGCACCGTCCGGTAGCGGCCCGCGATCTCGCGCACCGTACCCGCCGCGCTCACCGCCGCTCCCGGATCCGCGCCGAGTGCGACCGCCGCGGCGACCGCCTGCGCGGCATTGCCCTTATTGGCCCGTCCGGGCAACGCCAGCTTCAGCGGCAACCGGACACCATCGGGTCCGACCAGCTCATCGCCATCGAGCCACCAATTCGGTTCGGGCCGTTCGAAATCCGTGCCGGTGCTGCGCCAGTGCGCGCCCTCCCACACGATCGGCTCACCGCTGCGCGGGCAGCTCGTCGCATCCATGGACCAGCCGCTGCCCGCCGCGACCCACACGACATTCGGATGGTCGTAGGCAATGGAGGTCACCAGCACATCGTCACAGTTGGCGATCACCACGGTCTGCGGATGCCGCGCCAGTCCCGCGCGCAGTTTGCGCTCGATCATATTGATCTCGCCGACCCGGTCCAGCTGGTCGCGGCTGAGGTTGAGCAGGATCACCACCGACGGGTTCAGCGAATCGGTGACGTGCGGCAGATGCAGTTCGTCGACCTCGATCGCGGCCAGCGGCGTCCCGCGGTGCGCGCTCAGCGCGGCCACGATGCCCGCGTCCATATTCGCGCCGTCCGCCTGCGTCGCGACCTTGCCGAGGGTGCTCAACGCGGCGGTGGTCATCCTGGTGGTGGTCGACTTGCCGTTGGTGCCGGTCACCAGCACGGTGCGCCGTCCGCGGCCGAGCTGATCCATGATCGTCTTATCGATCTGCAGCGCGATGAGCCCGCCGATCATCGATCCCTTGCCGCGACCCGCCTTCTGCGAGGCCCACGACGCTGCCGCCGCCGCCCGCAGCGCGAGCCGCCCGCGCACCGTTATGTCTGCCACGCCGCGAGTCTATGTGTTCTGCGCGCCGGCGCACTCGCTGCGGCCCGTCCGCTCGGCCGCAGTGACCGTGCTCACTCCCGGTACAGCTTGGCTCGGTAATTCTCCGGCGAGTAGTAGCGCTCCAGCTCCTCCACCGACTCCGTCACATTGGTCTGGACCTCTTTGACCAGGCGGGCGGGACTGGGCAGATTGTCGACCGGCCACTGCTCCGGTTCCCACAGGTGACTGCGGATGAAGGCCTTGGCGCAATGGAAGAAGATCTGCTCGATATCGACCTCGATGGCCAGGATCGGGCGATGCCCCTGCACCACCATGTCGTCGAAATACGGAGCATCGCGAACCAGGCGGGCCCGGCCGTTGATGCGCAGTGTCTCGCGGCGGCCCGGAATCATGAACAGCAGGCCGACGTGCGGGTTGCTGAGGATGTTCAGGTAGCCGTCGGCCCTGCGGTTGCCCGGGCGTTCCGGGATGGCGATGGTGGTGTCGTCGAGCACCTTCACGAATCCGGCCGGATCGCCCTTCGGCGAGGTATCGCAGTTGCCCTCGGCATCGCTGGTGCTCAGAGCGATGAACGGGGTGGCGGCGATCCAGTCGCGATCCCGGGGATGCAGTGCGACGCGCTCCTTGGTCGCGGCCCGCGGCATGACGTCCCCGAGTAGCTGTCGCAGGTCAGCCGGATCAGTGATCTCATTCGTGCCCGTGATTTCGCCCATACTTCGATGAAAGCACCGGCACGGTGTCCCGGGCGATCGAATTACGTTCCCCGGGAGGGGAGATCGATCACAGTCGCACGTCGAACAGGTTCGGCTGGCCCGCGGCGTAGCGGTCGGCATCGATGCGGCGCAGGGGTTCCAACTCGGCGGCCCGGTAGAGCGTGAACTTGCGGCAGCGCTCGGCATTCGAGCCCGAGACCTCGAGGATGGCGTTGACCGCGTCGCGCGCGGATTCGTTGGCGCCCTCCATGGTCGCGAGATCGACATTGGTGCGCACGTAATCGCCGGCCAGGAACAGGTTTTCGAGCGCGCCGTGGGTCTCCGGTCGGCACTCCCACGAACCGGCGGTATTGATCAGCAGCGGGTCGGCATTGGCGTTGCGCCGCTGGGACTCCTGCCAGCTGATGCCCGGATCGAGGAACCAGGAGTGCAGATCGTCATCGCGCAGCAGGTCACCGCGGTCATCGAGATGCGCGGTTATCTGTGCCCACACCTCGCGGGCGATTTCGTCGTGCGTGCACTCCTTGGCGGGCTTGCCGTAGAGCATTCCTGGAGTGTTCCAGTCCGAGATATCGACCGAAAGACAGTCCTGCACCGTGCCGTCGCCGAATTCGGTGAGTTTGCGCGTCCACAGCTGATTCTGGCTGATCGAGGTGAGCGACCACGGCGCGTCGATATAGGCGGTGTGGCCGCGCGAAATGTCCATCGGCCTGCGCAGATAGAACTGGATTCCGTTCATCCAGTCGACGAACAGCCGATCCATCGCGGCCAGTTCGGGACGCACCGCGAGCACGTCGGGCGACCACAGCGCGCGGGCCTGCTCGGCGGGCAGCGCGACCACGAAATAGTCGGCGTCGATGCTCGCAGCGCCGTTCGCATCGACGATGCGCGCCGATGCGATCCGTCGATCGCGCACATCGAGCCCGCGCACTTCGGCCCCGAGCGCGAATTGCACGCCGAGTTCGCGCAGCCGCTGCACCCACGGATCGATCCACACCGAATTGGTCGGCCCGTTCAGCACCCGGTCCAGTGCGCCGTCATTGCCGATCTCGAAGGGGTTGCCCAGGAACTGTTCGCCCATGGTGCCGATGGTGCGGACGCTGGCCACATCCTCCTTCGCGGCCACCATGATGCTGGTCAGCGTGCGCGAGAGCAGTGCGCGGAATTCGTGGGAGCGCTGGTGGCCACCGACGAAGTCGCGCCATGAGGTGTATTCCCACTGCCCCAACCGGCGGGCGTCGCAACTGGAGTTGAATACCAGCAGTCGATCGGCGAAGTAGGCGCCCTCGCTGGCGGACATTTTCAGGGCCGTCGAGATCGTCGCGCCGATGGTTTCGCGGAACGAATCCGGGGTGAAATTGGTGCGCGCCTTCGGGCCGAGCGGAAGCCGGAAATCGTCGCCGTCGCGGCGGGCGAAACGTGCCTCCGGCACGCCGATCAGATTGCCCCAGACGCCATTCGGATTGCCCGCGAATGGAATTCGCCGCATCGTATCCGGAATGTGTTGGTAGAAGCCGGGAAAGAATCGGAAGCCGTGCTCGCCGGGCAGTTCCGGCCGTCCGCCCGACCCGCTGCCCGGCACCGCAACGCTGCGTGCCTTGCCCCCGGGCGCGCGTCTCTCGTACACCGTGACCTGGAATCCACGCTCGGCCAGCTCGTGCGCCGCGGTCAATCCCGCGACCCCACCGCCGAGTACCGCGACCCGCCTGCCGCCCGGACTGCCCGCGGCAGGCACCGGTCTCAGCGCACCGGCCGTTAGTGCCCCCGCCGTCGCTGCCCCCATCGCAACCGCCCCGCGAAGCATTGTTCTTCGCGAAACGGTCCACTCTTGATCTGCCATGCGCTTCGTTGTGCCCAGCCTTGGATCCCGATCTCTACCGCCGCAAACACTGTAAAGCGACTGCTCTGGACGACCCGACCCGCCCCAGATAGCCGCCGCACCACGGTCGGCATCGCCTTCGACCGTTCGGCGCTTACAGCGGGCCAGACATTACCGGCCGGTGCGACCGGTCCGAGCTACTTCCTGGAACCCGGGTCGTACGCAACCTTCGCAGGTCGGGGCGTCACGGTGGCCGATGGTCACGGTCGCCGACGGAAGGGGCAGGTAAATCGCTCGCAACAGGGCTGAGCGGGTTGTCGCAGGCTGTGTCGAGTGCACTGAACCCTGCCCGCTGGGGCTCAGGGGCCGGAATGGACAACTTCGATCGTGCACCAACTCTGTCGGCGTTCATACACCTCGACCAGTTGGTGGTGGTCGGATCCGATGTCGGCCGAGTGGTCGAAACCGCCTCCTTCTCGGCGTCATTCGCGGTCGCGCCCCGCCGGTGCCTCAGGCATCCACCAATCGGGGTTGCCCGCCGAGGGTCGGATCCGATGTCTGCGACACCGGGTGAGTGGTCGAAACCGCTTCCGCTGGTGTGGCATTCGCATCGCGGCGACCCGCCTTCGTCGCCGCGAATGCGCCGGCGATCACGATGGCTCCGCCGAGCAGTGACAGCGGCGTCGGGTCCTCGCCGAATGCGGCCCAGGCGGCGAGGATGCCGACCACCGGGACGAGCAGGGACATGGGTGCGACCGTGCTGGCCGGGTACCGGCTCATCAGGTAGGTCCACAGACCCGAACCCGCGATGGTGCCGAGCGCGACGATGTAGGCGAGGCCGAGCAGCGCGTGCCAGCCGCCGGGGGAGGTGACGTCGGTCAGTGCGTGCAGGCCGGTCGTCGGTCCTTCGATGAGTCCGGACAGCGCGAACATGGGGATCGGCGGCACGACCGTCATCCACAGCGTGAGGTGCAGCGGATTGACCCCGCCGGGCGCGGTGGCCAATCGGGAGCCGATATTGCCGAAGGCCCAGCCGAGGCCGCCCGCCAGCGTCAGCAGCACCGGCAACAGCGCGGCATGCTGTGCCCGATCGAGGCCGATCACCACGATGCCCGCCACCGCGACGGCGATACCGAGCAATTGGGTCGTCCGCAGCCGCTCCCGCAGCAACAGCGCACCCAGCACGACCGTGAACGGCGCGGAGGACTGCAGCACCAGCGAGGACAACCCGGTCGGCATCCCGGCTCGCATCGCGGTGAACAGGAATGCGAATTGCAGGATCCCGAATCCGGTTCCGTACAACAGCAACCAGCGCAGCGGCACCCGCGGACGCGGGACGAACGCCACAACCGGCACCGCGATCACCGCAAAGCGCAGCGCGGCGAAGAAGAACGGCGGAAAGTGGTCCAGCCCCACCCGGATGGCAACGAAATTCAGCCCCCAGAGCAGGACAACGGTAAGCCCGAGCAGGCGATCGCGATTGGTCACGCTTCTTATCGTGGGTAATGAAATCAATAAGGACAATCGAATAAATATGGACTATCGATGTAGCATTGCTTAATGATTTCCGCAGTGCCGGAGAACGTGCGGGTCGGGCCGCCGATGGCGGTCGAGCGTCTGCGCGTACTGCGTGAATTCGCCGATCGCGGGACGATCGCCGCTGTCGCCGAGGCTCTTTCGATGACTCCTTCCGCGGTATCGCAGCAGCTCAAGGTGCTGGCCAAGGAGGCGGGGGTGCCGCTGCTGGAACCGGACGGTCGCCGAGTTCGGCTCACTGATGCGGGGCAGGCGCTGGTGGTGCGCGCCGATGAGGTGCTCGCCGCCCTGGATCGTGCGGTGGCCGAGATGGCTCACTACCGTGGTTCGCCGCGTGGACGAGTTCGGGTCGCGCTGTTCCCGTCCGGCGCCGCGCTACTGCTGCCGCGGGTACTGCCCGCGCTCGCCGACAGCGGCGTCGAGGTCGTCGCCAGCGACGTGGACCTGCCGCCGACCGAGGTTCCGCGCCTGCTCGCCGACTACGACATCGTCCTCACCCACCGCGACGAACGCGCCCCCGGCATTTCGGGTCCGCGGGTCAGCACCACCGTGGTCATGCGTGAACCCACCGATGTCGTTGTCGCACCGACACATCCGCTCGCGGGCCGCACCGAGGTGACTCCGGCCGAACTCGCCGAGGAAACCTGGCTCAGCGTCCGCGGCGGCTTCCCGGTCGACGACGTCCTGCGCTCCATTGCCACGATGACCGGCGTCCAACCCCGGATCGCCCAGCGCCTCAACGACTTCCGCGTCATCGAAACCCTGGTGGCCGCGAATTACGGCGTAGCCCTCATGCCCCGCTGGGCCGTAGCCCACCCCGACCTCGCGGTCCTGCGCCTGACCGGCGTCCGCGCCGCCCGCCTCTACGAACTGGCCACCCGCCCCCACGCCGAAACCCGCCCCGCCATCGCCACCGTCCTGGACGCCTTCCGCACCGCCGCCCACCAGGTAGCAGCCGAGTAGCCGCGGCCATGTGCCGTCCGCGACGTTATGGCCCGGTCGGTGCCGGCAGCCGTCTGCCGCACACCAATCGGCTACGTCAGCTGTGCTCCATGCGAGGTAGCGCGATGCTCGGACTCCCCGCGCCAGGATCGAAGCGAGTGCGGCCCGGCGTTGGTGAAGTGCCGGGCCGCAACGGTTTCGGAGCTAGTGGTGGCGGGGTGGGCCTGGGCGGTATTGCTGGGAGCCGATGTAGGCGAAGTCGTCGGCGACCATAGCGGCCAGTTCCAGCAGGGCGCGGCGGGTCGGCTTGCTGACCAGTTCCAGGTCGATTTCCGCGCCCTCGGCGAGGTGGTCGTCGAAGGGGACCACCTGGACCGCGCGGGTGCGGTCGAGGAACAGCTTGCGGAGCTGATCCAGGTCGACGGTGGAGGCGCCGCGCCGAGAGGCGTTGACCACCACCACGGTTCGTTCGACCAACTTGCCGTAGCCGTGGTGGTCCAGCCAGTCCAGGGTGGCCGAGGCGCTGCGGGCGCCGTCGATGGCGGGGGAGGTCACCAGCACCAATGAGCTGGCCATATCCAGCACACCGGCCATGGCCGAATGCATCAGTCCGGTGCCGCAGTCGGTGAGGATGATGTTGTAGAACGACTGCAGGATGCCGATGGCCTGGCGGTAGTCGGCCTCGCTGAAGGCCTCGGAAACCGCCGGATCCTGTTCACTGGCAAGCACTTCCAGTCGGCTCGGCGCCTGGGATGTATGCGCCCGGACATCGGAGTACCTGGTGATATGCGAATCCTCGAGCAGATTGCGCACGGTGGAGCGGGTCTGGCGCGGCACCCGGTGCGCCAGTGTGCCGAGGTCGGGATTGGCATCGATCGCGATGACCCGGTCACCGCGCAGCGAGGAGAACGTCGATCCCAGTCCGACGGTGGTCGTCGTCTTGCCGACGCCGCCCTTGAGCGAGAGGATCGCGATCCGATAGTCCCCGCGCACCGGCTGATTCACCCGGTCGACGAGGTCGCGGTAGACGACATCCGCCGCGGACTCACCCGGATTGATCATGCCGCCGGAGGCCTTGTGCACGGCCCGCCGCCAGCCACTGCGCGGCGCCTTGCGGGCCCGCTTCAGCAGGTT
Source organism: Nocardia nepalensis (assembly GCF_048910785.1). Taxonomy (NCBI): domain Bacteria; kingdom Bacillati; phylum Actinomycetota; class Actinomycetes; order Mycobacteriales; family Nocardiaceae; genus Nocardia; species Nocardia nepalensis. Next base: position 578,002 of record NZ_JBKBET010000038.1, on the reverse strand, counting down.
CAGATCGTTGACCGAATGTCCGGGCTGTCCCGGCTGCGGCACATGCTGCGGCTGGAACGGCTGCTGTGGCTGATGCGGATTCGGCGGGCCCCCTTGCCATCCGGGCGGCGGACCCTGCTCGAAATACGGCAGCTGACCGGTGTTCGGCCCCGGATCCGGGTAGGTCGGTGGCCCCTGTTCGGCATAGGGCAGCTGCGGCGGCTGACCCATGGGCGGTTGCCCCATCGGCGGCTGACCCATGGGGGGCTGCTGGTACATCGGCGGCTGCACCGGCGGTGGTGGCGGCGCCCAGCTGTAGATCGGCCCGCTCTGCGGATCGCCCTGACCGTCCGGCGATACCCGCCGGACCAGACCATCGGGCCCGATCTCCTGCCGGAACTCGCCATAGGACTGCTCGGGCGCGGGCTGCACCGGATGGTTACCGCTCTGCCCGGGACCGACCGGCCCCGGCTGATACGGCTGCGCGAATTGGCCAGTGCTGTAAGGCCCCGGCGCACCGGGCGGCGCGAAACCGTCGGGCGGTCCGTACTGCTGCTGTGGCATCCCGGCCTGCGGATAGGCGGTGGTCGGGTCTATCGGCCCCGCCGGGAATCCGGCGAACTGCGCGGGTTCCGGCGATGCGGGCTCGTCGGGCTGCTCGCCCTCCGGCTGTTCCGCGGCGTCGGCGGCCTGCTCGCCTTCGTACTCGGCCGCCGCGTCGACGGGTGCGGATTCGGCCGCCTCGTCCTGCGCCGCGTGCTGACCCGAGGAGTCGGTGGTGACCTCGGCCGTATCCACCGAATGACTCTGCAGCCAGGGCGGAGAAGTCGGATTGTGGTCGTTAGTTGTCACAGTTCCCCCATCTGCTCGGGAATTCGAGCAGAGAGCTCGGCGCTTGAATGCGAATCAACGCTAGCACGAGGTACTTTGCCTCGCCCCGTGCTATACACGGCCAACGCGCCGAGTACACGCCGCGACCAGCCCCAGCTTACGGACAACTCGAAAACACTGTCCTACAGCAAAATCGAGAGCCGGGCACCCGAATCAGCAACAAAATTGCCACCAACGGGTACCCGATCCCCACCGTACTCCCCGCTCTGCGCCCAAACCCCGCGATCCGCCGGACCGCCCGCCGCCCCCGCGCGCGAACTCAGGATCAAGATCAGGTGGCATTTATGGCGGCATCGCCCGAGAAGCCCCCGCCACCAGTGCCACCTGATCTTGATACTGCGAGCCTCCGGGGCCAGCGCCTGGGGCGGCGGCCCGGCTCAGTGCGCCCGGTTCACCGCCGAGACGACGGCGCGCAGCGATGCGGTCGTAATGGACGTGGCGATGCCGACGCCCCACACGACCTTGTCCCCGATCGCGCACTCCACGTACGCCGCGGCCTGTGCGTCGTCACCCGCGGACATCGCGTGCTCGGAGTAATCCAGCACCCGCACATCGAATCCGACCGTCGCGATCGCGTCGACGAAGGCGGCGAGCGGCCCATTGCCCGCGCCGGTGACCTCCTGCTCGACGCCGTCGACCTTCACCACGGCGGTGATCGAGTCCACACCCCCGTCGGTCTCCGAGGCGGTCACCTTCTGGCGCATCCGCTCCAGCGGGCGGATCGGGCTCAGGTACTCCTCGGCGAAGACATCCCACATCTCCTTGGGCGAGACCTCGCCGCCCTCGCCGTCGGTGATCTTCTGAATCGCCTGGGAGAACTCGATCTGCAGCCGCCGCGGCAGCACCAGCCCGTGGTCGGTCTTCATGATGTAGGCGACGCCGCCCTTGCCGGACTGCGAGTTGACCCGGATGACGGCCTCGTAGGTGCGGCCCACATCCTTCGGGTCGATCGGCAGGTACGGCACCTCCCAGACGATGTCGTCGACATCGGCGCCGGCGGCGTCCGCGGCGGCCTTCATCGCGTCCAGACCCTTGTTGATCGCGTCCTGGTGCGAACCGGAGAACGCGGTGTAGACCAGATCGCCGCCGTAGGGGTGGCGCTCGTGCACCGGCAGCTGGTTGCAGTATTCGACGGTCCGACGGATCTCATCGATATCGGAGAAGTTGATCTGCGGATCCACGCCGCGGGAGAACAGATTCATCCCCAGCGTTACCAGGCAGACATTGCCGGTGCGCTCACCGTTGCCGAACAGGCAGCCCTCGATGCGATCCGCACCGGCCTGGTAACCCAGTTCGGCGGCGGCCACCGCGGTGCCACGGTCGTTGTGCGGGTGCAGCGACAGCACGATCGAATCGCGGCGGGCCAGGTTGCGGCTCATCCATTCGATCGAATCGGCGTAGACGTTCGGGGTCGCCATCTCGACGGTCGCGGGCAGGTTGATGATCATCGGCCTATCCGGGGTCGGCGCGATGATCTCGGTGACCGCGTCGCAGACCTCCTTGGCGTAGGACAGCTCGGTGCCGGTGTAGGACTCCGGGCTGTACTCGTAGCGCCAGTTGGTGTCCGGGTAGCGCTTCTCGACCTCCAGGCACAGCTTCGCGGCATCGGTCGCGATCTTCTTCACCGCCGCCTGGTCCGCGCGGAACACCACACGCCGCTGCAAGACCGAGGTCGAGTTGTAGAAGTGGACGATCACATTGGCCGCACCGGCGCACGCCTCGAAGGTGCGCTCGATCAGTTCGGCGCGACACTGGGTCAGCACCTGGATGGTGACATTGTCGGGAATGGCCCCGTCCTCGATGATCTCGCGGACGAAGTCGAAATCGGTCTGGCTGGCCGACGGGAAGCCGACCTCGATCTCCTTGTAACCCATCCGCACCAGCAGGTCGAACATGCGGCGCTTGCGGGCCGGGCTCATCGGATCGATCAGGGCCTGGTTGCCGTCGCGCAGGTCGACGGCGCACCAGCCGGGGGCGCGGTCGATGATCTTGTCCGGCCAGGTGCGGTCGGGCAGTGTGATCGGCTCGACCTCGTCGGCGAAGGGCCGGTACCGGAAGGTCGGCATGGAGGAGTTCAGCTGCCGGTTCCAGGCGGGCTGGTCCGCGTGAGCGGGCTTGCTCGGAGCCGTGATGGTGCGCGAGCCGGATACGAAGGCGTCAGCAGGGGACATGCGATTTTCTCCAGGGTGTGGTGGATCCCAGTTATCGGGTCGACCAGCGCGGCAGAACCCCGCGACGGGAGGCCGGTCCGATCAGACCCCGTCGCGGCGGCCGAGAAGAAGTGCCCGCTGCATAATGCCGGCGAGTTTACCGTGCCACGACGCACCGCCGAAAGCCCGGTCCCCATCGTCCGGTCATCCGACCTAACGATTAGCGTTCCGACCGGCTGGTGGACGCTTGTACGGATCCCGTTATGTGACGGCTCCGACGGGACGTAAGAGGTAGTTCGGATGACTTGGTTGGAACAACTCGCCGTCCTCGCCGCGGGCATCGCGGCGGGCGGCATCAACACCATCGTGGGATCGGGCACCCTGATCACCTTCCCGGTGCTGCTCGCCTTCGGGATTCCGCCCGTGACGGCGAACGTCTCGAACACGATCGGCCTGGTCCCCGGCGGGATCAGCGGCGCGCACGGCTACCGGCGCGAACTCGTAGGACAGCGCGCCCGTCTGGTCCGGCTCGGCACCGCGTCACTGCTCGGCGGCACCACCGGCGCGATCCTGCTGCTCACGCTCCCGGCGTCGGCCTTCAAGGCGATCGTGCCGGTGCTGATCATCGCGGCGCTGATCCTGGTCGTGGTCCAGCCGCGATTGGCGCACTGGGTGAAGCAGCGCCGCGCGGCCGATACCGGCCCGGAGCCCGAACACGGCGGTCTGATCCTGTTCCTCGCGATCTTCGCGTGCGGCATCTACGGCGGGTATTTCGGCGCGGCGCAGGGCGTGCTGTTGATCGGGCTGCTCGGGGTGTTCGTGCACGAGGACATCCAGCGCCTGAACGGGGTCAAGAATGTGCTCGGTCTGCTGGTGAACGCGGTCTCCGCGGTGATCTTCACGCTGATCGCCCATGTCGACTGGCGGGCGGCCGCGCTGATCGCCGTCGGCTCGATCATCGGCGGGCAGTTGGGCGCGAAGATGGGCAGGCGGATGCCGCCGAACGTCTTGCGCGCGGTGATCGTCGTGGTCGGCAGCATCGCCGTCGTCCGTTTGCTGATGGCCTAGCGCAGTGCGGTCGCACTTGTGGCGGAGCGGGATTGGTCCCAAAGGAGGACGACGCGGGCCGGGTTCGCAACGCAGGATGATCGGTATGCGCGGGTGGAAGATCGTCGGGTTGGCGTTGATCGCATTGGCGCCGTCATTGGTCGCGTGCATCCGGCAGAGCGAGGCGGTGTCGCAGATCGCCGAACTGGTCGCGCAGGCCGATGCGGCGCCGACTCCGAAACTCGATTGGGCGCAATGCGCCGAGCCCGCGTTGAGCAGGTATCAGTGCGCCACGGCGGCGGTCCCGATCGACTACGCGCAACCGAGCGGCCCGACACTGTCGCTCGCGATCATCAAACAGCCCGCCTCCGATAAGGATCGGCGCATCGGCACCCTGTTCACCGCGGTCGGCGGGCCCGGCGGCTCGGGCTTCAGATGGGCGAGCCACGGCGAGCTGTTTCCCGGTGAGGTGGCCCGCCGATTCGATGTGATCACCTTCGACCAGCGCGGCATCGGCCGCAGCGGGCAGGTGCGCTGCTTCCCGAATTCCGAAGAGCAGCACCGGTTCTGGTCGGGGCTCCTGCTGCCGCCGACGGATGCCGAGCAGGAGAGCGCGGCCGCGCGCAAGGCCCGTGAGCTGGCTGCCGGATGCGCCGCCAATAGCCCGGAGTTGCTGCCGCATCTGACCACCGTCGATGCCGCCCGCGATCTGGACCTGCTGCGCCGCGCGGTGGGCGATACCACCATGACCTATGAGGGCGGGTCCTACGCGAGTTATCTGGGCGAGGTGTACGGCGCGCTCTTCGGCGACCGGGTCCGCGCACTGAACCTCGGTTCGATGATCGACCCGGATGCCTACACCAACGATTCGCGCGCCCAGATCGCCGACTCCGCCGCGGGCACCGAGGAGGTGCTGACGGAGTTCCTGCGGCTGTGTGCCGAAGCGGGACAATCACATTGCGCGTTCGCGGGCCCGGCCAAGACCGACGCCGCCGCATTGCGCGCCCGCAACGACGCCGTGCTCGACCGGCTGCGTCAGGGTCCCATCGAGGTCGGACAGGGTGAGCGCGCCCGCGCGGTGACCTCGACCGAGGTGCTGCCCGCCCACGCCACCATGCTCTACGACCCGAAAGCGGGCTGGCCCGCGCTGGCCGAGCTGCTCACCGAACTGGAGCGCGGCCCGGCTGGCAATCCCGATGTCGTACAACAGATTCTGGCCGCTGGCGGTTTCACCGACGACTTTCTCGACGCGTACACCGCAATCACTTGCGCGGACAACAGCTTCGGTCGCGAACCGGAGCAATGGCCAACGCTGGCAACCGAATTCGCGAACGCCGCACCGCACTACGGTGCCATGTGGCTGTACCTGCGACAGGCCTGCGGGGCCTGGCCCGCACCGGCCACGGGGTATCCGCAGCGCATCACCGGGCCGTGGATCCTGCGCTCGGACAAGCCCGCCCTGCTGTTCAACAATCGCTTCGATCCGGTGACCCCGCTGACGGCCGCGCGCCGGGCCCAGCAGGAGTTGGTCAACGCCAGGCTGGTGGTCATAGAGGGCGGCTATGGCCATGAGGTGGTGAGCGAGTGCGCGGACCGTCTCCAGGAGCATTACCTGGTCGACCTACAGCTCCCGGCACCCGGCGCGACCTGCAAACCGGATAGGGCGCCGTTCGCCGACTGAAGCCGCCGACCAAGATCGCTGGCATTCCTTCGCCAAGACTGTTCAGCACACCGGAATCCCGGTAGTCTGCGCTCGGCCATGCGTGATGAGGGAGGTGGCCGGGTGCATAGACGTGCCTTTTTCAAGGCAGCCGGTACGGCCGCGATGCTGGGTTTCGCGGGTAACGTATCGGGCGCGGGCCCATCTGGCGCCGCAGATCCGATCTGGGACAACCTTTTCCGCATGTGGGTGCCGGAAATCTTTGCGCCACTTCCCGATCCGCCCGAGCATTCGCCCGCGATCGTGATCGGCTCCGGCTTCGGCGCCGCGGTCACCGCGCTGCGCCTGGCCGAGGCCGGTATCGCCAACACTGTGCTGGAGCGCGGTTCGCGCTGGCCGAACGACCCCTGGCGGGAGATCTTCACCGGTGACGATCTGCCCGACGGCCGCGGCTTCTGGCATCGCACCAGCTTCACCGGCGTCACCAAGGTGCCGATGCGTTTCGCCAGCTTTGGCGGCGTGCTCGACTGCACCGAGTATCCGGGCATCGACGTGTGGCGGGCGGCCGCGGTCGGCGGCGGCTCGGTGATCTTCAGCGGTGCGATGATCGCGCCCGAACGCCGCTTCTTCGATCACGTCTTCGGCGGCACCGTCGACTACGGCGAAATGGAAAGCGTCTACTACCCGCGGGTGCGGGAGATGTTGCGGCTCAGTACGATTCCGGCGGATCTGTACGCCGCGTCGCCGTTCGCGCATTCCCGGGCCTGGGACGAGCAGGTGCGCCGGGCGGGCTACGAGCCCCTGGCCAATGACTCGATCTTCAACTGGGATGTGCTGCGCGGCGAAATCGCGGGCACCTCGAGACCTTCCGCGACGGTCGCGCGCAGCACTCTCGGCAACTCCAACGGCGCGAAATTCGACCTCAACCAGAACTACCTGCGCTACGCCCAGGACACCGGCAGATCCGCGATCTATCCGGGTCACCGCGTCGACACCATCGCGCAGGAATCCGGCGGCCGCTATGTGGTGACCGTCACCAAACTTTCGCCCACCGGCGAGGTGATCTGCACCCGCACCCTCACCTGCGACCGCCTGTTCCTCGGCGCGGGTTCGGTCGGCACCTCCGAGCTGCTGGTGCGGGCCCAGGCCACCGGCGCACTGCCGAACCTCAACGAGCACATCGGCGACGGCTGGGGCACAAACGGTGATGTGGTGCTGGCCCGCGGCGCCAGCCAGCTGGCCGGTTTCGGCCAGGGCGTGCCGAGTGTGAGCCGGATCCTCGACGAATCCGCGGTGCCGCTCACCCTGGAAAGTTGGTACATCCCAGGCATTCCGTTCGAGACCGGTGCACTCGCCTCACTGGGCATGGTGCTCGATCCGGCCCGTGCGCGCTTCGGCTACGACCGCGCCCGCAATTCGGTCGGGCTGTCCTGGTCGACGAAGAACCGCGACGATATCGTGGCGGCCGCCCGCGCGGTCGATCACCGGATCGCCGAACGTTCCAATGCGCTGGTCGAATACGGCGCACTGGGCTACGACGCGAACGCGCTGTTCACCGCGCACCCGCTGGGCGGTGCGGTGCTCGGCCGGGCCACCGACGGCAACGGTCGCGTGCACGGCCATCCCGGCCTGTACGTGATGGACGGTGCGGCCATTCCGGGCAGCACCGGCACGGTCAACCCATCGCTCACCATCACCGCGCTGGCCGAGCGCAATATCGAGGCCATCATCCGCGCTGGGAAGTAGCCCGGTCAGCGGCGTATTACTGTCGGCGGGACCGTTCGGCGTCGAAGGGATCTCACGTGGCAACTCCAACCAGGCCGACCCCGTACGGCCTCGATGAAGCGCCGAAGCTGGACTTTCCACGCAAGCCGCCCGCGCTGTGGTCGGACCTGGTGATGTTGGCGCTGGCCGTCGTCGCCGTCGTGCTGGTCACCTGGGTCACGTTCTTCGACGTCGCCACGCACACCTACCGGGTGATCGTGGTCCTCGACTATTCGGTGTGCGCGATCTTCGCCGCCGAATTCCTCTGGCGCTGGCGGCGTGCGGGCTGGCCGTGGACTTTCCCGTTCGTCTATTGGTACGAAGTGCTCGGCATGATCCCGGTGACCAGCCCGTTCTTCCGCGGGTTCCGGTTATTGCGGATCGTGGTGATCGCCGTCCGCGTCGGCCGGGTCGCCGATCGGGCACTCGGCGAGCGGGTGACCGCGGCGGTGGTGAACCGGTTCGTGACGACCATCGTCGAGGTCATCAAGCGCCCCATGACCATCGCCATACTGGACGAGGTCGCGCAGGTGCTGCGCGCGGGCCACTACACCCGCAATATCGCGGCGGCGCTGGAGGAGAACCGCGCCGAAATGGACGAGATGATCCTCGAACTCATCAAGAACGATCCGCAGGCCGGGCGGGTCCGCTATATCCCGTTCCACGACGAGATCATCCGGCTGATCGCCGACACCACCTTCCGCATCGTGTTCCAGGTGCTCGCGGATCCGCGCACCGACGAACTGGTTTCGGACATGATTCGCGAGAACGTCGATCAGATCAGGGATGCGGTGCACGCCGGGGTGCGCGTCGAGCCGTCCAATTACGGCCCGACGCCGCCCGAAGCGACCGTGCGCCACCACCTCAGCCGTGTGTCGCGTGCCTGATCTCGTCGCGCGGCTGCGCGTATCGCATTGTCTCCCAGCCGATCAGCAGCAACAGCACACCGCACAGCAATCCGAGTGACGCCAGCGCCGGCAGCGCACAGGCCGCCGGAATCAGCGCGAGCAGCACCACCGCGGCCACCAATCGCGGCACCGTGACACTGCCGGTCGCGTAGTGCTTGAATCCGACCAACGCGATCAGATACAGCACCACACCGCCGTACAGCGCGAACAGCGGGATGCCGTACAGCGCGTCCGTCAGGCTGTGCGCCGATTCATCGCCGACGTAGTAGAGCACCTTCTTCAGCCCGAGCGAGAGCCCGATGATCCCGGCGATCATCGGGAAATGCCAGAAGGTGTAGGAGGTTCGGGCGATCCTGATCTGCCGCTCGCCCTCGGCCCGCTGCAGTTCGTGCTCCACCGCCAGCGCCGCCACATCGAAGTACGCCCACCACAGCAGGCCCGATACCGCGAGCCCGAGCAGGGATCCGACCGCGATCGGCCACGAAATGGGCAGTCCGGCAACGCCGATGCCGATCGAGACGATCGATTCGCCCAGCGCCACAATGACGATCAGCCCGTAGCGCTCGGAGAAATGGCTGGCCGAATTCAATCGCCAGTCCTCGCCCGCCAGCAGGGTCCAGCCCATATCCCCGGCGATGGCGGCGAACCACAGCACGATCTGGGTGGTCCCCTCGGTCTCCGCGGCTATGACGAGCAGGGTGGTGCCGATGGTGATGGACCCGAGACTCCACTTCAGGACCTGATTGCGCAGTTGCGAATCCTCGGCGCTGGCCAGCAGGAACATGCCCAGGTGCACCAGCCGCACGATCAGATACGCGATCGCGAAGACCAGCGGCCCGTACCACCCGCCGGGCCCATCCTCGAAGGCCTCGGGAATGGTGAGCGCCGCCAGGAAGCCGCCGCCCATCGCGAAGAACATGGCGACCCGGGCGATGCCCTCGTCCGCGCGCACCACATTGCCCAGCCAGGAGTAGGCGATCCACAGCCACCACATGACCGCGAGCACGAGGCCCGCGCGGAGCATGTTCTCGGCGCTGATGTCGTGTGCGGCGAGGCCGGTGACCATGGTGAAGGCGAAGACGAGCACCAGGTCGAAGAACAATTCGAGCTGAGTTACCGACGCATCCTCGGCCGTCGGCAGGAGTCGAGCCCGTTTGGAACCGATCATGGTGCACATAGTCGCATCCGGATGCGACTATGTGCACCGCTGGCAAGTTTGCGCTGAAGGGTCAGCTACACGGCTTGGAAGTTCTCGTTTTCGGTGAAGCCCTCGGCGAACTCGATGAAGTTCTGTACGACAGCCTCGTTCGAGCGTCGCATGGTCCGGCTCACCAGCATGCCCGGAATGGGGATCGGGACATAGAGCTCCACGTGGTACCAGACGTCGGTGCCGTCCTCGCCCTCGGTGACCTCGAACCAGCCACCGCCCTTGACCCCGCGGGTGCTGTCGGTGACCTCCCAGGAGGACCGGATATCGGTCCACTCGTACTCCAGCACCTGTAGATCCGAGCTACCCATCAGCTCCGCCTTGACGAATACCCGGCGCGGGCGCAGCTGGTCGTCGCGGCTCGCGACCCGGGCGTCGGTGTAGGACGTCGACCACTCCGGGAGCATCTCGACCGCGGCCAATGCATCCATTACCTGCTCGGGTTCGGCGTCGACGACGAAACGGATATCGGTCTTTGTACGCATTCCATACCTCCGCCCCCGCCCAACTACATCGGCAAATTGTGCCCAGCGACACATTCGCAAGTCAACCGAGTGGTCCAGTGCGCGGAACCACATCGGCCGGATCGGGAGGCATATCTCGGGGCTATCTCGATCGAATCTCAACTGCGAGAACATGTTCCGGTTCGGTATTCGATCGAACGGCGATATCGCCGGATCCAGTGGACTGAACCGGCATCCTGGCCCGGGTTCGGCCGGGCAGCAGAAAACGGGCCCGCCGCCAGCGGGCCCTCGATCCTTGCGGCTCAGGGCATCGCGGGTTCGATGATCGCGTCCGGACCCGGGTAGACGAGCGATTCGTGCCCGTCATCGAATCGCACCATGTAGGGCGGCGCGCCCTGGGCCCCGCGGACTTCGACGATTTCGCCGTGGCGATCAGCCTGTCCCACTACGTGTCCATGCACGAGGAGCCGGTCTCCAACATTCGCCATCATGTCTCCATTATCGAATGGCAGTGATGCCCGTCACAAGGTCTCCCGGTACGGCGCGGCGTTTCATTCGGTCCCGACCAGTCGGTCGACCGCGGCCTCGATCAGCTCCTGGCTCTGCGCCTCGGTGAAGATCCCCGGCAGCGTGAGCCGGTCCACGATCAGCCAATTCAGCGCGAGATAGAGCAGAATCACCGATTTCTCGTCGCCGGGCAGTCCGGCTTCGAGGTGATTGCGCACGTTGAAATCCAGATCCGCGCGCACGGCCTCGGTCATGACCGCGCGCAGCTCCGGTCGCCGCGTCGCCTCCAAGCGCAGTTCGAGCATCGCCAGGTATCCGGTGCGAAACGCCTCGATGCGCCCGACCGTCTCCCGCATCAGCTCGGTGATGTGTGCGCGCGTCTTCGGGCCCGTGGCGAGCTCGGCCATGGTCGCCGCGCTCGGCTCCAGGCGCTCGTAGAACCGCCCGCCCGCCTGGGTGAGCAGATCGTCGCGGTTGGCGAAGTAGTTCGACGCCGTACCCGCGGGCACCGCGGCCTCCTTGTCCACCGCGCGGAAGGTGAGCCCACGCGCCCCCTCCTTGGCCAGCACCTCGAGTGCCGCGTCGAGCAACGCCTGTCGTCGCTCCGGATTGGTCCGCACTTGACACCACTCCATCTGTAGTACTACCTTCAAATCACTACATGCAGAGTACAACGGATTGGGCGGTATTGGTATGCGAAAGCTTGTTTACTACGTCGGCATGTCCCTCGACGGCTACATCGCGGGTCCCGGCGATGACATCAGCTTTTATCCGCTCGGCGAAGACACGTTGGACTGGATGAAAGCGGAGTATCCGGAGACGCTGCCCACCCATGCGCGCCCGCACATCGGACTGGCTGTCGATACTCCGAATCAGCAGTTCGACACCCTGGTGATGGGCCGAGGCACTTACGAACCTGCCCTGGCCATCGGCGTGACCAGCCCGTACGCCCACATGCGGCAGTACATCGTGTCGAGCTCCCTCGGCCGCATCGATGATCCGGCGGTCGAGCTGGTCCATAGCGATCCGCTCGGCCTGGTGCGCCGCCTGAAGCAGGAGGACGGCATGGATATCTGGCTGGCGGGCGGCGGCAAGCTCGCCGCGCAGCTGCTTAGCGAGATCGATGAACTCGTCATCAAGAGTTATCCGGTGGTCGCCGGTACCGGAACCCCAGCCTTCGCAGGTGAATTCAATCCGACGCTATTCGCGCCGACCAAGCGCACGGAGTTCGGCAACGGCGCGCAGGTCACCTGGCTGACCAGGGCCTGAGGCCCGCCCGCGGCGGCAGCGCGCCGCCACGGGGCCGGGCTCCCGCACCGCGTCCGGTGGTAGACCAGCACGATCGAACTGAAGTCGGTGGTGGACGGATCGGTCAGCGATAAGCGGATGGGTTGGCCGCCGTGCGCCGGGTGCACGCCCTGCTCGAACTTGCCCGGCTTCGCCGATCCGGTCGTAGACCAGGACGATCGCACCAGAGTCGGTGGTGGACAGATCGATCGGTCGGCGACCAGCTGGTCGCGGGCACGCCGTCCTCGAACAGGCGTGCGCCGCCGCCGACAGGCTCGGGGCACAGCGTGAACTCGCCCGCCTCGTGCCCGGCAGTTAGTCGCTCAGAAATGACAGGCGCACCTGACGATCCGGGTTGTCCACATTCAGATCCACCAGCGCGATGGACTGCCAGGTACCCAATGTCAGCGCACCGTCGATCACCGGCACGGTGGCGTAGGGCGGGATCAGCGCGGGCATCACATGGGAGCGTCCGTGCCCGCGCGAGCCATGTGCGTGCCGCCAGCGATCGTCGGCGGGCAGCAGATCGCGCAATGCGGCGAGCAGATCGTCATCGCTGCGCGCCCCGAGTTCCATAATCGCGATCCCGGCCGTGGCATGCGGCACGAAGATATGCAGCAGCCCGTCCTCGCCCGCATCCCGCGCGAACGACGCGCACTGCGCAGTTATGTCGTATACGACTTCGGACCGTCCCGTGGTCACCTCGATCACCGTGCTCTTCATGGCTCCCATCGTCCTCCTCGGCTCTCTGGCAGCAGGGCCCTGACGCGCGCCGCGGTCTCGTGCAGTTGCGGTTTCTCATATTCCGGTCGTGCACGGCTGGGGGTGGATGCTGAGGCCTCCGCAGCGCCGCACCCGCCGCGGCATGAAGGTGCGGACGACGGCCGTCTTCCGGCAGCCGGGCGAGCGGCCGATCGCCGCGTTCCAGAACACCAAAACGCACCCGCTCATGGCGGCTATTGGCCGCGAGATCGACTCGCGTCAGGCCCCCTCGACGCCGCCGGACCGGGAGGTACCAGCAAATTAGGTAGACCTCGGCCGGTACGCTGGGGTGCTGTTAGCAGCTGATTGTCGATCTTGGAGGACCCTGTCGTGGCTCTCGTTGTTCAGAAGTACGGAGGATCCTCGGTGGCAACCGCCGAGCGTATCCGGCGCGTCGCTGAACGGATCGTCGAGACGAAGAAGCAGGGCCACGACGTGGTGGTCGTCTGCTCGGCCATGGGTGACACCACCGACGAACTACTCGATCTGGCCCAGCAGGTGGCGCCCGCGCCGCCCGCCCGCGAAATGGACATGTTGCTCACCTCGGGTGAGCGCATCTCCAACGCGCTGGTCGCCATGGCCATCCATTCGCTCGGCGCCGAGGCCCGCTCGTTCACCGGCTCGCAGGCGGGTGTGATCACCACCGGATCGCACGGTAACGCCAAGATCATCGACGTCACCCCCGGCCGGGTCCGCGACGCGCTGGACCAGGGTCTGGTCGTGCTGGTCGCCGGATTCCAGGGCGTCAGCCAGGACAGCCGCGACGTCACCACGCTGGGCCGCGGCGGTTCCGATACCACCGCGGTCGCGCTGGCCGCGGCGCTGGAGGCCGACGTCTGCGAGATCTACACCGATGTGGACGGCGTCTTCACCGCCGACCCGCGGATCGTGCCCGATGCGCAGCAGCTGGAGCAGGTCTCCTATGAGGAGATGCTCGAGCTCGCGGCCTGCGGCGCGAAGGTACTCATGCTGCGCTGCGTGGAATACGCGCGCCGCTACAACGTTCCGGTGCATGTGCGCTCGTCCTACACCGACAAGCCCGGCACCTACGTCTATGGATCGATGGAGGACATCCCCTTGGAGCAAGCAATCCTCACGGGCGTCGCGCACGACCGCAGCGAGGCCAAGGTGACCGTGGTCGGACTGCCGGACGAGCCGGGCTACGCCGCCAAGGTGTTCCGCGCGATCGCCGACGCGGAGATCAATATCGACATGGTCCTGCAGAACATCTCCAAGGTCGAGACGGGCAAGACCGATATCACCTTCACCCTGCCCAAGACCGAGGGCGCGCGTGCGGTGGAGATGCTGACCAGGCGTCAGGACGAGATCGGTTTCTCGCAGGTGCTCTACGACGACCACATCGGCAAGGTCTCCCTCGTCGGCGCGGGTATGAAGAGCCACCCGGGCGTCACCGCCACCTTCTGTGAGGCGCTGGCGAACGCGGGCGTGAACATCGACCTCATCTCCACCTCCGAGATCCGGATCTCGGTGCTGGTCAAGGACACCGAACTGGACGAGGCCGTGCAGGTGCTGCACAAGGCCTTCGATCTGGGTGGCGACGAGGTCGCCGTGGTCCACGCGGGAACAGGACGATAAGCATGGGTGTACGGGTAGGAGTCGTCGGCGCGACCGGACAGGTCGGCGCCGTCATGCGAAAACTGCTGGAGGAGCGCAACTTCCCGGCCGACGAGGTGCGTTTCTTCGCCTCGGCCCGCTCGGCGGGTAAGACGCTGCCGTGGCGCGGTGGCGAGATCGTGGTCGAGGACACCGAGACCGCCGATCCCACCGGCCTGGATATCGCGCTGTTCTCCGCGGGCGCCACCATGTCCCGCGTGCAGGCCCCGCGTTTCGCGGCGGCCGGTGTGACCGTGATCGATAACTCGTCGGCCTGGCGTAAGGATCCCGAGGTTCCGCTGGTGGTCAGCGAGGTGAACCCGGAGCAGACCCGCAACCTGGTCAAGGGCATCATCGCCAACCCGAACTGCACCACCATGGCCGCGATGCCGGTGCTCAAGCCGCTGCACGAGGTGGCGGGGCTACAGCGGCTGGTCATCTCGAGCTACCAGGCGGTCTCCGGCAGCGGCCTGGCCGGTGTCGAGGAGTTGGCCTCCCAGGTGCGCGCTGTGGTCGACGATGCCGAAAAGCTGGTGCACGACGGCAGTTCGGTGCAATTCCCCGCGCCGAACAAGTACGTCGCGCCGATCGCCTTCGACGTGATCCCGCTCGCCGGTTCGCTGGTCGACGACGGCTCCTTCGAAACCGACGAAGACCAGAAGCTGCGCAACGAGAGCCGCAAGATTCTCGGCCTGCCCGACCTGCTGGTCAGCGGCACCTGCGTGCGAGTGCCGGTCTTCACCGGCCACTCGCTGTCGGTGAACGCCGAATTCGCCGAACCGATTTCGGTCGAGCGCGCCAAGGAAGTCCTCGCCAAGGCCCCGGGCGTCCAGCTCACCGATGTGCCCACCCCGCTGGCCGCGGCAGGCAAGGACGACTCCCTCGTCGGCCGCATCCGCCAGGATCCGGGCGTCCCCGAAGGCCGCGGTCTCGCCCTGTTCATCTCCGGCGACAACCTGCGAAAGGGCGCCGCCCTCAACACCATTCAAATCGCCGAAGTCCTGTTGGCCCAGCGCTGACGCAACCGAACGGGCCGTTCTTATCGTCAGATTCGAACGGCCCGTTCGCTATTCGGCCAGGCGAATCGCGCACCGCGTTGCGTACCCGCGCTAGAGGGTACCCAAGGCTCATCGTGGCGGCGTGCACTGCGAACGACCCCGTCGAATCATGGGGCCGAGGTAGGCGCTCGCAGCCATTCGAATCGCTGAAGTCCTGTTGGCGCAGCGCGGATCTCTGCAGAACGGGCCGTTTCGCGAGATCCGAATGGCCCGTTCGCTTTTCGGTTATCGGATATCGAATGTCACCGACGAACCGAGCAGTGCGGTCAGCGACAGGCCGAACGTGCGCCGGAAGGTTTCGCTGAGGTGGGACGGAGAGGCGAATCCGGCGTCGGCGGCGCAGCGGGTGAGGTCGTGCCCGGCTGCCAGGCTCGCGAAAACCATTCGCAGCCGGGCCCATTGGCGGTAGCGGCGGAAGGTCGTGCCAGTGTGTGCGGCGAAGGTTCGCAGGAAGTGGGTTTCCGACATCCCGGCGGCATCGGCCGCGTGCTCGGCGCGGATGTGCGCGGTCGGGTTGCTGCGAATGTCGCGCACTATGGCATCGATGCGGGGGTCGATGGCCGGTTGTCGCACCGATATCAGGCGCTCCAACTCGGCGACACCGGTTCGGGCGGCGGTGATGAGGACGGCTTCGGCGCTCGGATCGACAGCCGCGGACCGGATTTCGCTGCCCGATCCGGCGGTAACCCCGGCGATCGTCGCGCTGCCCGGTTCGGCGAACAGCAATGCGATCCGGCCCTGCGAGACAATCCGGGCCGGTACCCGAGCCGGTATGAACGCGCTGCGGGTGATGATCGTCTCATCCGCCGCCGTCTCCACGGCGAATGGTCCGTCCAAGCTCAGGCCGAGATACGCGATCGACGTGGCATGCATTCCGACACCCAGCTCCGGGCCGAGATATCCAGCATGTCCGGGCCGCGTCCACAACACCGGCGCACCGCAGGTTTGTGAAAGCGCGGTCTCGGTCATGTTCGTCAGGCTAATCGGTGCCCGGCGCAATCAGCCGGTGCGAGCCGCGACGACAGGAAGATGAACGGATATGACAACCGAGGCAGTTGGCGCGAAGCCGAGCTGGCAGACCAGAGCCATCACCGCACTGTTGGCCTCGCGCGGTCAGAAGCAGATGCTCGGCAGCGCGGAAGGGGTGCACGCGGCGCTGGAAAAGCGCGACCGTCGCATCAAAGAGGTGCGCCCACCGGCGTTTCTGCGCAAGGCGGCGACCGTCACCCGGGATGATCTCGACGGTTGGCCCGTATTCCGGATAACGCCGAACGCCGGTCCCACCGACGTAACCGTGGTTTTCCTGCACGGCGGCGGCTTTTTCGCCGAGATCGTGCGCCCGCACTGGAGTTTCGTCCGCGAACTCGGCGCTGCCATTCCGGCGGAGGTCGTGGTCCCGATCTATCCGCTGATCCCACGTGGCAGCGCCGCGGATATGGTGGCCACCACCGCCGCGATAATCACCCGCACGATCGAGCAGCGCGGCTCCGGAAAGACCGTGGTCATGGGCAATTCGGCAGGTGGTCTGCTGGCACTGGCGGCAGCACATGCCGTGCGCGATCAGGGTGGGCCGCAACCGTCGCGGGTCGTACTGATCTCCGCGTGGTTCGACGCCACCCTGTCCGACCCCGCACTGGCCGCGCTCGAACAGGTCGATCCATTGCATCAGCGGCCCGGAATGGCCGAGATCGCGCGGCTCTACGCCGACGGCCTAGACCTGCGCGACCCGCGTGTCAGCCCCCTGTTCGGCCGCGTCGAAGGACTGCCGCCCCTGACCATCTTCTGCGGCACCCACGAAATGGTCCTGGCCGACGCCCGAGCCCTGACCCGCCGCGCCCGAGTCGCAGGCATTCCGGTCGACTACCACGAGGGCCCGCGCCTACCCCACAATTACGCACTCATGCCCACCCCCGAAGGTCGCGCCGCCCGCAAGATCATCGTCAACACCTGCCGCACCCCCCGCCCCGACTTGTCCGCCACCCCCAGAGATGCGCTACTGGACAAGTGATCACCTGGAACTCAGGGCGGAGGCTTCTCGGCCGATGCCGCCACCAGTTCCACCTGATCGGCTGACCAATGTTGGCGGTGGGTGGGGTGGGGGTGGGCTAGTGGGGGCGGAGGCCGTCGAAGAGGATGGCGAAGGTGCGGCGGCGCTGGTCGAGGGTTGTGTTCGTGGTGTTGGTGGCTAGGAAGGTGGCCTTCAGGATTCGCATCAGGTCGTCGATGTCGATATCGGGGCGAACTGCGCCGGATTGTTGGGCGCGAGTGAGTAGTTCGGCGATGGCGGCGTTCAGGGCGTGGGCGGGTCTGCGGTATTCGGGGGCGTCTACGCCGACGGCTTCGGCGAGGTCGCGTTTGACGGTGCCCTCGGTGACCATGCGGTCGAGGAAGTCGAAGAAGGCCTCGCCGGGGTCGGGGGCGGTGGTCAGTTCGCGGGCGTAGGTGATCATGCGCTCGATGCGGTCCATGATCGCGGCTTCGAAGAGGGCTTCCTTGGTGGGGAAGTGGCGATAGACGGTGCCCGCGCCGACGCCTGCGCGGCGGGCGATCTCGTCGAGCGGGACCGAAATGCCCTCGGCGGCGAAGGCCGCTTGGGCGGCGGCGAGTACGCGGTCGCGATTGCGGCGCGCGTCGGCGCGCAGCGGGCGCGGTTCCTCGCGATCGATCACGAAGGGTGAGTTTACTGGAGGCATTGACAAGCGGGGCGATCGTTCCGGATCATAAGCGGGGTCAACGTTCCGCTTAACTGGAGCAGGTGTATTCATGGTGGAGACTTCGATGGAAAGCCCTCGTGAGCTGGTCGAACGGCTGTTTCGCGAGTTGCCCGCGCGCGATGCCGACGCATTCGTCGCGCAGTTGGCGCCGGATGCGGTATTCGAGATGCCATTCGTCATTCCCGGGATGCCGACCCGGCTGGTCGGGCGCGAGGAGATCCGGGCGCATCTCGCGCAGCGCTGGTCCGGGATTTCGGGCATCGAGATTCACGGGATCTATCCACAGGTGTACGAAACGGCAGATCCCGAGGTGGTTTTCGTGGAGAACGAGGTGGATATGACCGTGCCCGGCGCCGAGCGGGCGCGAGTTCGCACCTCCGTCAATGTGGTTCGGGTCCGCGACGGCAAGGTCACGCTGTTCCGCGACTACATGGATACGGCGCGCTTCGCCCGGCTCGCGGAGAACTGAGAGCGTCCGGGCGGTCCGAAATACCGTCGCACCGCCCGGGTGTCGACTGCTAGCCTGCGCCGATGGCGAATCCTTATCCGCAGGTGTACTTCGGGGACCGGCTCATCGACGCGGAACAGGCGTCGGTCGCTGTCGCATCGTCGGCGGTGCTGTACGGCCTCAGCGTGTACACAGTGTTCCCGGTGCATGTGGATGGATCGGCACGCACCGCATTTCGACTCGACGACCACTTCCGCCGGCTCGAGGAATCCTGCAAGATCATCGGCATCGACCGGTTCGCCGCCGAATGGGACTTCGCGCGATTCCGCACGGCGGTCATCGACCTGATCGCGGCCAATGCGCCGACCGAGGACGTATTCGTCAGGGCGACAGTGCATGTCGTCGAATCGATCCCGGGTACCCGGGTCCGCGGGTGCGCGATCGAGGTCAGCATCTTCGTCTATGACGCGGTGCCGATCGTCCCGCAGGACGGTATGCGACTGAAATCCAGTCCGTGGCGGCGCATTCCGGATAACGCGATTCCATCGCGCGCCAAAGTCAATGGCGCATACGTCAATTCGGTGCTCGCCAAGCAGGACGCCATCGACAGCGGCTACGACGACTGCGTCTTCCTCGACGGCAACGGCCACGTATGTGAACTCAGTGCCGCCAATATCTTCCTCGTCCGCAACGGCACCCTGATCACCCCGGATGTGTCCTGCGACATCCTCGACGGCATCAACCGCCGAACCATCCTCACCCTTGCCGCGGAGGACGGCATCCCGGTAGTCGAACGCACCATCGACCTGACCGAGCTCTACATCGCCGACGAGGTCTTCGTCACCGGCACCTCATCCGGAACGTCCCCGGTCACCGAGGTCGACGGCCGCCTGATCGCCGACGGCCGCCCCGGCCCGATCTCCCAAGCCCTGCGCAAACGCCACACGGCCGCCCTCCGCACCGACACCCACCACAACTGGGTCACCACCCTCTGAGCCCCGGCTCGTCGAGCTAGTCGAACGGTGCGACCATTCGACTCGCTTCGATGGCATTCATAACCGCTCGAGGGCGGCAATGGTGCCGAGGAAGAGTTCGACATTGTCGTGCACGAATTTGTCGCGGGGATAGGGCAGTGCCTGCTGGATCCACGCGGTGACCGTGTCGCCGAATGCCCCGACCAGGAAGCGGGCGGTGAGATCGATGGCGGGATCATCCGGATCGCGGTCGGGGACCAGCTGGGACAGGATCCCGCGGAACGCGCGCGACACATCCTCCGCGCGCGCGAGTCGTCGCTCGGCCACGGCCGGATGGCCATATGCCTTGGTGGACAGGATCTTTCCCTTGGCGGGCGCGGCCAGGAAGAAATCGACCATGGCCTCGACCACCGCGGTGACCTTCGCGCTTTTGTCCGGGGCCGCGCTCGCCGCGGCCTCGCCGACCGTGCTCGACAGCTGACGAAAGGCCAGTTCGAACGCGGCCCCGATCAGGTCGTCGAGATCGGTGAAACTCTCGTAGACGAACCGAGTGGACAGCCCGGCCGCCTTGGCGACCGTGCGGATCGTCAATCCACCCGCACCCTCTGTCGCCATCACCTCGAATGCGGCCTCCAGCAGCTGCTCACGCCGGGTCGCGCGACGCTGATCCGCCGATACTCCACCGTAGGTGCGCGCCGCCTGAGTCATCCCACAATCTTGACACATTTGTTTCCTGAATCTAGCCTGGATTCAGGAGACAACTGATTCCTGATGGAGGAGTGATCATGACCGGACTCGCTGAAGCGTCCGATCTGAACGCATCGCACGCCGATCTACCGGGCCTGAGCAAGAACTCGCTGACCGCCCGCTCGGCCGCGGACTGGCGGCTGATCATGCTCGCCCCCAGCGCACTGCTATTGCAGGTCGCGCATCCGGTCATCGGCTCGGGCGTGGCCGAACATTCGATCTTCAAGACCGATCCGATCGGCCGCTTCGACCGCTCCTACTGGCCGACTCTCGCCCTGGCCTTCTACGGCGACGACTCCGCCGCCTACGGCCGCGATATCCGGGCCATGCACAAGGGCATCGGCGGTGTCGACCACGCCGGTCGCCGCTACCACGCCTGGGAACCCGAGGCCTACTTCTTCGTCCTCGCCACCGCGCACTGGGCCACCGACATCGTCGCGACGCGTTTCGGATCCGGATTGACCGAGGCGCAGCGTGCCGACCTCTACAACGGCTGGCGGCACACCGCATTGCTGGCCGGTCTCCCGGAACGCGCTGTGCCCAAGGATCTTTCATCCTTCGAGGCATGGTTCGACAAGGTCCTGCGCGAGCGACTCGAATATCACCCGACCGTCGATGACGTGCTGGCGACCATGTCCCGGCCGCCGGTGCAAGCACCCATCCCGGCCTGGCTGTGGAAGCTCGTCATGTGGCGCATCGTCGGACCGCTCGCGGTCTGGGTGAATACCGGTGTGCTGCCGCCGATAGTGCGCGATCGGCTCGGCCTCGAGTGGACCGCGCGCGACGAGCGGTGGCTGCGCCGCTATGCCTTTGTCATCCGCTGCGTCGATCGGATACTGCCACCGCCGTTGCGCAATATCACCCGTGTCGTCGCTATGCGGCGAAAAGACCGGATCATGAACAACATTCGACGCGCGGCGGAAGCGGCGTGACAAACGATCCCGGCACCGACGAGCAGCGGCAGCCGACACCACTGAACGGTCCCATGTCCGACGGTCCGCTACCGCCACACATAGACGGCTGCTTCGGCTGCGGACCACGGAATCCGGCGGCCGTCGGCGTCGCACTGAACCTCGAAAATGACCGCATCATCGGCCATTTCACCCTCGACGAACGACATCAGGGCGCACCGGGTGTAGCGCACGGCGGCGTCATCGCGGCGATACTCGATGAGGCCTCCGGCACGGTGCCGACCACCATGTGCGTTCCGGCGGTCACCGCCAAACTCGAGGTGAACTACGTGCGCCCCGCGCCGCTGCACCGCCCGATGATCGTGACCGCGATCCTCGATCGGCGCGAAGGCGAGCGCAAATTGCACATCTACGCGCGCGTCGAATGCGACGGCGAACTCATTGCCGAGGGCAACGCTCTGTTCATCGCGGTCTCGCCGGAACACTTCTTCGCACAGGGCGCGAAGGAGGGCGATATGCCTTT
Organism: Nocardia nepalensis; assembly: GCF_048910785.1. Lineage (NCBI taxonomy): Bacteria > Bacillati > Actinomycetota > Actinomycetes > Mycobacteriales > Nocardiaceae > Nocardia > Nocardia nepalensis. Next base: position 556,387 of record NZ_JBKBET010000038.1, on the reverse strand, counting down.
CTTCGGAGTCTGATTCAGCGGATTCCCGGCGTGCGCGGATCCGGACCGAGGCAGACCATAATGGCGCATCCGGGCGCGGTGTCCGCGAACGGCGGCGCCAGCGGATAGTTCAGGCAGCTGAAGACATTGCAGCCCGGATACGCCGCGGGCCCGATGCCGAAGACCGCGAGCAGCAGATTCGTATCCACGAAGCGGTTCGGATCCAGTACCAGCGGTGGCTCCACGTACGGGCCGGGGTCGGGCACGGGATGGTCCTCGAACGCGGCGAACAACCGGCGGAAGAATTCGTGCGGCAGTTCCTCGGTGTTCTGCACGATCCCCGTAATGCCCTCATTGCTGACATTTCCGAAGAATCCGGTCCACACCACCGTCAGATCCAGGCTCGGCACGATGAAGACGTTCTGCATGCCGAGTCCGGACATCGAGTAGATATCCGGGGGCAGGAAGTGGGCGGTCTCCGCGCAGCCGGCCCCGAGCCAGAACAGATAGCCGTAGCACCTGTTCGCTGGCGAGGGCTGTCGTGCCTTGCGCAGATACGTTTGCGAGACGAGTTGCTGTGTGCCCCAGCGCCCGTTATTGCTCACCAGCAGACCGAGCTTCGCGAAATCGTTCGGCGGGATCATCAGATGCGCGTACCCGTAGGTGTGGCCGGAGCGATCGCGCGCCCAGTAGTAATCGCCGCGTTCGATGCCCAGTGGATCGAAAAGTTCACGCTGCGCGAACTGCTGCAATGGCTCGCCAATGGCCAATTCGATGACATATGCGAGCAGATCGACATTGCGCTGGCTGTAGCTGAATACCGCACCCGGCGGATTGTCGAGCGGCACCCCGAGCGCCTGCACGGCGCTATCCGGATCGATCGGAATCACCCCGGTGACGCCCTCGGTGAGCACACCCACCTTCATCCCGGAGGTCTCGGTGAGCAGATCCTCCACGCGGATCGACCGATGCGCCGCATCGCCGAGACCCGGCGGCAGATACCGATCGATCGGCGCATCGAGATCCAGTTCGCCCTGATCCCAGGCAATTCCGGCGAGCAGCGAAACAACACTCTTGGTGGCGCTCCAGATATTCCAGGCGACATTCCCGGTCTGCGCATTCGTCGGCCCCTCGCCGATCAAACAATTGTGCCGGAAGACCTGCACATTCAACCGATTGCGCCCACCCGCGAACGCCAGAGCCTGCGCAAGCAGCCCCGAATCCAATCCCACCTGCTCCGGTGCCGCCCGCTCCGGCTCCCGCCCCGACGACACCCCGCACGTCACATGTTCGAACGTCTCCGCCTGCGCTCCCCCCGCGAAAACGCCCCCCGCCACCAGCGATACCGCCGCAATTCCGGCCAGGAATCCGTAGATGCGCCCCATGCGCACGAGGCTATCGCGCCACACCCAACCAAACGGTGCAACAGGCTGGACGAAACCGAAACGAATCATCAAGATCAGGTGGCGTCTGTGGCGGCATCGCCCGAGAAGCCCCCGCCACCAGTTCCACCTGATCTTGACTACGACGTCAGTGGGGGGGTGGTGGGGGTGTGTATCGCGTACCACCCAGCTCCAGCGGCGAGGATCGCGAGTCCGGTTAGGGCCGATTCGATGGGGAGTGATAGGCCGACGATCACACACCCCGCCGCGCCGACGGCAGGTACCCAACGTGGCGGACGGTTCTCCGCCTCGGTCAATGTGGCCGCTGAGACATTGGCGATCAGGTAGTACACCAGCACCGTGAATGATGAAAAACCAATGGCCGCACGTAGATCGAAGGTTGCCGCGACCACCGCGACCAGCGCGCCGACCGCCAGCTCCGCCCGATGCGGCACGCCGAAGCGTGGATGTACTGCGGCCAGTGCGCCCGGCAGATATCGATCGCGAGCCATGGCCAATGCCGTGCGCGACACCCCGAGGATCAGGGCGAGCAGTGATCCGGCCGCAGCGAGCACCGCGCCGACCCGGATCACCGGTGCCAATCCCGGCGCGCCAGCATTGGATACGACCTGGGCCAGCGGATCGGTCGCATGGGCGAGCCCCGCTGATCCGAGCGTCGCCAATGCCGCCACCGCGACCAGCGCGTAGACCGCGAGGGCGAGCCCGAGCGCGATAATAATCGCCCTTGGAATCGTGCGCTGCGGATCACGCACCTCCTCGCCGAGGGTGGCGATGCGGGCGTATCCGGCGAAGGCGAAGAACAGTAATCCGGCCGCCTCGAGTACACCACGCGGCCCGATCCGATCGGGCAGAGTCGTTGCCGCCGAATGCGTTCCGAACAATCCCACCCCGACAACCAAGGCGAGCACGGCCAGCACCATAGTCACGATGACCCGCGTGGCCAGCGCCGATTTCTGCACCCCGGTGTAGTTGATCGCGGTGATCGCGACCACCGCCGCGACCGCGACCGCGCGCGACTGCTCGGGCCAGGCGTAACCGCCGACCGTCAGTGCCATCGCCGCGCACGAGGCCGTCTTCCCCGCGACGAAACCCCATCCGGCCAGATATCCCCAGAACGCCCCGAGCCGCTCGCGCCCGTACACATACGTCCCGCCCGACACCGGATAGCGCGCGGCAAGCCGCGCCGAGGAGGTCGCATTGCAATACGCGAGCAGTGCGGCAACGGCCAACGCGAGCAGCAGCCAACTGCCCGCCGCTGCCGCCGCCGGGGCGAGCGCCGCGAAAATGCCGGCACCGACCATCGACCCGAGCCCGACGATCACCGAGTCGGTGAGTCCGAGCCTGCGCTGGAGCGCATCGCCATGCGTTGCCATGGCTGCATCATCGTCCACGCCACTCAGGACCACGAGTCGAGCAGCGCGGAAATGCGAAACGCCGCCAGGAACGGGGGGTTTACCTGGCGGCGCTGAGTCGCCGGACGCCACGCCAACGTGACGACTCGAGTGTCGACGTCCCACAAGCGCCTCTCGGCGAGTGGTCGCTCGAAGCGACAAATGGGGTGCGGCCCGGGGCTGTCCGGACGCCGACAGAGGTGATCAACCGCCCTTCGTCCGGATCTATTCCACGCAGTCGAATGTGATCCGCGCCACGGATCCTGCCCGGCTGGCGCCCATCTAGAATCAACGAGCTCATCTGGTGAAGGGGGGATCGGCGTGTCCGATGATCTGGTATTGACCGAAATGCTGGCCGCACTCGAGCGCAGCCCCGAGGTGCTGGCGCTGCGGGTGCGGGTGATCGAGTTGTTGGCCGATCGTGGCCGCTATGCCGATGCGCTCGGTCAATGTGCGAGCGCACTGGCCCAGGAGCCGGGACATGCCCGTGTCCTGGAGTTGTTGCAGCAGTGCACCATTGCGCTCGCTGGCGGCTCTGCGGTACCGGAAGTCCCAGCGCCGAGCGAGCCGCTGGCCGATGCAAATAACGCAGCGCCGCAATATGATTGGGCTGCGGCCGAAGAACAGGTAGGCGACATCATCGCTCCGGCCTTCATCAACGAGGGCCCGCGCGAATTTGTCACCGACTCCGATGTCGGCCTGTTCGAGAAGCCCACCGTCGTCCTGTCCGACGTCGGGGGTATGTCCGACGTGAAGCGTCAGCTCGATCTCACCCTGCTCGGCCCACTCCGTAATCCACAGTTGGCCAAGGCTTTCGGTACCTCCGCGCGCGGCGGCCTATTGCTCTACGGCCCGCCCGGCTGCGGCAAGACCTTCATCGCCTCGGCGGTCGCCGGTGAGCTGGGCGCGAACTTCTATCCGATCGAAATCGCCGACATTCTCGATATTTACCACGGTGCCGGTGAGCGCAATATCCACGAGGTCTTCGAGATGGCCCGCCGCAACGCTCCCTGTGTGCTGTTCCTCGACGAGGTCGACGCACTCGGGCACAAGCGCAGCCAGATGTCGGGTTCGGCATGGATGCGCAATGTGGTGAATCAGCTGCTCAACGAGATGGATTCGGCCACCCACAGCAACGATGGCGTCTACATCCTCGGCGCGACCAACCACCCGTGGGATCTCGATGTCGCCCTGCGCCGCCCCGGCCGCTTCGACCGGATGATCCTGGTCGGGCTGCCGGATGCGGACGCGCGGCGCTCGATTCTGCACTACCACCTGCGGGATCGTCCGGTCGCCGGCATTGATCTGCCGGCCATCGTGCGGCGCACCGACGGCTTCTCCGGTGCCGATCTGGCCCATATCTGCACCTCGGCAACGCAATTGGCAATGGCCGATTCGATCAGCACCGGCACCGTGCGCCCGGTCGGCATGGCCGATATCGAGGCCGCGCTCGGCCAGATCAGGCCGAGCGCGGGTCCCTGGTTCGAATCGGCGCGCAATGTGGTCGAATTCGCCAATGCCGACGGCGCCTACGACGAACTCGCGAAATACCTGCGGGCCAAGAAGTTCCGGTGACTTCTCACGGATGCGCCTCGCCCGTGCGCGGCGCCTCCTTCGGTGTGCAGAACATCTGGCAGGCGACGGGCGCGGTGCTACTCGTCGGAACCCCCAGTGGCGCATCCTGTGCGGGTTTCACCGCGCCGACACCGCTGCCCATGATGAACAGCAACACCGCTATCGCCATGCCGACCAGCGCCATGATCGCGTAACCCATTCGCAGGGCGATGCTTTCGCCGATCGGTATTCCGATCGCCAACGGACCGAGCATGATGAACATCGCCGGTTCCCCCTTCCTTCGTGTCGACACCGAATGTGCGCGTCGAGTCATTCCATGGTGGCAATGCGATCGGGCGTGTCGCGATCCCAACCGACCTGCGCATTTCTTCGGCCTCGAGTGCGCCCTTGACCAGGTAAAACACCGCTGGTACCCAGGAAATATCGCAATGTTGGCCCGAATTTCCGGCGCAGGGGCCAGGTTCGCCCGCGGGCGGTGCGTTCGAGTCATCGCGCCGGGGGGAATTTCGGCCGGAGGTAATTCGCGATGCGAGATGGCAACGGGTTCGGCGCGGACGATCGCCGCGCGCTACGGGAACAACTGATAGCACTCGGCCTGACCGATAAGCAGCTGCTCGAACCGATGGCCATCGAGTTGCGCCAGCGCCGCTGTCGTGCGCGCACGGCGTGGCGGCTCGCCAACGATTTCACCCAGGCGGCGGTCGCCGACCGGTACAACGAGATCGTCGGCGACCAAGCGGCCATGCGGGCGAGCCGGATCTCCGAATACGAGGCCTGGCCGAGCGGCAGAGAAGGTCCCGGCACCCGCAGGCCCGCCGGGGTCCGCCCGACCATGGCGGTGCTGAAACACCTCGCGACGATTTACGGAACAACCTGGGATCAGTTGGTGGATGCGGCGGATCTCGAATATCTGCCCGCCGGCGAAAAACGCGAGCTGTGCCAAGCATGGGCCAAGCGTTCGAATGGACGATCGGGGGTCGCCGCCAGCGGCGAATTGCCCACCGAGGTCCCGTATTTCACCGGCCGCGACATTCCGAAGGGCGAATTGCACGAACGCGTCGTCGGGCATGTGCAGGGCCGGGTCTCCCCGGTGCATGTCATCGACGGTCCGCCGGGGGTCGGCAAAACGGTGCTGGCCAGATATGCGGTGGCGGCCTTCGCCAGGCACTATCCGGACGGCACGATCTGGATCGATATGCACGGCCACACGGTGGATTGCGAACCCCGCGAACCCGCCGATGTGCTCGAACGGCTGCTGCTGGAACTCGGCGTGCCACCGGAGTCGATCGAGGCGGATCCGGCCCTGCGTGCGGACCAGTGGCGAGTCGCGATGAGTCAGCGGCGGATGTTGCTCGTCTTCGACAATGTCCTCGACAGCGAGCAGGTGAAATCGCTACTGCCGCTGGCCGATCGCTGCTTCGTCCTGATCACCAGCCGAGCCAGACTGACCGGCCTGGCCGGATCTTCGCCGCTGCACCTCGGCGTCATGGCGCCGCAGGAGGCCGAGGAACTGCTCGTCGAACTAGCCGACCTGCCGCCGGACTACGACGCGGACGCGGTGCGCCAGATACTGGAAACCACCGGCGGTCTGCCGCTGGCAATACGGCTCATCGCCGGGCAGATCGCCCATCATGGCGAGGATCTACTCGCCGATACCGCGAACGAGTTCGCCGACAATGCCGCTCGGCTCAGGCAATCGCCCGCCGACTACATCCTCGGCGAATCGGCGGCCGAGGGCATTCTCGATCGGTTCACCACCGAGGGAGAATCGCTGCTGGCCGCCTACGAAGGTTCCTACCAGCGCATGCGTGATCCGGTGCAGCGCAGGGCGTTGCGGCTGCTCGGGTGGAATCCGGGATCGGAGATCACCGCCGACACCATAACCATGCTGGCCGCAGTGCCGAACAATCAGGCAAAAGCCCTGCTGCGCAAGCTTTTCGAGGCGGGCTTTCTGGACTATTCGCGCACCGGCCGCACCGGTGGCCGTCGCTATCGGCTGCACGATCTGACCAGGCTGTTCGCGAGAGTTCATGCCGAACAGGAAGATTCGCCATCGGACCACGCCGCCGCCATCGCGCGCTTGGTCGCGGGCAATTTGGCGACTGCCCGCCGGATGCGCAGGCCGGAACTGTTGGGTCCCGGCACTCGGCACGCACACCCGAAGGATATGTACGCCTCCGCCGAATTCGCGCAGGCGGACGGGTGGCTCATCGTGGAACGGGAAAACCTGCTCGCCATCCTCGACGCCGCGAGCCCGACCGCCGAAACCGCGGAATTGGCACGACTTCTCGCACCCGCGCTGTGGGGCCTGGGCTGGTGGTCGGACGCCCATCGGCTCTACGACCGCGCGCTACAGGCCGCGCGGCACATCGGCGATCAGGGCGCCGAAGCGTACGCGCTGCTGGAGCTGGGGCGGATCGATCAGATCGGCGGCTTCTACGGGGCGGCCCGCACCGGATTCCGGCTGGCCCGCCGGATCGCGGTGGCGGTCGGCGATCCGCGGTGTCAGACCGAGGCGCTGTGCGAACTCGGCCAAACCGCCTGGCTCATCGGCGATCACGGTGACGCCGAACGTTTCTACACCAAGGCACTGCGGATGGCCTGCGAAATCGACTATCCACCGGCCGAATGCGATGCCCGCAATGGGCTCGGCCACGTCGAACGGCTGGCCTGCAAATACGAGGCCGCCACCGAACATTTCAAGAAGTCATGGGCCATCGCCTTCGGTGTCGGCGACCGCGCCCGCGCGGCATCGGCGCTGTGGGGACACGCCGAAGTCGTGCGGCGGCTCGGCGATAACGCCACCGCCCGGCAGAACTACACCGACGCGCTGCGCACCGCCCGCCAGATCAACCATCCGAAGATCGAGGGCGATGCCCTGCGTGGCCTCGGTCATATCGCCCGGCTGGCCGAGGATTGGGACGCCGCACGCCGCTACTACGAGGACGCACTCGAGATCGCCTGCCATATCCGCGACCGGCACGGCGAGGTCTGGTCGCTGTGGGGACTCGGGCACGTCGAGCGCAACGCGGGCGAGTTCGACGGTGCGCGCCAGCGGTTTTCCGACGCGTACGACATCGCGATAGAGATCAATCTCGCGCTCGCCCAGGAGGAGATCCTGCGCGGGATCGGGCATCTGGAACGGCAGTTGGGGAACTACGACGCGGCGCGCCGCCGCTACCTCGAGTCGTTGTGCGAAGCGGACCGGATCAACAACTGCCACGGCCGCGCCGATGTGCTGCGCAGTCTCGGCCATGTCGCCGCCGATACCGGTTGCCAATCGGAAGCCTGCGCCGCGCTGGCGCAGGCCTGCGGCATCTACGAGAGCATCGGTGTCCCGCTCGCGTATCGCGTACGTGCGGAAATGCGCGAGATCGGCTGTCCGGTGACGCCCGGTCCCTAGCCGACTCGCAGGCCCTTTTCTTGACTAATTCCAGAAAAGGGATAACTATCGGTTCCATGCACACCAACGTCACCGATCCGCGGACCCAGTTGCGCGCGGCCGGCCTGCGGGTGACCGCACCGCGGGTCGCGGTGCTGAACGCGGTCGCGGCCCGGCCGCATTCGGACGCCGATCGAGTGGCCGCCACCGTCCGGGAAGCCCTGGGTTCGGTGTCCACGCAGGCCGTCTATGACGTGCTCCGGACCTGCGTGCGCGCCGGAATCCTGCGGCGCATCGAACCAGCCGGTTCGGCCGCGCTCTACGAGACCCGGGCCGGGGACAACCATCACCATCTGGTGTGCCGAAGCTGCGGCACGGTCGTGGATATCGACTGTGTCGTGGGCAGCGCCCCCTGTCTGGAACCCGAGGACGCCAACGGGTTCGTCATCGACGAGGCAGAGGTCGTCTTCTGGGGCCGGTGCCCGACCTGCCGTGTGAGCGAAGCGACCCCACCGGGCCGCTCGCCCGAGCGGTAATCCACCCGACAACCCGGGGCAACCCCGGAATGTTGCTCTCGAGCGAAGGAGGCTGCAAATGACCAAGCCGACGACCACCAATGCCGGAACGCCGGTCCAGAGCGATAACGAGTCGCTCACCGCGGGCGCCCAGGGCCCGATCCTGCTGCACGATCACTACCTGATCGAGAAGCTCGCCCAGTTCAACCGCGAGCGGGTGCCGGAGCGCATCGTGCACGCCAAGGGCGCGGGCGCATTCGGTGAGCTGGTGGTGACCAACGATATCAGCCGCTACACCAAGGCCGGGCTGTTCCAGCCGGGTGCGCGCACCGAATCGCTGGTCCGGTTCTCCACCGTCGCCGGCGAGCAGGGCAGCCCCGACACCTGGCGTGACCCACGGGGTTTCGCGGTGAAGTTCTACACCGAGGACGGCAACTACGACCTCGTCGGCAACAACACTCCGGTCTTCTTCATCAAGGATCCGATCAAGTTTCCCGACTTCATCCGTTCACAGAAGCGCCTGCCCGGCAGCGGACTTCGCGATAACAACATGCAGTGGGACTTCTGGACCCTGCGCCCGGAGACCGCCCACCAGGTGACCTGGCTGATGGGTGACCGGGGCATCCCGAAGACCTACCGGCACATGAACGGCTACGGCTCGCACACCTACCAGTGGATCAATGCCGCCGGTGCGCGCTTCTGGGTGAAGTACCACTTCAAGACCGATCAGGGCATCGACTACCTGACCCAGGCCGAGGCCGATCGCCTCGCCGGTGCCGACGGCGACTACCACCGCCGCGACCTCTACGAGGCGATCGAGCGCGGTGAGTTCCCGAGCTGGACGCTGTACGTGCAGGTGATGCCGGTCGCCGAGGCCGATGGCTACCGCTTCAACCCGTTCGACCTGACCAAGGTGTGGTCGCACCGGGACTACCCGCTGATCGAGGTCGGCAAGTGGACGCTGAACCGCAACCCGGGCAACTACTTCGTCGATATCGAGCAGGCCGCCTTCGAGCCATCGAATGTCGTTCCGGGCATTGGCTTCTCGCCGGACAAGATGCTGCTCGGCCGGGTATTCGCCTACTCGGACGCGCACCGCTACCGCATCGGCACCAACTACGCGCAGCTGCCGCCGAACCGAGCCAAAGCCGCGCAGGTGAACTCCTACTCCAAGGAGGGTGCGATGCGTTACGACTACAACGACGCGAATGTGCCTGTGTACGCGCCGAATTCGTTCGGCGGCCCGCATGCCGATCCGCAGCAGGCGCCCGATGGCGGCATCTGGGAGTTCGACCCGACCATCGTGCGCGCGGGGTATATCGCGCACGCCGAAGACGGCGACTTCACCCAGGCGGGCACGCTGGTGCGTGAGGTCCTCGACGACGATCAGCGGGATCGCCTGGTGGACAACATCGTCGGGCATGTGCTCGGCGGTGTGCGGGAGCCGGTGCTCTCACGTGTCTTCGAGTACTGGAAGAACGTGGACTCCGACCTCGGCAAGCGCGTCGAGGAAGGCGTCCGCGCCGGACTCGAGGGCTGATAGCTCCGGTCCGAAAACAGCTCCGCCTCTGACCTTTTCGGTCGGAGGCGGAGCTGTTTCGCTGTGCGGGGTCAGGATTCGTGGCTTCGGAACTACAACAGGCCCCACCAATAAAGCAGGGTGGCCAACACCCAGACAACCAAGGTCTCCATCGCCGCTCCAATCTCCTTCGCACCCTCACTCCCCATCATCCGCCGATTCGCGCCAACATGCTGCAAACTATTTGGTATCCGGCGGAAATAACGCCTCTACCTGCGGTTTTTCTCCTGCAAGGTCTTCTTAAGTGCCCAACAAGCCCGCAGCGGCATTGTTTGTATCAACACGCCAGGCGGAAATAAGCCACCACCGGGGGTGGGGAACCGGGCTCGACCTGTTCACGAGGGGTAACAGGTCGCGTCACGGGGGTAGCGCCAGCCGGGTCGGTCCACGAGGGGTGACCGGCCCGGCTGGCGCTTTTATCGGGGGCAACCACTTCGGATGGCTCTTCCCGGAGCTGACCGGCGAACTCGCCGCTGCCGAAGGTAACCATTCGGTGCGCGCCGACGATCCCATCCACAGGTATGGGCCGGGCCGGTTCACGAGGGGTGACCGGCCCGGCCGGGCCTAGAGGCGGCTCAGCCGACGGTCTGGACCGAGTAGTCGGGCAGGTTGTAGCTTTCGGTCTTGGTGAGCATCTTCATCACCAACGGCTTCATGACCTTGGTCGTCATCAGCTTGCTGACGAACAGACCCGCGCGAATGCCGAACCGGGACTTCGGCGTCATCGAGCGCAGGCCGCCCGGCGGCAGCTCCTGCGCGGTGGCGACAAACGGCCGCAGCACCTCTTCGTAGCGGGCCAGCGCCTGCACGGGATCGGTTGCGTGCGTGGCGATTTCACCGGCCAGGACATATGCGCCGACCAGGGCCATCGCGGTGCCCTGCCCGGTCAGTGGCGAACCGCAGTAGCCCGCGTCGCCGAGCAGCACCACCCGGCCCTCGGACCAATTCGGGACGTCGATGCGAGCGAGCTCGTCGAAGTAGAAGTCGTCCGCATCGGCCATGGCGTCGCGGACGGTGCTCGCGATCGTGCCGCCGTCGGCCAGCCGCTCGCGGATGAGCTGCTGCTGTGCCGCGATATCGCGGCGCAATGCCGGATTCGCGGCGTCGCGAATCACCACGAGCGCCTTGCAGGTGGACGGATCGGCATCCGGGCGCAGTCCGACACCGGTCGCGCCGACCAGCGAATTCATCGCGATCCAGTGCGGTTCCGCGTAGTCGGGTGTGGGCAGGGTGAAGAAGGACATGTAGCCGCCGAGATAGGTGGAGAACTGCTCCTCCGGTCCGAATACCAGGCGTCGGGTCGCGGAATGCAGTCCGTCGGCACCGATCACGATGTCGAACCGCTCGGTACCGCCGGAGGCGAAGGTGACGTCCGCGCCCGCGTCGTCCTGGCTGATCTCGGTGACCCATTCGCCGTAGCGGTAGTCCACGCCGCCCGCCTCGTCGAGCAGGTCCAGCAGCACCTGATTCAGATCGCCGCGGGTGATCTCGATCTCGGCGACGGTCCCTTTCCCCTCGAAGACCTCGGCGGCCATGCGCAGCAGCTCCTTGCCCTCGCTGTCCACGAAAACCATGCCGCGCTCATCCAATTGGGACTTGCGGATCCCCGGCATCAGCCCCATCCGCTCCGCCACCTCGACGCTCGGCCCGCGCAGATCGACCGCCTGCCCGCCCGGGCGCGGCGCGGCCGCACGCTCGACCACGGTGGCCCGGATCCCGGCCCGAAGCAGCTGCAGGGCAACGGCATTGCCGCCGATCCCGCCGCCGCACACGAGGATCCGCGGCTGGCTGGTGGCGGAGTGGTTGGTGCTCATGGTCTGTTCCTCACTGACTCGAATGTCTTGCACATATGTCTAACAGACGAGTTGCACGCTCGTCTAGTACAAATGTGTAAGACGCTCGTTTGGTGAGGTGGCGGGCTAGTTCTGGCTCTGCAGGTAGGCCTTCCAGCCGCCGAACGAGGTGATGTCGGTGGCGGCGCGGGCGGCGTCGTAAGTGCAGCCGAAGCCGATGACCGCGCGTCCGTCGGATAGTTCGATGCTGGTCAGCGCCATCGGTGCGGGCAGTGCGGCAAGGAAGCGGCCTAGGCCCGCCGCCGAAACCTGGAACAGTTCGCCCAGGATCGGCGCGCCGAGTCCGGGACCGTGGCGGACCAGTCCCGGCTTCGGGGGTGTGGTGTCGAGTGCGGTCAGGCGGTAGGCGTCGGTGGTGCGGATCGCCCCGGTGAATCGCGCGCCGATTTCCTCCAGTTGCCAGTGCAGTGGCTGACCGCGCAGGTGTGCGCCGAAAACGGCAAGCTCCATACCGCTTTCGATCAGGGTCGGTGCGGAGTCGTTGCCGAGGACGCGGGCGGCGATATCGATGGCGACCTGATCGGCGAAGGCGGGTGTCACGATCATTACCCCGAACGGCGCTCCGGTCGCGGTGGGCAGGCCGGGAACGGCCACCGCCACCATATCGAGCAGATTGCAGAAGTTCGTGTAGGTCCCCATTCGGCGGTTGATATCGACCGGATCCGCCTGTACCGCAGCGATACTCGGATGTTCCGTGGTGGTCGGCAGCAGCAGCCCGGCGAATCCCCGCAAGGTCACCGCCGCCGCGGCTTTGGCTTGGGCCAGCGCGTCCAGATCGGCCGCGAATCCGGGACCGGTCTTGGCTCGCGCGGCGTTGATGATCGCGGCCACGGTCGGATCGGCGCTCGTGGGTGCGGTATCGAGGAATGCGCCGACGGCCGCGTAGCGTTCCGCGACGATAGCGCCGTCGTACAGGAGCAGTGCGGCATCGAGCAACCCGGAGATGTCCACCTCTTCGGTTGTCATACCGGCGTCTGTGACCGCGGATACGGTGCGGGCGAACGCATCTCGGTACGGCTCACTCAGTGCGGCCAAGTCCTCGGCGCGGGGAATCGCGAGCCGAGGGGCCTGCGGTGCGGCGAGCATCACGTCGGCGGGCCAAGCGCGGCTGCGCGGATCGCGCGCATCAGGTCCGGCCATTACCGCGGCGGCCGCGACCGCGCGATCGAGGTCGGCGGCGAAGACCGTCACGGCGTCGTAGTCCGCACACGCCGGGACCACACCGTGCGCCGGAATGATGCCCAAGGTGGCCTTGATGCCGATGATTCCGTGCAGTGCGGCCGGCACGCGGCCGGAACCCGCTGTGTCGGTACCGATTCCGATATCCGCGATGCCCAATGCCACCGCGACCGCCGACCCGGAACTGGACCCGCCGGAGATCAGCTCCGGATCATGGGCATGGCGGACCGCGCCGTACGGGGTGCGGGTCCCGACCAGTCCGGTCGCGAACTGATCCAGGTTGGTCTTGCCGAGCACCACCGCACCCGCCGCGATCAGGCGCTCGACGGCGGCGGCGGTGACCTCGGCGGTGTAGGCGAATTCGGGACAGGCCGCGGTGGTCGGCAATCCGGCGACATCGATATTGTCCTTCACCGCGACCAATACCCCTGCCAGCGGCAAGGATTCACCGTCGGCGACCCGCTGCTCCACGGCCGCGGCATCGGCGGCCACATCGCCCTCGCCGCGCAGGGTAATCCACACCTCTGGCCGATCGACCTCCGCGATCCGTCGATAAGCGGCGGCGACCCGTGCGGTGGGCGTGCCATGGATGTCGGTATTGCCTAGGACGCCTGAGGTCATTCGTCGGCTCCGATCACTGCTAGCGGGGTTCCCGGTTCTACTTTGGCGCCGGGGACGGCCAGCACCTTCAGTACCGTGCCGGTGCCCGGGCTGTGCACCGGCAGTTCCAGTTTCATCGCTTCCAGAATGGCCACCGGATCGCCCGCGCCGAGCCGCTGTCCCACCTCGATCTCCACCCGCCAGACATTGCCGATCATCGGCGCGGTGACCACGGTCGCATCCGGCGGTAACCCGGCGAGCACGTCGACAGCTGGTTCCGGCACGCTCTCGACGGCCGCGCTCTGTTCGAATTCCCCTGCGGCGCGCCAGGCCTGTTTCTCGGCCTCGAAGGCGATGGCCTGTTTGGTCTCGAATTCCGCTATGGCTGCCGCATTTTCGGTGAGCATTCGCAGATGGTCGGCGAGTGCGAAGGTGCCCTCGCTGACCTCGGCGTCGAAGCGTCCCGCCGCGGCCGCCGCACGCTGGTCGAGCAACTGCTCGGCGGTCACCGGTTCCCAGACGATCCGGTCGAAGAATCGGAACAGCCACGGCGTGCCCGGTTCGAACGGCGCGGATTGCCGGTAACTGGACCAGATCGGCACCGTCCGCCCGATCAGCTGATAGCCGCCCGGTGACGCCATGCCGTACACACAGAGGTACTTGCCGCCGATGCCGACGGCATCCGATGGCGTCCAGGTGCGCGCCGGGTTGTATTTGGTGGTGACCAGCCGATGTCGCGGATCGAGCGGAACCGCGAGCGGCGCACCGAGATAGACGTCGCCGAGGCCGAGCACCAAGTATTCGGCGTCGAAGACGGCGGCACGGACATCATCGACACTGTCGAGTCCATTGATGCGGCGGATGAATTCGGTATTCGACGGCAGCCACGGTGCGGTATCGCGGACACCGCTGCGGTAGCGATCGATCGCCTCGGCAATGGACGGATCGTCGAACGACAGCGGCAGCCGGATGGTGCGGCTCGGCACCACGAGATCATGGGTGGCGGGCAACTCCGACTCGAGCTCGGTCAGCGTGCCGAGCAGCCGATACTGCGGCAGCACATCGGGATCGAAGTGGATGTGCAGCGAACGGACGCCCGGCGTCACATCGATGATGCCCGGCAGTCCGGTGCCCGCCAGCGCCTCGGCGAGCGCGTGCACCCGCATGCGCAGCCCGAGATCCAGCACCATCTCGCCGTATTCGACCAGGATATTGTCATCGCCGCCGCGCAGATAGGCGACCGCAGGGCGATCCCCGCCCGCCGCCACGATGCCGAGGATGCCGCGATCGTCTACGCCGACGGGTGTGCCGGTGAGCAGACTCCGCGCAGCGGTGAGATCTATTGTGGTGCCGGGGATGTCGGCGCGCGAGCGCGCTGCATTCGAACGGCGCAGCGCGGTGGCCTGGTCGTCGTCGACGGGTACGAACTGCACGGTGTCACCGGGACGCAGCTGGCCGAGCTTCCAGCGGTGCGCCGAAACCACGGTCAGCGGACAGGCGAAGCCGCCGAGGCTCGGCCCATCCGGACCCAACAGGATCGGGGTATCGCCGGAGACGTTCAATGTCCCGACGCTGTACGGATTGTCGTGCAGGTTCGACGGATGCAGTCCGGCATCGCCGCCGTCGGTGCGCGACCAGGTCGGCTTCGGGCCCTCGAGGCGGATGCCCGTGCGATTCGCGTGGCTGCCGACCTTCCAAGGGTGCGAATAGAACTGGTCCATATCCGCATCGGTGAAATAGGCGGGTGCGGTCTGCGGGCCGACACCGACGGCCAGTCGCCAGACATGGGTGAATTCTGGTCGCTCGTCGATCGGCACCGCGCGTGGTTCATCGAGTTCGGGCCGATTCGTGACGATCCCCAGAACATCTCCCGCCACAACGGCTTTGCCGGTGCTGCCACCGAAACCGCCGAGGGTGAAGGTGGCGGCACTGCCGTGATAGAGCGGCGCGTCGATGCCGCCACGCACCGCGAGGTAGGTGCGCAATCCCGCGTCGGCCGGCGCCCCGATGTCGAGCATCGATCCGGCCGGGACCGTCACCGGCTCCCACATGGGAACCGGTTGGCCATCCACCGTGACCGGCGTCCGCGCGCCCGTCACGCACACCACGGTGGCATCGCTGAATCGCAGCTGCGGACCCTGCAGCGTGCATTCCAGCGCTGGCACGCCCGAGGGGTTGCCGACGGCGGCATTGGCCAGGGTGAACGACAGATCGTCCATCGGACCGGACGGTGGAATTCCAACCTGCCACAAGCCGATTCGGCCGGGATGATCCTGAATCGTGGTCATCGTGCCACCGCGCAGCACATCGATGCGATGCCCCGCGGGCCGGATATCGGCCAGCGTGGTCGTGACATGATCCGCGCCGAGCACCACGGCATCGGCGCTCGCGGCACGCAACTGAGCGAGATTCGTTTGGACCCCATAGATCCGGGTCGCGGCCAGTGCGTCGCGCAATTCCGCGAAGGCGGCATCGCGGGAGGCCCCCGACGCGATCACCTTGGCGAGCAACGGGTCGTAGTACGGACTGACCTCGGTCCCCGTCGCGACCCAGGTGTCGACCCGAACCCCGGGCGCGGATCGGGCAATGCGATCCGGGAACGTCGCCGCGGTGATCAACCCGGCACTCGGCCGGTAATCCTGCCCCGGATCCTCGGCGTAGACCCGCGCCTCGACGGCCCAGCCGGTGATCGCCGGTCCGGTCTCGGGCAGTTCGTCCACCATCGAGGTGTCCCCGCCCGCCAGCCGCAGCATCCACTCGACCAGATCGACCCCGGTCACCGCCTCGGTGACTGGATGCTCGACCTGTAGCCGGGTATTCATCTCCAGGAACGAGGCCGCACCGCGCTCGACGTCGTAGACGAATTCGACCGTGCCCGCCGATCGGTACCCGACCGACCGGGCCAACTCCCGCGAAGCGCCGAGCAACTGCTCCGACAGACCCGACGGGAGCCCGGGCGCCGGCGCTTCCTCCAACACCTTCTGATTGCGCCGTTGCAGCGAACAATCCCGGGTGCCCAGACTGACCACCCGTCCGCGACCGTCGCCGAACAGCTGCACCTCGATATGCCTGGCCCGCGCCACGAACCGTTCCAGGAAGACGCCGGTCGAGGAGAAGTTCGTCGCGGCCAGCCGCTGCACACGCAGATACGCCGAGCGCAACTCATCGGCATTGCCGCAGGCCTGCATGCCGATACCGCCGCCGCCCCCGACCGCCTTGAGCATCACCGGATAGCCGATGCGTTCGGCCTCCGCGATCGCGTGTTCGGCCGATTCGAGCAATCCGCTGCCCGGAATCAGCGGCACTCCAACAGATTTCGCGGTTTCTCGGGCGGTGTGCTTATCACCGAATACGCGCAGGTGCTCCGGTGTAGGTCCGACGAATGCGATACCGGCTTCGGCCACGCCGGTGGCGAAATCCGCATTCTCCGAGAGGAATCCGTATCCGGGATGAATCGCGCCCGCGCCGGTCGACAACGCCGCGTCGATCACCCGGTCGGCGCGCAGATAGGACTCTGCGGCCGGACTGGGGCCCAGATGCACTGCTACATCGGCGATTTCGACGTGTGCGGCACCCGCGTCGGCGTCGGAGTAGACGGCGACGGTCTTCAGCCCCAAAGCGCGGGCGGTCCTGATGACCCGGCAGGCGATCTCGCCGCGATTGGCGACCAGGACGGTATCGAACTCGAGTGTCACCGGAATCTCCCTATTCAGTTGCCAAGGACATCGCGGCGATGGCCCGCGTGACCCGATCGAGGACGACATCGAGCGATTCGCCGATATGGGTGTGCAGCAGGCGGTAGGCGAGCGGAAGATCCCGCGCCAGTACGGCATCCAGAATTCCCAGATGCTCGGCGATGGTGGTCTCGATCCGGTTGTTGACCATGAAGTCGTACATCCGCACATGCCGGATCCGCGAGTTCACCGCCTTCAACGAGCGCACCAACTCGGCATTGCCCGCCGCCGTCAGCAGGGTGACGTGGAATTCCTCGTCCCGGACCACGAAACCGGGCTCCTGCTCGGGCGGATCCGCTCGTAGGGCCAGCCACGCCTCTCGCTCGGCCGCCAACAGCGCGTGATCGTGCACCACCGCCGGGTTATCGATAACGCGCTGAATTCCGCTGAGCTCCAGGGTGATTCGCAGCTCATAGAGATCCCGGATCAACGGAATGCTGGGCCGCACCGGAGTGAACCCGTACTCCTCGCGCTGCAACAGCCCGTCCGAGCACAGCATCGTCAGCGCCTCCCGGATCGGCGTCCGGGAGATCCCGAACCGAGTCGATAACTTGGGCTCGGTCAGGCGCTGGCCGAACCTGATATCCCCATTCATCAACTCGCCGCGCAAGGTCGTATAAACCACGTCCCGCAGCGGTCGTCCGGCCGCATCCGCCAGTGTGGTCACCCGTGTCGACATGGGTGTATACGCTATGGACCTCGCGTTTCGTCGAGATGACCACAAGTTAGCAAGCGGTAAGAGTCTGCTCACCGCCCATAACGGACATCGGGGGACATATCGGGAACCACCGCGCTTGCATTCGGTCCGTCCTCGGCGCGCCTCCTTCCGGAACTTCTCACCAGCGGTGCACAGTGGCGTGGAGCAGACAGCAACACCTGGCAACGCCGCCGCGCTATCGCACGACACATCGCCGCAGCAGGCTGGAGATCAGCCCCGGCGCCGGGTCGATGCCCGTACTCCAGGCACACCGCCCGTCTACCGCCGCCGGTCGGTGGCGATCCGCCCCCGGCGTCGGGTGCACCTACGAGAAGTCTCGGGAGGTAATGATGGATGCGTTCGTGATCGTTGGCTTGCTCGCCTTGGTGTGCGGGCTACTAGCGGTCATCGCCTGCGCGGTATGGTGGCCGACCCCGTACCGCCGGGCCAACCAGCGCAAACAACTCCGCCCCCGGCCTGTGCGGGCCGGGGGCGGAACCGTTCGTCTCAACCACGAGTCGGGGTGACAGGATTTGAACCTGCGACCTCTTCGTCCCGAACGAAGCGCGCTACCAAGCTGCGCCACACCCCGTGAATCGAACCTGGAGTAGCTTACAACAGCTCAGGTCCAGACGTTAAACCGGCAGGTCAATCACCCTTCGTGGGGTCGAATGCTGGTGAATATCCGCATTGCGGTGGCCGCGTCGACGGCGTTGGGTACGCCGGTGTCGGCGGCGATCACCATGACGAAGCTGCCGTTATCGGTGGGGGTCGCGAAGGTGTAAACGGAGTACTCGGTCGCGCAACCGGGTTTGACCTTGGTGGCGGTGCCCTTGGTCT
Organism: Nocardia nepalensis; assembly: GCF_048910785.1. Taxonomy (NCBI): domain Bacteria; kingdom Bacillati; phylum Actinomycetota; class Actinomycetes; order Mycobacteriales; family Nocardiaceae; genus Nocardia; species Nocardia nepalensis. The sequence continues at coordinate 537,660 of NZ_JBKBET010000038.1, read as the reverse complement.
CCACGAACATGCCATGCTGGGAGCCGTCGAGGGAGTTGAGCGGCTGCGCGGCGCTCGGTGTGCCGCCCGGCGAGTTGGTGTACGCGATCTTGGCGGTCCTGGTGCCGAGTTCGGTTGCGGCGGTCGCCGAATCGGTATCGCTGGAACCGGTCAGGAAGGCAACGGTACGGGTCGATCCGGGGCAGTAGCTCTTCCCCTCGGTCGCCAGTCCCTTGCCGGTGACGGCGTTGGGCGGGTCGCCGAAACCGCCGACCTTGCCGTCGGGGGCCACGGTCCAGTCGGCGGGCACGTCATAGGCGGCGCCCAGATCCGATGCCACCACCACCTGATAACCGGGCACGACCGGGGTTTCGTGATTGGCCGGGGCATTGCTGGTGCTGGGCTGTGCCGGGGTATGCGAGCCCGTGGTCGTGAGCGCGCTCACCATCGACGGCGCCGGATCTTGCGCGGAGGTGACATTCGACCCGCTGTTGGTCACCACGATCGCCGTCACCCCGCCCGCGACCACCAGCGCCGCGACGGCGGCGGCGACCCAAGCGATACCGCGCCTGCCCCGGCGGCGATTCGGGACCAATGCGGCCTGTGTGAGTCGGTCGCCGAAGAGCGCGTTCAGGCCACCGCCTTGGGCCCCGGGTGACCCGAATGCTGTTGCACCGGGCTGGAATTGCGTCGAGCCGGTCTGCCATGACGGGCCGGATTGGTGCTGCGCCGAGGCGGGCGGTCCGGATCCCCACTGCGTCGCGGGTTCGAATTGTCCCGGCGCACTTACGGTTCGGGTCGATCCGGTGGTGCCCGCTTGCCATTGAGTGGCGGGAAACGGGCGGTCGAGCTGCGGCGTAGCGACGGGCGCAGGGGTTACCGGTGCGCCGAATGTGTTCTGTGCCTGCGTATTCGGACCCGCTAGGTCGTTGGCACGATTGCTCGACCAGTTCAGTGCAGTGCTGACGGGCGGCGATACCGGCGGATCGAGGTGCACCGGCGCGCCGAATGTATTGTGCGCCTGCGCGCTAGGAGCGCTGTGCCCCTGAGTCGACTGCGTGTGAGCGGAGAGCTCGGGCTGTCCGAGCGCAGGACCGAATTGTCCTGCGCCATAAGGCTGCTGCTGATACGGCGTACCGGGTCGAGTTGGTTCGGGCCGGTCGTCGAAATCACTCACACTGGTTCCCCTGCCTGACGTCGGTCTCGGCAAGGGACCTTAGCCGAACTCAGCGAGCGATGGCTTCCGAGGGTGAAACACCCTGGCCGCTATCGGCATTGGGCCGCTTGGGCGGTGCGGCGACCAGAGTCAGCAGGGTGGCCTCGGGGCGGCAGCAGAAGCGGTACGGCGCCCACGGCGAGGTGCCAAGGCCCGCGGAGACGTGCAACTGCGTGTGCGCGCCCCACTTGGAGGAGCCCTTCACCCGCGAACGATCGATACCGCAGTTGGTGACCAGCGCACCGTAGCCGGGCAGGCACAGTTGCCCGCCGTGCGTGTGCCCGGCCATGACCAGGTCGTAGCCGTCCTCGGCGAAGCGATCCAGCACCCTGGGTTCGGGCGAGTGTGTCAGGCCGATGCTCAGTTCGGCGAGCGGGTTCGGTGCGCCGGCGACGGTGTCGTACCGGTCGCGCTGCAGGTGCGGATCGTCGACGCCCGCACTCGCGATCCGAATGCCGGAGACCTCGACGTCGCGGCGGACGTGGGTCAGATCCAGCCAGCCGCGCTCGGTGAAGGCCGCGCGCAGGTCCTTCCACGGCAGCGGCGCGCCGTACACCCGGCGGTGATCCTTCTTGAAGTATTTCGCCGGATTCTTCGGCACCGGCGCGAAGTAGTCATTGCTGCCGAAAACGAAAAGGCCCGGGCGGGAAAGCAATCCGCCGAGGGCCTGAACCACCGCGGGCACCGACTTCTGGTGCGACAGGTTGTCGCCGGTATTGACGACCAGGTCCGGCTCCAGCCGGTCCAGCTCCCGCAGCCACTGCTGCTTGAGCTTCTGACCGGGCATCATGTGCAGATCGCTGATGTGCAGCACCCGTAGTGACGACGAGCCCGGCTGCAGCACGGGCATGGTGGCCTCGCGCAGTACGAAGGCGTTTCGTTCGATAAGCGAGGCGTAGCCGATACCGGCCACCGCGGCCCCGGCGGCTCCCAACGCGGTTCGTCGGATGGCGGAGGTCGAGATTACGGGCATTTGCCCAGCATAGGTGACCCCGGTCCGGAACGCCGAGTGTGTTTCCGCACAAGCGGTTGGTGTGCTGCGGTGAATTCGAGTCGGAGGCCAAATGTAGTGGGCCGGGAACAGGGAAGCGGCTACCGTGTGGCACATGTCGGAACTCAAATCGCAGCTGCGCGCGGATATGACCGCCGCGATGAAGGCCAAGGACACGCTGCGCCTCGCCACCCTCAGGATGCTGCTCGCCGCCATCCAGACCGCGGAGGTCGCGGGCTCGGAGGCACGCGAACTCTCCGACGCCGAGGTCATCGCCGTCCTGCAGAAAGAGGCGAAGAAGCGCAGCGAATCGGCCGAGGTCTACACCCAGGCCGGGCGCGGCGAACTGGCCGCCAACGAGCACGCCGAGGCGCGCATCATCGACGAATATCTGCCGACCCAGCTCACCGATGCCGAGGTCGCAGACGTCGCGGACACCGCGATCGCGCAGGTCGCCCAGGAACTCGGCGAGCGGCCCGGTATGCGTCAGATGGGCCAGGTCATGAAGGCCGCCACCGCGATCGCCGAGGGCAAGGCCGATGGCTCGCGGCTCTCGGCCGCGGTGAAAGCCCGCCTGTAGAAACCCATCCCGGCACAAACGAAACCGCCGACCCGGATCTGATCCGGGTCGGCGGTTTCGTGCTGTGGATGCGCTATCGAGGAGCGGGGAATCCGGGGATACTCGGGAATCCCGGCAGGCCCGGGATGCTCGGAATCGGAATTCCCGGCGCGGCCGGAGGTCCGGGCGCTGGCGTCGGGACCCGTTGTGTCCCGTCACTGATATAGATCGTGATCACCGACCCGGGAATCGCCGATCCGTTCGGCGCGGTTCCCATCACCGTTCCCTTCGGCGGCGCACCGGCGCCGTTCACCGGCGACACCTGGAAACCAGCGGCGACCAGCGCGGCCGTCGCCTGGCCCTGTGACATACCGGCGACATCGGGGACCTGGGCCTGATTCGACCCGCGCACATATTTATCGTCCAGCGGCGGCAGTGCGGGCGGCGGGAAGTTCCCGGTCACCGGCCTGATCGCGTTGAACCAGGTGCGAGCGGGTTCGTTACCACCGAAGAGATTGCCGTCGCCGCAGCTGCGCAGCGGGAACGAGCAGATCTCGCCGGGCGTCGGGCTGTCGCCGTAGACATAGGCGGCGGCCGCGAGGGAGTTGGTGAAGCCGACGAACGCCGAGGAGCGGTGGCTCTCGGTGGTTCCCGTCTTCGCCGACAGCGGCAGGTTCCAGCCGGTGGCCCGCGCGGCGCCGGCCGCGGTACCGCTGATGTCGTCCTGACCCATCGCGTTGGCCAGGGTGTTCGCCAGTCCGGGCTCGACGACCTGCTCGCAGGCCTGCTGGGTGAGCGGCACCGTCTTACCGGAGCGGTCGATCACTTCCTTGATCGGCGACGGCGGGCACCACCGGCCACCGGAACCCAGGGTGGCGGCCACATTCGACAACTCCAGCGGGTTGATCGCGACCGGGCCGAGGGTGAACGAGCCGAGGTTCTGCTCCTTGATCATGTCCGCGAGGCTCTGGTTGCCGTGGCCCGAACTGCCCGCCTCTGTGTAGGAGCGCATGCCGAGCCGGATCGCCATATCGACGGTCGGGGTGACCCCGACCGCCTGGATCAGCTTGACGAAAGCGGTATTCGGCGAGGTGGCCAGCGCCTCGGTCACCGACATCGGCGACTTGTAGTTGCCCGCGTTCTGCACGCAGTAGGTGGCGGGCGGGCAGCCGCGCGCACCACCGTTACCCATGCCCTTGGCCTCGAACCGGCCCGGCACATCGAGTTGGGCGTTGATACCCATACCCTTCTCCATGGCCGCGGCCGTGGTGAAGAGCTTGAAGATCGAGCCCGCGCCGTCACCGACCATCGAATACGGCTGTGGCTGCACCGTTTCGTTCGCCTCGCGGTTCAGGCCGTAGGTACGACTGCTCGCCATGGCGAGCACCGGATGCGAATCCTGTCCCGGACCGACCACGGACATCACCTGGGCGATGTCGTCGAGGTTCGGGTTCGCGGCCTCGGTGACCGAGCGTTTCACCGAATCCTGTACGGCCGGATCGAGTGTGGTCTTGATCGTGTAGCCGCCGGTGTTGATCTGCTCGCGGCTGATGCCGGCATTGGCCAGGTACTGCATTGCGTAGTCGCAGAAGAAGCCGCGATCGTTGGCGGCGATGCACCCGCGCGGCAGCCCCTTCGGCTCGGGCAGCACGCCGAGCGGTTCGGTCTTGGCCTTGCGGAATTCCTCGGCGCGGCTGGGGATGTTCTGGATCAGGGTGTCCAGCACGGTATTGCGCCGCTGCAGCACGCCCTCGGGATTGGTGTAGGGATTCAGCTTCGAGCTGGACTGCACCATGCCGGCGAGCATCGCCGACTGCGTCATATTCAGATTCACCGCATCGATGCCGAAGTAGGTCTGCGCGGCGTCCTGGATGCCATAGGAGGCGTTACCGAACGGGACGAGGTTCAGATATCTGGTGAGAATTTCGTCCTTGGTCAGCTCCCGGTCCAGGGTGAGCGCCATCCGGATCTCGCGCAGCTTGCGCGCCGGGGTGGTCTCGATGGCGGCCCGGCGCTCGGCGTCGGTCTTCGCGACGACGAGCAGCTGGTAGTTCTTCACATATTGCTGATCGAGGGTGGACGCACCCTGCTGCACCTCACCGCTGCTGGTGTTGGTGAGGAACGCGCGCAGCGTGCCCTGCCAGTCCACGCCTTCGTGTTGGGCGAAGCGCCGGTCCTCGATGGAGACGATCGCCAACTTCATATCGTTGGCGATCTTGTCACTGGGGACCTCGAAGCGGCGCTGTTCGTACAGCCAGGCGATGGGCGTTCCGTTCGCGTCGACCATGGTCGAGACAGCCGGGACGGTGCCCTCCACCAACTCCGCGGACACATTGTCGACCGCGTCGGCGGCACGGTTGGAGACGAACCCGAAACCGCCTGCGAGAGGGAACAACAACCCGGCGACGAGCACCGCGGCCAGCGCGCAGCTGCCGGTCAGCCTTGCGAGCGTATGTGTGATCGGCACGATCCCCAGACTACGGGGTGCCGATTCGAGGCTCTCGGGTGTGTTTGTCAGTCCGCCAGATCCTGCGGTTCGTATGCCCGAATCGGCGTGTCGCGGGAAGGAATCCGGCGTGTCGTTGAAGGGCGAACCACATGTCGGGTCGACCGCCCGGTTCTCGATCACGGTTGCATGGACGGACGTACCAAAAAGTCTCGGGACGGTCTTGCGCAGAGGCCATACCTTTACCTAGATTGAGAACCCAGTGTGATAGAGCTAACACTCAAAGTGGAATGTGGTGCAGTTCGCAGCGGGGTTTGGGTTGCTGCGCACTGTCACGCGATTCTGGAGCGCCGTTGACCCGGTGTTCGGACTGCAAAGGGGCACACCAAATGCACATGACAACCCCCATCGCTCGATTGGACGTAGAGCAGGCCGAAGCGAGGATCGCCTGGGTAGCCCAGGCCCGATGCAAGGAAGTAGACCCAGATCAACTGTTCGTCCGCGGCGCGGCGCAGCGCAAGGCGGCGACGATCTGCAGGCACTGCCCAGTGCTGATGCAGTGTGGGGCCGACGCCCTCGACAATCGAGTGGAGTTCGGCGTGTGGGGTGGTATGACCGAACGGCAGCGTCGTGCGCTGCTGAAACAGCACCCGGAGGTGACCTCCTGGGCCGATTTCTTCCAGGCCCAGCGTCAGCATCAGGTGGCAATCTAATCCGAAAAAAATGGAACCGAGCCCGCGATTGCGGGCTCGATTCCGTTAATGGGGCTATATCAAACCGACATCAGAATGACACGGTGGCCCAGCTGATTTCGGTTCGAATCGGCACGCTCAGGCGGTCACCTCGACCGCATGCGCATCGGTGAGTTGAATGCCGACCGCTCGCAGCGCCTCCAGATCGGAGACCTCGAACGGCAGCGCGGTCACCGAGGCGATCGACACCCGCGGATGCGCGCCGGTGAACCGGTGCAGCAGATGCTGTTCGCGCTTGGCGGTGGCGACCCGCTGGGCGTGGATGCGCAGCACCGCGGCGGTCAGTGGATCGGATTCGGCCAGCTGATCGGCGGTGGCGAGCGCGTGATCGGCGGGTAGTGCGCTGAGCACGGGATGGGTTCGGTTCAATACCAATCCGGCCAGCGGCATGCGTTCGGTCGAGAGGCGGTCGACGAAGAACGACGCCTCGCGCAGTGCGTCCGGTTCGGGCGCCGCGACCACCAGGAAGTGCGTGCTCGGCTTGGACAGCATCGCGTAGGTCCGGTCCGCGCGATCCTGGAAACCACCGAACAGCGATTCCAGCGACTGTAGGAAGTTCGACGCGTCCTTGAGCATCTGGCCGCCGACGATCGTCGACACACCGCGCACGGCCAGGCTCATCGCGCCGGTCACCAACCGGGTGACACCGCGACCCGGGGCCATGATGACCCGGATCATCCTGCCGTTCAAGAAGTTTCCGAGACGCTTCGGCGCATCGAGGAAGTCCAGTGCGTTGCGGGACGGGGGAGTGTCGACCACGATGAGGTCCCACTCCTTGCGCCCGGCCAGCTGGCCGAGCTTCTCCATCGCCATGTACTCCTGTGTGCCGCCGAAGGAGGAGGCGACCGTCTGATAGAAGGGGTTGGCGAAGATCTGCTCGGCCTTGTCCGGACTGGTGTGCTCGAGCACCATATCGTCGAAGGTGCGACGCATATTGAGCATCATCGCGTGCAGTTCGCCCTTGACCTCCGGGCCGAGCGCCACCCGCTGCGGGCTGTTGTCCAGATCGGCGACACCGAGTGACTGGGCCAGTCGCCGCGCCGGATCGATGGTGAGCACCACAACCTTGCGACCCTGTTCGGCCGCGCGCAGCGCGATGGCCGCCGCAGTGGTCGTCTTGCCGACGCCGCCGGAGCCGCAGCAGACCACCACCCGCGCCGTGGGGTCCTCGATGATCCTCGAAACATCCAGCGGCGCGGCCACATTCGGAGAACTCATCGGACTCCCTGCTTACTTAGATGTTCAGCCAGTTCATACAGTCCGCCGAGGTCCATGCCGTCGTCGAGCGCGGGCAGATACATCCGCGTCACATCGACCTTCGCGAGTTCGGCGGCGCTGTCGTCCTGTGCCTGCAAGGTCGCCGCGTGCTCGGCGGTCTCGGTGAGCAGACCCTGGAAGTCCTGGTCCGGCAATGAGATTCCGGCCTCGGCGAGGCCGGCGCGAATGGCATCGCGGTCGATATCGCCGCGCGCGGCCTTATTGCGCACGTCGGCGGGCAGCTGGCCCTTGGTCGCGCGGTTCACGATGACGGTGCCGATCCGCAGGTCATTGGCGGTGAGTTCGGCGACCGCGTCGGCGGTCTCCTGCACCGGCAGCGCCTCCAGCAGGGTGACCAGGTGGATCATCGTCTGATCGGAGTGCAGCAGCCGCGAGACGCCCTCGGCCTGCGAGGCGATCGGCCCGCCCTTGGCCACCTCGAGCATGGCCTGGGTGACGTCGAGGAAGCTGGCGATCCGCCCGGTCGGCGGTGCGTCGACGACGATTTCGTCGAAGACGGGCTTGCCCTGCTTATCGACCCGGACCGCGCATTCCTTGATCTTGCCGGTCAGGATGACATCGCGCAGACCCGGTGCGATCGTGGTGACGAACTCGATCGCGCCGACCCGGCGCATGGCCCGCCCGGCGAAGCCCAAGTTGTAGAACATGTCGAGGTATTCGAGGAAGGCGTGCTCGATATCGAGCGCCAGCGCGACCACCTCACCGCCGCCGTCCGCGGTGGCGATCCTGGTCTCGGTGGGCGGCAGTGGCGGCAGGTCGAACAGTTGGGCAATGGACTGCCTGCTCTCCACCTCCACCAACAACACTCGCCGGCCACCCGCGGCCAGCGCGAGCGCGAGCGCGGCCGCGACCGTCGACTTGCCGGTTCCCCCTTTGCCGGAGACATAGTGCAAGCGGGCCTTATCCGCGCGCTCCGGCCAACCCGTTTCCAGCCCCGGCTCCGCCGAAATAGGCACTGCTGTTGGTACTCCCACGATCGCGAGCCTATAACCCGCCCTGAGATCGCGCCCTAGGGATATGGCCAGCGCCTCATTTTCCGACATTTCTGTCCCAGACGGTGGGATGCAGTGATGCCGCAAGGCGAGACGTCTGCTCTATCGACCCCAACGGAGCGAGTCTTACGAGGACCCTTTCGCGGCGGACGCGAGAGATTAGGGGGCCGCGAACACGCCCCGCCCGTGCGGCCGAAGATACAGTCTCGTTCATGAGTGATTCGAAGGTGTGGGAGTACGCCACCGTCCCGTTGCTGACGCATGCGACCAAGCAGATCCTGGACCAGTGGGGCGCCGACGGCTGGGAGCTGGTGACCGTGCTGCCCGGTCCGACCGGCGAACAGCACGTCGCTTACCTCAAGCGTCCCAAGTAAAGCGAAGGGATTTCGCCAATGACCCAGTGGGAGAAGAACCTCGCCCAGCTCGGACTGACCTTGCCGCCGGTCGTCGCCCCGGTCGCCGCCTACATTCCGGCGATCCGCACCGGCTCGCTGGTCTACACCTCCGGGCAGCTGCCATTCGTGGACGGACAGCTCACGGCGACCGGCAAGGTCGGCGCCGAGGTCTCGCTCGAGCAGGCCAAGGAGGCGGCCAAGTTCTGCGCGCTGAACGCGATCGCCGCGGTGCACGATCTGGTCGGGCTCGACGCGGTGGTGCGGATCGTCAAGGTCGTCGGATTCGTCGCCTCCGCACCGGGATTCACCGATCAGCCGCAGGTCATCAATGGCGCATCGGAGCTGCTGGGTGCGGTCTTCGGTGATGCGGGCGTGCACGCGCGCTCCGCGGTCGGCGTCGCCGAACTGCCCCGTAACACCCCGGTCGAGGTCGAACTGATCGCCGAAGTGCGCTAGACAGGTTCGCACAGACCTTTTCGAGCGACCTGCAAGCAGTCGCTACGCTCCATTTCGAGCGACCTGCAAGCAGTCGCTACGGCTAGTTTTCGAACGACTGGGGTACTCCGATGACGCTCACCCATCCCGCATACGGCCAACTGCGGCAGGTCACGCCGACCGCGGCGGTCGTGCTCGCGGACAATCCGGGCCAGATGACGCTGGAGGGCACCAACACCTGGCTGTTGCGCGCGCCGGGGCAATCGGAGTACGTCGTCGTCGATCCGGGACCCGAGGACAAGGCGCACACCGAGGCGATCGCCCGCGCCACCGACGGCAATATCGCGCTCACCCTGGTCACCCATCGGCATCACGACCACACCGGCGGCATCGACCGTCTGGTCGAGCTCACGGGTACGCCGGTGCGGGCCAGGACCGCCGAATTCCTGCGCGACTCCGATGCGCCGCTGGTCGACGGCGAGGTGATCGAGGCGGCCGGTCTGCGGATCGCCGTCCTCGACACCCCCGGCCACACCAAGGATTCGGTGAGCTTCGTCCTCGACGACGCGGTATTGACCGGCGACACCATCCTCGGCTTCGGTACCACCGTGCTGGACTCCAGCGACGGCACCCTCGCCGACTACCTGGCGTCGCTGGACAAGCTGGTAGCGGTGGGCGCGGGACGTGCGCTGCTGCCCGCGCACGGTCCGGATCATCCGGATCTGGAGCCGATCGCGCGGTACTACATCGCGCATCGGCAAGAGCGTCTCGAACAAGTGCGGGAGGCGCTGCGGGTGCTCGGCCCGGATGCGGGCGCCATGGCGGTGGTGCGCAAGGTCTACGCCGATGTCGACAAGCGACTGTGGCTGGCCGCGCGCAGTTCGGTGCAGGCGCAGCTCGAGTACCTGCGCGCCGAACAGAACTAGAAAACACAACAGCACGCTGAGTTCGTTTGAACGCTGAACTCAGCGTGCTTTCGCGTCTGTGCCGCGGCGACCAGCTGCCGCGGCACGCCTATGCGGCGGCCGGGTGTCCGGTCGCCGATATGGGTCGAACGTCAGCGCGCGCGGCGGGCCAGGCGCTCGGAATCGGAGATCAGCACGCTCTTGCCCTCCAGCCGCAGCCAGCCGCGATGCGCGAAGTCGGCGAGCGCCTTGTTCACGGTCTCGCGGGAGGCGCCGACCAGCTGGGCGATCTCCTCCTGGGTGAGGTCGTGGGTGACCCGCAGCGCACCGGCCTCCTGGGTGCCGAACCGCTGCGCGAGCTGCAACAACGCCTTGGCGACCCGACCGGGGACGTCGGTGAAGATCAGGTCGGCCAGGTTGTTGTTGGTGCGGCGCAAGCGGCGGGCGAGTACGCGCAGCAGTTGCTCGGCGATCTCGGGCCGCTGGTCGATCCAGGACTTGAGCGCGTCACGGTCCATGGTGACCGCGCGAACCTCGGTCACTGTGGTCGCGGTCGAGGTGCGCGGACCCGGGTCGAAGATCGACAGCTCACCGAACATGTCCGACGGACCCATGATGGTCAGCAGGTTTTCCCTGCCGTCCGGGGAACGCCGGCCGATCTTCACCTTGCCCGAGGTAATGATGTACAACCGGTCGCCGGGCTCGCCCTCGTTGAAGATGACATGGCCGCGCGGAAAATCCACGGGCTGCAGTTGTTTGGCTAGAGCCGCCACCGCGGTGGGCTCTACGCCTTGGAAGATGCCTGCTCTGGCGAGGGCCTCGTCCACGAATGTGCTCCTTATGGGAAATGGCTCTGTCCTGGACCGAAGCGAATCGGCCAACAGCGCAGTCTACGCGGCATCGGAGCACCGCAGTGACAGACACCACGTAAAGAGTGGATTGCGCGGCGCGCCGGTTACTGGTTGGTACCTGTTCAGCTCGCGCGTGCGACGTCCAATTCTTCGCCACGGGACCGGCGCCTGCGCATCCGTGCCACCGCGGCGGGCAGTCCGAGCTTCGTCAGCTCCTTCACTTCGGCGTTGCTTGCCTTGTCCAGGTACTGCTGAACCTCTTCGTCGGGTTCGAGAAGTTTGCGGAGCCGATTCTCGACCCGCTCCATGCCCAGTGCAAACAGCATCAGCACCACTGGGAAGAGCACCACAGCGAGTCCTTGCATGACGAGCAGTAAACACGGTCTAGGTCTCAGATGGAACACGGCGAGAGATCTAGGAGGGCACCGTTGCCGCGCGGTTCCGTATGGTGGACAGGTGCGTGTCTCCCCCTCCACAGCTTCCATCAGTGGGCCTTCGCCTGCCGTCGAGGCGACCGATGCGCAACCCGCCGCGGTCTCCGTTCCGAAACGCAAATCCCGAGCGCGACAAGCGGAAACCCAGCTGGGCCTTACCCGCAGAGCCCGGCGGATGGACCGTGCGCTCGCGCTCGCTTTCCCGGATGCGCACTGTGAGCTGGACTTCACCACGCCGCTCGAATTGGCGGTCGCCACAATACTTTCCGCGCAGTGCACCGATGAGCGGGTGAATCTGACCACACCCGCGCTGTTCGCCGAGTACCGCGATGCCCGCGCCTATGCCGAGGCCAACCGCGCCGAGCTGGAGGAATACATCCGGCCGACCGGGTTCTTCCGCAATAAGACCAGTGCGCTGATCGGACTCGGACAGATCCTGGTCGAACGCTACGATGGTGAATTGCCTCACACCCTCGACGAATTGGTGCAGCTGCCCGGCATCGGCCGCAAAACTGCCAACGTCATCCTCGGCAACGCCTTCGGGGTGCCGGGCATCACAGTCGACACCCACTTCGGTCGTCTGGTGCGCCGCTGGGGATGGACCACCGAGGAAGATCCGGTGAAGGTCGAGCACGCCGTCGGCGCGCTGATCGAGCGTAGGGAATGGACGATGCTGTCCCATCGCGTGATTTTTCACGGGCGCCGGGTCTGTCATGCCCGCAAGCCCGCATGCGGTGTCTGCATCCTGGCCAAGGACTGCCCGTCGTTCGGCGCCGGGCCGACCGATCCGGATACCGCGGCCAAGCTGGTGAAGGGGCCGGAGGCGGAGCATCTGCTCGAGCTGGTGGGCCGGTGAGTCGGATACCTGTCGCGGCGCGCTTGGCGCTGGCAGGGTTGATCACCGTGGTGGCCTTGGCGGTCGCGCTGTGGCCCCGGAATACCGACGACACCGCGGCTGGCAGCGACCATCCGGCGAATTCCGTCGCGAGCGCCTCGGTCGAGGCGCGCACCGCCGCCGGTCTGGCCCCATGTCCGGCGCCCGCGTCCGATGCGGTGGCGCGCGGACCGTTGGCCGGACTCGGCCTCAGCTGTCTATCCGACGGCAAACCGGTCGATCTGGCCGCCGCGCTCGCTGGTAAACCGGCACTGCTGAACCTGTGGGCGTACTGGTGCGGACCGTGTGCCAAAGAGTTGCCGGATGTGCAGGAGTTCGCGCGCCGCGCCGGAAACGCGATTACCGTGCTCACGGTGCACAGCGATCCTGATGAGGCGAGGGCCCTCGCATTGGCGACCGAATTGAAGGTGACACTGCCGGGCGTGCTCGATCCGCGCGCCAAGGTCCGCACCGCGGTCGGCGCACCCGCGGTACTTCCGGTGTCGGTGTTGCTGCGCGCGGACGGATCGGTGGCCGAGGTGGTGGTGCGCGCCTTCACCGGCGTCGACGATATCGCCCATACGGTCGCGAACAATTTGGGAGTTGCGGCATGACCGAGATCCCCACGCCGGACAGCATCCCGAAGTGGCTGCGCCGGGCGGCGGACCCGAATACCGACGCGACCGATACCTTGACCCTGGCAAGAGCGTTGCGGCGGGCCATGACCGTCAACAGCGCGCCGCGGCAGGCGGCGGTGCTCGTGCTGTTCAGCGGCTCGCCCGAACCGGATCCCGATGCCCCCGGCGGGCTGCCCGCCGACGCGGATGTGCTGCTGACCCAGCGCGCGTCCACCATGCGCCAGCACCGCGGTCAGGTCGCCTTCCCCGGCGGTGCGGTCGATCCGGGCGACTCCGGGCCGATCGACACCGCCCTGCGCGAGGCCTGTGAGGAGACCGGGCTGGCCCGCGACGGCGTCGAACCCTTTGCCGTACTGCCGAAACTGTTCGTGCCCCCGTCCCGATTCGATGTGACCCCGGTGGTGGCCTACTGGCACACCCCGAGGGAGGTCCGAGTGGTCAATCAGAGCGAGACCGAACGGGTGGTTCGGGTGCCGCTGGCCGACCTGCTGGAACCGGCGAACCGTTTCCTGGTGCGCGGCAGCCTCGGGTATCAGAGCCCGGCATTCCAGGTCGACGGCATGCTGGTGTGGGGACTGACCGGTGGCATTCTGGCCGGAATCTGCAAAGCCGCAGGGTGGGAACGCGATTGGGACCACAGCGATGTCCGTGATCTGGAAACCGCCTTGGCAGCCGTAGGAATGACGTTATGAGCTCGTCGGCCTGGCTCGACATCGCGGTTGTCTTGCTCGCGCTGCTGGCCGCCTCCTCCGGCTGGCGGCAGGGCGCGGTGGCCTCCGCACTGGCCTTCCTCGGCGTCGTGCTGGGCGCGGTCGCCGGCATCCTCATCGCGCCGCACATCCTGATCCACGTCGACGAGGGCAGACCGCGGGTGCTCACCGGCGTGCTGTTGATCGTGCTGCTGGTCATCGTGGGTGAGGTCGCGGGCATGGTCCTGGGCCGGGCCGCGCGCGGCGGCATGCGTCATCCGTTCACCCGCAGTGTGGACAGCGTTGTCGGCGCGCTGCTGCAAGCGGTCGCGGTACTGGTCACCGCATGGTTGCTGGCACTGCCGCTGGCCACCTCGTCCCAGCCTGCCATCGCCGCCGCCATCAACGGCTCGAAGGTGCTCGCCGATGTCAACGAGGTCTCCCCGAACTGGCTGCGGCGGCTGCCGAACGAATTCTCCAAGCTGCTCAATACCTCCGGACTTCCGGACGTCATCGGGCCGTTCGGCCGCGCCCCGATCGCGGCCGTCGAACCACCCGATCCCAGCGTGCTCGCCAGCCCGGTCGCGGCCTCGCTGCAGCAGAGCGTCCTGCGCATCCGTGGCGTCGCCCCCAGCTGCCAGCGTGCGCTGGAGGGCTCCGGCTTCGTGATCGCGCCCGAGCGGATCGTGACGAACGCCCACGTGGTCGCCGGAACCACCAGCATCACCGTGGACGCGGTCGCTGGTCCGCTCAACGCTTCGGTCGTGCTGTTCGATCCGTCCAAGGACGTGGCGATCCTGGCGGTGCCGGGGCTCACCGCGCCGGTGGTCGAGCAGGCATCCACGCCCGCGCGCTCCGGCGAGAATGCCATCGTGCTCGGTTATCCGGGCGGCGGCCGGTATACGGCCAGCGCGGCCCGAATCCGCGAAACGCTCGACCTGACCGGACCGACGATCTACCGCAACGGCACCGTCGAACGTGAGGTCTACACCGTCCGCGGACAGGTCCGCGCGGGCAATTCCGGTGGACCGCTGGTGGACACGGAAGGCCGTGCGCTCGGCATCGTATTCGGCGCCGCGGTGACCGACGACGACACCGGATACGTCCTGACACTGGCAGAGGTCCGGCCCCAACTCGATGCGGCCACAGCCTCCGTCACGGCGGTGGACACCGGTGCCTGCGTTTTGAGTTGACCAGCGGCGGACACAGGGGCCACCGCCCCTGTATCCGTCCGACGATTGCCGCGCTGACCGGCGCGGCTTGGCACTGTGTCCGTCTGACGATTGTGGCGCTGACCGGTGCGGCGTCGACGTCGTGTACTCGGCCGTGTGTACGCGCGAGCGCTGCGGCGCTGAGCGACGCGCCGGGGCCTCAGCCGAGTAGCTTGGCCAGCTCAGCGGTGACGGCGTCCGGATTCTCCTGGTGGGCAAAGTGGCCCGCGTCCGGAATCACGACCTGTCGCCGCTGCGGCGACAAGCGGCGGCCGCGCTGGAAGGTCGCGGGCAGCAGGTAGCTGTCGAGTTCACCGCGCATAGCGAGCACCGGGATGCGGATCGGCTGGCGCATGGTGGCCATGAAGCGGCGACCGTCCGGACGCCATTGGCTGCGGAAGGCCCAGCGCTGATATTCCAGGGCACAGTGCGCCGCACCCGGGATCTGGATGGCCGAGCGCATCCGATTGGCCGTATCGACGAATTCGGCGCTGCCCGACCAAGTTCGACTCACCCGCTGACGCAGCAGCCGCTCGACTTCGAACCCATTGCCCGAGGTGAGCAGGTGTTCGCCGTACCGCGGCAGCTGATAGCGCAGGAAATTCGGCAGCCAGGCGCGCCGCTGTCGCCGGTCCCGCAGCACCGCGCTCTTGAGCGCGACCGGATGCGGGGAACTCACCAGCGCGATCGAGCGCACCAGCCGCGGGTGCAGCACCGCGGTCGTCCAGCAGACCAGTCCGCCATCGGCGTGGCCGACCAGCGTGGCCTCGGAGTAACCCATGGCGCGGATGAGACCGGCGATATCGCCCGCCAGCGTCCAACCGTCATAGCCGCGCGGCGGCTTATCGCTGTCGCCGTAGCCGCGCAGATCCACCGCTACCGCGCGATAGCCCAGATCGGCGAGTCCGGTCAGCTGATGCCGCCAGGACCACCAGAGGTCGGCGAACCCGTGCAGCAGCACGACCAGCGGTGCGTCTCGGCGCTCCGGCGCCGCCTCGACGACGTGGAAGCGAATGCCGTTGGCATGCACGTCCCGATGCGTCCACGGTCCGTCATAACGGACGCTGGACGGATCGGGAAACGAGTTCGACGACACGCCGATCGAGCCTAGTGTGGCGCGTGCCCCACCGCCTAGTCGACGCAGCCGCGCCGGGCCCTACTTCGACGGCTTCTCGAGCACGAGGTGTTCTTCGTGCGAGCCGAAGCCGCTCGGCAGCACCGTGCGCGCCTGCTTGAGCGAATCGATCGTCTTCTCCGGCGCCCGCAGTTTCTTGACGCGCAGATAGCCGAGGAAGGCCAGCGCCAGCGTCGCCGCGATCATCAACAGGAACACGATCAGGAACGCCGCCCAGCGCGCCAGCCAGACGTCGAGCAGCTCGCCGAGGAAGAAGAAAAAGAAGAAGGTGCTGAACAGCAGGACGGTCAGCGCGAGGATGAAGTAGACGCTGCCCTGCAGCGCCTTCTTGATCTCACCGGTCACCTCCGCCTTGGCCAGTTCGACCTCGGCCCGCACCAGCGTCGACATCTGCTCGGTGGCATCGCGGACCAGGGTGCCGAAGCTCGCCGACCCGGCGGGGTTGGCATCCGAGAGGGGAATCGAGGTGACAGTGCGGTCGCGACGCGACTCGTCCCCGTTACCGCCGTTTGTGAAACTCACTTGGTCGACCCTTCTCCCTGTCCCGGCACTGCTTCCGCCTCAGTCTCTCGTTCTATCGCACGCGCGTCCCACCGCGCCTGGTGGACACGCCCACGCCGCAACAGTAGCGCCGAACCGGCGAGCGACGCCGCCATTGATGTCACCAACACAGCGGCCTTCGCCAATTCGACGGCCGAGCCGTCGCCTACGTCCGCCAGCGCGAGTTCTGCCACCAGAAGGCTAACGGTGAAGCCGATCGCGCCGAGCACCGAGAGGGCGAACATGTCTCGGTGGCCCAGACTCGCCGGACGCTTCGCGATGCCCAATCGGATTGCCACCCAGCTGATCCCGAAGATGCCGATGGTCTTGCCCAGCAGTAATCCGAGAATGACGGCCAGCGACAGCCTGTCGCTGAACAGCTGCTGGAAAACCTTGCCGTCCAACGGAACTCCGGAAGCGAACAAGGCGAACAGCGGCACGCAGAATCCGGCCGAGATCGGCTGGATCAGGTGCTCGAGCCGCGTGGCCGGGGCCTGTGCCTCACCCGGGTCTTTGCGCACCCGGGTCAGCAGCCCGAGGGCGACGCCGGCCAGAGTCGGGTGAATGCCCGCCTCGTGCAGCGCGTACCAGGAAACCAGCGCCAGCGGCAGGTACACCAGCGGTGTGGTGATCCGCTGGTGCTGGGCCAGCGCCCACCCCGCGAAACAGGCCGCCGCGGCCAGCAGCCACAGCACCGACAGTGCCGTGGTGAACAGCACCGCGATCAGGATGATGGCCAACAGGTCGTCGACCACCGCGAGGCTGAGCAGGAATACCCGCGCACTCGCCGGAATTCGGGATCCGGTCATGGCCAGCACGGCCAGCGCGAAGGCGATATCGGTCGCCACCGGAATGGCCCAGCCCCGATCCATGCCATCCGTGCCGAAGCCGACCGCGAGCGCGATCAGCGCCGGGGTGACCACACCGCCGACGGCCGCGATGATCGGCAGCGCGGCCCGCTTGGGGTCGGCGAGTTCACCGACCACCAACTCGCGTTTGAGCTCCAGCCCGGCGACGAAGAAGAAGATCGCCAGCAAACCGTCCTTGGTCCAGTCCGCGACGGTGAGGTCCAGATGCAGCGACTCGATGGGCAGGACGGTCTCGGTGATGGTGAAGTAGCTTTCGCCCCACGGCGAGTTCACCCACAGCAACGCGGCCGCGGCCGCGATCAGAAGTATTGCGCCACCAACGGTTTCGGTCCGTAGGTAGCGCGTGAGCTCCGAGCGCACTTGGGTGATCACGGGAAACCTTCCGGCAGGGTGGACTGGACCGCGGACGCGCGATCCCGCCGATTCGGCTTTCAGGTACACGACCGCATGCCGACCAGGCTTCCCGGCACACCTTGCGCAATTCTAACGGTTAGGGCCGGTGACGAATTTCGTCACCGGCCCTACGACGTGCCGCTCGGGGTATGCCGAATCAGGCGCGACTGGCCCGAATCGCCTCGAATACGTTCGGATCGACCAGCGTCGAGGTGTCGCCCAACTCGCGTCCCTCCGCGACGTCGCGCAGCAGTCGCCGCATGATCTTGCCGCTGCGGGTCTTGGGCAGCTCCGGCACCACGTGGATCTCGCGCGGCCGCGCGATCGGGCTGATCTCCCGCGACACCTCGGCCTTCAGCTCGTCGACGAGCGCGTCGCCGGTGTCCTTGGCCTCGGCCGTGAGGATCACGAAGGCGACGATGCCCTGCCCGGTGGTGTCGTCGCTGGCGCCGACGACCGCGGCCTCGGCGACCCCGGAGTGCCCGACCAGCGCGGACTCGACCTCGGCGGTGGAGATGCGGTGGCCAGAGACATTCATCACATCGTCGACGCGGCCGAGCACCCACAAATCGCCGTCGGCGTCGAGCTTGGCGCCGTCACCGGCGAAGTACCAGCCCTGTTCGGCGTAGCGCTCCCAGTAGGTGGCCCGGTAGCGCTCCATATCGCCCCAGATGCCGCGCAGCATCGACGGCCACGGCTGATCGAGCACCAGGTAGCCGTTGGCCTCGGTCTCGCCGAGCTGGACCGCCTTGCCCTCCTCGTCGACGACCTTCGCCGAAATGCCGGGCAGCGGTGTCATCGCGGCGCCCGGCTTCGCGGCGGTGACGCCGGGCAGCGGGGAGATCAAGATCGAACCGGTCTCGGTCTGCCACCAGGTGTCCACAATGGGCGCCGTGCTCGCGCCGATCACCTCGCGGTACCAGCGCCAGGCCTCCGGGTTGATGGGCTCGCCGACGCTGCCGAGCAGCCGGATGCTGGACAGATCGTGGGCGGCCGGAATCTCCTTGCCCCACTTCATGAAGGTGCGCACCAGCGTCGGCGCCGTGTAATAGATGGTGACGCCGTATTTTTCGACGATGTTCCAGTGCCGGTGCTCGTCCGGGAAGTTCGGCGTGCCCTCGTAGACGACCTGGGTGGCGCGGTTCGACAGCGGTCCGTAGACGATGTAGGTATGCCCGGTGACCCAGCCGATATCGGCTGTGCACCAATACACGTCCTGTCCGGCCTTGTGGTCGAAGACGTTGTGGTGGGTGTAGGACGCCTGGGTGAGATATCCGCCGCTCGTGTGCAGAATCCCCTTCGGCTTTCCGGTGGTCCCGGAGGTGTAGAGGATGAACAGCGGGTGCTCGGCGTCGAAGGCCTGCGGCTGGTGTTCGGGCGAGGCCTGCGCGACGGTCTCGTGCCACCACAGGTCGCGGCCCTCGGTCCACGGCACCTCGATATCGGTGCGGCGCACCACGAGTACGTGCTCGACACTGTGCGGCACATCGCCGTTGGCATACAGCGCCTCGTCGACGGCCTCCTTCAGCGGGGCGGCCTTACCGCGACGCCACTGGCCGTCGGTGGTGATGATCAACCGGGCGCTGGCATCGTCGACGCGCTGGCGCAGCGCGGTGGGGGAGAAGCCAGCGAATACCACCGAATGCGTCAGCCCCAGTCGGGCGCAGGCCAGCATCGAGACGATCGCCTCGGGAACCATCGGCATATAGATGGCGACCCGATCGCCCGCCTCGAGCCCGAGTTCGGTCAGGTAGTTGGCGGCACGGGAGACCTCGGCAAGCAGTTCGGCGTAGGTGAGGTCGCGGGAGTCGCCCGGTTCGCCCTCCCAGTGGATGGCGACCTGGTCGCCGTGCCCGTCGAGCACGTGGCGGTCCACGCAGTTGTAGGCGACATTGAGTTTGCCGTCGACGAACCACTTCGCGACGGGCGCATCGGTCCAGTCGAGCACCTGCGTCCACGGCTGATCCCAGTGCAGCCGCTCGGCCTGTTCGGCCCAGAACGCGTCGCGATCCGCCGCGGCCCGGTGATACAGCGACGCGTCGGCATTCGCCGCCGCGGCGAACTCCGCGGTCGGCGGATACGAGTCCCGGTGGTCTGCGGTGGTTTCGGTCATCTCGTCTCTTCCTTCACGTAACCCGTGGTGCTGGCAGTCGCAGTCGAATTCGACAGTAACCAACTGTGACCGACACCGCGTCCGGTGTGTCCACCGGATTTCCATCCCGTCACCACGGCGGGTATCCTGCGCGATCCGCTGACAAACCGGGCTCCCGGTCGCTATCGTGGTTGATCAAGCAGCTCCGGACACCGGAAGCCCCAACGGAGGCATAGTTCCGGCGGATGACTGTTTTCTCATGAATCTTTAACGTGTTTCGGTGACGTTGCCGGATTGGTAACAAGTGGAACGAACCTTGGTCAATCCGGTGACAAGGCTGCGCCGAATAGCTACTGTCCCAGGCATTCCAAGGCGGATCGAGTCGGGGCGCGCTGGGCAGTTACGCATGTGCGTCACGGATCCCCTTCGCCTGTCTCGAAATCGGGAGAACGCGTTGAGATTCAACAGAGCTACAGCGTTGACCGCGGCAGTCGTACTGGCCACAAGCCTGGGACTGTCCGCATGTTCGTCGAGCGATAGTGCCGATGCCGGCATCGTCACGACGAACGGTGGTGAACCGCAGAATCCGTTGGTACCAACCAATACCAACGAAAATATGGGCGGCCGCGTCGTGGACCGGCTGTTCGCGGGTCTGAAGTACTACGACGGCAAGGGCGTCGCGCACGACGAGATGGCCGAGTCGATCAAGACGACCGACCGCAAGACCTACACGATCACCATCAAGCCGGACTGGAAGTTCACCGATGGCACCACGGTGAAGGCGAAGTCGTTCGTCGACGCCTGGAACTACGGCGCCCTCGGCACCAACGCCCAGTTGCAGAGCTACGCGTTCACCCCGATCGTCGGATTCGACGACGTGTCGGCGAAAGTCCCTACTGCGCAGACGATGTCGGGTCTGAAGGTGGTCGACGACCGGACCTTCACCGTCGAGCTGAAGTCGCCGTCCATCGACTTCGAGACCGAACTCGGCTATGCGCCGTTCTATCCGCTGCCCGATGCCGCGTTCAAGGATATGAAGGCCTTCGGTGAGAACCCGATCGGCAACGGCCCCTACAAGTTCCAGAACTGGGAGCACAACGTCAAGATCGACCTGGTGCCGAACCCGGACTACAAGGGCGGACGCCCGCCCAAGAACAAGGGTCTGCGCTTCGTCATGTACCAGTCGTTCGACACCGCCTACTCGGATCTGCAGGCGGGCAATCTCGATACCCTGGACACGATTCCGGACAGCGCGCTGACCTCCTACAAGAAGGACCTCGGCGATCGCGCGATCCTCGAGCCGTCCGCGCAGAACCAGCACATCGGCGTCCAGGCCACGGTCCCGCACTTCAGCGGTGAGGAAGGTCTGCTGCGTCGCCGGGCCATCTCGATGGCGATCAACCGGCAGCAGATCTGCGACACCATCTTCAACGGCACCAAGATCCCGGCGCGCGACTTCACATCGAGCACCCTGCCCGGATTCAATGCAAACCTGCCCGGCTCGGAGGTGTTGAAGTACAACCCCGAAGAGGCCAAGAAGATTTGGGCGCAGGCCGATGCCCTCTCGCCGTGGTCGGGTCGCTACGAGATCGCCTACAACTCCGACGGCGGCCACCAGGCCTGGGTCGAGGCCGTGGCCAACAGCATCAAGAACACCCTTGGCATCGATGCCGTCGGCACGCCGTATCCGACCTTCAAGAACATCCGAGATCTGGTGAACCAGAAGACGATCGGCAAGGCGTTCCGCTACGGCTGGCAGGGCGACTACCCGACCATGCTGCAGTTCCTCACCTCGCAGTACTACAGCTACTCCGAGACCAATAACGTCGACTACAAGAGCCCCGAATTCGACCACCTGCTCGACGCCGCGCTCGCCGCGCCGACGCTGGAGGAGTCGTACAAGATCGTGGCGCAGGCACAGGCGTTGCTGATCAAGGATATGGCCGATATCCCGGTAATCGATTACCTTGCCGCAGCGGGTCGTTCGGACAAGGTGAAGAAGGCCGACCTGGCCTGGAATGGTCTGTTCGACTTCGAGAATATCGAGAAGTAGCCGCTCGGCGCGACCGTGCCGTCATGACCTGACGGCACGGTCGCTCCGCTCACCCAGGAGACGAAATGGCCTGGTATGTCTTGCGGCGTCTGCTCCAAATGATCCCCGTCTTCCTCGGGGCGACGCTGCTCATCTATGCACTGGTCTTCCTAGTTCCGGGCGATCCGATCCACGCGCTGGCCGGCGACAAGCCGATGACGCCCGCCGTGGAAGCCCAGCTGCGTGCGCGCTATCACCTGGATCGCCCGTTCTTCGTGCAGTATCTGCTGTATCTGAAGGGCATCTTCACGCTCGACTTCGGGACGGCCTTCTCCGGCCGCCCGGTACGCGACGAGCTCGCACGGGCGTTCCCGATCACCATCAGACTGGCGTTCATGGCGGTGCTCATCGAAGGCGTCTTCGGCGTCATATTCGGTCTGATCGCGGGGCTGCGCAAGGGCAAACTGTTCGATTCGACGCTGCTGGTGGTCAGCC
Organism: Nocardia nepalensis; assembly: GCF_048910785.1. Classification (NCBI taxonomy): domain Bacteria; kingdom Bacillati; phylum Actinomycetota; class Actinomycetes; order Mycobacteriales; family Nocardiaceae; genus Nocardia; species Nocardia nepalensis. Next base: position 515,459 of record NZ_JBKBET010000038.1, on the reverse strand, counting down.
TGATCATCATCGCGGTGCCGATCTTCGTGATCGGCTTCCTCGCCCAGTTCGTGCTCGGCGTGAAATGGGGCATCGCGCCGGTGACCGTCACCGGCAAGGCGAGCATCCGTGAGCTGCTCGTGCCGGCCTTCGTGCTCGGGTCGTTGTCGTTCGCCTACGTGCTGCGGCTGACCCGGAACTCGGTGGCGGAGAACATGTCCGCCGATTACGTGCGCACCGCGACCGCGAAGGGGCTGAGTCGGCCCAGGGTGGTCACCGTGCACATTCTGCGCAATTCGATGATCCCGGTGGTCACCTTCCTCGGCGCCGATCTCGGCGCGTTGATCGGCGGCGCGGTCGTCACCGAGGGCATCTTCAACATTCCGGGCGTCGGCGGAACGCTCTACCAGGCGATCACCCGCGGTGAACCACCAACGGTGGTCTCGTTCGTGACCGTGCTGATCGTGATCTTCCTGATCTCGAATCTGATCATCGACCTGCTCTACGCCGCCCTCGACCCGAGGATCCGATATGCCTGACCTCGACAAGAAAGCCCCGGACAGGCAACCGCACTTCGTCGCTCCGCCCGACGAAGTGGAGGTGCTCGCCACCGACCAGGTCGTCGATACCGGTTCGCCGACCAGCATCTGGCAGGACGCGTGGCGCCAACTGCGCCGCAATCCGATCTTCATCATCGCCGCGGTGCTGATCATCTTCATCGCCATCGTGGTGCTCTGGCCCGGCCTGTTCTCGGATCAGGATCCGCGTTACTGCAATGGCGATTTCAGCATGGATCCGCGCGGGCCGGGGCATCCCTTCGGTTTCGATAAGCAGGGCTGCGACGTATACACCCGAACCGTTTACGGCGCACGGGCCTCCGTGATGGCCGGTTTGGGGGCGACGACGGTATTCCTGGTGGTCGGCGGCACGCTCGGTGCCCTCGCGGGCTTCTACGGCGGGCTGCTCGATTCGGTCGTCTCCCGCATCGCGGAGATCTTCTACGCGATTCCGCTGATGCTGGCCGCGATCGTCATCATGCAGCTGCTCGACTCACGCACGATCTGGACCGTCATCCTGATCCTGGCGGCATTCACCTGGCCACAGGCGGCGCGCATCGCGCGCAGTGCGGTGATCGAGGCGAAGAACAGCGAATATGTCACGGCGGCAAAGGCACTGGGCGTAAGCCGAATACGGACACTGCTGCGCCATGTGCTGCCGAATGCGGCCGGGCCGCTGATCGTGGTCACCACGATCTGGCTCGGCGCGTTCATCGTCACCGAGGCGACGTTGTCCTACCTGGGCGTCGGTTTGCCGCGCACGATCGTGTCCTGGGGCTCCGATATCAATACCAACCAGCACGAGCTGCGCGGCGGATCGCCGATTTTGTTCTATCCCGCAACGGCTTTGGCGCTCACCGTGCTGAGCTTCATCCTGCTCGGCGACGCGCTGCGGGACGCACTCGATCCGAAGGCGAGGAAGAGGTGACCGCGACGATGTCCGATAGACCATTGCTCGAGATCGAGGATCTCAACGTCAGCTTCTCCTCCGAGGGCAAGAAGATTCCGGCGGTGCGCGACGTCAGTCTGTCGGTGTATCCGGGGCAGACCGTCGCGATCGTCGGGGAGTCCGGATCCGGGAAATCCACCACCGCGCACAGCATTATCGATCTGCTGCCGGGCACCGGGAAGGTCACCTCCGGCTCCATCGTGTTCGACGGCAAGGATCTGGTGAAGGCGTCGAAGCGCGATGTCGTCGCGGTTCGCGGCAGCGGCATCGGGTTGGTCCCGCAGGATCCGATGTCGAATCTGAATCCGGTGTGGAAGATCGGGTTCCAGATCCGGGAGACCTTGGAGGCCAATGGCATTGCCAAGGGCAAGGCGGCCAAGCAGCGCGCCATCGAACTGCTCGAGGAAGCCGGCATGTCGGATGCGGCGCGCCGGGTCAACCAGTATCCGCACGAATTCTCCGGCGGTATGCGCCAGCGCGCGCTCATCGCCATAGGGCTGGCCTGCCGCCCCAAACTGCTGATCGCCGACGAGCCGACCTCGGCCCTCGACGTCACGGTGCAGCGGCAGATCCTGGACCATCTCGACGGACTCACCAGCGAACTCGGCACCGCGGTACTGCTCATCACCCACGACCTCGGCCTGGCCGCGGAGCGGGCCGAGCATCTCGTGGTGATGTATCGCGGCAAGGTGGTGGAATCCGGTCCGGCACTGCGGATTCTGCGCGAACCGCAGCATCTGTACACCAAGAAGCTGGTGAATTCGGCGCCCTCGCTCGCCTCGCAGCGGCTCTCGTCGGTGCGCGAGCGCATCGAGGTGCGTAAGCAGGCCGTGCAGGTCGCCGAGGAGGTCGCGGCGGCCGACAATGAGCTGGCGGTGGTCCCCGATGACGTGGTGGTCGCGCGGAATCTGACCAAGGCGTTCAAGATTCGCGGCAGCACGCCGTGGCGGTCGACGGATTTCATCGCGGTCGACGATGTGTCGTTCCGGCTGAAGCGCGGTACGACCACGGCGATCGTCGGTGAGTCCGGTTCGGGCAAGTCCACGGTGGCGCAGATGGTGCTCGGTCTGCTCGAACCGACATCGGGTTCGGTGACCTTCGACGGCAGGGCAGTGGCGAAGCTGGATCGCAAGGGCGCATTCGCGTTTCGGCGGCGAGTGCAGCCGATCTTCCAGGATCCCTACGGTTCGCTGGATCCGATGTACTCGATCTACCGCACCATCGAGGAGCCGCTGCGCACGCACAAGATCGGCACCGCCAAGGAGCGCGAGGCGACGGTGCGCGACCTGCTGGACAAGGTGTCGTTGCCGTCCTCGGTGATGCGCCGCTACCCCAATGAACTCTCCGGCGGTCAGCGCCAGCGCGTCGCGGTGGCCCGTGCGCTCGCGCTCTCGCCGGAGGTCGTGGTCTGCGATGAGGCGGTCTCCGCCCTCGACGTGCTCGTCCAGGCCCAGATCCTCAAGCTGCTCAACGACTTACAGGCCGAACTCGGTCTGTCCTACCTGTTCATCACCCACGACCTGGCCGTCGTCCGGCAAATCGCCGACGATGTCCTCGTCATGCAGACCGGCAGGATCGTCGAAGCGGCCACCACCGACGAGGTCTTCCAAAACCCCCGAGAGGAGTACACCCGCCGCCTGCTCGACGCCATCCCGGGACGGGACCTGTTGGCGGGCTGACCAGGAGGCGATAGATACCTCGCGGACCGGACGATGACGGAGCGAGTCTTACGAGCGAGGAGTTCGCGGCGCGTCTCGCGTCCGCGCGAAGTCGCGGCCATTGACTCAGCCGAGTCGTCGAAGCGCATGCGACGAAGTCGCGAGCCTCGATGGCACCGCTAGCGACTGCTTGCAGGTCGCTCGAAAGGGGCCGCTGGCGGACCTGTATGCAAGTCGCTCGATAGGGGCCGCTTGCGACTGCATGCGGGTCGCTCGAAAGGGGCAGCCGCGAGGCCCACCCGTCGCCCGACCACCACCCCTCATCGAATCGCTCCGCGATGCTGAATATTCGGGGGGCCGCGAACACGCAGCGCCGCGGGCGCTGCAAAATGTCTCAGTGACCGATCCGCTACAGCCCCTCGTCGATCTGCCAGGTGTGCGCGAAGCCGCTGATAAGGCGCGCGACGCGCTCGCCGCCGTGCACCGGCACAAGGCGAACCGGCGGGGCTGGCCCACCACGGCGGCCGAGGCGGCGGTGCGCGCGGCCAGGTCATCCGCCGCGATCGAGGGCGCCAGCACCGAACTGCCCGCCGACGGCCGCGTCGCGGATCCGATCCTGGCCGGATCGTTGCGGGTCGGGCAGGCCCTCGACGGTGACGCGCTGCGGAACCTGGTCGGCACCTGGCAGCGGGCGCCGCTGCAGGCGCTGGCCCGGCTGCACCTTCTGGCCGCGGCCGATCTGGTGACCGACGAGGCGCTGCTCGGGCGCCCGCGTGCGGACGGCGGCGTGGCCGAACGGCTCGACCTGCTGGCGCAGACGGTGCTCGGATCCAAGGCCCCCGCGCCGGTCATCGCGGCGGTCGTGCACGGGGAGCTGCTGGCGTTGCGGCCGTTCGGTACCGCCGACGGCATCGTGGCGCGCGCGGCCTCCCGGCTGGTTGCGGCGTCCAGTGGGCTGGACCCGCACAGCCTCGGCGTGCCCGAAGTTTTCTGGTTGCGGCGGCGTCAGCAGTACTTGGATGCGGCGGCCGGATTCGGCTCGGGAACCGCGGATGCGGTGGGCAGCTGGGTGATCCTGTGCTGTGGCGCCTTCGAGGATGGTGCGCGGGAAGCTACGTCGATCGCCGAGGCGGCATCGGGCTAGCCCTCAGATCGGGTGTCGCACACATCAAAGCGGGCGGCGTTGTCGTTGACGACCTCACCGCCCGCTAGCACGGACTCCGGGTTACCAAGCGTGCTAGGTGGGTTGTGTTCTGCGGCCTCGGCGATAATCCGAACTCCGGCGGTTCATCCCCGCAACCTGTGCGAGGCCCTCGCCGTCGAATGCTCGTATCTCGCAGGCCCACAACGCTTCTGCCCTTGTCGCGGCGCGCTCCGCGTGGGTGCCTGTAGCCCGTGCTGGGAAGGGTGGGTCGGGGAGCTGAACCTTCTCTTCCGGTTCCGCTCAGGCCTTCCGTCCTTCCGTAATTACCTTTTTACACTGTGACTGCGCCCACATCAAGGCTTGCGGAAACATTCAATAATCGGCGTGTCTACCGGCGTTTCGTGGTTAAATCCCTGGTCGCAGCGTTATCTGCGTTATGTCAGCAAACGCCTCCGCAAGCCGTCCGCCGCACCCCCGAACGGCCAGGCCGCGGGGCCCGTGCCGGGGCAGCTAAGGCTCAGCGGCGACGGCGCAGCAGCCGGTAGCTGATCGCCCCGGCGACCACCGCGCTCAACCCGACCGCCGCTGTCGCGGCAAGGGTGGTCGACGACGGGGTCTGGAACCGCGCCCACAGCGAAACCGGGTTGGAGAAGGTGAGAATCGGCCAGCCCTTGGCCACCGCCTCACGACGCAGATTGCGATCCGGATTCACCGCGGTCGGATGCCCCACCGCGCTCAGCATCGGCAAATCGGTCACCGAATCGGAGTAGGCATAGCACCGCGACAGGTCGTAACCCTCACTGGCGGCGAGCTTTTCGATCGCGGTCACCTTACCCGCACCGTAGCAATAGAATTCGACCTCGCCGGTGTAGCGCCCGTCCTCGACCACCATTCGGGTGGCGGCGGTATGCGAGGCGCCGAGCACCTCGGCGATCGGGCCGACGATCTCCTCGCCCGAAGCCGAAACGATCACCACGTCATGGCCGCGAATCTTGTGGTCGGCAATGAGATCGGCCGCCTCGGCGTAGATCAGCGGGTCGACGAGCTCGTGAAGTGTTTCGGCCACAATGGATTTCACCTGTTCGACGTCCCAGCCGGCGACCATATTCGTCAGATTGGCGCGCATCCGCTCCATCTGATCGTGGTCGGCGCCCGACAGCATGAACAGGAAGTGGGCATAGCTGCTCTCCAGCACATCGCGCCGGTTGAGCAGTCCCTGTGCGTAGAAGGGCTTACTGAACACGTACGTGCTCGACTTCGCGATCACCGTCTTGTCGAGATCGAAGAAGGCGGCGACACGCTCGCCCGCGGCGGCGGGTCGCTTCGGTGCCGTCGCATCCCGTGCTGTCTGGTCCGCGAGCTCTGTCTGGTCGCCGTCGGCCGTCACCCGTTCAGAATATGCATGCGCCGCCGACCGTGCCGGACGGGCCGGGCGCGGAGTTCGTCCGGCGGGTTTGCCCCGCAGACGCCGGGCCGGTGGTGGCCATAAAGTTCTCCGACGACAGACTTGCGTTGTGGCCCGGGCTTGGGTGTAGTATTGCTGGCACCTGGACATAGTCCAGGCGCGTTCAGCCCGACCCCCCGGGGCTGAACCCGACGGCCCCAGCCTCCTCCCCCCCCGGCTGGGGCCGTCCTCTATTTCGGGGAAGGTTCCCCCCGGTTTCGGCTCTCCGGATTTATCCACACCCCCCGAGTTATCCACATTCGGCATATTGCATCTTCTGCTCCTGCCCGTCTTCGAGCACGCTGACCTGCATGAATCTCGAAGCTGCCGCGACACCCACGCCGCCGCCCGCGCTCGTGCTCATCCAGGACATTCGGCTGCGTGACGAGGTGCGCCGGGTCGCGGCGGCCGCGGAGCGTGCCCTCGACGAGCGCGGCCTGCCCGTCGGCCGACATGCCTGGGCGTCGGCGCCGCTGGTGATTCTCGACACAAACGCGGCCAAGAGCTGCGCCGAGGCCGGATATCTCCGGCGTATCGGCACCGTGCTGGTGACCGACGGGGAACCGGGATTGACCGATTGGCAGGCCGCGGCGGCCGTCGGAGCAGAGCGCGTCATAGCGCTACCCGGCGCCGCGGTGGGGCTTATCGAGAAGTTTGCTGAGCACGGTGAATACCGCATGGGCGACGGTGTGGTCGTCGCGATCGCGGCCGCGAGCGGCGGTGCCGGCGCGTCGACCTTGGCCGCCGCGACCGGGCTGCGATCCGCCGCCGAGCGCTTCCGGCGCGACACCATCCTCGTCGATGCCGCACCCCTCGGCGGCGGCCTCGACCTGCTGCTCGGCATCGAAACCGGGTCGGGACTGCGCTGGCCGGATCTGGTGATCGAGGACGGTCGGGTCTCCGCTGCGGCGCTGCACAGCGCACTGCCCGCAGCGGCGCCGGGACTGGCGGTACTGTCCTGCGGCCGCGGTGGTGCCGGACGCTTGCCCGCCGAAATTGGTCCCGCCGCGATCCGCGCTGTCATCGAAGCAGGCCGTGCCGCAGGCGATTTGGTGATATGCGACATATCCGGCGAACGCGGACCGCACGCCGACCAGATACTCGACGCGGCCGACCTCGTCGTCTTGGTCGTTCCCGCCCGCCTGCGCGCCGTCGCCGCCGCCGAATCGGTCGCCGCGCACATCGGCCAGCGAAATCCGAACCAGGGCTTGGTAGTTCGTGGGCCGGCTCCCGGCGGGCTACGTGCTGTCGAGGTCGCCGAGGTCCTCGACCTGCCCCTGCTGGCCGCCGTCCGAGCCCAGCCCGGCCTTGCTGCCCGCCTCGAACGCGGTGGCCTGACGCTGCGCCGCGGGCCGCTCCGCGATGCAGCGGACGCGGTATTGGGTGTGCTCAGCGCTCCGATCGGGCAGGGGCTGCGATGAGTGCGTTGGCAATCCGAGGCGCTGCTTCGGGTTCATGCTGGCGGTGCGGCGGTGCGGCGGTGCGGCGGTGCGGCGGTGCGGCGAGGCAGCAGTGCAGCAGTGCGGGCAATGCGGCGGTGCCCGGGACTTCGTGGCGCCGTGACGAGGTGAGGTTGTCAATGAAATCCAAAGTGCCGCAGCGAAATCGAAATGCGACGCGCGATACCGGGGACGTGCTCGGCGCAAGGCGATCTGCGGCGTTGAGTCCGCCGGCGACGCGTCAGGTGCTGGAGCAGTTCCTCGAGGTGGGTTCAGGCGGTGCTACAGGGAGGGGATCGAGGTGAGTGCCCTGGTTTCGTCCGAGCTGTTGGTTCGAGTGTCGGAGCGGCTGTCTGGAGTGTCCTGGGATTCCGGAGTGCCGCAGCGTTATCGGGATGGCGAGTGCGCTGCCTATGCGGTGATCAGCGCCAGGCGATCTGTCGCGTTGAGTGCGGAGGCGACTCGTCAGGTGCTGAGGCAGGTCCTCGAGGTGGGTTCAGGCGCTCCGACAGGGAGGGGATCGAGATGAGTGCGCTGGTTTCGTCCGAGCTGTTGGTTCGAGTGTGGGAGCGGCTGTCTGGAGTGTCCTGGGATTCCGGAGTGCCGCGGCGTTATTGGGATGGCGAGTGCGCTGCCTCGGCGGTGATCAGTGCCGGGCGATCTGCGGCGCCGAGTGCGCGGGCGACGTTCTGGATGCTGGGGCAGGTCCTCGAAGTGGGGTCTTGGGGGCGGTGTTCGAGATGAGTGCGCTGGTGACGTCCGAGCTGTTGGATCGGGTGCGGGAGCGGCTGTCCGGGGCGTCGGGGGATCCGGATCCGGCGCAGGTGGCGGCGGCCATTCGGGCCGAGGCGGGTGGTGTGCTCGGTGATACGGATCTGTTGCGGGCATTGCGGCTGTTGCAGACCGAGATGACCGGGGCCGGCTTGTTGGAGCCGCTGCTGCAGGATCCTCGGGTCGCCGATGTGTTGGTGACCGCGCCGGATGCGGTGTGGATCGATCGGGGCCGTGGGCTGGAGCGGACCTCGGTCGTCTTCCCGGATGAGGCGTCGGTGCGCCGGTTGGCACAGCGGTTGGCGCTGTCGGCCGGGCGGCGGCTCGACGACGCGCAGCCGTGGGTGGATGGCAGGTTGTCCGGAAGGGAAGCGGCGCTGGGCGATTCGTTCGGTGTGCGGCTGCATGCCGTGCTCGCGCCGGTGGCGCACGGCGGCACCTGCCTGTCACTGCGAGTGCTGCGCCCCGCAACGCAGGGACTCGACGCGCTGGCCGCCGCAGGCGCGGTACCCGCCGACGCGAAACTACTGCTGGAGCGAATCATTCGGGCCAGACTGGCCTTCCTGGTGGTCGGTGGGACCGGCGCGGGCAAGACCACACTCCTTTCCGGACTGCTGGCCAAGGTCGCCGCCGACGAACGCATCATCTGCGTCGAGGACGCGGCCGAACTGGCACCGCCACATCCCCACGTCGTGCGCCTGGTCGCGCGCACCGCGAACGTAGAAGGCGTCGGAGCGGTAACGGTCCGCGACCTGGTCCGCCAGGCACTGCGGATGCGCCCAGACCGAATCGTCGTCGGCGAAGTTCGCGGCGCGGAGGTAGTAGACCTACTGACCGCGCTGAACACCGGACACGATGGCGGCGCTGGCACCGTGCACGCGAACTCGCCCCGCGAAGTACCGGCGCGCCTGGAAGCCCTTGCGGCACTGGGCGGTATGGACCGAGCCGCCCTGCACAGTCAACTCGCCGCAGCCGTCCAAGTGGTACTCCACGTCCACCGCCGAGCCGACGGCTCCCGCGGCCTCCGCGAAATCGGCGTCGTACAACGCAACCCACAAGGCCGCGTCCACATAACCGCCGCCTGGCGCGCAGACCAAGCCCCCACCCCCGCCACCCCCGAACTAACCCGCCTCCTCGACGAACGGCTCGACCGATGACTGCGGTATCGGAGCGCACCGCACTCGCGGGTCCTGCGGCACGGGTGCGGAACTGGTTCGCCGCTCGTTCGATGATCACAGAACTCGTGCGCTCGGTGGAAGCAGTTCCCGTTGCATCAAATCGCGATCTCTCCGCGGCATCGGCGCTCTCAGACCAGAGGGCGCCGGCCCTGCTCGAAGGTCGGTCGGCGACCGCGGCACCGGTGCGTTCACTAGCGCCCCTGACGGCCCCGGACTCCGGTCGACTTGCGGCATCGGTGGTCTCGACACTCACAGCTCCAATGGCACTGTCGTCACGCCTACTCGACGAACGGCTCGGCGGATGATCGGGGCGCTGATGTGTCTGGCGGGTGCGGTGCTGATCGCACCGGCGCCGAGCTCGCGGCGTCGCTTTACCAGGCTCTTCGTCTCGTCGGGAGAGGTTCGAAAGCTTGGGCGTGGCAGTGTGTTTCGGGGGGCCTTCGGTGTGGCGATGGTGGCGGCGCTTGCCGTGGGCATCGGGCCGCTGGTCGCGACGGTGCTGGTCGGGGGCACGGTCGGCATTCGGGTTCGGCGGGCGAGCCGGGATCGGCGGCGCAGTGTCGAGTGCGCCCACCTGCTCGACGCGCTCGAGGCGGTCATCGGTGAACTGCGGGTCGGTGCGCATCCGAGTGCCGCGGCGGAGGTCGCCGCGCACGAGTCGCGTGGTGAGGCCGCACGTGCGTTCGCGGTCAGCGCGGCCCGCAGCCGGCTCGGCGGGTCCGGTGCGGATGGTCTGCGGCACGTCGATTCGATCGTCGACGCGGAACTCGCCCGGATCGCCGACGCGTGGCAGGTCGCCGAAAACCACGGTCTCGCACTCGCTGAACTACTTTCCGCCGCCCGCACGGACCTACTGGGCCGCATCCGTTTTCGCACCCGCACCACGGCCGCACTGGCCGGTGCTCGTGCCACCGCCGCGGTTCTGGCCGGTCTTCCGCTGCTGGGTATCGGCCTCGGCCAACTGATGGGCGCGGCTCCGCTGCATGTACTGCTGAGCCCGGGCGCCGGAACCGTAGTGCTGCCGCTGGGTGCGGCACTCGCGTGCACCGGTCTGCTGTGGACCGACGCGATCACGCGAAAGGTCCTCCTATGAAACGAATCTAGATGGCGAGACCGGTTGTGCACACATTCGAAGGGGGTCGGGGATGGTTGGAATTGCCAGTGGACCAGTGCTTTTGCTCGCGGGGGCGTTGGTGGTGCTGCCCGGACGGGTCGCGGTGAGTCGACGGCTGCGGGCGCTGCGAGAGATCGTCCCACCGCCAGTTGCCGCGGTATCAGCCCCAGGGAACGGTAACGATCCGCTCGCCGTGGCGTCGATATTCGACCTGCTGGCCGCGTGCCTGCGCGCGGGATTGCCGATTGCGGCGGCGGCGCGCGCGGTGGCACCGGGCGCGCCTGCGGCGCTCGGAGCCGCATTACGCCGGGCCGCCGACCTGCTGGCCTTGGGTGCGGACGCGGCGATGGCATGGGACCAGGTGGCACGAGACTGGGCCGACCAGCCGGGCGCCGAGGAGGTCGACTCACTGGCCCGCATGGCACGGCGCTCGGCACGATCGGGCGCCTCACTCGCCGCCGCCGTCGGCGAACTCGCCGAGCAGCGCCGCAGCGGAGTCGAGGACGCGGCCGCCGCCCGAGCCGAACGCGCCGGAGTCCTGATCGGCGGCCCCCTCGGCCTCTGCTTCCTCCCCGCCTTCATCTGCCTCGGCATCATCCCCGTAGTAATCGGCCTCGCAGACCGAGTCCTCGGAGGCGGCCTGCTGTGAAAAATCCAAAACCGGGAAAGACCATGCCAGGCGGTACCGAGGGGAGCAGCCCTGATCCGGGAACCGGCCCGTCACGCTGCGCTGAGTTGGTCTGCGCCGAGCCGGGCACTACCGAGTCAGGTTGCGCCGAGTCAGGCAGTGCCGAGTCGGGTTGCGCTGAGCCGGGTGGTGTTGAGCCGGGCAGTGCCGAGTCGGGCAGTGCCGCAGGCAGTCCCAAGTCAGGTTGCGCCGAGCCGGACTGTGCTGAGTCGGGTTGCGTCGAGTCGGGCTGTGTTGAGCGGGGGAGAGCTTGTCGGCGCGGAGTGGCCGCGTGGGCTGGAGAGAGAGGGGAAAACGGTGGGAATCGGGAAGGTGTGGGAGCTGGTGGTTCAGGGGCTTGGTGCGGTTGGCGTCGAGGTGCGGGCGCGGCTGTTGCGGGCGGTGGTCGCCGAGGATGGGATGAGTACGGCGGAGTATGCGATCGGGACGATTGCGGCGGCGGCGTTCGGGGCGGTGCTCTATGGGGTGGTGACCGGGGACAGCATTGTGAATGCGCTGACGAAGATCATCGACAAGGCGTTGAACACCGCTGTGTAGCTTACTGTGATCGTCGATTAAACTGTTGCGGTACAACGTATCTCGGTGACGATCGGGGTGCGGTGACGGTTGAGGCGGCGATCGCGCTCGCTGCCATCGTGATTGCGGTGGTGCTGTGCGTCGGAGCCTTGCTCGCGGCGTCGACGCAGGTGCGCTGTGTCGACGCCGCTCGCGAAGCGGCCCGGCTGGCTGCCCGCGGTGATCAGGCGAATGCGGAGTCGGCGGCGCGGCGGGTCGCGCCGCCCGCCGCCGACATCTCGCTGCGCAGTGACGGCGATCGGGTGGTCGCGGCGGTCTCCGCCCACTCACCCCTGCTGCCACTACTGGTGCTGCGCGCCGAGGCGGTCGCCACCCGCGAGCCGGGAGCCGAGCCGTGACCGCCCGCGGCCCGGCGGTAGCAGCCGGTGTCCCCGCGGACACGACACACATGACGGATATAGAAGTGCCGCGCCACACAGGCGCGGTGGTAAGGGAGAGCAGTGATCGAGCGGTAGAAGCAGCGTCGTCGGACAACGCGCGATGTCGGCGACCCGACCATCGCCGCCACATTCCCGATGCGCGAACCGAACGTTGGCGTATCGCCATCGCAGATGACCGAATCGACCCTCAGCACAGCGCATTTGCCTCCGAAGGCAAGTACGGGCACGGCTGTGTAGTACGGCGGGCAGAGCCTGACGACCGAGCTGGCCACCGCCACAGCCGCCTTGTCGGTGCGTGGACCACGCATCGGCGCTGCGCCGTCACGAACGGCCGAGTCGGACAAGGGCGCAGTGCGATCGCGACCGAAGGAGGGCATTGCCATGGCGCGATGCGGCGGGCTCGGCGTGGCCACCCGGCTGACCACCACGGCCGCCTAGCTGGTGCGTGGACCGCGCATCAGCGTTGCGTCGTCACCGACGGCCGAGGGGGCCAAGGCTGCGGTGCGGTTGCGACTGGTGGAGGGCGTTGGCTTGGCGCGGTGCGGCGGGCTCGGCCTGATTACCGGGCTGACCACCACAGCCGCCTTGCTGGTGCGTGCACTGCTCGGCGGCGCTGCGTCGTCACCGACGGCCGAGTCGGCCAAGGGCGCAGTGCGGTCGCGACTGGTGGCGTGTGTTGGCGTGGCGCGGTGCGGCGGGCTGGGCCTGCTCACCGCGCTGGTCACCGCCTCGTCGGTGCGTGGACTGCGTACCGACGTTGCGCCGTCGCAGACGACAGGGGCGAACAACGGCGCAGTGCGACGGCAGCCGGTGGCGTGTGTTGGTGGCGTAGCGCGGTGCGGGCGGCTCAGCTTGACGACAGGGCCTACCACCGCCGCAGCCGCCTTGCTGGTGCGTGGACCGCGGATCCGCGTTGGGTCGTCACCGACGGCCGAGTCGGCCAAGGGGGCGGTGCGGTTGCGACTGGTGGAGGGCGTTGGCTTGGCGCGGTGCGGCGGGCTCGGCTGGATCATCGGGCTGACCGCCGCGGCCGCCTTGCTGGTGCGTGGACCGCGCATCCGGGTTGCGTCGTCAGGAATGGCTGGGTCGGCCAAGGATGCAGTGCGATGGCGGCCGGTGGCGTGTGTTGGCGTAGTGCGGTGCGGTGGGCCCAGCCAGACGACCGAGCTGACAACAGTCGCCTTGCTGGTGTGTGGACCGCGCGTCGGCGCTGCGTTGCGACGGATGACCGGGGCGAACAACGGCGCAGTGCGATCGCACCTGGTCGTTGCCGCAGCGCGGTGTGGCAGGGCTGCGGAGCCGGTGAGGGCGGGGTAGCTGCGCCCGAAGGCGGGCATTGCCGCAGAGGGGCCCGGGCGGATGACGGGGTCGCGACGGTGTTCGCGTGTCTGGTGTTGGTGGCGCTGATCGGCCTGACGGTATTGATCGGTCAGGTCGGGGTGGTCGTTGTGGGGCGGCATCGAGTGCAGGCTGCGGCGGATCTGGCGGCTTTGGCGGCGGCGGGGGAACTGGAGCGTGGAGCCGATGCCGGATGTGCGGCGGCGGGAGAGATCGCCTCGCGGATGGGAGTGCGGATTCAGCAGTGCGCGGTGGTGCAGTGGGATGCGACTGTCACTGTTGAACGGAATGTACCAATAGGTCTGTTCGGAAAGCGGACTGTTCGCGCGGTCGCCCGCGCGGGACCGGTCGAAGTTGGAGTATGAGCGGTACGTAGAGATGTCCGATAGTGGTTCGTCACATCTACGGAATTCGGTAATTGGGATGATCGAATAATTTCGGTATGGCATCAATTTGCTGGGTAACCGCAGAAGGCAATCTATGAATCCACATTTCAGTGGTAATGCCCGTGGCAATACCTCAGTTAACATGAATACATTCCTCTTTAATCGGTGGACCGACACGCCCGGGGCAGCCGGGCGCGGTACGCCGATCCGTCCCTATCGCCCCTGGTGATCACCTGGCCAGGTGGACGAGTGATCACGTTCGGGGGTCGGCGCTGTCACGAATCGAGCGCGCGACCTCCACCGGTCGAACAGTCACCCGCTCAGGCCGCCAATTCGCCCAGAATCGCGGCCAGCAGGCGGGCGGCCCCCGCCTTGTCCAGCGGATGGTTGCCGTTACCGCACTTGGGCGACTGCACGCAGGACGGGCAGCCCACCGCGCAGGTGCAGCTCTCGATCACCGCGAGCGTCGCCGACAACCAGCGCCGCAGCTGCGCGAATCCACGTTCGGCGAAGCCCGCGCCGCCCGGCTGCCCGTCGTAGACGAAAACCGTGGGCAGCCCGGTATCCGGATGTTCCGCGGTGGACACACCGCCGATATCCCACCGATCACACGTCGCGACCAGCGGCAATAGGCCGATCGCGGCATGTTCGGCGGCGTGCAGCGCACCGGGCACCCGCGGCGTATCCAGGCCTGCCGCGGCCAGTAGCTCCGGCGTCACGGTGTACAGCACCGCCCGGGTGGGCAGTGTCTGCTCGGGCAGATCCAGCTCCACCAGGTCCAACACCTCGCCCGTGCGCAGCGTCCGCAGGTAACCGATCACCTGGCTGGTCACCCTGACCTGCGCCAATGCGGTGGTCACGTGGCCGTGGCGGCGCTGTTCGGTCACCTTGTCGACGGTGATGGAGGTGACCTGCCTGGCGCTGGTGGTCCACCCGGGATCGTCGCCGTGCACGAAGGCGACCCCGCCCTCGAAATCCAGCTCATCGACCACGTAGACATCGCCTTGATGCAGGTGAACCGCACCTTCGTGCAGTGTCGCCCGTGCGCGCCCAGCATCGGCGGTACCGAGCAGCCTGCCGGTCTCACCATCCACGATCGCGATGGGTGTGCCGATCCCGCCGCGCACATCGACGGCGTCGTGCGGCTGCGCCTCCGCCGTCGCGAACCAACGCGCACTGCCGTCCCGCACGGCGCCCGTACGTCGTCGAATCAGCCCCTGACCTGCGAGGTCAGTAAGTACCTCGCGTGCGCCGAGCGCGTCGACCTCATCATCGGTGAGCGGCAGTTCCAGTGCCGCGCACAGCAACTGCGGACCCAATACATAGGGATTGTGCGGATCGGTGATGGTGGCCTCGACGGGCTTTTCCAGCAGTGCCTCCGGGTGATGGACCAGGAAGGTATCCAGCGGATCGTCCCTGGCCACCAGAAGCACCAGCGACCCCTGCGTGCGCCGCCCCGCACGCCCGGCCTGCTGCCAGAACGAGGCGACTGTGCCGGGAAACCCCGAGATGACGACGGCATCCAGCCCCGCGATATCGACCCCGAGTTCCAATGCGTTGGTCGTCGCCGCCCCGAGCAGCGACCCATCCGAAAGTGCGGCCTCCAGCTCGCGCCGATCCTCGGCGAGATAGCCCGCCCGATAGGCCGCGACGCGCTCGCTCAGCGCCGGATCCACGTCGGCGAGCAGCCTGCGGGCCTCGATAGCGGTCAATTCCGCGGACCGCCGTGACCTGACGAACGCCAGCGTGCGCGCACCCTCGGCCACCAGATCGGCCATGATCCTGGCCGCTTCCGAGGTCGCCGATCGGCGCACCGGCGCACCGTTTTCGCCGGTCAGCGTGGTCAACAGCGGTGGCTCCCACAGTGCGATGGTGCGTGCGCCTCGAGGCGATCCGTCCTCGGTGACCGCGACACAGGGCGCGCCGATCAGCCGGGACGCCGCGGCCGCGGGCTCGGCCGTGGTCGCCGAGCACAGTATGAAAACGGGGTCCGCGCCGTAATGGGCCGCGATGCGCCGCAGCCTGCGCAGTACCAGCGCCACATGTGAGCCGAATACACCGCGGTAGGCGTGGCATTCGTCCACCACTACATAACGCAGCCTGCGCAGCGCCCTGGCCCAGCGCTGATGTGAGCGCAGCATGCCGACGTGCAGCATGTCCGGATTGGTGAGGATCATCCGGGCATTCGCCCGCACCCATTGCCTGACCTCGGCCTGCGTATCGCCGTCGTAGGTGGCCGGATGGACGTCGCGCAATGGTCCCTCATGGGTCAATTCGGCGATTGCCCGCAGCTGGTCGGCGCCCAATGCCTTGGTGGGTGCCAGATAAAGGGCCGTGGCGAGCGGATCTTCCCGCAGCGCGGTGAGCACGGGCAGCTGGTAGCCGAGCGATTTCCCGGATGCTGTTCCGGTGCTGACGACGACGTGCCGACCGCTCGCGGCGAGGTCGGCGGTCCTGCTCTGGTGTGTCCACGGCGCCTCGACTCCGGTGCCGCGCAGCGCGGCGACCACATCGGGTGCGGCCCAATCGGGCCAGGTAGTGGTGGCCGCCGGGCGCGCGGGGAGTTCGACGACATGGGTGAGGCGAGGGTCGTCGTCGGGGACGCCATTCAGGACACGATTCAGCAACGATCCCCCGTAACTCGGGCCGTTGCTGGGGCGTGGCCCGGCCATCGGCTCGGTCGGATTCACGGCGCGGACTCCGCGACACGCGCAGAAAGTGTGAAACGTGTGCGCTTGGGAAGCCCCACCTGCCATTTCGATACCAAATAGCGACCTGGGTCACAGGCCGTTTGCCAGATGCTGGCTCGGTTATCGGAAGGCAAACGAACCTCAAGTCTGGATTCCAGCATTGTGTCCCTCACCTGCGCATTCGCAAGATCAACTTTTTTGCAAATTGTCGGTAACTCGACTGTTGAATTGCGCGAAGACATGGTTCACTGGTTCCTGGTCGCAAGCTTCTGTGTTCGAGGGACGGATCTAAAGTCCAAACCGTCAGCAGGATCGATGTTGCGAACGGTGTGCTTGGTGCTTTCCTGCAGGGGGAACCAACAGTACAGCGGTCGGAACGGACCCGGTGGGCGAACCTACTTGTCCGCCGTTCCGGTAAGAAAAGAGAAGGAACAGAATGGCACAGGGAACTGTGAAGTGGTTCAACGCGGAGAAGGGGTTCGGCTTCATCGCGCCCGAGGACGGCTCCGCTGACGTCTTCGTCCACTACTCCGAGATCCAAGGGTCGGGCTTCCGCACCCTCGAGGAGAACCAGAAGGTCGAGTTCGAGGTTGGTCAGGGCACAAAGGGCCCGCAGGCCACCGGAGTTCGCGCGCTCAGCTGAGCGACGCAACGATTCGCTCGTCCCTCACCGCCGGTAACGGAGGTGAGGGACGAGCTATATCTGGGGTAAGACACAAAACCGACTGGTTACCTGCTGCGCGGCCCGCCTTGTGATAGGCACTGCATACTGATCGGCAGCGACGCAGGTACGCTCTGTGGTTCGAGTCGCAAGCGCTCGGCCACACGTCGCGTCAAGGTATAAACGTGTCTGGTGGCAACGTCCTCCCCGTCGCCGCCGCTTGCCCCAGCCGCGCACAGCGCGAAACAGCGCAGCGCGGGTCGATTAGGAAAGGTGTATTCGCCGGTGGCAACACGAGACCGCGGTGCAGCCGACCAGGGCCGTCCCCTGCGTCGTCTCGTGATCGTCGAGTCCCCGACCAAGGCCCGCAAAATCGCGCCCTACCTCGGCCGCAACTACACGGTCGAGGCCTCGGTCGGTCATATCCGGGACCTGCCGCGCGGTGCGGCGGACGTTCCGGCCAAGTACAAGGGGCAGTCCTGGGCGCGCCTCGGCGTCGACGTCGACAACGACTTCGAGCCCATCTATGTGGTGAGTCCGGATAAGAAGTCCAAGGTCTCCGAGCTCAAGAGCCTGTTGCAGGACGCCGACGAGCTCTACCTCGCCACCGACCCCGACCGTGAGGGCGAGGCCATCGCCTGGCATCTGCTGGAGACGCTGAAGCCCAAGGTGCCGGTGCGGCGGATGGTGTTCCACGAGATCACCGAGCCCGCCATCCTCGCCGCCGCGGCCGATACCCGCGATCTGGACAACGATCTGGTCGACGCGCAGGAGACCCGGCGCATCCTGGACCGGTTGTACGGCTACGAGGTCAGTCCCGTGCTGTGGAAAAAGGTCATGCCGCGGCTGTCGGCGGGCCGGGTGCAGTCGGTCGCGACCAGGGTGATCGTGCAGCGCGAGCGCGAGCGGATGGCATTCCGCTCGGCCGAGTACTGGGATATCGCGGCGAAGCTGGACGCGGGCGGGGAGAACGGCGACGCCACCAACCCGCGGACCTTCGGTGCGCGTCTGGTCACCATCGATGGCACCAGGGTCGCCACCGGACGGGACTTCGGTCCGGACGGTCAGCTCAAGGGCAATGGTGTCGTCGTGCTCGACGAGCCCTATGCCCGCCGGCTCGCCGAGGCACTGGAGGGCGCCGATCTGGTGGTCTCCTCCGCGGAGGCCAAGCCGTACACGCGCAAGCCGTACGCGCCGTTCATGACCTCGACGCTGCAGCAGGAGGCGGGCCGCAAGCTGCGGTTCAACGCCGAGCGCACGATGCGGGTCGCCCAGCGGCTGTACGAGAACGGCTACATCACCTATATGCGTACCGACTCGACCACGCTGTCGGAGTCGGCGATCGCCGCGGCCAGATCGCAGGCGACCCAGTTGTACGGCGCGGAGTATGTGCATCCGACGCCGCGTCAGTACACCCGCAAGGTGAAGAACGCCCAGGAGGCGCACGAGGCGATCCGGCCGGCGGGCGATACCTTCGCGACCCCGGGTCAACTGCACGCGCGGCTGGACAATGACGAGTTCCGGCTCTACGAGCTGATCTGGCAGCGCACCGTCGCCTCGCAGATGGCCGATGCCAGGGGCACCACGCTGACCCTGCGGATCACCGGCGTCGCGGGTACCGGTGAGGAATGCGTCTTCTCGGCCTCCGGTCGGACCATCACCTTCCCCGGCTTCCTGAAGGCCTATGTCGAGAGTGTGGACGAGGAGGCGGGCGGTCAGTCCGATGACGCCGAATCCCGGCTGCCCGCACTCGAGGAGGGTGAGCGCGTCACCGCGGTGGAGCTGAATCCCGATGGGCACAGCACGAATCCGCCCGCTCGGTACACCGAAGCCTCGCTGATCAAGACGCTCGAAGATCTCGGCATCGGTCGGCCATCGACGTATTCGTCGATCATCAAGACGATTCTCGACCGCGGATATGTGTACAAGCGCGGCAGTGCGCTGGTGCCGTCGTGGGTCGCGTTCGCCGTGGTCGGTCTGCTGGAGGCCTACTTCGGCCGCCTGGTCGACTTCGACTTCACCGCGGCGATGGAGGACGACCTCGATGCCATCGCAGGCGGGCGCGAGCAACGCGGAAATTGGTTGTCCAGCTTCTATTTCGGTGGCGACCACGGTGTCGAGGGTTCGGTCGCGCGCTCCGGCGGTCTGAAGAAGATGGTCGGCGAGCGGCTCGACGATATCGATGCCCGCGAGGTCAATTCGATCAAGCTGTTCGTCGACGACGCGGGCCGCGATGTCGTGGTCCGGGTCGGCCGGTTCGGGCCGTATCTGGAGCGGATGGTCCCCAATCCCGATGACCCGGAAGGGGATTCGATCTCGCAGCGGGCGAATCTGCCCGACGATCTGCCGCCGGACGAGCTGACCCCCGAGGTTGCCGAGAAGCTTTTCTCGACACCGCAGGAGGGACGCGCGCTGGGCGTCGATCCGGCGACCGGGCACGAAATCGTCGCCAAGGAAGGACGTTTCGGGCCGTACGTCACCGAGATCCTGCCCGAGCCCGCGCCCGAGGAGGCACCGGCGAAGAAGACGGCGAAAAAGGCTGCGGCGCCCAAGCCGCGGACCGGATCGCTGTTCAAAGATATGGATTTGGCGACGATTACGCTCGACGATGCGCTGAAGCTGTTGTCGCTGCCGCGCGTTGTCGGCGCCGATCCGGTCTCCGGTGAGGAGATCACCGCGCAGAACGGGCGCTACGGCCCATATTTGAAGAAGGGCACGGATTCTCGTTCGCTGGCCAACGAGGATCAGATCTTCACCGTGACGCTCGACGAGGCATTGAAGATCTATGCCGAGCCCAAGCGGCGCGGACGGCAGGCGGCCAGCGCCGCGGCGCTGCGCGAGCTCGGCAACGATGCGGCCACCGGCAAGCCGATGGTGATCAGGGACGGACGATTCGGTCCGTACGTCACCGATGGCGAGACCAATGCCAGCCTGCGCAAGGGCGACGAGGTCGAGTCGATCACCGACGAGCGGGCCTCGGAACTGCTCGCCGATCGGCGCGCGCGTGGTCCGGTGAAGAAGGCGGCCAAGAAGACGGCGGCGAAGAAGACGCCCGCCAAGAAGGCCGCGGCGGCGAAGAAAACCGCGGCAAAGGCCACGGCGGCCAAGAAGACCGCGGCAAAGGCCACGGCGGCCAAGAAGACCGCCGCTAAGAAGACGGCCGCGAAGAAGTCCTGACGGCTGCGTGGTCTCGGTCGATCGGCGCGGTCTGCCGTGCCGAACCATCGAGCCCGTGCGCTGGCCGAAAATGCCGTAGCCTCGCCCCGTATCGACGAACGATCGTGAAGGGAATATCCATGGCCATCGACCAGGAACGCGAGGATCTCATCGCTATGCTCGCCAGTCAGCGCGAGCTGTTCCGGATCACCCTGCGCGGCATCGACGACGCACAGGCGCGCCAACGCACCACGGTCAGCGAGCTGACGCTCGGTGGGCTGCTGCATCACCTGGTCAGCTGCGAAAGCCACTGGACGACAGTCATTATCGAGCGCGACGAAACGGCGGAGTTGGACGTCTCGAAATTCGATGGCGAGTACGTGCTGGGCCCCGACGAGACGGTGGCCGGACTGCTGGCGACCTGGGACGAGGTCGCGGCGGAGACCGAGAAGCTGATTCGGTCCGAACCCGATCTGAGCACGTCCATTCCCACACCGACCACACCGTGGACGCCCGAACGTGAATGGTGGACTGTGCGTTTCACGGTGCTGCACGTCCTGCGCGAAATCGCCCACCACAGTGGTCACGCCGACATCATTCGCGAAGCGCTCGACGGCGCGAACACCACGTATCAGCGAGTGTGAGCGACGGCATCACGGCGGCCATGAGCGACCTCGAGTGGATCCACATCGCGGGCTACGAGAATCTTTCGGGTAGTCCGAGTCCGTTGGCGGCCGTGCGCGGTTGACTGCGCGATCGCGGCATCGACTGGATGCCGTTCGCCGCCGACGACGTCCGCTGGGATCTCGGTTGCGGTCTCGGACCCGACGGCCATTGGCACGGGTGGATCGATATTCGAATATCGGCTGCGGCGCTGCACAGGCTCGGATTACATACCGATCAGCCGACCGCGCGGGTGCTCGGACCGTCGCCGCCCGGATGGTGGCATGCCGCCGCGGAACGCCGGTTCGGCGCGGTCGTGACGCTCGGACGGCGCGAGGACGAGGGTGTCGGTGGGGGCGGTTAGGGTGTACGGCGTGGCGGGTGTCTTCGATCGGCTGGTCGGCCAGGATGCGGTCGAGTCCGAGTTGACGGCTGCCTCGATTGCCGCGCGTGGGGGTGCGGGCAATGGGGCGATGACGCATTCGTGGCTGTTCACCGGGCCGCCGGGATCAGGGAGATCCGTTGCGGCGCTGTGCTTCGCGGCGGCGCTGCAGTGCACGGACGAGGGGACACCCGGATGCGGGCGGTGCCATGCGTGCACGACCACGATGGCCGGAACGCATGGTGATGTGCGGCGGGTGATTCCGGAGGGGCTGAGCATCAGCACCAAGGAGATGCGCGAGATCGTGCAGATCGCCTCGCGGCGGCCGAGTACCGGCCGGTGGCAGGTGGTGCTGATCGAGGACGCCGATCGATTGACCGAGGCGGCGGGCAATGTGCTGTTGAAGGTGGTCGAGGAGCCGCCGGATCGGACGGTATTCCTGCTTTGTGCGCCGTCGGTGGATCCGGAGGACATCTCCGTGACGCTGCGATCGCGCTGTCGGCATGTGCATTTGGTGACGCCTCCGGTGCCCGCCATCGCACAGGTGTTGCGCGAGCGCGATCAGCTCGACGAGCAGACGGCCAACTGGGCGGCGTCGGTGAGCGGCGGCCACGTCGGGCGGGCCCGGCGGCTGGCGACCGATGAGGAGGCCCGCTCGCGCCGTCAGCGCGCGTTGGCACTGGTCGGCGCGGTTTCGCGGCCCGGTGCCGCCTATGCGGCCGCGGACGAATTGGTGAAGTCCGCCGACGACGAGGCTAAGCAGATGAGTGCGGCCCGCGACGAACGCGAGCGCGAAGAGTTGGCGACCGCACTCGGCGCGGGCGGCACCGGCAAGGGTGCCGCGGGTGCGACTCGGGGCTCGGCCGGTGTGCTGAAGGATTTGGAGCGCAGACAGAAGTCCCGCGCCACGCGCACCGGACGCGACGCCCTCGATCGCGCTCTCATCGATGTCGCGGGCGTCTACCGCGACGCTCTCGCCGTCCGCTTCGGCGCGGCCCGCAACGGTTCCGGCGTCGCCCTCACCCACCCCGACCTGTCCGACCAGATCCACGACCTCGCCGACCGCGTGCGCCCCGAAGGTCTGCTCCGCTCCATCGAGGCCGTCCTCGCCTGCCGCGAGGCCCTCGACCTCAACGTCAAACCCCGCTTCGCCCTCGCCGCCATGGTCGCCACCCTCATCTCCGCCCAATCCGCGTGACCGCTACCACCCGTTTTCGCGATCCGACCGTGGAGACGATAGACTCGCGTCGCCGAAAGGCACGCCGCCTTAGCTCAGTCGGTAGAGCGCTTCACTCGTAATGAAAAGGTCGGGGGTTCGATTCCCCCAGGCGGCTCCAGGGAAAACATGGCTTGACCTGCATGTTTCTCGGTATCGAGGTCGACGGAACCTCGACAATAGGTCAGGGATCGCGACACACTGTGACACATAGCCCCAGGATGCGTGTCTTGCTCGTCGGTCACCACCCCGCCCCTCGGCTTCCAATCGGATGGCCGCTGTCAGGGCATCGCTCTGAAATTCGGGCACCTCAACTTTGATCGACGGCAGCTGGTTTCGACCGCTGTGAACTTCTCCCATCCGAGTCGCAGCGGCCTTTTGATCGTTGTTCCGCATTGGGAAAACGACCATCCGTCGAACGTGGCGCTGCCGCGGAGGCGGCAGGAGCGGTCGGTGGCGGTGATCTGCCGCGAGATCACCTACGATTGCCGCACCAAAGGGCTACGCCGCCGTCTCGGTCGGGGGTGGGACGTCGCATCGCCTGGACCAGGTGAAGGTTACGACCGCGCGAGAAGGCCAGGACGCGGCGCGCTCCCGGAAACCGGGCGGCGGATCCAGTTCGAACCAGCGCCGAATACTTCTCGTTCGGTGTCAACATATCCGGCGCCACCCGATCACGCAGTCTGTCGTGGGGCTGATTGGTCCAGACCGTCACCAGTGGCTCGGTCGGCCGTTCACCGTCGGTGTACCGCTAGTTCCCCGGCGACGTCGATCTGGTGGCAATGCACCAACAGGCGTCCGGACTTCCGATCGACCGTGACGAAGAGCGTTGCCTCGACGCAACGAGACGCTGGCGGCGGCGGCGAAGGCTTATGATCTTGCGGCGTGGCTCGCGGTCGAACCTCAGGCATCGAAATCCGGTCGACCACAACATGATTCTCACCTACCTGCGGAGAACGCATTGAACGGCACGTACTCACCAGTCGATGAGCTCAACCTGCTGATGGTGTTGCAGGACAGGCTCGGCTTCGAGAATTACGCCGATGGGTTCGGTCTGACGGACTTCGGGGATATCTCGGGCTTGGTGGCGGGCTGGTCGAAGGATCCGGAGTTCACCGACCGGCTGATTCCCTTCGCGCAGGCCAACGGTTCCGGTTCGTTCTACGCGCTGTGGCGTCTCGATGACCGCGCCGAGCTGGCGACACTGCCCGTAGTCGTCTTCGGAGACGAAGGTGGGGAGCATGTCGTCGCCTGCCATGTGCGGGAGTTGTTCCAGCTCCTCGGCTTCGACTCGGAGATACGAGTCGATGGGGCGGAGGCGTATTTCTATCGCGGGGAGGACGAGGCGTACAGCGACTGCCACGACGAGTTCGTGGCTTGGCTCGACGACAATTTCGGCCTGTCGGCGGCGCAGGACCCCGCAGCCGTGCTCGCGGCAGCGCAGGCCGAGCTGGGGCAGCGGTTCACCGACTGGACAAGGCCGTTCCTGTCCTGATCCTCTCTCATGCGATCAGGCTGCGGCGCATGCACTGGATCGCGCGGTAACTGGCCATGCCCGACCTGGGACTCCGTCAGCGGGTCGGGATTCGAGCTCTGGCACACACTCCGTAATCGTCGGCCGCTGCCGTCCGCCCGAGATGCACTACTGGACAAGTGATCACGTGGAACTGACGGCGGGACTCTCTCGGCCGATGCCGCCACCAGTTCCACCTGATCGGCCGACCAACGGTGCGGGGGGGGGCTCACGCTTCGCTGGTTCCGAACGTTCATGTTGTCGGCGGCGAGGCTGGATCCGGCAGCTTCATGCTCGGGTTCGGTGGTGGGGCCGGCTTGCGGGCGGGTGGAAGCGGCGCTCGGTCTACTGCGGGATGGGCCGCATTGTGGCCACTTCGTCCAACACAGCGCGGGGAGGGTCGACCCTCTTGAGGAAGTATACGGTCGACCGTATGCTTTCTCGGGTGGAACTACATGTCTTCACTGAGGCGACCGACTCGTTCTGTCTGGACTGGGAGGCTGTCGTGACATTGCTGAGGGCCCCGTGGGGCAGGTATGCCGTTGTCGGAGACGGTCTTTCGGCGAGAACCGGCGAACCCTTTCCGGGGCGCAGAGCGGACTTCGCAAGGTGGCCAGTTCCCTAGGGCGCGCCACGTTGGCGTAATCCTCGCCCGGGCCTGACCGCCGCAAAGCGTTGGCCGAGCTTCCCGGGTTCATGTATTGCCGGACGAACAAAGAGGTCTCTTCTCGTGTCAAGTGCTCAACAGTCAGCTAGTCAGCCGGTCGTGGCCGCGGAAGCTGACGCTATTCCGTGGATGACGATGTCGGTTGTCTTGACCGCCCTGTTCATGGCGGTCCTCGACTCGTTCATCGTCGTGGTCGCCGACCCCTCGATCGTGGCGGACCTGCATGCCTCCGCCAGCGATGTCCAGTGGGTGCTGGCGGGCTATCAGCTGAGTTACGCGGTCTTCATCATTACCGCTACTCGTTTGGCCGACCTGTATGGCGGCAAGCGGATTTTCCTTCTCGGGGTGGCGCTGTTCACTGTGGCATCAGTCGCTTGCGCGCTATCCCCGAACGCGGGCTGCCTTATCGCGGCGCGTGTCATCCAGGGCCTGGGAGCCGCCCTGATGGTTCCCCAGGTGTTCGCGTATGTCACGGTGCTGGTGCCGGCGGCGCGGCGGCACAGCGTATACGGCGTGCTCGGCATCGTCATGGGTATGGCCACCATCGGCGGACAGGTCATCGGCGGGCTGCTGATCGGCGCCGACCTGTTCGACTCCGGCTGGCGTTTGGTGTTCTGGGTGAACGTGCCGATCGGAATTGTCATGTTCCTGCTCGCCGTGCGATACGTGCCGGAGACGGGCTCAGCCGGCACGCGCAAACTCGACCTGCCCGGCGTTTCGGTGCTCAGCGCGGCCCTGTTCCTCTTGGTGCTACCGCTGATCCAGGGGCAGCAGGCGGGCTGGCCAGGGTGGGTCTGGGCTTGCTTCGCGGGCAGTGCGGTCGCGTTCGGTTTGTTCGTCGCGATCGAGCGGGGCGTGGAACGGCGGGGCGGGGATCCGCTGGTACCGCTGACATTGTTCGGGCAGCGCTCGTTCTCGCTCGGGATCGTTCTCGTCCTGGCCCTGTACGCGCTGATCTACTCGTATTACCTGGCCTTGTCGGTAACGATGCAGCAGGGCCTCGATATGTCGGCGCTCGGCGCGGGGCTGGTCTACACGCCGGCAGCCACCGCGTTCTTCGTGTTCAGCATGGTAGCGAGCCGGATCATCCCGAAGTATGGACGACGGGTCCTCGAGGTCGGGGCGATCATACTGGCGAGCGGCTACCTGGCGACCGGCCTCTTGCTGGTGTCCGGCCCGCGGATCACTCCGCTGCTCGTGATCCCCACCCTCGTTCTGCAGAGCGTCGGTGGCGGACTGGTCATCACGCCGGCGCTCAACACGGTGCTGAGCCGTGTCGAGCCGGAGTCGGCCGGTGTCGCGTCAGGGGTCTTGTCGACGGCCCAGCAGTGTGGCGGAGCGCTAGGCGTTGCCGTGATCGGAGCGGTCTTCTTCGGCTCGTTCCATCCCGAGGCAGTCGGCACGGTTGCCGCCGCCGGCCACGCCTTTGCCGTCGCGTCCTTCGGGACGTTCGTCATCGCTGTCGTAGCGGGCATTGTTGTGTTCCTGCTGCCGAAGCGGCCAGCATCCCAGGGCTGAGTGCGAAAGTGGGCCAGCCGTAGCGGCGTCCGGGCAGCTCGTTTGCCCGGACGTCCGCCTTTGGAAGGCCCGCGTCCCGGGCTACATGGCTGTAAGCGGCCCGACGGCTACCCCGGCCGTCCGAGCGCTCGATCAGCCGGGCCTCGCGCTCGGTTGCTGGCAGTATGCTCGGGGTTGATAGGTCGGAGGTGGATGTTGCGGGTAGTGCTGGCCGATGACGATGTCCTGCTTCGCGAAGGCGTCGCGAGCCTGCTCGCACGCTGCGGCCTGGAGGTGGTGGGGCAGGCCGGGGATGCCGCGCAACTCTTGGCGCTGGTTCGGGACAAAGTTCCGGACCTGGTGGTAGTCGACATTCGGATGCCACCCACGCATACCACCGAGGGGCTCGATGCGGCCCGGGTGATCCGGGGCGAACTACCGGAGACGGGCATCCTGGTCCTGTCGGCGCATGCCGATGTCGAGGACGCGATGGAGTTGCTGGCCGGTGGTCGGCGGATCGGCTATCTGCTCAAGAGCCGGATCACCGACGTGGAGGAGTTCGTCGACACCCTGCATCGGATCGCCAAGGGCGCATCGGTCATCGATCCCGCTCTGGTGCAGGAGCTGGTATCGGCCCGCCGGCGCGACGACCCGCTGGCGGTGCTCAGCGTCCGGGAGCGGGAAGTGCTCGCGCTCATGGCGGAGGGCCGATCCAACGCCGGCATCGCCCGGCGGCTGTGGGTCACCGAGGGCACGGTCGAGAAGCATGTGCGCAGCATTTTGACCAAACTGGATCTGCCCGAGACCGGGGACGACCACCGCAGAGTCCTCGCGGTGGTCACCTTTCTCGATGCTCGCTGAGCGGATAGTCCTCGGCGGCGAGCAGCGCACGAATCGCGCCCGAGGACAGTGCGGACTTGGCCAGGAAGCCCACCGCGTGGCTCGCGGTGACCATATCGGCGATGTCCTGCTCGGCACGGGCCGAGGTCATTATCACCGGCGGCGTGGGCCCGCCGTGGCGGTACAGGCGCTCGGCAAGTTCGAAGCCGTCTTCCTCGCCGAGCTCGATATCGACGAGCATCACGTCCGGCTCCAGCTCCGCGACGCCCCGCAGCGCCGCGGCGCTGGTCGACGCCACGCCTACGACGGTGATCCCTTCTCGCTCGAGCAGTTCGCGTCCGGCCGCGAGAAAGTCGACGTTGTCATCCACCATGAAACAACGCAGACGCTTAGCCGACGACACCATGACCTGAGTGTCCGGCAGCGCGCTACCGGCGCGCATCCCCGCTAGCGGGAACTTTCGCACCGGCATAGTCCCGGCCGCCTCGCCAGCGGATCACGGCCGGGCCGGTGCTCATCGAGTCGGCTGGGCCATGCGGCTCCCGAAACTCAGCATCCACCACTGCTTCTCGATGTCGTCGACGAGGTCGTGCAGCAGATTCGCCGTGGACATGTCCTCGACGCCGACGTCGTCGGCAACGATGCGCATCGTGCCTGCCGTAGTGCGGAGCCGGTCGCAGATCAGCTCGACCACCGCGGCGGTGTCCTCGCCACGGGGGAATGCCCTCAGCAGTGTCGTCGCGGCAACGGTCTCCGGCCGTCCATCGGGCACCGCGCCCAGTGCGCGCATCCGCTCGGCGATGGTGTCGCTGCCCTCGCGCGCGATGTCGACCATTTGGTCGAGCTGCAGGTACAGGTCGCGGAAATCGTGGTCGATGACGTTCCAGCGTGCTTGCTTGCCCAGCAATTGCAATGCGATGAGATCGGCAAGGACCTGTTGCAGGTCCGCGCGCATCCTCGACGAGGCGCGGAACCCCGAGGCGCTGACCGCGGAGTCGTGGAAGATCGAGAAGATCGAGGTGGTAGGCATGGTTGCTCCCGTTTCGTGATGGGCCCGATCGACCGGGCAAATCGGTATCGGCGGAGGAACCCCGGGGGCGGCCCATGGTGTTCGGCCGCCGTCTTCGCGAGCAGGCAATCGGCTTCGACCTGCCGCTCGGTTCCTTGTCCGCTATCAGCTTCCCCGTCCGGCGAACTCGTGTCGCCACGGCTGACACCCATTCACCGCACCCGCGACCCGGAAGATCGCCTACCTGCTACCTGCCAGTCCTGCGAATGGCTCGACCGCAGCAACCAACCGATTGTCCGATCGCGGCCAGGGAGGATGGCCAGAGAGGATACTGAGTTCATGCCGCCGAGGGATGTGTTGTCGGCGTTGCTGCGTCCGGCGACACCGCCGCTGTGGTTGGGGATTGTGGTCGCCGCGGTGGTCATCGCGCTGGAGACGCTTGTGATCGTCCTCCTGGAGCATCTATCACCCGGTGAGACGTTCGAGCCGGTTTATCTGCTCGGCATCCTGGTTGTCTCCATGGTCTGGGGATTGGGCCTGGCGGTCGCCACCTCGCTGGTCAGCGCCATCGCCCTGGCCTATTTCGGTGGTGCCAGGCCCGGCGGCGAATTCGCGCCGTTGAACTTCGAGAACGGTGTGCTCGTCGTCGTGTTCCTCGTGGCGGCATTGAGTACGAATTTCATCGCGGGTCTGGCCCGAGTCCGCGCCTTCGAAGCCGAGCAACGCCGCCGCGAAGCCGAGGACGCCAAGGCCGGATTGCGGGAGAGCCGCGACCGGATCGGTGTGCTGGCCGAACAGCAGGCCGCGCTGCGGCGGGTGGCCACCCTGGTGGCGCGTGGCGCGCCCGGCTTCGAGGTCTTCTCGACGGTGGCCGAGCAGTTGGCCCGCGCGCTCGGCACTGCCAATGCGTCGTTGTGGCGCTACGAGTCCGACGGCACCGCCACACTCGTCTCGGCTCATGACGACCCATCGCAGAATACGGCGATGCCCATCGGTGCGCGCTGGTCGCTGGAGGGCGACAACATCATCGGCGTGATTCTCGCCAGCGGCCGCCCCGCCCGGATCGATACCCACGACTCGCCTGGGTCGGCGGCAGCGCGCATCCGTGAGCTCGGTCTGTGCGGCGGGGTGGGGGCCCCGATCGTGGTCGAGGGCAATCTGTGGGGCGCGGCTGTCGTCGGCAGTGTCGAGCCAGGGCCGCTGCCACCGGATACCGAGGCGCGCGTCGCCGACTTCGCCGACCTGGTCGCGACGGCGATCGCCAATGCCGAATCGCGTGCGGAACTGACCGCGTCGCGGGCCCGGATCGTGACGGCCGGCGACGAGGCGCGGCGCCGCCTGGAACGAGATCTGCATGATGGAGCCCAGCAACGGCTGGTGTCGCTCGCACTAGAATTGCGCTCTCTGCAGGATTCGGTGCCGTCCGAACTCGATGCGCTCAACGGGCAGATCGCCCGGGTCGCGAGCGGTCTGGCCGCCGCATCGGAGAATCTCCAGGAACTCTCGCGCGGAATCCATCCGGCGATCCTGTCGAAAGGCGGACTCGTCCCGGCTTTGAAGACGCTGGCCCGCCGCTGCCCCGTTCCGGTGGACCTCGACGTCGCGGTCGAGCAACGACTGCCGGATCCGGTGGAGATCGCCGCCTATTACGCGGTGGCCGAGGCGCTGACGAACGCCGCCAAGTACGCCCAGGCCTCCGAAGTGTCGGTCTGGGCGGCGATGAAGGACGACAGCCTCTGTTTGTCGATTCGCGACGACGGCATCGGCGGCGCCGACGCCAGGAAAGGGTCGGGACTCATCGGTCTCGAAGACCGCATCGAAGCGCTGGGCGGCCACGTACTCGTCACCAGCCCGACGGGGATCGGTACAACCCTGTACATCACGATCCCGGTAGAGGTTCAGGACAGCACACGGAGAGGTCCGCTCGGTTAGGAGCACAGGCCGGGGGAGCTCACGCGTATCGGCCGCGCTATCGCCGAAGGGCTGGGCGCCGAGGGCACGGCCGTCGTCGTCAACCTTGTGACCGCACGGTTCTACCGCTCAGCGCGGGTTCGGGGTAGAGCACCGTCGGTGCCGGATCCAGCGGGCTCGATCGGGCCGAGTTGCAGCTAGCAGGTATCCGCACTGTCACGGTGGTGGGGCCTATTGACGGCGGCCAGCGCTGACGACAAAGGGTATGTGACCAGGCGATTCTGGATATCGGTTCCCACCGGTCAAACGAGGAGTCTCGACATGGTCATACGCCAACAAGCCGTCATATCCCCAGCCGCCACCGAAGTTCCCGCCCGCGCACCGGCGGGGCGGTCCACGGAGGCCGGCGCGGCGGGGGGCGAGCTCTGGGCCCTACCTGCGACATGGCCGGGTGGCCCGGTTGGCGAAATGATCGCCGAACATATCGACGCTCTGCACGTCACGCACTTCACCATCGCGAACCCGCAATCCACCGAGTTCGCGGCCAGAATGACCAACAGAACCCGCAGGGGACGGTGGCGGCTGAGTTGGCTTCCCGAAATGTCACTGACCCGAAAGCAAGTCGTCAGCGCAATGGTTCTCGAGAAAATCCTGATCGCTCATGATCTCGACAGCGCAACCATGTTGCGGGTCATGAATGTCCTAGCCGCCGATCTGCAGATGCCCCTGCACCAACTCCTCGGTCGCCTCTCGTCACATCAGAAAGGAACAGG
This sequence comes from Nocardia nepalensis, assembly GCF_048910785.1. Taxonomy (NCBI): domain Bacteria; kingdom Bacillati; phylum Actinomycetota; class Actinomycetes; order Mycobacteriales; family Nocardiaceae; genus Nocardia; species Nocardia nepalensis. Next base: position 484,880 of record NZ_JBKBET010000038.1, on the reverse strand, counting down.
CGCGCCGCATCGCGGTGGCTCGGCAACGTGGTGGAGCAGGGGGCCGCTCATGGAGTACTGATACCGATCTCCGGCGAAGTCGGGGCGCGGATGGGTCGGCGTTGATGTCGGCGCGGTCGAGGCGTTCAGGTCCGGCGGTGGCCGCGTGGCCTGCGGGTCGTGCGGAAGCCCCACACCGTCAACGAACCGGCGAGACCGACGTAGAGGGCATAGGCGAGGATGACCAGCAGCACGCCGTAATCGCGTGGCCAAGTCCGCGTCGGCAGTACCGCGGCGCACCCGCCGGCGAGCAGTGTGACGCCCAGAACCAGTGCGGGCGCCCCGAGCGCGGCGATATCGTCGTTGCGGCGCCGGGTATTCGGCGAGGGGACGCTTTCGGTGCCATTCGTTGCCCTACGTAGGCCGGTGGGGGTGTTCCACGAAGTATTCGGCAGCATTCGCCTGCCGACACCGACCGCCGAAGTCGTCAGCAGCAGGTCCGGGGGAGTCGCGAGTTCGTCGGCGCTGTCGATCGTCGTCGTCATACTTTCTCCTCGGTACACAGCGATTGCTTTCGCCCGCGTTGCGCGGCGGCGGTGACGCGTTGTGGGCTTCGATGCCGTGGCTGCGTTGTCGATGGGCATCGGATCGGCGGATGGCGTTGGCTCCTTCGCCGACGCGTCCACTCAGGGTTGATACCGAAACGGTAGATCGGCGCGCTGGTTGCGCCATCGTCCCGAGAGCACGAAGTCTGCCCGGATTTTTGTCTCCGGCAGCGGTGCTATGCCGGGTTCGGGCGCAGGCCGTGGGTGGTCGATTCATTCGAGAGTCTGGCGGGTCGATGCGGTGAATATCGCACCCCGGGCTGTTTACTTGGCAGGGGTGCTTCTTGCCGAATGCGCAGGTAGCACTGTGAATGCGGCCGGTATTCAGCAGATCGTGCCGCCGACGCAGCTGCGGGCCGGAATCGATTGCGAGGAGGGCTAGTGACCAACAAACTGGTTCGCCGGATTGTCGGCGTGGGCGCAAAGCTGGTTCTGGCGGCCGCGGTGGTGGGTGCGCTGGTGCTCGGGCAACACAGCGTCGCTCGTGCCACGGAGACGACCACGTTTCAGCTCCCGCTGGTGAAGATATCCCAATCATGGGGTGTGCCAACGCAATTGAGCATCTACCTGACGGCGACCGTCGGCGACGTGCCCGGAGTCACCACCTTCGGTGTCGCCAACCCCGGGCCCTTCGGCGGTAGCACCGTTCTCGACTCCCATGCCCGGATCCAGTGGATGAACGTGACGACCGGAGCAATCGGTGTGGTCGACGTGGCAGATCGGGAAACGGCCCAGCAGCCCTGCGACTGCGCCCCGCCGCCGGTGCCGGTGTTCACCGGAGCGGGACAGATCATCGCCCTCGCGACCGCCGGCGGCCTCGCCGTCACCATTTCCTCGGGGTTCGGTACGTTCACGGCTCTTTGAGCACGGCACTAGTGCAGTCGCCACCGCTGAGCGTGACCAACCGCGCCGTCGCGAGCAACTCCCGGACCTCGCGGATCTCCCGTTGCCGTCCGACGAAACTGGTCACGGCGAACGGCAGGTTACCGACCACGCGAGGGGGCTTGCGTCGCCCCATGGGACCCAATCTAGCCACGCCAGTAGTCTCGCAGCCCGGTTTGCGCAGGTCGTCGTCAAGCGATTGCTACCTGATCGACCCAGCACGGTTTCTGCCCCGTCGGTGCCTCCGAACGCGACCGAGTACGCGTACGAGCTGCCGATATGGGTGCTTTTTGGGTGTTTTTACCCATGACCCGCACGTGCTGGATCTGTGACGCTCATTCCATCAGTTGTGAGCAGGAGGTCGATCTTGACATCTCAACGAGCGCGCCCAGTCGATGGCGGTCGCCGACCGCAGGAGCTACGCCCACGGCAACGGGGGGTCGGCGATGGGTGAGGTGTGTCGAACCGAATTCGGCGGACTGCGCGTGACGTGGCGGTTGATCCAGAATCAGCTGATCTCGATCCTCGCCGTGCACGACGCATCCGACGCCTCGCCGGTTGTATCCTTCGGCCCCGCCACTTACCCGGATCTCGTGCAAGCACGAGAACTCCATCCGGGTCTGACGAAGCTGTGGGACGCGGTGCGCCGCGACTTCTGGGCCGAACTCATTCCGCCACGCTCGGGTAGGGCCGGACAAAGGCAATGGTCATAACGACCGAGCAATCATCCCCATGCGTCATGGCCGAGGAATTACCGTGCTGTCATGACGAACCCGGAACAGGGCGCTCGCCGATCGCGCGTGCGGGTGTGGCTCGCGCCAGCGGTGGTGGTTTCGCTGCTCATGGCTCTGCTGGCCACGATGTACCTCGCGTATGTGGTCGACCCGTCGAAGCATCTGCACGACTTTCCGATCGCCCTGGTCGATCAGGACAGCGGGGATGTGATCGGCGGGAAGCCGACCAATGTGGGCAAGCAGATCAGTGACGCGCTCGTGCGGCAGATCCCGAGCGACAAGATCGATCTTCGGGTGCTCGGCATCAATGAGGCGCAGCAGCAGTTGAGCTCGGGCAACGTGTACGGGGCGATCGTCATTCCGAGCGACTTCACCAAGCGGCTCGGCATTTTCGCCACCGCCAGCGTGGTGCCCGGCGATGTCACCCAGCCGATGATCACGGTGTACACCAATCCGCGGACCGGGTCGTTCTCACCGCAGGTGGTGCAGGCCGTGGCCGGAAACGCGCTGGCACAAGCGAATCAGACGGTCGGCAAGCAGCTCACCGAGACCGTGCAGGCCCAGCTGCAAACGTCCGGATCGGCGCCGGAGCTGGTCGGTCTGAGCCGGCTCATGCTGGCCAAGCCGATCGATGTGGTCGTCACGCCCTTCCATCCCCTCCCGTCGGGTACGGGCGGCGGTCTGACGGCGTTCTTCTACACGATGATGGTGCTGCTGGCCGGATTCACCGGCGCCATGGTGATCAACGGGATGGTCGATTCGTCGCTCGGGTTCGCGCCGACCGAATTCGGTCCCTGGTACGTGCACTATCCGCCGACGCCGATTTCCCGGCTGGGCACGCTGCTGCTGAAGTGGGGTGTCATCACCGGCACCGCGCCGGTGACGGCCGGGATATTCATGGCGGTCGGGCGTTGGCTGGGTATGCCGATCGACCGGCCGCTCATGCTTTTCCTCTACAGCACCTTCGCGATCATCGCGGTCGGCGTCACCGCGCTGTCGATCGTATCCGCGCTCGGCACCGCCGGTCTGCTGGTCAACCTCATCCTGTTCATCGTGCTGGGCCTGCCCTCCTCCGGCGGCACCATCCCGATCGAGGCGATCCCGAAATCCGTTGCCCGACTCGCCGATTTCGAACCGATGCACCAGGTGTACCTCGGTATCAGGGCAATCCTGTATTTCAACGCCGAAGGCTCCGCCGGTCTGAGCCGCTCGATCTGGATGACGCTGCTGGGCCTGGTCATCGGACTCGTCCTCGGCAGCGTCGTCACTCGCTACTACGACCGGAAAGAACTACACCGCGCGCCCGCGAAGCCCCGATGACCGCCTCATTCCGCGACGCGGGTCATCCCGATGGTCGCCGTCGTTGTCCCGGGACAGGGATCGGCCCAGGTGTCCTTGACCGTTCCCGACAACGATTTGGCCGGGCCAGGATCGTGGTCGGTTCGCTTCAGCTCCGCATGCCTGGTGACTTGTGCGTGCTGCGCCGGGGATAAGGGACAGTACTCGACGCTCGTGAAGTCGGCGCTCCACATACCGCCGGAGAAGATCACCAGCGGAATGACAACACTCGACTCCGCTTGGATCGGCGCCGCAGCGCACCGATCGCCGGTACGCAAACAGATGTTGACGAAGACCATTCGGTAGGTCTGCTGTGGGGGGGTATCAAGACCCGGGACCGGAACAACGTCAACCAGAACGTAATAGGTGCCCGTCAAGGCGGCGCCGGGTGACGTGTCGACCAATGGCCCGATTTTCTCGGGCGCAGCCACGGCCACTGCCGGGTCGACATCTCCGGTGCGGTGCAGCGCCATCCCGATCACCCACAGGTCATTGCATGCCCCACCGTCATATTCGGTTTTGGTGCCGGTAAAGGAGGAGTGATCAGCGGCGTCGACTCGGAACACGATCCGGTCCCAAAACGGAGCGGCGAGCGGCTCCTGAGTGGCCGGGCTCGTGCAGTAATCACGGCCGGTTCCCCCGTCCATCGTGATCGTCCACTCTCCGGCGCGGTAGTCGGCCACAAGCATGGTCACACTCCCCGGCACGTCTGGATTCTGCACGGTCACCGATGCCACGCACGGCCCACTCGCTTCCGAGCAATAGGACCGGACCACCCATCGGCGGGTATATTTCGCCGAGTCGACCGGTTTCCCGTTACGGGTCTGCGGGGTGGAGGTGACATCGTAGGTGCCGTCGAAAGCCCGACCCGGATTCGCAGCGAGTTCGGCAGGAGACTGACGGTTTCCGCTGTTCAGGTACCAGTATCCCGTGACCCCCGAGGCCACGATCAGCACGGCGGCCAAGGCGAGGAGCAGCCTGCGCCGGGTCCGCGGCCGTGATCGCGTTACGCCACCGATCGCCTGGTCCGACCCCGCGGATCGGACCTCGGTCGGTTCCGCCTCAGATGTCGATGCGCGGACGTCGGGGGCATTTACCGGTTCCGCCCCGGGTGGCCGCGCGTGGTCCGGTGCCGGAACACGCATAGTTTCCAGCTCCCGCTCGGGTACCGGAACACGCGCGGTTTCCTGCTCCCGCTCCGGCACCGGTGTCGGCACCACGCGAGTGGTCCCCTCCGGTGCGACTGGGCGGCGCAGCGTCGGCTCGGAAGCCGGCGACGCAGGCCCCGGCGACAGGGCGGCGCGCGCAGCCGCGGCCAAATGCCCTGCGCTGGAATAGCGTCCGCCGGGATCCTTGGCCATACCCCGGGCGACCACGGCATCCAGCGCCACCGGAACACCGGCATTCACTTCGCTCGGCCGCGGCGGCGGATCCGTCAGGTGCGCCCGCACTTGCTGCTCGGGGGAGGTGTCTCCGAACGGACGCCGCGCGGTCAAGCATTCGTACAGCACACAGGCCAAGGCATACACATCGGTGCCGACCCCGATGACACCGCTGAAACGTTCCGGCGCCATGTAGGCGAACGTCCCGACCGTATCCCCGACAGTGGTCAACGAGGTCTGCCCCTCCCGCCGGGCGATCCCGAAATCGATCAGGTAGACGAACCCGCTCGTGTGCAGGACGACGTTGGACGGTTTCACATCGCGATGCACCAGATCCGCCGCGTGGGCCGCGTCCAGCGCCGCCGCGACCTGCACAATGATCTCGACGGCGGCGGCCGGGGCCATCGGCCCCCGCTCCTTCAGGACTGTCGACAGATCGGTGCCCCCGATCAAGGCCATATCGATGTACAACTGCCCATCGATCTCCCCGAAACCGTGGATCGGCACCACGTGCGGCTCCGAGAGCCCGGCCGCGATCTCCGCCTCCCGTTCGAAGCGACGACGGTAGGCATCCTCCTGTGCCAACGTGGCGGGCAGCACCTTCAATGCCACGTACCGGCGGGTCGCGGTGTCGTAGGCACGCCAGACCTGCCCCATGCCACCGGTGCCGAGGACCTGCTCCAACCGGTACGGCCCGAACCACTGCTCCCGAGCCAATCCTCACCTCCCATTCCTAGGAGATGCGCTCCGGTCACCGGCTCCCGCAGTCAGCGCACAGAGCGCTACACGATCACGCTACCCGCGCGACAAGCCCTCGATGCCGCGATCGGACGAGGTCCCAGCGTCGGGCGGCGCGGTGGGCGCGGCTGTGCCTCGCTTCCGATACGGATCCGGCACGCGGGCACTAAAGTGTTATGCGCGTCACATCGTCCGATGTGTGCGTGGCATTCGGATAGCACCACCTACGTGTCGGTGCCGCAGCAAGAGTCGGCGACGCGGACTGCGTGACCCGCTCTTCCACGAGTGGTCGGGGACCTGGTGGTTGGAGAAATGCCATGACCCAAACAATGAGTTTCGACTTCAGGGCACTGCGATCCGCGATGGCCGGGCCGGTATTCGGTCCCGACGACGCGGGTTATGACCATGCTCGGTCCATCTGGAACGGTGACATCGACAGGCGACCCGCGGTAATCGCCCAATGTCTGTCCCCCGAGGACGTGGCCGCGGCCCTGGCCTTCGCCAGGGAAAACGATCTCGAGGTATCTGTGCGCGGCGGCGCCCACGCCTACAGCGGCACGGCAGTCGGCGACGGCGGGATCATGATCAATCTCGCCGTGATGAACACCGTCGTGGTGGACCCGGTGGCCGAGCTCGTGCAGGTCGGCGGCGGGGCGACGCTGGCGGAGATGGATGCCGCGACCCAGGCGTATGGACTTGCGGTGCCCGGCGGGGTGATCAGCGATACCGGCGTCGGCGGCCTCACCCTCGGTGGCGGCATGGGATGGCTGACCCGCATAGCCGGACTGTCGATCGACAATCTCGTCTCGGCGCAGGTCGTACTCGCGGACGGCCGGATCGTGCGGGCGTCCGACAGCGAGAATCCGGACCTGTTCTGGGCGCTGCGTGGTGGTGGCGGCAACTTCGGCGTCGTCACCGAATTCGAGTATCGCGCGCAACGGATCGGACCCGAGGTGCACGTCGGGATCTTCTTCTGGCCGCTGACGGAGGGGGATGCCGCGCTACGCCTGTGCCGTTGGTACATCCCCACGATGCCGCGGCAGTCCGGAGTGCTGGTCGGTGTCGGGTTGTCCGCGCCGCCGGAGCCCTTCGTGCCGGAGCAATACCACTTCGTGCCGGGCTTCGCCCTGATTGTGGCCGGGTTCGGTACGGCCGAAGAACATGGCGAGATGGTGGCGCCGATCCGCGGTGCGCTCAAACCACTCTTCGAATTCATTACCCCGATGCCCTATACCGGATTGCAGTCGATGCTCGACGCGGCGGCGCCGTGGGGTATCCACGGATACGAAAAAGCGCTCGATCTCGACGACTTCTCCAACGAGGTGATCGCGGTGCTGACCGAGCAGGCCGGGAAGAAGGCATCGCCGCTGTCGTTCATGCCGATCTTCGTGCTAGATGGCGCCTTCACCGCCGTCGGCGAGGACGACACCGCGTTCGGCGGCGCGCGCTCCGCGCATTACGTGTGCAATATCGAAGCCGCCTGCCCCGACGCCGAGACATTGGCCGTCGACCGGGCGTGGGTGCGGTCGACCTGGGAAGCGCTGCGGCCCTTCGCTTCCAACCAGGGCGGATATGTCAATTTCATGTCGGACGCGGGCGAAGACCGGGTCCGCGCATCCTACGGACCCACCAAATACGCGAAACTGGCCGATATCAAGACCAAGTACGACCCCGCGAACATCTTCCACCGCAACGCCAATATCAAGCCGGGCTGATATCCCGGCAATGGTGTTCCAGGGAGTTCTTCTGGGGCCGGGCGCCGTTGACCAGCCCCAGAAGAATTCGGGGTCAGCCCGCGGCGGCCTTGCTGGGGTTGGCGCGCTCGGCTACCTCGGCGAGGAGAGTGTTGAAGCGGTCGGCGGCCTCGATATTGCCGAGGTGGCCGGTGGGCCAGACCTGGTAGTCGGCGAGGTGGCCCGCGTTGGTCAGTGCCGCGACGATCGGGCGGGACATGCGCTCGGGCAGCAGGTGGTCTTCGGCGCCCGCGATGACCGTGGTCGGAACCGTCAGGTGCTTGGCGGCATCGCCCAGGTCCAGGTCTGCGAGGGCGGCGGCGTGCAGGCCGCGGGTGAGCGGGCGACACGATCGGATGATGCCGAGCGAGAAGTCCACCTCGTCACGGGTGGCGGGCTTGGACATCACCCGGGCCTTGAAGACCGCGCTGACCGGCCAGCCGCCCGGCAGCGGAACCGGCGCGGTGAGTGCGGTTTCCGCGATGACGAGCGGGACCCGGACGCTGGCGCCGAGTACCTTCACCGTTCGCTTGGCCACCATGAGCGGCTTGTTGAGCAGCGGCAGCAGGTCGGTTTCGTAGCGGATATCGCTGGCGGCGGTGTTGGCCATGATGACGGCCGAGGCGCGCCGGGTGACCTGTTCCGGATACCGAGATGCCCATGCCTGCAGGGTGATCCCGCCCATGCTGTGACCGACGAGGACGGCGCGCTTGCCGAACGGGAGGGTGGCCTCGAGGACGGCCTCGAGGTCGTCGGCCAGGGTGTGCGCGCCGGGACCGGCGCTGCCGAGGGTGCTCTCGCCGTGGCCGCGCTGATCGTAGGCGAGGACGCGATAGCGGTCGGCGAAGGCGTTGATCTGCGGGTTCCAGTACTCGATGCAGCAGCTCCAGCCGTGGATCAAGACGATGATGTCGCCGTCGGCGGGACCATAGGCGTGGACCCTGAGCTTGGCCCCGTCCGCGGTGGTGACCGGGATGACCTCGGGCGCGGCGGCAGGGGAGTTGAGCGAGGCGGTCCGGTAGGTCCGAGACCGAAGTCCGGCACGGTACGCGGCGGTCAACGGTTCGTCTCCGCGCACGTCAGCCAGCGTCCTCATCGACTTGACCAGCATTTGAGCACTCCTTTGTGTCTGCCGCCACAGTACAGTGCAAGCAGAGTGCTTGCTGCTGCTAGCGCTCGGTGACGGAAATCCTGGCTCTATCGGATGGATACCCGAAAATAGGTCGGCCTATAGTGCCTTTTAGAAGAAACATCGCGCGCGAGTAGCTTCTTCCTGGATATCGCCCCAGGTCGACCCGCCCGTTACCGCACTCGGTGCCCCAATTCCCCTGGGCCAACCGCAATCCCATCCCGCACGTAACGAAACGGCCGCACCCTCATGCGGAGGGTGCGGCTGGGGGGCGAGGAAGTCGGCGATATCCGCGGGCATTACCAGGCAGACCTGGTCGCCCGGGTGGAAGTCGCCGGGGAAGTCGCGGCGGCTCGGAAGAGATGTCTCAGTTGTGGCGGCGGTGGGTCGGCCGCGGCTACCGTTGGTTCTTGTGGAGATGCGGCACGCGGTACCGGAACCGGTCGAGCACCTGGAGCCGGACTCGGCTGTGCACCCCGAACCAGCCGCCGAGGCGAGGCGCACCGGGCTGCGCGCCATGGGCTGGCCACTTCTCGCGGCGGGCGTCGGCGTCGGCGCCGCGGTCCTGCTGCATTTGCGCGATCCACACAACGAAGGCTCGTACGGAATCTGCCCGGTCTACGCACTGACGGGCTTCTACTGCCCCGGCTGCGGCGGCATGCGCGGTGTGCACAACCTGACCGACGGCCGGATCCTCGATGCGGTGCACAGCAATCTGCTCGTGCTGCCGCTGTTCCTGGCCTTCGCATTGTGGATCGGCGATTGGTCGCTCCGCGCCTGGCGCGGTGAGCGAATGCGACTGCCGAGGATCAACCACACCACGATGTGGGTGTTCTTCGCGCTGCTCATCGGCTATACGGTGCTGCGCAATACACCGTGGGGGACCTGGCTCACGCCGGTCTAGTCGGCAGGGGCTTCGATCATGAGTGATTCGCTGAAGGACCGGGTGCGGGCGAAGCTATTGCGTCAGCTCGCCGAGGACGGTGCCCTCGACCAGGAACAGGACGACCCCCGCCAGATCTCCGTCGAAGCCGATCTCGACGCCCTGAACAGCGTCCCGGACGACGATCCGCTGATCGAAGAATTGGCCGCGCGCTACCTGGTGTTCTGAGAGCGCGTCAAATGGCCTGCCCGCCGAAGGGCGGCAGCTGCGGCAGCGGTTCGGCGAGCAGCCAGGCATCCCAGAGCGGCCGCAGCGGCACCAGGCTGTAGTGGCCGGCCAGATCGGTGAATTCCTCGGTGCTGACCGACGCATGCCGATAGCGAATCGTCCACTCGCGCAGCAGATCCCAGAAGGCCAGTTCGCCGAGTTCCAGGCGCAGCGCGTGCAGCGTCAGGGCGCCGCGTTTGTACACCCGATCGTCGAACATGCGCTGCGGGCCGGGATCGCCGATCACGATGTTCTGCGGTTCCCTGGACAGGTTGTGCCGGGCGGCGCGAGCCAGCTGGTCGGCGGTGGGCCCGCCCGCGGCCTCCGACCAGATCCATTCGGCGTAACAGGCGAAGCCTTCGTGCAGCCAGATATCGCGCCATTGCCGGATGGTCAGGCTGTTGCCGAACCACTGGTGCGCTAGTTCATGTGCGACGAGGCGTTCCGCGCCGCGGCGGCCGTCGCAGTGGTTGGCGCCGAAGACCGAGATGCCCTGGGCCTCGATCGGGATTTCCAGTTCGTCGTCGGTGATGACGACGGTGTACCCGTCGAAGGGATACGGGCCGAACTTCTCGATGAACAGCTCCATCATCTGCGGCTGGCGTTCGAAGTCGTGCTCGAAGTCGGCGCGCAGCCGGGCCGGGACGACGGCCTGCATCGGCACCGAGCCGCGTGCGCCAGCGATGCGGTGCTTCTGGTAGTGCCCGATCTGGATGGTGGCCAGATAGCTCGACATCGGTTCGGGCTGTTCATAGATCCAGGTGGTCTGGCTCGCCTTGGTCTGCTTGCGGACCAGGGTGCCATTGGCCAGCGCGTAGTACGGGGTGTCGGTGGTGATCGAAATCCGGTAGCTGGCTTTGGAACTCGGGTGATCGTCACAGGGGAACCAGGATGCGGCGCCGTTGGGCTGGCTGGCGACCAGGGCGCCCTCGGTCAGCTCCTCCCAGCCGACCTCGCCCCACGGGCCGCGCACCGGCTTCGGCACGCCCGCGTACTGGACGACCAGTGCGAGCACCCCGCCCGCCGGAATCCGGTGCTGTGGCGTGATCACGAGCTTGCCGTGCTGGTGGATGTACTTCGCGGCCTTGGTGCCGTTGACGAAGACCTTGGCGACGGTGAGCGCCTGCGACAGGTCCAGCGCGAAACGATCCCGCACGGCGGTGGTCACCGCGGTGATCGCAGCCCGGCCTGCCAGGCGGTTGCTGGTGACCTTGTAGGTGAGCTCCAGTTCGTACCGCGATACCCGGTAGCCCCGATTTCCGTTCTGCGGTAGGTATTCGTCGATGGGCGCTTCGTAGAACTTGCCCGGCATCAGTTGGCCGCTCCGGCCTCGCTGAGTCTCGGTGCCGCACTCGACCAGGGCGCGATCGGATTTCCCCACCAGCGGGTGGACGGCGGCACGGTGTCACCGCGCATGACCAGCGACGCGGGACCTATGGTCGCGCCGGCGCCGATGCTGGCGGCGGGCAGGGCGACGCAATGCGGTCCGAGGGTGGCGCCGGCGCCGAGGGTGACGGTGTCCATGGCCATGATTCGATCGTGGAAGAGGTGGGTCTGCACCACACAGCCGCGTTCCACGGTCGCGCCGTCACCGAGTGTCACCAGGTCCGCCTCCGGTAGCCAATAGGACTCGCACCATACCCCGCGGCCGATCTTCGCGCCGAGTCCACGAAGCCACAGGTTCAGCACCGGGGTGCCGGTCGCGGCGCGGGCGAACCACGGCGCGGCAACGGTTTCGACGAAGCTGTCGGCAACCTCGTTGCGCCACACGAACGAACTCCACAGCGGATGCTCCTCGGCGCCGATTCGCCCGACCAGCAACCACTTCGCGATGACCGAGCTGATGCCGGCGATCGCACCGGCGGCCATCAGCACCAAACCACAGAGCAGTGCGGCGACCAGGTAGCCCGCCGATGCCGCGATCCAGGCCAGCGTGAACAGCACGCCGAGGCCGATCGCGAAGGTCACCAATACCGGTATCAGCCGGCAGGTTTCGACGATGCCGCGGAATATCTCGAGCCGTAGCGGCGGGTCGAAGGTGCGTTCGGTATCGCCGGTCTCGGAGGCGCGGCGCAGCCGGACCGGAGGGCTGCCCAGCCAGGACGAACCCGCCTTCGCCTTGGACGGTGCGGCCGAAAGCACCGCCACCAGACCATTTTTCGGCACCCGGCGACCGGGCGCGGTCATTCCGGAGTTGCCCAGGAACGCGCGCTTGCCGACCTTCGCCTCGCCGATGCGCAGCCAGCCGCCGCCGAGTTCGTAGCTGGCGATCATGGTGTCGTCGGCGAGGAACGCGCCGTCGGCGACGGTGGTGAATTTCGGCAGCAACAGCACCGTGGAGGCCTCGACGCGCTTGCCGACCTTCGCGCCGAGCAGCCGCAGCCACAGTGGGGTCAGCAGGCTGGCGTAGAGCGGGAACAGGAAGGTGCGCGCCGAGTCCAGCAGGCGCTCGGTGGACCACGCCTGCCAGCCGACCCGGCTGCGGACGGGGTGGTGGCCCTCGGTGAGTCCGATGCTGAGCAGTCGAACCGCGAGCACCGTCGTCACGGCGTATACGGTCAGGCTGAGCAGGGTGGCGACGGGCAGGATCGCGAAGCCGCGGCCGAGCGCGCCCGCGAGGGTGCGGGCGTCGCGGATGAACCAGGCGATGAACGCGCCGCCCGTGGCCAGGCCGAGAATGGGCATGGCCGCCAACGCCATCGAGGTCACGCCGAAGATCGCCACCCAGTGCGCGGCCCGCGCGGGGGTGTGATCGGGCCAACGGTGTTGTGCCTTACCGACCTTCGCCGCTGGCGAGCCCGCCCACTCCTGTTCGGCCTTGACCTTGCCCGCTACCGAGGAGCCGGGCGCGACCTCGGCATTTTTGCCGATCTTGCTGCCGGGCAACAGGATCGACCGCGCCCCGATCACGGCGCCGGGGCCGATGGTGATCGGCCCGATGTGCACGACATCACCGTCGATCCAGTAACCCGAGAGGTCGACCTCCGGTTCCACGCTGCAGCCGTCGCCGAGTTCGAGCATGCCGGTGACCGGCGGCAGCGTGTGCAGATCGATGCCGGTGCCGATTTTCGCGCCGAGCGCCCGCGCGAACGGCACCATCCACGGTGCGCCGGAAAGGCTTTCGGCGCCGCTGGCCTCGGACAACCGGACCGCCGCCCACAGCCGCAGGTGCACCGAGCCACCGCGCGGGTAGCTGCCGGGCGCGATGCCGCGCAACAGCACACGCGCACCCGTCGCGCAGATCGCCATGCGACCGGGCGGGGAGATGAACAGCAGGAAGGCGGCCAGGGTCCACCACCACGACAGATGCGGCAGCCATGGCAGCGAGCCGGACCAGCCGGCGATATTCCCGACGATGGCCAGCCAGGTGAGCCACTGCATTCCGGTGAGGGTGGTCAGCGGAATGGTGGCGAGTACCTGCGCCCATTGGGCGCCGAGCGGGGTGGGGCGCACGATCCGGGTTCGGACCGCCTCCTCCGGTGCGGTCTCGTCCAGTAGCTCGGCGAGTGCGCCCAGGCGGGGATGGTCGTAGAGGTCGGCGACGGCGATGCGCGGATAGCGTTCACGCAGGGCGGTGACCAGTTGGGCGGCCGCGAGCGAACCGCCGCCGAGGTCGAAGAAGTCGATGTCCGGACCGGTGACCTGCGCGCCGAGGATCGAATCCCACAGTCCGGCGATCCATTGCTCGGTCTCGGTGAGATCGGGGCGCGGGCCGTCGGCGTCGTTGGGCAGCGGCCACGGCAGCGCGTCGCGGTCGACCTTGCCCGAGGTGCGGGTGGGCAGGTCGGGGACGATGGCGAGCCTGGGGACCAGTGGGGCCGGAAGTTGTTCCGCGAGTAGGGCTCTGGCGGCGGACAGGTCGAAATCCGGTGCGGTACCGGTGAGATAGCCGACCAGGATCTTATTGCCCGCCCTGGTGGATCGGATGGCGGACGCGGCGCCGGTCACGCCGGGTAGGTGTTGCAGCGCGCTATCGATCTCGCCGAGTTCGATGCGGCGGCCGCCGAGTTTGATCTGGTCATCGGCGCGGCCGAGGAAGACCAGACCGGCGCTGTCATTGCGGACCAGATCGCCGCTGCGGTAGGCGCGTTCCCAGCCGAGTGACGGTAGGGGAGCGTACTTTTCGGCGTCCTTGGCCGGATCGAGGTAGCGGGCCAGGCCGACACCGCCGATCACGAGTTCGCCGGATTCGCCCTCGCCCACCGGATTACCGGCGGCATCGATCACGGTCAGATCCCAGCCGTCCAGCGGGAGTCCGATCCGGACCGGGAAACCGCCGTCGAGCCGCGCCGCGCAGGCGACAACGGTGGCTTCGGTGGGGCCGTAGGTATTCCACACCTCGCGATCCGAATCGGCGTGGGGCCCAATGCGATCGGCTTCCTCGTCCGGGTCCGTCGCGCGCCCCACGGGCCGTCCGGCGAGGCGTTCGGCGAGTTCGGGCGGCACCGCCTCCCCGCCGAAGATCAGTAGTCGGACCGAGTCGAGCGCCTCGGCGGGCCAGGTCGCGGCCAGCGTGGGAACCGTTGAGACGATGCTGATTTCGCGACGGACCAGCCAGGGCCCGAGATCCGCGCCGGTGCGGACCAGGGCGCGGGGCGCGGGCACCAGGCAGGCGCCATTGCGCCAGGCCAGCCACATCTCCTCGCAGGAGGCGTCGAAGGCGACCGAGAGTCCGGCCAGGACACGGTCGCCGGGGCCGATCGGGGCGTCCTGGAGGAATAGGCGCGCTTCGGCATCGACGAATGCTGCGGCGTTGCTGTGGGAGACCGCGACACCCTTCGGGGTTCCGGTTGATCCGGAGGTGAAGATGATCCACGCGCCGTCATCGGGGGTGGGTCGAATGGTCGATTCGGCGGAGGTATCGCGGACCCGATCGGATCGCTCGGCGGCGGCCAACGTCGGCTCGATGCCAGCGGCCGTCGCGATCGCGGTGACCCCGGCCTCGCCGAAGACCAGTCGGGCGCGCTCCTCCGGATCGTCGGCGTCCACCGGGACGTACGCCGCACCGGCGAAGAGGATGGCCAGGATGGTGACGTAAAGCTCATATGTGCCGGAGGGCATGCGGACCCCGACCCGGTCGCCGGGATGAACGCCTGCCGCCGTCAATCGGACGACACCTTCGTCGATCTCGGCCAGCAAGTCCGTATAGCTGAGCACTACGCGGCCGTCATCGATCGCGGGTGCCTCGGGGTGGGCCTGCGCGGTGCTGTTCAGAATGTCGACAAGGGTCCTGACCTGCGGTGCGAGTGCGGCGCGAAGTAAGGGATGGGGCGTGGGGAGTCCGGTCGCCGGGTCCTCGCCCGCCGCGGTGTCGACCTGCGGCTGCAGCATTACGTCCTGCCCACCTCTCATAGACCTGCCTAGCGCTTCCCGAGTTGTTGTTTCACAAGAGGGTTACCAGTGGGCAAACACCACGGTGACCAACTGTCCACGGTACCTGCGGTATCGGCTGACTGTCGTCGACCGAACCGGGTGGTCGGTTGGCGCGGTGGGCTCAGAGATCTTCGCCGAGCGCCTTCAGGGCGAGGCGGTGCAGGGTGCGCCGCTCCTCGTCATCGAGCCGGTACAGCACCCGCTCGGCGGCCTGTTCGATGAGTTCATCGGTCTTGCGGCGCTCGGCCCGTCCGGCCTGCGTGATGGAAAGCCGGTACTTGCGCCGGTCCACCGAATCGCGGGTGCGGATCACGAACCCGGCCGCCTCCAGGCCGTCGATCAGCCGGACCACCTCGCTGCGATCGATGCCGAGCGCGGTGGAGACCTGCTGCTGGGACAGGTCGTCGAACTCCTCCAGGCAGACCAGCACCCAATGTTCGCGCAGTGACGTGCCCATTTCGGCGTGCACGGCCTTGTGCAGCTTGCCGAGCGCGTAGGTCGGGAAGCGCAGCAGGCCGCGGGGATGGATGTAGTCGGCGGGCATTGGGCAATTGTATCTATTGTTGAGCAACAAGATTGTTGATAACCTCCGCAATCTAGGTTGTCTACGAATAGCGGAGGATCCATGTCGGATACTCGAACGGCCGTCGCCGCTGCCGCACCCGCACTCGAACCGATCCCCGCTCGGGTCTGGCGGGTCGCCGGTGTGGTGGTTTTCGGCGCCGTGATGAGCATGTTGGATACGTCACTGGTCAATATCGGGCTGAACACCATCGCCACGGATCTCGGTGCGGCACTGGATAGTGCGCAGTGGATCGCGAGCGGATATCTGCTGGCACTCGCCGTGACGCTGCCGCTGTGCGGTTGGCTCGGACGCCGGTTCGGGATGGACCGGGTCTGGTTGAGTGCGCTCGCCGGGTTCACCGTGACCTCGGGGTTGTGTGCGCTGGCGCCGAATATCGGCTGGCTCATCGGATTGCGGATCGCGCAGGGGCTGGCCGCGGGTTTGCTGGTGCCCGCGGGGCAGACGCTGATCGGTCAGGTCGCCGGTCCGCATCGGCTGGGCCGGGTGATGAGCGTGGTGGGGATCGCGGTGGTCGCCGCACCCGCGATCGGGCCGACCATCGGCGGCGTCATGCTCGCGAACCTGGACTGGGAGTGGCTGTTCCTGATCAATATCCCGTTCGGGCTGGTGGCATTCGTGCTGGCACGGCGGGTGCTGCCGCGTTCGGCGACGAGCGATACCGGAGGCCGATTCGATGCCACCGGATTCGCGTCGATCGCGATAGGTCTGTCGGCACTGGTCTACGGGCTGGGTGAATTCGGCAGTCGCGGTAGCGTTTCCGCGCCGACGGTGTGGATGTCGGTGGTGGTCGGCGTGCTGGCACTCGGTCTGTTCGTGGCCCGGTCGGTGCGCGGGCGCGGTGCGAGTCTGCTCGATGTTGGACTGTTCCGGCATCCGGTGTTCGCGACGGCGAATGTGGCGAACTTCTTCGCCGGTGCCTCGATGTTCGGGGCAATGCTGGTGCTGCCCTTGTACTTTCAGGTCCTGCACGGCGACGGACTGGTAGCGACGGGGTTGCTGCTGATGTCGTTCGGGCTCGGCGGCATCATCGCGATGCCGATCGGCGGACGGTTGACCGATCGGTACGGCGGCGGTGTGGTCGCGGTGGTGGGCAGTGCGGTCACCGTCGCCGTCTCGGTGCCGTTCGCGCTCGGTGATGCCTCGATGAATCCTGTTGTGATACAGGCGCTCTTGCTGATTCGCGGCATGGCGACCGGGCTGACCGGGATGCCGATCGTGGCCGCGGCCTATGCGTCGGTGCGGCCCGAGCAAATTCCGGATGCGGCGTCGTTCGTCAATATCCTGCAGCGGGTCGGTGGATCGATCGGGGCGGCGTTGCTGGCGGTGGTGTTGTATCGCGCGGCCGATGCCGGATTGCCGGTGGATGCCGGGTTCCGGCAGGCGTTCTGGTGGCTAACCGCCGCTGCCGTTGTCTCGCTGATCGCATCGGTGCTGCTGTGGCGCAAGGAGAATCGGCCGACGTAACGGATTACGCGGCCGAGGCTGCGGTGCCGATGCCGAGTGCGGCGAGGATAGCCGCGCTGATCTGCTCGAGCCGATCGCGGACCCGGGGGCGGCGCAGCATGGCGACCGCCCGGGCGGCCAGCAGAGCGAGCAGGATCATCTCCACGGCGGCGACGGTGCATTCGATTGCGCCGAGCGCGAGGGTGTTCACGAAGGTGACATCGGTGAGGAATTGCGGCAGCACCGCCAGGTAGAACAGCCCGACCTTCGGGTTGAACATGCACGACACCAGGCCCGCGGCGAACGCCGAGCGAATCGATATCGCCTCGCCCGGGCTCGGCTGCCCGGACGCCTGAGCGGTGCCGGCCGGGCGCTGTTTGCGGTGCGCGAGCAGCGCCCGAATTCCCAAGTACACCAAGTAGATTCCGCCGATGACCTTGAGCGTCCGGTAGGCCGTCGCGGACTGTTCCAGCAGCGCGGCGACCCCGGCCGCGACCACCACCGCCCAGACGATGCCACCTAGCGCCGAGCCGACCGCCGCGGCGATGCCGGGGCGTGCGTCCACGATCGAGAAGCGCAGCACCAGAAACGAATCCGGGCCGGGCGTGATCGACAGCAGAATGCACAGGCCGATAAAGCTGAGCAGCAGGGAAAGCGTCACCTCTCGATGAGACCGCATATCACCCAGTGCTGCAAGGTTATTTATTCGAGTGCATGTGTATGCGACCGGTCGTGGGCCGGAAACGGCGGTTGACAGAGCGGTGCGGCATCTGTCAGTCTCGGTTCAGGTCATGAGCACCAGCGTCAAGCCCCGGCTAGCTGGTCGGCAACCCTCCTCCGCGGTGGGGTGCTCCGGGTGACGACCGGGCCGCAGCCCGACCGGGTGCGGCAAGCGCGGACTCGGACAATCACCTGATGACGAGTCCCATAGCCGATGGGATTTTGTGATGACTGCTGTTCTCGAACCGACCTGTGCCCCCCTCGCCCGGGTCTCCGGCGGCGACCTCCAGGTGCCGCTGGTCCAGGGCGGGACGACCACCTACGCGAACTTCGACTATGCCGCGAGCGCACCGGCATTGGCCGAGGTCACCGACCGGGTGCAGCAGCTGTTGCCGTTCTATGCGAGCGTGCACCGCGGTGCGGGTTACGCCTCGCGCATCTCCACCGAGTGCTACGAGGCGGCCCGCGGTTCGGTCACGCGCTTCCTCGATACCGCCGACGACCAGGTCGTGGTGTTCACCCGCAACACCACCGATTCGCTGAACCTGCTCGCCGCCTGCGTCCCCGGTGACACCGTGGTGCTGGATACCGAGCATCACGCGAATTTCCTGCCCTGGACCAGGCGCGGCCGCCGCGTGGTCGAGGCCGCCGCGACCGTTGAGGAGACCATCCGTCAGCTCATCGCCGAACTGTGCAGTAAGCCCGCCGCGCTGCTCGCGGTCACCGGCGCCTCCAATGTGACCGGTGAGGTGCTGCCGCTCGAGCGCCTGGCCACCATCGCGCACCAGTGCGGCGCCCGCATTCTGGTCGATGCCGCGCAACTGGCGCCGCATCGTCGAATCAGCCTGCGCGACACCGGCGTCGACTACCTCGCATTCTCGGGCCACAAGCTCTACGCACCGTTCGGCGCGGGAGTGCTTGTCGGACGCCGGGATTGGCTCGATGCCGCCGAACCGTATCTGGCGGGCGGCGGTGCGGTCCGTGAGGTCAGCACCACCCGCGCGGAATGGGCGCCCGCGCCACATCGTCATGAGGCCGGGTCGCCGAACGTCCTGGGTGCGGCCGCGCTCGCCGCCGCATGCAACGCGCTGTGTGCGATCGATCCCGAAACCCTTGCCGCCCACGAACATCTGCTCGCCGATCGCCTGCGCGCTGGCCTGTCCGACATTCCTGGCGTCAATCTGCTGCGCATCTGGGACGACAGCCCGGACACCGTCGGCATCGTTGCCTTCACCCTGGACGGTTTCGTCCCCGGCCACGTCGCGGCCTACCTCTCCGCCGAACACGGCATCGGCGTCCGCGACGGCCGTTTCTGCGCCCATCCGCTGCTCGAGCGCCTCGGCCTCGACGGCGCTCTGCGTGCCAGCATCGGCCTCGGCACCAGTTCCGCCGATGTGGACCGGCTCGTCGAGGCCATCGCTACCCTCGTCGCCAAGGGTGCGAGCTGGAATTACGCCTGCACCGAAGGCCTCTGGAACCCGTCCCCCGAGACCCGCCCTTTCATCAGCCCCAACTCCGCCGACGGCGCCGCGCCCTGCTCGATCGGCTGATCGCATTCGACCGCTCGGTCACAGCCGCCGCGCGGCATCGGGCTGACGGCCCACCGCTGCGGGAACATCGCGTAATGGGTCGCATAGCCCAGTGGAGGCCGGGACCGTAGCTGCCGTTCCGCTTCCGCCGGAGCGCAGCCTTGCAGGCCATGCCCGATCTCGGACGCCGCTGACCGATAGCCATGGCTCGAGTGCGGTAGTCCGATGCTGAAAGGCTTTGGTGGGCCAGGAGTTCAGTCTTCGAGTGAGGTCGGGCGGTAGTAGCGGCCGCGGTAGTAGAGCAGCGGCGCGGCGCTTGGTTGCTCGTCGGTATTGTCGTGGACCCGGGTGACCAGGCCGACGACGAAGGTGTGATCACCGATGGGGATCCGCTGTTGGATCGTGGCGCGGATCCAGATGGGGGTGCCGTGCAGGACGGGCTCGCCGGTGTCCAAGGTGGTCCACAGGGAGCGATCGGTGAAGCGTTGGTCGGCGGTGCGGGCGAAGCGCTTGGCCAGATCGTGCTGGTGTTCGCCGAGGAAATGGACCACCACGGAATCGGCCGCCCGCAGTGCCGTCAGGCTCGACGACGTGTGGGCGATATTGAAGGAGACCAGGGGCGGCTCCAGGGACAGTGATGCGAAGGAGGTCGCGGTGAAGCCGACCGGACCGTTCGCGGAGCCCAGCGTGACAACGGTGACGCCCGCCGGATAGTGCCGCATGGAGGAGCGATACAGCTCGGCGGTGATACCACTCAGATCATCGGGAATCTGGATGTCCGTGTCGGCGGGGGGTTGAGCCTCGGTCACAGCTCCGCCTCGCTAGCGTTCGGCTCGGCTGCGACCGTTGGTGCTGTACTGATGCTTCCCTCGCTCACATGACGAAACTACGCCGGGTTTGTCGGCAATGGACCGTCGCGCGGTTGTTGGATTGATCTCCATTTCGTGGTCCGCGCTGCTCGCCGGGCGGGTGCGGAATTCAATCCACGTCGATCGGAAGTCCGGCGGTAATGCGCACTAGTTCGCGAAACGAGGTGCGGAACAGGGTATTCGGAACGCCGCCCGCGGCCCAGACCTCTCGGTGCGCGGACAGCGCATTGTCCACCCAGGTCGGCAGGTTGGTGGGGTGGCCGACCGGTGCGATGCCGCCGATGGGCTGACCGGTCACCTGCTGCACCATTTCGGCCGGGGCGCGGGTGAGGGTGCCCTCCAGCCGTTCGCCGGTGTGCGCCAGATCCACCTGATGCGCGCCGGAGACCAGCAGCAGCACCGGATCCTCGTCGAGCAGGAACACCAGTGATTTCGTGATGGCGCCCACATCGACGCCGAGTGCCCGTGCGGCATCGGCGGCGGTGGGCGTGGGAGCGGGCTGAGTGACGATGACACCGTGGTGGCCGCGCGCGATCAGGGTATCGGCGACCCGGCATGCGACTGGTGGAAGCGACCTGCGCATGGAACCAGAGTAGAGGGATTGCGGGCCGTACGCCGGTCGAATTTCATCGGTCAGTATTCGGGATATCCCTCGGTGGGCCCGAGCATCTGGTCGATCCGATCGCGCACGATCCGCGCCAGCTCGGTCACGCTGCGCTGTGTGACCCGTTCGTGCACAACGGAATCGAAGGCGCGATCGAGATCGGATCGGGAGAGTGCGAGCAACCCGAGATCCGCCTTGGCCAGCAGCGCATCTCGATTCGGATAGGGGCGGGCATCGGCGAGCGTGGCCGCCCAGGTGACATTGCAGCAGACTTCGAACAGCGCATGCACGGCACGGTCGCGAGTCATGGCATTGAAGCGGTCCAGCCCTATTCCTTGATGCATCAACATAATGGTCTCCGAGCCGATGATGCGGGTTTGCTGACTCGACCATGATGTGGTCGACGCCGACGTCGGAACCAGTGGGTGGCGGCAATTTTGCACAGCATTTACACGTGGCGCTGACTGGTCGACTGGCCTGCTCACACCTGCTTTACGCTGAACGAATGACTGATTGGCAGGCCTTCACCGTTGAAACCAAGGACCACATCGCGCAGGTCACCCTGACCGGCCCCGGCAAGGGCAATGCCATGGGTCCGGACTTCTGGCGGGAGCTGCCGGAGATCTTCCGCGAGCTGGACGCCGATGCCGAGGTTCGTGCCATTGTGCTCACCGGTTCCGGAAAACATTTCTCCTACGGACTCGACCTGCCCGCCATGGCGGGCATGTTCGGTCCGCTGCTGGCGGATAAGGCGCTGGCCGCCCCGCGCACCGACTTCCTCTACGAGGTGCGCAGGATGCAGGCCGCGGTGACCGCGGTGGCCGATTGCCGCAAGCCGGTCATCGCCGCGATCTCCGGCTGGTGCATCGGCGGCGGGCTGGATCTGATCGCCGCCGCCGATATCCGCTACGCGAGCGCGGACGCGAAGTTCAGCCTGCGCGAGGCGAAGGTCGCGATCGTCGCCGATATCGGGTCGCTGCACCGGCTGCCCGGCATCATCGGCGAGGGCCATCTGCGCGAACTCACCTACACCGGTAAGGACATCGACGCGGCGCGTGCCGAGAAGATCGGCCTGGTCAACGACGTCTTCGCCGATCAGGAGGCGGTACTGGACGCGGCGCACGCGACCGCCCGCGAGATCGCCGCGAATCCGCCGCTGGTGGTGCAGGGCGCGAAGGATGTGCTCGAGCAGCGCACCAAGGATCAGGTGGCCGCCGGACTGCGCTACGTCTCGGCGTGGAACTCCGCATTCCTGCCGTCCGAGGACCTGACCGAGGCTATCCAGTCGGTATTCGAGAAGCGAGCCCCGGAGTTCAAGGGCCGGTAAAGAACGCTTAATCGCTTGCCCTAGCCGTTGGCTTGGCTACATACTTGTATCACGCAACTAATTGATTGACGCAAGTAAAGGTGAGTCCAGTGGATGAGGACGAGCGATCGGTCGACACGATCGCGATTCAGCTCACCCGGCTGCAGCGGATCCGCGATCGCACCGCCGGGCAGCTGCGGACCAAGGAGGGTGTGGATCCCGCGGCCTTCGCGATCTTGTTCCGGCTGCTGTGTGATGGGCCGATGCGCGCAGGCGCACTCGCTGACGCGGTGCATTCGGATGCCTCGACGATCAGTCGGCACATCGCCCATCTGGTCGACCGGCAACTTGTCGAGCGGCAGGCCGATCGCAACGACGGCCGCGCCACCGTGCTGGTCGTCACCGAGCTCGGTCGCGAGGTCGCCGAGCGGATACGCAGGCGCAGGCACGAGAACCTGACCCGGGTGATGGCGGCCTGGACGCCGCAGGACCGGGCCACGTTCGCCGGGCTGCTCCAACAGTTCGTCGACGACTACGAGCAGGCCAAGCCCGCCATGCTCGCGGCCATTCGTGAGGACCAGAACCTGTACAGACTCGAGACGGAGAACAATTCGTGAGCGCAACGGCCACCGTGGAGGAATCCACGGGTTTCACCCACAGGCAGATCCTGACCATCCTCAGTGGTCTGATGCTCGGCATGCTGCTCGCGGCGCTGGACCAGACGATTGTCTCCACCGCGATCCGCACCATCGCCGACGATCTCAACGGCTATTCGATGCAGGCCTGGGCGACGACCGCCTACCTGATCACCGCGACGCTCGCGACCCCGTTGTACGGCAAATTGTCCGATATGTTCGGCCGCAAGCCGTTCTTCATGGCGGCGATCTCGATCTTCGTGGCCGGTTCGCTGATGTGCACGATGGCGCAGTCGATGTACCAGCTCGCGGCGTTCCGCGCGTTCCAGGGACTCGGCGCGGGCGGCTTGATGTCGCTGGCGCTGACCATCCTCGGCGATATCGTCGGCCCGCGCGAACGCGCCAAGTACCAGGGCTACTTCCTCGCGGTGTTCGGCACTTCCAGCGTGATCGGCCCGGTGCTCGGCGGTGTGCTCGCCGGACAGGACACCATCCTCGGGGTCACCGGCTGGCGCTGGGTCTTCCTGGTCAACGTGCCGGTGGGCCTGATTGCGCTCGCGGTCGTCTCCAAGGTGCTCAAGCTGCCGAAGCGGCCGAAATCCACCGACCGGGTGGACTGGTGGGGCGTGCTGGTACTGGCCATCGGAATGGTGCCGCTGCTCATCGTCGCCGAGCAGGGACGCGAATGGGGTTGGGGCAGTGGACGGTCCATTCTCTGTTATGTGATCGGCGTGGTCGGCGTCATCGGATTCGTGCTGATCGAGAAGGCCATGCGGGATAAGGCGCTGATTCCGCTGCGGATGTTCACGAACGGGACCTTCGCACTCGGCGTGGTCATTTCGTTCGTGGTCGGCGCCGCGATGTTCGGCGGTATTTCGCTGCTGCCGCAGTACCTGCAGGTGGTGCGCGGGGCCAGCCCGACGCTGGCGGGTCTGCAGATGTTGCCGATGGTGCTCGGTCTGATGTCCGGCTCGGTCGTGTCCGGCCAGCTGATCTCGCGGACCGGGCGTTACCGGATCTTCCCGCTCATCGGCGCGTCCATGCTGACGCTCGGCCTGTTCCTGTTGCATTTCCTGAATGCCGACAGCCCGCTGTGGGTTGCCATGATCTTCATGGTGTGCACCGGATTCGGGCTCGGCAATCTGATGCAGCCGCTCACCCTGGCGCTGCAGAATGCGTTGCCGCCCAAGGATATGGGTGTCTCCACCGCCGCGGCGTCGTTCTTCCGGCAGATCGGCGGCACGCTGGGTGTCGCGGTATTCCTGTCGATTCTGTTCGCGCAGCTGACGCCGAATATCTCGACCGAGATGAAGTCGGCGGCCACCGATCCGGCCTTCCAACACGCGGTGGTCGAGGGTGTGCACAGCAGCAATCCCGCCGACGCCGCCCTCGCGAAAGGTCTACTCGCGCAGGACACCTCGGCGGCCGGCGGAGTGTTGAAGGACAGTTCGATCGTGCAGCAGCTGAATCCGGAGCTGGCGCGGCCGTTCAAGGTCGGATTCGCCGAATCGATGTCGACGGTATTCCTGTCGGTGACCGGTGTCGCGCTGCTCGCGCTGATCCTGGTGCTGTTCTGGAAGGAAGTGCCGCTGCGGATGGTCAGCGGTATCGAGGCGGCCAAGGGTGATGCGGCGACCAATGGATCCGATGTGCTCGAGCGCACCGGTTTGCTGACCGCGGGCGGTGAAACCTTGAATCCGTCCGAGGACAAGGTGGATGCCCTGGCTTCGACCAACGGCGTCGGACCGAAATCCACGGGTGCCGCTGGTTCGGTGTGAGTCCGGACGACTGCGCCCAGTGCCGCTCGGTGCTGGGCGCAGTCGTGCTCCCAGAGCGCTTCCGGCTTGTGGATGGCCCCTCTCGCGGGCACTGTGGCACCCAGCGGAGAACTCTCCCTGCCCAGTTCGGCACGAGCCACCGCAACCAGGTGGGGCGACTATCGCTGTGCGCGACTACTTCCGTTATCCAGCCTTCCGCGGCGGACAACCAACTGTCGACCTGTTCCACCGCAGTGGGATCGACCTCGATCCACGGCCCCGCGACTCCGCCCATTCCGAGGATGGACTCGCGTGCGCCACGAAGGATTTGCGCCCGCCGTCGCGTGGTGTTTGCCCTGTCGTCAGGGCTCGGCAGGTTCAGGCCGCTCGGGCGGCATACCGTTGTGCGCCTTCGCGTTCCAGCCACGTGGTGAAATCCATGAGGTCCGGGTGGCGTTCGCGCAGTGTCGGGATATCGGCAGACCAGCCGCGGTAGTTGGCGAATTCATAGCCGGCAAGTGCGTCAGGATCCTTGTTCGACAACGCTTCTCGTGGAATCGCACGGTATTCGATGGGCTGCCCGAGCGCCCGGCTCATGGCTGCCGCGATTTCGGTCATGGTCAGCTCGTCGCCGGCCAGTTCCACTGCGGCACCGAGGTATTCCTCGGGATGGGCGAATGCCTGTGCGGCGAAGACGCCGATATCGGTGCCCGCGATCAACTGCACAGGAACGTCCGGGCGGATGACATCGGTCAGCACGCTGTCACGGAGGCCGAAGCGCGGGTCGGTCTGGTTCTCCATGAAGCGCACCGGGCGCAGCACGGTGGTCGGCAGGTCCAGCCGCGCCGCGTACACCTCCAACTCCGCCTTGCTCTGCCAACGCCGAATCCCATGGTCGGCGTCCGCGGCACCAACCGAGGCGTAGACGAAATGGGCAACGCCCGCTCCCGCGGCCGCGTCGGCGACGTTGCGACCCAGCCTCAATTCTTCGTCGATGGTGAACCCGGGTGGCGTACCCGGATAACCCGCGGTCGGTTGCACGCTGAACACTCCGTGCGCGCCCGCCATCGCCGCGTCCAGCGCGGCGCGGTCACGCATATCGCCGGACACTAGTTCCGCACCCGCTTCGGCCAGTGCCAGAGCATTCGCCGTGTCCGGGTCGCGCACCAGGGCCCGTACCCGCCAGCCTGTGGCCAGCAGTGCCCGAGTCGCCGCACCGCCCTGAGTGCCTGTCGCTCCCGTCACCAACACGATGTCCGCCATCGCATCCTCCTCGAAAAACACTGTGCGCTTTCGCTTCGAACTAACCGGGGAGCTTCCCCGGTTAGTTGCGGCTACAATACGGGGACTCTCCCCGTTTTTGCAATCCGGAGCGTCATGACACCAACACCGAGCAGGCCGATGCGCGCCGACGCGCTGCGCAACTACGAGCGGCTCATTACCGTCGCCACGGAGGTCTTCGCCGAACACGGTCCGCAGGCGCCGTTGGACGACATCGCGCGGGCCGCAGGCGTCGGCAATGCCACGCTCTACCGCCACTTCCCGACCAGACAGGCACTGTTGGAGGCTGTGCACCGCGACCACATCGAGGCGCTGGCCCGCCATGCCGACGAATTGGCCACGACCCGCGCACCCGCCGAGGCGCTCATGTCATGGCTGGAGACCGTTGTGGCGCAAGGCAGTGCCACCCGCGGCCTGGCTGCCTCGCTGCTGGCCGTGATCGGGACGCCGGCCGAGTCCTGGTGCCGCGAAACGATATTCGACGCAGCGACCACCCTATTGAGGCGTGCTCAGGAAGCGGGCGAGATCCGCTCCGACCTGACCGCACCACAGCTGCTGAAACTGGTCAACGCGATAGCCATCGCAACCGAACAAGACTCGGACCGAGACCGGCAAGCCCACACGCTGCTCGGACTCCTCCGCGATGGCCTCCGCATCCAGCCGTGACACCGCAAGTCCGCTGCCCGTTCCGGGACGGGATCGGCGTGCCTTTCAACGCTCCCAGATCCTTTGGCTGGGCAAGCACGAGAGTTCGGTAGTGCCCGGTCAGCTCCGGTGCGACTCGCGATGAGGGCGCGCGAGGAAGCCAACGGGCGTCCCATCGTTGGGTAGGCCGATGTCCCTGTGCCAATAGGATTTCGCCGTGAGCGCTATCTACCGGACCGAGGATTGGCCCCGCGACTCGGCGCGACTGGCCGATCGGCTGGTGGCCGAGCTGCCGTCGGATTTGAGATTGGATTTCACCGGCTCGTCGCTGGAACGGCTCGAGGCCGAGCTACTGCGACGATTCTCCGATCCTGCCCAGCTGACCGCCGCCGAAGCACGGCCTTTCTACGAAAGTGTGTGCGCGTACATCGGCGAGGTGATGGTCCGCCACGGCGGATCATGGGGATGGTCCACGAAGTGGGACGACACCGATCCACCGATAGTCATGCCGAACGAAGACTTCGATCTCGAACCCCTGTCGACCTGGGAGGTCGCGATCCGAGCAATCCGAGACCGCACCGGCAAAGAGCTCATCACCGTCTGGAAACTGTGGGACGACGCCGAAGGCGACCAAATAGACCGGGCGATCGAAGAGGCCGAGGACGCCGAGTAGGACCAGCTGGACATGTGATCACGTGGAATCTGTGGCGGCATCGCCCGAGAAGCCTCCGCCACCATTGCCACCTGATCTTGATCGGACCCCGGATGCTTGCACCGCACCGGGCCGAACCGCTAGATCGACGCTAGGCGAGCCGACGCCCCATGTTGCGACGACCTGCGAATACGGCACCTGCGCCAGGTACTCGGAGGCGCCGGTGGCACCCGACGACAGCAGCTTGGTGGCGACGCTGGTTTCGCGGTCGGTCAGCATCCGCGGCTGAATCGGTGTGCTACTCATCGGGCCTTGGTTCTCGCGCTACGTCATGGAATGTATGCGGTACCGATTTTGAAGCCGCCGTCGATCGTGCGCTCATCGGTCAGATGGACGAGCACCCGTGGGCATCCAGCTGGCGGCCAGGGTCCCAGGCCCGGGTCGACCGTAGTCATATGGTGGTGCGCCGTGGTCTGTTCGGCAGCCGTAGGACTACGTTCGGCGGGCAGCTGGATCTGGTGGTGCGCAACATGTTTGGATGTGGTGGGGGGTGCTGGGGTGGGGTTAGTGGCGGGTGCGGAGGTATTCGGCGTGTTCGCGGTCTTCTTGGTGGTAGCGCTGGGTGAGGGTGGTTAGGCGGTGGATTTCGGTGGACATGGCTTGGGGGGTTAGGGGTTTGGCGATTATGGGGTCGCCGGTTCTTACGTAGTAGCGGCCGTCGGGGTAGTCCATCCACCAGAAGCCGCGGGCGGGGGTGGGGCGGGCGTCCAGGGCGGGGCCGGGGCAGATGGATATTTCGCCGAAGGCGGTGCGGGGGCGTTGGAAGATGCGGTCGAGTTGGTCGATGGGGCCGAGGTCGTGGGCGCGACGGATGTGGCGGTCGCGGTCGGCGGTGATTTCCGCGCGGCGGATCTCCAGCGGTGGGTGGGTGCCGGGGCCGCTCGAGGGGAGTGCGGTCACCGCGTGCCGGGCGACTTGCTCTGCGGCGCAATAGGTCAGGAGGACGTCGCCGCCGGTGTCCGGATCCGGGCCGGGGAGCTGGTGCAGGGCGGCACCGGCCTGGGCGCGGACCGCGCCGTGGAATCGGTAGCTGTGCGATAGGTCGACGCCGCCGAAACCCTTCGACTCGATGCGGACGTCGGGCTCGAGCAGTACCTCGATGGCGCGTTCGAGTTCGGGCGAATACTTGGCGAGCAGGGAAGTGACCGCGGCCTCACGGTGGCGCTTCAGCTCATCGAAGTCGGCGATTTCGGTGCGGTGGTGCAGCGGATAGGGCAGGCGGTCGCGACCGTATGCGGCCCAAAGCATTTCGAACTCCAGCCCGCTGAGCCTGAGCCTACCCACCCCATCGCCTCTGCCGACTGCCATCCCACTGTCCTTACCCACTCCGCTGCCTGCACTGGTCGCGATTCTCTTGTGCTACTGACTCCGTCGCCTGCGCCGATTGCGATTCTCATGTGCTACCGACTCGTCGCCTGTGCTGGTTGCGATCCTGTTGTGCTACCCACTCCGTCGGCTCCGCTGATCGGTCTCGCTCGAGCTGCTGGTGGACACGGATTTTCGCCGTGCATGTTGTTGCCCTGCGAATTCGTGGGTGGTGTGCGAATTGGCGTGCGGGGCTGAGGTATTGGTTGCGGGGATCGGGTGGGCACGGCACTAGTAGCGGGTTTCGGTGTCGTGGTCGGCGCCGATGACTGGGGGGACGGTTTTGGGTTGGGAGTTCAGGCCGGTGAGTTCTTGGCCGTGTTCTGCGGTGATGAGGTAGTCGGGGACGCCCTTTTTGCGTTCGTCGTCGGTGCCCTTGTTCTGGCCGGGGGCGCCCAGGCCGGACATGCCGGAGCGGCCCGTTGTTCCGGTGCTCTGGCGGGTGGTCGCGGCGGTTGTGGTTGTTGCGGTCGTGGGGGTGCCTGCGACGGTGCGGCCTGGGCTGCCCTGGGTGGTGCCGGGAGTGCCGGTGCCGGTCGGGCGGCCGGTGGCGGTTCCGATGCCGGGGGTGTTGAGGCTCGGGGTGGACGTGCTCGGTGTCGCGGCGGTGGTGGGGGAAGTGGATTGCGTTGTCGCGGTTGTGCTTTGGGGGGTCGTGCTGGCGGCGGTGGTGGCATCCGGTGACGTTGTCGACGGGGTCGTGGATTGTTCGGTGCCCGTCGGCTGAGCCGAACCCTGGCCCTGGTTGCCCGAGCCGTCCGAACCGTCGCCACCGGAACCCGAGGAACCGCCATCGGAACCCGAAGGTCCGTGTGTGCCACCGGGATCGCGTCCCGGTGCGACCGGGCCGGAGCCGTCGGTGATCGTCGGCGCGGTGGGCATGTAGGGAACGCCGACATCGGTCTGCCCGGCGACCTGGCCGTACACCGTGCGCAGGATTCTGCGCCCCTCCTGCTCGGCCTCGGTGCTGGTGTATTCGCCGGTCTTCATGACGCCGTCTTTGGGCAGCGTCTTCCCGGCGATATCCGGGCGTTCGGTCAGGCCTGGCATCAATGCCTGGGTCTGCTCCAGACCGGTCTTCATCTCGGAGAGCTTGAGGCTGGTCAGCGTGGCCGCCTGCGCCAGCGGAACGGACTTGTCGTAGTAGTTGTTCACTGCGGTGGTGGCTGCTTGCGCTGCAGCACCGGTCCATCCGGTGTGGCCGTTCTGGCCGGTGATGGTGCGACCGAATTCGCGCTTGAAGACCTCGAAGGTGCCGGTCAGGTCTGCGCCGATATTCGCCCACATGGTGACCGCATCATCGACGAGTTTCGGCTTCATCGCCGAGACGGCGGTCTGCATTTGCTCGAGGGTGAGGTGGTCGTAGCTGTCCGGCGTTGTGATGTGCGCTGGCTGTATCTCACCGTCGAAACCGTTGTAGCCCGACTCGGTTTTGTAGATCCAGTCGCGGTCTCGGTTCCATTGCTCCTGCGCCTCGATGACACGGCGCTGGTAGTCCTCGTAAGTCATTTTGGAGTCACCTGCACGAACTGGTTGGCGCGGTCTTGGTCTTGTGCGACGAAGTTCGCGATGGCCTGCGCCACAACCTGTTTCACGGTTTCGACCGACTCGATGTGCTGTTCGATCACGGTGTCCAGAGACCGGTCGGTTCCTGTAGCGGTCTCGGAGAACTTTTTCTGCAAGATCTGACCCGAATTGAATGTGCCGAACCCCGTGATCTGGCTGATCGCTTCGATCTTGCTGTAGACATTGCGAAGTCGCTCGAGGTGGTCGTCGCAGACCTTGTCCAACCCCTTCCCCACCTCGGGATCAAGCGAAAGCTCACCGGCGTTTGCCTTGTCGAGCAGTCGCTTCCATTCACTCGGATCAACACCGTTGATCATTCCCCCTCCTTAGCCCTTGGGCAGGTATTCGACCAAGGCGTCACTCAGTCGGCGCACCTCGCCGCACGGTTCACTTGCACCCTGCACGAGGTACCGGTTCACCACCAGGAAGTCGATCATGCCGTGCGGTACTTCTGCGCTGATGTAGCACTTGAGTTGGTGCTTGTCACCCACAACCCGGTATTGCAGCGCTCGGTGCGAGCCGACGGTTGTAGGTGTGAAACCCTCGCGGTCGCTTCGCTGTTGGACTTCCTCCAGCGTGTGGCTAGACGAGAAAACCGTGAAGTCGTATGTCTTTGCTCCCGCCTGCCAAGCGCAGACCTTCCAGCCTGTCGGGTCGACTCCGGCGACTGTGGTGTCCTTGCTTGCGGTGTTCAACCCGAGTGCGGAGATCGCGGAGTCGGGTATGTCGCAGGGGTTCCAGATCGCTGCTTCGGAATCCTTC
Source organism: Nocardia nepalensis (assembly GCF_048910785.1). Lineage (NCBI taxonomy): Bacteria > Bacillati > Actinomycetota > Actinomycetes > Mycobacteriales > Nocardiaceae > Nocardia > Nocardia nepalensis. Next base: position 454,057 of record NZ_JBKBET010000038.1, on the reverse strand, counting down.
GATGTAGTGGCTGCTGCCGTAGTGTGCGCCGACGCGTTCGTGCTGCTCGGTGTCGGCGCACTGTCCCCAGAGTTGCTATTGCAACCAACAAGCGTCAGCGCCACGCCCAGAAGTAAGGCCGCAGCAAGCGGTTTCCGTGCTGTTTTGGTCATCCGCGAACCCCTTCGCTGGCACCCGTGGTGAGGGGTCACGCGCATCCCCCGCTGCTCCGAACCCTACCGTCTGGAGCTAGAGACCGGCAATGAGATCAGGCTTGATCAGACACCAAAACCTCCCGCACTCACATCGTGCGGGAGGTCTCGTATCGATCACTCAGAACCGGTTGAACTTCCCATCGGCGACAGCGGTGGTGAAGGCATCCCACTCACCGCCACCGAACACCAGCGCCGGGCCGCCCGGATCCTTCGAATCCCGCACGCCGACGATGCCGCTGGGCAGGAACGCCACCTCGACGCAGTCTTTCGTCGCGGAACTCCGGGTGCTCTTGAACCAGCGAGCCTCGGATAGTTCGACGTCATGCTTGCCGGTCACGAGGCGTACTCCCTTGCTAGCTGCCGAAGCAGACTCCTGCTCGCTGTTTCATCCAACGCGGCGCGTTGGATGACGTGATGAGCCACATCGTAGCGCTGTACGTGATTGGGCGACTCCAAATATAAGTCCCCAGTGAAGTTTTCAAGATAGACAACCGGTGGCTCGATCTGCTTCTTGTTCTTGTCCAACCCGAAGTCGACGAGTGTGAACAGTCCGAGCGGGTCACCCAGAGGGATACCAGCGGAGAAGGGGAGCACTCGAAGCGTGATGTTCGACAGAGTCGACATGTCGGCCAGATGTCGCAGTTGTGCGCCCATGGCCCGACGGCCGCCGACCATCCGGCGCAACGCACACTCGAGGAGTACGGCATTCAATTCGACTGGTTGGCGCTTTCTGGTGAGGATCTTCTGACGGCGCTGTTTCACTTCAACCCGTCGTTCGATTTCCGCGCCGGAAATCCCGGGGAGTGCTGAGCGGAGAAGGGCCCGAGAGTAGTCCGCCGTCTGGAGCAGACCTAACACGACATCCGGCGCATACGAAGTCAACCGCCGTGCTGCCGTCTCCAACCCCACGTACACATCGAAGTCTTCAGGGATCAACTCCCCATACTCATGCCACCAACACTTCCCAGACGCCTGCTGCGCCAACCCCAACAACCCCGCCGTAACCACCTCTTCGGCGTCATACACCGCACACAGCTCTCGAATATCCAGCAGCCGTATCCGATTCGCCTGTCCGGTCTCCAACCGCTGCAAGGTCGTCTTACCGCGTTCGATCAACTGCGCCGCCTCGGGCATGGTCAGCCCGGACTGTAAGCGCAGGTCACGCAGATGCCGTCCCAGTTGTCGTCGCGGCACCGTACTTCCTGAATCCGTCATGGCCCCCTACCTCAGTTTTTCGGAAACGAATCCGCGGATGTACCGACCCGCGGACACGGAACTTGTCCTCGCCTTTCGGCGCGATTCGAATGCAGACCCCATGTAGACGCTGACTCCTCCGCCTGTCGCGTGCTGTGCTGTTGCCGCGCCCGGCCGGAGAGCCGTAGGAAACTCGAGAAACCTATTGGACCACAACGGATTGCCGCGTATCCGCAGTTTCGGCCGGGCGCTTCGAATTCACCGAGATGAGAGGCGATCGGATGGATTATCGGCCATACGGGCGACCTTGCTGATCGAACCGCTGCCGAGGAAGGGGGAGGTGTTGCGCGCCTGCCGCGGCGTCGAGCACGCCGCGCACCCGCTGCTGCGTGCCGTCTATGAACTCACCTGCCTGCACGAGAGTCGACTCGCCGACCACTGTCGGACCGATGACATCGATTGCCGGAGAGCGAAATTGGTGCGCCAGATCAATCATTGGGTACACGCTCACCTGCCGCCCGCACACGGCAGCGCCTCGGTGCACACCGAAACACTGGGCGCGGTGCTCGACCGCCTCGCCCAATACACCGCAACCGCCTACGCCGCCCTGGCCAGCGCCACGGACTACGACCTCGGCGACGCCTGGGAGGCGCTGGCCGAATTAGCCATCGGCTACGAGGATTTGGCGGACGAACTCGCCGCCGGCCGACGCCGCCTCCCCGGCGGCCCATAATCGTGCCCGCCACTCCGGTCGCCGCACTCTGAAAGGCTGTTGAGGAGTGTGCCTCGCCGTTCTCGGTCGCAGCACCCTGATGGGGCTCGGCTGTCACGCGCCGGATCAACGGCTACCCGGTCGTGCCCGATCCCCGCCACGTCGCTCGATGCCGACTGCGCGACACCTCGAGAGTGGCGGTGAACGTCGAGCGATAACGCATTCTCGGGCGGCGCTTCAGCCCGCGAATCGATCGACCAGACCCTCGATCCTCACCTGGAACGTCGGTGCGGGGCTCCATCGCCGATATCACCGTCCGGGTCCTGCGATGCATCCTCGCGCTCACCGCTTTCATCTGGCACAACGACCAGATCGGTGCACGGGTCCATCGGTCACTAATTGCCCGAGCCGGGTGTGGCGGACCGCCGCCGTGGCGGGGCTTTGCGGTCGGCCGCTGCAGTTAAGCCTCTTCGAGGCTTCGCTGGTGTGGCGGACCGCCGCCGTGCCGGGGTGGGGCTTGCGGTCGGCCGCGGCGGTCAAGCCTCTTCGAGGGCTTCGCCGACCTGGTGGGCGAAGCGATTGTGCTGATCCTGCACCAGCCAATGACCGGTCGCGAGGACCAGCGCAACGGGCCATTCGATGATTTCCGCCACGGCCAGCACGCCGAGTGCGCCGTAGTATGCCAAATGCTCGGGCGGGGGGAGGCGCACTCGACCGACGACCGGCAGATCCACCGCGAAACCCTGCGCAGCCACCACCCGATCGACGGCGCTTCGGTGGCTGGTATCCGATTTTTCGGCCATCTGTTGCCTCCCGGTCATGGTGTGTTCGAGAGTTCGATGCTTGACGTCCGCACCGTGTCTGGTGTGATGACAAATGGTGTAGGAGGAGTCGGCTCGGATCCGTTGGCGGGTGCGCTGACGCAGGTGCTGACCGTGCCGTTGCGCGAGTTGTATGCGGTGCTCTGGCGCCTCGGGGTCATCGAGATCGTCGACTGATCATCCGGCCGTTGATCCGCCGTCGGGAACAGACGCGGAGCAATGGCGGCGATGGCGGTCGCGACGGCGGCCGTAGACAACGCCTGACACCAGCCGACCGGACCCAGCGGCGTGCTGCCCAGCAGTTGGCTCACCCCCGGTGTACTGATCAGCACGCCGAGCGCCAACAGTGAGCCGGCCGCGGTGCAGACCACCATCGGGCTGTGCGAGTCGATGAGCGTCTGCCCCAACTGCGTCGAAACCAACGCCACCAGCGCGACCGTCGACGCCCGCCGCCGCCGACCCGTCAACCTCGCCAACACCCATGCGGCCATCGCGGCGGAGGCGGTCGTCGCACCGCGCACCGCCACCGTCCGCCACAGTGCGGCTCGATCGGGCCCCCGGCCGGTATAACGCAGCTCGGCACTGGGCGGGCTGATGGCAAGGGCCGCGGCCGGCAGCGCATCGGTGAGGATGTTGACCAGCAGCAATTGGCGGGTATTCAGCGGCGTTCGGCCGGTGAGCGCGGTGCCGGCGATCGCGAAAGCCACCTCGCCCGCGTTGCCACCGAGCAGCACGGCCACCGCCGACTGCACCCGCCGCCACAGCTGCCGGCCCTCGTCGAGGGCGTCCAGCAGCGAGCGGATCCGTCCGTCGAGCAGCATGACGTCCGCCGCGATGCGGGCCGGGTCGCTGCCATGCGCGGCCACGCCGATGCCGACGGTCGCGGTGCGGATGGCCGCCGCGTCGTTGGCGCCGTCGCCGACCATGGCGCACACGTGACCCAGTCGCTGGATCGTCTCGACGATCTGCACCTTGTGTTCGGGTGACATTCGGGCGAACACCCGCCGGCTCTGCACGGCCCGTTCCTGATCGCGCCGGGACAGTGCCTCCCATTCGGCACCGCTGATCACCTCATCGTCGTCGACGGGCATCCCTACCGCGGCGGCGACCGCGGTGGCCGTCACCGGGTGGTCACCGGTGATCAGACGCACCCCGATACCCCGGTCGGCCAACTCGGCCAGCACTTCGGTCGCGTCTGCGCGCGCGGTGTCCGACAGCCCCAACAATCCGGCGAACCGCAGTCCGCCACCGCACAATTCGGCGAAGACGTCGACGTCGTCACGTACCGATTGCACCTGCGCCGCCGAAAGCCGCCGGGTGGCGACGGCAATCACCCGCAGCCCCTCTGCGGCCATCTTGCGCACGTGCCGCTGCACCTCCTCGTCGGCGTCCGCACACGCCGCGAGCACCACCTCCGGCGCACCCTTGATCGACAACATCTCCCCGCCAACGGACGCCGAGAACGGGCGACCCGACCGGAACGGCAGATGCACCGCCGACCCGCCGCGGTCCAGGTGTCGTCCGGCCTCGGCGACCGCGCGATCGGTGGCATGTTCGTGCAGCTCGGCGTTGGCGAGCGGCATGGCCCGGACGGCGTGGGTGAGCACATCGTCGTCGGAGAGTCCGTTCGCGGCGTATACCGTGCTCACCCGCAGCCGGTTCTCGCTGAGCGTCCCGGTCTTGTCGAAGCACACCACGTCGACGCGGCCGAGCGCCTCGACCGATCGCGGACTGCGCACCAGCGCGCCCGCGCGGGTCAGCCGCCGCGCCGACGCCTGCTGAGCCAGCGTCGCGACCAGCGGCAGCCCCTCCGGAACGGCGGCCACGCTGACGGCCACACCGCCGCGGACGGCCTGCCGTAGACCGGTGTGCCGCAGCAGTCCGAGCGCGGTGACCACGCCCCCGCCGGCAAGGCTCAGCGGCCACGCCTTGTTCGTCAGATCCTTGAGCTGGGTCTGCAGGCCGGCTGCCGGGCCGTCCGCGGGCGGCGTCGCGGCGGTCCGGCGCGCCTGCGTCTGCTCACCGACGCCGGTCACAATCGCCACCGCGGTGCCCGCGACCACGGTCGTGGTGGCGAAAAGCATGCAGGCCCGCTCGGCGACCGGCGCGGATGGTGTGGCTTCGACTTGTTTGGCCACCGGCAGCGACTCCCCGGTCAATGACGACTCGTCGACTTCCACATCGAGGGCGTGGGTGAGCCGCGCGTCGGCGGGCACCACTTCACCCGGTCGCACCTCGATGACGTCTCCAGGGCGCAGGTCGGCGGCATGGACCGTCGTGTGGCGATCGGCGGCCACCAGCTTGCGGGCCGGTGGGTCCTGCGCGGCCAGCAGTCGCCGCAGCAGCCGTTCGGACCGGATCCGCTGGGTCGCCGCCAGGGCCGCGTTGCCGGCGAGTACCGACCCGACCAGGATCGCGTCGACGGGTGAGCCGAGCACCGCGCTGGCGGCCGATCCCACCGCCAGCACCGGGATCAACGGGTCGGACAGCTCGTCGCGCATCGCGCCCGCGAACTCCCCTACTGCCCGGCGTACCGGATCGATGACCGAGTGCGCGGGGCGGGCGACGGCCGCCAGCCGCGAGCGCTTGTGCGCCGGGGCGGGTTGCGGCGGCAGCATACGATGCACCCGTTCGACGGACATGGCGTGCCACTCGTGCACACTCGCGGCCGGCGGCGGTGGCGCCGTGAGCGCTGCGCGGGCGAGCCGGTATCCCGTCCATGTGCCGGCGGCGGCTCCGGCGGTGACCGGCCCCGAGCCGCGGCCCCGCACCCCGGGAATCATCAGCAGCGCACCCAAAAGCGAAGCGCCGGTCGCGATTTCGACGCCACGCTCACTGGCTCGGCGTGCCGCGGGCAGCGCGTGCACGATCCGCCACACGCTGTCCAGGTCGTCGACGAGCACGTCGGCGTGCCACGGCGGCGGCCCATGCGCGGTGATACCGATGGAGACGTCGGCGTCGGCCAGTGCCTGTGCCGCGGCACTCGACACCATCGCCACCGTGCGACCCTCCCGCTGCAACCGGTGCACCGTGTGGGCGAGCGCCGCGTCGAGGGATCCGTTCATCGGATCGAGGTCGTCGAAGGACGGGCGCAGGTCGTCGAGCGTTTCGACGTCGACCGACACCAGCGCGGCGCCGCTGCGGCGCACCTCGCCGAGCACCGCCGACGCCAGCGGATGATGGGCGTAGCGGACCAGCACCGAGCTGCGCCTGCCATCGCCGGACACCGACCGTGTCACCGGCTGCCACCCGGGTTGCAGTGCGCCGCAGTCCAATTGGTCCTGTGCCCACTGCCATACCGCAGCCCGTTCGTGCTCGGCCACGTCGCGAATGCGCGCAACCCGCAGTTCGTCGCAGCACAATGCCCGAGGGTCGAGCACCACGGCGTCGATCCGGTCGAGGCGCCGCAACGCCTGGGGCCGCAAGGGCAGCACGCCGTGCCGGTCGGACAGGCCGCGGGCGAGTGTCGCGGCGAACGACTCGCGGCTGGTGCGGGCCGCTTTGGGCGCGGCGACCCTGACGGAAGTGGCGGCGGTGGCGAGGCCGGCGCTGAGCAGGCCGATCGCCGGTGCGGCGGCCGCCTGCGCCAGTCCGCTGCGGTCACCATGGCGCTCAACGGGTCCCGGTGGCAGCGGCTCCGGTCGGTCAGCGGGCCGGACGCCGTCGACACATGTCGCGTGCGGCGCGAGTCCGGGTTCGCGGCGTTGCCAGATGGTGGCCGCGGCACGGGTCTCGGCGGCTCTCGCGAGGTGGATGAACATGTCGACGCCCAGTGACGCCGGTTCCTGGGTGACGGTGTACGCGGCGGCCGTGGCGAGCGCGATCGCGATATCAGCGGCGTTGGTGCCGAGGCGCTGTTCGACAGCGCGACGCAGCCGAGGCTGGTAATCGACCAGCGCGACAACGGCGTTGAGCCCTGCCGGCAGCCGCCGCAAACCGACCACCCGACCGGCCAGTGCGACACTCAGCCCGACGGCATTCACAGCCGCCGAGACCAAGTTGCCGGCCAGCACGATGCCGTCGGCGGGCAGGTCGATCGGCGGGTGAGCTGATTCGGGGCGCCGATTTTCGGCGGCGGCCACTACGTCGCACAGCTCGTCCACGGTCACCGTGTCGTCCACCTCGGCGATGACGCGCGAGAGCGGGTAGTTGAGGGTCGTCGAGATCACGCCGGGATGCGCGCGCAGGGCGGCGAGTACCGCGGGGCCCGCATCGTCGTCCGGCTCGCACTCGGACAGGCCGCGCACTTCGATCCAGCAGCGGTCCTCGCCGCGCCAATGGCGCCGGGCCGGCTGACCGCCGAGCAATTCCGACGCGACAGTGGTAATCGCCTCGACCACCCGGTCGACGGGCATCGTGCGCAGTGGCAGGGTCGCGAGGTCCACGCCCACCGCGGTGACGACCGCAGCGGACCGCACACCCATGTCGAGGGCGCGCAGGGGCAGTGACCCGGAGGTCCGTATCAGTCGGCTCAGGTCCATCGGCGATGGCTAACGCGTACTCGGCGTGCGTCGCGGCCGGGCCGCCCCTTTGTGCGCAGGCGTCCCAGCTTTGTCGCCTCGGTTGGGCTTTCGGTCGCCATCCGAGCGTGGCTCGAGGTGCGCGGGACGACCGCCGCCCTCGGGCGACGAGCGCCGGCTCGACCGCTGACTGATCTCCCGGACCACCAATGCGGCGCCTCCGACGCCCAGCAGCACCGGCCATTCCACCAGACCCGCGGCGCCGATCGCCGCCACGGTCAGCGCGGCCGCCGGTGTCGAGTGGCTACCGCTGCTCAGCCCGCTCTTCACGCCGGCCGCGGCGCCACGCACGCCGCCGATCACGCCGTTGACGGCGGCTCCGCCCACGGCCCCGGCCGCGGCCGTCGTCGCATCGGCCGTCCAGGTAATCACGTCCACCACGCCATTGGAAATGTTCATCGCCACTCCATCGCGTTCACCGTTTGGACATCAGCGAGCAAACTGCAGCTTACTCGGAATGGAGTCGAAACGATCAGTTTGTCGAACAAGTGCCCGCCAGCTTGCCTATCTTGTCTACGGCATGGCTGAGCAGGGCATATTCAAGCAAATTCAGATATTTTGCTACCTGATCGCGACCCCGAACTGCCGCTGGATGGACTAGTCTGCGGCCCGCCGCTCGACGATGCGGATTCGGCTGGACAATTTCTGGCAATCATTCAGATGTGAGGGCGGGATGGTCGCGGGGGAACCTGGATGTCCGCGGCGACAGGAGGCGCTGAACGGCGCCGAATGCTCGCAGGGTGGGGAAGGTGGTATTGCCCAAGGGGGCGATTCTTCGAGCCCTAGGGGTGGCTGTTCGGGGCGCGAATCGTCCTTACCGTAAACGAGGTAATCATCAACATCGCTTTCAGGAGCAGTGAAATGCGAATCAAGTCCTTCATCGCTGCCGGCCTTCTCGCCGCCGCCGCCGTCGCTGGGGTGTCGACGGCAGCCACCGCGTCGGCCGCAACTGGCTACTACTACGGCACCTACGCGACCTACACCGCGTGTGCCGCCGACGGCGCGTCGCCCGCGACCGGCGGCAACTACTGGGAGTGCGTCCAAACCTACAGCGGATGGGATCTCTACCTCTACTACTGAGTCGATCCGCCGATGACCGAAATCGGCGGCACCGCACCGTAATCGAAAGCGGGAAGTCCGAACGCACCGGACTTCCCGCTTTTCATTGCGCCCAGTGACGGCCTACCGGAACAAAAAAGCGGGAAGTCCGAACGTGCCGGACTTCCCGCTTTCGTTTCGGGCAGGCGAATCATGCACCAGCCCAACGAGGCTCAGTGGCCGCCGTTCTCCTGCAGCCGCTTGATCGAGGCCTGCACCTCGGCCTCGGCCTCGGCGCGACCGACCCACTCCGAGCCCTTGACGAACTTGCCGGGCTCCAGGTCCTTGTAGCGCTCGAAGAAGTGCTTGATCGCGGCCAACTCGAACTCCGGCACATCGGCCAGGTCCTGGATGTGATCCCAGCGCTTGTCGCCCGCGGGCACGCACAGGACCTTGTCGTCGCCGCCCTTCTCGTCGACCATCTTGTACATCGCGACCGGACGCACCTCGATCAGGCAGCCGGGGAACACCGGCTCGGGCAGCAGGACCAGCGCGTCCAGCGGGTCGCCGTCCTCGCCCAGGGTGTTCTCGATGTAGCCGTAGTCGGCCGGGTAGACCATCGACGTGTAGAGGAACCGGTCCAGCCGGACCCGGCCGGTCTCGTGGTCGACCTCGTACTTGTTCCGAGAGCCCTTGGGGATCTCGATGGTGACGTCGAACTCCACGCCATCTCCTTACTCGGTGCTTCTGTGTGCCTGTCGCGATGTTCCTGGTGACCGGGGCGGTCGTCGGAACGCCGACTCGACAGGTGTTCGGGGGAACGGTGTCGGAACGAGGATAGTGTGGTCCGCGGGCACTTGGGTGCGGCAGGTGGGTGGCCTCGGCGACTGCTCGGGGTCGCGCGAGACGATACCGCTAGCGACTGTTCGCAGTTCGCTCGAAATGATCAGGAGACGGCGGGCACGTGGTGGGTGGCAGCAATAGGAATATCGGTGGCTTGGCCGCCAAGCGGCGCCGCAATATGTGGATCGGCGTCGTGGTCACGCTGGTGGTGCTGCTGGTTGCCGCGGGCGGCGTCCTTGTCGTGGTCAAACCGTGGACCGCGGAATTCCGGCACGGCGGGCTGAAGATCGCCGCGCCGCCCTCCCCGGTCAAATCATTTCCGCAGGTAGCGCCCGCACCGTCGAATGCTCCCGCGCCCACCGCGGCCGGTATCGCCGCCGCGCTCACGCAGGTGGTCGCCAATCCCGACCTCGGCGCGTTCGCCGGTGAGGTCACCGACGCCGATTCCGCGACCGTGCTGTGGAGCGCGGAATCCGATAAGCCGATGATCCCCTCCTCCACCGCCAAAACCCTCACCACCGCGGCCGCTCTGCTTACCTTGCCCGCAGACCACCGTGTGACCACCCGCGTCGTCACCGGATCCGGGCCCAATGAACTGGTGTTGGTCGGCGGCGGTGATCCGACGCTGACCGCGCAGCCCGATGGCAAGGGGTATTACCCGAACGGGCCGCGACTGTCGGATCTGGTGACCCAGATCAAGTCCTCCGGCCGCGCCGTCGACACCATCGTGGTCGACACCTCCGCATACTCCGGACCGCCCATGGCCCCCGGCTGGGATCCGGTCGATATCGGCGAGGGTTCCATCGCGCCGATGGACCCGGTGATGCTCGACGGCGGCCGCCTCGATCCGCTGGTGGAGTATTCGCCGCGCACCCCGACTCCGGCCCTGGCCACCGGGCAGCGCCTGGCCGCCGAACTCGGACTCGATCCCGCCAAGGTTCGGATCGGCACTGCCGTCGCCGGTGCGGCGGAGGTCGCGAGCGTGCAATCCGCGCCGCTGCGGGACCGGCTGCGCGACATGATGGTCCACTCCGACAACGTGCTCGCCGAGGCGATCGGCCGGGAGATCGCGGTCGCCAGCGGTAACGAGGCATCGTTCACCGGGGCCGTGGCCGCCCTCGAGGCCGCGCTCGGCAAGGCCGGATTCGATCTCACCGGCCTCTCGATGCGCGACAACAGCGGCCTGTCGACCGAGGACAGGGTGCCCGCCCGGCTGCTCGACAAGATCATCGCTACCGCCGCGAAGCCGACCGGCGCGAATGCCGTACAGCCGAGCAACACCAAGGCCAGGCCCGAAACCGACCGGGTCGCGGTCACTTTGGCGCCGCTGCTCGACGATCTGCCCGTCGCGGGCGCGACCGGGTCGCTGACCAGCCGGTATGTCACGCAGAACCGCGGCGGCGCGGGATGGGTGCGGGCCAAGACCGGAACTCTCTCGGTGGCGAGCACGTTGGTCGGTTATGTGCTGGACAGCGACGGGCGGGTATTGACCTTCGCGTTGATGTCGAACGATCGGCCACCGGAGCTCAGTCGGCCCGCATTGGACGCCATCGCCGGCACGCTGCGTAACTGTGGATGCTCGTGACGGGTGGTTGACCATGTTCGAAGGCACTGACAAACCGGACGATGCGCCCGTCGTGAATGCGGGCGCGGACGCTGCGGCCGAGCGCAGGCGCTCCGGATTCGCTGGCGCGGTCGATTGGCGACTCGCCGCGCGCACCGGTGCGGCCCTGGTGCCGTCCGGCCCTCGGACCTCGCGCTATTCGGCCGAACAGGTGGTCGAAGAACTCGCCGAAGCCTCGGTGCGGGCGGAGGGGCCGGTCCGTGAGGTGAGCGGACTGCTCGACGACCAACCGGTGCCATCGGCCCGCGTCGTCGACCGCCCCGGCTGGATCACCGCCGCCGCCGACTCGATGTCCCAGCTGACCGGCACCGGCGGGCAGTCCTCGGATAGGAGCCTGCTGTACGGCAAACCCGCGGGCGTGCAGGCGGGCGCGATGCTGGCCTTCCTGTCCACGGCCATTCTCGGCCAATACGACCCGTTCACCGGACCCGATGGGACGCTGCTGCTGGTGGCGCCCAACATCGTGGCCGTGGAGCGCGCGCTCGGTGTTCAGCCCACCGACTTCCGCTTCTGGGTCTGCCTGCACGAGGTCACCCACCGGGTGCAGTTCTCCTCCGCGCCCTGGCTGGCCGACTACATGCGCGCCAATGTCGACATATTGAGCCAAGTCGGCGACGAGCCGTTGGCCGATATGCTCGGCCGACTCCTCGACGAGGTGCGCGACCGCCGCAGCGGCACCGGCCAGGACGATCCGAATTCGCGCGGGATAGTCGGCCTATTGCGCGCCACCCAAGCTCCGCCCCAGCGCGAGGCCCTGGACCGGCTACTGATGCTCGGCACCCTGCTGGAAGGCCACGCGGACCACGTAATGGACGCGGTCGGTCCGACCGTGATCCCCACGGTCGAACATATCCGCGCCGCCTTCGACCAACGCCGCAAACGCCCCACCAACCCCCTCCAGCGCCTCCTGCGCGCCCTCCTCGGTGTGGACGCGAAGGTCGCCCAATACGTCCGCGGCAAGAAATTCGTAGACGCCGTAGTTGATCAGGTCGGCATGACGCAGTTCAACACCATCTGGACCAACTCCGAAACCCTGCCCCGCCCAGCCGAAATCGAAGACCCCCAACGCTGGATCACCCGCGTACTCGGATGAGGCGACTGCCCGAGACCGAGGCCGTGTTGGAGGTGCGGCGGGCCGTTCGGAATTGGCTGGCGGTCTATGCGCCGGTCGAGGAGGGGCGCGGGGTCGCGGTTGGACTCTCCGGGGGTGCTGACTCGCTGGCGTTGACCGCTGCGTCCGTGGTCGAGGCAGGGCAGGTCGACGCGCTGATCGTCGATCACCAGTTGCAGGAGGGATCGGACAAGGTCGCGGCTGAGGCCGCGGCGACGGCGTTGGCGCTGGGGTGTCGGTCGGCGCATGTGTTGCCGGTCGAGGTCGGTGGTGATGGGGGACTCGAGGCGGCGGCGCGGCGGGCTCGGTATGCGGCGTTGGATGCGGCTCGGGGTGGGGTGCCGGTTCTGCTGGGGCACACGCTTGATGATCAGGCCGAAACTGTATTGCTCGGCCTTGCGCGGGGGTCGGGTGGGCGTTCTATTCAGGGGATGGCGGCTTTCGCCGAGCCGTGGGGTAGGCCGTTGCTGGGGGTGCGTCGGACGGTTACCAGGCAGTTGTGCGCGGATCTCGGGCTGACGCCGCATGAGGATCCGCATAATTCGGCGCCGGAGTTCACCAGGGTGCGGTTGCGCAATGAGGTGCTCCCATTGCTGGAAGAGGTGCTCGGCGGTGGGGTGGCGGGGGCGTTGGCGCGCACGGCCGAACAGTTGCGTGATGACGGTGCCGTGCTGGATGTGCTCGCCGACGAACTATTGCGGGCCGCGAGTGGCGAGGGTGACGGCCCTCACAGCGATAGTGATGGGTCGACCCTATCGATCGAGATACTCGCCACTGCCCCGGCGGCATTGCGCAGGCGCGCGATCCGTGCCTGGTTGCTGGCCGGTGGCGCTAAAGCCCTGACCAACAAGCATTTACAGGCAGTCGACGAATTGATTACCGCTTGGCGCGGCCAGGGCGGCGTTGCCGTCGGCGGCGGAACGCCGGGTAGCAGGTTGGTCGCGGCGCGCGAACATGGCAGGCTGACCTTGCGTCTGCGTGGGAGCCGATGACACATAATGGATCGGCCGGGGATCGAACACCAGGGAAGGGAAACCAACTGACGTGTACGAGGGCGATATCGCGTCGGTGCTGATCACCGAGGAAGAGATTGCGGCCAAGACCCAGGAATTGGCCGAACTCATTGCCAAACGCTATCCGACCGACGCCCCGGAAGGGGATCTGCTGCTGGTCGGCGTGCTCAAGGGCGCGATCTTCTTCATGACCGACCTCGCCAAGGCGTTGCCGATTCCCACCCAGATGGAATTCATGGCCGTCTCGTCCTACGGTTCCTCCACCTCGTCCTCCGGCGTCGTGCGCATCATGAAGGATCTGGACAAGGACATCGCGGGCCGCAATGTGCTGATCGTCGAGGACATCATCGACTCCGGTCTCACGCTTTCCTGGCTCAAGCGCAACCTATCCACCCGCAATCCGGCCTCGCTCGAGGTCGTCACCCTGCTGCGCAAGCCGGACGCGCTTCGCACCCACGTGGACGTCGCGCACGTCGGCTTCGATATCCCCAACGAATTCGTCGTCGGCTACGGCCTCGATTACGCGGAGCGCTACCGCGATCTGCCCTACATCGGCACCCTCGACCCGAAGGTCTACGGCGGCGCGTAGTCACGGAAGCAGCGCGAAAATCGTTGCGGGCGAACCCGACCCGCCGTGATAGAGCGCCGCGCCGACCAGCACCCAGGCGCCGGTGACCGGCAGTTCGGCCAGATTCGCCAGACACTCCAGGCTGATCCGGTGCTCGCGATACAGCAGCTTCGACACCGCATACGTATCGTCGGTCCCCAGATCCGGTCCGAACGTATCGATGCCGAGCGCCCCGCGCCGCCCGAGCCTGCCGGTGCGCAATAGCCATTCGACCGTCTCGACCGCGAATCCCGGCTGGTGGTCGGCATTTTCGCCGGTCCCGATGAACTCAGGCGTCCCCCATTTCCCGTCCCACCCGGTCCACGCGACCACCGCCGACCCATCGGGTATCCGCCCGTGCCGACTCTCCCATTGCTTCAGATCGACGATGCTGATCGCATAATCTCGATCGTGCGCACACTCATCCCGCACGTCGATTTTCACCGCGGGCAGTAGTAAATCCTCGACTTCCAGTTCGTCGGCGGCCAGTCCGTCGGCGTGGAAGTGAATCGGTGCGCCCCAATGGGTTCCGGTGTGCTCACCCTGCTGGATATAGCGCAGGTAGTAACCGTCGTTCGCCACCGTCGCGACGATATCGGTGCGGAATTCCGGATCACCGGGAAATAGCGGTGTCGTCGCCGGATCGTGCACATGGGAAAGGCTGACCAGCCGCCGAAACGGCCGCGCGCTGGTCATCGCTTCCGTTGTGGAATCGCCCGCGCCAGGGCCAGCAGATCGGCCTCTAGCATGCGGAAGAACCGATAGGTGAGCACGAATGCCAGGATGCCACCCACGCTGAGAACCCGCACCGGAACGATCACCAAATGCAGATCGGCGGCGTCGACGAAGGTCGCACTGGCCACGCCGAGCAGCGGAACCGACGCGGCGACGCCCAGATAGAAATGGCCGCGCTCGGCGACTCGGCGCAACTGCTGTTCGTCCTCGGCGCCGACGCCGCCGCGCACCAGCAATTGCGGATATACCGACCGCACCGCGTAGATCATGATCGGAAAGAACGGATAGGCGAGTGCGATCGCGGCGCAAACCACCTGTGCGGCGAAGAAATGCACGAAGGTCTGGCGCGGCAGATCGACCCCGGAGAAGGCCAGCCCCAACGGCCATCCCACCCCGGCGACCAGCCAGAAGCCGAACGGCACCCAGACCGCCCAGTCGCCCATGCGCAAGGTGTCGCGCCGCGCGGCGGCCAGCGTGCGCGGGGAGTACTCGCGACCGCGCGACAGGCGCCAGCCGATGGTCAGCGGGCGGCGGTTGAGAAATAGCAGCAGCAGTCCCGCGATCGGGAAGGCGATCAGGTTATTGATCAGTCCCACCGCGGCGAAGCGGGCCTGATCGGCCGCCGACATCCGATCGATGATCAGCGACTGGTTCAGGCTGATGTTGTAGAAGCTGGCGAGCACATTCGGCACGCCGACGCACAGCCCGAGAACCGGCAACAGCCAGCCGCGGAACCGATGGGCCAGGCTGGTCGGCGCGGGATCGACCAACTCCCTGGCGCGCACGTCGAGGCACAGGTCCAACTGTGCCGCGAGTTCGGCGCCGTTGCGCCAGCGTCGATGCGGATCCGCCTGCAGACATTCGAGCAGCACCCGACGCAGGGCGCCCGGGGTGTCCGCGGGCACGCGCGCCAGCGCCGCGTCGGTGATCCCCTGCTCGCGCAGGCGGATCATGGTCGCGAAGGTTTCGGCGCGGGCATCCGGATCGGCGGGCAACGGCGGATCGTCGAAGGGGGCCGCGCCGGTGAGCAATTCCCACAGCAACGCGCCGAGGGAATAGATATCACTGCCAGGGCCCGGCGCGGGGGCGGTCGGGTCGAGCAGTTCGGCCAGTTGTTCGGGGGATTGGTACGGCAGCGAATCCGGTTCTACCGCTTCCGAATTCGTCATCGATCGCGGCGCGGCCGTACGCACGGCGAAATCGGCGAGCTTGGGTATGCCCTCGGCGGTGAACAGCACATTGGCCGGTTTGATATCGCGATGCAGTACGCCGTGGTGCTCGGCGTAATCGAGCGCGTCCGCCAATCGTCTGCCGATCCAGGCCACCGTCTCCGGCCAAGTGAGCGTGGCGATTTCGGCGCGCACACTCGAATCGGCCGGGCGGATTTCGCCCTTGGTCTCCATGGCGGCATCGATGGCGCGCAGCAGGTCGGCGCCGCCGCCGGTGGCCGCGCCGCGCCGCCGTTGCGCGAGCACTCCGGCCGCCGTACCACCGGGCAGGTACTGCATGTAGACCAAACGGGTCGACGCCGCGGCCTCCGGTGTCGACGATGAGGTGGCGGTGACCAGCCGCTGATCGAAGATCCGCACCAGATGCGGGTGGTCCAGTTGCGCCATGCTGTGTCCGCCAGCGGCTCGACCCGCCGAAAGTCGCACGGCGACAAGGCGTTGCATGGATCGCTGCCGGGCGAGGAAGACCCGGCCGAGTGTGCCGGTGCCCAGATCGGTGATCAGATCGAAGTCGTCGATCCGGTGGCCCGGTGTCAGTTCGGCGACCAGCGCGGCCGCGCGCTCGGTAGCCACCGCGGTGTCGTCTTCGTTCGCGAAATCGATGAGCCGCGCGCGGACGTCCTGCGCCAGGTCCGGATATTCGGTGAGGAAGTCCGCCAGGTCGAGCGGGGCGTACCGGCGTCGGGCCAGGAACTCCTCGCAGATCAGGTCGACCAGTTCCGCACTGCGCTCGACCTCGGGAAACTCCTTGCGGTACTCGGTAATGCGCTTGCCGAGCCCTTCCCGATCCCAGCGATGACGCAGGTCGATGCGGACCAGATCGGTGAGCACCGCCAGACGCACCTGGGTGCCATCGGGGACGTATTCGGCTATCGCGGGCGGCTCGATCTCCTCGCCTCGCAGGCAGCGTTGCCAATCTTGGGTGAATCTGGTGATGGCGTCGGTTTCGCCGCGGTACGCGAAATCGGCAGATGTCACGATCGCCGCTCCAGCGCGGCGGGCTCAGCGTGCTCCCGCCCGGCCGAAATCAGTTCCTGGTCCAGGGATGCCTCGGGCGCCACCACCCGCTCCAGTGCGCGCAGATCGGCCTCCAGCGCGCGGAAGAGCAGGTAGGAGCCGATGAACGCGATAATGCCGCCCACACAGAGCACGCGCACCGCGGCGATCACCATCGGAATATCGTCGGGCGGCAGGAAGGTCACCCCGGCCACGGCGAGCAGTGGCACCGAGGCGGCGATCGCCAGATACCCATTGGCGCGGCGATCCAGACCGCGCAGCCACTTCGCGTCCTCGGTGCTGATCTCCCCGTGCCGCAGGAAGATCGGATAGATGCAGCGGACCATGAAGAAGCTCACCAGGAAGAACGGGTAGGCCACCGCGATCGCACCGCACACCACGATAGAGGTGAGGAAGTGCACCACCGCGCGTGCCGGCACCTCCCCGGTCGCCCAATTCAGCGCTATCGGGAAGGTGAATCCGGCGATCACCCACAGCGAGAAGACCACCATCACCGCTCGATCTCCGAACCGCAGGGAATCCACCCTGGCCTGCCGCAGCGTCTCCGCATCGTAACGCCGGTTGCGGCGCAGCCCGTGCGGCACCGTGAGCATTCTTCGGGACATGTAGAGGATCAGCGTCGTGCCGAGCGGGAAAAAGATCCCGTTTACCACGGTGGTGATGACCATGAATGTGTGCCCGGCATCCACGGGCAGCCGGTCCACGATCAGATGCTGGTTGTGCTGGATGTTGTATGCCGAGGCAAGGATATTCGGGATGCCGATGGCCAGCGTGACGATCACCAGTCGCCACCAGCGCAGCCGCAGCCGCCAACTGCCGGGGGGCGGGTCGACCAGATCCCGGGCCCTGGCGTCCATGCACAGGTCCAATTGCTTGGCAAGCACCGCGCCGTTGGCCCAGCGTCGCGTCCGATCCGCTTCCAGACAGGTCAGCAGCACCCGCCGCAGCGCCGCCGGGCAGTCCGCCGGAACTCGTTGCTGTGCGGCGTTGTCCACCCCGGCGGTGCGGCGCTCCAGCATGCCCTCCAGCGCCGTATCGTCGCCGTGCCCGGTCGCGGTCGCGGTGGAATCGTCGAATGGTTTCGCGCCGGTCAGCAATTCCCACAGCACCACGCCGAGGGAGTAGATATCGGAGCGGGTATCCAGATCCTCGGCCGAGCGATCGAGGCCGGGATGGCAGGCCTCCAGCTGCTCGGGCGACATATACGCCAGCGAGCCGCCGAAATACGCGACCGGACTGGTGCCAGCCACATTGCGGCTGAAGCTGATATTGAAATCGGCCAGTTTGGGCACCGCCTCGGCGGTGAGCAGGATATTGGCCGGTTTCACGTCGCGGTGCAGCACGCCGTGCGCGGAGGCGTATTCGAGTGCCTCGGCCAATCTGCGGCCCAGCCAGGCCACCGTCTCGGGCCAGCTCAGTCCGGCGATCTCGGTGCGCACACTGGAATCGGTCGGCCGGATCTCGCCCTTCTCCTCCATGGCCGCGTCGACCGCGTCGAGCAGCAGTTGGCCGCTGCGTTCGTCGGGTCGGGTCGCGCGCACCCAGCGCAGCACGCCGAGCAGCGTTCCGCCGGGCAGGAACTGCATGTACAGCAACCTGAGTCGGCGCATGGCCGGATCGCGCGCGCGGTCCGAGCCGAGTAGGCGCTGGTCGAACACGCGCACGATGTAGTCGTGATCGAGTTGGGCCAGGGTCTGCGGTTCGGTGCCGTGGTCGGCGGAGATCTTCACCGCGACCAGTCGCTGCATCGACCGCTGCCTGGCCAGGAAGACGCGGGCGAAGGCGCCGCTGCCCAGCCCGGTGAGCAGATCGAAATCGTCGATGCGCTGGCCGATCTGAATGCTGTCGAGCGCGTCGAAGCTCCCCGGACCGGTTCCGATCGTGGTCGGAATGGCGGTCGCCGTCTCAGTCGATTCGACGGTTGCGCGAGTCACGTCGGTATTACGAAGGGACCCACTAGTTTGGTTCAGTTGGGTTGATTCGATGTTTTGGCCGACCTGGGTGGCGTCGTCGCGCTCAGCCGCCGCACGTGTTCTCGCGAACTCGGTCAGTACCGAATCCTCGAGCACGGCCCGTCGAGTGCTCTGCTCGACGTCTTCGGCATTGAGCAGCGCCCGCAATTCGGCCGCTTGTTCGGGATATTCCCGCAGACAATCCTTTGGGTCGACGCGCTCGCCGCTATGCCTGCGGATGACGAACTCTTCGTAGATCAAACCCGCCGGAATACCGCCCGCTTCGAGTTCCGGGAACTCCGCGCAGTAGTCGAAAAGGCGTTTACGCGGGGTCGGGCCGCTGGTCCGCCGGATCCAGCGATGCCGCAGGTCGACGCGGATCAATTCGATCAGCGCTGCCTGGCGCAGGGCCTCGGCATCGGGCAGAAAGTCGGCGATGTCCGGCGGGCGGTGCGCCGATTCCCACGCACTGGAGAAGGCGTCGACAGCGTCGTTATCGGTGCGCAGCAGCGGTCCGCCCCAACCGTGGGTCGGATCGGAGTCGGGGCCGGGTCGGTGACTATTTTCGGGATCTGCACTCATTCTCGGACCTAGCTGCTGAGCGGATCCCGAAGAATCCGCAGTGTTCGGTCGGCGGATGTGGCGATTAATTTCCGCCACACCCCACACCATCATCCCCCGAGCAGTAATCGGAATGATAACTTGCGCCTCAACAGCGGATCACCCGATTTCGACAACCATGCGACGGGGACAACCAGCACATGCATAAAACAGCTATGGGCACGAAGGCGGTAGCCGAACGTGACCACGAAGCAATGACTCCGGCGCCCGAGGCCCCGGAGGCGCAAGCCGCCAACGGGATCACCGTGGGCGAGACCGACGCCGTGCATGCTTCGATGCAATCAAGCATGCCACGCGAATCCGGCATGTCACGCGGTCCGGCCGCGGCAATTGCCGCGAGTGTGGGCGACGGCTCGCTGACGCCGACCGAGACGGTCGATACCGCCCTGGACCGGATCGCCGCCCAGAATCGAAAGACGAATGCGTTCACCGTCGTTCGCTCGGCGAAGGCGCGGGCCGAGGCGCTCGCGCTGGAACAGCGTTCCGATCTGGACGTGCTGCCGCTGGCGGGTGTGCCCATCGCGATCGAACACAACATCGCGGTCGAGGGCGAGGCGACGCTGGCCGGTTCCATCGCCACCGATACCCGTCCGGCCGCCGCCGACCATCCGGTGGTGCGCCGACTGCGGGCCGCCGGCGCGGTGGTCGTCGGGCTGACCGCGGTACCCGAACTGGGTCTGTGGGGCACCACCGAAACCGAGGGCCGGATCAGCCGCAACCCGTGGAATTCCGCGCGCAGCACCGGCGGCTCGTCGGGCGGATCGGCCGCGGCCGTCGCGGCCGGGCTGGTGCCGGTGGCGCACGGCAACGACGGTCTCGGTTCGGTGCGCATCACGGCGGCCTGCTGTGGAGTGTTCGGCATCAAACCGGGGCGGCATACGGTGCCGGCCGAGGTAGGCGTCGATTCCTGGTCGGGAATGGTCGAAAACGGTGTGCTCGCAACGACGGTCGGCGATGCCGCGCTCACGCTATCGGTGCTGGCCGCGCGCCCGGACCTAGCCGAGTTGGAACCACCGGGCCGACTACGCATCGGGCTAGCCGTGGCGCCACCGTCTCGTTTCTTCCGGGTCGATCGGCACTGGACCGCAGCGGCCCGCACCGCAGCCTCGGCCGCCGTCGCGGCCGGGCACCTAGTGGAATCCGCGACCCTGCCCTATGGCGAATCGATCATCTCGGTAGGCCTGCGCTGGTTGGCATACGGCGCCCGCGAGGCCGCCGCGCTCATCCGCCCCGAACGACTGCAGCCGCGCACCCGCCGACACCTCGCGCTCGGCCGGTTGGTCCAGCGCCTGCGGCTGGTGCGCCCGGCCCAGGTGGATCGGGTGGAGGCGCGACTGTTGGAATTCTTCGAGCGCTACGACGTGGTGATCACCCCCACGCTCGCCGCGCCGCCGCCCCGGGCCCGGGCCTGGCACACCCTGGGCTGGCTGGCAAATGTCATTACCAGCGCACGGTATTCACCGTTTACGCCACTGTGGAATATGGTCGGCTGGCCCGCCGCGTCGATCCCGATGGGCATGCACCCGGGATCCGAGACGCCGGTCGCCGCCCAGCTCGCGGGGCCGCCCGGCAGTGAATCGACCCTGCTGCGCCTGTCGGCGCAACTCGAGTCGATTCACCCCTGGAAGCGGACGGTGAGCGACTAACTCGCGACGGCGGGCTGTTGCTGCACCGAGAAGCCGCCCTCTACCGCGCGCGTGGCGAATTCGAGGATGGTCGGCCGGTTGTCGTCGGCGCGCCAGGCGACCGCGAGCTCGCACGGGGCGAGCCCGTTGAGCGGGCGGGCGGTCAGGCCGGGCCAGCGGTACATCGGCACATTGTTCTCGGCCAGCAGGCAGACGCCGAGGCCCAGGCTCACGGCCTCCAGCTTGTCCTCGGGTGTCGCAGCCTCGGCGCCGATCTTGGGCTGACGGCCGTTGCGGGCATCGTTGCCGAGCCAGAAGTCGCGCACCGCACCGGCCTCGGTGGGCAGCGCGATGAACGACTCGTCCAGCAGGTCGGCGAAGTCGATGATCTCGTTCTCGGCGAGCGGGTGGTTCTCTGGCAGCAGCACCCAGCGCGGCTCGGTGCGCAGCACCTGCCAGCGGTACCGGTTCGGATCGGGCAGCGGAAGCCAGACCAGCGCCAGGTCGGCCTGCCGACCGGCCAGACCGCTGGACGGGTCGGTCCACGAGGCGGCGTGCAGAGCGAGCCGGTGCCCGCTGGCGCTCTCCAGATCGTTGAGCAGACCGCGGCCGAGCGCGGACTGGATGCCGACGCGCAGCACTTCGCCCGCCTCCTGCAGGGAGACGTTGGTGACTTCCCACAGCTCCAGGATCTTGCGGGCGCCTTCGAGTAGTTCCTTACCCGCGACGGTCAGCGCGACACTGCGCTGATTGCGGTCGAACAGGACCACGTCGAGCTGGCGTTCCAGCTGACGAATCTGACGCGACAGGGTGGGTTGAGCGATGTGCAGCCGCTGGGCGGCGTTGGTGAAGTGCAGTTCCTCAGCGACGGCGACGAAATACCGCAGGTCGCGCAAATGCGGGTCCATAGCCCCTTGCTATCAGAATCAGTCCTGAATTTCCAGCCTATTCAAGCCAGAAAGTTCGGATACGGCAGCCGAAACAGTCGACAGGTTTGTTAGAGACAGCATATGGCTTGGCATGGTCATTTGCACCATCGACTCCGCGAACCTTTGGCGATCGCGGCGCGGCAGGCCTCGCCTAAGTTAATTGGGCGTATGACCAGCATCAATGCGGCGCGAGGTGTGGTGTCGGGTATGTCGAAGTGTGGCCGGTCACGCCCGGGAAACCGCCCCGCAACGGAGTCGGAGCCGTTACAGCGATACATAGTGAGATTCATCACAAATGCGTTTGTGGGCGTCGAATCGCGAGCGGGCGCCGTGGTCGCGACAACACGACCACGGCGCCCGCGCTGCTCGATCAGAGGCTGCGCGCCCGGTCCTCGTAGGCCTTGCGCTCGGCCGTGTCGACATCGTCGAGGAAGGCATTGCTCGAACCCAGCGCCCTGGCCAGTCCGTCGGCCACCGGTTCGGGCAGCAGATTCACCAGCTGCGAGAGCAGACCGGCCACCGCGGTCACCCGGACCTTGGACTTCGGCGCGGCGATCAACGCGACGATCGCGTCGGCGATCTCCTCCGGCTCGGCCGGGCGCAGCAGCTTGGGGCCGCTCACACCGGAACCGAGTTCGGTATTGGTGAGCGTGGGCAGCACCGAGGAGAACGCGACACCGGAACCCCGGTACTCCTCGCGCAGGGTGTCGGTGAAGCCGAGCACCGCGTGCTTGCTGGCGTTATAGGTCGCCAAGCCCGGAATATGCGTCTCACCAGCGAGCGAGGCGATATTGATGATGTGCCCGCGCTTGCGGGGCAGCATCCGCGCCAGACCCAGCTTGGATCCGAGAATCACGCCGTAGACGTTGATATCGAGGATGCGGCGGGTGATCTGGTCCGGTTCGTCCGCGAACTTGCCGGTCGGCATGATGCCCGCGTTGTTGATCAGCACATCGATCGGGCCGACGGTGCGCTCGACCTCGTCGAGGAAGTTCTCGAACGAGGTGGGATCGGTGACGTCGAGGCTGCCGTACAGCTCGAAATTCCGGGCGCTGCCCGACTCCTTGACCGTGGTCTCGTCGATATCGCCGATCGCGATCTTGGCGCCGAGCGCCTGCAGCGCGGTCGCCGTGGCCAGCCCGATGCCGCGCGCGCCACCGGTGATGACGACGACCTTGCCGCGAATCTTCGCCCCGTCTGTCACTTGTTGTCTCCCTTGAGTTTGAGGATCGCCGGAATGTCGATGCGCCGAAGACCGCGCGCCCCGGCGGCGCGCATCGCGCCGAGCCCGAACAGCACCTTCGGCATCTGATACGGGAACCACAGCAGTTCCTTCTGCTGGGTCGGCAGGATCGGCGTGGTGATCGCCTTCTGCCTGCAGTACTTGCGGACGCCGTTCGGGCCGCCCCAGCGGGCGCCCACACCGGACTGCCCCCAGCCGCCCATCGGCAGCGCGAAGCTGAACAGGTTGACGAAGACGTCGTTGATATTCACCGCGCCGACATCGAGTGCGCGGGCCACCCGCTCGCCGCGCTCCTTGTTCCCGGTCCAGACCGACGCGGACAGGCCGTAGATCGAATCATTGGCCAGCCGAACGGCCTCGGCCTCGTCGGCGACCTTGATCACCGGCAGGGTCGGGCCGAAGGTCTCCTCGGTGATGCAGGACATGGTGTGGTCGACATCGACGAGCACGGTCGGCTCGAACAGCGTGCCGACGCCGGTCCGCTTGCCGCCGGTGGTGACCCTGGCGCCCGCCGCGAGGGCCTCGTCGACATGCCGCTGCACGATCTGGACCTGGTTCTCGTTGGCCAAAGCGCCGACGTCGTATTCGGACTCGCGCCCGTCCAGGCCCTGACGCAGATTCTGGACCGCGTCGGTGAGCTTGGCGACGAACTTGTCGTACACCGGCGCCTCGACGTACACCCGCTCCACCGAGATGCAGACCTGACCCGAGTTGAACATGCCGCCGAAGGCGATGCCGTGCGCGGCCCGGTCCAGATCGGCGTCGGCCAGCACGATGGCCGGATCCTTACCGCCCAACTCCAGGCTGTAGGGGATCAACCGCTCGACACAGGCGGCGGCGATCTTGCGCCCGGTCGCGGTCGAGCCGGTGAACTGGATGTAGTCGGCATTCTCGACCACCGCGGCGCCGGTCGTGCCCGCGCCGGTGACCACGGCGAAGACCGGCGGTGCGCCGATTTCGGCCCAGCCCCTCGCCAATTCGACCGCCGAGAGCGGAGTCACCTCCGACGGCTTGAGGATGACCGCCGCGCCAGCGGCCAGCGCCGGGATCACATCGATGACCGGCATGGCCAGCGGGAAGTTCCACGGCGTGATCACGCCGACCACCGGATACGGCTTGTACACCGTGGTCAGCTTCTTGACCCGGGCCAGCGGGCTGTGCGGCGACGGATGGTCGTCGGCGAGGAATTTGGCGGCCCGGCGCGCGTAGTAGCCGATGAGATCGGTGGAGAAGGCCGGATCGATCAACGCGTCCACCCGCGGCTTGCCCGCCTCGGCCTGCAGCACGTCGGCCAGGTGCTCGGTGTTGTCGATGATCCAGTCCTGCAGTTTCAGCAGCCATTCCTTGCGGCCGTCGGGGCCGATGGCCTCCCACTCCGGCTGGTACAGGCGCAACTCGCGGATCTTGGCCGCGACCGCTTCGGCGCTCTCATTCGGCACGGTGCCGACGACCGCGCCGGTACCGGGGTTGCGTACCTCGATCGATGCCGGATCTGTGTCGGGGCCGTGGGCCCGCCCGTCGCCCACCGCTCCCCGCAACGGACGGCCTCCGGCCGACTGCGCCGATCCATCCGCTACCGCCTCCGGGCCCGTCGCTCGCGCCGCGGTCTTTTTCGCCGTTGTCTTCCGCGCCGTTGTCTTCTTCTCGGCCGCGCCGGGCACCGATTCGGTGTTGGTCACTGCTGTTCTCCCACTGACGTTGTGCTGTGAACCGCTGTGCTGATTACTGTGAATCAGTTCACTGACCTATGATCGTGACACAAGAGTGCCGGACTTTCTTGGACCGATTTGTCAACGAATCCGGCGCGATTTGTTCTCAAAGTACAATTCGGAGGGATTATGGCCTCGCCCGGCGGAGCCGCGCGATCGGCGGCGATCGGCCCGAACAGCGAAGTGGTCCGCGACTGGCTGGCCGAATACGTCTACGAGACGATGCGGACCCAGGCCCTCGAACAGGTCGTCGACCGACTCGACAGCGCGATCATCGCGCATATCCCGGAATTGGCCGATCGCGATATGCGCCGCGACCTCGCGGCGAGCACCCGGGCGCACGCAAGGGTGGTGCTTGCCAATCTCACCAGCGACACCATCGAATTCGCCCTGCCGGAGGAGGCGCACGCCTTCGCCAGAACCCTCGCGCGCCGCGGTTACGATCTGCGGCTGCTGCTGCGGACCTACCACGTCGGCCAGGAGGCGGTGCTCGAATACATGACCGACGCCGTCGACGAGCGCCAGCCGCCGCCCGAGATCGAGCGCGCGGTAATGCTGCGGCTGTTCGAGCGTTCGACCAAATGGGTCAGCATTTCGGTGGAGACGCTGACCGATACCTACATGGAGGAGCGCGAGCGCGTCATGCGCGCGGCGCTGAATCGGCGCACCGAAATCGTGCGTGCCCTGCTCGCCGGTGACGAACTCGATACCGACCAGGCCTCGGTCCGGCTTGGTTACCGACTCGCCAAGCCGCACTTGGCCTTCGTGCTGTGGACCGATGAGACCACCGGTGAGCCGGGCGGCGACGGCGAGCCGAGCGGGCTGCTGGACCGGGTGGCGACGCGGCTGGGCACGGCGCTCGGCAGCGGCCGGGTGCTCACCGTCGCCTCCGGTGCCAGCGGCATGTGGGCCTGGGCGGGATTGGACGATGACGCGCACGCCGCCGAATTGGCGGTGCCGGGGGCGATCGAGCGGATCGTGCGCGGTCAGGTCGAGTCGCCGGTGCGGGTGGCGTTCGGGGTGCCCGCCGCGCAGGCCGCCGGATTCCGGCAGAGTCATCACGAGGCCGTCGCGGCCAGGCACGTCGCCGAGCGCGGGGCGCCGGACCCCGCGCGGGTCACCGCGTATCGCGAGGTGGAGATCGCCTATCTGGCCGGTGTCGACGACGCGGCCATGCGCGGTCTGATCGGGCGCGAATTGCGCGCGCTGGCGGGCCGTGATGCCAATGCCGCACGCCTGCGCGAAACACTGCACGCGTATCTGAAGAGCCATCGCAGCCCGGAGGCCACGGCGAAACTACTCGGGGTGCACAAGAACACGGTCCGCTACCGGATCCAGCGGATCGAGGAACTGCTCGGCCATCCGATCGAAATGCGCAGCCTGCCGCTGGAGATCGCGCTGGCCTGCGTAGCCACCTACGGTGCGGACGCCCTGCCTTGAACTGCCGAACTACTCCGCCTGCGCACCCTCGCGGCGCAGTGGTGCTTCGGTGACCGGTGCGACCCGCACATCCGGTAGATCCGCGAGCAATTGCGTGGTCGCGGCCGCGATGGCGTTCACCGCCTTGTCGACGGCTGCCTTGGTTGTCGTGCTCAGGCCGGACACGCCACCGACCGTACGCACGTACTGCAGTGCGGCAGCATAGATTTCCTGCTCGGTAGGCGCAGGATCCAGGCCACGAAGGAGGGTGATGTTGCTACTCATGCGTGCACATTAGCCCTCAGTACTGCCGCCCGGCAGGCCAAGAATCCAATCCGACAAAGCCTGGCGATTACACAGGCCCTTCCAAGATCGATGGGGAACAATCGTTGGCATGCCTGCCCGCGGTGTGCCCACCCTGACCACCTTCCCCTACGACGAACTCGACAAGCGGGAGGAGGACCATTGGTCCGGCGCGGCGGTATCGGATGACGAACTGCGCGCGCTCGCGCTCGGCGGCTTCTATTCGGCGCGCTGGGACGCCTTCCACGACGCGCTGCTGCTCGGTCCCGAGCGCGACCATCCGCTCGGCGATCGCCGCGAACTCGCCATCGACACCCTGACCGGCGCATGGGGCATCACCGACGGCACCGAGGCGCAGGCCTCCATGGAGCAGTTGCTCGAGGGTATGCACGCGCCCCTGTACGCGATGGTGCATCCGCTGGTGATGGCATCGATCAATGCCAGTGAACGCGACCGGTTCGGCGAGCGGGCCGATCGGCATCGGGCCTTCCTACGTCAGGTCGGCTCGTTCCGGGGGATGGACAATCCCGAGGCGCTGGTCCGCGATTACGACATCTGGTCGCAGGCGATCAAGATCGGATTCACCGATCACCTGGCCCGGCCGCTGCCCAGCGATATCCACGCCTGGGATCTGGCCCGGGTGGTCGCGGTGGCCCGAATGGCTTTCACCGCGGGCTATCTCGACGCCGAGGTGGCCTGGGACTATCTGATGCGGGCACTGCCGCTGGCCCAGCGCAAATATCAGAACTGGCGCCAATTCGGCGATGCCTACCTGACCGGCTGGACCTACTGGCAGGCCTGTGAGGATCTGGCCGAACTGAAAAACGGCGGCGTGGATCGGCGCATGGAGCTATTGCGCCTGTGGCTGCGCCCGAGCAGCCCGTGGCGGCGGATCGGCCTGCAGTCAGTGCCCGTCGGGGAGTGAGCGCAGGATCCCCCGGCCGTAACGCTGGAACTGTCCATCGTCGACCATGCCGAGGGAATGCCGTTCCACCAGCAATTCCCACTCGGAATAGAGCTGGGCGACGCCGGGATCGGCCGGGCCGGCCGCGCCGTTCGCCGAATCACGCCGGACGGCGAAATTCACCGCGCAGGTGACGCGTTCGGTATCGGCCCGATCGGTTCCGATGAAATGCAACGTGACGTTTCCGTCGTGCACATCGATGCCGGTGTCGCCGCGCGCCGAACCGATCTCGCCCGGCGCCGCGGCGCCCTCGGTGGTGCGCGCCCACATGACGACCGGGATGGGTAACTCGTGCGCGTACTTGTCGCCGGGGCCGATGGAAATGAACAGCAGTCGCCCGGTGGTCGCGGCCAGCAGCCCGAGTCCGGTGCCCGCGGGCGGGTGCGCGACGGCGATCGCGGTCTCGAGCACGTATTCATCGGCGGTGACATAGCGATGCAGAGCGGCTATCGCCGCCTTGGCCTCGCGCCTGGGCGCCATCCGCCGCACCGCGCGATCGACGTCGGCGCGGGTCGGCCCGCTCTTGCCCCACTGCGGGGGTGGCGGCTGCAGATCGGGGGCGGCGACGTCGATGCGCTGGCTGGCCAGGATCTGGTCGTTGATGCGCTCGACGATCTCGGCGGCCGCGGGGAAGTCGTGCTCGGCGATGAGGACCGGTAGCGGCGTGCGGTCCGCGGGTACGCCGGTGAGCACGGGAGTCGGATAACGCAGGTAGATCTCGATGACGACCGCGTCGTCGGCACGTCGGTTCAGGCGGACCTTGAGTAGGTCGGTCACCGGCACGTCGAGTACACGCTCGCCGTCACTGCCGGGCCGCAGAACTATCAATCGCCCGCGCCCGTGCCGCAGTATCGCTGTGGGTGTCCGTAGCTCGACTATGTCCATACCCCCTGCGCTCTGTTGGTTACGGTGCTCCCGGGGACTTACGTGGGTAACGCAAGCTACCGCCTTCGGGCCCGTCGCTCGCACCGCGGTGATGTGTCGTCGCTCACGATAGGCCGAACATGACATGATTGTGACCACTTGGAGTAACCCCGACCGGAGACCTCGGGAACCACGGACGTTCCCCGGCCGTTTACCTGTCGAACTACACCAGCTGCCGTACTGCGCGATGTATCGACTAGACCGTACGCGGTAACGTGGCCTGTCCGCATCCGAACTACCGGACGGGACTCGCCCGACGCCACGCTAGGCATGCACCGGAGACACCCGGAAAGGACTGGCCGCCCGGCCTACGCTCTATGAACCGCAAGACTGTGTTTCGCACCCTGGCCATAGTCGCGGGAATCGCTCTCGTGATTTATGCGTTCAGCATCTTCGGCAACGACA
Organism: Nocardia nepalensis; assembly: GCF_048910785.1. Taxonomy (NCBI): domain Bacteria; kingdom Bacillati; phylum Actinomycetota; class Actinomycetes; order Mycobacteriales; family Nocardiaceae; genus Nocardia; species Nocardia nepalensis. Next base: position 425,305 of record NZ_JBKBET010000038.1, on the reverse strand, counting down.
CGCGCGGCTGGAAGAGCGTCGATACCTCGGTTGCGTTGAGTCAGCTCAATGACAAGAGCAACGTCAAGAACGTCCAGATCGACGACCGCGAGCAGCAGCTGCGCATCGAGCTGAACAACGGGAACGACGCCACCTCCGGCTCGAAGAAGATCATCGCCAAGTACCCGGGCGGCAGTGAGACCTCCAACCAGGTCTTCGACACCGTGCAGAAGTCCGGTGCGCCCTTCAACACCGTGGTCAAACAGGAGAGCTGGTTCACCCAGATCCTGCTGTTCGTGCTGCCGATGGTGATCTTGCTGGGGCTGTTCATCTTTGTGATGTCCCGCATGCAGGGCGGTGGCCGCGGCGGCATGATGGGCTTCGGCAAATCGAAGGCCAAACAGCTCACCAAGGACATGCCCAAGACCACGTTCGCGGATGTGGCGGGCGCCGACGAGGCCGTCGAAGAGCTCTACGAGATCAAGGACTTCCTGCAGAATCCGGTGCGCTACCAGGCACTCGGCGCGAAGATCCCCAAGGGTGTGCTGCTCTACGGCCCGCCCGGTACCGGTAAGACCCTGCTGGCGCGCGCCGTCGCGGGTGAGGCCGGGGTGCCGTTCTTCACCATCTCCGGTTCGGACTTCGTCGAAATGTTCGTCGGTGTCGGCGCCTCCCGCGTGCGCGACCTGTTCGAACAGGCCAAGCAGAACAGCCCGTGCATCATCTTCGTCGATGAGATCGACGCGGTCGGCCGCCAGCGCGGCGCCGGCCTCGGCGGCGGTCACGACGAGCGGGAGCAGACCCTGAACCAGCTGCTCGTCGAGATGGACGGCTTCGGCGATCGCACCGGCATCATCCTGATCGCCGCGACCAACCGCCCCGACATCCTCGATCCGGCGCTGCTGCGTCCCGGCCGGTTCGACCGCCAGATCCCGGTCAGCAATCCGGACCTGGCCGGCCGGCGCGCCATCCTGCGGGTGCATTCGCAGGGCAAGCCGATCTCGCCCGAGGCCGATCTCGACGGTCTGGCCAAGCGCACCGTCGGCATGTCCGGCGCGGATCTGGCCAATGTCGTCAACGAGGCCGCACTGCTCACCGCCCGCGAGAACGGCGCGGTGATCACCGGCGAGCAGCTCGAGGAATCGGTGGACCGCGTCATCGGTGGTCCGCGCCGCAAGAGCCGCATCATCAGCGAGCACGAGAAGAAGATCACCGCCTACCACGAGGGTGGCCACACCCTGGCCGCGTGGGCGATGCCGGATATCGAGCCGGTCTACAAGGTCACCATCCTGGCCCGCGGTCGCACCGGCGGCCACGCCATGACGGTGCCCGAGGACGACAAGGGCCTGATGACCCGCTCGGAGATGATCGCCCGCCTGGTGATGGCGATGGGTGGCCGCGCGGCTGAGGAACTGGTGTTCCACGAGCCGACCACCGGCGCCTCCTCCGATATCGACCAGGCCACCAAGATCGCCCGCGCGATGGTCACCGAATACGGCATGAGCGCGCGCCTCGGCGCGGTGCGCTACGGCCAGGAGCAGGGCGACCCGTTCCTCGGTCGCTCGATGGGCATGGGTTCGGACTACTCGCACGAGGTCGCCGGCGCCATCGACGAGGAGGTGCGCAACCTGATCGAGGCCGCGCACACCGAGGCATGGGCCATCCTCAACGAATACCGCGACGTGCTCGACGTGCTCGCCACGGCGCTGCTGGAGCGAGAGACGTTGCACCGCAAGGATCTCGAGGAGATTCTCAGCGCGGTGGAGAAGCGGCCGCGGATCACCGCGTTCAACGATTTCGGTGAGCGCGTCCCCTCGGATAAGCCGCCGGTGAAGACCCCGGGCGAACTGGCCGCCGAACGCGGTGAGCCGTGGCCGCCGCAGGAGTCGGTCCACCCGAAGCTGCCGCAGCGCGAAGCCGCGTCGGCAAACGGCTACCCGGACGCCGGTTACCAGGAACCGCGCTACGGCGGCTACTCCCAGCCGCCCGCGACCGGTTACCCGCTGCCGCAGGCTCCGGCCCCCGCCTACCCGCGGCAGGGCGCAACGCACGGCTCCCGGCCGGATTACGGCGCCCCGGCCGGTTGGTCGGCACCGGGCTGGCCGCCGCGGGACGAGCCGCAGCAGCAGTCGGGTCAGCCCGGTTACGGCGGCTGGCAGGGTGAGCCGCAGTCGCGCCACGGGTACCCCCAGCCGCAGCAGCCGTGGGGTCAGCAGGGGCATGGCAACGCCCCCTATGAAGAGCCCGCCAGCGGTACCGGGAATAACGAGGGCGAGAACCATGATTGGGATGGACCGAACGGTCGACACTGACTAGTGGCGATTAGGCTCGACCATCTGGGTGCCGGGTGATTGCCGGTACCCGAGATTTTGGAGGTGTCTCGCTTGTCGGCCAACAATCACATCGGTGGCCTCGGGAATAGCAACGCTACCGTCGACGACGATGGGGATATAGTCCAGCGCAACGGTGCGGGCCCGGCCAAGCCGGATCTGATCGCACTCGAGACCGGCCGAGTCTTCGATCAGGACCGCGCCGAGGCGGCGATCCGGGAGTTGCTGATCGCGGTCGGCGAGGATCCGGACCGCCCGGGTCTGATCGATACGCCGTCGCGGGTCGCCCGCTCCTATCGGGAGATGTTCGCCGGGCTCTACGTCGAGCCGGATTCGGTGCTGAACACCACCTTCGACGAAGGACACCAGGAGCTGGTGCTGGTGCGCGATATCCCGCTGTACTCGACCTGCGAACACCATCTGGTGTCCTTCCACGGCGTCGCGCACGTCGGCTATATCCCCGGTACGCACGGCCGCGTGACGGGACTGTCCAAGCTGGCCAGGCTGGTCGACCTCTACGCCAAGCGGCCGCAGGTGCAGGAGCGGCTGACCAGCCAGATCGTCGATGCCGTCATGCGCAAGCTGGATCCGCGCGGCGCGATCGTGGTGATCGAGGCCGAGCACCTGTGCATGGCCATGCGCGGTATTCGCAAGCCGGGCGCGAGCACCACCACCTCCGCGGTGCGCGGCATGCTGCAGTCCAATGCCGCTTCGCGCGCCGAGGCCCTCGATCTGATCCTGCGGAAGTGAGGCAGGGCGCGGTGGACCTGCACGGAGTCGCGCGTGGCGGTCGCTCCTGTGTGGTGATGGGCGTGGTGAATGTCACCAGCGACTCCTTCTCCGACGGCGGACGCTACCTCGATCCGAGCCTGGCCATCGCGCACGGCATCGAGCTGTACGAGGCGGGCGCCGACATCATCGATATCGGTGGCGAGTCGACCCGGCCCGGCGCGGTGCGGATCGATCCCGAAACCGAGGCCGCGCGGGTGGTTCCCGTTATTCGCGGATTGGTAGCTGCGGGCGTGCCGACCAGCGTGGACACCATGCGGGCCGGCGTCGCGGCGGCGGCGATCGCGGCCGGTGTCTCGGTGGTCAACGACGTCTCGGGCGGGCGCGCCGATCCCGATATGGTGAAAGTCGTTGCGGCGGCCGATGTTCCGTGGATCCTTATGCACTGGCGGGCAGGTGCGGACTATCGGCACACCGGTCCGGCCGATCACTACGACGATGTGGTCGCCGAGGTGCTCGCCGAATTGAGCGCACAGGTGGAGCTGGCCGTCGCCGCCGGTGTCGACCGGTCCCGGCTGGTCCTCGATCCCGGTCTCGGTTTCGCCAAGAACGCCGAACACAATTGGGCGCTGCTAGGTGCCCTGCCCGAACTGGTCGGCCATGGGCTGCCGATACTCATCGGCGCCTCCCGCAAACGTTTCCTCGGCGCCCTGCTCGCCGATGCCGAGGGCCCGCGCCCGCCGGACGGCCGCGAGACCGCGACCGCGACGGTGTCGGCGCTGGCCGCCGCGCACGGGGCCTGGGGTGTCCGCGTCCACGATGTGCGCGCCTCGCTGGACGCCATTGCCGTCACCGACGCCTGGCAGCGCGCCGCCCGGCACAGCACGCGAGGAGCCGCGACATGACCCAGCCGGATCGGATCGAGCTGCGCGGGCTGCGCGCCTACGGCTATCACGGCTGCTTCGACTACGAACGCCGCGACGGCCAGGAGTTCTTGGTCGATCTGACGGTGTGGGCCGATTTCGCCGCCGCCGCGGCCACCGACGATCTCGCGGACACCATCGACTACGGCGCCCTCGCCGAGCGCGCCGTCCAGATCATCCAGGGCCCGCCGCGCAATCTCATCGAGAAGGTGGTCTCCGAGATCGCCGACGATGTGATGACCGATCCGCGCATCCAGGGGGTCGAGGTCGTGGTGCACAAGCCGTCCGCGCCGATCCCGCACACCTTCGCCGACGTCCGCGTGGTCACCTCGCGGCAGCGGGGGTCCGTGGGATGAGTAGTAGCGCCGTGCTGTCGATCGGCTCGAATCTGGGCGACCGGCTCGCGCATCTGCGCAGTGTTGTCGACGGGCTCGGGCGGCGCGTGGTGGCGGTATCGCCGGTGTACTCGACCGCGCCGTGGGGCGGTGTCGAACAGGACGACTACCTCAATGCCATCGTGCTGGTGGCAGATCCGGAACTCGGCGCGCGCGATTGGCTGCGTCTCGGTCAGCGACTGGAGCAGGCCGCCGGGCGGGTGCGCGAGGTGCGCTGGGGTGCGCGAACCCTCGATGTCGATGTGGTCTGGTGCGCCGAGGGCGGACAGGTATGCCGCAGCGACGATCCGGAACTGACTCTGCCGCATCCGCAGGCGCACAATCGGGCCTTTGTGCTGATCCCGTGGCTGGATGTGCAGCCGGATGCGGTGCTGGAGGTCGACGGGACGGTCCGGCCGGTGCGCGAACTGCTCGCTGCACTCGACGCCGCCGAACGCGCGGGTGTGCGGCCGACCGAATTCGCGCTGCCGGGTTCGGCGACAGCCGCGGAGGGATCGGTGTCGTGAAGCTGAAGCCGACCCGGATCCTCGACCTGTTCGCGAATGTCGTTGTCGCGGCCGTCGTCGCGTGGCTGCTCACGCGCATGGCCTACGGCAGTTTTCCGCCTATCTCGATCTATGCGGGCGCCTCGCTCTATCCGGTGGCCGCGATCGAGGTGGCGCTCGGCTTCGTGATCCGCTCGCGGGTCAACGAACACGAGATCGGCGACGGCACCCACCAGCTGCATCCGATCACCGCGGCCCGTGCGGTCGCGCTGGCCAAGGCCTCGGCACAGGTCGGTTCGCTCGCCGCCGGGGTGTGGCTGGGTTTCCTTTTCTGGGTTTTCCCCCAGCGCGGCACCTTGAATGCGGCAGGTGCGGACAGCCCCGGCGCCATCGTCGGGATGCTGGCGGGGGTCGCTTTGGTTGCTGCGGCACTGTGGCTCGAGTATTGCTGTCGGGCTCCCGAGGATCCTTCGGACGATCCAGCAACCACATAGCAACTAAACTTCCCGGAATCGCCGTGTGTGAATCTGGGCGCGGCTGGCTGATCAAGCTACCCTGGCGTCCATGGTTTCACCCTCCCGTAGCAGCACCTCTCGTCGACGGCGGGACGACGCGGGAAAATTGTTCATCGGTGTTTTGATTCTGCTCGGTCTGGTTGCCAGCGTTTTCCTGGTTTTCAGCGACCGGCTGCAGTTTGTTCGCATCGGCTTGGTGGCGGCGCTGTGGGCGGCCGTGATCGGCGCTTTGGCCGCGACGCGGTACCGCAAGGAAGCCACGATCGATAAGGCCAAGGTCCGTGACCTGCAGACGGTGTACGAGCTCCAGTTGGAGCGCGAGGTCACCGCGCGCCGGGAATACGAGCTCGGCGTCGAGGCGCGGGTGCGCGAGGAAGTCGGCGCCGACGCGGCCGAAATGGCCGCCCTGCGCGCCGAACTCAGCGTGCTCCGGCAGAGCCTGCAGCGGCTCTTCGACGGCGACCTGCCGATGGATCGTCCCGCGCTGCGCGCCGATGCGACCCGGATTCAGGAGCTGCCGAGCGCATTTGGAAATTCGTCCAACAATAGCTCGGCGAATGCCGACGGCTGGCCGGATGCGGCGTTCCAGCAATCTCGTAGCACCGTCACCCCGGTCTTCGAATCGGATCATCCGCAGGCCCCGCGGTTCGCCAGCCCCTTCGACGAGCCGGTAACCGCGGAAACCGCGGTCGTCTCCGTCGACGATCTCGACGATTCGGACATCGCCGACGTCGATATCGACGATGCGCGCCATATCGAATCGTTCGGCTCCACGTCCGGCTGGGCGGACGCGTTCACCGAGGATCCGGAAAAGACCGGCGTCCAGCCGCGCCTGGAGCCGCTGGAGTACACGGTGCCGCCGCGCCTGTCGCCGCCGGAGTCGGAGCCCGCGTCACACGGGCTGTCGACCCCGGAGCCGTCGACCCCGCGTCCGGAGCCCGCCCCGCGCCCGACGACCACGGTCCCGCCGGCCGGCACCGCCAGCTCCCGACGACGTCGCCGCGTCGATCCGGACGCCGACTCCGGCACTTCCTCTCGCCGCCTCTCGGTCGCCGAGATCATGGCCAACCTGCAGTCGGAGGAAAACGGGCGCAGCGGTCGCTGACCTGTGCTGAGACGGTGACGTTTCTGCACTCCCAACCACCACGGAGCGAGTCTTACGAGCGACGTTCGCGGCCCGTCTCGCGTCCGAGCCGAAGGCGCGGCCATCGAACACAGCCGAGTCGTCGAAGCGCATGCGCCGCAGGCGCGAGTCTCGACGGCGCCGCTAGCGACTGCTTGCAGGTCGCTCGAAAGGGTCAGCCGCGAGACCAAGGGGGCCGCGAACACGCCGCGCCGCAGGCGCGGCCAAAGATGCTGCGTTGTAAATCACGCGGGTGCCCCGTGGCATCGGCGAACGATGGGCCGATATTCTCGGTGCGTAACGTCTGGTACCCGGCTGCCCGGGACTGGAACGACATCGAGAGGACAACGTTGACCTCGAGAAGCGTCAACCCTGACAACGCTGCTTCGGGTGACCCCGCGCCCGCACGCTTGACGGTGGGAATCGTCTCGGCGGGACGCGTCGGCTCGGCCCTCGGCGCGGCACTGGAGCGAGCCGGACACGTGGTGTTCGGCGTCGCCGCCATTTCCGATGCCTCCGTGCACCGGGCCCGCACTCGACTGCCCGATTCCGAGATCCTGCCCGTCGAGGAGGTCGCCGCCCGCAGCGAACTGCTGCTGCTGGCCGTGCCCGATGCCGAATTGCCCGGCCTGGTGCGTGGTCTGGCCTCCGCCGGTGTGGTCCGGCCCGGCACGATCGTCGCGCACACCTCCGGCGCCAATGGCGTCGGGCTGCTGGCGCCGCTGGCCGAGCGCGGCGCGCTGCCGCTGGCCATTCATCCGGCGATGACCTTCACCGGGCACGACGAGGATGTCGCCCGGCTCGGCAATGCCTGCTTCGGCATCACCGCCGCCGACGAAATCGGTTTCGCCATCGCGCAATCGCTGGTGATCGAGATGGGCGGCGAACCGGTCCGGGTGCAGGAAGAGAATCGCCAGCTCTATCACGCCGCGCTCGCGCACGGCAGCAATCACCTGGTCACGGTGATCCTGGACGCGGTCGACGCACTGCGCGCCGCGCTGGCGGGACCCGGCCTGCTCGGCCAGCAGATCGTCGACGATCAGCCCAACGGTTTGGCCGAGCGACTGCTCGCCCCCTTGGCCTCCGCCGCGCTCGACAACGCGTTGCGCCGCGGCCAGTCGGCGCTGACCGGTCCGGTGGCACGCGGCGACGCGGATGCCGTTGCCGCGCATCTGGCCGCGTTGGCGGCCGTCGATCCCCGATTGGCCGCGGGCTACCGCGCCATGTCACTGCGCACGGCCGAGCGTGCCAAGACCAATCCGGCTCTGATCGAGCTGCTGGAAGGAGGCCGATGATGGATCCGGCATTGCGTGGCGCGTACCGGCGCGGTGAGCTGACCGTGCACCACGATCCCGAGGTGATCGCCGCGGTCTCCAAGGCCCTGCGCGGCGTCGGCCGCACCGTCGGACTGGTGCCGACGATGGGCGCGCTGCACGAGGGGCACCTCGAGATCGTGCGCCGGGCCAAGCGGACCAATCAGGTGGTCATCGTCTCGATCTTCGTGAACCCCCTGCAGTTCGGCGCGAACGAGGATCTGGACAAGTACCCGCGCACCCTCGACGCCGATGTGGAACTGCTGCGCGAGGAGGGCGTGGAGCTGGTGTTCGCGCCGAGCGCGTCCGATATGTATCCGGACGGCCCGCGCACCACCGTGCATCCCGGCCCGATCGGCGCCGAGCTCGAAGGCGCGAGCCGCCCGACGCATTTCGCGGGCATGTTGACCGTGGTGGCCAAGCTGCTGAATATCGCGCGCCCGACCGAGGCGTTCTTCGGTGAGAAGGACTATCAGCAGCTCACGCTGATCCGGCAGATGGTGCGCGATCTGAATATGGATGTGAAGATCGTTGCGCTGCCGACCGTTCGCGAACCCGACGGACTCGCGCTGTCCTCGCGCAATCGGTATCTCGATGCGGCGCAACGCGAATCGGCGCTGGCCCTGTCCGCGGCGCTGGCCGCCGGTCGGCATGCGGGCGCACTCGGCGCCGATGCGGTGCTCGCGGCCGCACGCGCGGTGCTCGACGCCACCACCGGTGTCGATGTCGACTACCTCGAACTGCGGTCGTCCACGCTCGGTCCGGCCCCCGCGAACGGCAATGCGCGGCTGCTGATCGCCGCCAAGGTCGGCGCCACCCGCCTGATCGACAACACCGCCGTCGCACTGGGCGCGCCAGTCGACGGCGGCAGTGTTGTTTCGAGCGACCTGCAAGCAGTCGCTAGCGGCCCCACACTTCCCGATTCGCGCACCGCCGCGACCGATTCCCAGCCTGCCCAGGCCAACATTTAGGAAAGGCGACAGCGATGTTGCGCACCATGATGAAGTCGAAGATCCACCGCGCCACGGTGACCCATGCCGATCTGCACTACGTCGGCTCGGTGACCGTCGACCAGGATCTGCTCGACGCCGCCGATCTGCTCGAGGGCGAGCAGGTCTGCATCGTCGATATCGACAATGGCGCCCGCCTGGAGACCTATGTGATCGCCGGTGAGCGCGGTTCGGGTGTCATCGGGATCAACGGCGCCGCAGCACATCTCGTGCATCCTGGCGATCTCGTCATCCTTATCGCCTACGGCATGATGGACGAGCGGGAGCTGAAGGAGTACGCCCCGAAGGTCGTCTTCGTCGACGAGCACAATCGCCCGACCGATCTCGGCTCCGATCCGGCGCATGCGCCGGAGGGTTCCGGTCTGGTCACCCCGCGCTCGCTCACCACCGTCTGATGCTACTGACCATCGATGTCCGGAATACGAGCATCGAGCTCGGATTGTTCTCGGGCAGCGGTAATCACGCGAAGCTGGTGCGGCATTGGCGGATGCATACCAATCCGCTGTTGACCGCGGACGAATTCGCCATGCAGGTGCGCGGTTTGGTCGGCGAACAGGTCGAGGAGATCATCGGAGTTTCGGCGCTGTCCACGGTGCCGCCGGTACTGCGCGAGATCCGATCGATGCTCACTCGCTATTGGGATCATGTGCCGCATGTGGTGGTGGAACCCGGTGTGCGAACCGGTATTCCGCTGCTGGTCGACAATCCCAAGGAAATCGGCGCGGACCGCATCGTGAACACCCTTGCCGCCCATCATCGATTCGGCACGGCCGCGATTGTGGTGGATTTCGGCACCGCCACCACTGTTGATCTGGTATCGGCGAAGGGCGAGTTTCTCGGCGGGGTACTCGCGCCGGGTGTGGAGATCTCCAGTGAAGCGCTGATCGAGCGTGCCGCATTGCGCCGGGTCGAGTTGGCGCGGCCGCGTTCGGTGGTCGGCAAGAACACCGTCGAGGCCATCCAATCCGGGGCGATTTTCGGCTTCGCTGGTTTGGTGGACGGCCTGATCGATCGGATTCGCGATGAATTCGACGCGTTCGCCGGTGACGATGTCGCGGTGGTCGCGACCGGCGCCACCGCGCCGTTGATCGTGCCGGAATCGGAGACCATCGACCATCATGAGCCGCATCTCACGTTGACCGGATTGCGCCTGGTCTACGAGCGCAATCAGCGCCGTAAGGGTGCTTGATATGCCCACCCGTGGGTGCACGCGCTTTGCCGCCGGTTTTCGCGCTGCTACACTCGCACCCGTGTATTCCCGCGTGAGCACCCAGGAGTGTTGTCGAGGCTGACCTGCCTCGACCGTTCGAGGCTGACCAAGTCCCTCGACCGTTGACATACTCCTGGAGATTCGCTGATGCGTTCTTCTGTTCTTTCCATCAATTCCGCACGTAGCACCCTGACGGCTACCCCGCCGCTCGATCGCGCGGTCTCCTCCGCATTACCCACCCGCCTGCGTCCCGCCGATCTGCTCCGGCTGACCGACGAGGGCGCCGAAGACGTACTCGCGGGGCGCTACGACCATCTGTTGCCCGCCAATGGAATTTGGCCCGCCGATGAACGCTGGGCCACCCGGCTGCTTTCCGACGACGAGGTCGATGTCTGGCTGATCAGCTGGACACCGGGCAAGTCCACCGAATTGCACGACCACGCCGGATCGCTCGGCGCATTGACCGTGCTCAGCGGCGCGCTCTCGGAATTCCGCTGGAACGGAACAGAACTGCGCCGACGCACGCTGACCGCGGGCGACCAGGCCTCGTTTCCGATCGGCTGGGTGCACGATGTGATGCGCGCACCGGCCGCCCTCGAATCCGCCGGGCCACTCGATCCCACCCTCAGCGTGCACGCCTATTCACCGCCGCTCACCGCCATGTCCTATTACGAGGTGACCGGCCACGGCACCCTGCGGCGTTCCCGAACCGTCCTCACCGACCAGCCCGAAGGTGATATGTAATGACCCGTTTGTCCATCGATCAGATGCTCGAGAACGCACGGGCCCGCCTGAACCGTATCTATGCCTTCGAAACGCCCGAGGCGGTCGACCGGGGCGCGATTCTGGTGGATATCCGGCCGCAGGCGCAGCGGGCCCGCGAGGGCGCGCTGCCCGGTGCGCTGGTGATCGAACGGAATGTCCTGGAATGGCGGCTGGATCCGTCGAGTTCGGCTCGGTTGGCGCTGGCCACCGATCACGACGTGGAATGGATCATCGTCTGCTCGGAGGGCTATACCTCCAGTCTCGCCGCCGCGGCGCTGCAGGAACTCGGACTGCATCGGGCCACCGATGTGGTCGGCGGCTATCAGGCATTGAAGGCGGCCAGCCTGCTCAGTGTCGGCGTCCGGGCGCCGCACTTCGCCCGTGAGGTCGAGGCCCTCGCAACGCTGTAATTACGGCCGAAACCACTTCCATCTCGAAACATACGGGCGCGCAATGCCTTTCGGTTGGTGACCGGAGCGCGCCCGGTATTCGGTGTGCTCGGGAAGGTCCGAAATGGGCCGGTTGTGACACTTTCCGGGCGCTCCCGATTCGCTACCTGTCGGTCATGCCCGGGCGGCTCGCAAATCGATTTCCGGTGCCCGCTAGGGTTGTTGAACGTGAGCACCCCGAACACGCCTTCATCCGGTCGCTCCGCGGGTTCGGTTCCTGCGGGGCAAGCCAACCGTCCCGCGGCCGCCGGTGACGACGTTCCGGAGCAGATGCGGATTCGGCGCGAGAAGCGCGAGCGGCTGATCGCCGATGGCGGTGAGGCTTATCCGGTGGTGGTGCCGCGCACACATACCCTCGGCGAAATTCGGGCCGCCTATCCGGCGCTCGAGCCGGATACCCAGACCGGGTTGCAGGCCGGTGTCGTCGGCCGCGTCATTTTCATGCGTAATACCGGCAAGCTATGTTTCGCGACGCTGCAGGAGGGTGACGGCACCAAGCTGCAGGCGATGATCAGTCTCAACGGTGTCGGCGCCGATGCGCTCGCGGCCTGGAAGGCCGATGTCGACCTCGGTGACTTCGTATTCGTGCACGGCGAGGTGATCTCCTCACGGACCGGGGAATTGAGCGTTATGGCCGATTCCTGGTCGATGTCGGCCAAGGCCCTGCGGCCGCTGCCGGTGGCGCATAAGGAGATGAACGAGGAGTCGCGGGTACGGCAGCGCTATGTCGACCTGATCGTGCGTCCTGAGGCCAGGGAAATGGCCAGGACCAGGGTCGCGGTGATGCGCGCGATGCGCAATGCGCTGGAACGGCGCGACTTCCTCGAGGTGGAGACGCCGATGCTGCAGACGCTGCACGGTGGTGCGGCGGCGCGGCCGTTCGTCACCCATTCCAATGCCCTCGATATGGATCTCTACCTGCGAATTGCGCCGGAACTGTTCCTCAAGAGATGTGTGGTCGGCGGCCTGGAACAGGTCTTCGAGATCAACAGGAACTTCCGCAACGAGGGGGCGGACTCGACGCATTCGCCGGAGTTCGCGATGTTGGAAACGTATCAGGCATACGGCACCTACGATGACTCCGCGCGGATGACTCGGGAATTGGTGCAGGAAGTTGCCGAGGAGGTCTTCGGCACCCAGGTGGTAACCCTTGCGGATGGCACCGAATACGATCTCCGTGGCGAGTGGGCAACCGTCGAGATGTACCCGTCGCTGTCGGATGCACTTGGCGTCTCGGTGACACCGGAAACTACGATCGAGGAATTGCGCGCGCTCGCCGATCGCGTCGGTCTCGAAATTCCCGAGGACAAGGGCTATGGCCACGGCAAACTGGTCGAAGAACTATGGGAGCACCAGTATGGTGACAAGCTCTACGCACCGACTTTCGTGCGCGACTTCCCAGTGGAGACTTCACCGCTGACGCGGCAGCATCGCAGCAAGCCCGGAGTTACCGAGAAGTGGGACCTCTATGTGCGCGGCTTCGAGTTGGCAACTGGCTATTCGGAGTTGGTCGATCCGGTGATCCAGCGCGAGCGGTTCGTCGACCAGGCGCGGCTGGCCGCACAGGGTGATGACGAAGCGATGGCACTCGACGAGGACTTCCTTGCCGCGATGGAGCACGGTATGCCTCCGACAACGGGTACCGGTATGGGAATCGATCGGTTGTTGATGGCACTGACGGGATTGGGAATCCGGGAAACGATACTGTTCCCAATTGTGCGTCCAGTCACTCGCTGACGATCGGATTGCATAGTTCGGCCCCCGTCTTGGAATTTTCGAAATTCGGGGTATTCTTGCCTCGGGTAATCGGCCTAGTATGCGGGTCGCACGATTTCGAGAGGACGTTCATCTCATGGCAAAGAAGGTCACCGTTAGCCTGATCGACGATGTCGATGGTGAGTCCATCGCGGACGAGACCATTGAGTTTGCGATCGACGGTGTGTCGTACGAGATCGACCTGTCGTCGGCAAATGCCGCGAAGCTGCGCGACGGGCTTGAAGAGTGGGTTTCGAGTGCTCGGCGCGTGAGTGGTCGGCGCCGGGTCAAGGCTGCGGTCGCTGCTCCTGGCGCTGCGAAGAGCCGGGTCTCGATCGATCGTGAACAAAGCGCAGCAATTCGTGAGTGGGCGCGCCGGAATGGACACAAGGTGTCCGCGCGGGGTCGTATCTCGGCCGACATCACCGACGCGTACAACAAGGCCGCGAAGGGCTGAGTTCTTAATTTATTGGGCCGCCGCCCGGGCGAATCGTGCGACGCCCGGCCGGCGGCTCCTTTGTGATACGCCTTCGATATGAGGAAGGTCCGGAGTCGACTCGATCTTGCTCGCAGTACCAGGACGCGGCACCATGGAACTGTGCGAATGGCGTCACTGGCGGTATGGAGAGATGAGGTATCGGCGCAGTGACTGGTTTCATCGGATCGTTGTTGCGATTCACTGATGACTCGGGTCGTCAGCAGGAGCTGATGCTCACCCCGGACCAGCAGCGCGTCACCATTGGACGATCCCCGCAGGCCGACCTGGCGTTGCGCTGGGACGCCGAGGTCTCGCGTCTGCATGCCGCCATCGAATACCTCGGCGCGCACTGGACCATCGTCGACGACGGCCTGTCCCGCAACGGCACCTTCGTCAACGGCGAGCGGCTGGTCGGCCGTCGTCGCCTGATGGCGGGCGATCGGATCCGGGTCGGCACCTCGCTGGTGTCCTTCCACGATTTCGGGGGCGTGATCGATGATGCGACGCGGACCTCGACCGGCACCATTCCCACACTGCGCTCACTGACCGAAACCCAGCGCGCGGTGTTGGTCGCGCTGTGCCGTCCGTATAAGCACGGGGCGGGTTTCGCGACTCCCGCTTCGAATCAGCAGATCGCCGAGGAATTGTTCCTCAGTGTCGACGCGATCAAGACGCATCTGCGCGCGCTGTTCGCCAAGTTCGGTGTGGAAAATCTGCCACAGAATCAGAAAAGGGTCCGACTGGCCGGTTTGGCCATGCAGAGCGGATTGATCTCCGACCGCGACCTGTAAGTCCCGGGGGCGTGGACTCTGGCTTAGGTGGCCGAGCTTCTCAACCATGGATGGTCTCGACGGCAACCGGTGTACTTGACTCATCGCCGGACCGAGTAATTCGAACCAGGTCCGGGTTTCGAGGCAGGAGAAATTCATGTTCGCGCTACGACTCGCCGCGCTGGTGGCGGCCACCCTCGCGACCGGCCTGATCGCGGGCGTCTTCTACGCCTATGCGACGTCGGTGATGCCCGCGCTTAATCGCACCGATGACCGCACGATGATCGACATGATGCAGAAGATCAACGTGGTCATCATCAACCCGTGGTTCATGATCGGGTTCATCGGCACCGTCGGTTTCACCCTTCTCGCGGGTGCGCTGCACCTCGGTAAGGAACACCGCACCACCTTGATCTGGCTCGGTGTCGCCTTGGCGCTCAATGTGATCGCCTTCGCGGTCACCTCCGGATTGAATGTTCCACTGAACGATCAACTCGCCGCTGCGGGCGATCCGGCCCAGATCGGCGACCTGGCCAAGGTGCGCGCCGATTTCGAATCCGCCTGGGTGCGTTGGAATATCATCCGTGCGATCCTGCACACGCTGGCCTTCCTGGTGCTGAGCGGTGCGCTGTTCGTCGCCGGTATCCAGCACGGTCGCGCACAGGCATCGGATTCAGTTGCTACCCAGCAGTTTTCGCAGGCGCGGCCGCTGCCCGTTGGCGCGCCGCAAACCGCCGCTCAGCCCTACCATGTGCCGATCATGGCCCAGCAGAACGTTTTTCAGCCGGCCGTCGGGCAGTACACCGCGCATGCTGCAGGGGCGAATCACCTCGGTTAGAACGGCTCGTGCTCGACCGAGTCGCTCGCCCGGCCATCCGGACACCGAGGCGGTCCTCGCGGTCGCTGTGCTTTTACTCACTATCTGCGCCGCCGTCGGTGGGCGATCACTGATCGACTCACTGGCGGCGGTTTTGGGATGCCAACTCCGAATCCAGCAGCGCGGAGCGCGTTCTCGCGGCCAGATACGCGGCGGGCACACCGCTTTCGTGATCCTGGTGACCGCGCCGGGCGATGTGGGTAGGTCCCCCGCCGCGGCCGCCGGAACGCGCCTGACGGCCGATCTGGGCCCGAAAACGGCATCGCCGGCCTGTGGGCCGGTTCCGGGAGAAATGCCGGGGCGGGCGCGGCACCACGCTCATTCGGGCGGTTCTGCCGCCCGCGGCGATGCGGTTGCTGGGGAGTGGAACTGGTGGGCACCCGATTCGCTGCGAAAGGCGCATGCGCGCATCGAGATTCGTGAAGATGTGCCGGTTCGGGCGTGACCCGGAGGGACCGTCAGGATGGCGCGCCGAACAGTGCCGATCGGCGGCTCTCGGCGGCAATGGCGCGAGCGCGCGACCAGCACGCCGCGAGCGCGGTGAGTTCGATGATCTCCGCGTCAACGTCTGCCGCTTCCGACGGCTTCGCGAGGACATCGTTGTGTGGGGCTGCACCGTCGGCCTTTGCCGCACACGCCTGTGCGAGCCGAACCGCGTACCGCAACCGATCGGTGTCCGGTGTATCGCTCGAAGCAGCCCTCCCCGACTCGGGTGGTGCGTATCGGGACAGGATCCGCAAACAGTCGCGGATCTCGATCACAGTGCGATGCAACAGGAATCGGCTGCCCAGGCCGGTAGGTGCGACGTCGCGATAGACAATTTCCGGACAGGCACCGGTGAGGTCGGCCCATAGTGGCAGCAACTGTTTTCGGCTGCGTGCGAACGTGTCCATGCCGAGCCGCTGGGCGAGGCGCAACAGCATCGGAACACTCAATGCCGCAGCGAACACCAATGTTTGGAACAACATTATGTCGCGGTCGGTCGCTGTCAGGATGCGAGCGAATACGGTATGCGTACCGACGATCTGGAAGGTCGCCGAAATGGGCGCACAACCGAATACGATCAGATGGAGGCCGGGAAACAGGGCCAGTGCGCCATAGAGCAGGAACTCGCGCCGATCGGAGCGTCTGCGCATTTCAGCGATGCTCAATCGGGTGACCGAGTAGTCGATCCACACCGTGGGTACCAGCAGCGGAAGCCAGAAACCGAGCGGCGCCCAGCCGGTCTGGGTTTCGATCATGATGCCCTGATCGCGCGCGCTCGTACCGCAGATCAGCGAAATCGTCGCGCACAGGATCGCTGTGCTGTGCACGACCGCAGGAGAGTAGTTGTGGCCCAGCGCTTTTGCCAGCGTGAGAATCATGACACCGGCGGTCGCCGCGATCAGGATCAGACCGAGTTGGAACAGCAGTGCGTTCGACAGATGCCCCGCGGACAGTCTGCCGACGGCATCCTGCACGGTGCGCTCACGGATCGTGGCGGCAGTTGTCAGCGCGGCGAATACGAAGGTCGCGCGGCGTTCGATCGACGTGGCGCGGAAGGTGAAGGCGCGAATGGCGACCAGGGCCCACGCATAGCCGATCAGCGGCAGTGCGATGGCGGCCGGCCAAGACGAGTGCAGCATGCGTTCGGCGGCTCAATCCGGAAACATGGCGTGGCGCAATAGCGAACCCCGGGGTTCGGCGCGAGATGCCGACATGACAAGTGAGGCGAATAGTTCGGCCTGGCGTTCGGCCGTGGCGTCATAGTCACTTCGCTCCAGCACGCGAACGACGGTGTTCGGATCGATGCCGGGAAACAATGTGCCGACTGCGGCCTGCCGGGTGTCGGCCGACTTGTCGTCCGCGTGATCCAGCAGCAAATGCCCGATCTCGTGCAGCACAATGTGATCGGCGTGGTATCCGGAGCTGTGCGTGTCGTAGGCGATCATGATGTCCTCGACGCGGTCCAGTACCAGGCCGCACGGTAGTCCGGCGGTCAGTGACGCAGGCAGTGGCATCAGCCGAATCGGCTTGCCCACCAATGCGGCGATGTGTTCCAGGAAGGCCGTTCGGTTCCAAGGGTGGGGGATGGCCAATGCCGAAGTTACGGCTCGTACCTGCTCGACAATCGGGTCCGAGCGTCTCCAGCGGATCACGAGGTACCCGTTTCGCCACTGCAGCAACACCCCTCGCTCGGCACGCTGCGGCCGAGCCGGGCGAAGTAGGCGAGATCGATGCCGTACGCCTCCCGAATCGACGCCGGTAACTCGCACCGTACGAACACCGTCGAAACGCTACCGGACGTATAGCAGGTGAGCATCGGGAGGGAACGAGATCTGCGCGCCGACTTGCGTGAACTCACCGCCGGACGGCGGTAAGTTGCGCTACGTTCTGGAACACGTTCCAGATTTCGGAGGTCCTCATGCGGCGTATTCCCGGGTCCGCACTCGTCATTGCCGTGCTGGCCGCGCTGTCGGTCGGCGCCAGCGGTACCGCGCAGGCCGAGTATCCGGTCGACTACAACTTCTTCGCGGGGATTCCGAATGAGCTGATCAATCATGGTGGGTCGTTGCCGGGGTCGAACGACTGGTCGTGCCGGCCGAGTGCGGAGCATCCGAATCCGGTGGTGCTGGCGCACGGCACCGGTGGTGGGGCGCAGACGAATTGGGGGTTGTACGCGCCGCTGCTGGCGAACGAAGGTTACTGCGTCTTCTCGCTGACCTACGGCGCCTACGACCTGCCGTGGCCGATTTCGGCGGTGGGCGGGATGCTGCCGATCGAGCAGAGTGCGGTGCAGTTCGGTGCGTTCGTGGACCGAGTGCTGGCGGCGACCGGGGCGAGCAAGGTGGATGTGGTGGGGCATTCGCAGGGCACGGTGATGCCGAACTACTACGCGAAGCGGCTCGGCGGTGCGGACAAGATCGATAAATATGTATCGATCGCACCGGCCTGGCGCGGCACCAATGCGGGCGGTGGTGCGGATATGGCCGCCTTCGCCGACCGGCTCGGCGCCGGCCCCTTCTTCCGGGCCGCTGCGGGTTCGCTGTGCCAGGCCTGCGCCGAGCTGTTGCGCGACTCGGCCTTCCTGCGGGATCTCAACAGCGACGGCGTCTACGTTCCCGGCATCACCTACACCAACATCATGGCCGGCCTCGACGAGATCGTCGTCCCGTACGACTCGGGCTTCGTGGCCGGGCCGAATGCGACGAACATCGTCGTACAGGACGGCTGTGCGACCGACTTCTCCGAGCATCTGGCGATCGCGGGCAGCCCGCGTACCGCCCGTTTCGTGCTCAACGCCCTCGATCCGGCGCATGCGCGCGAGGTGCCGTGCGAGTTCGTGCCGCCGTTCACCGGGTAGCACCCACGCGTGGGAAGCGCGGACGGCGATTTCGCTGAGGGCAAAACCTCAGCGGAAACGTATCCCGCAACGAGCACGTTATGAGTGAATGACCGTGCTGTCGCTGGTCCCCAATAGGGTGGACTAGAGGCGGCTTAATCCCCTGCCAACTAGAGTGGAGGTCGGGGCCGCAACCCCCGGGCTTCATGGCAGGCTGACGCCACAGAAGCGTCGGACGCCAGAATGTCGGAGCAGGAGAGTGAGGGAGCGATGTTCGAGAGGTTCACCGACCGCGCGAGGCGCGTCGTTGTCCTGGCCCAAGAAGAGGCCCGGATGCTCAACCACAACTACATCGGCACCGAGCACATCCTGCTTGGGTTGATCCACGAGGGCGAGGGCGTGGCGGCGAAGTCGCTGGAATCCCTTGGTATTTCGCTGGAGGGTGTGCGCAGCCAGGTGGAGGAGATCATCGGCCAGGGCCAGCAGGCTCCGTCCGGTCACATCCCGTTCACTCCGCGTGCCAAGAAGGTGCTGGAGCTGAGCCTGCGCGAGGCGCTGCAGCTCGGCCACAACTACATCGGCACCGAGCACATTCTGCTCGGCCTGATCCGTGAAGGTGAGGGTGTCGCGGCGCAGGTGCTGGTGAAGCTGGGTGCCGATCTCAATCGGGTGCGCCAGCAGGTCATCCAGCTGCTGTCCGGTTACCAGGGCAAGGAGCCGGTGGAATCCGGTTCGCGCGGCGAGGCCGGGACCCCGTCCACCTCGCTGGTGCTCGACCAGTTCGGCCGTAACCTGACCCAGGCCGCCCTCGAGGGCAAGCTCGACCCGGTCATCGGCCGCTCGAAGGAAATCGAGCGTGTGATGCAGGTGCTGAGCCGCCGCACCAAGAACAACCCGGTCCTCATCGGCGAGCCCGGTGTCGGTAAGACCGCCGTGGTCGAGGGCCTGGCCCAGGCCATCGTCAACGGTGAGGTCCCGGAGACGCTGAAGGATAAGCAGCTCTACACCCTCGACCTGGGTTCCCTGGTGGCGGGCAGCCGCTACCGCGGTGACTTCGAAGAGCGCCTGAAGAAGGTGCTCAAGGAGATCAACACCCGCGGCGACATCATCCTGTTCATCGACGAGCTGCACACGCTCGTCGGCGCGGGTGCCGCCGAGGGCGCCATCGACGCCGCTTCGATCCTGAAGCCGAAGCTGGCCCGCGGCGAACTGCAGACCATCGGTGCGACCACCCTCGACGAGTACCGCAAGTACATCGAGAAGGATGCCGCCCTGGAGCGCCGGTTCCAGCCGGTGCAGGTCGGCGAGCCGACGGTCGAGCACACCATCAATATCCTCAAGGGTCTGCGCGACCGCTACGAGGCGCACCACCGGGTCTCCATCACCGATGGCGCGCTGGTCGCGGCCGCGACGCTGGCCGACCGCTACATCAACGACCGGTTCCTGCCGGACAAGGCGATCGACCTGATCGACGAGGCCGGTGCGCGCATGCGCATCCGTCGCATGACCGCCCCGCCGGACCTGCGCGAATTCGACGACAAGATCGCCGATGCGCGCCGGGAGAAGGAAAGCGCCATCGACGCGCAGGACTTCGAGAAGGCGGCGCGACTGCGCGATAAGGAAAAGCAGCTGGTCGCCAAGCGTGCCGAGCGCGAGAAGCAGTGGCGCTCCGGTGATCTGGATGTCGTGGCCGAGGTCGACGACGAGCAGATCGCGGAGGTGCTGGCCAACTGGACCGGTATCCCGGTGTTCAAGCTCACCGAGGAGGAGACCACCCGTCTGCTCCGCATGGAGGACGAGCTGCACAAGCGGATCATCGGCCAGGAGGACGCGGTCAAGGCCGTCTCCAAGGCGATCCGCCGCACTCGCGCCGGTCTGAAGGATCCCAAGCGTCCCTCGGGCTCGTTCATCTTCGCCGGTCCGTCCGGTGTCGGTAAGACCGAGCTGTCCAAGGCGCTGGCGAACTTCCTGTTCGGCGACGACGACGCGCTCATCCAGATCGATATGGGCGAGTTCCACGACCGCTTCACCGCATCGCGGCTCTTCGGTGCCCCGCCCGGGTACGTGGGCTACGAAGAGGGTGGCCAGCTCACCGAAAAGGTGCGCCGCAAGCCGTTCTCGGTCGTTTTGTTCGACGAGATCGAAAAGGCACATCAGGAGATCTACAACACCCTGTTGCAGGTCCTCGAGGACGGTCGTCTCACCGACGGCCAGGGTCGCACGGTCGACTTCAAGAACACCGTGCTGATCTTCACCTCGAACCTGGGTACCTCTGACATCTCCAAGGCCGTCGGTCTGGGCTTCACCCAGTCCAACGCCGAGGGCTCGAACTACGAGCGGATGAAGCTCAAGGTCAACGACGAGCTGAAGAAGCACTTCCGGCCCGAATTCCTCAACCGCATCGACGACGTGATCGTCTTCCACCAGCTCACCACGGACCAGATCGTGGAGATGGTGGACCTGATGATCGGCCGCGTCGCCACGCAGTTGAAGAACAAGGACATGGAGATCGAGCTGTCCCCGCAGGGCAAGGCACTGCTTGCCAAGCGCGGCTTCGACCCGGTGCTGGGCGCCCGGCCGCTGCGTCGGACCATCCAGCGCGAGATCGAGGACCAGCTGTCGGAGAAGATCCTCTTCGGCGAGATCGGTCCAGGTCAGACCATCGTGGTCGATGTCGAGGGCTGGGACGGCGAGGGCTCCGGCGAGAACGCCAAGTTCACCTTCACCGGCAAGGCGAAGCTGACCAAGGCGCCCGCCACGGAGGACAAGCCGGAGGTCGTGCTCACGGGTGCGGGCGAAGGCACCGTGGCCGAGGCCGCTGGCGAGTAAGTCCGAACGGCTAGAAGATGCCGCTCACCGGATTTCCGGTGGGCGGCATTTTTCTGCGGTTTATGCGTCAGGTCCGGTACGCGTCATGGCGGTGATTCACGTCGACGACGGTAACCACCATTCTCTTGTCGTCGATTCGGTACAGGATTCGATACGTGCCGCGGCGAGCCGAGAACCGGGTCAACGGGGTGCGGGCCTCGGTCCGGGCGGACGGTCAGACAGTGGGATTCGTGAACCGGGCGAGTGTCGGAGCGAAGGCTCGGGCCAGTTCGCCGGGGACGATCAGTTCATCGATTCCGTACTTCGCCCTGCGGTATTCGAGCACCTCGGCGACGGCCGCCGGATCGCCGTCCAGCACACCCGCCGATCCGGCGGCCCGCAGTCCGTCCGCGGTTAGTCCGAGCCGCTTGCTCAGCCAGAACGGCAGTTCGTCGCCGATGCCGACCAGCTGATGGGTGAAGCGCACATCGCGATCGGTGTTGTCCCGCACCACGCGAACCATGTCAGCGAGATCGGCCTCGGTGGCCTCGGGTCCGGCGGCCAGCAGCACCCGATCGGCGAAACCAGCTGCGACAGCGAGCATTCGAGGTCCATTGGCGGCGAGGACGATCGGCGGCGCCGGATCGACCTGTTCGCGTACGGCATTCACGGTGGCGATGAGTTGAGCGCGACGCTGGGCCGCCGAACCCCAAGGCATGCCGAGCCGTTCGGCCTCCGCATTCGCATCGGGACGTCCCGAGCCGATGCCGAGTTCGAATCGTCCGTCCGAAAGTAGTTGCAGTGCAGCGGTTTCCCGCACGGTGACGGCGGGGTTGCGCAGGGGGGCGGCGAGTACGTTGGGCCGCAGGCGGACCGTGGTGGTCACCGCCGCGGCCGCCGCGAGGGTCGGGAAGGGTGAAGGGGTATTCAGGGTGTCCGGAAGCAGGATCGTCCGGTAGCCCTGCTGTTCGGCGTCCTTTGCCGCGCGGGCCCATTCGGCGCCCGAACGTGGGGTTATGACGATTCCGAAGGCGATGCTCATGGTGGGGTCTCCCGTGATTCGGCTCAGGTAGTGGTTTCACCGCCGCGCGGCTTCCCGCCGCGTTCACGCAGTACCGCCAGTCGGCTCCGGTATTGATCCTCGGTGATGTCACCGCGCGCGAATGCGTCACGCAGCGCACCGATTCCGCTCTGGTGTCCCCAGAACCGCCGCCGGGCGAAAACGAAGATGACGATGAAGGTGCCCCAGAACAGCAACGGGAAGATCCAGAAGAACGGCCAGGGATGCCAGCCGTCGTCGTAGTGATCGGCCAAGAAGGTCATGGCCTCGGGTTGGGTGAAAATGTTCATGCCCCAACCCTGCTCCGGGCACCCTGCTTCGGCATCGGCCTGCCGACGATATTCGCCCTACGCCTGTGTGCGTATGCGTTGGGTCGGCGAATGGCCTCGCATGACCACTGGGCTCCTCGCACACGGTGGGTGGTGTGCGAGGAGCCGGGAAGTCAGGCGAGGGCGGCGTCGAGGGTGATGTTGTCCACCCCGGCGAGGGCCTTGCTGACCGGGCAGCCCGCCTTGGCGGCGGCCGCGGCGGCGGCGAAGCCGTCGGCGTCCAGGCCGGAGACCCTGCCGCGGACGGTGAGTTTGATGGCGTTGATGCGGAAGCCGCCGTCGGGGTCCGGGCCGAGGGTGACATCGGCGGTGACATCCAGGCTCTCGGGAGTGCCGCCCGCATTGCCGATCTGGGCCGAGAGGGCCATCGCGAAGCAGGAGGAGTGGGCCGCCGCGATCAGTTCCTCGGGGCTGGTGGTGCCGTCGGCGTTGTCGGCGGCGCGCTTGGGGAACGAGACGTCGTACTTGCCGACACCGGAACTGGCCAGTTCGACCTGGCCGGAGCCGTCCTGAAGGCCGCCGGTCCAAGCGGTGCGCGCGGTACGTGTGGGCATCGCAGTCCTTTCGATAAGGTTCGAATCACGAATCGCAGTCGAACCTACCCCGGCGCCGTGCGCTGATCGAGTTGTTCGAGCACCAGCGGCCGAGCCTGCGAGTGCCGGTGGCGGGCTGCCTCATCGGCGAATCCGGTGCGAACCTGCTCACTCCGGATTTGTGACGCGCGCCAGCACGATGCCGCCGAGAATCAGCGATAGCGACAGCAGCCGACCCGCGCTGATCGGATCCTTATTGACCACCACGCCGAGGCCGATGGCCCCGATCGCGCCGATCCCGGTGAAGATCGCATAGGCGGTGCCGACCGGCAGCGTCTGCATGGCCCGCGACAGCAGGTATACCGCGACCGCGCCGAGTACGAAGCAGATGACGGTGGGGACGAGGCGGGTGAAATTCTCCGTCGGCTTGATGCTCTGCGACCAGATGATCTCCACCAGTCCGGCGACGCCGAGAACAACCCAGTTCATCTCAGTACTCCGATCCTTTCGAGCGACCTGCGAGCAGTCGCCAGCGGCTGGCTGATTCGCGCGCCGATGCCATTGCGGCGGAATAGGACTCCTCGTGCTTGCCACGCAAATGCGCCAGCGCCGGGTCCTGCCGGGAGTTGGCGAGTTCCGCATTGATGAAAACGGTGTCGGTGACGGCGAAGTGGCCCGCGAAGAAATCGCGCAGGTAGCGCTCCTGGTAGTCGAAGGCGGCCTTCGGCGCGCCGGGCGCGTAGGACCCGCCGCGTGCGGTGGCCACGACGAATCGCCTGTCGCCCAATGACATTCGCGGGAAGGTCACCTGATCGAGCCAGGCCTTGAGTGTGGCCGGGATCGAATAGTTGTACATCGGGGTGCCGATCAGGATCACGTCGGCGGCCAGCACCTCGGCCAGTAGCGGCTGCACGATCGCCCAGGCGGCGGCCTGTTCGGGTGTGCGGACCAATTCGGCGAGGCGGTCCAGGTCGGTTGTGGGCTGGGCGAGCACGGCGTCACACAGTTCGGTCCATGCCTCGTCGATGAAGGGCACGGGCTCGGCCGCCAGGTCGCGGTAGGTGTAGCCGCCGTCCGGGTTCTCGGCGCGCCATGCCGTGGCGAATTCGGCGCTCACTTCCCGGCTGATGGAACGGCGCCGGGCGCTGGCATCCAGGTGCAACAACGTGCTCATGATCGGCCTCTTCTGCGAAAAGCTAACTGGACATTCTGTCCGGTTGATGACGAGGTCGACTGTAGCGACAACTGGACATCTTGTCCACTTCTCTGAAATGTCGAGTACAGTCGGATCATGACCAGCGATATGGACCTGCTCGGCGGGCAGCCGACCGCAGCACCCGAGCGCGCGGATGCGGCCCGCAACCGGGCCAAGGTGCTTGCCGCCGCCGCAGAACTGTTCGCCACGCGGGACCCGCGCACCGTGACAATGGACGACATAGCCAAGGCGGCAGGGGTCGGGCGCGGCACGCTGTATCGCCGCTACCCGGACCGGAATTCGATCGCCGTCGCACTGCTCGACGAACACGAGCGCGCCTTGCAGGAGAAGCTGCTGCGCGGTGAGCCGCCGCTCGGCCCCGGCGCCGCACCCGCCGAACGGCTCGCCGCTTTCTACGCCGCCATGGTCGAATTGCTGGACGGGCATGCGGATTTGGTGCTCGGCGCGGAGACCGGCGGCGCGCGGTTCGCGACCGGCGCGTATGGCTTCTGGGTGCTGCATATCCGGTCCCTGCTGGTGGCCGGGGGAGTCGAGGAACCGGACGCCATGGTCGATGCGCTGCTCGCGCCGCTGGCCGCCGAGGTCTACCAGCATCAGCGTGAACGCGGCCTCACCTCCGCGCAGATCGCCGCGGCACTGAGTGTGCTGGCCCATTCCGTGCTGTCCGGGTGACGGCCACCCGCGAAAGCCGCGAAACCGCGGACGAACTGTTGTCCGCCAACGGTTTCGGTGCCCGCGTGATCAGACCATATCGCGCCGGTTCACCAGCCACATCGTGGCTGCCGCGAAGAGCGCGACGTACACCACAAGTGCGATGAGCGACTGGGTCCGCGACAGGATATCGAGCACCCCGGGCGTCGAGGGCCCCTGCACGGTCCGCATCGCCCCGGCCATAGACCCGGCCGCGGTACCGGGCAGGTGATCGGTGAGCACCTTGATCGGGTCGAAGATCGCCGCGACGCCGCGCAGCAGATTCTCCACCACCAGCACCCAGACCAGGCCGAGGCCGACGGCCAGCGCCGGACCGCGCGCGATCGCCCCGATCAGTGCGCCCGCCAACGTCCACATCCCGAGAATCGCGGTGCCGGTGATGATTCCGTTCACCGCCTGGCTCGGTCCCGGCAGCGCGAGTGACTGCGATCGGGTCGTCGCGATGATCGAGGCGACCCCGATATCCACGGTGAACGCGACGCACACCAGCGCGATAACCGTGAGCGCCAGGCTGATCAGCGCGCCGCTGATCGCATTGGTCCGCGAAGGACCCTGGGTGAGCACGGTTTTCCAAGTGCCCCAGCCATATCCGCTGCCGATGGTCAGCGCGCCGAGAATGAGCATCAGCGCGCCGCCGAACATCGCCATGCCCTGGGTGAATACCTCCGGCACCGCCGCGGGCAACATCTGGTGCAGCAGTACGTCTTTCGGCAAGCCATTCGACATCGTCTTCATATCGCCCGAGGAGTAGGCGAGGTAGTTGAACAGGTAGGAGAATGTGAGATTCAACAGAATCCAGGTTCCGAGAATGATCCAGAATGCTGGCCACTTCCGCAGTCGCAGCATTTCCGCCTTCGTACTCGCCATCAGGTCTCGCATTGCCTGCCCGTTCATTTCACCGGCTCCAGTTGGGTCATTTCGAAGAACACTTCTTCCAGGGACTTTTCCTCGGTCCGCAGTTCCAGCAGATCCGCGCCGGATGCGACGACCGCACGCGCGACCGCGGCCGCGGCGGCCGCACCGGCCTCGATCCGAATACCGCCCGCGATCAACATCGCCGAGCGTTCGCCGACCACCCCGCGCACCGCTGGAAATGCCACGGCCAATGGCTCGGCCCGCAGCAAAAGCGAAGAGGCGCCGCGCAATTCGGCGACCGTGGACTCGGTGAGCAATGCGCCGCCGGAGATCACGCCGACGCGATCGCAGATCTCCTGCACCTCACTGAGCATGTGGCTCGACAGCAGCACCGTATGTCCGTCGCCCGCGAGAGTCGTGATGAGTTCCCGCATTTCGGCCATGCCCTGCGGATCGAGGCCATTGGTCGGCTCGTCCAGGATCAGCAGATCCGGACGTCCGAGCAGGGCCGCGCCGACGCCGAGGCGCTGCTTCATGCCGAGGGAGTAGGTGCGAAATCTGTCGTCGGCACGGGTGGCGAGGCCGACACGGTCCAGCGCGTCCTCGACGTCGTCGCGGTCGAGGCCGCGGTATTTCGCCAGGACCCGCAGGTTGTCGCGGCCGGTGAGGTAGGGGTAGAAGCCGGGACCCTCGATGAGGACGCCGATGCGGCGGACCACCGCCGGATCGCCGGGGGTGTGCCCGAGCACGGTGGCGGTACCTGTGGTGGGACGGATCAAACCGACGAGCATTCGCAGCGTGGTCGTCTTGCCCGCGCCGTTCGGACCGAGGAAGCCGTAGATCTCGCCGGGCGCGACATTCATATGCACGCCGTCGACGGCGGTGTGGGTGCCGTAGCGTTTGGTCAGCCCCACGGTGACCACGATGGAATCTGTCATGCACCGAGAATCCGCCTCCGACCTGGGCCGACACATCCGTCGCGGGGCGATGGCCGACATACGTACAGCGGCCTACGACGCACGGTGATAGCGGAATCGACGACTGATTTCGCAAGCACATGGGTAACTCGTCGGGAACGCCCGAAACCTGGCTGCCACCTCGACCGTCGGCCCGCGACGCGACTGTCGAGGCACCCACGGCCGGCAGAATATTCGGGGAGGCGGGGGAGCATACGCAGCGCGGCGGACGCCTCGGCGGGTTCGGGCTAATAGGCTGCACATGTGACAGCGCCAGGGGAATCGAAACATGGCCCGGTCGTGCGGGACTGGGTCCTCGCGTTCGTCGTGGCGGTGATCCAACTCGGCGGAGGCCGCAATGCGAACCTGCGCCAGACCGGAGTGCACACGATCGACGCACTCGGCTACGTGCTGTTGCTGGTCGGGCCCGTGGCGTTGCTGCTGCGGCGTTCGTATCCGCTGCCGGTGCTGCTCGTGACGATCGCGTCCTGCGCGGTCTACCTGTTGCGCGGCTACGGCTACGGCCCGATCTTCGTTTCGCTGGTGATCGCGTTCATCTCCGCCGCGGTCGTCGGATCACGCTGGTGGACATATCCGCTCGCGCCGATCGGCTATCTCGCGCTGGTCTGGCCGTTGCCCGCGATCGTCGGGCATCCCGCGAACCCGTGGCTGGCCTTCGGGATGATCGCCTGGCTGGGTGTGCTCGTCGCGATCGCGGAGGGAATCCGCCAGCGTCAGGCGGCGCTGGTGGCGCGCAGACAGCGCGCCGAGGCCGCGCGCCGCGACGAGGAGGCACAGCGCGAAAGGCGGGCCAGCGAGGAGCGGCTGGCCATCGCGCGCGAGCTGCACGATGTGCTGGCACATAGCCTTTCGCTGATCAATGTGCAGTCCTCGGTGGCGCTGGAGTTGTTCGCCAAGAAGCCCGAGCAGGCGGAATCGGCGCTGGTCGCGATCAAGACCGCGAGTAAGGACGCATTGGCCGAGGTGCACACGCTGTTGCACGCGATCCGCAGCGGTGCACCGACGCCCGGCGCGCAGGACGTGCGCGAATCCGATCCCGAGCGCGTACCCGAAGCCGCTACTGGAGGCCGCGATTCCGAACGGGCCCAGAACAATTCGGCCGGCCGCAATGCCCCTGCCGCCGAAGCCAGGCTGCCTGCTCCGCGCAGCCCCGCGCCGAGCATCGAGGATCTGGACGCGCTGCTGCAGCGCGCCCGCGCGGCCGGTCTCACCGTCGACACCCGCATCATCGGCACCGCGCACAAACTGCCCAGCGTCGTCGACGTGGCGGCGGCGCGCATCATCCAGGAATCGCTGACCAACGTGGTCCGCCACGCGCCGGGCGCCCAGGCCGCGGTGACCGTACGCTACGCCGCCGATTCGGTCGAGATCACCATCGACAATGCCCGCGCCACCGCGCCACAATCGAAGTCCGGGCCGGGCGGGGGCAACGGCATCCTCGGCATGCGCGAGCGCGCGCACGCACTCGGCGGCCAGCTCATCGCTGGTCCGCGGCCCAGCGGTGGGTTCAGGGTGGTGGCTCGGCTACCTTCCCAGGTGGGGGCTCAGGAGGAGGCGCGATGAACGCAGGATCCCGGGGCGATTCGACAGGTGGCGGCCGGGAGACAGTCAGGTGGTCCGCATCGCTCAGCGATTCGGTGGCCAGTGGCCGGGAGGCGGATGTGCCCATCCGGGTATTGGTCGCCGATGATCAGGCCTTGGTACGCGGGGGTTTCGTCGCGCTGCTCGACGCGCAGGACGGCATCGAGGTGGTCGGCGAGGCCGATAACGGCGAACAGGCCGTCCGGATGACCCGCAGCCTGACTCCCGACGTGGTCCTGATGGATATCAGAATGCCGATCCTGGACGGCCTCGCCGCCACCCGCATGATCGCCGAGGACCCGAAACTCGCCGAAGTGAAGGTCGTCGTATTGACCACCTTCGAACTCGACGAGTACGTCTTCGAGGCGATGCGCGCCGGGGCGACCGGGTTCCTGGTCAAGCACACCGAACCCGCCGATCTGGTCCGCGCCGTTCGAGTGGTCGCCGCCGGTGACGCCCTGCTATCGCCCGGCGTCACCCGCCGCCTCATCGCCGAATTCTCCGCCCACGCCAAACACCCCCCACCCGCCGCCTTCACCGAACTCACCGACCGCGAACGCGAGGTCATGAGCCTGGTGGCCGAGGGCCTGACCAACGCCGAAATCGGCGAACGCCTCTACATGAGCCCCGCCACCGCCCGCACCCACGTCAGCCGCATCCTCACGAAACTGAACGCCCGCGACCGCACCCAACTAGTGGTCCTAGCCTACGAATCCGGCCTCGTCCGCCCCGGCTGGCAATAGCCCCACCCACACCCCCACCCGAACGCCACCACCCACCCCCCTCAGTTGGACGTGTGATCACGTGGAATCTGTGGCGGCATCGCCCGAGAACCCCCCGCCACCAGTGCCACCTGATCTTGATCACCCCTCTGGGGTGAGGCGAGTCCGATGGTGGCGCGCGACGAAGGTCTGCGGCGAGCGTATGGCTCGGCTCGGTGCGCTGGATTAGTCGCGGGTGAGGGCGAAGATGCGCAGGTTGTGGGTGGTGTCGCTTACGACCGGGGGTTGGCGCGGAAGTAGTGGCGAGCACTTGGGCGGTACATCGCGGGGATGGCCACTAGGACGGCCAGGATGTGGCCGGTGCGAAAGGTGGCGGTGATTACTGCGGAAGCGGTGAGGTCGGCGAACAGGTCGCCGATTTCCCTGGCGGACAACGTGGCTGCCAGTGGTTCGATGATCAGCGAGGCCAGGCCGACTACCCCGATGCCGAAGGTGAGGGCGATCCGGGCCCAGCGGGCACCGCGCGCCATGCGGACGGCAACTGCGAGGACCACTAGATAAATAGCGCCGCGAACGGCGAGACCTGTTGCGAGAGAACCGATATCGGCATTCGGTCGATCCAATTGAACGGCGGTGTAGGTGATGGCCTCGCCGACACCGCAGAGCAGTGCGATGACGAGGCCGGTGAATGCCACCGAAACCGAGCGTGGTGGATCGGTGCGTGGCCGTACGGAAAAGGCAGTGCCGGTCATGACACCGACACTGCCTTTCGCGATCCGAACTCCGGATCAGCCTGCGGTAGTGAGCGACTCTCGTACCGGAGTGCTACCGCGCGTGGCGAATTCGGTGAGCGCCGCGAAACCCAGTCCGAGGCAGGCCCACAGCGTGGCCGTCTCGCCGAGCGATGCCGCACGGAACTGCCACAGCAGCGCGGCCGGGAAGTCGTCCTTCACCTCATTTATCCCTGGCAGCAGGACATAGCCGAGCACAACGACGAGCACGAACGCCGCGACTCCCGCGATCAGCCGAACCGTACCGAGTTGTGCGGCAAGCAGTTTGTAGAGGTAGATCCCGATGCCGACCGCGGCCACACCGAGCAGGACTGCCGCCACCCACAACCAGGTCCGCTGGTTGATGGTGTCCGGATCACCCACGGCGGGCGGATTGGCCGGGTACTTGAAGAACGGCACCGCCACGATCGCAGCCCAACCCGCCAGCGCCAACCCGAGCGCGAGCTTCGGCCCGGACAACGTCGTGTACCTGCGCGCGAAGTGCGCGACCGAACCGAAAATGGCCCCGAGCGCGAGCCCGGAGAGCCCGAGCGCCAGGAACTGCCCGAACTTCTGCCCGGACCGGCTGACCAGCGGCTCTTCCTCGTCACCGTGCGTATGCCCGGCCGGCGGCGCAGCGTGTTCGGCGGCCTTTTCCTTGGCGGTATCGGCCTCTTCGATGGAAATGGCGGCCTCGATCTTGGGCTCGCCCACGAAATAGCCCACTGTCGCGGCCAGCAGACCGGAGATGAGACCGGCCAGCAGGCCACGGAGCAGCAGGGTCTTGAGCGATCCGTCCAGGGAGACGGGCGGGGTGGGTGAACCCAGGGGGATGGCAGCCGACGGAGTCGGCGGGGTGGGTGGAATCAGTGGCACGGGACACCGAGCAGGTGACGTCCGTCGTGCATCAGCTCATGCAGGTACATCCCGCTGCGCGAGATGACGCCCTGGTCGAAGCCGACCAGGTACAGGGTGAGCAGTGCGAGAAGAACGACGCCTACTGCGATGAGCAGCGTGCCAAGTGAATCGGTTGCCCGACTCGGTGAATGCGCGATAGCCATTCGAGTCCTCCTAGGGATGCGCGTCCCGTGAGTTGTGCGGTGCGAAGGTGCCGGTGTCTGGCTTTCCGGCACCAAGGACTCGGTGCAAGAACACAGTGGCGCGACCGCTTCGGAATCTCACCGAATTACCGCGTCACCCTCGCGTTTGTCATTCGCACTGTGACATCTGGTCGCACCCGCCGTCAACACAGCGGGCGACTTACCCACGTCGTGGTGGGCGAGTCGCGCATCGCGTCTGTCCTGCGGATTCAGGAGGCGGATTTTGCCGCGACGTCCAGCACAACCTCGAACTCCAGCAGCGAGGCGCCCGTCGAAACCGGCTTCTGACGCTCGCCCGCATGCGCCTCCCGCGCCGGCCCGTCCCGCCACGCCGCGAACGACTCCTCCGAATCCCACTGGGTGACAACGAAGTACCGGTTCTCCCCGGCCACCGGCCGCAGCAACTGGAAGCCGAGGAATCCCGGCGAGCCCTCCACCGCATGCGCACGATGGGCGAACCGCTTCTCCAACTCGGGGCCGGCGCCCTCCGGAACCTCGATCGCATTGATCTTCACAACAGCCATGCTCCGACGATACGTCTGCGCTCACCAGCCACCCCGCAGCGCATCGGGGTAGTCGAGTCGACTGCGCGACGCTGCCACGAGGCAGCGAGTCCGACGAGCGAAAAGGGTCGGCCGTGAGGCCCACCCGTCGCCCGACCACCACGCCTCATCGAATCGCTACCGACATTCGGGGGGCGGCGAATACGCACCGCCGTAGGCGCTGCAAAATCAACACCGTGTTGCATGACGAAGGTGGGGCGGGGGTGCCGATCCTGCTGCTGCACGGACTGATGGGCAGCGCCCGCACCTGGCGTGATCAGCTGGACTGGCTGCGGGCGTTCGGCCACGTCTACACCTTCGACGCCGCGGGTCACGGGCGTCCCGCACCCACCGAGTTGACCACCGAGGCCTTCATCGACGACCTCGCCGCGGCCACCGCCGATATTTCCGAACCCATGGTGGTGATCGGACATTCGATGGGCGGCCTGCACGGCTGGGTGTTCGCGGCGCAGTATCCGGAGCGGGTGCGCGCGCTGGTGGTCGAGGACATCGCCCCCGACTTCCGCGGCCGCACCGCCGAGGACTGGGCGGCCATGATCGAGGCGTGGCCGCAGCCGTTTCCGGATGCGGACGCGGTGCTGGATTTCTTCGGCCCGGTCGCCGGACGCTACTTCCTCGACTCCTTCGACCACGGCCCCGACGGCTACCGTCTGCACGGCTCGGTATCCACCTTCCGCGATATCTCCGAAGAGTGGGGCACCCGCGACTTCTGGGCCCAATGGCGCGCGGTCAAGGCCCCCGCCCTCCTGATCGAAGGCGAATTCACCATCACCCCCGAGGGGCAGATGGGACAGATGGCAGTGGTCCACCCCGACGCCACCTACGTCCGCATCCCGAACTCCGGCCACCTGGTCCACGACGACCAACCCGAGCGCTACCGCGCCGAAGTCGAGAACTTCCTGCGCAAGGTCCTCGAGTCCTAGCCGATCGCACCGGAAACCCCAGGAATCGGGCACCCGCGTGGAGCGAAGGGTGAGGTCAGGTGAGGGTGGGGCCGCCCTCGCCGGCGAGGGCGAACAGGCCGTCGGGGGTTTGTTCGATCAGACCGTCGACGAGGAGGGAGTCGAGGGCGCGGTCGCGTTGGCCGGGGTCGCGCGTCCAGGCCAGGTCCAGGCGAATTCGCTCGACGGGCCCGGTGGCGTCGCGCAACACGTCGAGCAACCTACCGCGCGCTTGCCGATCGGTGCCCTCGTATTTCTGCGTCTTGCGAACCACCTCGGACACCGGCCGGCCCGCGGAAACCCATGCGCATTGCGGCAGTGGACAGCGCGCGCAGTCCGGCGTCCTGGCCGTGCACACCGTCGCGCCCAACTCCATCAGCGCGGCGGAAAACATCGCGGCATGGTCGATTCGGCGCGGCAGCAGCGCCTCGGTCTCCGGCAGATCACGTGAGGATGGATTCCCGGCCTCCGACCGCCCGTGTACCGCACGCGCCACCACCCGGCGAACATTGGTGTCCACCACCGGAACTCGCTGCCCATAGGCGAAACAGGCCACCGCCCGCGCTGTATACGCGCCGATGCCCGGCAGGCCGAGCAGCACCTCGACATCGGTCGGCACCTCGTCGCCGTGCTCATCGGCGAGCACCTTGGCGCATTCGTGCAGCCGCAAGGCCCGCCGTGGATATCCCAGCTTGCCCCAGGCCCGCAGCACCTCGGCCTGCGATGAGGCGGCCATTGCGGAGGGGACCGGCCAGCGCGCCACCCACTCCCGCCAGATCGGTTCGACGCGCACCACCGGCGTCTGCTGCAACATGATCTCGCTCATCAGGATCTGCCAGGCGGTGACGTCCTTACGGCGCCACGGCAGATCCCGCGCGGTCTCGCGGTACCAGTCCAGCAACGACTCGGCATCCACCCGGTTGGTTACCGCCGCGATCTTGCGCTTCGCGTCTGCACGCTTTTGCGCTGCGCCGCCCTCCGACACTGCCCTCACCGTTCCTATTGTCCTGCGGCCGGTCGATATTTGCCGAGCCGTAACGAAACGGACTCGCTGGTAACCACTGCCATGTGCACAATGGTCGGTATGCCTGATTCCAATCCGATCAGCGCCTGGAAGTCCCTGCGCGAGGGCAACGAGCGCTTCGTGAACGGCACGCTGCTGCATCCTAGCCAGGGCGCGGTCGACCGGGCCAAGCTCGTCAGCGGCCAGCACCCGCACGCCATCCTGTTCGGCTGCGGTGACTCCCGCGTCGCCGCCGAGCTGATCTTCGACCAGGGTCTCGGCGATATGTTCGTGGTGCGCACCGCGGGCCACGTGGTGGACAGTTCCGTGCTCGGCTCCATCGAGTACGGGGTACAGGTGCTGAACGTGCCGCTGATCGTGGTGCTCGGACACGACAGCTGCGGCGCGGTGAAGGCCACCATCGACGCGCTGGACGGCGGCGAGGTGCCCGGCGGATTCATTCGCAGTGTGGTCGAGCGGGTCACGCCGTCGATTCTGATCGGGCGCCGGGAAGGGCTGTCCACCGTCGACGAGATGGAGGCCAGGCATGTGGTGGAGACCAGCCGACTGCTCATGCAGCGGTCGATGATCATCTCGCAGCGCGTGGCGACGGGTGAATGCGCGATCGCCTGTGTCACATACAAATTGGCCGAGGGTCAGGTGAAGTTGCAGCGGGTCGTCGGCAATATCGGTGAGCTGGCCTGACGGGCCGATCCGAGGGATCCAGGGTGCGAGCGGAATTTACCTGCCGCGCTCGGGTTTTCCGATCCGACACGCCGGGGTCCTGAGTCGCTGTACCGGATCGTGCCCTTACCGTTGACTCCGTGCTGGAACCGAATGGACCGCTGCCTCCGGAGATCTATTGGCGACGCCGCGCGCTCGCCATCGGCATCCTGGTCGTGGCGCTCGCACTGGTCATCTGGTTGGTCTTGACGGTCACCCGCGGCGGCGATTCGCCCGGCACGACGAAGGCGGCCGCGACGCACTCGTCGTCGGTCACGAGTAAGCCCGCGGGGGCGTCCTCCTCGACGCCGCCGCCGACCACCGGCGAATCCAGCGCGAAGCCCTCCGGCAGTACGACCGCCGCGCCGAGCGGTAGTCCGGTCGCCGCCGGCATCTGCCCGGATCAGTCGCTCGCGGTGAAGGTGACCGTCGAGCAGCCGACCTACAAGACCGGAGAGACCCCGGTATTCGGCATTGTGATCACCAATATCTCGTCCTCGACCTGCTCCCGCGATGTCGGCTCCGGTCTGCAGCAGGTCTCGGTGACCAGCCTCGACGGTCAGCGCCGGCTCTGGTCGAGCACCGACTGCTACCCGGACGGCGTACCGGATGTCCGCACCCTTAACCGCGGTGAGCAGGCGGCCTTCATGGTCACCTGGTCCGGCTCGACCTCCCAGCCGAACTGTGCCGGTGACCGCGTGCAGGTGCCGCCCGGCGCGTATGCCGTTGTCGCCCAACTGGGTTCACTCCGCAGCGCCGCCGAACCCTTCAATATCGCCTGACCTGCCCGCACCGGGTCGGGGCCGATCAGGTTGTGCGACAGCGGTTGTCGGCTCAGAAGTCGGGAGCCGATTCGGTCGCAGCCGCGCGTTGTTTGCGCAGCCCGGCGAGGCGGATGGCCGACTTGACGTCGCTCACCTCGTGGATCTTCATGCCGTTCTTGGCGCGTGCCAACCCCGGCGGCACCAGGGCGGTGGTGAAGCCCAGCCGTTCGGCCTCGGCCAGTCTGCGCTCCAGTCCGGTCACCCGCCGCACCTCACCAGCCAGCCCGACCTCCCCGAGGATGACCCAGCCGACCGGCAGCGCCTGATCGCGCTCGGCGCTCGCGATGGCAAGTGCCACAGCCAGATCCGCGGCGGGCTCCAGCAGCCGCATGCCGCCCACCGTCGCGGCGTACACATCGTGTTTGCCGAGGAACACCCGCCCGCGGCTCTGCAGCACGGCCAGCACCATCGCGACGCGGTTGTAGTCGAGTCCGCTCACCGCCCGCCGCGGATTCGGGATCTCGGTGTGCACGGTGAGCCCCTGCACCTCGGCGACCAGCGGTCGCTTACCGTCCATCGCCACCGTGACCGCCGTGCCCGGCACCGAATCGGTGCGGTGATGCAGGAACAGTCCCGACGGATCGGTGACGCAGGAGATCCCGTCGTCGTGCAGTTCGAAACAGCCGACCTCATCGGAGCTGCCGAAGCGGTTCTTGATGCCGCGCACCATGCGCAGTGTGGAGTTCTTATCGCCCTCGAACTGCAGCACCACGTCCACCAGGTGCTCCAGCGTGCGCGGGCCCGCGACATTGCCGTCCTTGGTGACATGTCCGACCAACAGCACCGCGATCCCGCTCGCCTTCGCCAGCGAGGTGAGCGCCGCGGCCACCGCGCGCACCTGGGTGACGCCGCCGATGGTGCCGTCCACCTCGGGAACCAGCATCGTCTGCACCGAGTCGACGACCAGCAGCGTCGGGCGCACCTGCTCGACATGGCCGAGCACGATCGATAGATCCGATTCCGCCGCCAGATAGACCCTTTCGTGCACCGCGTTGGTCCGGTCGGCCCGCAACCGCACCTGCCCCGCCGATTCCTCCGCGGTGACATACAGCGACTTCTCGTCGCGCTGGGTGGCCCACCGATGCGCGACCTCCAACAGCAGCGTCGATTTGCCGACCCCGGGCTCACCAGAGAGCAGTACGACCGATCCGGGCACGATGCCCCCGCCCAGCACCCGGTCCAGCTCCTCGACGCCGGTCGGCCGGGCCTTGGTGACCTTCGAATCGATATGCGAGATGGGCGCGGCGGCGGTGCTCGGCAACATCGCCCGCCGCCCGACCGGCGATGCCGCGGTCGCCGCCGCCCCGGCTACCTCGTCGACAGTGCCCCACGCACCACAGTCCGGGCATTTGCCCACCCATTTGGCGACCTCGTACCGGCAGGCGGAGCATCGGAAGATCGACTTGGTCTTGGCCACAGGCGCACCTTACGTATCTCCTCCGACAAGCGGCTCGACAGATACGAAAACGGCTGCCGCGCGGTTGCGCGACAGCCGTACGTTGTTGCCGGTCAGCGAATCAGTGTCCGCCCTTGTGCTCGCCCTCGGTCGCGGCGGCCTGGCCTTCGTGCCGCTCGGTCTGCTGTCCGGCGTCGACCGGAACCTGCACGGTCACGGTGCCGTTCTGCTTGAAGTTGAAGGTCACCGGGTAGGTGAGGCCGGGGGTGACGTCCCTGGTCAGGCCGGTGATCTCGATCAGGCCGGGCTTCTTCTCCGGGTTGACGGTGGTCTTGTCGCTGGCCGGACCCGCGCCGTGCTCATCGGGCTTGGCGGTGGTGGACGGCGCCGCGCCGTGCTCGTCCGACTTGGCCGCGGCGCCCTGCGCGGCGGCGGACGGGGCCGCGACGACGGTCTGCTGCGGGGCGATCTGGAATGCCGGGTCACCCGCGGGCGCGGTGATCTTCACCGGGCCGAGGTCGGTGGTGATGCTGGTGAGCTCGTCGGTGACGGTCTCGCCGTTGTTGATGACCGACAGCGCGATGATCGCCTTGCCGCCCTTGGCGTTGGTGTACTCGCTGCCCGCGGCCGGGAAGACGATGTGCACGTTGCGCAGCGAGATCCGGTCGATGTCGGCGTGGTTGCCATTGACCGCGGCGACCTGGGTCGCGGTCTGCGAGATCTGGCCTGCACCGCAGCCGGACAGCACGAGCGCCGCTCCGGCGGCGAGCGCGGCAACCGAAACCATGCGACGTCGCGCCCCTGTCGAGGCGGTCACAGCTTTCAGGGCAGTCACGGGTTGTCCCTCCATGTCGACCGGGCTCACTCCGCTAGGGAGAGTAATAACTAGGCAGCGTAGTAGTAGCCTCCGCCGAGCGGACGCCGGGGCTGTGTTGGATTTGCCGCGCCTGCGGCGCGGCGTGTTCGCGGCCCCCTTTTGTCTCGCCGGACACTCCGTTGCTCGGCATCCGTTGGGTAACGGTTTTCGGCGAGCGCGGGTGAGTTGCGGAGGCGCGGCTGGGCTTTCGGGTCGTCCGGTGTGATGTTCGTACGGGGCGATAACTCGTTCTGGCACAACACAATGCACACCGCATCGTTTCTGTCAAGCCCCACGGTTGCCTCGTTGTGGCCCTGACCTGCACAGTTGATCGCGCCGTTACCGAGTCGCATGTTAAACTGTGAACATCGAAAGGGGCACGGGACACATGATTTTTAAGGTCGGAGACACCGTCGTTTACCCCCACCACGGAGCGGCGCTGATCGAAGCAATCGAGACTCGCACCATCAAGGGTGAGCAAAAAGAGTATCTGGTCCTGAAGGTCGCCCAAGGTGACCTGACTGTTCGCGTTCCCGCAGAGAACGCCGAATATGTCGGCGTGCGCGACGTCGTCGGCCAGGAGGGTCTCGACCGAGTCTTCCAGGTGCTGCGTGCGCCGCACACCGAAGAACCGACTAACTGGTCTCGCCGCTACAAGGCCAACCTGGAGAAGCTCGCCTCCGGCGATGTGAACAAGGTTGCCGAGGTCGTTCGCGACCTGTGGCGTCGGGAGCAGGACCGCGGGCTGTCTGCGGGTGAGAAGCGGATGCTGGCCAAGGCCCGCCAGATCCTCGTCGGTGAGCTCGCGCTCGCCGAGGGGACCGATGACGGCAAGGCCGAGACGCTCCTCGATGAGGTTCTCGCTGCGGCTTCCTGACCGTGAACGTTTTTAACAGCGACGGTTCCGTCGTTGCGTTGGTGCCTGCCGCCGGTCGTGGCGTTCGCCTGGGTGAATCGACACCCAAAGCGTTCGTCACGGTCGGCGGCACACCTATGGTCCGGCTGGCCGTCGACGGCCTGATCGCCTCCGGGGCGGTCGACCGGATCATCGTGATGGTCCCCACCGAATTGGTCGAGAGCGCCGTTGCCCTGCTGCCGCCCTCGGAGTCGGTGCGCGTGGTCATCGGCGGCGCCGAGCGCACCGATTCGGTGCGCTCGGGAATCGCCGCCGCCCCCGATGCCGCCTATTTCCTCGTGCACGACGCCGCCCGCGCATTGACTCCGCCCGAGCTGATCGCCCGGGTGGTCGCCGAACTGCGCGCGGGTGCGCAAGCCGTCGTGCCCGCATTGCCCGTGGTCGACACCATCAAATCCGTCGATGCGCACGGCGGCGTGACCGGAACTCCCGATCGCGCGGGCCTGCGCGCAATTCAGACGCCGCAGGGTTTCGCCGCCGAATTGCTGCGCGCGGCCTATGCCGATGAGACCCTGCAGGCCACCGACGACGCCGGTCTCGTCGAACTGCTCGGCACCCGGGTGCACACCATCCCCGGCGACCCCATGGCTTTCAAGATCACCACCCGGCTCGATCTGCTGCTGGCCAACGCGGTGCTCGACGGCGCACGGACGGTGGGCCGGTCATGAGTGAGCGCAGCCAGCGAACGTTCAACACAGCCATCCGCATGGTCATGCCGGAGCGGAGCGCTAGCGAGGCGCAGGCATGAGCATGCGCGTCGGCATCGGCAGCGATGTCCATCCCATCGAAGCGGGCAGACCGTGCTGGATGGCCGGCCTGCTCTTCGACGGCGACGACGGCTGCGCCGGACACTCCGACGGCGATGTCGCCGCGCACGCGCTGTGCGATGCGCTGCTTTCCGCGGCCGGACTCGGCGATGTCGGCGCGGTCTTCGGCACCGGACGACCGGAGTGGGCCGGGGTCTCCGGCGCCGCCATGCTGAAGGAAGTGCGTAGGCTCCTTGACGAAGCGGGCTTCGAAATCGTCAATGCCGCGGTACAGGTAATCGGCAATCGGCCGAAGATCGGACCGCGTCGGGCCGAGGCCCAGCAGGTGCTCGGCGAGCTGCTCGGCGCCCCGGTCTCGGTGTCGGGCACCACAACCGACGGCCTCGGGTTGACCGGCCGCGGCGAGGGCGTGGCCGCTGTGGCTACCGCCCTGCTACAGGCCTGTCGCTGATCCAGCTCCCGCCGACCTGAGCCGCTCCGTGAACGGCCTTATCTACCAGCTAGGATCGACTTCCGTGACTCTGCGCCTTTTTGACACCGACACGCGGACCATGCGCGATTTCGCGCCACTGGTCCCCGGCCGTGCCTCGGTGTACCTGTGTGGCGCCACCGTGCAGGGTGAACCGCACATCGGCCATGTGCGCAGCGGAGTCGCGTTCGACGTGCTGCGGCGCTGGCTGCTCGCGCACGACTACGACGTGTGGTTCATTCGCAATGTCACCGATATCGAGGACAAGATCCTGACCAAGGCCGCCGAGGCGGGCAGGCCGTGGTGGGAGTGGGGCGCGACCTACGAGCGCGCCTTCGACAACGCCTACCAAACCCTCGGCGTGCTGCCGCCCTCGGTGGAACCGCGCGCGACCGGCCACATCACCCAGATGATCGACCTGATGCAGCGGTTGATCGAACGCGGGCACGCCTATGCCTCCGCGGGCAACGTCTACTTCGACGTGGTCAGCTATCCGGAGTACGGCAGCCTGTCCGGGCACAAACTCGATGACGTGCACCAGGGCGAGAGCGCCGGCGAGGGCAAGCGCGATCCGCGCGACTTCACGCTGTGGAAGGCCGCCAAACCGGGCGAGCCGACCTGGCCGTCGCCGTGGGGGCCGGGTCGTCCCGGCTGGCATCTGGAATGCTCCGCGATGGCCGAGTTCTACCTCGGCTCGGAATTCGATATCCATTGCGGCGGAATGGATCTGGTCTTCCCGCACCACGAGAACGAGATCGCCCAGTCCAAGGCCGCCGGCGACGGATTCGCGCGGTACTGGCTGCACAACGGCTGGGTGACCATGGGCGGCGAGAAGATGTCCAAGTCGCTGGGCAATGTGCTCTCGGTGCCGAATGTGCTGAAAAAGGTTCGGGCCGTTGAACTTCGGTTCTACCTGGGCAGCGCGCACTACCGGTCCATGCTGGAGTACTCGGATAAGGCACTCTACGACGCCGCGGCCTCGTATCAGCGGATCGAGGCGTTCGTGCACCGGGTGGCCGAGCGCGCCGGGAAGATCGCGGTCGGCAAGTGGACCGACGCGTTCGCCGAGGCGATCGACGACGATCTGGCGATTCCGCGGGCCCTGGCCGAGGTGCACCGGGTGGTGCACGAGGGCAATAAGGCGCTGGAGTCGGGCGCGATCGATGAGGCGGTCGAGCTGGCCGGACAGGTCCGGGCCATGCTGAACATCCTCGGCGTCTGCCCGTTCGATCCGCAGTGGTACACCCCGGAGGACAACTCGGTCGCGCTGGACGCCTTGGACGTCCTGGTGCGCGCCGAACTCGACCGCCGCCAGCAGGCGCGCGCCGCCAAGGACTGGGCGAGTGCCGACGCGGCGCGCGACCGGTTGCAGGCCGCCGGAATCGAAGTGACCGATACCCCACAGGGTCCGGAATGGTCGCTGGGCGCAGCGCAGCTTTCGCCGGGCGCGGTACAGCGTGGAAAGGCGAACTGATGGCAGGAAACTCACAGCGTCGAGGCGCGATTCGTAAGGGCGGCACCAAGAAGGGCGCCGTCGTCGGCTCGGGTGGACAGCGCAGGCGCGGACTGGAGCCGCGCGGTGCGACCCCGCCCGCCGAGGCGCGGACCAAACATCCCGCGGCCAAGCGGGCGGCGGCCAAGGCGAAGGCCGCGGCCCAGGGCAGGCCGGGCCCGCGCGGCGGCGGTGCTCGTCCGGCCGGGCGCAAGACCGACGACGGTCCGGAGATGGTGCTCGGCCGCAATCCGGTGGTCGAATGTCTGCGTGCCGGTGTGCCGGCGACCGCGCTGTACGTCGCGCTGGGTACCGAGAACGACGAGCGGCTGACCGAGAGCGTGAAAATGGCCGCCGATGCGGGCATCTCCATTCTCGAGGTGCCGCGCACCGATCTGGATCGGTTGAGCGCCAATGGGCTGCATCAGGGTGTGGCACTGCAGGTGCCGCCGTACCGGTACGCCCATCCGGATGATCTGGTTGCGCGGGTACGGGATTCGGCCGAACCCGCCCTGCTGGTTGCGCTGGACAATATCTCCGATCCGCGCAATCTCGGTGCGGTGATCCGCTCGGTGGCCGCCTTCGGTGGCCAGGGTGTGCTGATTCCGCAGCGGCGCAGCGCGAGCGTCACCGCGGTCGCCTGGCGTACCAGCGCCGGTGCCGCGGCCCGGCTCCCGGTCGCCCGCGCGACGAATCTGACTCGCACGCTGAAGGATTGGGCCTCGCAGGGGTTCCAGATCGTCGGTCTCGACGCGGGTGGCGACACCACCCTCGATGACTTCGACGGCCGCATCCCCACCGTGATCGTGGTCGGTTCGGAGGGCAAGGGACTGTCCCGGCTGGTTCGGGAGACCTGTGATTCGATCATCGGCATCCCGATGGCCGGGCCGGTGGAATCGCTGAACGCGTCCGTCGCGGCGGGCGTCGTGCTCTCCGAAATCGCACGCCAGCGCCGCATCTGATCGCAGTACTGGTTGCCGCGGTCCGCCGCCGCCTCGAGTGACGCCACACGCTGCTTGGTGACACCACATGCGCAATCGCGGATGGGCAGTCATGAAAGGACAAGTGCCGTCCGGCGATATCCGCCGGGACCTGCCCGGATGCGAACGCCCGCGCGTGTGGTCGGGCGTGCTGCGAACCGGCGGGCCGGGTTCGACGGCGAATCAGCGGCTGCGGTTGAACCGCAAATCGACTCCGGCCCCGTAGAATTCGATACGTGGTCATCCCGAACCAGGCTCCGAAGGAGACGATCGAGCATCCGCATGCGACGGCGGTGCTGGCGCTCGGCGCGGCGAGTCTGTTCTGCTGCGGCGCGCTGGGGCCGTTGGCGTGGGCGCTCGGCAAACGTGCGCTCGACCAGATCGACGATTCCTACGGCGGTTACGGTGGCCGCGCGCAGGTGCTCGTCGGGTACACCCTCGGCATCATCGGCACGGTCCTGATGACCTGCATGGCGGTGGTTTTCCTGCTGATCCTGCTCGGCGGCCGGGCCTAGGTCAATCCAGGCTGGGGCGTTCGTGTTCGCCCTGGTCGTCCCAGGCGGGCCATTCCTGGCTGATGCTGCCGGTCCAGTTGGGCTGGCGGCGATCTCGGAAGGCCGCCATCGCCTCGCCGCCGTCGATGCTCTTGCTGACGTGGGCGTTCAGCTCGGTCTCCAACTGCCCGACCATCGCCGGGCTCATGCCCAGGCCCTCCCATAGCAGCCGCTTCGACAGCGCGACCGGTAGCGGCGCCGCCCCGTTCGCGAGGTCGTGGGCGATGGCCAGCGCCGTCGGCAGCACCTCGCCTCCAGGCAGGCAGCCATTGGTCAGGCCCATCGCCTTGGCCTCGTCGCCGTCGAAGGTGCGACCGGTCAGCATGATGTCCGCGGCATTGGCCATGCCGACCAGCCGCGGCAGCGTCCAGTGCGCGTAGCCGTCGGCGAGCACGCCGCGGCGCACCTGATTCAGGCCGTACACCGCATCACGCGCCATGTACCGCAGATCGCATTGCAGGGCCAGTGCGAGTCCGATGCCGACCGCATGGCCGTTCACCGCCGCGATCACCGGTTTGCGCACCCGCCACGGCGGCGGATCGATGGTGGCGCTGACATCACCCACCCGGTTGGACAGATCGGCACCCGCGCAGAACGCCTGTCCCGTGCCGGTGATGACGACCGCGCGGATCGCATCCTCGGTATCGCAACGCTGCAGCGCCGCACTCAGTTCGGCGGCCATTGCCGGGGTGACGGCATTCTGTTGAGCGGGTCTATTGAGCGTGAGGACGGCGATGCCCGCGGAGACATCGACGAGCAGTTCCGAACTCATGCCAGGCATGTTAGTCGACCGGGACGACTGTTGGTCGGGCCGAAAGTCCTACCTCAGGCACGCAGGACATGGCGGCCGATGGCGTATTTGTGGACTTCGGTCGGGCCGTCGTAGAGGCGGAAGGCGCGCATGTCCCGGAAGATCATTTCGACCACGGTTTCATCGCTGATGCCGATGCCGCCGAGTACCTGGACGCAGCGGTCGGTGACCTTGAACAGTTCCTCGGAGACGAATGCCTTCGCGATCGAGCTCTCGTGCCTGGCCTTCTCGCCCTGGTCCATCAGCCAGCAGGCGTGCCAGATGGTGAGGCGGCACTGGTGCAGTGCGATCTCGTTGTCGGCGAGCATGAACGACACGCCCTCGTGGTCGCCGATCGGTTTACCGAAGGCGGTGCGGGTCCTGGCGTATTCGACCGCGATGGACTGGGCGCGTTCGGCCGCGCCGAGCCAGCGCATGCAGTGGGTGAGCCGGGCGGGCGCGAGCCGCAGCTGGGCGTAGCGCAGCGCCTGGCCGGTTTCGCCGAGCAGCGCCTCCTTGGGCAGCACCAGATTC
Organism: Nocardia nepalensis; assembly: GCF_048910785.1. Lineage (NCBI taxonomy): Bacteria > Bacillati > Actinomycetota > Actinomycetes > Mycobacteriales > Nocardiaceae > Nocardia > Nocardia nepalensis. Next base: position 381,407 of record NZ_JBKBET010000038.1, on the reverse strand, counting down.
TCGAAGCGCACCACACCGTGGCCGCCGACGTAGTTGCGGTCCATGGTGTTCATGGTGCGTTCGATGATGATGCCGGGCTGGTCGCCATCGGTCAGGAACAGCGTCGGGCCGTCGGGCACATGCGGGTTCGGCGCGACCCGGGCCATGATGATCCAGGTCTTCGCGCCGTCCGCGCCGGTGATGAGCCATTTGCGGCCGTTGATGGTGAAGTTCTCGCCGTCGAAGACGGCCTCGGTGGCCAGCTGATTCGGATCCGAACCCGCGCCGTCCGGTTCGGTCATCGCGAAAACGGTGCGCCGGTGACCGGCGACCGCGGGTGCGAGGTGGCGTTCGACCTGCTCCGGGTTGGCGATCTTGGAGAGCAGGAACATATTGCCCTCATCCGGTGCGGCGCAGTTCATGGCGACCGGGCCGAGGGTGGACCAGCCCGCCGCCTCGTAGATCACCGCCTGCTCGATGTGGGTGAGGCCGCGCCCGCCGAGGGCTTCCGGGGCCTGCACCGTCAGCAGTTTTTCCGCGCGGGCCAGCTCGACGAGTTCCTGACGCAGTTCGTCGGTGGGGCCGTGCGAGGTGAGGCGCGGATCGCGCTCGAAGGGGACGATCTTGTCGATGACGAACCGGCGGACCCGGTCGCGTTCGGCGGCGAGTTCGGCGGGAATCGTGAAGTCGATCATTGGTCACCATTCGTTCGAGGGGCGAGTGGGTCGAGCATACGAAACCCGGTGCCACTGACTGACGGCGGTTGCCCTCAAAAGCATTCCACTGCTGGTCCTGGCCTTGCTGACCTGCGCTGATACCTGATGTCAGCGCGGGGGTATGAGACGTCAGCGCGCTGTCAGCGTCGCCGGACATCGTTCGGTCATCGAGCACGGGAAGCCCACCGGCTCTCGAGGACAACCCGATGAGGAGAACCCGCAAATGATGACCATCGCCGCCGTCGCCCAGCTGCTGATCGCCCTCGCCTTCGTCAGCATCCCGCTGGTGCGGCACCGCTACGGCGCCGCCGCCAAGGCCGCCGCCGACGCCGAGCTGACCAGACAGGGTGTGCGCCCCGCCGTCCTCGAGGAGAACGGCATGCGATTCGACGCGGGCGGTCACGAGACCTGGGCGCCGGTCGGTATTGCCCTGGTGGTGACCACGCTGGCCGTGCTGAACCTGGCGGGCAACGACTGGGGCCCAACGCTGTCCTGGATCTTCCAGGTGCTGGTGCTGCTCGGCAACGGCGTAATCCTGTACAGCAACCTGACCGCCGCCAAGACCATCCAGACCGCCTTCGCCCGCAAGTGCGATCCGGAACTGGCCCGCATCGACGTCGAGGCCTTCCTCGCCGCCGCCGAGAACGCCTTCCCCCGCTGGGTGATGCCCTACCTGCAGAACCTCCGCCACGCCACCGTCTTCGGCGGTTCGATCATCGTCCTGTTCACCCTCCTGGCCGCGTGATCCGCTGCCCAGGTGTTCGCCAATGCGCGAGCACCTGGCCCGGCTTTCTGAGCGCCGCGCACAAATTGGCACGCCGCCGCACGATTTGCCCGGCAATTCACTGGCGGCGGGCAAATTCGTGCGCGATACCGGCTTGTGGCAGCGGGCGCGGGTGGTGTGCTCAGGACGCTCCAGTGCACAAGATGGCGCGCCGCGCAGGGTTCTGCGCGGCATTGGGGTGGGTCAGTGCATGCGGGCGGCTCGGCGGCGGCGGGGGCCGATGATGCGGCAGATCAGGTAGATGGTGAAGGAGATGGTGGTGACGAAGGTGGAGACCGGGACGCCGGGGGCGAGTGACAGCAGAATGCCGCCGACTGCGGCGGTTTCCGCGAAGAGCACCGCGAGCACCGTGGCGCGGACCGGATTCGCGGTCAGCTGTGCCGCCGCGGCCGCGGGGGTGATGAGCAGGGCGAGGACCAGCAGTGCTCCGACGATCTGCACTCCGAAGGCCGCGGTGATGCCGAGCATGACCGCGAACACCACCGAGAGGGCCCGGACCGGAACGCCGCGCGCCAGTGCGACTTCGGGATCCGAACTCGCGAACAGCAGCGGCCGGTAGACCACCGCGAGCACGGCGAGCACCAGCACGGTGCAGGTCAGCAGCAGGGTGAGTCCGCTGTAGCCGACGCTGACCACCTGACCGGTGAGCAGCGAGAACTTCGAACCGGCGCGTTCTGGACCGAGCCACAGGAACAGCACCGAGAGCCCGAGCCCGAACGACAGCACCACCGCTATCACCGAATCGCGTTCTCTGGCCTTGGTTCCGAGCAGTCCGAACAGCACCGCCGCCACCACCGAGCCGACGATCGCGCCGAGCCCGACACCGATTCCGGCGAGCAATGCCGCCGCCGCACCGGTCAGCGATAGCTCGCTGGTGCCGTGCACGGCGAACGACATCTGCCTGCTGATGATCAACGGTCCGATCACACCGGCCAGCAGTCCGAGCAGCGCGGCGGCGAGCACGGCCTGCTGTACGAACGAGTAGGACAGCAGATTCGCGGTGGTGGAGAAGTCGAGCATCTTCGAGATGACGTCCGATAGCTTGTCGATCACGAACGAACCCCACTCGACTCGGGCAGCTCATCGGAAAGCGTCGCGCCGTGGCAGTGTTGGGCCCCGGCGGCGCCGAGTGCGTCCATGGTGTCGCCGGTGCCGACGACGACCAGTCGCCCGCGCACCCGCAGCACATCGACCTCGGTCTGATACAGCTGCGAGAGCACCTCCGAGGTCATCACCTCATCGGGCGTGCCGATCCGGAACTTCCCGTCGACCAGGTACAGCACCCGATCCACCAGCGGCAGAATCGGATTGATCTCGTGCGTCACGAAAAGCACTGCGGTGTCGTGAGTTCGCCTGCGTCGATCGATCAACTCCGATACCAGCCGCTGATTGGCCAGATCGAGGCTGAGCAGCGGTTCATCGCAGAGCAGCACCTTGGGATCGCCGACCAGCGCCTGGGCGACCCGCAGCCGCTGCTGTTCGCCGCCGGACATGGATTCCAGTGGCGCATAAGCGAATTTCTCCGCGCCCACATCGGCGATGGCGGCGCGGACCTTGCGCTTGCGCTCGGCACGGCGGCGCAGTCCGAGCCCCCAGTTGTGCCCGTCCACGCCGAGCCCGACCAGGTCGACCCCGCGCAGTTGGACACCGGCATCGATCGTCTTCTGTTGCGGCACATAGCCGATATCGGGATTGCCCGCGCGTGCGGGTCCGCCCGCGATCTCGGCGGTGCCCGAACTGAGCGCGAGCTGGCCGAGCAGCACCTTCAGCAGCGAGGTTTTGCCGGACCCGTTCGGCCCGAGGACCGCGACGAATTCACCCGGCGCCACCTCGAGATCCAGTCCCTGCCAGAGCTTGCGTTCGCCGAATGCCAGGCCGGCGGCATCGAGCTTTACGGCGGCTGAGCCGATATCGGACGACCGCCGCTGCACCGTGTCGGTGTCTTCGGTCAGCGGTGCTCCCATGGGCCCACCCGTCACCCGGCCACCACTCCTCATCGAATCGCTGCGCGATGCTGTCATCGATCAGACCAGCGCCGCGGCCAGCGCCTGGGCGTTCTTGGTCTGCCACTGAATGTAATCCACACCGTCGGGCAGGGTTTCGGTCACCTCGACGATGGGTAGACCATTCGACTGCGCGAGCGAGCGTAGGTCCTTGGTGATCTTGTCCTGGGTCTGGATGTTGTAGATCAGCGCGCGCACCTTCTTACCGGTCAGCAGATCCTGCGTGGCGGCGACGGCGGCGGGGGCCGGATCGGTCTCCTGCTCGATCGCCTCCTGGAACTCGTGCGGCGTCAGATCTCGGGTCCCGGCGGCGACGAGCAGGTAGTGCGCCAGCGGTTCGGTCTGCAACACGGGGGTCTTCGGGTGCTCGCTGGCGATCTTGGTGGCGATGGCGCTGATCGCGGTCAGCTTTGTCTTGAATGCGGCGGCGCGGTCGGTGTAGGCCGCGGCGTGCGCGGAGTCGAGCTCGCCGAGGGTGCTCGCGATCCGGTCGGCGACCGTGCTCACCGTGCTCGGATCGTAGAAGACGTGCTCGTTCTCGTCGCTCTTATCGGTGCGGGATTCGAACGCCTCGACGGTGCGCTTGTCCTTGCCCTGGATCGCCTTCTCGATGAACTCGTCGTAGCCGCCGCCATTGAAGACGATCAAGTCGGCGTCGCTGATCTTGGCCGACTCCACGGCCGAGGTCTCGTGCGAATGCGGGTCGGCGGAGGTGATGAGCGAGGTCACCGAGGCATCCGGACCTGCGATGGCCGCGGCGATATCGCCCCAGACGTTGGTGGAGGCGACGACAGTGGGCTTATCCGAATCCTTCGAACTACCGCATGCGGTGAGCGCGACAACGGTGGCCACCCCCACGGCGATACCGGCGAATCTGACGGCAATTCGTGTGCTCACGCGCGGGGTACTCCTGGCAGTGCGGCGGATCTGAGCGTGCTCTAGATCATAATGGAAATCGTTACCATTTGAACTTTAGCAGCAGGCCCTGCTCGGCACGAGTCGATGTTCGCTGCATCACTTCGGCGCCCGAGCTGCGTAACTTCGGGTCGGAACGCGGCCGGGCCCGCGAACCGATCGGTTCGCGGGCCCGGAAGTATGCGGTGGTCGGCTCAGACGAGCGCTTCCACCGGCTTGCCCAGCAGCTGTGCACAACGCAGCAGGCCCAGATGGCTGTAGGCCTGTGGATGGTTGCCGAGCGAGCGCTCGGCAACCGGGTCGTACTCCTCGCTGAGCAGACCGGTCGGTCCGGCGACATCGACCAGCTGCGCGAACAGCGCCTCGGCATCGGAGCGCTTACCGATCAGCAGATACGCCTCGACCAGCCAGGCCGCGCACAGGTGGAAGCCGCCCTCGCCGCCGGGCAGGCCGTCGTCGTGGTGGTACCGGTACACGGTCGAGCCGCTGCGCAGCTCCGCCTCGGTGGCCACCACGGTCGCCGCGAAGCGCGGATCCGACGGTTCGATCAGACCGCTGAGGCCGATATGCAGGGTGGCCGCGTCCAGATCGGTGCCGTCGTAGGCGGCGGTGTAGGACTGGACCTCTTCGTTCCAGCCCTTGGTCTTCACCTCGTCGGAGATGGTCTCGCGCAACGTGATCCAGGTCGGGTCGATCTGACGCTCGAAGCGCTGCGCCAGCGTGATCGCGCGGTGCACGGTCAGCCAGCCCATCACCTTCGAGTACACGTGGTGGCGCGGATTACCGCGGATCTCCCAGATGCCGTGGTCGGGTTCCTGCCAGCGCCGCTGCACCGCGGAGACCATGGCGTGCACCAGCTCCCAGTCGGCGTCCGGCAGCGCCTTGGCCGGATCGGTCAGGCCCTTCTCCTCGCGGCCGTGCGCCAGCGATGCGATGAGGTCGACGATCGGACCGAAAACATCCAACTGCACCTGCATATTCGCGGCGTTGCCGACGCGGACCGGACGCGATCCGGCATAGCCGGGTAGCTGGTCGATCGATGCCTCGGGCGGCAGGGTCTCGCCGTAGAGCGTGTACAGCGGGTGCAGGCGCTCCGGGCCGGGCAGCGTTTCCAGGACTCGGTGCACCCAGCCGAGGAATTCCTCGGCCTCGGTCAGCGAGCCGAGTGAAACCAGTGCCTGTGCGGTCAGCGAGGCGTCGCGCAGCCAGCAGTAGCGGTAGTCCCAGTTGCGCACGCCGCCAATATCTTCCGGCAGCGAGGTGGTGGCCGCGGCCAGGATCGAACCCGACGGCGCGTGCACGAGTCCGCGCAGGGTGAGCGCGGAACGCTTCATCAGATCCGGCTTCAGCGGCGGCAGTTGCAGTTTCGCCGCCCACTTCGCCCAGTAGTCCTCGGCGTCCCTGCGCCGCTCCGGCTCGCTGCTCATGGCCGGCGCGAGATCCTGTGTACCGCAGCGCATTTCCAGCACGATCGGACCGTGCGACGGATCCACGACGGCGCGCGCGGAGCCGTGCATGCCGTCGTACAGGATCTCCCATTGCACGCCTGGGGAACGCAGCACGATCGGATCATTGGTGCCGACCACGCGCAGGCCGGTCGGCTCGCATTCGATGCCAACCGGCACCTGGCCGAATTCCGGTCGGGGCGCGAAGGTTACGACGGCCTTCGCGTCGCCGGTGATCACCCGGGTCAGGTCGGTGCGGGTCGGCGCCACGTCATGCGGCAGATAGTCCACCACTTGCAGACTGGCCCAACGGGTTTCGACGGTCATGGTGCCGTCGATGTAGCGCTGCGAGAGCGGCAGGCCGGGGCGTTCCGGTTCGATGGTGAAGTGCCCCGCCTGCGGTCCGCCGAGCAGATGCGCGAAGACCGCGGCCGAATCCGGTTCCGGATGGCAGAACCAGGTGACGGTCGCGTCGGGAGTCAGCAGCGCCACCGAACGCGGACTGGCCAACATGCTCAGCCGCTCGATGCGCGGCGCGCTCGCACCGGCCAGCCAGGTGCGCCGCTCCTCGAGCAGGAAGGCCAGCGCCCAGGAGACGGCCTCGGTGCTGTCCACCCGGTACTTGGCCAGGCTCTCACCCTCGCCGACCTTGATGCCGACATCGGGGCCGGACAGCATCCGGAAGGCCTTTTCGTCAGTGACGTCATCGCCGAAGAACACCGCGGCCGAGGCGCCCTCCTGATGCCGGACGGTATCGAGCGCGACTCCCTTATCGGTCTGGATCACCGCGAGTTCGATAACCGACTTGCCCTCGGTCACCTGCACACCGACCCAGCAGGCCGGGCCGAGCCGGACCGCCTTCAGCGCGCGCAATCCGATTTCCGGACTCGCATTGCGCACGTGCAGCGCGACGCTGGCCGGTTTGAGCTCGACGCTGGCGCCGGGATTCTCCGCGGCGATCTGCAACAGACTGGTCTGCACCTCTACCAGGAGTTGTTTGGCATCGTTGTCGATGGCGTGTACGAAACCCACATCGAATTCCGAGCCATGACTACCGATCAGTTGCACCTCGACCGGCAGGCGCGACAATGCCGCGAGATCTCGCAGGGCACGGCCGGAGATCACGGCGGCGGTCGTGCCGGTAAGTCCGGCGAGCGCTCGTAGCGCGCTTACCGATTCCCGGTGCGGAAAAGCTTTGGCCGGGTCGGACACGATGGGCGCGATCGTCCCGTCGTAGTCCGATGCGACCAAAAGCCGTGGCACGCGCGCGACCGTCGACAATGCACGGCGAAGTTCCAGTGGCAGATCCTGTGCGCTCACGCATCCAACCTAGTGATCGGAGGAGTTTTTTCAGGGGCACGCGTGACAATACTGTGTTGAATTTGCCGCACCGAAGCGCGCCGGTTGGCGTGCGCATGATTGCGCACGCGTCAAGCGGCCTCCCGTACTAGATCTGCCCAGCTGACGGATTTTTAGTCAAACGTCCAGCGTGTGCAGGCTCACGTTCGCTCCCAGTCGTCGTGCACCACAGGACCGGTCGGTCCGCCGGTCGATTGCTGAATGTGAGCTGAAGGTGCTACTTGGCACCGCCGTTGTCGCCGAGCAACAGATCCACGGTCAGTTCCAGGCGCTCGGTGACATCGGTCGCCGAGGCGCGCCTGGTCAGCCAGGCCACCAGATTCGACAGCCAGACATCGCTTATTACCCGCGCGATCGCCAGCTGGCGTTCGGTGGGTTCGCCGTCGTTCATGGCCCTTGCGAAAACCCGGTCCATCACCTTGCCGACCCGGTCGACCTCGGCCGCCGCCGATGCGTCGGCGAACATGAACGCGCGAGTCATCGCCTCGGTGAGCAATGGATCGCGCTGCATCATCCGGGTGATCTGGGTCAGCAGCAGGTGCATGCGCTCATTCGGCGTCTGCCCGGCAAGCGGCTTGCGTTTGCCCTCGATCTGCTCGAATTCCCGCGACAGCGCGGAGACGAGCAAATGCACCTTGGACGGGAAATACCGGTACAGCGTTCCGACCGCGACATCGGCGCGCTCGGCCACCGCGCGCATCTGCACCGCGTCGTAGCCGCCCTTGGAGGCCAGTGCGAGGGTCGCATCCAGAATTCGCTTACGCCGTTCCCGCTGCGCGGCCGAACTCAGCTCGTCCTCGCTGAGCGTCGTGACCGTCGCGGTAGCCGACGCTCGCCCCGCCGCATTCGAATCGGCTGGCTGCGATCGGGAGGGACTGGCCATTGATGAGAGTCCTTTCCTGCACTGTCGTATCGCGTCGGGTGCATGCGCATTCCGGCAACGGGCCTGGGTCGTCTCTTGACTTCCGCCCAGCTAGGATATTAGAACATGTTCTAGGTGTGGGAGTCACGCCGGAAAGGCGGTACGGACTGTGACCATCGCCACCACTGACGAGCATAAAGCCGTTCAGGAGTCGATGCGCGGATGGGCCGGATCGGTGCGTCCAATTGCAACAATGCGGGACGACCCGGCGGACTTCTGGCGTGCCTATTGGCCCGCGTTGGCCGACTTCGGGATTTTCCGGGTCGCCGTTGCCGAGCAGGCCGGTGGCCACGGCGGATCGGTTGCCGACCTCGCCGTATTGGTCGAGCAGGCGGCCCACGACCTGGTCGGCGGGCCGGTGCTGTCCACCGCATTGGCGAACCTGATTACCGCCGGCGCCCTCGCCGAGGATATGCCGTGCGGTGTCGCGCTCGACTTCGTTGTCGGAGCCGTCGTCAGCGTACCGGCCGCGTCCGGTGAGTTGTTGCTCACGGGTATCTGGGATTCGGTGCTCGGCGCCGCGCCGGACACCTCGGTACTGGTGCCGGTGCAAACGCCGGATGGGTTGCGCTGGTGTGTGATCGGGCCCGATGCGCCGGGGCTGCGCATCGAAGCGCTCTCGCCCGCTGACCCGAGTACGCCACTGGCGCGTGTGCACTGTGCCGAGGTGCGGGTGCCCGCGGACCGGGTGTTCGAGTCTCCGCATGCTGTGGAAGACCTGCTGGCGGTGCTGGTTTCCGCCGAACTCGCCGGTGTGGCGGGTTGGTGCCTGGAGACCGCGGTCGAATATGCCAAGGTGCGTGAGCAATTCGGGCGCAAGATCGGGTCTTTCCAAGCGCTCAAACACATTTGCGCCTGGATGCTCTGCCGCGCCGAGCTGATCCGCTCCGTCGCGGCCGATGCCGCGGCCGCCGTCGACGAGGGCGGTGCGGAGCTGCCGATCGCGGCCGCGATCGCCGCCGCGATCTCGCTGGACGCCGCGGTCGAGACCGCGAAGGACTGCATCCAGGTGCTCGGCGGCATCGGCTTCACCTGGGAGCACGACGCGCACTTCTACCTGCGCCGGGCCACCGCATTGCGGCAGTTGCTCGGCGGATCGGCGCACTGGCGGGCCAGGGTCACCGAGCTCACCCGTGCGGGGCAGCGCCGGACCACCGGTGCGGACCGGGTGTTCGCCGCCGATGGTGTCGAGGTCGATGACAGCAGCGCCAACGAACTGGCCGCCGAGGTCGCCGCGATCGCGGCGCTGCCCGTCGACCAGCAGCGCAATGCGTTGGTCGACGCCGGGCTCGCCATGCCGCACTGGCCCGCGCCGTACGGCCGTGGCGCGAATCCCATGACGGGCCTGGTGATTTCGGAGGAACTGCGTCGCGCGGGTCTCGAGTCACCCGACTTGGCGATCGGCGGGTGGGCCATTCCGACCCTGCTGCAACACGGCACCCAGGAGCAGATCGACCGATTCGCCTGGCCGACGCTACGTGGCGAGGTGATCTGGTGTCAGCTGTTCAGCGAGCCGGAGGCCGGTTCGGATCTGGCGGCGCTGCGCACCACGGCCAAGCGGGTCGAGGGCGGCTGGGTGCTGCGCGGGCAGAAGGTGTGGACGTCGCTGGGCGACCGGGCGAACTGGGCGATCTGCCTGGCCCGCACCGATCCCGACGCCCCGAAGCATCGCGGCATCAGCTACTTCCTGGTCGATATGCGCAGCGCGGGGCTCGAGGTGCGTCCGCTGGTGCAGATCACCGGTGAGGCGCGCTTCAGCGAGGTCTTCCTCGACGACGTCTTCGTGCCCGACGAGTGTCTGGTCGGCGCGCTGAACAACGGCTGGAAGATCGCCCGCTCCACCCTGTCGACCGAACGGGTCGCCATGGGCGGCAACGGGATCGGGCCGGTGCTCGAGGAGCTCATCGCCAAACTGCCCGCCACCGGGCCGGGTGCGGAGCTGTTGAACGATCGGCTCGGAGGCTTCGTCGCCGATGCGATCGCTGGATTGCTGCTGGAACAGCGAGCCGCGGTCCGGATGCTGGCGGGCGGTGATCCGGGAGCGCAGAGCAGCGTGCGCAAGCTCGTCGGTGTCCGGCATCGCCAGGCCGTTGCCGAATTCGCGATGGAGACGGCAGGTCCAACCGCTGCGCAGGACTCCGAGGTGGTAAAGGAGTTCCTGCTCACACGTTGTTTGTCGATCGCAGGTGGCACCGAGCAGATTCTGTTGACCGTGGCTGGTGAGCGAATCCTCGGACTACCCCGCGACACGGACAGCTAGTCGAGACTGGAGTTAAAGCGTGGACTTCACCAGGGACGAGGGCCAGGACGCCGTTGCCGAGGTCGTCGTGAGTTTGCTGGAGCGTGAACCGGCACGCGATATCGAGCTGTGGCCGAGTCTGATCGAGACCGGACTGCTCTCGCTCGCGCTGCCGGAGCGTTTCGGCGGTGACGGCATGGGCCTGCCGGAGGTCTCGGTCCTGCTGACCGAACTGGCCACCGACGCGGTGGCGGTGCCCGCCCTGCCGACCCTCGGATTCGGGCTACTGCCGCTGCTGGCCGCGTTGCCCGACAGCGTCGCCGAGCGGGTCTATCCAGAGGTCGCGAAGGGTGCGGTGCTCACCGCCGCCCTGAGCGAGCCCGCGAACCCCTTCGTCGTCAAACCCGAGACCACGGCCGTCTCCGATGGAGACACCGTGCGCATCACCGGGCACAAGGTGGCCGTGCCATATGCGGAGCAGGCGCGCTGGCTGCTGATCCCGACGAATTCCGGTATCGCACTCGTGGATTCGGATGCCGCCGGGCTCACTCTGACGCCGTCGCCGGTATCCGGCGGGATTCCCGAATGTACGGTGCGCCTCGACGGGGTCGAGATTCCCGCCGAGCAACTGCTGCCCGGCGGCATCGGTGAACTACACCGGTTGGCCGTCGCCTCGATCGGTGCGACCGCGGATGGACTGCTCAAGGGTGCGCTGGTGTTGACCGCAGAACATCTGCGGACCCGCCACCAGTTCAACCGGCCGCTCGCCGAATTCCAAGCCGTGGCACAGCAGATCGCGGACGTGTACGTCGTCTCGCGGACCCTGCAGACCGCCGCCGTTTCGGCGAACTGGGCACTGGCACAGGCCGATTCGTCGCCGCAGCACCAGGAGCGCATCGACGACGACCTCGACGTGCTCGCCTACACCGTGGCCTCGGAACTGCCCGCGGCCATGCAGAAATGCCATCACCTGCACGGTGGCCTCGGGGTCGATGTGACCCACCCGATGCACCGCTACTACTCACAGGCCAAGGACCTCGCCCGCTGGCTCGGCGGCGAATCGTTCCGACTCGATCGATTGGGGGCCAGATGTTCATCGACCTGACCGCGGAGCAGCGCAAGCTGCGCGATGAATTGCGTTCGTACTTCGCCGATCTCGTGACTCCCGAGGAGGAGGACGAGATGGCGATCAACCGGCACGGTGATGCCTACCGTGCGGTGGTGCGCCGGATGGGCGCGGATGGCTGGCTCGGGGTCGGCTGGCCGAAGGAGTACGGCGGCCAGGGCTTCGGTCCGATGGAACAGCAGATCTTCTTCAATGAGGCCGTGCGCGCGGATGTTCCGCTACCGCTGGTCACCCTGCTGACGGTCGGGCCGACGCTGCAGAGCTTCGGCACCGAGGAACAGAAGGCGAAGTTCCTGCCCGGAATCCTTTCCGGCGATATCCATTTCGCGATCGGCTACTCCGAACCGGAGGCGGGCACCGATCTCGCATCGCTGCGCACCAGCGCGGTGCGCGACGAATCCGGCGACTGGATCGTCAACGGGCAGAAGATCTTCACCACCGGCGCGCACGAGGCCGACTACATCTGGCTGGCCTGCCGCACCGGTTCGGTCGAATCGCGGCACCGCGGTATCACGATCCTGATCGTGGACACCAAGGATCCCGGCTACTCGTGGACCCCGATCATCACCTGCGACGGCGCACATCACACCAACGCCACCTACTTCGACAATGTCCGGGTGCCCGCCAATATGTTGGTGGGCGAGGAGAACCGGGGCTGGAAGCTGATCACCACCCAGCTCAATCACGAGCGGGTGAGCCTGGGTCCGTCCGGCAAGATCGAACAGCTCTACGACCGGGTGCGCGAGTGGGCGCAGCCGCGTGGCGTGCTCGCCGAGACCGACGTGCGCCGCTCGCTGGGCCGCATGCACGCCATGGTCCGGCTCAACGAACTGCTGAACTGGCAGGTCGCGGCCACCGTCGACGGCGACCAGGCCACCGTGATCGCCGATGCCTCGGCCACCAAGGTGTACTCCACCGAATCGCTGCAGGAGGCCGGTCGCCTCGCCGAGGAGATCGTCGGGCACTACGGCGATCCGGCCGATCCGGCCACCGCCGAATTGCTGACCTGGCTCGACCGCAGGACCAAGCAGAACTTGGTGGTGACCTTCGGCGGCGGTGTCAATGAGGTGATGCGTGAGCTCGTCGCCTCCTCCGGTCTGAAACTGCCTCGGGTACCACGATGAACCCCGCGAGATGGACTACAGCAAGGAGCCGCGCGTGCCGGAAACCCTGACTCCGGAAGCGATTACCGCCGCCGCAGAGAAGATCATCGCGGCGGGAGATTGCGCGCCGCGCCTCGGGCGTGACCCGGTGAACCAGCCGATGATCAACAACTGGGTCGAGGCGCTCGGGGACAACAACCCGATCTACGTCGACGAAGCGGCCGCCCGCGCCGCCGGACATCCCGGCGCCGTGGCGCCGCCCGCCATGATCCAGGTCTGGACCATGCTCGGGCTCAGGGGTTCTCGCGCGGCGGATGATCCTACGAACCAGGTCATCGAGCTGCTGGACAGCGCGGGCTTCACCTCGGTGGTCGCGACCGACTGCCAGCAGACCTATCACCGATACCTGAATGTCGGTGAGCAGGTGGCGGTTACCAGCAGGCTGTGCGATATCCGCGGCCCGAAGCGGACCGCGCTCGGCGAAGGGTGGTTCGTCACCTTCCAGATCACTTGGCGGGTGGGCGACGAGGTGGTCGCCGAAATGGTCTGGCGGCTGCTGAAATTCGCGCCGGGCACCGGTACCGCCGCGAAAGCGCCCGCGGGTGAACGGGTCAAGCCGCTCGTGTCCTGGGATACCGAATTCTTCTGGGAGGGTACGAAAGCCGGGGAGCTGCGGATTCAGCGCCTGCCGGACGGCACGCTGCGGCATCCGCCGATTCCGGCGATCTGGCAGGACAAGTCCCAGCAGACCGACTATGTCGTGGCCTCCGGGCGCGGCGAGGTGTTCAGTTACGTCGTGCATCACGCGCCGAAAGTGCCCGGGCGGCAATTGCCGTTCGTCGTCGCGCTGGTCGAATTGGAGGAGGGCGTGCGCATGCTCGGTGAACTGCGCGGCATCGACCCGGCCGATGTGAAGGTCGGCCTGCCGGTGCAGGTGGAGTTCGAGAAGCTCGGTGACGAGGCCGTGCTGCCGGTCTGGCGGGTGGTCGCATGACCTACGTCGAACCGGCCGCAGTGCAGGTCGGGACCGCGCTGCCCGAGCTGGTCATCCATGCCGATCCCACCTTTGTGATCAGTACGGCCCTGGCCACCAGGGACTTTCAGGATGTGCACCACGACAGGGACAAGGCCCTCGCTCGTGGTTCCAAGGACATCTTCGTCAATATCCTCACCGATACCGGGCTGGTGCAGCGCTTCGTCACCGACTGGGCCGGACCGCGTGCCATCGTCAAGTCGGTCGCGCTGCGCTTGGGCGTGCCGCTGTATGCCGGTGACACACTGACGCTCTCGGGCACCGTATCCGCCATCGAGGGCGATGACATCCACATCGATGTCGTCGGCCGCGACAGCCTCGGTGACCACATCACGGCGAAAGCCGTTATCGCGCTGCGGAGGCCATGATGACCGCTGACAATACGATCTCCGGACGCGCCGCCATTGTCGGCATCGGCGCCACCGACTTCTCCAAGGACTCCGGCCGCAGCGAATTGCGGTTGGCCGCCGAGGCGGTCACCGCGGCGCTGGCCGACGCGGGCCTGACACCCGCCGATGTCGACGGCCTGACCACCTTCACCATGGATACCAACACCCAGGCGGCGGTCGCGCGCGCGGTCGGCATCCCGCAGCTGAAGTTCTTCAGCCACATCGGATATGGCGGCGGCGCGGCGTGCGCCACCATCCAGCAGGCCGCCATGGCGGTCGCCACCGGTGTCGCCGACGTTGTCGTCGCCTACCGCGCCTTCAACGAGCGTTCGGTATCGCGCTTCGGCCAGTTCTCCACCGCGCTGGCCACCGCGCCGACCTCTTCGGGTATCGATGCGGGCTGGTCCTATCCACAGGGCCTGGGGACTCCCGCGGCCCAGGTGGCGATGGTCGCCCGGCGCTATATGCACGTTTACGGCGCCACCAGCGCGGACTTCGGCCGAGTGGCCGTGGCCGACCGCAAACACGCCGCGGTGAACCCGGCCGCCTTCTTCTACGGCAAGCCGATCACCCTCGAGGATCACCAGAATTCACGCTGGATCGCCGAACCGCTGCATCTGCTCGACTGCTGCCAGGAATCCGACGGCGGTGTCGCGATCGTGGTCACCAGCGTCGAGCGCGCCCGCGACCTCCCGCAGCGTCCGGCCGTGATCACCGCCGCCGCACAGGGTTCCGGCGCCGACCAATATGTAATGACGAGCTACTACCGCGACGCCCTCACCGGCTTGCCGGAAATGGGTCTGGTCGGCGATCAACTCTGGGCCCAAAGCGGTTTGCGCGCCGAAGATATGCAGGCCGCCATCCTCTACGACCACTTCACCCCGTTCGTCCTCATGCAGCTGGAGGAGCTCGGCTTCTGCGGACGCGGTGAGGCGAAGGATTTCATCGCCGACGGCGCCATCGAAATCGGCGGCCGCCTACCCCTCAACACCCACGGCGGACAGCTCGGCGAGGCCTATATCCACGGCATGAACGGAATCGCCGAGGCGGTCCGGCAGATCCGCGGCACCTCGGTGAATCCTGTCGAGGGTTTGGAGAACATCCTCGTCACCGCGGGTACCGGTGTTCCGACGTCGGGGCTGGTGCTCAGCGCCAACTGAGTCGCGCGCGGTCATACTCTCGAATACGCCTGTGGATATAGGTTGAAGCGGCAGCGGGAGGAGGGTTGATGACCGATCGGCATCTTGTCGACGTGCATATTCTGCTCGTTCGGGGTGGGGAAGTGCTGCTCAGTAGGCGGCGTAGTGCCGATGAGTTCGATGGGCTGTGGCATTTGCCCGCGGGGAAGTTGGAGGCGGGGGAGTCTGCGACTGTGGCAGCGGCGCGGGAGGCGTATGAGGAGGTGGGGGTGGTTATCGATCCGGCGGATCTGCGGCATGTCCATACCGCCCATGTCGTCGGGTCCGGTCGTGAGGCTCGGCTCGGGGTGTTCTTCGAGGCGCTGCGCTGGAGCGGGGAGCCAGTTAATCGGGAACCGGACAAAAGCTATGAGCTGCAATGGTTTCCGCTGAAGGCGCTGCCCGAGGGCTCGCTCATCGGGTATCCCGCCGCAGGGCTGCGTGGCTACCTCAGCGGTGCTACCTACAGTGAGCGCGGCTGGTCGAAACGCTAGCTGTCGAGGTGGCGGGCCAGCAGCCGGGTGAGTTGATCGACGCTATCGGGGGTGCCCGCGGGGTGGTGGCTGCGCGCGCCCGCGAAGCGGTCGAAGACGGCTCCCTCGATGACCGCGATGAAGTCGGCGGCGGCATTGCTGGGATCGGGGAAGTGCAAGGCGCGGAACAGGTCTCGGGCTCGAATGGTCGAGAACAGGCTATGCGCGAGTCGATCGTGCAGTTCGGGATCGGCGTGCAGGTCGATGATGAGCGCGTGCCGGACGAGTAGATGGTTGCGTCGTTCGACGAGTAGTCGATCGAGCCATATCGCGATGGCGCGGGCGATATCGGTCGCATTGGCGGCTTCGGATGCTTCGAGCCCGGCGGCGACGAAATCGTCGCGGGAGCGGGTGGTGATCCGGTCCGCGATCGTTTCGATGAGTGCCCGTTTCGTGCGGAAGTAATAGGAGGTCGATCCGGCGGGCAGGTCGAGCGCGGTATCGAGGGCGCGATGGGTGAGCGCTCGAATGCCTTGGGTGGCAATGAGGTCGATGGCGGCATCGACGATCAGTGTGTGCCGGTCGGTTGTGGACATCATCACCTTCCGTGGCGGCCGTCTGCGTGATCCTCTACAACTGTAGAGGATCAGGAGGACGCCGTGGAAGACAACCTCACATTGGATGCCGATCAACTCCGGGCCCAGACGCGGCTGCTCGAACTGCTCGACCGGCGCGGTCAACCGGTAAAGCGGCATCGCGGCATCTACCTGCACGGCAGACCGGGCCGCGGCAAAACGATGCTGATGGACCGCTTTTTCGCGGGCGTCGCATCGAATCGCAAGCGACGCTTCCACTTCCACAACTTCTTCGCCGAATTGCACACCGCGGCACACGAGTCGGGTTCCATCGACAAGGCCATCGACAACCTGCTCGGCAATGCCGAACTGGTCTGCTTCGACGAATTCCACGTGCACGATATCGGCGACGCGATGCTGATCGCCCGCATGCTCGATGCGCTCTTCGCCCGCCGCATCGTGCTGGTGGTGACCTCGAACTACCCGCCGGAGCAGCTGCTGCCCAACCCGCTGTTCCACGACCGTTTCCTGCCGACCATCGCCCGCATCGTCGCGCACTTGGACGTCGTCTCGGTCGATGGTCCACTCGACTACCGCACGCGCGGCGGCGCGGACACCGCTTTCGCGGCCGGGCGTTACCTTCTCCGCGACACTGGTGCAGTCAACCTGACAGCACCTGATGTCGACATTCCGGTGGGCGCCCGCAAGATCCGCGCCCGCGCCGTCGACAGTGCCGCGATCGTCATCGACTTCACCGCCCTGTGCGGCACCGCCACCGCCGCCGCGGACTACGTCGAGTTGGCACAGCGCTTTCTGCACTGGACCCTGTGCGACGTCCCGCCCCTGCGCGAGGTCCCACCCGACTGGGCCATGCGCTTCGTCAACCTGATCGACGTGCTCTACGACGCGGATCGCGAACTCACCCTCGAGGCCCGAACGCCCCTTCCGGACCTGATGGCCGACGTCCCCGCCATCCCCGATATCGCACGGACCGCGAGCCGCCTCGGCGAGCTACAGCAGCCCGAATCCGCCCCGGTCGGTTAGCGCCGGACCGGCGTATCTGCCGGTGGAAACCGCGCTACCGTGGATAAAGAGGAGGTAATCCGAAGTATTCGATTCCATCCCGAGCCGACCACTCGGCATGTAACTATGTGCCTGTTCAGAGCTGTACTCAGATGTGGTGGTAACAGGTGGCCAGGGCGGGAGCGCCGATATCGCGCGTGATCGTGCTGATCACGCTGCTGGCGTGTGCGGCGATCGCGCTGCGCGGCCACATTCCCGGGGCGCATGCCTCCGGTGACCACCGCGCGGTGCCATCCGCGATCTCGGTGGTGCTGATGCCGGTGCTGCTCACCGTTTCGGTGGTGATCCTGATCGCCGGAGTGATCGC
This sequence comes from Nocardia nepalensis, assembly GCF_048910785.1. Taxonomy (NCBI): domain Bacteria; kingdom Bacillati; phylum Actinomycetota; class Actinomycetes; order Mycobacteriales; family Nocardiaceae; genus Nocardia; species Nocardia nepalensis. The sequence continues at coordinate 363,778 of NZ_JBKBET010000038.1, read as the reverse complement.
CAGCCAGCACCGGCTGCCGCTGGCCATGCCGGAAGTGGACCGCCATTCCGAGCGCAGGAACGGACGTCTCGGCCGCACGGGCCTGCTGCTGTTGGCCGCGCTGGCGTTGGTTTCGCTGATCGTCGCGGCCGCGACGGCGATCATCTTGGTCGGTTTCGGTCGCGAGGGCGAGCAGGTGCCGTCGTCGGTGCCCCGGGAGGGACCCAGCCGCACGCCGCAGGAGGTCGTCACCAGTTCGCCGACCCCCGACACCGCGCCGACCCACCTGGGCGGCACCGCGTTCCTGCTGGCCTCCATCGGCGCCATCGCATTGGTCGGCGTGGCGTTGGTCGGGCTTATCGTGGTCGCGATGGCGGGCAAGCGCACGCCGCGTACCGCGTCGCCGCCGCTGCCCCCGGCCGCGCCGACGGTGGCGGGTTCGCTGGCCCGAGCGGCCGAGATGGGTCTGGCGGCCATGAACGCGCCGGGCCAGGATCCGCGCGAGGCGATCATCGCCTGCTATGTCGCGATGGAACGCGGCCTGTCCTTCGATCGCGCGGCCGCGCCGTTGGCCTCCGATACCCCGATGGAGGTGCTGGCCCGCGCCTTCGAGCGCGGCGCCCTGCACGATGCGTCGGCACGGGAGTTGGTCGCGCTGTTCGAGGAGGCCAGGTTCAGTCCGCATTCGATGCTGGAGTGGCAGCGGATGCGGGCCGAACAACTGCTGCGTATCGTTTTGGCGGATCTGCAGGGAGAGATGGTATGAACCGCGCGATCGTGCTCGGTGCGCTGATCGTGGTCGTGCTGATCGAGCTCATCACCCTCGGCAAGGCCCGTGGCGCATTGCTCATCGCCGCCGGAATTCCGGTGGCGCTGGGCATGATGGCGCTGATCTGGTCGTTATCGGGCCGGACCGTCCCGAAAATCGATGCGGGGGCGGACTACATCGAGAACGGTCCCGCGGAAATGCTGCGGCACTGGCATGCCAGGGCGGAAATGCTCGCCGACCGCGCGGACGGCACCCGGGCCGACTGGGACCGGCACCTGCGTCCGCTGCTGGCCAAGGAGTTCGAGTTGTCCACCGGTCTGCGGGTCGCCAAGAACCGCAAGGCGACCGAGGCCGCCGGGATACTGCAGTTCGGCCCGGAATTGTGGCGCTGGGTCGATCCGGCCAACTCGGCACTGCGGGATCAGACGACGCCCGCACCGGGGCGGGCGGCGCTGGATGAGATCCTGCGCCGGCTGCAGAAGATGTAATGCGTCGTTTTTAGGAGAATGTGGGTTGAGCGAGTGCGAGTAGACAAATGACCATGCCGATGGACGCGACCATCCAGCGCAGCGAGGCGGTGCTCCGGGAACTATCCCGGGTGATCGTCGGCAAGCGGGATGAGTTGCAGTTGATCATGATCGCCGTGCTCTCCGGTGGTCACATCCTGATCGAGGATCTGCCCGGCCTCGGCAAGACGCTCATCGCCAGGTCCTTCGCCGCCGCGCTCGGCCTGGACTTCACCCGCGTGCAGTTCACGCCCGACCTATTGCCCGCCGATCTGCTCGGCTCCACCATCTACGACATGTCCTCGGGCCGGTTCAACTTCCGGCGCGGCCCGGTGTTCACCAATGTGCTGCTGGCCGACGAGATCAACCGGACGCCGCCGAAGACCCAGGCCGCGCTGCTGGAGGCGATGGCCGAGGGCCAGGTCAGCATCGACGGCGAGACCTTCCCGCTGCCGCAGCCATTCGTCGTGCTGGCCACCGACAACCCGATCGAGTACGAGGGCACCTATCCGCTGCCGGAAGCGCAGCTGGACCGGTTCGCGATGCAGCTGCGGCTGGGATATCTGTCGGAGAACGACGAACGCCAGATGATCCGCCGCCGCCTCGAGCGCGGTTCGGCGACGCCGCAAGTGGTGCAGGTCGTGGACGCGAACGGGCTGATGGAGATGCGGCAGTCGGTCGAGTTCGTCACGGTGCATCCGGATGTGGTCGGCTATGTGGTCGCGCTCGCCAGTGCGACGCGCAGTCATCCCCAGGTAGAGGTGGGCGCGAGTCCGCGTGCCGAACTCGATCTGGTGCAGATGTCGCGGGCCCGTGCGCTGCTGCTCGGGCGGGACTACGTGATCCCGGAGGATGTCAAAGCGCTGGCGGTTCCGGCGATGGCGCACCGCATCACGCTGCGTCCCGAGATGTGGGTGCGCCGGATCCGCGGCGAGGACGTGATCACCGAATTGCTGCGCCGTCTGCCGGTTCCGCGCGCATCGGTGACCTGATGCGGCAGAGCAGGACATGACCCAGCCGGAACCTACCGAGCAAGCCCCGGTCATCCAGGGGACCGCGGCTGCCGCTGCCGTCGCGGCGCGACCGCCGACCCGCGACGAGCCGATGGCCGGCGGGGCCAGGCATCGAGATATGAGCACCGCCGTCGAGGCCGAATTGCGTTGGCGACCGGCGCCACTGGTCTTCATGCTCGCGGTGAGCGCGGCGGTGGCCCTGGTGCTCGCGGTGGTACTCGGCCGCTGGCAGCTGGTGGTTTTCGCGGCACCGCTGCTCGGCGTGCTCGCCACCGCGCCGTGGCAGCAGTCATCGACCCGGATCCAGGTCGACGGCGGCGGCACGCTGCGCTGCTTCGAGACCGAGGAGATCGTCACGACGATCGCCGCCTTCGTCGAATCGGGTCACGCGCTATTGCGGCTGAAGCCCGAGAAGTTCGCGGGACTCGGAATCGAGATCGAGGAGGCGATCGATTCCGGGACGGCGCCCGCCGGGCTGCGGCTGGCCCTGACGGCGGACCGGTGGGGTCGCTATCCGCTGTCCGTCCGGGTCTCCGCGCTCAGCCCGGCGGGACTGTCCGTGGCCACCGCGGTGCTGCCCGCCGGACAGCTTTTCGTCTACCCGATCACCGATCCGCAGCGAATGAAGTTGCCGCGCACCGAACTTCCCGAACGGCTCGGCACCCACCTCACCCGCAAACACGGGCCGGGCGTGGAGTACGCCGACATCCGCGCCTACGCGCCCGGCGATCAGCTGCGGATCGTGAACTGGCCGGTGAGTGCGCGGCGCGGGCGACTGTACGTCACCGAACGGCTGACCAACCGGTCCGCGGACGTGGTTGTGCTCGTTGACACTTCGCAGCAGGCGCCGGGTCCGGCCACCGACTCCCTGGAACTGTCGGTGCGCGGTGCGGCGCAGGTGGTGCAGTCGACGCTGCAGGCGGGCGATCGCACCGCGGTGGTCTGCCTCGGCCAATCCCCGCGCTGGCTGCGCCCGGATATCGGGCGGCGGCAGTTCTACCGGATCGTGGACACCGTGCTCGATGTCGGCGACGAGCACATCCCCACCACCGGCACGCTTGCGCCGCATGCGGCCGTCCCGCTCGGCGCGATCATCGTCGCCTTCACCACGCTGCTGGACACCCAGTTCGCGCTGGCGCTGATCGATCTGCGCAAGCGCGGCCATGTGGTCGTGGTCGTCGATGTCCTGCGCGGCACGCCCTTCCAGGAAGATCTGGACCCGATGCTGGCCAGAATGTGGAATCTGGAGCGTGCCTCGATGTATCGAGATATGGGTACCATCGGCGTCGATATCGTCGCCTGGACCGAAGACGCGCGATTGGATCAGGTCATGCGATTGATCCCGGACCATCGCCGAACCGTGCGGGTGCACCGATGATCCGATTCCTGGCCGTTCTCTCCGGCGTCCTACTGGTGACCGCGGTGACGCTGATGACGCCGTGGGCCGGTATTCCCGCGGCCGCACTGGTGGTAGCGGGCTGGTGGTTCCGCCTGCCCGCGGTCGCGGCGGTACTCCTCGCGATCGGCGTACTCGCCGCGGCCGACACCGGTGTGCTCGCCGCCGCCGCAACGGGATTGGTGGCCACGACGTATCTGCTGAACACCGCGACCGTCTCCGCGCCGGTCGGCGTGGTGCCGACCACCGTGCCCTCGGTGCTCGGCGCGGTGGCGTTCGCGGCAGCGGCCGTCGGCGCGGCGCTGCTCCCGCTGCGGCTGGCTTGGGTGCCGATCGCGGCTCCCATCCTGGTGATCCTGTTGTACGCCTTGATTATCCAAGGCGTCACGGTGCGTCGTCGCAATGCGGATGAGGTCACCGCGTCCGCGGGTTAGGAGTCAGGCGAAGCGCAGGATGACCTCGCCCAGCACCGGTGCGTCCTCGCGTTCCACGACCGTGGCCGCGATGACGAGTTCGCCGTCAGTGCGCCAGATCCGGGTGCGAATGGTCTCGCCCGGATACAGCACGCCCGCGAAGCGCGCGCGGAATCCGGTGACCCGGCTCGCATCCGAATCCAGCACGGTGTCGGTGGCCGTCTTGCAGACGATGCCGTAGGTGCACAGGCCGTGCAGGATCGGGTTGGGGAAGCCCGCGGCGCGGGCGAATTCGGGATCCGAATGCAGTGGGTTGCGGTCACCGCACATGCGGTACAGCAGCGCCTGCTGCGGGAGTGTCGGCGTGGTGACGTCGAAATCCGGCGCGCGGTCGGGGAGTTCGGTCTTGGTGCTGGGGCCGCGTTCGCCGCCGAAGCCGCCCTCGCCCTTGGCGAAGATGGATGAGCGGGCGGTCCACAGCGGTTCGCCATCGGAACCGGTGACCGTCTGCTCCTGCACCACGACGGCGGCCGAACCCTTATCCCACAGTTCGGTGATGCGTCCGGTGCTGCTCGCCTTGCCGGCGGCCGGAATCGGGCGGTGCACCTCGACCTCCTGATGGCCGTGCACCACCTTGGCCAGGTCGATATCGATGCCCGGAAATTTGACCTTCGGCGGTTCGGTGTCGTGAAAGGTGGCCGCCACGGTGGCGAAGGTCGGCAGCACCTGCGGTGTGCGGTCGTCGAGGTAGCGCAGTTCGGCGGTATCGGTCCAGCGCGTACCCGCTCCGAGCCCCAGCTGGTACAGCTGCACATCCGACGGCGTCCAAGCGAACTCCCGGCTCGGGAGTTCCGCGCCGAGGGCGACTTTCGGATCGATGGGCATCGAGTTCTCCTTGTGAATGCTTTGTGGACTGATTCAGCTGCCCGATGCGGGCGGGGGCCTGGTCGGATGCGGTCCGGCGAAGTGGCCTGCGGTTCATCGCGCACGGGGACCGTTGCCTCCAATCGATCCTGCGGGGACCGCATCCGCGTGAGCAAGGGGGCGTCCACTCGCTGGGACGCCCCCTTGGCTCAGCTACGCCTCGGCGGTGGCCTTGGCCGAGAGTTGCTTCTTGCGTTCGGCGATATCCAGCACCGCGAGATAGCCGAAGGTGATCGCCGGGCCGATGGTGGCGCCGGGGCCCGCGTAGGTGTGGCCCATCACCGGGGTCGCGCTATTGCCGGAGGCGTACAGGCCCTCGATGACGCTGCCGTCCTCGCGCAGCACCCGACCGGCGGTATCGGCGACCAGACCGCCCTTGGTGCCCAGGTCGCCGGGCACGATCTTGGCCGCGTAGTACGGGCCCTGCACCAGTCCGGCCAGGCAGGGGTTGGGCTTGACGGTCGGATCGCCGTAGTACCGGTCGTAGTGGCTGTTGCCGCGGCCGAAGTCCTCGTCCGTACCGGTCTCGGCGAACTTGTTGAACCGCTCGACGGTCGCGGTCAGATTCTCGGTGGACACGCCGATCTCGGCGGCCAGTTCTTCGAGGGTATCGGCCTTGACGATCAGGCCGTTTTCCATCCAGCGGGACGGAAACCGCTGACCAGGCTGTAGTCCGGCGAAGATGTAGCGGTTCCGGTAGCGCTGATCGAAAACCAGCCACGCGGGGATATTCGCGCCCGGACCTTCACCCTGCCCATATTCGCCGCCGTACATGGTGTGCACAGCCTCGACGTAAGGAGCGGACTCATTTCCGAATCGCTTGCCGTCGGCGTTGACCATGATGGTGCCGGGCAGATTCCGCTCGGCCAGCGCGAACCACGGCTTGCCGCCCTTGAAGATGGTCGGCCCCCACCAGGAATCCTCCATGAAACCGACCGCGCCGCCCACATCCATGCCCGCGTTGATGCCATCGCCGGTATTGGCGACCGCGCCGGTGGTCCATTCGGTGGTGATGGGCTGGCGCTGGTACTTGGTGCGCATCTCGGCGTTGTGCTCGAAACCGCCGCTGCCGAGCACCACGCCGTACTTGGCGGTGAACCGCACCGTCTGGCCGTCGTGCTCGGCCTCGACGCCGGTGACCACGCCGTTGTCGACAATGAGCTTGGTCAGCGGTGTGTTCAGCAACAGCGGCACGTTCGCGTCCATGAGCCCCTTGCGCATGGCGGCGATGATGGCCTGCCCCATGCCGAGGATGTGCTTACCGGTCCACTTGGCGAAATAGGTGCGCGCGCCGACGCGCATGGCACGCATGATGCCCTTCGGGTGGCGGCGGATCAGGTTGAGCCGGACGAAGTCGGCTTGCATGACGACGACGTTCAGTGGGGCCTTGGCGTACGGCGGCTCCAGGTTGAACCGCTCCTCGCCGAGGACCTTGGCGTTGAACGGCGCGGGTTCGCACGAGCGTCCTTCGCCAAGGCCGCCGGGGGCCTCTGGGTAGTAGTCGGAGTAGCCGGGCACCCACTTCATCCTCAGCGGCGTGTGATCGAGAACGAAGTCGAAGGCCTCCGCGCCCCGGTCGATGTAGGTGTCGATCCGGTCCTTCGGCACCACGTCGCCGATGATGCTGTGCAGGTAGGTGCGGGCGTCCTCGCGGTCATCGGGACGGCCGGACGCCTTCAGCGCCTTGTTGCCGGGGATCCACACGCCACCGCCCGAGCGTGCGGTCGACCCGCCGTAGTGCGCGGCTTTCTCGATGATCACCACACTGAGCCCATGATGGGCCGCGGCGAGGGCGGCGGTCATCCCGGCGGCGCCGCTGCCGACCACCACCACGTCATATTCCCGATCAGTCATGTAGAACACGTTATAGAATGGGACCGCATTTGGTCTATGTTGAGTGGCAGAAGACGCGCTCGACGTTCCATTCGTCGAGAAAACTTGTTTCAGTTTCTGACCGGAGTGATGTACATGGGCGGTGTTGTTTCGAGCGACCTGCAAGCAGTCGCTAGCGGCGTTGTTTCGAGCGACCTGCAAGCAGTCGCCAGCGGCGTTGTTTCGAGCGACCTGCAAGCAGTCGCCAGCGGCGAATGGGATCTGACCGCCGACGTGGTCGTCGTCGGATTCGGCGCCGCGGGTGCGGCGGCCGCGCTGGAAGCGACGGACGCGGGTGCGCAGGTGCTGGTGCTCGAGCGTTTCGCCGGTGGCGGTGCGTCGGCGTTGTCCGGCGGCATCATCTACGCGGGCGGTGGCACCTCGGTGCAGCAGGAGGCCGGTGTGCGCGATACGCCGGAGCAGATGCTGGCCTATCTCGAGCGCGAGGTGGGCACGGCCGTCTCGCCCGAGACGCTGCGGCGGTTCGTGGACGAGAGCCCGGCGATGATCGAGTGGCTGAAGGGGCACGGGGTGCCATTCGAGGCCTCGCTGTGTCCGTACAAGACGTCGTATCCGAATGACAGCTACTACCTCTACTACTCCGGCAGTGAGGTCTCCGGCTACGGCCGCGAGGTCGCGACGCCCGCGCAGCGCGGACATCGGGTCAAGGGCAAGGGCCCGTCCGGCAAGAAGCTCACCGGTCCACTGGCCGCCTCGGCCTCGCGGCGCGGTATCCGGGTCGAAACCCTCACGCAGGCAATACGATTGATCACCGACGACAACGGCACGGTGATCGGCGTCGAATGCGAGACACTGCGCGACGCCCCCGGACGGGTCCGAGACCGCTACACCCGGTTGGCGAAAATCGCCGCCAAGCCGGGCATCTACTACCCGCCGCTGCGCAAGGCGCTGGAGCGTCAGCTGGCGAAGCTGGATCGCCGCTACCGCACCACCATTCGGATTCAGGCCCGCCGCGGCGTGGTGATCAGCGCGGGTGGGTTCATCGCGAATCGGGAGATGCTGGGGCAATACGGGCCGCGATACCGCGGCGGACTCGCACTCGGCACGACCGGTGACGACGGCAGCGGGATCCGGATGGCCCAGCAGGTCGGCGCGGCGACCGATCGGATGGGCAATATCTCGGCGTGGCGATTCATCTTGCCGCCCAGTGCTTTCACCGGATCGGTATTGGTCGACGCGGACGGTCGCCGGGTGATCGATGAGACCCGCTACGGCGCCGCGGTCGGCCACGCGTTGATCACCGAGCACGACGGCAAGGGGTGGCTGCTCGCCGACGACGAGCTCATGCGCACCGCGATCGCGCAGATTCGGACGCAGTCGGCCTGGTTCCAGCGCGGACAGTTCGAGGCGATGCGGCGGACCGCGGTGCGCGGCGCGACCCTGGATGCCGTTGCGGCGAAGGCCGGTATCGATGCCGAGGGCCTGCGCGCCACCGTCGCCGAGCACAATGCGGCCATCGAGAACGGCTCGCCGGATCCGGTCGGCAAGCCCGCCGAATTCACCAAAACGGTGGGGGCCGGACCGTTCTGGCTGTTGGATGTCGGTATCAAACCGAGCGTCATCAATCCGTGCCCGATGCTCACCCTCGGCGGCGTGGTCGTCGACGAGAGTACGGGAGCGGTGAAATCGACTGCCGGAAACGATATTCCAGGCCTGTTCGCGGCCGGTCGCACGGCGGTCGGCATCTGCTCGGACTCCTATGTCAGCGGATTGTCCCTGGCCGACTGCATCTTCTCCGGTCGGCGGGCGGGCAGGTTCGCGGCAGGCGCCGATGTTCTTTCGCGGGCAGCCGTGCCCGAAGCGACAACAGTGGAAGGAAACTAGCGTGCTGTCCGACGCGGTACGAATCGAATTGGCCGATGAACTCGAGGTCGCCGAGCGCGATCGCGTCGGCATCGACCCCCTCATCGCCCGGCATCCCGATATCGATGTCGTCGACGCCTATGAGATCCAGCTGATCAATATCCGGCGCAAGCTCGACAACGGCGCGAAGGTGGTGGGGCACAAGGTCGGTCTGTCCTCGCTCGCCATGCAGCAGATGATGGGCGTGGACGAACCCGACTACGGTCATCTGCTCGCCGATATGGAGGTATTCGAGGACGTTCCGGTCGAGACCTCGCGCTATCTGATTCCCCGGGTCGAGGTGGAGGTCGGCTTCATCCTCGGCGCGGACCTGCCGGGTGCGGATTGCACCGAGGCCGATGTGCTCGCCGCGACGGTCGCCTACGCACCGTCCATCGAGCTGATCGATTCGCGGATCAAGGACTGGAAGATCGGGCTGGCCGACACCATTTCCGATAACGCGTCCTCGGCCGGTTTCGTCCTCGGCGCGGCGCGGGTCGCGCCGAAAGACCTCGATATCAAGGCCATTGACGCCGTGCTCACCCGCAACGGTGAGGTGGTCGCCGAGGGGCGCAGCGATGCGGTGCTCGGCGATCCGGTCATCGCGGTGGCCTGGCTGGCCCGCAAGGTAGCCAGCTTCGGGGTGCGGCTGAAGGCGGGCGACATCGTGCTGCCCGGTTCCTGCACGCGCGCCATCGACGCCCGTGTGGGCGATTCGTTCCACGCCGAGTTCGCCGGACTCGGTTCTGTCCGTTTGCAATTCAAGTAGGAGGCTGGCCGTGTCCGAAACGGGGACCGTCACCGCCGCGATCGTCGGATCCGGCAATATCAGCACCGATCTGCTGTACAAACTGCTGCGCTCCACCACGGTGGAACCGAAGTGGATGATCGGAATCGACCCGGAGAGCGAGGGTTTGAAGCGCGCCCGCGGGCTCGGGCTGGAGACCTCGCACGAGGGCGTTGACTGGTTGCTCGCGCAGTCGGAACTGCCGGATCTGGTCTTCGAGGCGACCTCGGCGTATGTGCATCGCGCCGCCGCACCCAAGTACGCGGAGGCCGGAATCCGCGCGGTCGACCTCACGCCCGCCGCGGTCGGGCCCGCGGTCGTGCCGCCGGTGAACCTCGGTGCGAATCTCGATGCGCCGAACGTCAATATGATCACCTGCGGTGGCCAGGCCACGATTCCGATCGTCGCGGCGGTATCGCGCGTGGTGCCGGTGCCCTACGCCGAAATCGTGGCCTCGGTGTCGTCGGTCTCCGCCGGACCGGGCACCCGCGCCAATATCGATGAGTTCACCAAGACCACCTCGCGTGGTGTGGAGACCATCGGCGGCGCGCAGCGCGGCAAGGCGATCATCATCCTGAACCCGGCCGAACCGCCGATGATCATGCGCGACACCATCTTCTGCGCGATTCCCGAGGACGCCGATACCGACGCGATCGCGGATTCCATCCATCGGATGGTCGCCGATATCCAGAAGTACGTGCCCGGCTACCGGCTGCTCAACGACCCGCAGTTCGACCCGCCGTCGGTGGTTTCCGGTGGTATGGCGAAGGTTTCGGTCTTCGTCGAGGTCGAGGGCGCCGGCGATTTCCTGCCGCCGTATGCGGGCAACCTCGACATCATGACCGCCGCCGCCACCCAGGTGGGCGAGGTCATGGCACAGCAGATTCTGTCGGCCCGGGTGTAAGGAGCCTTCAACATGGTCTATTCAGCAGAACTCGACATCCGCATCACCGACACCTCGCTGCGCGACGGCTCGCACCACAAGCGCCACCAGTTCACCGCCGACGATGTGCGCAATATCGTCACCGCGCTGGACGGCGCCGGGGTGCCGGTCATCGAGGTGACCCACGGCGACGGACTCGGCGGCTCATCGTTCAACTACGGCTTCTCGCACACCCCCGAGCAGGAGCTGGTCAAGATCGCGGCGGAGACGGCGAAGCAGGCCAAGATCGCGGTGCTCATGCTGCCCGGCGTCGGCGTCAAGGAGGACATCAAGGTCTCCCAGGACAACGGCGCCTCGATCTGCCGCATCGCCACGCACTGCACCGAGGCGGATGTGTCGATCCAGCACTTCGGCCTCGCGCGGGAGCTGGGATTGGAAACCGTCGGCTTCCTGATGATGTCGCACACCCAGCCCCCGGAGGCGCTGGCCAAGCAGGCTCGGATCATGGCCGATGCCGGGTGCCAGTGCGTTTATGTGGTGGACTCGGCGGGTGCGCTTGTGCTCGAACAGGTTTCGGATCGGGTCGCCGCGCTGGTCGCCGAACTCGGTGATGACGCCCAGGTCGGCTTCCATGGGCACGAGAACCTGGACCTAGCGGTTGCCAACTCCGTCTACGCCGTTCGTGCTGGTGCGAAGCAAATCGATGGCAGCGCGAGGCGATTCGGTGCCGGCGCGGGCAACACCCCGGTCGAAGCCTTCGTCGGTGTGTGCGACAAGCTCGGTATCAAGACCGGTATCGACTTCTTCGCGATCGCCGATGCGGCCGAGGATGTGGTGCGGCCGGTGATGCCGCAGGAGTGTCTGCTGGATCGTCAGGCGCTGATGATGGGGTATGCGGGTGTGTACTCCAGCTTCCTGAAGCATGCCGAGCGCCAGGCCGAACGCTATGGCGTATCGGCGGCCGAAATGCTGGTGCGCGCGGGCAAGCGCAAGCTGGTCGGCGGACAAGAGGACCAGTTGATCGACATTGCACTGGAACTCCAGCGCGAGGCGTCCGTCTCCGCCTGACCCCGCTCCGCAAGGCCGCGACCGGCTGGGTTGCGGCCTTTTGCGCGGAGGTGTCGCACACCCTATGAGCACTTCGCAAAGGTTGTAGCTTATGCGCGGCGCGCACTGGGTATGTGCGACCCTCTGTTGGGCTCGCGAACTGTGGGGGAATCGGACACTATGAGTCCGTGATCTGTCCGCACTGCAATGCGAACTTGCTGCGCAAGGAGCGCGGCGGTCGGCGCTGTTCGACGTGTAAGCGGGAGTTCGCGCTCGAGCCGAAGGAAAGTCCGCTCGGGCTGCACGATATCCGGGTGCGCAAGCTGGCCGAGCGGCTCGGTGACGGTCGCGGGCTGCGGTACACCTCGATGCAGCTCTGGTATGCGGCCGGGCGCAAGAAGGTCCCGGATGAGCAGCGGGTGTTCAAGCGGGTGCGCATCGGAGTCTCGGTGGCCATCGTGGTGGTCGCCTTCTTCATGATGGTCAGCGGCGCGGTACCGGCGGGGGTGGTGATTCCGCTCGGCGCGCTGGTTCTGGCGCTGGCCCTTGTCGGTCTGCAATCGGCGCGGCCGTGGTTCCTACAGCGGGCCACCGTCCCGATGCCGGTGTCGTACAACATCTTCCGCGGGGATGTGCTCGGCCGGTGGACATCCATTTACGGTGGTCCGCCGCCCGGATCGGTCGACGAGGCTCTGGTGCGACCACCGGCCGTGGACCGGCCTCGATTCGCGCTGCTGTGCCCGGATCGCAGCGTGCTCGCCTGCCTTATCGCGAACAATGTGCCGCAGACCTGGGATATGGCGCTATCCGACCGCATCGATCGGCTACCGCCGGATGTGCCGGTGATCGTGCTGCACGATGCCAGCCTGGCCGGTGTGGCGCTCGCGGGGCAGGCCCGCGGCACGCTCGGGAGCCGAGCCGTGGTGGTCGGCCTGTCGCCGGGTGCGGTATTGGCCAACGCATCGGCGTTGCGGTTGCGCGAGACTCGGCCATCGGCGGCCGATGCCGCGTTCCTGCGCCGGGAATCGCTGTCCCACGCGGAGATCGAATGGCTCGCCGACGGGTGGTGGTCGCCGATCGCCGCGATTGCGCCCGCGAAGCTGCTTTCGGTGGTGGAACGGGCGGTCGAGCGGGTCGAGGATGCGGCCGATCCGGAGCGCCGCCGCGCCCGCGAGGTAGGTTTCCTCACGTGGCCGACCGGGTGAAACAGCATATGCTCGATCGGCTACTGCGCATCGCCGCCGAACGCGCCGGCGCGCCGAGCGGCCTGCGATTCACCGAGCGCCAGCTCTACTACGAGGTCTGCCGCATACTCACGCCGCTGCATCGGATCCCGCGGCGCTTCGCGTTCACGGTCCCCGCACCGTTGCCCTACGCGTCGTTCCGCGTCGCGCTCGAACGTCACGGCGAGCTGCCCGGCCTTCTGACGCCGGCCCCGCCTCGTGCCACGCGTGCAGGACTGCACACCCCCGAACCGGACCTATTCGACTACGGCCTGCCACGACTGCTCGTCTGCGAGTCCGACGCAATCGCACAGATGTTGCGTGCCAACGGATTACCGATGGAATCGGCCTGCCCGGTGCTGAGCGCCGCCGAACTACCACTCGATCCCGGCGTCGCGAGCATGCTCGCCCGCGTCGAAGGCACCATCTATCTCCTGCACGATGCGAGCGCCGAAGGACTCACCTTCCCCGCGCGCTTAGCCCACCTCACCGATATCCCGGACGGGGTGCGAGTCGTCCCACTGGGACTTCGCCCCCGACAAGCAGGCGCACTACACCTGACCCACCGCCGCAACCCGGCGACGACCACGTTTGCGGCGCAGGTGGATCCATGCGGGCACACCACGCTGGGCCGTCCAACGCTGAGCGCCGAGGCGGCGCAGGCAGACTCGTGGGAGCGAGAGCGCGAGGCGTCGGACCCAGGCCGGGCACCAGGTGTCGGGCCGGCACCGGTCGATTCGTGGGTACACGAAGGGTCGCTTCGCGATGAGGTGCCGAGCGGCACTGTGGCGCAGGCAGACTCGTGGGAGCGCCAGGAGTCCGACCGCGCCCCGGCGTCGGGTGTTCGGGCGGCAGAGCCAGATTCGTGGGAGCACGAAGGGCCGTCTCTCGCTCCGGCTACGAGTGGCCCTGCGGCGCAGGTGGATCCGTGGAGACACGCCACACTGGGCCGCCCGACGCTGAGCGCCGAGGTGGCGCAGGCAGACTCGTGGGAGCGCCAGGAGTCGGACCCACGCCCGGCACCGGGTGCCCGGGCGGCAGAGGTCGGTTCGCGGGAGCACGAAGGGGCGCGTCGCGCCCAGGTGCCGAGCGCCACTGTGGTGCAGTTGGATCCGTGGGAACGCGCGTGGCTGCATCGCGGCCGGTTCGTCGAGGTCGAAGCGGTGCGTCCGGCCTCGCTGCTGCGCACCGTCCACCGCCTCGTCCGTGAGGTCCGCCCACACCGAACCACCATGACCGAGCTACGCCGCGCACGGAACGCGGGCTTCCTGACCTGGCCCGCCGCATGAGGTTCCAGGACACCATGCGACAGCCGGGCGCGGTGGCGGCAGTGGTCGATCGCTGCGAGCGCGTGGCTGCGGTACGGCCGCTGGGGCGGAGTGGATGTCGTCCGTCCGGCGGCGATGCTGCGTCGTCCGGTTCGCGGGTTGTGCGTGGCGGGAACGCACTCGACCGAGCTACGCCGCGTACGGAACGCGGGTTTCCTGACCTGGCCCGCCGCATGAGGTTCCAGGACACCATCCGGCAGCCGGGCGCGGTGGCGGCAGTGGTCGATCGCTGCGAGCGCGTGGCTCCGGTACGGCCGCTGGGGCGGAGTGGATGTCGTCCGTCCGGCGGCGATGCTGCGTCGTCCGGTTCGCGGGGTGCGCGTGGCGGGAGCGCACTCGACCGAGCTACGCCGCGCCCGGACTGCGGGCCTTCTGAGCTGGCCCGCCGGATGAAAGGAAGACGCTGTGCCGGAGCATCGGCAGATTACTTATACCGATGAATTGCTCGCTGACGGGTCTGTGCACCGGCGTTACGCCGATGGGCGTCAGGAGTGGCGGACGCGGGGTGCGGAGGGCGTTGTGGCCTGGCGGGATGATCGGGGTAACTCCGGGACAGATGAGGCGCTCGGGCCGAAGGTCGTGAAACGCTTGTACCGCAATGGATCCGTCGTGTACGGCCGGGAGGCGGGGTTCGGGCGGACGCTCTGGGGTGACGGTGTGTTGACCGTGAATCGGTCCTCGTTCGGTGGGCGGCTCGGCGGCATTCTGGCCGCGGTGGCGGGCGGGGCGGTGCTCGGCGCGCTGGTCATGCCGCCGAGTTCGCTGACCGCCGCGGAAGAGGAGGAGTTGCGGCGGCAGGCGGTCGCGCAGTCGTCCGGTTCCGGTGACGGAGGTGGCGATTACGGCGGCTGGGACGATGACGCCGGGGATGACGGCGGCGATTTCGGCTGAGGGGAACAATGTCTCGTTGGTGTGCTTTCCTGACGCCGGATGATCCGGCCGGTCAGGTGCGGGCGGTCGGCGGCGATCCGGTGGCGGTGACCGGCCGTTATGCCTTGGGGCTGCTGGCCGGTCCGGGTGTCGCGGCGGGGCCGTTCACCGTCGGTAAGTTGACGGCGGTCGGTGAGGTCACGCTGTTCAACGCGGCCCGGCCGCGGGCCCGACTCGGTGCGGACGTGCGGCCGGACTGCACCGCCGGCGAACTGCTGCTGCACTGCTATGCCCGCTTCGGGCTCGACGGCATCGCCGCCGCCGACGGCATGTTCGCACTCGCCATTGCCGATGGCGACGACCTGGTATTGATCCGCGATCATGTCGGTACCCGCACGCTCTTCCATGCGCACACGGACAAGGGCTGGGCCGCGTCCACATCGCTGCGGGCACTGCACCGCTGGCCCGCACTGCGGACCGGTCTGCATCTGCCCGCGGTGCGCTCATTCCTCACCTTCGCCTACCTACCGGGACGCGAGACGCTGCTGCGCGGTATCCACCAGGCGCTGCCGGGGCGCAGTGTTCGCCTACATGGCGACGGTTCGACGACCGAGGAAACCTACTGGGAGCCCATCGAAGTCGAGGATGCGCGGTCGGCCGCCGAGCACGCGCTCGAACTCCGTGAACTGCTCGAGGACGCGGTCGCCCGGCGACTGCCCGCCGGCGACCCGGTCGGCGTGCTGCTGTCCGGCGGCATCGACAGCAGCCTGGTCACCGCCCTCGCCGCCAAACTGCACGATCAGCGCGTGCGGTCGTATTCCATCAGCTTCGGTGGGACCACGCCCAATGAACTCGCGTACTCCGGACTCGTTGCCACGCACTGCAATACCGAACATCGAGTGCTCACGGTCCCGGGTGAAACGGTCGCGTCGCGACTGGCGGAGACGGTGTCGCTGCTGGACTGTCCGGTCGGCGACCCGCTCACCGTGCCCAACCTGATGCTCGCCGAAGCCGTTGCCGCAGACGGCGTTCAGGTGGTACTCAACGGCGAGGGCGGCGATCCGGTCTTCGGCGGACCCAAGAACCTGCCGATGCTGATCTTCGAGTTGTCCCGCGACGATCCCGCTCCGGACGCCAGGGCGCTGGCCTATCTGGACAGCTACCGCAAGTGCTACGGCGACCTGCCGGTGCTGCTGAGCCCTGAGGTTTCGACCGCACTGGCAGAGGCACCACCATTGACCGATCTGGTCGCGCCCTATCTGCGCCAGGACCGGATGACCGGCCTGCTGAACCAGTTGCTGCACACCAACCTGCGCACCAAAGGCGCACATCACATTCTCACCAAGGTCGAACGACTCACCGCCGCAAGTGGTTTGGAGGGACGGGCGCCGTTGTTCGATCGCGCCGTCATCGACCACGCCTTCCGCGTGCCTGCGCGGTTCAAGCTGGCCGGTACCAGCGAGAAGTGGATTCTCAAACAGGCTGTGCGAGACCTGCTTCCGGCGACCATCGTGGACCGTCCGAAGAGCGGTATGCGAGTTCCGGTGCAGCAGTGGCTCTCCGGACCACTGCGCGAGCTCGGGCACGACCTGCTGCTCGGCTCGTCCGCCCGGGCGCGCGGCCTGTTCCGCGAGGACACTATCCGGGCATGGTTGCGCGGCGACGGTGCGCTGCTGCCGCGGCAGGGCGGCAAGTTGTGGCTGGTGCTGTCGTTAGAGCTGTGGTTGCGGTCCTTCGAGGTCGGGCCCTGATCCGCATTCGTACGTTGGAGTAGCACCGAGGAGCCGCATGTCCGATCCCCGAATCAAGTACCACGCGGACGATGAGAACGAGATCCACGACCTGGCCGAATTCAAGGACGCGGGACGAAATGTCGTCACGCCCGTCGCGCAATTCCCGGCCGAGGTCGCCACGGTAGTCGTTCAAGCGTTCGCCCAGATCGTCCGGAACGCGAAGGCAAGTCGTGCCGCGACCGCACCCGACGCCGACGGCATCATCCGATCCCAAACTTTCGAAGAGGGCGACGTCTACATGATCGAGACCCCCTTCGACGGCTTCTTCGCCGACCGCTACATCATGGATTTCTACAACGCCGAAGAGCGCGGCATCTGCTCGCGCATGCATCTGCACACCGGACTGCGCTTCGTCCGCATGATGACCGGCCCCGACACCCATATCCGGGTGAGCAGTCTCTCGCCATTCCGAGTAACCGACATCGAAGGCGTAACGCCCTTCGCGCCCAGGCAATTCGAGGACGCCCTACCCGACACCCCACCCGACCTGCACCGCACCAGATACAACCTGATCGTCCCGCCGTGCTCGTTCGTCGATATGCAGATCCCCCGCGGCGTGAGCCATCAGTTCAACGCCATCGGCCCGCACGCCGTCATCGATTCGGTCCACCCCGAAGAATCCATCGAAGTCTTCCGCGAACAAATGTCCGGCTTCAAGATGATGGCCCAAACCGTCTTCCTGGCAGAAGAACTGCCCGACGCCGCCTCCTGCACAACGCTGACCTAGCCCTACTTCCGGGGAAGGGGACCGACACCTCGGCTGTTGCTACCGGCGCAATGTTCAGTCCGTGCGGCTAGGCGTGCGCAGCCCGTCGAGCGTCACTTCGATCATGCGATCGGCGGCTTCGGGAACCGTTTCGCAGGCGACCCCGATGCCATGTCCGAATCGGAGCACATCGCGCGGCTCGATATCGCGACGGATCGCGCCCGCGTCCTGTGCCGCCTGCAGGAGTGCGCCCGCCGCGTCGGTGATCAATGTCCGGCACAGTTGGAAGGTCGGGGAGCCCTTGTCCATTCCGGCCTTCAGGGTGGTCGCGAGGGTGCGGTTGTCCATCACCCACTGCACCTGCTCGCGCAGCCATATTTCGAAAGCTTCTGCAGCGGAATGGTTTTCGAGCAGTTCGTGGGCGCGGGCGCTCAATTGTTCGATGCTGGAACGGTATACGGCTTCGATCAGCACCTCGCGACTCGGAAAGTGCCGGTACAGCGTGCCGATGCCGACGCCGGTGCGGCGTG
The DNA here is from genome assembly GCF_048910785.1 of Nocardia nepalensis. NCBI lineage: Bacteria > Bacillati > Actinomycetota > Actinomycetes > Mycobacteriales > Nocardiaceae > Nocardia > Nocardia nepalensis. The sequence continues at coordinate 345,876 of NZ_JBKBET010000038.1, read as the reverse complement.
CGATCTCTTCCAGTGGCGCCTCGGGCCCTTGTTCGGCGAACGCCTCCTGAGCGGATGCCACGATCCGCTCGTAGTTGCGCCGGGCGTCCGCGCGCATCGGCCGTCCCGTCGACGGTGCTGTCATATTCCCTCCACTGGAAAACGGAAGGACCCTCCAGATAGAGTTGCGTAACTGGAGGAACCCTCCATATGATAGCTCCATTGGAAGCGGAGGCTCCCTCCGTTTGAAACTCATGCGATGGAGCGTTCTTTGACCACCACCATCTCCGCGGACACCCGTGTGCCCGCCACCTCCCGAGCCGGTCGGCTCCGCTCCGGCATAGTGCTGGGCACCCTGCTGACCTGCCAATTGATGATCATTCTGGACATCACGGTGATGAATGTCGCCCTGCCGCGCATCCACACCGACCTGCACTTCAGCGCGACCAACCTGTCCTGGGTGATGAACGCCTACACCCTGGTCTTCGGCGGTCTGCTGCTGCTCGGCGGCCGCGCCGGTGACCTGTTCGGCCGCCGCAACCTGTTCATCGCCGGAACGGCGCTGTTCACACTGGCCTCGCTGGCAGGCGGGCTGGCTCCATCGGCGACCTGGCTGCTCATCGCCCGAGTCGTACAGGGCATCGGCGGCGCCATGGCCGGGCCGAGCACCCTCGCCTTGCTGACCACGACATTCAGCGAACCCAAGGCCAGGATGCGGGTGCTCGCGCTGTTCTCGGGCATGTCCAGTGCGGGTTTCGCGATCGGCCTCATCGTCGGCGGACTGCTGACCGAATGGCTGAGCTGGCGTTCCGCACTGTTCATCAATGTGCCCTTCGGCCTTGCCGTCGTGGTGCTCGCGCTGCGCTATCTGCCAGATGCCGAGCGTCAGCCCGCCCGCCTCGACCTGCCCGGCGCGGTCACCGCGACCGGCGGCGTCGCCGCACTGGTCTACGGCTTCATCAGCGCCGCATCACACGGCTGGGGCGATGCCGGGACCGATATCTGGTTGGCGGTCGGCGCCGTATTGATCGCCGCCTTCCTGACCATCGAGGCGCGAACGGCTCAGCCACTGCTGCCATTGCGGCTGTTCGTCGATCGCAATCGGGCCGCAGCCTACGCCAATATGTTCCTCGGCCCGATGGCCGGCATGTCGATGTTCTTCTTCCTGACCCAGTACCTGCAGGAAGTGCGCGGATTGACCGCGCTGGCAACGGGTTTCGCCTTCATGCCGACCGCATTGCTGATGTTCACCATGATCCGGCTGATCCCGCGGCTGCTGCCGCGCTTCGGTCCGAAACCGGTGACGGTGATCGGCACGGTGTCGATGGCGGCGGGTTTGGTGCTGTTGACCCGGCTGACGGTCGACAGTGGCTACTTCCCGCTGCTGTTCATCGCCATGATCCTGATGGGATGCGGTATCGGCCTCGCCTTTTCGCCACTCAACGTGATCATCATGTCGAGCGTTGCGCCGACCGAGGCCGGAGCCGCGGGTGGCGCACTGCAAACCCTCCAGCAGACCGGCGCCTCCCTCGGGCTCGCCATCCTGGTGACCGTCTTCGGCACCGCCTCCCGCAATGCCGGAGGCTCACCCGAACACGCCCTGGTCAGCGGCATCACCACCGCCTTCGCCGCAGCGGTCGGCATCGCCGTCCTGACCTTCGTGGTGGCCCTCACCTTCCGCAGCACCCGCTCCGCGGACTGATCATCCAAATGTGGCCCCGTCCGGTCTATTCCGGGCGGGGCCACATTTTGCAGATCAGAGCCAGGTGTCCAGCGTTGTTGTGGTGAGGAAGTGCTCGAGGTCGTGACGCCACGGCGCGGGCACGGTCTTATCCGGTTCGATGGCGGTGTATTGGCCGCGGTAGAACAACAGCGGCCTGCCGGAGCTGGTCGACTCCGACAGGGCCAGGACTCGGCCGATCACAATGTAGTGATCGCCGCCGTCGACGACGCTGTCCACCTTGCACTGGATGGTGGCCAGGGCGTCGTCCAGGAGCGGGAGCTCCAGTTCCGAGGTGTGCCAGTTGGTTTCGGCGAATTTATCGGGTTCGCGGGAACCGAAGCGGGCGCACAGTTGCTGCTGTTCTTCGGCCAGCACGTTCACGCAGAAGCTTCCGGACTGTTCGATGGCCGCCCAGGACCGGGAGGTCTTGGTGGGGCAGAACAGGACCAGGGGCGGGTCGAGGGACAGGGCGGCGAACGATTGGCAGGCGAAGCCGATCGGGGCGCTGTCGGCGCCGAAGGTGGTGATCACCGTGATGCCGGTGCAGAACTGCCCGAGGACATTTCGGAACTGCCGTCCGTCGATGACGGGGTATTCGTCGGTCGTCATTGTCTTCCCGCTCGCCCTGTCGTTCATTACTGCTGCCGCTGTCCGACCGTGAAGTCGTGACCCCACAGACTGACCGCGGTGGATTCCCGCGCGATCCAGTCCGCGTCGTCGACTTCCAAACCTTCACAACCGAATTCGACGTCGAAGCCGCCGGGTGTCTTCATATAGAACGACAGCATCTTGTCGTTGACGTGCCTGCCGAGCGTCGCCGACATCTTCACCTTCTTGCGCAGCGCGCGATCCAGGCAGAGCCCGACATCGTCGGAACCCTCCACCTCGAGCATCAGATGCACGATGCCGCTCGGGGTCGGCATGGGCAGGAAGGCCAGCGAGTGGTGGCGCGGGTTGCAGCCGAAGAAGCGCAGCCAGGCCGGTTCACCGTCGGCGGGCCGCCCGACCATCTGCGGTGGCAGCCGCATCGAATCGCGGAGCCGGAAGCCGAGCACATCGCGGTAGAAGGTCAGCGCGGCGGCGTCGTCCTTGGTGCTGAGCACCACATGGCCGAGTCCCTGTTCGCCCGTGACGAACCGGTGCCCATAGGGGCTGACCACACGCCGATGTTCCAGTGCCGCACCGTGGAACGCCTCCAGGGTGTTGCCCGAGGGATCCTCGAACGAGATCAGGTCGTAGACCCGTCGATCGGCCTTCTCCTGTGCGGTGCCCTCCTTGAACGGCACCCCGGCCGCATCCAGGCGGTCCCGAATGTCCTGCAGCTCAGCGGCATTGGCGGTTTCCCAGCCGGAGACCTGCAGCCGGTCCTTTTCGCCGGGCACGATGACGAGCCGAGCCGGGAAGTCGTCCATGCGCAGGTACAGCGCCTCGGGATCGCCGCCCTTACCCTCGACCATGCCGAGCACCTTGAGGCCGTATTCACGCCAGGCCGCCATATCGGTGGCCTCGATGCGCAGATACGCCAGTGATCGAATGCCCATCACTTCTCCTTCACACCGGCAAGGAAATCCGTTGCCAGCCGGTTGAATTCGTCGAACTTTTCCAGCTGGGCCCAGTGCCCGCAACCACCGAATACGTGCAACTGCACCCGTGGAATCATCTTCGTCGCGACCAGTGCGCCATCGAGCGGATTCACCCGATCCTCCCGGCCCCAGATGAGCAGCACCGGCTGACGCAGCTTGTAGGCGTCCCGCCAGATCATGCCCTGCTCGAAATCGGACCCGGCGAACGACTTTCCCATCGCCCTGGTCGCGGCCAGCGCCTCCGGCGTGCTCGCCGAGGCGAAACGCTCATCGATCAGCTCGTCGGTGATCAGCGACTGATCGAAGACCATGATCCGCAGGAATGCCTCGAGGTTGGCCCTGGTCGGCTCGTAATTGAACTTCGCGAGGTTCTTCACACCCTCGGTCGGGTCCGGCGCGAACAGGTTGACGCTCAACCCGCCCGGACCCATCAGCACCAGCTTGCCCGCCCGATCCGGGTAGTCCAGCGCGAACCGCACCGCCGCACCACCGCCGAGCGAATTGCCCAGCAGGTGTGCCCGTCCGGTGATCTCCAGCGAATCGAGCAGATCCTTCAGCGCCGAGGCACTGTGTACGAAGTACTGCGGATGGTCGATCGGCTTATCCGAGCGCCCGAATCCCGGCTGGTCCACCGCGAGCACGTGGAAGTTGCGCGCCAGCACCGGAATATTGCGAGCGAAGTTCGACCAGGAGGAGGCGCCGGGCCCGCCGCCGTGCAGCAGCACGATGGTCGGGCCGTTGCCGACCCCGGCCTCGTGGTAGTGCAGGCGCAGATCGGGCCGCACCTGCGCGTACCGCGAGGTCGATTCGTAGGTGAGTTCGGTTGTCGCGGTCACAGCCAGACCTCGCTAGCGCTCGGTTCCGCTGCGGTTGGTGCTGTGTCCATGGTGCCCTCGATCACGCCTAAACCATGCCGTCGGTGACCGGAAGCCCGAATTCGTGCGTGCCGTACATGACGTAGGCGCGCTCGGGATCGTTGGCCGCGTGCACCCGGCCGGCATGCGCGTCACGCCAGAAGCGCTGCAGCGGAGTGCCGTTCACGAGTGCGGTGGCGCCGGAGGCCTCGAAGAGTTTGTCGATCGAGGCGATCGCCCGGCCGGTCGCGCGCACCTGGTCGCGGCGCGCCCGCACCCGCAGGTCGAACGGAATATCCTTGCCCGCCACCAGCAGTGCGTATTCGTCGGCGACATTGCCGGACAACTGACGCCAGGCCGCATCGATATCGCTGGAGGCCTCGGCGACCCGCACCTTGGTGAACGGATCTTCCTTGGCCTTCTCGCCCGCGTACGCCGCGCGCACCCGCTTGCCCTGGTGTTCGACATGAGCGGCATAGGCGCCGTAGGCCATACCGACGATCGGTGTGGAGATGGTCGTGGGATGGATTGTGCCCCAGGGCATCTTGTACACCGGATCGGTGTTCTGTTCCAGGCCAGGTGATTTCAGCTCGCTCATCGCGCGGAAGCTCAGGAACCGGTGCGATGGCACGAAAACATCTTCGACCACAACGGTATTGGAGCCGGTGCCGCGCAGGCCCACCACATTCCACACGTCATCGATGCGGTAGTCGGTGCGCGGGATCAGGAAGCTGCCGAAGTCGACCGGCTTGCCATCCTTGATCACCGGACCGCCGAGCACCGCCCAGGTGGCGTGATCGGAGCCCGAGGACCAGGCCCACGCACCCTTCACGAGGTAGCCGCCGTCGACGACGGTGCCCGCGCCCATCGGAGCGTACGACGAGGAGATGCGCACCTCGTCGTCCTCGCCCCACACATCTTCCTGCGCCTGCTGCGAGAACAGCGCGAGGTGCCAGTTGTGCACGCCGACGATGCCGGCCACCCAGCCGGTGGAGCCGCACGCGCTGGCGAGCTTGCGAACCGTGTCGTAGAAGACGACGGGGTCGGCCGCATGCCCGCCCCACTGCTTGGGCTGCAGCAGTCGGAAGAACCCGGTCTCCTGCAGTGCCTTCATCGATTCGTCGGGGATTCGCCGCAGGTCCTCGGCCTCCTGCGCGCGCTCGCGCAGCGTCGGCAACAGTGCTTCCACCCGTTCGGTCACTTCTTGCGTCATCGCGGGACCTGCTCCTGCCTGGTCGGATTGGTAACCGGTACTCATTTGCCTCTGAGACTAGAACAGGTTCTTATTTCTGTCGAGAACGGGTGACCATAAGAGCCATTCGCCACCGATTCGCAGGTGGTCGCCTGAATCGCTGGCGTGGAACGCGACATTTTTGTAACGTGTTCTAGTACAGAAGGAGGAGGAATCGCGATGGCAGTTACCCCACAGGGGAGCGGTGCGAAGGTCCGCGAGCTCGATGTGGGCTCGGCACCCACCCGTTATGCGCGGGGATGGCATTGCCTCGGGTTGGCGAAGTCGTTCCGCGACGGCAAGCCGCACGCGGTCGAGGTGTTCGGCACCAAGCTCGTCGTCTGGGTCGACAGCAATGACGAGCTCCGGGTGCTCGACGCCTACTGCAGGCATATGGGCGGCGACCTGAGCATGGGCGAGGTCAAGGACGGCGATATCGCCTGCCCGTTCCATGACTGGCGCTGGTCGGGTACCAGCGGCAAGTGCACCTCGATTCCCTATGCGCGGCGCGTGCCGCCGCTGGCGCGGACCCGCAAGTGGACCACGCTCGAGCGCAACGGACAGCTGTTCGTCTGGCACGACGTCGAGGGCAGCCAGCCGCCCCCGGAGGTGACCATTCCGCACATAGTCGGCCCGTACACCGACGCGGATGGCAACCCGAGCGAACAACTCGACAGCGGGTGGACCGACTGGACCTGGAACTCCATGTTGATCGAGGGCGCGAACTGCCGCGAGATCATCGACAACGTGGTGGATATGGCCCACTTCTTCTACATCCACTTCGCGTTCCCGACGTACTTCAAGAACGTCTTCGAGGGGCATATCGCCACCCAGTTCCTGGAGACCAAGGGCCGCCCCGATATCGGCATGGCCTCCAAGTACGGCGGCGACACGCTGCTGAAGTCGGAGGCGTCGTACTTCGGGCCGTCGTACATGATCAATCCGCTGGTCAATATCTACAGCGGGTACGAGGTCAAGAGCGTCCTGATCAACTGCCACTACCCGGTGACCCAGGATTCCTTCGTCCTGCAGTGGGGCGTCTCGCTGGAGAAGCCGAAGGGCGTCGACGGTGAGATGGCCGACAAGCTGGCCGCGAAGATGACCGATGGCATCAGCGTGGGCTTCCTGCAGGATGTCGAGATCTGGAAGCACAAGTCCAAGGTCGAGAATCCGCTGCTCTGCGAGGAGGACGGGCCGGTCTACCAGCTGCGTCGCTGGTACGACCAGTTCTATGTCGACCTGGCCGACGTGACCGAGAAGATGACCCAGCGCTTCGAGTTCGAGGTGGATACCACCAAGGCGAATGAGGCGTGGGAGGCCGAGGTCGCCGAAAACCTGCGGCGCAAGCGGGAAACGGAAGCGGAAGCAGGAGTCTGATGGCGCCAACCTGGGCGAAAGCACCCGACTTCGCCGACCAACCGGCGCGGCGGGCCGCGGTGCAGGCCCAGACCGTGGTCGACAAGCAGCGCTATCTGGAGGAGGGACTGACACCGCTGCGGTGTCAGTCGTGCCAGAGCGAGGTGCTGGTGCGCAAGAGTTCTTCGCACCAGACCTCGGTGCAGTGGACGGAGAATCCGGCCGCGCGCTGCCCGGTCTTCGCCAAGCTCAGCGCGCAAGGGCACGGCCCGGGACGGCCGGAATCGTGTCCGCAGCTGGAGAAGACGATCAAATGGGCCGTCGACGAGGGTGTGCTGGAAATCGACTGAATCAGTCGAGGGTGAAGTCTGCGAAGTCGAAGCCGGGCGAAACGATGCAGCTCACCAGCACATACTCAGCGCCCGCCGGACGCGCCGCCTGGCTGACCCCACCCGGCACCACGGCCTGCAACACCTGCCCGTGCTCGACATCGGGCCCGAGGACCACCTCCGTACCCCCGATGTCGAGCACCAGCGGCCCACCCCGATGCCACAGCCACATCTCATCCGAGCGCACCGTATGCGGCGCCGATCGCTCACCTGGCATCAACAAAAAGTAGATCCCGGTCGCACTGCCCCGCGGCCCCGAATATCCCTCCGGCGTGAATTCCACCGCACTACGCCAGGTTTGCCGATACCACCCACCCTCCGGATGCGGTTCCAGATCGAGTGCGACGGCAAGCGGCGGTCGATTGTCGGTCATGCCCCGACTATGCCCGATCGGCATGCGTGACGGCTCGATCACAGATCGACGGCGTTATTGTCATACTGTCAATACACCCTCGGGCCGCTCCCGGGGAGCACCGCCTCGCCGGTGCGCTGGATCAACGACGAACCGAGGTAGGGCGTGAGCACACCATCCACCGCCAAGCAGGGCCCGCTCGCGGGCATCAAGGTCATCGAGTTGGCCGGAATCGGTCCGGGTCCGCATGCGGCGCTGCTGCTCGCCGACCTAGGCGCCGACGTGGTGCGGGTGCAGCGGCCGAATATGCTGCCCGGTTTCATGGAGCGGCCGCAGTGGCGCGGGCGCACCATCGTCGAGGCCAATCTGAAGGATCCGGCGGATATCGAGAAGGTGCTCGAACTCGCCGAGAAGGCCGACGTGCTGATCGAGGGCTTCCGGCCCGGCGTAACCGAGCGCATGGGCCTCGGTCCGGATGCCGTGCTGGCGCGCAACCCGCGCCTGGTCTACGGCCGGATGACCGGCTGGGGGCAGGACGGACCGCTGGCCGATCGCGCCGGACACGACATCAACTACATCTCGCTGACCGGCGTGCTGAATGCGATCGGCCGCAAGGGTGAGCGGCCGGTGCCGCCGCTGAATATGGTCGGCGACTTCGGCGGCGGCTCGATGTTCCTCGTCTTCGGCATCCTCGCCGCACTGGTCGAGCGGCAGAGCTCCGGCAAGGGACAGGTCATCGATGCGGCGATGATCGATGGGGCGCTTGCCCTTTCGCACATGATCTGGGGCATGCGCGGCATGGGCCTGTGGTCCGACGAGCGCGGCACCAACCTGCTCGATACCGGCATGGCGTTCTACGACACCTACGAAACCGCCGACGGCAAGTACATGGCGGTCGGCGCGATCGAACCGCAGTTCTACGCGGAACTGTTGCAGGGCTTGGAGATCGACCCCGAGGGTCTGCCGATGCAGCTCGACCCGAACGGTCAGGATCAGCTGAAGAAGCTGTTCTCGGAGAAGTTCAAGACCAAGACCCGCGACGAGTGGGCCGCGATCTTCGAGGGCACCGACGCGTGCACCACGCCCGTGCTGACCTTCACCGAGGCCGAACAGAACCCGCACATTGTCGCCCGCACCGGTTTGATCGAGATCGACGGCGTCGTCCAGCACGCCCCGGCCCCGCGCTTCTCCCGGACCCCGACCGGCACCCCCACCCCGCCCCCCAACGACCCGACGCCCATCGAATCCGTTTGGGCGGATTGACAACTCGCCGTCGACCCTGGCGCCGCACAGCTTCTGCCGGATCAGCCCTTCCGGGAGTTCCCGCCGAGCGCAGTCGAATGGCGGTCGCCCACACCGCATCCGACCGCCGTATAACTACGCTCGGCGGCTACTAGTGACGCGTCCAGTCGGGCTGGGCGAAGTGGGCGGTTCGCGCGGTGTGGGGGTCTCGGCCGAGTAGTACGACCTCGCGGAATTGCCAGAGCAGCGCACCGGTCGGGGCGTGGATGGTCATGTTGTCGGCGAGGCGCATTTGCAGTAGACCGGCGCCTTCGAGGGGGACCGCGGTTGCGTCCGGCCGTAGAGCGTGTTGTCGCACAGCATCATTCGGGTGCACCCAATGCGGGACATCGTCGGCGGCCAGGCGGGCTAGGTCCACGAGATGGACCGAGTGGACCTCCGCCGGGCTGGGCCGCAATTCGGTCGCATCGGCGAGGGCCGCGACGATCGGGGTGATCACGAAGCCGGATGCGGCGGGGAAATCGTCGAGCCTGCCGAGGATATCGGCCGGGGTCGCGGTCAGGCCGAGTTCTTCGTGCAACTCGCGAATCGCGGCCTGCGCGACGGCTTCCCCGTCGTCGACCCGCCCACCCGGCAGTCCCCACTGCCCGGCATTGCGCCCGCGATACGCGCGTTTGATGACGATCACCGACGGCGGACCGTCCTGCGCCACCACACACAGCAGCACCGCCGCGCGCCGAATATCCGGTGCGTCGGGCACCTCGGTGTGCGGAAATCCGTCCAACCGCCCGCGCGCCAATTCCCGGAAGTCGTTGACGCTCTCGGGGACCCGCGGTCTCGAAATGGGATCCATACCGTCGATCTTGCCCCACCTCGGGATTGTCGGGTCAGTAACAGGTGAGGGGTTGGAGGGGGTCGGCGGCACGGGGAGTGAGCGCTTCGTACGCGGCGGCAATGGATTTCACCGCCAGGCGCAGTTCGGGCTCGGGGTGGGTGAACGGGAGTCGGATGAAGCGTTCGAAGGCGCCCTGAACGCCGAATCTCGGTCCGGCAGCGAGCAATACGCCGTGGTTGGGGGCGGTGGCGGCGAGCGCCGTCGAAACCGGGGCCGGCAGCTGCGCCCAGACGGACATGCCGCCGTCGCCCACGATCGCGCGCCAGTCCGGGAGCTCGTCGCCGAGGGAGGTGAGCAGGGCCGCACGCTGGGAGCGCAGTTGGTCGCGGCGGCGGGCGAGGATGGTGTCGGCGTGCTCCAACAGGTGGATGGTTGCCAGCTGATCCATGACGGGGGTGCCGAGGTCGACGGTGGAGCGGATGCCGAGCAGTTTCGCGATCAACGTTTGGCTGGTGCGTATCCAGCCGACGCGCAGACCGCCCCAGAAGGATTTCGAGGCCGAGCCGATGGTGACGATCTCGCTGCCCTTGGCGAAGGCCGCGACCGGCGGGGGCGCGGTCTGGTCGGTCAGGCTCAGGTCCACCATCGACTCGTCGATCACCACGGTCATCCGGGTTTCGCGGGCGATGGTGGCCAGTTCGGCTCGGCCGTCGGCGTCGAGCCGCAGGCCGGTCGGGTTATTGAAGTCCGGCACCAGATAGGCCAGGGTGGCCGCGGTTTGCCGTGCGGCGCTGCGGATTCCGTCGAGATCCCAGCCGGAATCCGGGGTTTCGGGACGCAGCGGCACCGGGACCGGGCGGGCGCCGACGTCCCGGATCGCCTCGATGGCATTGGGATAGGTCGGATGGTCGATGAGCACCCGGGCCGCGGGCGCGGTGAGCACATTGAGCAGCAGGCGCAGGCCGTGCTGGGCGCCGAGGGTGACCAGGATCTGGTCCGGTTCGGTGGGCAGGCCGCGCTCGGTGTAGCGGCGGGCCAGTGCTTCGCGCAGTGCGAGCACGCCGACGGGGTCCATGCCGTGCGTACCGAGATAGGCCGGAATGCCTTGCAGTGCAACGGAGTACGCATCCTGCATCTCCATGGGCGCGGCCATCGCGGCATAGGTCATATCGATGGTCGGCAGTTCCGGCTGCGCCATCATCGCCAGAATGCTGCGCGCGGGTTTGGTGCCGTCGTGCTGCACGTCGCGCGGGAGGGCGACGGTGCTGCGCGAGCCCTGGCGGCTGATCAGATAGCCGTGTTCGCGCAGCAGGCTGTAGGTCGAGGTGATGGTGGTGCGGCTCACGCCGAGGGTGGCGGCGAGATCGCGCTCACTGGGCAGGGCGACGCCGAGCGGTGCGCGACCGTCGTGGATGAGCAGTCGGATGCCTTCGGCAAGGGCCAAATAGGCGGGGCGGGTGGACCGGCGCTCGCCCGATTCGCCGTTCTCGTCCGCGCTGCGCCACTGCCCCAGATCCCGGGCAAGGCTGGCGGCACCGATCACTCTCGTCGACATAAAGTCCAGTATTAGCCAAGTGGATATTTATTGGCAAGGCCAGTGCGCGCACGCTATCGGTTATGACCGCCCTCGCCACCCTCCTCGTCATCGCCTTCTTCGCCTATGTGGTGTACCGGTACGCACCGAGGCCGCCCGGCGAGGCCTTCCGTCTCGAACGGTTCCACGCACCGGGACCGCTGACCGACTGGTCACCGTCGTACTACGAAAACCAGCGCCAATACGCCGATCTCGCCGCGATCTACGGCCGCGACGACGTGCCGGATCCGGACGCGCCGGCCCGCGCGCACCCCGAGCCGACCGCGCGGCGGCGGATCTCGAACCCGAGTTGCGGAGCCGTGAAGCCGACAATCGGTGGATTCCAGACCAGTTTTTGAGAACTGGACTGGACTGCTCGGAGATGTCGGACCCCGCGTGCAGACTGACCGTATGAGTGCTTTCGCTCGCCCGGCTACCGGGTCGGCGCTGTTCGACACCGTGATCGGCACCTGCGCGATCGCCTGGACCGACGATGCCGTATTCCGGTTCGGGTTGCCGGAGGCGAGTCCTGCGGCGACGCGGGCCCGGATCATGCGACCGACCAGCCGGATTCCGGACGGCGAGGAAATCCCCGAGACAACGCCCACCGGCCCCATCGCCGATGCCATCATCCGCATCCAGGCGCACCTCGCCGGAGAACTCGACGATCTGCGCTGGATCCCGGTAACCATCAATGGAATTCCAGAATTCCACCGCGCCGTCTACGCGGTAACCCGCGCCATCGATCCGGGCCACACCCTCACCTACGGCCAGGTCGCCACCCGCATCGGCGCCCCCGGTGGGGCCCAAGCCGTCGGACAAGCCCTGGGCCGCAACCCCATCCCCCTGATCATCCCCTGCCACCGAGTCCTAGCCGCCGACAACGCCCTCACCGGCTTCTCCGCCCCCGGCGGCATCACCACCAAACAACGCCTCCTGGAAATCGAACGCACGCCGGGCTTCGGCGAACCCACCCTCTTCTGAACCCGATCGGGCGCGCGGCACCTTCGACCGCCGTATATCTGTGCTCGCGCCTGGGGGGTTCGAGCGGAGCTCACCAAGCGGGGACAGCATCGCGGCGCGGGTCCGGTCGGCCTCGTGCTCGAGGTGATCCAGACGGGCCGGTGTGCCGGTCCAGGCGATCCGATTCGCCTGCGGTGCAGGGCTTTTGGGGTTTGTAACGGGCGGAGCACGGTGCTCGATTCAGTCACCGAGGTCATCTTCGTGACCGAAACTAACTCTAGAGGAACGGGTTTGAGATGATTCGAGTCAATCGCCATATCGTCGCGGGCGCCCTGCTGGCCGGTGCGGTGCTGATGTCCGTCGCTCCCGCGCAGGCGCAGGCCCCGATCGAGCTCGAGCAGGCGCAGGCCCAGGTCGAGCCCCAGGCGATCGGCAACGGCGGGATTGCCACCGGTTCGGCCGATCTGAACAACTGGTTCTGCGGCACGATCTGGCGTACCTGTTGGACGCCTATCGCGCGGTCGTGACCTAAGAGCGGAACCTCCCCCGTGCACCGAACCAACGAGTAGGCCAGAATCCAGGCAGCGTGACAAGGCGCGCCTAGCGGAGGGATCGGCAGTGTCAGCTTGGGGTGAGGTTGTTGTCGGCTTGGTTATTCTGGTCGGCCTGCTCGGGATCATCGTGCCGATCCTGCCGGGGGTGATTCTGGTCTTCGGTGCCATCGCGGTGTGGGCGGTTATGACCGGTGGTGCGACGGCGTGGATCGTATTCGCCGTCAGCACTGCGTTTCTGGTGCTCTCCGGCATTGTCAAATACACCTGGCCGGGGCGGAAGATGAAGGATGCGGGGGTATCCAACCGCGCGCTGTTCGTGGGCGCGGTGCTGGGCATCGTGGGGTTCTTCCTCATTCCGGTGGTCGGGTTGTTCGTGGGATTCGTACTGGGCGTGTACCTTTCGGAACTGCATCGCCTCGGCGAGAACCAACCCGCTTGGCAGGCAACGGTTCACGCGCTCAAGGGCGTTGGCCTGTCCATGCTCATCGAACTTTTCGGTGCCCTGCTGGCAACCGGGGTGTGGGTCATCGGCGCCATCGTGACCTGAGTTGGGACGAACTGGGCAAATGACCGAAAAATGCGGCGGCGACCGGCTCACGGCCGCGGCGTACTCACTCGATGGCCGGGAACGGAATCGTGTCCGCCACTTCGAGTTTCGGGAGCTCATCGCGCCGCAGCGGTAGCGTCGGCTGCTCGGTGCGGTGGATCGGCAGGGTGGGCGCGGGATCGGCCGGAATCTCTCGTTCGCGGGCGGGCAGTCGATAGAACGCGCGGGCGTTGTCCTCGAGCACCTTGAACATATCGGTGCCGACCACATCGCAGATCAGATCGACATCGGAGTCCTCGAAGGGCCGCCCGGCCCGGGTGCCGGGCAGATCCGTGCCGAACATGAGTGCCTCGGGATTGACCGCGTGGATGCGGCGCAGCGTATCGGATACGTTCATCTGCACCCGCCCGAAACCGGTCGCCTTCACGCGCGCGCCGCGATCGACCAGATCCAGCAGGTAGGGCAGGCCCTCCTCGGACATGCCGAGGTGGTCGACGGAGAGCACGGGCAGCTTCGAGATCACCGGTTGCAGTGAGGTGAGCATGTTGCCGTCGATATAGACCTCGACATGCCAGCCGACGAGCTCATGCGCACGCAGCGCCTGCAGCGTCATGGCGGTGATATCCGCGGCCGCGCGCTTGACGTTGAACCGCAGCGCGCGCACGCCGATCCGGTCGAGTTCGATGATCTCCTCATCGGTGGCGTCCGGATCCAACGCGGTGACGCCCACCCACCCCTCGCCGAGCTCCGCCAGCGCCGCTTTCAGATAGCTCTGATCGGTGCCTTGGAAGGATCCGCTGACCACGGCGCCGCCGCCGAGGTCGAAGCGCGACATACGCTTTCGGTAATCGGCGATGGTGAACGGGTCGGGCAGGTAGCCCTCGTTCTCGGCCAGCGGGAACCGCGGGTCGAAGATGTGGAGATGGGCATCGAACACTTGTACAGAATGCCTCAGTGCAGAAATTTCCGCTGCCGCAGACCCGACAGATTTCGCGCCGCCGCGGCGGTGTCGGTTTGTCGAGTGCCACAGGGGTGGTGGTCACCCCTGCGGCGTTCGGGCTAGACCTTGTGCGGTTCGCTGGCGCGCAGCATGTCCTCGCGCTCGACGACCTTGACGCGCTCGCGGCCCTCCGGCTCGCCGAGTGCGCGCTCGTGCGCGTCGAGGCGGTACCAGCCCTGCCAGGTGGTGAACGGGATGCCCTTGCCCTCGAGGAATTCGGTGACGGCGTCCAGCTCCGGCTTCTCGGCCGGGGTGAAGTTCACGCTGTCGTCGAGCAGGCAGGCCACGGTCTCGTTGGCATCGCCCTTGGTGTGGCCGATGAGGCCGACCGGGCCGCGCTTGATCCAGCCGGTGACGTAGGTGGCGGGCATGTAGCGGTCCGCACCGTCGGCGTCCTCGTCGGCGATGACGCGTCCGGCCTCGTTCGGGACGACGCCGGCCTGATCGTCGAACGGCAGGTTGGTGAGGTTCTGCGACAGGTAGCCCACGGCGCGGTAGATGGCCTGCACGTCCCAGTCCTTGAAGACGCCGGTGCCCTTGACGTTGCCGGTGCCGTCGAGCTGGGTGCGCTCGGTGCGCAGGCCGACGACCCTGCCGTCCTCGCCGAGGATTTCGGCGGGGGATTCGAAGAAGTGCAGGAACAGCTTGTGCGGGCGGTTGCCGACATCGCGGATGGCCCACTGCTCCAGGGTGTTCGCGATCATGTCGACCTGCTTGGAATGCCGGCGCGCGGCCTCCGAGCCCTCGTCGTAGTCGATGTCCTCCGGATCGACGATGACCTCGATGGTCGGGGAGTGGTCGAGTTCGCGTAGCTCGAGCGGCGTGAACTTCGCCTGCGCCGGGCCGCGGCGGCCGAAGACGTGCACCTCGATCGCCTTATTGGCCTTCAGGCCGTTGTAGACGTTCGGCGGTATCTCGGTCGGCAGCAGTTCGTCGCCGGTCTTGGCGAGCACGCGCGCGACGTCGAGTGCCACATTGCCGACACCGAGCACGGCGACCTTCTCGGCCTCCAGCGGCCAGGTGCGCGGCACGTCCGGGTGGCCGTCGTACCAGGACACGAAGTCCGCGGCGCCGTAGCTGCCGTCCAGGCCGATGCCGGGGATGTCCAGCGCGCGGTCGGCGTTGGCGCCGGTGGAGAAGATCACCGCGTCATAGAACGTGCGCAGGTCGTCGAGGGTGATGTCGGTGCCGTAGTCGATATTGCCGAGCAGGCGGACCTGCGGCTTGTCGAGCACCTTGTGCAGGGCGGTGATGATGCCCTTGATGCGCGGATGATCCGGCGCGACGCCATAGCGGATCAGCCCGAACGGCGCTGGCATGCGCTCGTAGAGGTCGATGCTCACCTCGGCATCGGACTTCATCAACGCGTCGGCGGCGTAGATTCCGGCCGGTCCTGCGCCCACGATCGCGATGCGAAGCGGGCGAGTCGCTGCACTTTGTTCGGTCATCTTTTACGCGCACCTTATGGTCGAAACAATTAACGGCATCAGTCTTAGCTTAGGCTAACTTGACGCATCCTCTTGGTTGCACCTGACGATGCGGACAGGCGGCTCGCGGCTGCACAGTCGCTACGACGGTGAGCTGCCATATGGCTATGACAGCAGGCCGCAGTCTCGCGATTCTATCGGTGGCGCATGGCGCACCCTGCGGGCGGTGCGTGAACCGGACGCTTGCCATTCGGCTCACTTACCGGAGTACCCGCTCTCCCCGCGACTATCAAATCGTCGCGGCACCGATGCTGGGCTCGGCCGCGCCCGAGTCCGGGGGCGACTGCCGGATACCGCCGTCCACCAGGGATGATCGAGCCATGACAGAGCAGCAGAGCGCCGACGAAGAACCCGTAATCGAGGTCGACCAGACCGATCGCCGCTCCATCGCGCCGTTCATCGCGGCAGCCGTGTTTGCGGCCGTCGTCCTGGTCGCCATCGTGCTGGGCGCGGTGCTCTCGCCCGCTGAGAAAAATGTCACAGAATCGGACAAGATCTCGGCCGCGGTGCAGCGCTACGCGGAGGCCCGCGGCACCACCGACAGCACGCCGCCGCCCGCAGTTGCCTGCCAGGGATTCGACGAGAGCAAGTCGCCGCTGGCCGCCCAGTTCGGCGGCGCCGCGGCCGGAAAGTCGATCAAGGTCACCAAGATTGAGAACGCCATGGTCGACGGCGATAAGGCGAAGGCGAATGTGACCATCGCGGTCGACGGCCGGGAGACGCCGGCGACGTGGAATTTGGTTCGCTCCGGCGACCGCTGGATCGTCTGCAACTGACTTACCGGCGTGGCGCGAACCGGCGTTTGACATGGCGGCCCCTGCCCAGGCAATCTCGGACGCAGGTCATGAGAACCAGCGTCAAGCCCCGGCTGGCTGGTCGGCAACCCTCCTCCGCGGTGGGGTGCTCCGGGTGACGACCTGGCCGCGCACCGGAACCCAGGTGCGGCAAGCGTGGATTCACAGGAGGATCGCATGACATATGCCGGTGACATCACCCCACAGCAGGCGTGGGAGTTGTTGCGGGACAATCCGGAAGCCGTCTTGGTCGACGTGCGCACCGAAGCCGAATGGCGCTTCGTCGGCGTGCCCGATACCAGTTCGATCGACCGGCCGACGGTGCTGATCGAATGGGTCGACAGTAACGGCGCCCGCAATGGTGAGTTCGTCGCGCAGCTGACCAAG
Organism: Nocardia nepalensis; assembly: GCF_048910785.1. Taxonomy (NCBI): domain Bacteria; kingdom Bacillati; phylum Actinomycetota; class Actinomycetes; order Mycobacteriales; family Nocardiaceae; genus Nocardia; species Nocardia nepalensis. The sequence continues at coordinate 329,027 of NZ_JBKBET010000038.1, read as the reverse complement.
GCGCTGGAGGGTCGCGATCCGGCGGCGCCCGTCGTCTTCCTGTGTCGCTCCGGGCAACGTTCCGTCGGTGCGGCGGTCGCCGCGACCGGTGTCGGGATCGAGCCGTCGTACAACGTGCTGGAGGGCTTCGAGGGCCCGATCGACGAGTCCGGTCATCGCGGCGGCACCGGCTGGCGCGCGCTCGGTCTGCCGTGGCGGCAGTCATGAGTTCGTGCTGTGTAGTCGGGAGCCGGTCATGATCACCGGTGGTGCGTTCGACAAGCCGCTGCCCGAGGGGGTCGGCCCCGCGACGCTCGGCGTGCGGGGTGGGCTGCGTCGCTCCGGATTCGAGGAGACCGCCGAGGCGCTGTATCTGTCCTCCGGATTCGTCTACGAGAGCGCCGAGGCGGCCGAGGCCGCGTTCACCGGCGATATCGAACATTTCGTCTACTCCCGCTACGGCAACCCGACGGTGGCCATGTTCGAGGAGCGGCTGCGTCTGATGGACGGCGCCGAAGCATGTTTCGCGACCGCGAGCGGCATGTCGGCGGTTTTCACCGCGCTCGGCGCGCTTCTGGGCGCGGGCGATCGACTTGTGGCCGCGCGCAGCCTGTTCGGCTCGTGCTTCGTGGTGTGCAATGAGATCCTGCCGCGCTGGGGCGTGGAGACGGTCTTCGTCGACGGCGATGATCTCGACCAGTGGGAGCAGGCGCTGTCGGTGCCGACCAAGGCGGTGTTCTTCGAGACGCCGGCCAACCCGATGCAGACGCTCGTCGACGTGCGCCGGGTGAGCGAACTCGCGCATGCCGCGGGCGCGAAGGTGGTGCTGGACAACGTCTTTGCCACGCCGCTGCTGCAGCGCGGTTTCGAGCTCGGCGCGGATGTGCTGGTGTATTCCGGCACCAAACACATCGACGGTCAGGGCCGGGTGCTCGGCGGTGCGATTCTGGGCCCGCACGATTACATCGACGGTCCGGTGAAAAACCTTATGCGCCACACCGGTCCGGCGCTGAGCCCGTTCAACGCGTGGACCCTGCTCAAGGGTTTGGAGACCATGCCGCTGCGCGTGCGTCATTCGACGGAATCCGCGCTGCGTATCGCACGTTTCCTCGAGGGCAACAAGTCCGTCTCGTGGGTGCGCTATCCGTACCTGGAGTCGCATCCGCAGCACGAGCTGGCGACCAGCCAGATGAGCGGCGGCGGCACGGTGGTCACCTTCGAGCTGAACGCGCCCGCGAACGAGGCCAAGAAGCGCGCCTTCGAGGTGCTGAACCGGTTGCGCATCGTCGATATCTCCAACAACCTCGGTGATTCCAAGACCCTGATCACCCACCCCGCCACCACGACCCATCGCGCCATGGGGCCCGAAGGGCGCGCGACCATCGGGCTGTCCGACGGTGTCGTGCGCATCTCGGTGGGGCTCGAGGATGTCGAGGATCTGCTGGGCGATCTGGAGCGCGCCCTGAGTTAGTAGGTCCGCTGTGGCCGTGGATATCGAACATTGCGCTCGAGTTCCTCGGTATGGCCAGCCCGATCAGTCGAATCCAGCCGCTGAACTGGGTGCTTCAGGAAGCGATGTGACGCGACCGGTCGGCGCTGGCGCCCGCAGTGCCGTTCGATGCGCGGCGGCCGGATTTGTCATCGATTGGGCCATGGGCGAGGCGTTGGGGGGAGTTTCGTAGCGTTGGGCTGATCGGGGTTGTGCTGAGTCTTCGGGCCGTGTGGTGGGGACGTTATTACGCTTGGGGTATGCGAATTTCGGTTGCGGCGGATGAGCGGGTGGGGGTGGCCGAGGAGCTGGTGGTGGAGCTCGGGCGGCGGGGGCTGGAAACGTTGGTGCACGGGGCGCTGTCGGATAGTGAGCGCAACGACTGGGCTTGGGCCAGCGAGGCGGCGGCGCGGGATGTGGCCGAGGGTCGGGCGGAGCAAGGGGTGGTGTGCTGTTGGACAGGGACGGGGGCTTCTATCGCCGCCAACAAGGTGGCGGGGATCAGGGCGGCGCTGTGTGCTGATGCGGCGACGGCGGTTGGTGCGCGCAAGTGGAATGACGCGAATGTGCTTGCGCTGAGCCTACGTTCGACTTCCAGGGCGGAGCTGACGGAGATTCTGGACGCGTGGTTCGGCGGTGAACCCAGCACGGATCCCGATGACCGCGCCAACATCGCCCATCTCGCGAAGATCGAACGCGGTCACTGATCGGTTCCCGGCGGGGAGCTTGGGCTTTCTGGTCGGTTCGGCGCCGCCTACGAGCTCCAGGCTGAGGACTGAGCATCATTGACAGTATCCTGTCAATGATGACAGCATACTGTCATGCTGATGAGAACAGTTCACATGGCCGTGTACGACACGCTCGCCGACTGGGAGGTGGGTGCGGCCACCGCGCATATCAACAGTCCGCGCTGGCAGGTTGCGCCGGGGACGTTCCGGGTGCTGACCGTCGGGCCGACCAAGGATCCGATCACCACGATGGCGGGAGTGCGCATCGTGCCGGATGTGGCGCTCGCCGATCTCACTCCGGCCGACAGTGCGATGCTGATCCTGCCGGGGGCCGATCTGTGGATGACCGGTGACGAGCTGGCGCCCTTCGCGCGCAAGGCGCGGGAGTTCGTCGAAGCGGGTGTGCCGGTCGCGGGGATCTGCGGTTCCACCCTCGCTCTGGCGAAGGAGGGGCTGCTCGATGATCGGGCGCACACCAGCAATGCGGCCGAAGTTCTGCAGTACAGCGGATATTCGGGTGCCGCGCATTACATCGCGGCGCCGGCGGTGACCGGCGATAACGTGATCACGGCCAGTGCTGCGGCGCCGTTCGAATTCGCGCGCGAAGTGCTCGGTCTGCTCGGCGTGTACGAGCCGCGCATCCTCGACGCGTGGTATCGGCTGTACGGGCACAGCGATCCGACGGGCTATGCGGAACTCGCCGAATACGAGATGGCATCGTCGCAGACATGACCGATACGCCCGAACAAGAGCTTTTCAGCGCCGCGGCGATCACCTCGTTCCGGCTGAACGGCCAATTCCTTGCCATAGGCGAGGAATTGGCCGTTCCAGCGGGCATCACGGTGGCGTGGTGGCAGGTGCTCGGCGCGGTGCTGCGCGGACCGCTGCCGGTGTCCGGTATCGCCCGCGCGATGGGCATCACCCGCCAGAGCGTGCAGCGCATCGCGGATCTGTTGGTGGACAAGGGACTTGCCGAATACCGGCCGAATCCGGCGCATCGCCGCGCGAAACTCGTCGCGGTCACCGAGGCCGGTCGCGACGCGATCAAACGCATCAACCCGCAGCACGCGGTCATGGCCAAACGCCTCGCCGACGAACTCGGGCCCGAGCAATTCACCCTGACCGTTCAGGTCATGACCCGGCTCTCCGCTGCCCTGGACACCATCACCGACGAATCCTGATCCCCAACTGCGGTTTCGTGCCGCCTACCGGGGAACGCCGTGATCGCGAGCGTCCGTGATCGGACACGCTAGTGCGCTCGGACGGTGTGCCCGCTGCCCGCGATCCCGCAGCCTGTGTGGATGGTGGCTGCCTGTGTGGCGGTGGCAGCCCATGTGGCGGTGGCAGCCTGTGGCGGTGGCAGCCTGTGGTGGTGGCAGCCTGTGTGGTGGTGGCTGCCCGTGTGACAGTGGCGCTTGTGGGCACCCGGTGCAGATCCGGAGAAGGTGCGCAGGCGGGTCAGTTGAAGGGCTTGTCGGTTCGGCCGACGAGGTCGGCTACCGAGTCGACGACCAGGGTTGGGCGGTAGGGGAATTGCTCGACGGATTCGCGGGTGGAGATGCCGGTGGTGACCAGGATGGTTCGCATGCCCGCCTCGAGGCCGGAGACGATATCGGTGTCCATACGATCGCCGATCATGACGGTCGACTGGGAGTGTGCGCCGATTCGGCGCAGCGCCGAGCGCATCATCAGCGGGTTCGGCTTGCCGACATAGTACGGCTCCTTGCCGGTCGCGCGGGTGATCAGTGCGGCGACCGAACCGGTCGCGGGCAGTAGACCTTCGCGGGACGGGCCGGTCGCGTCCGGGTTGGTGGCGATGAAGCGCGCGCCCCGGTCGACCAGGCGGATCGCGGTGGTGATCGCCTCGAAGGAGTAGGTGCGGGTTTCGCCGAGCACCACATAGTCGGGATCGCTGTCTGTCAGCACGTAACCGATTTCGTGTAGCGCGGTGGTGAGCCCGGATTCGCCGACGACGTAAGCGGTCCCGTTGGGGCGCTGGTCGTTGAGGAAGGTCGCGGTGGCCAGCGCCGAGGTCCAGATCGCCTCCTCCGGAATATCGAGTCCGGTGTGGCGCAGGCGGGCCTGCAGATCGCGCGGGGTGCGGATGGAGTTATTGGTGAGCACCAGAAACGGGATCTCATTGGTGCGCAACTCCGCCAGGAACTTGTCGGCACCGGGCACCAGATGGTCTTCGTGCACCAACACCCCATCCATATCGGTCAAGTAGGACAGGATCGGTTCATCTGGTGTGCTCACGAGTCAATTGTCGGCTATCCGCCCGCCCCCCGGACGAATACCCAACCGGATGCGACCATCCCCACACCACCACCTCACCTCGACAGCCCCGAATCCCCCAGTCGATTGCCACACCCCCCACCCTGCCGCCCACCTAGCCGGCATCGCGCACACGTAGTCGTCACTCGCGGTCGGCCAGGCTCGGCGTGGTCGCGGGCCGTGTTGGCGCGTTTCGGCCTGCCGTCGTACGGGTGGTCGGCTTCGCGCACGGGTTGTGAGGGCTGCGCGGTATTGACTCGGTGTGCGGGCGTGTGGTGGTCGCTTGCGGTCGGTCAGGCTCGGCGCGGTTGCGGTTCGTGTTGGCGCGATCGGGCGTGCCGCCGTGGTGGTCGGCATTGCGCACGTGTTGTGGGGGCTGCGCGGTGTTGACTCGGTGTGCGGGCGTGTGGTCGTCACTCGCGGTCAGGCAGGTTCGCCCGCGTCGGCGTGACCTGGCGCACGGTGAGCGCAAGCGCTGACTATGGTCGAGGTGAGGTCGTGTGAGAACTGGTCGCGCAGCGCTCTGTAGGTCGATCAAGGGTGCGGGAACTCCCGTGTGGCCCTTGCGGTTGTACCGGGATGCGGTCGCGGGACTCATGCGGCCGACGGTGTGCGGAACCTCCCGCACGGGCCGTTGAGCGAAGCGACAGGAGTGGCGCATATGGGTGATATCAAGCTCGGATACAAGGCGTCGGCGGAACAGTTCGGACCGCGGGAACTGGTGGAAATCGCGGTGCTGGCCGAGGAACACGGCCTCGACAGCGCGACGGTCAGCGATCATTTCCAGCCGTGGCGGCACAAGGGCGGGCACGCTCCGTTCTCGCTGGCGTGGATGGCCGCGGTCGGTGAGCGCACCAAGCGCATCCAACTCGGCACCTCGGTGCTCACCCCGACGTTCCGCTACAACCCCGCCGTGATCGCGCAGGCCTTCGCCACCATGGGTTGTCTGTATCCGGATCGCATCATGCTCGGCGTCGGCAGCGGTGAGGCGCTCAACGAGATCGCCACCGGCTACACCGGCGAATGGCCGGAATTCAAGGAGCGTTTCGCCCGGCTGCGCGAATCCGTCGACCTCATGCGCGCGCTGTGGACCGGTGAGCGCACCGACTTCGACGGCGAGTACTACAAGACCGTCGGCGCCTCCATCTACGACGTGCCCAAGGGCGGCATCCCGATCTACATCGCCGCAGGCGGTCCGCTTGTCGCGCGCTATGCCGGTCGCGCGGGTGACGGTTTCATCTGCACCTCCGGCAAGGGCATGGACCTCTACACCGAGAAGCTGATGCCCGCCGTCGCCGAGGGCGCGGCCAAGGCCGGCCGCGCCGTCGAGCAGATCGACCGGATGATCGAGATCAAGATCTCCTACGACACCGATCCCGAACTGGCACTGGAGAACACCCGCTTCTGGGCCCCGCTCTCGCTCACCGCGGAGCAGAAGCACTCCATCACCGACCCGATCGAAATGGAAGCCGCCGCCGACGCCCTCCCGATCGAGCAGATCGCCAAGCGCTGGATCGTCGCCAACGATCCGGACCAGGCCGTCGAGCTAATCAAGCCCTACCTCGACGCGGGCCTCAACCACCTGGTCTTCCACGCCCCCGGCCACGACCAGACCCGCTTCCTCGACCTCTTCCAGCGCGACCTAGCCCCCCGCCTCCGCACACTGAGCTGAATTACTCATCGAGGCGAGTCGAATGGTGGTGCAGATGCCCCACCGCAACCACCATTCGACTCCCCTCGAACCGCTCGAGAACGCAACCACAGCCAGTCGACCGAGCTGGAAGCCGCCTGCCTGCCCACTCGACTGCGGGAGGTAAGTCGGGTACGGCACACGACGCGCCCAGCACTGCCCCCGGCAAAACCACGGAACGCCAAACGATCCGGGTCCAGCACCCCCCCGAGAAGTCGGTGCAGAACAACAGGACCTACCGCAGCCCACCCAACCCGAACGCCACCACCCACCCCCCTCAGTTGGACGTGTGATCACGTGGAATCTGTGGCGGCATCGCCCGAGAAGCCCCCGCCACCAGTGCCACCTGATCTTGATCCCTGTTCGACTCGCCTCGACACTCTCGAGAACGCAACCACAGCCAGTCGACCGAGCTGGAAGCCGCGGGCCTGCCCACCCGACTGCGGGAGGTAAGTCGGGTACGGCACACGACGTGCCCAGCACTGCACCGGCAAAACCACGGAACGCCAAACCATCCGGGTCCAGCACCCCCTGGGAGTCGGTGCAGAACAACAGGACCTACCGCAGCCCACCCAACCCGAACGCCACCACCCACCACCCTCAACTGGACACGTGATCACGTGGAATCTGTGGCGGCATCGCCCGAGAACCCCCCGCCACCAGTGCCACCTGATCTTGATCGCACGGCTCTGGGGTGAGGCGAGTCCGATGGTGGCGCGACGAAGGTTTGCGGCGAGCGTATGGCTCGGCTCGGTGCGCTGGATTAGTCGCGGGTGAGGGCGAAGATGCGCAGGTTGCGGGTGGTGCGGGAGCGGTAGGCGTCGTAGGCGTTTGTGATTTCGACGAAGCGGGCGAAGATGGCGTCCTTCTCGGCATCGACCGGAGTCGCTCGGACGGAAATGCGCTCGCCCGCGATGGCGATAGTCGCCTTCGGGTTCGCCAGCAAATTCGAGGTCCAGGCTGGATGACTCTCCTGGCCGAAGTTACTGCCGATGACGTACAGCTTGTCGCCGTCGTGCACGTAGAGCAGCGGCTGGGTGCGTGGCTCGCCGGATTTGCGGCCGATCGTGGTCAGCAGGATGACCGGTGCGCCGATCGGGCCGAGGATCGTGTACTTAGCGTCGGTGCGCTCGAGCACCGCCCGATCCAGCGGCGTGACCTTTCGGATGAACCACGACCCGGCTTTCGTGGCAGCGAACTTGGTCGCGACGCGGGAGAGAAGATTGGTGCGCGAACCCCACTGCCGGTTCGGGAACTGCTCAGCCATGTCGGGACTATATCCGGGGTCGGCCCCGATTATCATTCGTGATCGCGATCTCGCCGGGCGGTCGAGGTAGCCGCGGGTTCACTAAGCTCTCGAACATGGCCGATTCCGCTCCATCCGCTGTCTACATCGCATCTCCGGAGGGGGACACCGGAAAATCGACGGTGGCCCTCGGCATGCTCCAGATGCTGTGCGCGAGCACCGCCCGGGTCGGCGTATTCCGGCCGATCACCCGCTCGACCACCGAACCGGATTACATCCTGGAACTGCTGCTCGAGCACAGCACCGCCGATATCGACTACGCGCAGGCCATCGGCGTCACTTATGAGCAAGTGCATGCCGATCCCGATGCCGCGATCAGCGAGATCGTCATGCGCTTCCACGAGGTCGCGAAGTTGTGTGACGCGGTGGTGGTCGTCGGCAGCGATTACACCGATGTGGCCAGCCCGAGCGAACTGCGCTTCAACGCCCGCATCGCGGTGAACCTCGGCGCGCCCGTGCTGCTGGTGGTGCGCGGTTCGGGCCGCACCCCGGCCGAGGTCGGGCACCTGGCCGAGCTGTGCGCGAGCGAACTGGCGCTCGAGCACGCGCATCTGGTCGCTATCATCGCCAATCGTTGCGATCCGGCGCAATTGGACGAGGTCTGCGCGGCGCTGAAGGGTTTCGGCGTGCCGTCCTGGACATTGCCCGAAGTGCCGCTGCTGATTTCGCCGACCATGGCCGAGCTTTGTACCGCGATCGACGGCGAAATATACAGCGGCGATGTGGAATTGCTGCAGCGCGAGGCATTGCAGATCATGGTCGGCGGCATGACGGCCGAACATATTCTGGAGCGGCTGGTCGACGGTGTGGTGGTGGTCGCGCCGGGTGACCGTTCCGACGTGCTGCTCAGCGTGGTGAATGCGCATGAGGCGGAAGGGTTTCCGTCGCTATCGGGCATCATCATGAACGGAGGCATGCTGCCGCATCCGGCGATCGCCAGGCTGATGAGCGGCCTCAAACCGAAACTGCCGATCCTCACCACCGACCTGGGCACTTACGACACCGCGAGCGCCGCCTACCGCACCCGTGGCCGCATGTCCGCGGGCAGCCCACGCAAGGTCGATACCGCGCTCGCCCTGATGGAACAGCATGTCGACGCGTCGGAGTTGTTGCAGCGCATCGAGATTCCGGACACCTCGGTGGTGACACCGCAGATGTTCGAATACCAGCTGATCGAACGCGCAAGGGCCGATCGCAAGACCATCGTGCTTCCCGAAGGCGACGACGACCGCATCCTGCGCGCGGCCGGGCGGGTATTGCAGCGCAAGATCGCGGATCTGGTGATCCTCGGCGACGAGCCGGCGGTCCGCGCCCGCGCCGCGGAACTCGGCGTCGATATCTCGCCCGCGCGGGTCCTCGATCCGCGCACGTCGGGTTACCTCGACGAATTCGCCGCGGAGTACACCGAACTGCGCAAGCACAAGGGTATGACGCTCGAGCGCGCCCGCGAAACCATGGCCGATATCTCGTATTTCGGCACCATGATGGTGCACAAGGGCATCGCCGACGGCATGGTGTCCGGAGCCGCGCACACCACGGCGCACACCATCCGCCCGTCCTTCGAGATCATCAAGACCGTGCCGGGGGTCTCCACGGTCTCCAGCGTGTTCCTGATGTGTCTGGCCGATCGGGTGCTCGCCTATGGCGACTGCGCCGTGGTCCCCGACCCGACCTCGGAGCAACTGGCCGATATCGCGATCTCGTCCGCGCATACCGCGGCCCGCTTCGGCATCGACCCGCGGATCGCGATGCTGTCCTATTCCACCGGCGAATCCGGCAGCGGCGCGGATGTGGACAAGGTGCGGGTGGCGACCAAATTGGTCCGCGAGCGCGCGCCCGAGCTGCTTGTGGAAGGCCCGATCCAGTACGACGCGGCGATCGAACCCACCGTCGCGACAACCAAACTCCCCGACTCCGAAGTGGCCGGGCGCGCAACAGTTTTCGTGTTTCCCGACCTCAATACCGGTAACAACACCTACAAGGCGGTGCAGCGCAGCGCCGGTGCGATCGCGATCGGCCCGGTGCTGCAGGGACTGCGCAAGCCGGTCAATGACCTGTCCCGTGGTGCGCTGGTGGCCGACATCGTCAATACGGTCGCCATCACCGCGATCCAGGCGCAGGAGGGCTGATGTGCGCGCTGCCGAGCCGATCGCTCGAGCGGGTGCACGGCATGAGCGTCGCACTGGCCGATCATGTGGGCATTGCGCGGTGCCAACGCGGTGCCGGTGTCGTGCGGCACACGACGGCCTCCTGGCGGAACAAGGCGGCCGGGTTCGCGGTTGCTGATCGAGTGCGGGCAGCGCACGCGACGCAGGAGGTGCCATGAACGACGCATCGCGCAGCGATTCGATCAGGGGCGGTGGTCGGGCGACGGGTGGCCGAAACACTGCCGATGACCTGGTGTTGGTGATCAATTCCGGGTCGTCGTCGATCAAATACCAACTGCTGGACCCGGAGTCGGGTGTGGTCGCCGCTTCCGGCATGGTCGATCGGATCGGCGAGGAGAATGCCGGGATCGAGCATCAGGTCGATGGCCGGACCATCGAACATCGCGGGCCGATCGCCGATCACACGGCGGGCCTGCGGCTGGTCTTCGACACGTTCGCCGAGACCGGTCTCGATCTGGCGGCCGTCGGGGTGCGCGCGGTCGGGCATCGGGTGGTGCACGGCGGCGAGGTGTTCTACCGGCCGACGCTGATCGATGATGCCGTGGTCGCGGCGATATCCGAGCTGTCTTCGCTTGCGCCGCTGCACAATCCGGCGAATGTGGCGGGCATCGAGAGCGCGCGCGAGCTGCTGCCCGACGTAGCGCAGGTGGCGGTCTTCGACACCGCGTTCTTCCACGGCCTGCCCGACGCCGCCAAGACCTACGCCATCGATGCGAAAATCGCTGCCGCGCAGGGGATTCGGAAGTACGGCTTTCACGGGACCTCGCACGAATACGTCTCCGGCCGGGCCGCCGCACTGCTCGAGCGTGATCCCGCCGAACTGAATCAAATCGTGTTCCATCTCGGCAACGGCGCATCGGCGTCGGCGATCCGCGGCGGCCGCCCGATCGACACCACCATGGGGCTCACGCCGCTGGAGGGCCTGGTGATGGGCACCAGGGGCGGTGATCTCGATCCTGGGATCATCGCGCACTTGGTCCGCGCGGCGCATATGGATATCGACCAGATCGACGAAATGCTGAACCGCAACTCCGGACTCAAGGGCCTGTCCGGCGTCAACGACTTCCGCGAACTGCAGCGGCTCATCGACGCGGGCGACCCCGCGGCCCGCTTGGCCTACGACGTCTACATCCACCGGCTGCGCCGCTACCTCGGTGCGTACCTGATCGAACTGGGCGGCGTCGACGCCATCACCTTCACCGCCGGAGTCGGGGAGAACAGTCCGCAGGTGCGTGCCGACGCGCTGGCCGGGCTGTCCCGCTTCGGTATCGAGGTCGACCCGACCCGCAATGCCGCGAAAGAGCGTACGGCTCGGCGTATCTCGGCACCTGGCGCAGAGGTGGCCGTGCTGGTCGTGCCGACCAATGAGGAATTGGCGATCGCACAGGCCGCACACCGCGTTGTCGCAGCTCAGAGCGCTGGCCGAGGCGCAGGGAGCGGGCTCTAGAAAACCTCACGAAATCCTCACACTCGATCGGTCAGTATTGGTGTCGGATCAGGTTCGCGCCGGACGCCGAAACCGGGACGGACCATCCGCCGCTATCGGGACCGCGATGCCCTCGCCACTCTCGATGTGTCCGCTCCGGCTGCCCCCGGGGCGGGCGGGACGCATGCGGAGCCCGGGGGATCATCGGTGTGCCGACTGCTCCGCGAACCTGGATCCGAACCCGGCCGGCCTTCCCTCCCGGCCGGGTTTTCTCCCCTCGGGGTCTCAGATCCAGGTCTTGGCGCGGATGGAGTTCGCCAGATCGACCAGGGCGTAGCGGTGGTTGCGGCCGGGAGCGATGCGGGCCAGGGCCCGGAGCCCGGCCTCGGTGCCCGCGCGCAGGTCGCGCTCGGTGAAAGGTGCGCCGAAGAGCATCGCTTCATCGCTTTTGGGGGAATTGCCTGCTTGCAGCCAAGCCAGGGCGGCGCCGAGGACCAGGACGCGCATCTGGGTCGCGCGACCTTCCCCGGGCGGCAGGGCCAGCACGCGCGAGGCCGAAATGTGCAGGGTGGTTTCGGGGAGTTCGCCGACCGGCGCGGCGGTGAGCAGCAGCCATACGGCGGTCATCTGGGCCGTGGTGTAGTGCCGGGAGGCGGCCGGTACCTCATCGAGCGCGCGCACGGCGTCGTCGACCCCGCCCGCCGCGGCAAGTTGCCTGGCCAGGCCGAACGCGGCGCTCACCACCGCGCGGTCGGTGCGCCAGACGGTGGTGTAGAACTTCTCGGCACAGGCCTGCCAGTGTCCCGGATCCTCGGAATCCCAGTGCTGCAGAACGAGTTCCGCGGTGGCCGCGATTGCGAGCTTGGGAGCGATCTCGCCGGGCAGCACCCGCAGCACCGCATCGAAACTGGCGTAGGCCCGCTCGAAATCCAACTCCAGCAGCTGGGCCTGGCCCAGATACCAGTCGATGCGCCAGTCGTGATCGGCGGCCACCCGGGACAGCAAATTCAGCACCACCGCCGCCTCGCCGAGTTCGAGCCGCAGCCGCGCCTCGGCCAGGGTCAGCTCCAGATCCAGTGTGTCCGAGGCATTTTCGGGATGAACCGCAGCGCGCTCGCGGGCCTCCTGTAAGGCCGCGAGTGCTTCCCTCGGTTCCGGCTGTGCCGCGGCCGCGAGCAGCGGTATCGACGCGTCCGTCGGGTCGATGAGCGGAACCGGAAGGGCCGCGGCCACTTCGCCCGCGCGCAGCAGTTTGCTCCTGGCGATGCCATCGGCATAGGCGTCGGTCTGGCTGATCAACTCCTCGGTGCCGAAGCTGCCGCGCTGTGGACTGAAAGCTGTGGACAACTGTGGATGCTCGTCGCCCGTCTCCAGGGAGAGGATCTCGCGCAGCACCCCGGCCAGTTGCGCCGACATGACGCGGGCGGAGGGGAAGCGACGCTCGGGATCCGGATCGGTCGCACACAGCAGCAGGCGATGGAAGAACTCGTAGCGCTGCAGTACCGGTTGGTCGGCGGGGTCCGGAATGCCGTCGAGGTAGCGTCCCTGCTCCATGGGCATGCTGAGCGTCAGCACGGCCAGCGTCCGCCCGACCGTGTAGATGTCGGTGGCCACCGTCGGGCCGGTCCTGGCGATCTCCGGCGCCTGGAAACCCCTGGTGCCGTATAGATTTCCGTAGGCCTCGATGGTCGCCACGGCACCGAGATCGATGAGTTTGACCTGATCCTCGGTGACCATGATGTTGTCGGGTTTGAGGTCGTTGTAGGTCAACCCGATCGAATGCAGATACTCCAGCGCGGGCAGGATTTCCAGCAGATAGGCGATCGCCTCGGTGACCGGCATCCGTTGCGGCCGTTGGTAGGCATCGAGAATATCGCGCAGCGAGCGACCGCCGACATACTCCATGACGATGTAGCCGATCGACTCGCCATTCGGTTCGGTGTGCTCGACGAAGTTGTGGATCTTGACGATGCTGGGATGGGCCACCTCGGCGAGGAATTGGCGTTCGGCCACGGCCACCGCCTGCGCCTCGGCGTCGCCCGCGTGCAGCAGGCCCTTCAGCACCACCCAGCGATCGCTGACATTGCGGTCGATCGCCAGGTAGATCCAGCCCAGCCCGCCGTGCGCGATACAGCCCTGGATCTCGTACTGGCTCGATACGATATCGCCCTCGTGCAGTGACGGGCGGAAATCGTATGGCGCACCACAGGTGTCGCAGATGCCAGCGGTCGTCGGCGGGCGGGTCGCGGTGGCGCGGCCGACCGGATTACCGCAGTGCCAGCAGAAGCGCCTGCCCTCGGAGACAACGGGATCGGCGAGCACCGCGGCGCGCGGATCGGCGGGCGGGACCGTCGGGATGGTGACAAGTCCGGCGCCGAGCTTGCGGGTCGTCGGCCGGGAGTGCGCCGTGCGGGCGCTGCGGCCGGAGGAGCGCATGGTCGCGGCCGAGGTCGGCTCCGGGGCTGCATGCCATGCGCCGACGGTGAATTCGGCGGCCACGTGGTCGCGGCGAACGGTTTCCTCGCCGGGGGGTTGGCGCCGGATCGCCTCGTCGGAGGGGCGTTGGCGCCGAACCGTCTCATCGGAGGTGTCTGCGTTGCGTGCGGCGGGTTCGTGCGTCTGGTCCCCGGTCGAATCGGCGGCTCTTTCGGAGGGAGCATCGTGCGGTGATGTCATCGCAGTCAGTCCTGATAGGCCGGGACGGGCGGGGCTGGCACCGGTCCCAGGGCCATGAGGTATTGCTGGTACAGCCGAACCCACGTGCCGTCGTTGCGGATGCGCTCCAGCGTGCCGTTGACGAAGCGGACCATATCGTCTTCGCCCTTGGGTATTCCGATGCCGTATGGCTCGACGCTGATGCTGGGGCCGACCAACTCGGTGTAGGACGGGTCCTGCGCGGCGAGACCCGCGAGGACGGCGTCGTCGGTGCTCACCGCGTCGACTTGGCGCTGCTGCAGGACGACCAGGCAGTCGGCCCAGGTAGGTACGGTGAGGATGGTCGCGGCGGGCTGGCCGCGACGGATGTGGTCCAGCGAGGTGGTGCCGGATACGATGCACACCCGCTTACCCGCCAGATCGGCCAGATTGCGGATACCGGAGTTCTTCATCGCGAGCACGCGCTGATTCGCGTGCAGATAGACGGTGGAGAAGGCAACCCGCTGGCGCCGTTCGCAGTTGATCGTCATGGTCTTGGCGACGATGTCGACGACGTGGTTCTGCAGCGCGCTCTCGCGCTCGGCGGAGCCGAGACTGCGGTACTCGATCAGATCCGGATTGCCGAGTAGATCGCGGGCGACCTCCCTGGCGATATCGGCGTCGAAACCGACGATGGTGCCGCTGACCGGATCGCGGAAGCTGAAGAGATTACTGCCGGTATCCAATCCGACCACCAGCCGACCGCGGGCGCGGATCGCATCGATGGTCGGGCCGCGCGCACCGGCACCCGCACCCGTAGGCCGCAGGCTGGCGGTCGGATCGCCGCACTCTTCGTTGCGTTCCGGCGCGACCGGCGCGTCCGTCGGTATCGGAATGGCCTGGGCGGGCAGCGGTGGCTCGGTGTACTTGTAGGTCTTGGTGGTGATCGTCGCGTCCGAACCCGCGGTACAACCCGCGAGCAGGGCCGTTGCGGCGAGCGCGGCGAGCAGTCCGCGCGCCCGGTTCATCGGTACTCCCGAAGTCGCGGCCAGATGCCGAGGCCGACATAAGCCGCGGCGAGGATTCCCAGCACCATCGCGCCAGGGGCCAGGAAGTCCAGCGCACGTGCCCCTCGGGAAATGTTGTCGCGCAAGGTATCGCGCGTCGCGTCCAGGCCATGTCCCAGCGCCCGGTCCAGCGCGTCCACCTGCGCCGCGGCATCCGCCGCACCGGGCCCGGTCGCCACCGTCGCCGCTCCCACGAAATCGCCGTGCGCCAATGTGTCGTTCATTCGCTGGTGCGCCACCCGCCAACGGTCCAGCGCCGCACGGGCATTCGCGATCTCCCCCGCTGCGGGCGCATCGGACGGATAGCCGCCGAGCAGTTCGTTGAGCCGGGTGACGCTCGACTCGTAGGTCCGGTCGTAGTCGCCCGTGGCATCGCGGCGCACCAGCTTCAGCGTCTCCGCCGAACGCGCCTGCTGGGTGAGGATCCGGCTCTCGGTCAAGCGGGAGGCGGGCACCGCGCCGTGGTCGCGGCCGCCGATCATCTCCGCCGCCGAGATCGATCCGGCTATCACCGTCCACGCCAATAGGATCAGCACCGCCGTACACGCGAGTAGCAGTCCCGGATTGAGCACGCGGTGCCAGCGTTTCGACAGATCGACCTGCGCCCAGATCAGCGCCGCCAGCGCGAGGATGAGCACCGCGATCGCGGGGTACGGCGGTTGGACGTGGTGTCGCTGGGCCGCGGTGACGGCATCGGAGCGATGGCTCTGCAACTGCGCGGCCATCGGCAGCAGGGTTGTCTGCATCTGATTCGATGCCTCACTCAAATACGCGGCGCCGACCGGATATCCGTTGCGATTATTCGCACGGGCCGTCTCGATCAGGCCCGAATACACCGGTAGGCCGGTGGCGATGCCGGCGCGCAGCCGGCTGTCCGGATCGTCATTGCCGGTGGCCTGTCCGGGGGCGTGGCCCGTTTGCGTCACCAGCTCCGCGGACGCCTCGCCCAGCGCCTGGCTGTAGCGGTCACGCACGGCCTCCGGTTCCAGGCCGCCCGCGATGAAGGCGGTACTCGCGGCGGCGTCCGCGATGGACAGCGAGGTGTAGAGGTGATGGGAGGAGTTCGCGTCCGGCTCGGTTTCGTCGAGCAGGATATCCAGTGCCTGCTGACGATCGCTCACCGTCGCGGCGGTCATCAAGCCCGCGCCGAGGCAGAGACCGATGAGCAGCAGGGCGATGGCGATGAGCCGCCCCGGTGTGGACAGCGCGAAGGACCGTAGGTTGGCCGGGTCCAAGTGGGCGCGCAGCCCGGCTTCGCGCGGCACGTCCAGCCGCTCGGGCCCGGCCTCGGCGGTGACCGACGGTGGCCGCGGGGCCGTCGTCGCTTCGAGCGCTGCCATCTCCACCTCCCCGGTTGGTGCGCACGTGTGCTCCTGCTCGGAGCTTATTGTGGTCTTACCGGCGCCGTGGCGTGTGAAACACCCCCGCCACGGCTGGATGAGGATGGTAGCCAGATGCGTGGTGACGGTGACGGTTGGTCCCGTGGACCGGACGGACAGCGGCATTGGGGCCGCTTCGGCGCCGCCGGACTCCTGCTGCGGGCCCCGCTCGCGAACGGCGGTTCGGCGGTGTTGTTGCAGCACCGCGCGCCGTGGAGTCATCAGGGCGGCACCTGGGCGCTGCCCGGCGGCGCCCGCGACAGCCACGAGACCCCGGTGCACGCGGCGGTGCGCGAGGCATGGGAAGAAGCGGGCATCCACCCCGCCGATGTTCGCGTGCGCGGTGAGCGTGTCACGGCGACCGCGCTGAGCGGCTGGACCTACATCACCGTGGTGGCCGACGCCGTGATGACCCTGCCGACCAGTCGCAACCGGGAAAGCAGTGCGCTGGCCTGGGTGCCCGAGGACGAGGTGGACAGCCATCCGCTGCACCCCGGCTTCGCCGCGTCCTGGCCGACTCTGCGGGCGGCTCCGGCGCGCGTCTGCCTCGACGACGTCGATGTGGACGACGCCAACGCCGTCGCCGCCGTATTACCCCGCACTCTCGACCTGGCCGACCAGGGCTTCGTTTGGCTGCACGCCGATCCCGAAGGGCCGGGCACTTACGCTCGCATCGTCGACCGGGTCGGTGCGGACTCGACCGATGGCGGGCGGGCCGAAACGAATATGCCGTCTCCCGCGGAGACGGCCGATCCGATCTTGTCACTCACCCGCGTTCAGGTGCTCTCCTGAGAGTGTGCGATCCGTTCGATGTGCCCTGGCCGAGTCGAGCTTCGAGCAGCGTTGGGCCGGGTTCGTGCTCAGCGGAGTTGAGCGTTGGCGAGCAGCGCCAGTTCGAGATCGCCCTCGGTAAGCCAGTCGAGTCGGACTTTCGGGGTGGTTTCGCGCTCAGCAGGGCACAGCCGAGGCCAGTTCGAGGTCGCCCACGGTAAGCCAGTCGAGTCGGACTTTTCGGGTGGTTTCGCACTCAGCAGGGCACAGCCGAGTTGAGCGTTGGCGGCCAGCGTCAATTCGATATCGCCCTCGCCAGGTCGGTGGCGCCGAGCTGCCAGCGCCGCGGGCCGAGATCGTGCTCGGCAAGTTCAGCCGAGCTGGGCGTTCTGCAGCAATGCCGTCTTCAGATGACGCGCCGCCGCCTCCGGATCGCGCGCCTCGGTAATCGCGCGCACCACCACAACGCGCTGGGCTCCCGCGGCAAGCACCTCGGGTAGACGTTCGGCATCGATGCCGCCTATCGCGAACCACGGCCGGGTCGGGTGGGCGTCGGCGGTGGAGCGCACCAGGTCCAGGCCCGCGGCCTGACGTCCCGGTTTGGTCGGGGTCGCCCACACCGGGCCGGTGCAGAAGTAGTCGATGTGCTCATCGATCGCGGCCAGTCCGGCTTGCGCCCGGCTGTTCGTGGAGCGCCCGATCGCCACGTCGGGTCCGAGGATGCGGCGTGCGTA
The DNA here is from genome assembly GCF_048910785.1 of Nocardia nepalensis. Taxonomy (NCBI): domain Bacteria; kingdom Bacillati; phylum Actinomycetota; class Actinomycetes; order Mycobacteriales; family Nocardiaceae; genus Nocardia; species Nocardia nepalensis. The sequence continues at coordinate 311,382 of NZ_JBKBET010000038.1, read as the reverse complement.
CCAGGGCGGCAGATCGTTCTGGCCGAGGTGCAGCACATCGGCCCCGACGGCGAGGGCGATATCGGCGCGGTCGTTCACCGCGACCAGCGCGCCGTGTCGGCGGGCCGCCGCCTTCAGTTCGGCCAGGGCGCCGATCTCGGCCTTGGCCTCGAGCGGGCCGAACTTCGCCTCACCGGGCGAACCCTTATCCCTGAGCTGAATGATGTCGACACCGCCCGCGAGCGCCGCTTCGGCGAACTTGGCCAGGTCGCCCTTCTCCCTGCGGGCGTCGGTGCAGAGATACAGCCGGGCGGTAGCCAAACGCTCCCTGGGCGGCAGGGGCCGGTACTGGTGGGAGGGTTGCACGTGCTCGACCGTAGTCGCGCTACCGTGGGGATGAAAATAGTGAGGCAGGTGGAAGTAATGCGGACTCTGGCCGTCGTCGGTGGCGGCGCCATCGGACTCGCCGCCGCCTGGCGCGCGGCCGAGGCGGGTTGGGCGGTCACCGTATTCGATCCCGCCGTCGGATCCGGCGCATCCTGGGTTGCCGGGGGAATGCTCGCACCGCTGTCCGAAGGCTGGCCGGGGGAGGACCTGGTCCTCGAATTCGGCGCCGCCTCGCTGGCCCGCTGGCCCGAATTCGCCGCGCGTCTCGAATCCGCGACCGGCGTATCGGTATTCGTGGCCGACGAAACGTTGACCGTCGCGCTGGACGGCGCCGATGCCGCCGACCTGCGCACGGTGGCCGAGTGGGTCGGTGCCCACGGCCATGAACTCGAAGTGCTCGACCGGGCCGGTGTCCGCGCGCTCGAGCCCACGCTCGCACGCACCGTGCGTGCCGGTCTGCGCGCCGCCGCCGAACCCGCCATCGATAACCGCCGACTGCTCGCCGCGCTCCAAAAGGCTTGCGGGACAGCGGGAGTCGAAATGCGCGCCGAAACGGTCGATTCGCTGGACGCGCTGGCGCACGATCAGATCGTGCTCGCCGCGGGCGCGACCTCGTCGCGGCTGTGGCCGGAGCTTCCGGTCCGCCCGGTGAAGGGCGAGATCCTGCGCCTGCGCCATCGGCCGGGCGCGACACCGCCACCTCGGCGCGTCATCCGCGCGCGGGTACACGGCAGGCAGGTCTACCTGGTACCGCGCCCGGACGGAATCGTCGTCGGCGCAACACAATACGAGGCGGGCTACGACACGACGGTGACCGTCGCCGGAGTCCGCGACCTGATCGCCGACGCCGAGGCGGTGCTGCCCGGTATCGGCGAATACGAATTGGCCGAGGCCAGTGCCGGATCCCGGCCGGGCACCCCCGACAACCTGCCGTTGATCGGGCGACTCACCGACCGGATCGTGGCCGCCACCGGCCACGGCCGCAACGGCATGCTCGCCGTCGCGCTCACCGTCGACGCGGTGCTGAGCCTGCTCGGCGGCGCGCCCCTCGCGGACGCGAAGGCCGCCGACCCTCATCGTTTTTCGACGGCGCACCCGCCGTCACTGGTCACATCAGGAGGAGTTCGATGACCTCGATCTCGGTCCCCATCGGTGTCACCGTGAACGGGCAGGACCACGAGTTCGCCCAATCGCTCACGGTGCGTGAACTTCTCGATCGCCTGGGGCTACCGTCCAAGGGGGTCGCGCTCGCGGTGGACGGCGCGGTCTTCCCGAAGTCCCGCTGGGACGAACCGGTCGGCCGCGGCTGGGAGATCGAAGTGCTGACGGCGGTTCAGGGTGGCTGACGCACTGGAGCACGCTGGCGCACTGGAGATCGCGGGCAAGAAGTTCGGCTCCCGCCTCATCATGGGCACCGGCGGCGCGGAAAACCTGGCTGTGTTGGAGGAGGCGCTGGTCGCCTCGGGCACCGAACTCACCACCGTCGCCATGCGCCGCGTCGACGCCGTCGGCGGTACCGGCGTCCTCGACCTGCTCAAACGCCTGGAAATCATGCCGCTGCCCAATACCGCGGGCTGTCGCACGGCCGCCGAGGCCGTGCTCACCGCACAACTGGCGGCCGAGGCGCTCGACACCAACTGGGTCAAGCTCGAGGTGATCGCCGACGAGCGCACCCTGCTCCCGGATCCGATCGAATTGCTCACCGCCGCCGAACAATTGGTCGACGCCGGATTCGTCGTACTGCCCTACACCACCGACGACCCGATCCTGGCCCGCCGACTGGAGGACGCGGGCTGCGCCGCCGTCATGCCGCTGGGCGCGCCGATCGGCACCGGACTCGGCATCGGCAATCCGCACAATATCGAGATGATCGTCGCCGCCGCTGGCGTCCCGGTCATCCTCGACGCGGGCATCGGCACCGCCAGCGACGCCACCCTGGCCATGGAACTCGGCTGCTCGGCCGTCCTGCTCGCCACCGCCGTCACCCGAGCCAGGCACCCCGCCCTGATGGCCGCCGCCATGCGTGACGCGGTGCACGCCGGTCACCTGGCCCGCCAGGCCGGTCGCATTCCCAAGCGCTTCTGGGCGCAGGCGTCCTCTCCGGCGCGCTGAGGTTGTTAACGGGGAACACCCGTCAGGGTGATCCCCCAATACCACCTGGGGCGGTGGGAGGCTTCCTCATCCCTGAGGATGATCGAATTCGGCACCATTTAATGACGCGCGTTTGCGCGCGATGAGGAAAGCTGGTCACCATGATCGAGCTGAGGGGCCTGACCAAACATTTCGGGCAGACCGTCGCGGTTCAAGATCTGTCCTTCACCGTTCGACCCGGACAGGTGACGGGCTTTCTTGGGCCGAACGGGGCCGGTAAATCCACCACCATGCGGATGATCCTCGGCCTGGACAAGCCCACCGCGGGCACCGCGTTGATCCAGGGCAAGCCGTATCACGAGCTCGACCATCCGCTGCGTGCCGTCGGCGCGCTGCTGGACGCCAAATGGGTGCATCCGAACCGGTCGGCCCGCGCGCACCTGCAGTGGATGGCCGCCTCCAACGGCATCGCCATGTCGCGCGTGGACGAGGTGCTGCGGCTGGTCGGCCTGTCCGAGGTGGCGGGCAAGAACGCGGGCGGCTACTCCCTCGGCATGTCGCAGCGGCTCGGCCTGGCCGGCGCGCTGCTCGGCGATCCGCCGGTGCTGCTGTTCGACGAGCCGGTGAACGGCCTGGACCCGGAGGGCATCCTCTGGATCCGCCGGTTCATGCAGCGGCTCGCGGCGGAGGGGCGGACGGTGCTGGTATCCAGTCATCTGCTCTCCGAAATGGCCCAGACCGCAGAGCATTTGGTCGTGATCGGACGCGGTCAGCTGATCTCCGATTCGACCACACACGAATTCATCGAGCGCGCCTCGGAACAGTCGGTGCGCGTGCGCAGTCCGCAGCTCGAGCAGTTGCGCAGCCTGCTCACCTCCAATGGTCTGACCGTGCGCGAAGACGGCGCGATGGACCAGGACGGCGCCGCACTGGTCGTCGCCGGGGTGACCAGCGATACGGTCGGCAAGCTCGCGGGCGCGAACGACATCACCCTGTTCGAACTGGCGCCGCAGCGGGCCTCGCTGGAGGAGGCCTTCATGCGGATGACCGGCGGCGCGGTGCAGTACCACGGCGAAGGCTTCGACCAGGTGATGGGAGGTGCGCTCTGATGGGCGTGCTGGCGGCGGAACGAATCAAGCTCACCTCGACCAGGTCGCCCTGGTGGTGCTCGGCCATCGTGGTGGCGCTCGGCCTCGGCCTGGCCGCGCTGTTCGCGGCGGTGGCCCGCTCTTCATCGGGCAAGGAGAATGCGTTCGACCTGACCACCGCCGCGGCGGTCGGCGGGATCAGCGGATTCGGCGTGATGGTCCTGATGATCATGGCCACCTTGACCGTGACCAGCGAATACCGCTTCGGCATCATCAAGACCACGTTCCAGGCGACGCCGCATCGCGCGAAGGTGATCGCGACCAAGGCGGGTCTGGTCGGGGTGTACGGCGCGGTGCTCACCATGGTGCTCGCCTTCGCCGCATTCGCGATCGCCAAGGCGGTCAGTGGCGATGCGGGCACCAATTTGACGCTCTCCGGCGGTGCCGCCTGGCGCGAGATCTACGGCATCCCGATCTACGCGTTGCTCAGTGTGATCCTCGCGGTCGGCATCGGTGTGCTGGTCCGGCAATCGGCCGCGGCGATTTCGCTGATCGTGTTGTGGCCCTTGCTGATCGAGCCGCTGCTCGGCGCCTTCGGCAGCTTCGGCCGCAATGTGCAGCCGTTCCTGCCCTTCGCGAATGCGACCCACTTCTACCGTGCCGACGAAACGATGGCGAACTGGCACTGGGGGCCGTGGGGCGGCCTGGTCTACTACGCCGCCTTCGTCGCGATCGTGTTCGGCGCCGCGCTGTTCGTGGTCAACCAGCGCGACGCCTGATAGGAGCTACCCGAGTTGCCCTCCCTCGCCACTCGGGTGATGGGCGCCGACCTTGTCGGGAGGTCCGAGCGCCCGTGCACCATCCGCCACTGCCCGGCGGACGGTGCGCCATCGGCCCGGTGTGCGAATCCCCTTCCACACCGGGTCGATGCGCGTTTTCGGGACAATCCGGGCGTCGTGTGAACATCCCGGAAACTGTGGTCCTGGTCGCTTCCATCCGGAATCAACGCTCGCTACGCTCGGGGTCAGCAACCAGTGAGTTATCCATCTGCGGACCCGCTGAAGTGCCCGCTAAGTCCGATCGAGGGGTGCCAGGTGGCGACAATAAGTAACCCGCCGACGGTTGGTCGGCTGAGATACGCTCGGGGCGTGACCGAAACACCTTCCGGCGGTGCTGAGCCCGCGTCGGAGCCGGAGGACAATGGCGGCGTTGCGCCCGAGGTGTCCATACCCTTGGTGCCCGTCGACGAGGACGGTGCGTCGCGTCGTCCCGGTTCGGGAATGCGTCGCGGGCAGCTCTCCGCAATGATGAACGCCGCCAATCAGCGGCCGGACCTCATCGGTGTCCTGCGCAAGGCGCGTGAGCAGCTGCCGGGTGACCCGTCTTTCGGTGACCCGCTGTCGGTTTCGGGTCCCGGCGGCGCCCGCGCGGTGGCCCGCGCCGCGGATAAGTTGGTCGGCGATACGCCGAGCGCGGCCCGGGAAATCGGGTTCGGCGCACTGCAGGTCTGGCAGGCCATGCTGGAGCGGGTCGGCCGCGGTCGAGGTAGCGAAGAAATAACTGTGATGTTCACCGATCTGGTGGCGTTCTCCAGTTGGTCGCTCTCGGCTGGCGATGAGGCGACCCTCGAACTGTTGCGGGTGGTTGCCAAGGCAATCGAGCCGCCGATCGCCGATCGGGGCGGTCAGGTGGTCAAGCGCATGGGCGACGGCGTGATGGCCGTATTCACCTCGGCCGATCGCGCGTTGCGCGCCGCGGTGCAGGCCAAGCGCAATCTGGCCGAGGTCAATGTGCGCGGCTACCGCCCGCAGATGCGGATCGGTCTGCACACCGGTTCGCCGCGGGAGATCGGCGGCGACTGGCTCGGGGTGGACGTGACGATCGCCGCGCGGGTGATGGAGGCCGGGGGCAATGGCAACACCATGCTGTCGCAGGCGACATTGCAGTCGGTGGCGCCGGAGACGCTGGAGGAACTCGGATTCTCGGTCAAGCCGTATCGACGCAGCTTCTTCGCCGCACCGTTGAGCGGGGTGCCGGAGGATCTGCGAATTTTCCGGTTATCGGCGAACTGACGCTTCGGCCACTCGGCTGTATTCGATGGCCATGCCTTCGCGCGGACGCGAGACGGGCCGAGAGCGTCGCTCGTAAGACTCGCTCCGTGGTGGTGAGTGGGTTGTCGGCTACATCAACCAGGCGACCGCGCCGGCGGCGGCTAGGGCGCCGAGCACCGCGAGGGCGATGGCGAGTGGCCGGACGCTCTTCCAGGTGGAGTAGGCGCCACCCAGGAGGAATCCGGCCAGCGCGAAAAGGATGACGGAGGCCACCTGGTCATTCTGCCCGGTCCTCCGGGCGGCCCTTCCTCGGCCACATGGTTTGTGCAATTAACAAGCACGCGTGCTTGCTTTTTTCTGGATCGAGTGTGATGCTGGACCCGGAACGCGGACTCCACCGGCGGCGCAACGCGGCGCGCCGGGACGGTTCGCCGCACAGGAGGGCCTTCCAGCTGATGAGTATGCTGGCCGCCGATCCGGAGCTGATCCGAATCGGCAACTGTTCCGGGTTCTACGGCGATCGGCTCAGTGCCATGCGCGAGATGCTCGATGGCGGGCAGCTCGACGTGCTGACCGGGGACTATCTCGCCGAGCTGACCATGCTGATCCTCGGCCGCGACCGGATGAAGGATCCGAGCCTGGGTTACGCCAAGACCTTCGTCCGTCAGATCGAGGACTGCCTCGGACTGGCGCTGGAACGCAATGTGCAGATCGTCACCAATGCCGGTGGGCTCAATCCGGCCGGTCTGGCCGTGAAGCTGCGCAAGGTCGCGGCGGATCTCGGACTCGATGCCAAGGTCGCGCACGTCGAGGGCGACGACTTGCTCAGCCGGGCAGGCGAACTCGGCCTCGGGTCGCCGCTGACCGCCAATGCCTATCTCGGCGCCTGGGGCATTGTCGAATGTTTGAATGCGGGCGCGGATATCGTGGTCACCGGTCGGGTCACCGACGCCTCGGTGATCGTCGGCCCCGCCGCCGCCCATTTCGGTTGGGGGCGAACCGATTACGACCAGCTCGCCGGTGCGGTGGTGGCCGGACACGTGATCGAGTGCAGCACCCAGGCCACCGGCGGCAACTTCGCGTTCTTCACCGAACTGGCCGATCTGGGCCGCCCTGGCTTCCCGATCGCCGAAGTGCGCAGGGACGGCAGCAGTGTCATCACCAAACACCAGGGCACGGGCGGTGCGGTGACGGTGGATACCGTTGCGGCGCAGTTGATGTACGAGATCCAGGGCGCGCGCTACGCGGGGCCGGACGTCACCACTCGGCTGGACAGCATCGAGCTGAGCCAGGACGGTCCCGATCGCGTGCTGATCAGCGGTGTGACCGGTGAAGCCCCGCCGCCGCAGCTCAAGGTCTCGCTCAATACCCTCGGCGGTTTCCGCAACGAGATGGAGTTCGTTCTCACCGGGCTCGATATCGAGGCGAAAGCCGCACTGGCGCAACGACAGCTGGAGTCCTGGCTGCCGGTGCGGCCCGCGGAGCTGACGTGGACACTTGCGCGACTGGACCGGCCGGATGCCGAAACCGAAGAGCAGGCAAGCGCTTTGCTGCGGTGTGTGGTTCGCGATCCGGATCCGAACAAGGTCGGTCGCTCCTTCTCCAATGTCGCGGTAGAGCTGGCATTGGCCAGCTATCCGGGCACCAGTTTCACCAGTCTGCCCGGCAACGGGTCGCCGTACGGTGTGTACACACCGGGCTTCGTCGACGCCACCGAGGTGCCGCACGCGGCCGTGCTGCCGCAGGGCACCCGTGTCGATATCGCGCCCGCGTCGGACACCAACGAATTGGCCGAGGTCGCGGAGCCCGCGCTGCCGGAACCCTTGCCCGCCAGCGAAACTCGCCGCGCGCCGCTCGGTACGATCGCGCTGGCGCGCAGCGGCGACAAGGGTGGCAATGCCAATATCGGCGTGTGGGTGCGCACCGATGAACAGTGGCGCTGGCTGGCGCATACGCTCACGGTCGAGCGGATCAAGCAGTTGCTGCCCGAAGCCGCGCCGCTGACCGTCTCCCGGCACGTGCTGCCGAATCTGCGTGCCGTGAATTTCATTATCGAAGGTCTGCTCGGACAGGGCGTGGCCTATCAGGCCCGCTTCGATCCGCAGGCCAAGGGGCTCGGCGAATGGCTGCGCTCGCGTCATATCGATATCCCATTGGAGTTGCTATGAGTCCGTGGAATACCCCTGAGCGCCGCGAATTGCGCGCCACCGTACGAGGTTTCGCCGAGCGGGAAGTCCTCCCGTACCTCGATGCCTGGGAGCGCGACGGCGAGATCCCGCGCGAATTGCACAAGAAGGCCGGAGCGCTCGGTCTGCTCGGCATCCAATTCCCGGAGTCCGCGGGCGGATCCGGTGGCGACGGCATCGACGCCATGATCGTCTGCGAGGAAATGCACCAGGCCGGTTGTTCCGGTGGCCTGTTCGCATCGCTGTTCACCTGCGGTATCGCGGTGCCGCACATCATCGCCTCGGGCAATGCGGACCTGATCGAACGTTTCGCGCGTCCGACGCTGGCCGGGGAGAAGATCGGCTCGCTCGCCATTACCGAACCGGGTGGTGGCTCCGACGTTGGCCATCTCACCACCACCGCGCGCCGCGACGGTGACCACTACATCGTCAATGGCGCGAAGACCTACATCACCTCGGGCGTGCGCGCGGACTACGTGGTGACCGCGGTGCGCACGGGCGGCCCCGGCTCGGGCGGGATTTCGCTGCTGGTGGTGGAGAAGGGCACGCCGGGATTCACCGTCAGCCGCAAGCTCGACAAAATGGGCTGGCGCGCCTCCGATACCGCGGAACTGTCCTATGTGGATGTCCGGGTACCGGTCGAAAATCTGGTCGGCCCGGAGAATTCCGGCTTCTATCAGATCGCCGGTGCGTTCGTCAGCGAGCGTGTCGGCCTCGCGGTGCAGGCGTATTCGCAAGCACAGCGCTGCCTGGACCTGACCCTCGAATGGGTGCGTAACCGAGAGACCTTCGGCCGCCCGCTGATCAGCAGGCAGGCCGTGCAGAATACGGTGACCGAAATGGCCCGCCGCATCGACGTGGCCCGCGTCTACACCCGAGATGTGGTGCAGCGCAGCGCCGATGGCGAAACCGATCTGATCGCCGAGGTGTGCTTCGCCAAGAACACCGCTGTCGAGGCGGCCGAATGGGTTGCCAATCAGGCCGTGCAGCTGTTCGGCGGCCTCGGCTATATGCGTGAATCCGAGGTCGAGCGACAGTACCGCGATATCCGCATTCTCGGAATCGGCGGGGGCACCACGGAAATCCTGACCGGACTGGCGGCTAAACGATTGGGGTACCAGTCTTGACGACACTACGCACCACACTCGATACCGCATCGCCGGAATACGCGGCCGCGGCCGAGGCCATGACCGCCAAACTCACCGAGGTCGAGGCCGAATTCGCCAAGGCCATCGCGGGTGGCGGCCCGGATAAGCTGGCCCGGCATCGCAAGCGCGGCAAGTTGACCGCGCGCGAGCGCATCGAACTGCTCATCGATGAGGATTCGCCGTTCCTGGAATTGTGCCCACTTGCCGCGTGGGGCAGTGACTTTCATGTCGGTGCGAGCGTGGTATGCGGCATCGGCATTGTCGAGGGCGTCGAATGCATGATCGTCGCACCGGATCCGACCGTGCGCGGCGGCACCTCGAATCCCTGGACGCTGCGCAAGAACCTGCGCATGAACGACATCGTCATGCAGAACCGACTGCCGGTGATCGGCCTGGTCGAATCCGGCGGCGCGGATCTGCCGACGCAGAAGGAAGTCTTCGTGCCGGGCGGGCAGATGTTCCGGGATCTGACCCGGGCTTCGGCGGCCGGAATCCCCACCATCGCCTTGGTTTTCGGCAATTCCACCGCCGGTGGCGCGTACGTACCCGGCATGTCCGATTACACGGTAATGATCAAGGAGCGCTCCAAGGTATTCCTCGGCGGACCGCCGCTGGTCAAAATGGCCACCGGTGAGGAATCCGATGACGAATCGCTCGGCGGCGCGGATATGCACGCGCGCGTCTCGGGTCTGGCCGACTATCTGGCGGTCGACGAACAGGACGCGATCCGCATCGGCCGCTCCATTGTCAAGCGGCTGAACTGGAAGAAGCAGGGTCCGGCTCCGCGCGCGGAGGTGATCGAGCCGCGATACGACCAGGAAGAACTGCTCGGCATCGTCCCATCCGATCTGAAGATCCCATTCGACCCGCGCGAAGTGATCGCCCGCATCGTCGACGGCTCCGATTTCGACGAATTCAAACCGCTCTACGGCAGCAGCCTGGTCACCGGATGGGCGGAACTGCACGGCTATCCGGTCGGCATCCTCGCCAATGCGCGCGGCGTGCTGTTCTCGGAGGAGTCGCAGAAGGCGACCCAGTTCATCCAGCTGGCCAACCAGTCGAATACGCCATTGCTGTTCCTGCACAACACCACCGGCTACATGGTCGGCAAGGAGTTCGAGCAGAAGGGCATCATCAAGCACGGCGCGATGATGATCAATGCGGTCTCGAATTCGAAGGTGCCGCATATTTCGCTGCTGATGGGCGCGTCCTACGGTGCCGGGCACTACGGCATGTGTGGTCGTGCCTACGACCCGCGGTTCGTCTTCGCCTGGCCCAGTGCGAAATCCGCCGTCATGGGCGGTGCGCAGTTGGCCGGTGTCATCTCGATCGTCGGCCGGGCGGCCGCTGAGGCCAAGGGCATTCCGTTCAACGAGGAGGCCGATGCCGGGATGCGCGCGATGGTAGAGGCGCAGATCGAGGCCGAATCGCTGCCGATGTTCATGTCCGGACGGCTGTACGACGACGGCGTGATCGATCCCCGCGATACCCGCACGGTGTTGGGAATGGCGTTGTCCGCCATCCACAATGCCCCAGTCAAGGGCGCCGAGGGCTTCGGCGTCTTCCGGATGTGAGGGCCGAAAATTGACAGCATCGCGTAGCGATTCCGTGAGGGGTGGCGGTCGGGCGACGGGTGGGCCAGCATCGCGTAGCGATTCGGTGAGGGGTGGCGGTCGGGTGACGGGTGGGCCGGTTACGAATGTCTTGGTCGCCAACCGCGGTGAGATCGCCCGTCGGGTATTCGCCACTTGCCGTCGCATGGGCATCGGCACGGTCGCGGTCTACTCCGACGCCGATGCCGCCGCACCGCACGTCGCGGAAGCCGATGCGGCGGTGCGCCTTCCGGGAAACACCCCTGCGGAGACCTACCTGCGCGGCGAACTGATCATCGAGGCGGCACTGGCCACCGGTGCCGATGCCATCCATCCCGGTTACGGATTCCTCTCCGAGAACGCCGAATTCGCACAATCCGTGCTCGAGGCCGGACTGGTGTGGATCGGCCCGCCGGTGGAAGCCATCGAGCAGATGGGCTCGAAGGTCGCCTCGAAGAAGATGATGGACGCCGCCGGTGTCCCGGTGCTCGCCGAACTCGATCCGGCCGAGGTCACCGCGGCGCACCTGCCGGTGCTGATCAAGGCCTCCGCCGGCGGTGGCGGTCGCGGCATGCGCGTGGTGCGCGACCTCGCCGAACTCGAATCCCAGATCACCGCCGCACGACGGGAAGCCGAATCCGCGTTCGGCGATCCGACGGTGTTCTGCGAGCGGTACCTGGAGACCGGCAGGCATATCGAGGTCCAGGTCATGGCCGATACGCACGGCACCATCTGGGCGGTCGGCGAGCGCGAGTGCTCGATCCAGCGTCGTCATCAGAAGGTGATCGAGGAGGCGCCATCGCCGCTGGTCGAGCGGATCGACGCCATGCGCACGTCAGGACCGGAGGCGGCAGCGGAGCGTAACACCGCGGGGCCCGCGGGCATGGCCGATGGAAAGAGCATGCGCGAGCGGCTGTTCGAGGCGGCCAGGCTGGCGGCGGGCGCGATCGGCTACACCGGTGCCGGAACCGTGGAATTCCTCGCCGACGAGGCGGGCGAATTCTTCTTCCTGGAGATGAACACCCGGCTGCAGGTGGAACATCCGGTCACCGAATGCACCACCGGACTGGATCTGGTTCGGTTGCAGCTGGAGGTGGCGGCGGGCGGCGAATTGCCTGCTGTGCCGCCGTCGCTGCGTGGGCATTCGATCGAGGTCCGGCTGTATGCCGAGGATCCGGCGCACGAGTGGCAGCCGCAGAGCGGGACGGTGCACCGGTTCGATATCCCCTCGGTGGTAGCCGAATTCGATGTACTCGATCGGCCCGGCGTGCGACTGGATACCGGTGTGGTGGACGGCTCGGTTGTCGGCGTGCACTACGACCCGATGCTGGCGAAGGTCGTCTCCTATGCCGAGACGCGTGGCGAGGCGGCACGGTTGCTGTCAACGGCGTTGCAGCGGGCGAAGATTCACGGCCTGGTCACGAATCGCGATCTGCTGGTTCGAGTGCTGCGCCACCCCGCATTCCTCGCCGGAGATACCGATACTGCGTTCTTCGACACCCATGGCCTGGATTCGTTGTCCGCGCCTCTGGCCTCGGAGGCCGATGAGGCATTGTCGATCGTCGCCGCCGCACTCGCGGACGCCGCGGCGAATCGGAAGGCGGCCAGGGTCGGCGGGGGACTGCCCGCTGGCTGGCGGAACCTGCCGTCGCAGTCGCTGCACAAGTCGTACGAAAGCCGCACCAGCGGAATACATGACATCGGCTACCGGTTCACCCGCGACGGTGTCACGGTAGACGGTCACGACGGCCTCGAACTGGTGCAGGCGGGGCCGGAACGCGTGATCCTCGCGATTGCGAGCGAACGCGGGCTGGTACGCAGGCAATTCGACATCGCCCGCTACGGCGATCTGGTCTGCGTGGATTCGCCGCTCGGGCCGGTCTCGGTGCGCAGGCTGCCGCGCTTCAGCGACCCGGCCGATCAGGTGGCGCACGGTTCGCTGCTCGCGCCCATGCCGGGCAGCGTGATTCGCATCGGCGCCGAGGTCGGCAGCACAGTCGAACAGGGCCAGCCGATTCTGTGGCTGGAGGCGATGAAGATGGAGCACACCATCTCCGCGCCCGCCGCGGGCGTGCTCAGCGCCCTCAATGTCACTGTCGGCCAACAGGTCGATGTCGGCGCCGTGCTCGCCGTCGTCGATCCCACCGAAACCCAGGAGAACTAAGTGAGTTTCATCGAAACCGAAGAGCAGAAGGCGCTACGGGCCGCGGTGGCCGCGCTCGCCGCGAAATACAGCTACCGCGATTATGTGCTGCCGAAGGCGCGCAAGAACGAACCGCTCACCGAATTGTGGGACGAGGCGGGCAAACTCGGCTTCCTCGGCGTCAACCTGCCCGAGGAGTACGGTGGCGGTGGCGCGGGCATGTACGAGCTGTCGCTGGTGATGGAGGAGCTGTCGGCACAGGGCGCCGGCCTGCTGTTGATGGTCGTCTCCCCGGCCATCTGCGGCACCATCATCACCAAATACGGCACCGACGAGCAGAAGCGGCAGTGGTTGCCCAAGCTCGCCGACGGCACCGGCAAGATGGTCTTCGGCATTACCGAACCGGACGCCGGATCCAATTCGCATCAGATCACCACCACCGCGCGCCGCGACGGCGAGGACTGGATCCTCAACGGCCGCAAGATCTTCATTTCCGGCGTGGACCAGGCCGAGGCGGTGCTGATCGTATCGCGCACCGAGGATCACAAGACCGGCAAGCTCAAGCCCGCGCTGTTCATCGTGCCGACCGATGCCCCAGGGTTCGTCAAGACGCCGCAGGAAATGGACATCATCGAGCCCGATCACCAGTTCACGCTGTTCCTCGATGACGTGCGGCTGCCATCGGATGCGCTGGTCGGCAAGGAAGATGCCGCGCTGATGCAACTGTTCGCCGGTCTCAACCCGGAGCGGATCATGGGTGCGGCCATGGCCGTCGGTCTCGGCCGGTATGCCATTGACCGTGCCGTCGAATACGCCAAGGAACGCACCGTGTGGAAGACGCCGATCGGTGCGCACCAAGGTATTTCGCATCCGCTCGCGGCGGTGAAGGTCGAGGTCGAACTGGCCAAGCTGATGATGCAGAAGGCCGCGACCCTCTATGACGCGGGCGATGAGATGGGGGCCGCCGAAGCCGCGAATATGGCGAAATACGCTGCGGCGGAGGCCAGTATCAAGGCGCTCGATCAGGCCATCCAGACCCACGGCGGCGCCGGCCTCACCAAGGAGTACGGCCTCGCGGCCATGCTCGCCGCATCACGCATCGGTCGCATCGCCCCGGTCAGCCGCGAGATGGTGCTGAATTTCGTCGCCCAGTACTCGCTGGGCCTGCCGAAGTCCTACTGACGTCCCGCCCTCGTCGTCCCGCGGGCGACGAGGGCGGGGCCGGATGCCACTACAGGAGGCTCGATGACCGAAACGTCCACCGCACCGTATGTGCGGTACGAGGTCGCGCACGGCTTCGCGACGCTCACGCTCGACTCACCACATAACCGCAATGCGCTCTCCTCGCGATTGGTGACCGAGCTGCTGCAAGGCCTCGATGATGCGGCGGCCGACCCCGCCGTGCGCGGTATCGTCCTCGCGCATACCGGCAACACGTTCTGCGCGGGCGCGGACCTCAGTGAGGCCAGCAATGCCGATCCGGCGGTGGCCGCCGATGAGCGCACCCGCGTGATGATCGGGGTGCTGCGCAGACTCGTCGAAACTCCGAAGCCGATCATTGCCCGGATCGACGGCAATGTGCGTGCGGGCGGCATGGGCATCGTGGCGGCGTGCGACATCGTGGTGGCCGGTCCCGGCAGTAGTTTCGCCCTCACCGAGGTGCGAATCGGGTTGGCGCCGTTCATGATTTCGCTAACCCTGCTGCCGCGGCTGAGCCCGCGCGCGGCCAGCCGGTACTACCTGACCGGCGAGAAGTTCGGTGCGGACGTCGCCGAGCAGATCGGTCTGGTCACGGTTACCGCCGACGATCCGGCGGCGGAGGTGGCCCGGCTGTGCGCGGAGCTGCGCAAAGGGTCTCCGCAGGGCCTCGCCGAGGCCAAGCGGCTGGTCAACGCGGCCATCCTGGCCGAGTTCGACAGCTCCGCCGAGGAGCTGGCCACCCGCTCGGCGAGCTTCTTCGGCACCCCCGAGGTGCTCGAGGGCATGACGGCCTTCTTGCAGCGCCGTCCACCGAGCTGGGCAGAATAGCGCCATGGTGACACCCCACGAACCCAAGCAGGACCGCAGCCGAGCCACCCGGCAGCGCCTGCTCGAGGCGACCATCGACTGCCTGGCCGAAATGGGCTGGGCGGCGGCGACGGTCTCGGTCGTCGCGGAACGGGCCGGGGTGTCGCGCGGTGCGGCCCAGCATCACTTCCCGACCAGGGAAGACCTGATCACCGCCGCACTCGAGTACATGTTCTACACCCGCGACCAGCAGGCCAGGCACGAGGTGGTGGCCGCTATGGACAATGGGGTCGACCGCACCGAGGCGGTGGTGGCCGGATTGGTCGAGTCCTACACCAGCCCGCTGTTCAAGGCCGCACTGCAGGTGTGGACGCATGCGGCCGCAGACCCGGCGCTGCGCGAGCGAATCGTCCCCCTGGAAGCCAAATTCGGTCGCATGTCACACCGCCGCGCGGTGCAGGCACTCGGCGTCGACGACTCCGACCCGGTGGCCCACCACCTCGTCCAGGCCACCCTCGACCTAGCCCGCGGCCTCGGCCTGGCCGACGTGCTGACCGACGACTCCGCCCGCCGCAAACAGATCGTCGCGCAGTGGGCCGCAACGCTGCACACCGCATTGAACGCCCCACGCTGATCCGCCGATCCGGACGCCCGCTCCCCGGCGCCGGCCACTGTCGAACGCCGCTGCCGACGACTACCCGATAGCAGTCCAGGCCGACATCGAGCTGATTCCAACGTGACCCACAACGGCTAGTCCTCGGTCGGGCCCTTGTCCGGTGATACGTGCCGGAACCAGGTGGCGGACTCGTCGGGAGTCAGGACCCGCTCGAACGTGAGGTCGCCGACCATATTCGGGAAGAAGCGTCCCGCTGGCCAATTGCGCTGGTACGGGGGCGGGTCCAGGACCAGGAGGCGGGTGCCGTCGACGACCGGGATATCCGAGGGGGTGCCCTCGTTCCAGATCCAAGTTCCGTCCGGGGCGGCCAGATTGAACGATCCGGTGGTGAGGGTCATGCCGGGCATATCGCGGCACATGGCGACCGCCTCCGCTGTGGGTGCTTCACCGGGAATATGGCCGCCGCCGATGAGGGCATCGGCGAGCAGGGTGTGTAGCTGGAAGTTGTCGCCGATGCCGGTCATTCGCATCGCGTAGCCGGTGCCGGTCTCGCGGTGCAGCACGATGAGCGGTTCGTCGTCCAGCACGATCAGGGCGTAGCCGAGGCATTTGTCCCAGCGGTCGGAGATCTCGCCCAGTGCGTCGTGGCGCTCGCGGATGATGTCGCGACCCGCCTGTCCGAACTTCTGGCGGACCGACTTGTGCTGCAGCATGGCCAGACCCGCTCGGTTCCAGAGGTCCAGTGTCCACCACGCCAGCGTCGCGTCGAATCCGACGACCTCGAACAGTTCCGGGTCCAGCTCGACCTGTTCCGGGTCGGGTGCGTCGCCGATGTCGGCCGCCGCCCATATCTCGGCGAATACCTTTGCGCTGTCGAGTGCTTTCGCGAGGTTCCCGAGCACGCGGGGTGCGCATGCCACGGGATCCGCGCCACCCTCGACGCACGCGCCGATGAGGACCGCGATATTCGCTCGCGGTCCGGTCGGCACATCGGTCAGCACGTCGGCGAGCCGCTTGCCGCCCTGCGCAAGTTCTTCCGGCGTCGCCGATTCGTAAAGGCGATGCAGTTCCCTGTGAGCTTGTTGCTGCTCCTGCGGGTCCTGCGCGCGCACTGCGCGCTCGAAATCGACGACGGCGTCGATGAATCGATCGGTGGTCGAACTCATCCCCGCACGCTAACAGCTTGCCACTAAAGGGAATTCGCTGTCAGCAGAGCCCCGCCTGCTGCAGATGACCCTCGTCCACCGCGTAGGAGGTGGAGCCGATGAGGACGCCGAGGATGCCGCCGATGATCAGTCCCGGGATCGAGCCGACGATGAAGATGGGCAGGCCGGCGATGCCGCCGATGGTGGCGCCGAGCAGGCCGCCGACCAGTGTCCTGACCTCGATGGTGTCGCCGGGCGGCATGGGGCATCCGCCGATGAGGGTGGCCTGCGGGGTCGGTTCGGCTGCCGCGGCGATCGGTGCGGTCGCGGTCACCGGAGCGGCCGGCTCGGGCGATTCGACCGGCGAAGCCGATGCGGTCGACGCGAATCCGACGGTGAGTGCGATCGCGGCCAGCGCGCCGATGACGGTTAGGGCGAATCTCGAAATACTTGTCACAGTTGTCCTGGTAGCTCGGAGTTGACGCATGACCTGATGGCGGCCGTGGCCCCGAACGGAGTCGTCACGCGCTGGACCATCATTCCCGGAGTTCGCGGCGTGCGAAAGGGTTTCGCATGAATGCCGCATTAAGAGGATTTCGCGGAAGCGGGTAAAGAGAGCTCGAGGAGAAGGCATGTCACACTCGTCCACCCTGCGTCGTCCTCCCTGTGAACGCGGAACACCGCAGCGAATGAGGAGTAGCAATCATGTCGAACACCAAGAAGATCGCAGTTGCTGGAGCGACCGGACGGCTGGGCCGCCACGTGGTGGAGGTGCTCAACGAGCAGGGACACGAGGTGGTCGCGTTCTCCCGCGCCAACGGTGTCGATATCGAGACCGGTGCGGGACTGGTGGAAGCGCTCGAAGGGGTGCAGGTTGTCATCGACGCGTCCAGCACGCCGTCCGCGGATAAGGACATCGCCACCGAATTCTTCACCGCTTCGGCGAAGAACCTGCACGCGGCGGGGCAGAAGGCCGGTGTCGAGCGCCTGGTCGTGGTCTCCATCATCGGCATCGACAACACCGTCGCCGGTTACAACGCCGCCAAGCTCGTCCACGAGAAGGTGCTGCTCGAAGGTCCACTGCCGGTGCAGATCCTGCGTGCCGCCCAGTTCCATGAACTGGTCGAGGTGATGATGCAGTGGGGCACCCAGGGCGAGGTGTCCTACGTCGCGAATATGAAAACCCAACTGGTTGCGGCGCGTTCGGTCGCGGAGGCACTGGTGGATCTCGCGGTGCACCCGCTGCCGGAGTCCTCGGCTGGTCCGTTCCCGGAAATCGCCGGTCCACGTGCGGAGACCATGGCGGGCGCGGCGGCGCTGCTGGCCGCTCGCCGCGGCACTCCGGCCGAGGTACGCGAAGTGAGCGACCCGGACAACGCCGACCGCGAGATCTTCGAGGACGGTACCCTGCTCGCCAGCCCGCACGCGGTCCTCGCAGGCCCGACCTTCGCGGAGTGGGTCGACGCGACCGAACCCGCGGTGAAGTAGCCCGAGCTTCGGCGACTCCGATGTGGTGTCCGAGCCGCCGAAACCGATTCGCCCGGTGCGTGTGCACCGGGCGAATCGCGTTCCGCAGTGGATCAGTGGGCGGTGGTCAGGTCGTAGAGGGTGACGCCGTCGACTTCCGTCGCGGTGTAATGCTCCTGGACCCACTTGCTGATCTCGGTGCCGGTGCCGGTGCCGGAGCGACCGGGACCGAAACCACCGTCTTCGCCGCCGCGGTTGCCGCTGCCGATGAAGTAGTGGATCTTCCCGTCGGCGACGAATTCTTTGAACTGATCCAGCGTCGGCGATGGATCGCTGCCATTGAAGCCGCCGACCGGCATGACGGGCAATTGGGTGGCCAGCTGGAATCCGGCGGCGCTATTGGAGCCGATGGCGGCGGCTACCCAGGTGTAGTCGGTGCCATTGTTTTCCAGCAGTGCGACGACCTTATCGCTCGGTTTGCTCGCGCCGAGCAGTCCACCGGCGGGGCCGCCCATCATCGGACCGTCTTGGCCCGCAGGGGCATTGGCGCCGCCGGGCATGCCGCCGGGCGGTATACCCATCGCGCCGTTCATGCCCCGCGCGCCATTCGAATTGCGTCCATTGCCATTTCGTCCATCGGGCATGCCACCGGGCGCACCGAAGTCACCGGGTCGGTGGCCGAACATCATCCCGACATTCGGTCCCGCCGACGGGATCGCGCCCTCGTGCGAGGTCGCGATGGTTTGGGCGGAATACGCGACGGGTCCGGACAATCCGGTAAAGGCGGCGGCCAGCGCCGCGACCAGAGCCAGCTTGCGTGGTGCGGGCAACAGCACCGCGATGGTCGCCAGCACGCCGACCACGAGCACCGCCCAGCGCAACCACGGCACGAAATTCGTACTGCGCGACAACAACATCCACGAGGTCGCCGTCGTCAGGCCGATCGCGAGCGCCCCGAACAACCGGACCCACAGCCGATGCCGCTCCCGCCACAGCTGGACCGCGCCGATGCCGACCAATGCCGCCACCGCCGGGGTCAGCGCCACCGTGTAGTACTGGTGGAAGATGCCCGCCATGAAGCTGAAGGTCAGTCCGGTCACCAGCAGCCAGCCGCCCCACAGGATCAGCGACGCGCGCTGACCATCCGGCCGAGCAGCCCTGCCGCGCAACAGGATTCCCGCGACCAGCGCGACCAGCGCGGCCGGGATCAGCCAGGCGATCTGACCGCCCTGTGCGGGTTCGAACAGCCGGGTGATCCCGGTACTGCCCCACATGCCACCGCCGCGGGGCGGCATATCGCCCCCGCCGGGGGTGACGCTGCCGTGCTCATTGCCGTTCAACCGGCCGAGCCCGTTGTATCCGAAGGTGAGTTCGAGGATCGAATTATGTTGCGACCCACCGATCCACGGCCGCGACGAGGCTGGCCACAGCTCGACCGCGAGCAGCCACCATCCGGCCGCGACCAGCATGGCCGCACCCGCGGCGAGCAATTGCAGGATGCGCTTGCCGAGCTTGGGCGGACCGGCGACGAGATAGGTCAGCGCCAGCGCGGGCACCACCAGCAGCACCTGCAATTGTTTGGTGAGGAAGCCGAATCCGATGAAGACACCGGTCAGGACCAACCACCGGGTGCGCCCGTCGTCGATCGCCCTCGTCATCGCCCAGGCCGCCGCGACCATCAGGAATACCAGCAGCGCGTCCGGGTTGTTGAACCGGAACATCAGCGCCGCGACGGGAGTCACCGCGAGCACGAGTCCGGCAATGAGCCCGGCCGCCGGGCCGAAGGGCCTGCGCACCGTTGCCCACACCAGCGCCACCGAGGCGACGGCGAGCAGCACCTCCGGTACCAGGACGCTCCAGGAGTTCAGCCCGAACACCCGTACCGACAGCTCCATCAGCCAGAGCGAGGCCGGTGGTTTATCGACGGTGATCGAGTTGGCCGCATCCGAGGAGCCGAAGAAGAATGCCTTCCATGACTTCGAACCCGCCTGTACCGCAGCGGAATAGAAGGCATTCGCATAGCCGTTGGCGCTGAGGTTGCACAGGTAGGTGATGCCGGTGCCGATCAGGAGTGCGGCCAATGCCGGGTATTCCCAGCGGATCCGCTGCTTCGGTTGTGGTTCGGGCAAGGTCGCCGGGGCCGGTGGCGTCAGCGTCGCGGTCACCGGCGAACCTCACCGGCGCCGCTGGTCGCTTTCGCAGCGCGAAGCATGGGCTGGGTGGCCGCATCCGGCGCCGTCGGTCGGGTATCGACCGCGCCGGTCGGGTTTCGGAATACCCAACGCAGACCGACGAATCGGATGAGAGTCGCTATCAGGTTGGCCACCACCAGGACGAACAGTTCTAGGTGCACGGCCGCATCCGGGGCCCAGCGATGCAGGGCGAACAACGATCCGCTGGTGACCAGCAATCCGAAGCCGAATATCAGAAGCCCTTGGAATTGGTGCGACACAACGCCGTTCGACCCACGCACCCCGAAGGTGAAGGCGCGGTTGGCAGCGGTATTGCCGATCGCGGTGGTAAGCAGCGCAACGAAGTTCGCGACCTGCGCACCTGTCATCGGCTGCAACACCAGGTAGAGCAGCATATAGGCGAGTGTGGAAATGACACCTACGATCGCGAACCGCACCACTTGCCCGACCATCCCCAATGGCACACCGGGAACCAGTGGCTCACGCCCGACCGCGCGGCGCAGTTCCTCCAATGGCAGCGCACCGGTGGTCAGCCCGCGCAGCAATCGCCATACACCGAGCAGATCCTTGCGCGCCGTATCGACAATGTCCACCCGGCTGTCCGGATCATCGATCCAGTCGACCGGCACCTCGTGGATGCGCAGCCCCGCCCGCTCGGCGAGCACCAGAAGCTCGGTGTCGAAGAACCATTCACCGTCCTGCACCAGCGGCAGCAGCTGTCGCGCGACATCGGTGCGCATCGCCTTGAATCCGCACTGGGCATCCGAAAACCGTGCCTGCAGTGAGGCTTTCAGGATCAGGTTGTAGCACCGCGAGATGAACTCCCGCTTGGGTCCGCGCACCACCCGCGACGACGCGTCGAGCCGAGTGCCGATCGCCAGATCCGAATGTCCCGAGATCAGCGGAGCTACCAGGGGCAGTAGCGCGTTCAGATCCGTGGACAGGTCCACATCCATGTAGGCGACGACCTGTGCGTCGGAGTGCTCCCACACCGCGCGCAGTGCGCGCCCCCGGCCCTTCGCGTCCAGATGCACGACCCGCACATCGTCGAGCTCATCGGCGAGCAACCGCGCGACCTGCATGGTGTCATCGGTGCTCGCATTATCGGCAATGGTTATTCGAGCCGGGAACGGAAACCCGTCGCGCAGGTAGGCGTGCAGCCGCCGCACGCAGATACCGAGGTCGGCCTCTTCGTTGTAGACGGGGATCACGACATCCAGCACGGGCGTGATCACCTTTTCGGTCAGATCCGCCCGGTGCGCGGCGGTCGTCGATTCGGTCATGGTGACCACCCTCGCCAACCGCGCTGGACCCCAGCTGGGCCCTACCTGTGAGGTTGCTGGGGACCTGGACCTACCGCAGTCGCCGAATCCGCAAGATCGTGTCGCTGCGCCGCCCCACCTGCCCCTCCGGCCCCGTCACCTCCCGCTCGACCTCATCCGCGGTCTCCACCTGCCACCCGTCCGATTCGAGGGCGAGCCCTGTGAGCACCTCATCCATCGTCGGAAAGTGCACATCATGGCGATCCTGCACAAATGAGGGCCAACCCGCATGCCCCGCAATCAACAACACCCCACCCGCCGCCACTGCCTCCGCGGCCCGCCGCAACACCCTTGTCCGCTCGTCATCCTGCGCAACCGGCGAATGAAAGAACTGCGCCGAAACCAGATCGAAGGAGCCCGCTGGAAATGTCTGCGCCAGATCGTGTTCCGCGAACACAATGCGATCGGCGACGCCCGCTTGGTCGGCGTGAATCGCAGCCCGCCGCAGCGCGGTCGCGGACACATCAACAGCTGTGACACGCCACCCCAGCCCGGCAAGCCAAACAGCATCAGCGCCCTCACCACATCCGAGGTCCAATGCGGTGCCCGGGGACAGCGCCGCCCCCTCGCGCACCAGCAGCGGATTGGGATTCCCGGTCCAGATCTGATCCCGATCCTGATAGAACCCCTCCCAGAATTCCTGGGCATTCTGCGATGCGGTGCTTTCGGTCATGCGTCGGTCTCCCGTCGAAGTCGTTCGTGTCGTCCCATCGACACTGGTCACAGCATGTATGCCGCGCCCGCAGCGATGCCAGATTTGTTGCTGCTTCAGCAAAACCATTCCCGGATTCTCCAGGCGATGCTTCCTGGGGGCAGGGCCTGGATTGCGGTTTCGACCGAGTTGACCGAGGTCGGGGCGGGGGTTGGTACGGTCGGAATTGTGATGCGTAGTGGGCGGGGCGTGGGTGAGGTACCGCCTAAACGAGTGGATGCTCGGACCGAGCGGTGGCGGGAGCATCGGCGCAAGGTTCGGGCGGAGTTCGTCGATGCGGCGTTTCGGGCGCTCGATAGGTTCGGGCCCGAGGTCAGTATGGGCGATATCGCGAAAGAGGCCGGTGCGGCGAAACCGAAGCTGTATCGGCACTTCGAGGATAAGACCGACCTCTATAACGCCATTGTCGATCGGGTGCGCGACATGCTGTGGGAACGGATTGTTTCCAGCGTCGACCTGACCAATGATTCGGCGCGTGAGGTTATCCGGCGCGGCGCGGCCGAATATGTGCTCGTGGTGACCGAGCATCCGAATGTCTTCCGCTTCATGATGCACAGCCACTTCACTCAGCGCGCCGACGATTCCGAGCGTGCGCTGCAATCCGCTCGCCAATCGGCCAAGCGGGCGGCCGATCTGTTCGCCGGACTGCTCGAGGACACCGCGGTCGAGGTGTCCAGCGTCGAACTCGTCAACTACTCGGTATTCGGTGCGGTGGCCTCGGCCACGGATTGGTGGCTGGGTGCGAACCGCCTACAGGCGAATGCGATGCCGATCGAGAAGTTCGTCGCCTACCTGGCCGAGATCATCTCCGCGTTAGCCGAGGCCAATGCGCGGCTGAACGGCATCCGCATCGACGCGGATCTGCCACTGCACCTTGCGTTTTCCAGCGAGTGAGATCGCATTGAGTTGTACACCGGTGGCGCCGACCGCGGGGCGCGCCGCTGGCGGTCGGCTTCCACAGCCACCTCGAACCACATTGTTCTCGTTGAACCGCGTCATTGAGGTCAACGGTGGCTGCGATGGCCCAAGTATGGACCCACCCACCGACAAGTTTCGCTTCCCCTCCGGCTGCTCGCCGAGCGTAGTGATATGGCGGTCGGATGCGGCGTGGTCGACCACCATTCGACTACGCCCGCCGGAACTTCCCCGGAACCGGCCGTCGGGACTAGGTCGCGGATAGGCGCCAGAAGGGGGAGACGGGCCCGTGACCTGCGCCGAGATCGTAGGACGCGGCCAGGCAGCGATAGGTCCAGTCCTTGGCGAATGCGACGGCATCGGGGACCGAGTAGCCGTTGGCGAGCGCGCATGCGATGGCCGCGGCCAGGGTGTCACCGCCGCCGTGATCGTTTCCGGTGCTGATCCGCGGCGCGGTGAACTCCAGGAATTGGTCGCCGTCGAAGAGCAGATCGGTGCTGACCTCGGAGGACCGCAGGTGTCCGCCCTTGACGATCGCCCACCGCGCCCCGAGTTTGTGCAGCGCCTGCGCCGCCCGACGTGCCGAGGTGTCATCGGTGACCTCGATGCCGGTGATCAGCCGCACCTCGTCGAGATTCGGCGTCACCACGGTGGCCAGCGGAATCAGCGTATGCCGCACCGCGTCCAGCGCCTCCTCGTGCAGCAGTGAATCGCCGTGCATGGAGGCCGCCACCGGGTCGACCACCAAGGGCGTCCGGTCCCGACCGATCCCGACCTCCTCGCAGACCGCCGCCACGGACTCGATGATGGCGGTCGAGGCCAGCATCCCGGTCTTGGCCGCCCCGACCCCGATATCGCCGACCACCGCACGCACCTGGTCGGCCACGATCTGCGGCGGAATCTCGTGGAACCCGCTCACCCCGACCGAGTTCTGCACTGTCACCGCGGCAACCGCCACACATGCGTGCACTCCGCACAGGGCCATGGTCCGCGAATCGGCCTGAATACCCGCGCCGCCGCCGGAGTCGGTTCCGGCGATGGTAAGGACACGAACCGGAGTCTGCCCGTCGGGCATGAGCGGCAGGAATTTCACACTCCAGACCCTACTCAGCGACCGCGCCGGAATTTGCGGTCCGTCCGAACCGGCCTAAGTGTGCGCTTTCGGGTGAATGTGGCTCGCCGACTTAGGCGGGAGAATGCACGCGAGGCCCGAGAACGGGATTTCCGATCTGGCCGATCGCATTCCTGGTGAGGCCGGAGTACCTTGGGTTGGATCGTTCGAATGTCCCTCACCTTCCACTGGTTTCTGCCAACCAGCGGCGACAGCCGCAATGTCGTCGGTGGTGGTCACGGTGCAAACGCAACGCGATCCGCCGGTGACCGTCCGCCCAGCGTGGCATACCTGAGCCAGATCGCGGCGGCCGCTGAGGCGCTCGGCTTCGAGGCGGTCCTGACTCCGACCGGCGCATGGTGCGAGGACGCCTGGCTGACCACCGCGATGGTCAGCCAGGCCACCGAGAGGTTGAAATTCCTGGTGGCGCTGCGCCCTGGATTCATCTCCCCGACGCTGGCCGCGCAGATGGCGAGCACCTTCCAGCGGCAGACCGGCGGCCGCCTGCTGATCAATGTGGTCACCGGCGGCGAATCCAGTGAACAGCGCGCCTACGGCGACTTCCTCGATAAGGACGCCCGCTACCTGCGCACCGGCGAATTCCTCGAGGTCGTGCGCAAACTCTGGGCGGGGGAGACGGTCAGCTTGACCGGCGAGCACATTCACATCGCCGACGCGAAGCTCGCCCAGGTGCCGAATCCGGTGCCCGAGGTGTACTTCGGCGGCTCCTCGCCGATCGCGGGCGCTATCGCGGCCAGGCATTCCGATGTCTATCTGACCTGGGGTGAGCCGCCCGAGCAGGTCGCCGAGAAGATCGCCTGGATCAGGAATCTCGCCCAACGCGAAGGCCGCACAGTGCGTTTCGGCATCCGACTGCACGTCATCACCCGCGACACCTCGGAACTGGCGTGGGCCGAAGCCAACAGGCTGCTGGCCGGATTCGATCCCGCGGCCGTCGCGGATATCCAGAAGTCCTTGGCGCGCAGCGAATCCGAGGGACAGCGCCGAATGCTCGCCCTACACGAGGGCTCCAGCGACTCGCTGGAGATCTACCCGAACCTGTGGGCGGGCATCGGACTGGTGCGCGGCGGCGCGGGGACGGCGCTGGTCGGCAGCCACGATGACGTGGCCGAGCGCATTCTCGAATACCACGACCTGGGGATTGATGAGTTCGTGCTCTCCGGGTATCCGCATCTGGAGGAGGCGTACTGGTTCGGCGAGGGCGTACTGCCGCGACTGGCGGCGCGCGGGCTGTGGCGGCATCCGGATGCGCCGGCGGTGGCGCACCGCGGTCTCGAAGTCGCGTCGTCCTGATATCGGTACCCATCGACGCGGCCGTCGCCGAGGTACGCGCCCCCAGCGCGCTCGCCCGAGACCTGTTGCCCCTGTTGTCAGTTGCCACCCCCACCGACAACTCGACACACTCGTTCAGGGATCAAGATCAGGTGGCACTGGTGGCGGGGGGTTCTCGGGCGATGCCGCCACAGATTCCACGTGATCACATGTCCAATTGAGGGGGGTGGGTGGTGGGTGCGTTTGGGTTGGGTGGGCTGCGGTGGGTCCTGTTGTTCTGCACCTACTTCCAGGGGGTGCGGACCCCGGATGGTTTGGCGTTCTGTGGTTTTGCCGGTGCAGTGCTGGGCGCGTCGTGTGCCGTACCCGGCTTACCTCCCGCAGCCGAGTGGGCAGGCGGATGGCTTCCAGCTCGGTCGACTGGCTGTGGTTGCGTTCTCGAGCGTTTCGAGGGGGTGGAGTGGTGGTTTTTGGTGGGGTTTGGGGCTGCCATTTGACTGTCTGGGGGTGAAGTCTGTGGTCACGTGGCGTCTTCTAAATGAAAACCATTATCATTAAAGTGTGACCACTTCATCTAGGACCGACCTGCTGCCCGTCACCGTGCTCTCCGGCTTTCTGGGCGCGGGCAAGACGACGCTGCTCAACCACATCCTGGCCAATCGGGACGGGCGGCGGGTCGCGGTCATCGTCAATGACATGAGTGAGGTCAATATCGATGCCGCGCTCGTCGCGGGGCAGGGGCACCTCGACCGGACCGAGGAGAAGTTGGTCGAGCTGACCAATGGCTGCATCTGCTGCACCCTGCGCGAGGACTTGGTCGAGGCGGTCGGCAGGCTCGCCCGGGAGGGGCGTTTCGATCAACTGGTCATCGAATCCACTGGGATTTCCGAGCCGATGCCGGTGGCCGCGACCTTCGACTGGGAATTCGAGGACGGCTTCAAGCTCGGGGATATCGCCTGCCTGGACACCATGGTCACCGTGGTGGACGCCTCGACCTTTCTCGCCGAGATCGCTCGCGGCCAGGCGCTCGCCGAGCGGAATCTGCAAGCGGGTGAGGGGGATACGCGCACCATTGCCGACTTGCTGGTTGATCAGGTCGAGTTCGCGGATGTCCTGCTGATCAATAAGACCGACTTGGTCAGCGCGAATGCTGTCGGAACCGTGGAAGCGACGGTGCGACGGCTCAATCCGCGCGCCCATGTGCTGCGCACTGAAAGGGGCGCGGTGGATCTCGCGGAAGTCCTCGCCACCGGCCGCTATAACCCGGTCGTCGCCGCCGAATCCGAGGGCTGGGCCGAGGAAATCGCGGGCGGCCATGTGCCCGAAACCGAGGAGTACGGCATCCGTAGCCTGACCTACACCGCCGAGCGCCCCTTTCATCCCCAACGTCTGGCCGATGCTCTCGCCCAACTTCGAGGCATCCTGCGCAGCAAGGGTTTCTGCTGGCTGGCCACCCGACCCGACCTCGCCGCCATCTGGTCCCAGGCCGGTCCCAACTTGACCTTCGAACCCGCAGCCTGGTGGTCCGCCCTCGAAGTCCCCGCCGGCCAGGAAATCGTCTTCATCGGCGTGAAACTCGACCTCGCCCGGATCCGCCGACTCCTCGATGCCGCGGTACTGACCGACGCCGAATTCGCCGCTGGCCCGACAATATGGTCCACCTACCCCGACCCGTTCCCCACCTGGGGCGACGCGCACGATCACACCTGAGCCCGGGGTGGCCGCTGAGCAGCCGGATCGGCTCATTCCGCTCAGTGATGCGATCCGCGTGTTGTCGAACCTGCGTCCGTCGGCTCGACCGAGCCGGATGGTCGGCCGCTGAACGTCCGTAACCCACGCACCTCGTGGGCGCGACATGTTGGTCGCGCGGCGCGGCACGACCCGCGTCAGTTCGAGATGCCGGGGGCTCGGTGGGTGTAGGTGGCGTCGGTGAGTTGTTCGAGCATGAAGGCGGCGATATCGGCGCGGGCGATCCTCAGTGAGAGGCCCTTTTCGTTGGCGTCGAAGCCGCGGCGGAAGGTGTTGGTGCGGGGGCCGTCGGTGAAGGCGCTGGGGCGGACGATGGTCCAGTCCAGGTTGCTGGCGCGGACGTATTCCTCCTGCTCGACGTGGTCGGCGTAGGCCTGGCGCAGCAGCATCCCGAACATCACGTACTTCCAGAGGAAGTTCAGGTTGCCCGCGCTGTCGCCGACGCCGAGGGTGGTCTGGCAGATCAGGCGCTCGACGCCGGTTCGGTTCATCGCCTCGATGACCGCTCGGGTGCCCTGGGCCCGGATGACGCCCTTGCGGCCCGCACCGAGCGAGATGAGCACCGCGTCCTGACCGGCGACCGCCTTTTCGACCGAATTCGTGTCCAGCACATTGCCCTCGGCAATATGCAGCCGCTCGTGCCGCTGCCCGACACTGGCCGCGTTGCGGGTGAAGGCGGTGACCTCGTGACCCTGCTCGAGCGCCTGCTCGACGACCAGGCGACCGACGGTGCTGGTGGCTCCGAAGACTGCGATTCGCATTGTTCTCTCCTTATTGAATTCGCGGTGCTCCCGGTCCTGCAGGCTGCGGGGCCGGACGCTCGCACCGCTTGTGTTGAAAGCTGTTGAGCTGTTGGTGAATCCAGTACATCAACGGAGAGTGAGACGAACCATGGCCGTGAGTCTCGCGGACATAAGAGCGGGTCTACACGGCTCGCCCCGCACCCCGGAGATCGGGGCGCGGGGCGTTGACCAGGAGCCTCGCCTCAGCCGAGCTTGGCGAAGAACTGCCGGATATCGGCGACGATCACCTGCGGCGCCTCATGTGCGGCGTAGTGTCCTGCGGCATCGTTCGGGCCGCCCTGTACGGAGCTGATGTCGTAGGAATTCCAGCTGACGATGTTGCTGTGATCGCGCTCGGCGAACCGGCGGATCGACTGGAAATCGCCCTTGAACATCGCCAACCCCGTCGGCACCGTGGTCGGTCCGCTCGGCTGCTGCGCGGTGTGCGCGTTCTCGTAGTAGAACCGCAGCGACGACCCGGCCGTACCGGTCAGCCAGTAGATGGCCACGTTGCCGATCACGAACTCCTCGTCGAGGCTCTCGCCGAACAGCTGCGCATTCCAGCCGAGCAATCCGATCGGCGAATCCGCCAGCGCGAACGCCAGCGTCTGCGGCTGCTGGCTGTGCAAGGCGTTGAAGGCCATCTTGTTCTCGTGGAACCACTGCAGGTGCTGCAGGGCCGCCATATCGTCCTCGGACAGCCCCTCGAACTCCGATGGGTCACCGGACGGGAACGAAAACAGCTGCGTCACATGCACTCCGACGACGTGATCGGAATCCAGCCGGCCGATCTCCGGTGAGACCATCGAGCCACCGTCGTTGCCGATTGCGCCGTAGCGCTCGTAGCCCAGTCGGCTCATCAGCTCCGCCCAGGCCGCGGCGGTGCGGACGGTGCCCCACCCGGTGCTGCGGGTCGGCCCGGAGAAGCCGAATCCCGGCAGCGACGGGATGACCAGGTGGAAGGCGGGGTCATCGGCCGATTCCGGCTCGGTCAGCGGCGCGATGACATCGAGGTATTCGAGCACCGAACCCGGCCAGCCGTGGGTGAGGACCACCGGCAGCGCATCCGGCCGGGAGGACCTGATGTGCAGGAAGTGGATATCTTCGCCGTCGATCTCGGTGGTGAACTGCGGGTAGGAGTTCAGCTTCGCCTCCAGGGCGCGCCAGTCGAAGCGTTCCAGCCAGTACGCGGCGAGACCCCGCACCCGCTCGTTCGGCACGCCATAGGCGTCGCCGACGCCGGGCAACTCGTTCGGGTAGAGGGCCCGGGACAGCCGGTAGGCCAGGTCGTCGAGCTGAGCCTGCGGGACGTCGATGCGGAAGGGGGTGATGGCGGTCATCTCTACTCCTTGTGAAACGGAATGCTTCGTTCTGTTTGAACAGTAGCAGAACGGATCGTTCCGTTTCAAGTGCTAATCTGAACCCATGCCGAAGACATCCGATGCCCCAGCTCAGAAGGGTCTGCCCGGCCGCAAGGCGCAGGCCGCCCGCAATGACGGGCTCATCCTGGCGGCCGCCCGCGCGGTCTTCCTCGCCGACGCCAATGCCCCAATCGCCGCCGTCGCCGAGCGGGCCGGAGTGGGAATCAGCGCCCTCTACCGCCGCTATCCGAGCAAGGAGGTGCTGTTGCGTACCCTCTGCCACGAGGGGCTGCGCCGCTATAACGCCGAAGCCGATGCCGCACTGGAGGATTCGGACGGCTGGCACGGTCTGGTCGGCTTCCTGGAGCGCGTGGTCGACGCCGACGTGCACTCGCTGACCGTGCACCTCGCGGGCACCTTCACCCCGGACGAGTCGATGCGCCCGGACATCATGCATTCGGGCGAGGTCACCGACGAACTGGTCCGGCGGGCCCACGCCTCCGGTCGGCTGCGCGCGGATGTCAATGCCAACGACCTCGGTCTCGTCCTGGAATCATGCGCGGCCATCGCCATGCCGGACCAGGCCCGAACCGCCGAGCTGCGCAGGCGGGTACTCGCCATGCTTATCGCGGGTCTGTCGGGAAAAGGCGAGCTGCCTGGTCCGCCGCCGCAGCCGGGTGAATTCGCGTGGCGCTGGCAACCGCGCAAGTAGCGCCGATCAATTCGGCACCACGCGCCGTCTGCATGCTTCTTCACCGATCCGGACGGCAATGGCTGGGCGATCCAACAGATTTCGACGCATCCCTAGCTGGTTCTGGTTGTCCCGAGATCGTTCGACCGCGGTATCAGACTTGCCTGTCGCTGGTGGAGGTCCAGGGTGCGCCGGGTCGTGCGAGGGGTCGGATCAGGCGGCCGTCGACCCAGGCGGTCCAGCCGTTGTTGCAGGCGATATGCGCCCAGTCCCCGGCGCGGCCGAGGATCTGGAGTTCTACGCCGGGATCGATGCTGGTGATGGGGCCGAGGCTCGGATCGGGCGCCGCCCATGCGTCCAATCCGCCCTCGGGTACCAGGTGGGTCGGGTACCAGAGGGCGGCGAGAGGTTCGATGGTGCGGCCGTTGACCCAGCCGGTCCAGCCGTTGTTGCACGCGATATGCGCCCAGTCGCCGGAGCGTTCGAGGATCTGGAGTTCGACGCGCGCGTCGATGTGGGCGATGGGCGGCTGGGTCGAGTCGGGAGTGGCCCAGGCGGGCATGCCGTTGGCGGGCACCTGGTGGGTCGGATGAAATGCCGGTGTGCCGCCGCGTTCGACCTTCGGCACGGCTTCCGTGGGTGCGGCGGACGCGTCGAAGGCCGGTATGCCACCGATGAACGGCTTGACCACGGCAGGATCGAGCACATCGCGCACCAGGCGGAGCGCGACTTCGGTTGTGGTCTCCAATAATTCGGCACGCGGGTTGCGCGCCGCCAGCTCGCGCCAGCATGCGAACCGGGTAGAGAACGTCGAACGGAACACCGTGAAATGGGCGAGTGCGTCCTGTTTCGTTGCCGCACTGGTCATTACGGCAATGCTCCCGGTCGTCAACAGCTGACCGAACGACCGTGCCACCGCGGTACCGGCATCGGTGAATCGGTAGCTACCGAGCGCCTCCAGCCGGACCAGCCCCAGCAATGCCAGCCGCGCCAGCCCCTCCGTCATTCGACCGGCCGCCGCCGCGAGCGATACCGGTGCGGCGCCCTGGGCGGCGGACAGGGACCAACGGGTGTCGCCGCCGGCCAGCCCCTTGGCGAGTTGCTCCTCCAGCTCGAGCGCCCGCAGCTCGAGCGGTCCGGGCGTGACATTTCGACGCACGGCCGCGGCCAGGCGGGCCTCCTGGGCCGCGTCGGCGGCGGCGAGCAGCGCGGCCAATCCGATGAGATCGAGGTCGACCGGGGGTGATGCGAATCCGGGGCCGTAGGAGCTGAGATCGAGCAGTTCGTCCACCAGCGCGGTGGCCTGGGTGAGCGTCGGCACGACGGTGAAATCGAAGCCGTCGTCGGCGGTCCCGGCCTGCATGACGAAGGTGTCGTCCGCGTCCCCGCGCAGCAGCAGCGCCGCCGTCCAGTTGTCCTGACCGGCGCGGTTTGCGGTGATGGCGGTGGTGTGGGCGGGATCGGCGGCGATCCGCAGTGTTCCCGTTGCGGGTCCGGTGAGTCGGTCGTCGGCTTCGAGTAAGCCGGTGTCCCGCAGCGCTGCCGCCGGGTCGTCCGGCGGGGGCCGCACCGGCAGCGCGGACCGCGGTCCCGGCTTCAGCCCAGCGATGGACAATGCCGCGGCGAGCTTGTCCGGGTCCAGTCGGAAACGCATCAACATCGTCGACTCCAGTTCTCGGGTCGACCGAATCACATTCATGGTTTCACATGCGGCGATTGCTCAGCAACCGCCCGACCAGCGTCTCGACCTGCGAAGTTCGGGCCGTGCCCGCAGCTTCGATCCGGTCCGCCGGGTAACCCCATCCGGCGGCGCGCACCGGGTGTCCGGGCGGGCCGCAATCCTCGACCGGGCGGGTCGGAGCCGAGCTAACGTCGCCCGAGGAACAGCGTTTGGGTGCTTCGACCGAGCGGCCCCTTCTCGTCGAAGAGCGCGGATTCGGCCAGGCCGATGCCATGTGGTTGCGGGTAGGTGGCGGCGTCCAGACAGACCCACTCGCCGACCGGCTGTCGATGCAGGGTGACCGTGAGATCGGTGTTGATGAACAGGTACTTGGACCAATCCAGCACCGCGCTGACGCCATTGCCCGAATCCGCCGCCGCCAGTGTGCGTTCCAGCGGACTCGGCGTGGTACCGGCGACAATCGGATACTTCAGCCGGATCCAGCAGATCGCCGGGCCGGGTTCGGCGAAGGATCCGGCGACGAAGCGGTAGTCGATGCCGGTGTGGAAACCGATGGGCTGCTCCGACGGAAACGGCGAGGACACACCCTGATCCGGCCCAGGACGGGCGCCGCTGGGCAGGATCTGTTCGGGCAGTTCGAGCTCCGGCTCGGCCAGTTTGAAGCGCCAGGCGTTGGCTCGCATGACCGGTCCCTGATCGGTGGACAGCGTCGCCTCGATCAGTTCCACACTGCGTCCGGGACGGGCCACCCGTGTCGCCACCGTCAGCGGCGCCAAGGGAACCGGGCCGAGGATTTCCACCGCGACCCGCCCGACCTGGAATCCGTCCCTCGGCTCGCAGCGCTCGATCGCGTACCCGAGCAGCGCGGACGGCGGTCCGGCGTGCTGGGCGTCGGGTGACCACGGACCGCGAGTCAGTTCGGTCGAGACGAACCGATTCGGGTTCGCCGGATCTGGTGTGTAGAAGGCGTCGGCCACGTCGTTGTCCCGTCCCGCTGGGTTGTTCGTATGGTTAACGATTCTGCTACGACGCTACGCCGGGGCGATCAACCGCCTTCGTTATGCCCGGCCGAAGGCGAGTGCGACATTGTGGCCGCCGAAGCCGAAGGAGTTGTTGAGTGCGAAGTCGATGCGTTGCTCGCGGGGTGCGCCCGCGACGATATCGAGGTCGATCTCCAGGTCTCGATTGTCGAGATTGAGTGTGGGCGGAACGATCTGGTCGCGCAGCGTCAGCATCGTGAGGATGGATTCGAGCGCCCCGACCGCGCCGATCGAATGGCCCAGTGCGGATTTGGGTGCGTAGACCGAAGCCTCGGGCGTGACGGCGGTGATGGCATTGGCCTCCGATGCGTCACCGATCGAGGTGGAGGTGGCGTGCGCGTTGACGTGCTGAATATCCGAAACATCAAGTCCGGCAGTGCTTATCGCCTTGCGCATCGCGCGCGCCGCTCCGATGCCATCCGGCTCCGATGCGACGATGTGGTAGGCGTCGGAGGTGATCCCCGCGCCGAGCACACGGCCGTGGATCTGTGCGCCGCGCGCCCGCGCATGCCGCTCGGACTCCAGCACAAGCAATGCGCCCGCCTCGCCGAAGACGAAGCCGTCGCGGTCCCGATCGAACGGCCGCGACGCCCGCTCCGGTTCGTCGTTGCGGGTGCTCATCGCGCGCATCATGGCGAAGCTCGCGATCGGCACCGCATCGATATGACCCTCGACGCCACCGGCCACCACGACATCGGCCTCGCCGGTGGTGATCAGCCGCCAGGCGTGCGCGATCGCCTCCGAACCTGACGAACAGGCCGAGACGGGGGCGAAAACCCCTGCCTTGGCGCCGATTTCGAGCCCGACCGTGGCGGCCGGGCCATTCGGCATGACCATCGGCACCGACATCGGCGACACCTTGCGGTAGCCGCCGTCGCGCATCGAATCGACGGCATTGATCAGCGCGTCGCCGCCGCCGAGGCCGGTGCCGATGACGACCGCGAGCCGTTCGCCCTCGACCTCGGGCGCACCCGCATTGCGCCACACCTGACGGCCGAGCACCAGGGCCATCTGCTCGACATAGGAGTGGCGTCGCTGTTCGACGCGGGTGAGCCGCGCACCCGGATGTGACTTCAACTTGCCGCCGATCCGGACCGGCAGGTCGTACTCGGCGACGAAATCGTCGGTGAGCATCCCGATGCCGCTGCGGCCGGCGAGCAGGCCGGACCAGGTCGCGTCGATGTCGTCGGCGATCGATGTGGTCGCGGCGATCGCGGTGACCACGACCGACGGCCGAGTTTCTGAAGCGATTGTTACAGTCACGATGTCATGAATACCTGTACCAATCGCTACAGTCAACTCATGGCCCGCCCCCTCGACCACGCGAAACGCGCCGACCTGTTGGCCGGTGTCGTCGAATACATCGCCGAACACGGCCTCGGTGACCTGTCGCTGCGTCCGCTCGCCGCCGAACTCGGCACGAGTTCCCGCATGCTGATCCACTACTTCAACACCAAGGAAGAGTTGCTGGTTCAGGCGCTCACCACGCAGCGCCCGGATATCGCCGCCGTCTTCGCCGGGATCGCCGATGCGGCCGCGCTGCGCGAGCGGCTCGGCGCATTCTGCGCGGTGAATATCGCGGGGGAGGCGACGACGAGTGTGCGCGTGCTGCTGCAGGTGCTGGGGGCCGCGTGTGTGCCGGGCAGTCCCTATGGCGAATACGCGAATGCCGCGATCGCGACCTTCATCGGTACGCTCGCCGATGCGCTGCGTCGAATCGAAACCATCGATGATCCGGAAGCTGTTGCCACACTTCTTGTCTCGGGACTGCGCGGCATAATTCAGGACCGGTTGATCACCGGTGATATCGAGCGCACCGATCGGGCTGCGCGCAGGTTGATCGACCAGACCATCCGCTAGACAACGTATTCCGGTGGGGCGGGAGTCGAGCCGATCTGTTGGGACCGCAGACCGACCCGATGAACCCTGTTCCAGCGAATGCGTCCGTGCAAGCGAAAAACCCTGTGCCGACTGCACATTGGATGTGCGGCCGACACAGGGTTGTTCG
Organism: Nocardia nepalensis; assembly: GCF_048910785.1. Taxonomy (NCBI): domain Bacteria; kingdom Bacillati; phylum Actinomycetota; class Actinomycetes; order Mycobacteriales; family Nocardiaceae; genus Nocardia; species Nocardia nepalensis. The sequence goes on along the minus strand of NZ_JBKBET010000038.1, from coordinate 276,625 downwards.
ATGAGATGCGTCAGGCGAGGGCGATCGCGGCGCAGAGTGCGGCGACCGCGATGAACTGCAGCGCCACCCGGCCATTGACGACGCTGTTCCACTTCTCCTGCAGCGCACGCGCATTCGACGGAATGATGCCGGACTGCGCGGCCGCGGTCTGCTGGGTGTTCACCGGCTTCGCGACCCGAACGTAGATCCCGAGCCAGCACACCAGCGCCACGACGGCGATACCCGCCGCGATCGCCGCCGCGGCGTGGCCGCCTACCGCCGCGAGAACCGTTGCCGCGACGGCGGTTACCACACCGCTGATGCCGACGATCGGCATCCGGCGGTCGCCGTAGTAGTGACCCCAGCCCGCCGACATGGTCACCGTCCGGTCATCCAGTTTGTCGTACACCGACCGCGTGATCAGCGCGAAGCAGGCATCGGTGCCGTAGACGACGGCGTTCGCGAGGACCGACACGATGGCGATGAGCTGAATGGCTGTGGTGAGCATGATGGCTTCCGTTCTCTGGCTTGTAGCGTTGTTAGAGAATCTAGCAACGCTAGATCTACTAGTCAACCGGTTACCGCCGATGCGCGTATTCGCTGTTGCCCGACCCAGCGAAACGCCCGCTCGATCACATGGGGATCGGGCGGGCGTCGGGTCGGTCCGCGACGGTCGCGGTGCTGGCAGTGTGGTTGGCGCCGAAGGGATTTCGGGTCACCGGAAGCGCTAGACGGCGCCCCAGCCGTTTTCGAGCAGGTCGAACAACTCGCGTAACGCACTCGACGGATCTTCCTGGGTGCTTGCGACTTTGGCGCTTTCCAGCGCGAAGTGGGCCAGTCCCGCGGCCGCGAGATCGTCTTCCGGTTTGCCGGTCGCCTCGGCGATCGCCGCCGCGAGCGCGGACTCGTGCCGCAGCAACATCTGGTGCGCGTACTCGCGTAGTGCGGGGGTCGAGTCGATGAGGCGGTGGAAGGCGACGATGCCGGGATCGTCACTGCGCGCGGTGCGGGTGCGCATCAGATAGTCGCGCAGTCCGTGGATGACCGATTGCCCGGCGGGCCGATCGCGGACGGCCGCGACCAGGTCGGCTTCGATATCCGCGTCCAGGTCGAAGACCAGTGATTCCTTGCTGGGGAAATGCTTGAACAGTGTGCTCAGTGATACGTCTGCCGCCTCGGCGACCTCCCGGACGCCGACATTGTCATAGCCGCGTTCGGTGAACAGCTGTGTCGCGGCGTCGGCGAGGGCCTGCCGCGTCTGGGCCTTCTTGCGTTCACGCCGCCCGGTCGTCGCGGTCATGCCGTCGACTCTACCCGATTAGGCTATCGGCACCAAAGTCGGAGCGGTTGTACTTTTGTAGCGGCTGTGCTTTTCTGGATTGGTCGGCGGCCCCGGTTGCCGGTGACAAGTCCCGAAGGAGGTGGGCGGCCGTGTCCGCAGAAATGACCGAAACGAGAACCGCATCCGCGCGATCGATCCGATTGGTGCTGGCCGGGGTGCTGCTGGCGATGCTGCTGGCAATGTTGGACAACGCGATCGTCGGCACCGCGATGCCGACGATCGTGCGCGAGCTGGGCGGACTGTCCCAGGTCGCCTGGGTGGTGACCGCATATGCCCTGCTATCGGCGATATCGACGCCGGTATGGGCGAAACTCGGCGACCTGTACAGCCGAAAAACCGTGTTCCTCAGTGCGATCGGCGTATTCCTGATCGGCTCGGTGCTGGCGGGCGCGTCCTGGTCGATGTCCGCGCTGATCGGATTCCGCGCAGTGCAGGGCCTCGGTGCGGGGGGCATCGCCGTCTCCGCGTTCGCCCTCATCGGCGCGCTGGTTCCGCCGCGCGAACGCGGAAAGTACCAGGGCATGACCGCCACCGCGATGGCCGTCGGCACCATCGGCGGGCCGCTGCTCGGCGGCGTGATCACCGACGGACTCGACTGGCGGTGGGCCTTCTACATCAATATTCCGCTGGGCCTGGTGGCCTTCGCCTGGTCGTGGTGGCTGCTCGATCTCCCGGTCGTGCGCAGAAAGGTGAGCATCGACTACGCGGGCATCCTCGCACTGGCGACCGCGATCGCCGCGCTGGTGCTGATCGCGACCTGGGGCGGTGTCGACTACGCGTGGCTGTCGGCCCCGATCATCGGGCTCGCCGTGCTCGCGGTCGCCGCGTTGGCCGCATTCCTCGTCATCGAACGCCGGGCCGCCGATCCGGTGATTCCGCTGGGGATCTTCCGTACCCGCAATCTGACCCTGGCCGCACTGACGGCCCTGGTCGGTGGCGTGATCATGTTCGGATCGGTGCTGTATCTGCCGCTGTTCCAGCAGACGGTGCAGGGTGCCTCGGCGGCCAACTCCGGACTGCTACTGCTGCCGATGATGATCCCGCTGCTGGTGGTCTCCCAGATCGTCGGCAAGCGCATGACCGCGACAGGGAAGTACAAGGTCTTCTTCATTCTCGGCGGGTTGTTCCTCACCGCCGGTGCCGCGCTCCTCACCACGGTTGACGCCGAAACCGGTCGGCTGGCAACGGGATTCGCAATGGCGCTGATGGGCGCCGGACTCGGCTTCTCGATGCAGCTGGCCACCGCCGTCGCCCAGAACAGCGTGGAGATGGCGAATATCGGCGCGGCGTCAGGCGCGGTCACACTGTTCCGCACCCTGGGCGGATCAATCGGCGTTGCGGCCTTCGGATCCCTGTTCACCAAGGCGCTGCAGGGTCATGCGCCAGCCGATGGGCACGGGTATCTGGAGGCCTTCGCCTCCGGCACCGGGCAGGTGTTCCTGGCCGCCACCACGATCTGCGCGCTCGGTCTGGTGACCGCCTGGTTCATCGAGGAAGTTCCATTGCGCGGCAAGGTGACTGGGCCGGTTGCGCAAGGGGCGGCGACCGAGACCACGGCTGCTGCCTGATGCGGTACGGCGCCCGCTCGATCACACCGGGATCGGGCGGGCGCTATGTCGGGTCGGGAGCGCAGGTGCCATGCCGCGGTCTCGGTCCGATTCTGAAATCCCAACTCGGCCAGGATGCTGCGGAGGGGTCAGTCCGCGACGGCGTCCGGGTGGGTGTGTTCGAACAGCCGACGCATCATGTCCGACAGTGCGATTCGTTCGTCCTGGCTGAGCGGGGTGAGGATGTCGTCGCGCACCTGGCGTGCCTCCCTGTCGAGGGCGCGCAGCGCCGCTCGGCCGGTCCTGGTGATCCGCACCGACATTCGGCGGCGATCGGCGGGATCGCGGGTGCGTTCGACCTGACCGGCGCTCGCCAATTCGTCGACGATTTTCGCCACATCGCTCGGGTGGATATCGAGCCGGATACCCAGATCGCGCTGCGCGTGCGGGCCGAAATCGGCGAGCGCGGCGAGTACGGCCATATGCCACAACCGGAGTCCGCGGGCGGCGAGCCGATCGGCGAATCGGCCGCGCGCGACCTTACCCACTCGTGACAGCAGATAGGTGTCGAGCCCGAGCAGGCTCGGCGGAAGTGCGCGCACGGATTCCATGCGACAAATTATAGGGGCCGACCTACGATAGGTCCGCACCTACTAATTAGGAGACATCGTGGACGCCCTGCACCCGAGACTGCTCGTCACCCACTTCGCCGAATGCTTCGAGTTCTACAACGCCGTGCTGCCGGAGCTGGTCGGCGCGAAGTTGATCAAAGGGACTGCCGCCGGACCGTACGCGAACTGGGATGTCGACGACCAGGCAGTGCTGGTGCTCTTCGCTCGCGCCGCGATGGCCGAGGTCGCTGGCACCACCGACCTGCCATCGACCGTGCCGCCCGCGCAAGACGCGGTGATGTTCGTGTGCCGGGTATCCGATGTCGACGCGGGTCTCGCGCTGTGCCTGCGCAACGGCGCGAAGCTGGTTGCCGTCGCGGTGGATCGTCCGGAGTGGGGACCGAACCTGCGGACCGCGCACCTGCGCGATCCGGAAGGCACATTGATCGAACTCCAGTCCTACTGACTCCGCTCGAGAATGAACGTCGGACTGCGATGAATTCCGGCCTCCCGCGCCGTCGGCACTAGTACAGGCACACCGATCGGGAGGTCCACCATGCAGAAAATCGTCACCAACCTCTGGTACGACACCCAGGCCGAGGAGGCCGCCGAGTTCTACTGTTCGCTGTTCGAGGATTCGAAGATCACCAACGTCGTGCCCTACACCGAGGCCGGGCCGCGCGAAGCCGGACTGACGATGCTGGTCGATTTCGAACTCAACGGACAGAAGTTCACCGCCATCAACGGCGGCGGCGACTACCACTACTCCCACGCCATGTCGCTGCTGGTCAATTGCGACGGCCAGGAGGAGGTCGATCGGCTCTGGTCGGCGCTACTGGCCGACGGCGGCCAGGAGATCGAATGCGGTTGGCTCAATGACAAATACGGCGTGCCCTGGCAGATCTGGCCCGCCGAAGCCGACGCCCTGGTCGCGAGCAGCGATCGCGCGGCCGCGAACCGCGCCATGCAGGCCATGCTCGGGATGAAGAAGATCGACCTGCAGGGCATGCGCGACGCCTACGACGGCAAGATCAGCTGATCTGCCAGGAGCCGACCTCGCGGTATCCGGAGTTGTAGATGGCCGAACCGTCGCCCTCGACCAACTGGTAGTGCTTCACATTGCCGCCCCAATAGCGCAGGATGCGGCCGAGCTCATCGGCGAGATCGGCGGGCGCCCGGACGCCTTCAGGCAGGACATCCAGGTCTACCTCCAGGGTGAATTTCACCTTGTGGAATCTACCGGCGTGCGGCCGGCGGTCCTGCGCATCCCTGTAGGTTCCTCCCATCGCCGGGCGGGGCGCGGACATGGAAAGGTATCGTCGGGCGGGAAAATTCACACACCCAACGGGGGCTCGCACCAGCGGGCTGAGAGGACGGCTAGCCCGATCCGGGCGTTCAGGGCCGTCGACCGTATGAACCTGACCGGGTAATGCCGGCGTAGGGAAGGATATTCATGGGCACACCTGTCGACTCCGTGACCACCGGTCCGATCGAAGGCAGCGTCAAGCACTACCAGGAGGTCGATGACCTGCGCATTCCGGTGCGCCGGATCAACCTGACCAATGGCGAGCACTTCGACGTCTACGACACCTCCGGCCCGTACACCGACGACACGGCCACCATCGATCTGGAGGCGGGTCTACCGAAGCTGCGCGACGGCTGGACCAAGCCCGAGGTCGCGGGTCCGCCGACCCAGCTGGCCTGGGCGCGCCAGGGCATCATCACCTCCGAGATGCGCTTCATCGCCGCGCGCGAGGGCGTGACCGCGGAGTTCGTGCGTGACGAGGTCGCCGCCGGCCGCGCGGTCATCCCGGCCAACCACAAGCATCCGGAGCTGGAGCCGACCATTATCGGCAAGAAGTTCCTGGTGAAGATCAATGCCAATATCGGCAACTCGGCCGTGTCCTCCTCGATCGCGGAGGAGGTGGAGAAGATGGTGTGGGCCACCCGCTGGGGCGCGGACACCATCATGGATCTGTCCACCGGCAAGAACATTCACGAGACCCGCGAGTGGATTCTGCGCAATTCCCCCGTCCCGGTCGGCACCGTGCCGATCTATCAGGCGCTGGAGAAGGTGAACGGCGATCCGACCGCGCTCACCTGGGAGATCTACCGCGACACCGTGATCGAGCAGTGCGAGCAGGGCGTCGACTATATGACCGTGCACGCCGGTGTGCTGCTGCGCTACGTGCCGCTGACCGCCAAGCGGGTCACGGGCATCGTCTCGCGCGGCGGATCCATCATGGCCGCATGGTGTTTGGCGCATCACCAGGAATCGTTCCTGTACACCAACTTCGCCGAACTCTGTGAGATCCTGGCGCGCTACGACGTGACCTTCTCCCTCGGCGACGGCCTGCGCCCGGGCTCCATCGCCGACGCCAATGACGAGGCGCAGTTCGCCGAGCTGCGCACCCTCGGCGAGCTGACGAAGATCGCGAAATCCCATGGTGTGCAGGTGATGATCGAGGGTCCCGGCCACGTGCCGATGCACAAGATCGTGGAGAACGTGCGGCTGGAAGAGGAGCTGTGCGAGGAGGCGCCTTTCTACACCCTCGGCCCGCTCGCCACCGATATCGCGCCCGCCTACGATCACATCACCTCGGCCATCGGCGCCGCGATCATCGCCCAGGCCGGTACCGCGATGCTGTGCTACGTCACTCCGAAGGAGCACCTGGGCCTGCCCAACCGCGACGACGTCAAGGTCGGCGTGATCACCTATAAGATCGCCGCCCACGCCGCCGACCTCGCCAAGGGCCACCCGCACGCCCAGGACCGCGATAACGAATTGTCCAAGGCGCGCTTCGAATTCCGCTGGCGCGACCAGTTCGCGCTCTCCCTGGACCCGGACACCGCCCGCGATTACCACGACGAAACCCTCCCCGCCGAACCCGCCAAGACCGCTCACTTCTGCTCCATGTGCGGCCCGAAGTTCTGCTCCATGCGTATCTCCGCCGATGTACGGGAATACGCTGCTCGCCAAGGACTTTCGGATGCCGAGGCGATCGAGGCCGGTATGGCGGAGAAGTCCGCGGAGTTCGCCGACCACGGTGCCCAGGTGTATCTGCCTGTCGTGTCGTAGTTTCGACCGCAGCGCTCATTCCCGATCGGATCTCGAGACCGGAATGGGCGCTGTGGGTCGTCGCCGGTAGTCGGTTGCGTTGCCGAGCGGAGTTTGTCGGCGGTCAGTGCGAAGATGCCGGTTGTTCCAGGCCGAACAGGTCGCCGACAGATGGGAGCCGTGATGGGCAAGGAGTTCCAGGTGACGTACGACTGTGCCGATCCGGGTGCGCAGGCGGCGTTCTGGGCGGAGGCGTTGGGCTATCACTTGCAGCCGCCACCCGAGGGCTTTCCGGATTGGACGACTGCGTTGATTGCCTGGGGCGTACCGCCGGAGCATCACAACGATCGGTCGGCCATCATCGATCCCGATGGGGTGGGGCCGCGCCTGTTCTTCCAGCGGGTGCCCGAACCGAAGTCCGCGAAGAACCGCGTGCACCTGGATATTCGTGCTGCGCCCGGTCTGACCGGCGATGAACGGATGATCGCGTTGGAAGCCGAGGCGACCCGACTCGTCGCGATCGGTGCGACGCGACTCAGCCGTACCGAGCCGGGCGGTATGGACGCTGGCCACATTGTCCTTGCCGACCCCGAGGGCAACGAGTTCTGCCTGGACTGAGGAACGATTTCGAATTCATCGCAGACGAAAGGCTTGTCACCGACCGGTTCGGGGTCCGGTCGGTGACGTGCGGATCGAGTTGCGGCCGCTAGGCCCTCACGTGTACATGATTTTCACGGTATTGACGTCCTCTGCGCTGAGCCCGCTGCGCTGACCGATCGCAGCCCCTCCGCTCGCGACGATGCATTGCAGTGTCGCGTCTCGCGAGGTCTGCACAATCCGGCTGCTGCCTGCTTTGACCAGCATCATGGTCAATCGACCATCGAACGAAACGAGTGCCGGTCCGAATCGGCTCTTGTTGTTATCGCGAGCGTTCGCCTCGCTCCAACCGTAGGTGAAGCGAACGCGTGTGCCAGTGGTGCCGATGAGTGGGGTCGATCTACCGAAATACGTGTGCCATACCGTCCCGGCCGCGTCGGCGTATGCCATATGAAGTTTCATATTTCCGTCGTCGCCGACGAATTCCGCCAGCGCGGGAGCATGGCGGCTGGATTCCTGATTCGGAATCGGAACTCCGGCCGGGTCACTCCAGGTACGCCCATCGGCGGATGACGAGTGGTACAGGAAGTCATCACTCTGCCCTCGGTGCACCATGTGCAGTTGACCGTCGACGCTGAACGCGGCCAACGCCGGAGTGTCCCTGCTCCACTGTCGGGGAATCGGTGACCCCTGCGGATTCCGCGTCCAGGTCAGTCCATCGGCGCTGAACAAATGGAACAACTCATTGCTGTTCTTCCCGCGGTGCACGAGGTGCAACTCGTTGTTGAACTCGGCCAACGCCGGAGTGCCGCTGCCCTCCTCCGTATTGAGGATCACGACCGGGTCGCGCCAGTTACGCCCATCATCGGACCGCGAGTGGAACAGCAAGTCATTGCTGTGCCCTCGGTGCACCATGTGCAGTTGCCCGTCGACGCTGAATGCGGCCAACGCCGGAGTATCCCCGCTCGCTCGCCCTGGCACCCGAGGCCCTTGGGTCCACAGCGCCCCGTTCGAGGTCCACGAGTGCCAGATATCGGTCGAATCGGGACCCCACGGTCTGAGACTCGATGGGCCGACGTGGACCATGTGCAGTTCACCCTTGGAGGTAAACGTCGCTACCGATGGCGCATGCCTACTGAACTCCCGTGGCACCGGCACCGATGGATACCACTGAACACAGAATTCGCCGTTGCTCGGGTAGTGCATGATCGAGCCGAAGTCGTACGGCCCGGGGTGCAGGCCGGTTCGCGGTTTGTAGTTGATGACCTGGTCGGTCAGGACATTTTGGAGGATAACCGTGACAAAACCTTCGCGGTCACTCCGCGTCTGTTCATGCAGGAGACCGACGGCGTGGCCGATCTCGTGCATCACGTTACCGTCTTGAAAGTCTCCTGTGGTGTCACATCTGACCTGCGTCTTCCCATCCCTGCCCGGCAAGATGAACCATTTCTTTCCGATGTCACTCGAGCAGCTACGGTCGGCGGCCACGAACTCGACAAAGAATGGCTCGCCCATTTGCTGCGCAAGAGTCACTTTAATGTCGGTCGTGGCATTCCATTTGCTGATCGCCGATAACACGACGCCGAGTTGTGGTGATCCTGTCGGGAAGTCGATGGGGTTGATGATGAATGGAACCACATCATTCGGCCACCGCGAAAGCTTGTACGGTATTGCATGTCCCATGCCCGATCTCCTGTCTGCGAGTGCCGTACAGTGCGGACTGACGCCGTAGAAGATTCGTGCCGCAGTCTACTGCGGGTGCCATTCGTGATCATCGGGTTTCCGCTGGGTGGTCAGCGTTCCCGCGGACCGATCGGGAATCCGAGTGCGCCGAAGGTGGCGTTCAGATTGATTTCGATCTGGGTCAGCAGCGCATTGAAATCGGCCAGCATCGAGACCACGTTCTCGGTGCGGCAGCCGAATTGATCGGGTGCGTTGGGCGCCAGGCGTGACTTCAACCAGTTGAAGGTGTCGGCCATGCCGAGTGACGGCAGGGTCAGATGCTCGCTGAGGTGGTCGCGTTTGTAGATGATCGATGCGCCGTCCGCACACCACTGCTGGTCCAGCCGATCGGTGGTCCAGATCGGGACTGCCTCGTCGAGCACGCCCTGATAGATGAACAGCGGCGCGGTGGGGGTGTGCTTGCCGAGCACCGTCGCGTCGAAGACCTCGCGGATTTCCGGCAGCGCGAGATACTGCGCGATCGGAATCGTCAGTATCCGTTGGTAATCGGTGAACATCTGGGTCAGCGCGTTGCGCGGCAGGCACTGTGCGTTGGTCCGGTTCATCAGCGCCATGCCCTCGGGCGTCAGGTACTGATCGCTCGCCTCGCGGAACTTCGGGTAGGCGTTGTAGAGCGAGGAGACGCCGATGCCGATCAGGCTGGAGAACATGGATCCGTTGACGTGCAGCAGGGATTCGACATCCGAGACCGGGGCGCCGAGCGCGGCACCCCGCACGTTCAGCTCCGGCGCGTAGGTCGGCTGCATTTCCGCGGCCCAGCCGCTGCCCATGCCGCCGCCGGAGTAACCCCACAGCGCCACCGGGGTATTCGTGCCGTCCAGGCCGAGCGGTTCGAAGCGCTCCGCGGCCCGAATGCCGTCGAGGGTCAGATATCCCGGCTCCTCGGCCACCGCGAGATGCCCGTTGAGACCCTCGTAATCCGGCACCGAAATGGCCCAGCCCTGGCTGATCAGCGCGGCGATCGCGATCAGCTCGCTCTGCGAATGGATGCCCTCGATGCCCGGCAGTCCGGCGCCCTGCTGCAATACGAACGACGGCGCGCAGTCGATGCTGGCGCTGTCGTAGTAGAACTGCAGCGAAACCAGCGGTCGCGAGCGGTTCGGGTCGGCGCCCGCGGGCAGGATCACCGTGGTGACGGCGACCGTCGGCTGTCCGAACAGGTCGGTGGTGCGGTAGAGCAGCTGCCACGAGCGCACGTTCAGCGGCAATACGGTCAGCACCGCCAGATGCACCGCACGCGAACGCAGAATCGTGCCCACTTCCTGCCCCTCGAAGCCCTCTGGCGGCTGATAGAACGAATCCTGTTGCGGCACCGGCGCAGCGGCGGCAGGTGTGGCGGTGACGCCCCCGGCCAGCAGTGCGGTCGCCACCGCCACCGCTACCGCCACCGTCACCACCACGGCGGCCACGCGTAAGCCGCGCCGAGGTTCGCGGGTCGGATCCCCATTGATCACTGACACGGCAGTCCCTTCCTCATCGACGTGACAGTGATTACAACACGATGTCCTGTTACCAACAAGAAGTCTTGTTGAAATAGCTCCGGCTATGGTCGATACATGACCCGCAGCAAATCCGCCGCGCGGCCCGATCCGACTCCGGCCCGGCGCCGCATCCGTGGCCTCGACGCCGAGCAACGCAGCGCGCAGCGGCGCAGCCAACTGCTCGACGCGGCCACCGAACTGTTTGCCGAGCAAAGCTTTTCGGGAACATCGATCGAACAGATCTGTCAGCGCGCCTTCGTCGGAACCAAGGGGTTCTACGACCATTTCGACAGCAAGGAAGCGTGCTACGTCGCACTGCTCACCCAGATCACCGAGCAGATTCAGCAGCGGGCCATCGAGGCGGCCGCCGCATCCGCCGGGCTGCCATGGCCCGAGCGCGCCGAAGCCATAATCGCCGCCTTCGTGCACGCCATCGCCGACGATCCGCGGCTGGCCAGGGTGACCTTCGGCGAGGCCGGCGGCATCTCACCCGCGGTGGAGATGCAACGGCGCAGTAACCGGCGCTGGGCGGCGGCCTTCCTGGACCGGCAGTGGTCCGGCGAGCCGTCGTCGGATCCGGAGGCGCAGCGCAGGCGAATCACGTTGTCGCTGGCCACCATCGGCGGCATGTTCGAGCTGGTGGCGGACTGGCTGCACCATCACGATGACGGCGGCGCTCCCGATATGGTCGAGACGCTGACCGGGGATCTCCAGCGATTCATCGCCGTGGTCGACGCCGGTGTCCGGGTCGGCGCCGCACGCTGAGCTCAGCGCTCATCGTTGTGCATGCCAGATGCGGCCGCGAACCTCGCCGAGTCCGATGCGCCGCGAATGCGGCCCCGGGGCCGATGCGGTGATGACCACCTCGTCGCCGTCCTCCAGGAACGTGCGATGTAGTCCGTTCACCGCGACGGGTTCGGCTCCGCCCCAGGATAATTCGATGAAGGAACCGCGCTGGTCCGGTGCCGGTCCGGAGATCGTGCCCGAGGCGTAGAGGTCACCGGTGCGGGTGGCGGCGCCGTTCGCGGTGAGATGCGCCAGCATCTGCGCCGGTGACCAATACATTCGGGAATACGGTGGGTGCGCGACCGTTTGACCGTTCCAGCGCACGGCCAGGTCGATATCGAGTCCCCATGGCTGGCTGCCCCGCAGGTAGGGCAGTGGTTCGGGGGTCTGCTCCGGCAGTGGTATGCGGGCCGACTCCAATGCGGCCAGCGGGGTCACCCAGGCCGAGAGCGAGGTCCCGAAGGATTTGCCGAGGAACGGTCCCAGTGGCTGGTACTCCCAGGCCTGGATATCGCGTGCGGACCAATCGTTCACCAGCGCGACGCCGAAGACGTGCTCGGCGAACTGCTCGATATCGATCGGCGTGCCGAGTTCGGAGCCGACCCCGACCACAAACCCGAGCTCCGCCTCGATATCGAGGCGCTGCGACGGACCGAAATCCGGTGTGCCGGAGGCTGTTCGGCGTTGTCCATGCGGGCGCACGATATCGGTGCCCGAGACCACCACGGTGCCAGCGCGTCCGTGGTAGCCGACGGGCAGATGGCGCCAATTGGGCAGCAGCGGTTCGGAATCGGGGCGGAACAGTCTGCCGAGGTTGGTCGCGTGGTCGATGCTGGCATAGAAATCGACGTAGTCGCCTACCTGCACCGGCAGCTTGGTGCGCACGTCGTGCAGCGGATGCACTGCCGCCGTGGGTATTTCGGTATCGATCAGCTCCCGGATCCTGGCGCGCGTCTCGCGCCAGCGGCGCGGTCCCTGCGCCATGAAGGCGTTGAGGTTCGGCGCGGCGAATACCGGATCCTCCAGTGCCGCGGCCAGATCGATGACCTGGTGGCCGATTCGCACGCCGACCCGGAAATCCCGGGCCTCGGGTGCGAAGACGCCGTAGGGGAGATTATCGGGGCCGAACAGGTCGTCGTCGGATACTTCGATGCGGGTGCTCATGCGGGCCCACGGCGCTGGTCCGCGTGCGGGCGCTGGGGCCGGTGTCCGTCGGACTGGGGTCCGCGACCCGACCAGGTCCACGCATAGCCCGGATCCTCGCAGGCCAGTGCGCCCTCGCCGAGCTCGAGCGGCCGGAAGGTATCCACCATGACCGCGAGTTCGTCGAAGAATTCGATGCCGATGCTGCGCTCGTACGCGCCGGGCTGTGGACCGTGCGCATAGCCGCCGGGATGTACCGACACCGAACCCTGTCCGATTCCGGAACCCCTGCGCGCCTCGTAGTTTCCGCCGCAGTAGAACATGATCTCGTCGCTGTCGACATTGGAGTGGTAGTACGGCACCGGAATCGACAGCGGGTGATAGTCGACCTTGCGCGGCACGAAATTGCACACCACGAAGTTGATCCCCTCGAATGCCTGATGGGCGGGCGGGGGCTGGTGCACGCGGCCGGTGAGCGGTTCGAAATCGGAGATATTGAAGGTGAGCGGATACAGGCAACCGTCCCAGCCGACCACGTCGAACGGATGCGTCGCGTAGATCATCCGGGTGCCGACCACGCGACCGCCGGGACGGTGCTTCACCAGGACCTCGATATCGGTGCCGGTGGCGAGCAACGGTTCCTGCGGCCCGTGCAGATCTCGCTCGCAGTACGGCGAATGTTCCAGCAGCTGACCGAATTTCGACAGATAGCGCTTCGGCGGGGTGATGTGGCTGGATGCCTCGATGACATAGGCGCGCAGCGGTTCCGGGCCGCTCGGCAGCCAGCGGTGCGTGGTCGCCCGCGGAATCAGGACCTGGTCGCCCTGACGTGCCGCAATGGCGCCGAAGACCGTTTCGACCACGGCGGCACCGGATTCCACGTACACCAGTTCGTCACCGATCGCGTTGCGATACAGCGGTGAGGCGCCCTTGGCTACGACATAGGAGATCCGCACATCCGCATTGCCGAGCAGCAGTCGTCGGCCGGTGACGGGATCGGTTCCGGCGGGGGTATCACCGGGGAAGAGTTGGTGCAGCCGCAGATGCCGGTGGCGCAGTGGATGATTCGGGGTCAGGGACTGGTCCGGCAGCTCCCATACGGTCGAGTCCACGATGGCGGGTGGCAGGCCCCGGTGGTACAGCAGTGCGGAATCGCCGGAGAAACCCTCCTCACCCATCAGCTCCTCGTAATAGAGCTGTCCTTGGTCGTCGCGGTGCTGCGTATGCCGCTTCGGCGGCACCGCTCCCACCTGCCGATAGAACGCCATGACCGCACCTCCGGCTGGACCGCTGGATTTGCCTCCATCGTAGTGCCGCGTGGTGGGGAAGAGGGCCGGATCGTTGGACATATTGTTGGTCCATCGCTGCCTTCAGCGGCATTCCGCCTAGCGATAGGGCGTACTGCTGAACAATTGTCGGGCGCCCGCGGCGCGGTCTCGGTCAGGCGTGGCGCAACGCGCGGTACACGGCGGACCCGACGAACGCCCCGAGACTCTGCGGATCCCAGTCGCCCTCGCCCGTGAGCAGTGTGCGCACCGCGCCCTCGCCGGCCGACACCCACAGCTCCACCAGCACCGGCAGCTTGCGATCGGCGTCCTCGGTACCCCATGCCCGCAGGGTGGGGCGCAGCAGCGTGGTGCAGCGCTCGACGGCGAGTTTGCGACCGCGTCCGAACGAATCCGCAACGGCCGGATCGGGATTGCCGTACAGCAGGCGCCACGCATCGGGCCGATCGGCCGCCTTCTCCAGCAGCGCGCGGAACCCATCGATGAAGACCGTCTCGCCCGCGTCGACATCGCGCGGGGGCAGCACCTCGAGCAGTCCGCCGACGAGGAAGTTCTCCTCGCGCTGGATCAGTGCCTCGATCAGTTCGACACGATCAGGAAAGCAGGCGTACACCACGGGCCGGGTCACATTCATCCGCTCGGCGATCGCGGCCATGGTGACCGCCGCGATGCCGTGCTCGACGGCGATCGCCAGCGCGGTGTCGAGGACCTGGGGGCGGCGACGCTCGGGACCCAAATGCTGTGCCCGCTGCCGTGGCTGCACGGCCGTCTCGCTACCCATGGGCACCAAGATAGCAGCGTTGTACCTTGGGTTCGCGCTGGTCCCGAGCCTGAAGATCAAATTCCTACATCGACGAACAATAATGCTACAGTCGCGAATGAAGTCGCCGGAGCATGCCCGGACGGCTGTTCGCCCGGCCTAGGAGTTATCGATGCCCGAAACGTTGTTCAACCCAAAGACCTGCGAATTCGCCGAGTTCGACGCGCAGACCCGCAGGCTCCTGCGCGCCACCGTGGAGTGGTTCGAGGCCAGGGGCAAGGCGGCGCTTAAGCACGACGACCGGGAGCGGATCTGGTACGCCGACTTCCTCGATTTCGTGAAGCGGGAGCGGGTGTTCGCGACCTTCCTCACCCCGGCGGCCGAGGCGAACGGCGATCCGAACAAGCGCTGGGACACCGGCCGGATCGCGATGATGAGCAAGATCCTCGGCTTCTACGGCATGTCCTACTGGTACGTCTGGCAGGTCACCATCCTGGGGCTCGGCCCGATCTGGCAGAGCGAGAACAAGGCCGCCAAACAAAAGGCGGCCGCGCTACTGGATTCCGGTGAGATCTTCGCGTTCGGTCTCTCCGAAAAGGAGCACGGCGCCGACGTCTACTCCACCGATACGGTGCTCACGCCCCAGCGCGGCGGTGGCTACACCGCCTCCGGCAGTAAGCATTACATCGGCAACGGCAATCTGGCGGGCATGGTTTCGGTATTCGGTCGCCGGGCCGACAAGCCGATCATCGATAGTGCGAAGGCGTTGGAAAGCAAACCGACGCAGGAGGATTACGAGGGGTATCTGTTCTTCGTTGCCGATAGCAAGCACAAGAGCTACAAGTTGCGTCGCAATGTCGTCGACAGCCAGATGTATGTGGCCGCCTTCGATTTGGAGAAGTATCCGGTCGCCGAGGAAGACATCCTGCACCGGGGTGAGAACGCCTTCCACGCCGCGATGAACACCGTGAACGTCGGCAAGTTCAATCTGGGATTCGGCGCGGTCGGCGCCTGCGAACACGCCTTCTACGAGGCGATTACCCATGCCGAGAACCGAATCCTGTTCGGGCACCGGGTAACCGAGTTCCCGCAGGTGCAGTCGCTCGTGACCGACTCCTACGCGCGGCTGCTCGGGATGAAGCTCTACAGCGAGCGCGCCATCGACTACATGCGCTCCGCGTCCCCGCAAGACCGCCGCTACCTGCTGTTCAACGCGATCGAGAAGATGACCGTGACACGGCAGGGGCAGCGGATCATCGAGGATCTCGCCGATGTGATCGCGGCCCGTGGCTTCGAGAACGATATGTATTTCCCGATGGCGATGCTCGGACTCTTCGGGCTGCCGCGGCTCGAGGGCACCGTGCACGTGAATATGGCACTGTCGCTGAAGTTCATGGCCAACTACATGTTCCATCCCGCCGATGCCGGATTGGCCGCGCTGCGTTATCTTCCCGGCGCGGGTGTCGCGCCGAAGGGTGCGGTGCACGCGGTTTCCGGTGCTTTGAGCTGGTCGAGTCGTCGGCTCGCGCCACGCGCGGGGGCGGCGGTGCCCAAGTTGCGTGCCGAATTGGCCGGTGCGAGTTATGAACCCGTGCCGACAACGCGCGATGGGGCCGATGACGAATTCCTGTTCCGGCAGGGACCGAGCAGTGGGCTCGGGCGGATTCGCTTCGGTGACTGGCGCCCGGTGTTCGAGAAGTTCGCGCACGTGCCGAATGTCGCGGTCTTCCTGGAGCAGGCGCTCGCGTTCCAGACCCTGCTCGCCGCCGCCTCGCCGACCGCGGCGCAACAGCGCGACGTGGATTTCCTGTTCGCTCTCGGTGAGCTGTTCACGGCGGTGCCGTATGCGCAGTTGATCCTGGAGCAGGCCGAGATCGAGGGCACCGGGACGGCCGTGCTGGACCAGCTGTTCGACGGTTTCGTGCGCGAATTCTCCAAGAACGCACTGACCCTGCACACCAAGCCCGCCGCGACCAAGGCGCAGCAAATCCGGGCACTGGATCTGGTGCGGCGCCCCATCGCCTCCCGGTCCCGGTTCGACCAAGTGCTCACTCAGGCTCGGGCGCATGCCGGCGGATACGAGATGAATCCGTAGCTCACAGTCCATCCGGAACCATTGCGACAGAACCTCGCTGGGTTCTGGTCACGTCGCATCACAACCGAGCATCGCATTGTGTATGTGATCGAGGACGATGCGGCGAAGATCGTCGCCTGCCGCTACCACTACGAATGAGTTCGGCGTCGGCAATCAGTCGGTGAATTCGGCGATTACGGGGGCGTGGTCGCTGGCGCCCTTGCCTTTTCGTTCCTCGCGGTCGACAAACCCGTCCTTTGCGCGGTTAGCGAGTGCGGGGGAGGCGAGGATGAAATCTATGCGCATGCCTTCCCTGCGGGGGAAGCGGAGTTGGGTGTAGTCCCAGTAGGTGTAGACGCCGGGGCCGGGGGCGTAGGGGCGCATTACGTCGGCGAAGCCGGTTTGCACGATGGCGTTGAAGGCATCGCGTTCGGGCTGGGAGGTGTGGGTTTTGTCGGCGAAGAATTCGACGGACCAGACGTCGTCGTCGGTGGGCGCGATATTCCAGTCGCCGACCAGCGCTATCTGGGCCTCCGGATTGTCGGCGAGCCATTGGGCGCCGTTATTGCGCAGGGCGGCAAGCCATTCCAGTTTATAGGCGTAGTGCGGGTCGTCGAGGGTGCGGCCGTTGGGGACGTAGAGGCTCCACACTCGGACCCCGCCGCAGGTCGCGCCGAGTGCGCGCGATTCCACGATCGGGGTGCTGATCAGCGATTCGCCCGCGTCCTTGTCGAAACCGGGCTGGTCCGGGAAGGCGGCCGCCACGTCGTCCAAGCCGATGCGGGAGGCGATCGCGACCCCGTTCCACTGGTTCAGCCCGACGTGCGCGACCTCATAGCCGAGTTCATCGAAGCGCTCGAACGGGAACTGGTCGTCGCGGCATTTGGTTTCCTGCATCGCGAGCACGTCGATGTCCTGGCGGTCGAGGAAGTCCGCGACCCGGTCGAGGCGGGAGCGGATCGAGTTGACGTTCCAGGTCGCGAGACGCACGGATGCCTTCCTTCGCAATGGGTTATAGGTCTGTTCTACCGCAGGACCACTGGTTCAGCGAGGCCCGTCCGGCGTGGCATAGCGGTAGCCGTGATGGTCGAGGAAGCCCAGTTCGTGGTACATCGCGATGGCCCCGGTGTTCTCGGCCTCGACCTGGAGGTAGGCGTGGGTGGCGCCGCGGTCGGCCCCCCAGCGGATCAGCTCCGCGCACACCAGCGAACCGAGCCCGTGCCTGCGATGTTCGGCCGCCACCGCGACACAGGTCAGGCCGATCCAACGGCGGCCGTCCGGTGCGGTGGTGAGTGCGCCGCGGCCGATCGCGATCGGCTGGGGCAGACCGAGCGAGGCGAATCCCACCTCGCCGTCGTGCACGGCCGTCAATACCTCGACCACCGGCGGTGTCGAAACAGCCTGTGTCGCAGGATCTTCGCCGCCGTAGCGGTGCATGGACAGCCACGCGTCGTCGGGCGCGGGCGCGATGCGCACCATCGGTGGCCCTTGCGGCAGCACGAAATTCTCGATATCGATCGCCAGCAGCTGGGTTTCCTGCCAACCGCGCCAACCGGGTGGCAGCGGGGCGAGTCGATCGGGCAGTGCGAGCAGCACCGGCAGCCCGTGCGCGGTGTACCACTCGCCGATCCGATGCAGGGTGTCCGCGCCGAGCGCCGCCGGACCATTCGAACCGCCAAGCGGCACAGCGGAATTGGCGCGTCTGGTATATCCGTTGCCGGCGCGCAGCAGCCACCCGTCGATCCAGGCCTGCTCGATGCCGGGCCAGCCGTACGCCGCCGCGGCCTCCACGGCCCGAATCTCCTTGGTCCGAATCGGCCTGGGCCCCAACGCTTTCATCGCCACCACGCGATCCGGCGCGACCGCCACGACCTGCCCGTCCGCGGCGCGCACCGTCGGCGGATCCAGCGAAACCAGCTCGCCGATAATGTCGGTGAGCGGTTGTGGATAACCCGCGGGCAGCCGATACCGCAGCACCACGCGCCGACCGAGCTGGATATCGGGCAATACCGAATCGCCCGTTTGTCCCGCGGGATCAGTCATCGTGTCCGAACGGATCGGGAACCGTACCCGGAATCCAGCTGAGTCCCGGTGTGCCCCAACCGTTGCGCTTGATCGCCTTCTTCGCCGCGCGGGCGTTGCGGCCGAGCAGCACATCCACGTAGAGGTAGCCGTCGAGATGTCCGACCTCGTGCTGCAGCATGCGGGCGAAGAACCCCTTGCCCTCGATCTCGACCGGATTGCCGTGCTCATCGGTGCCGGTGACGCGCGCCCATTCGGCGCGGCCGGTGGGGAACTGCTCGCCGGGCACGGACAGGCAGCCCTCGTCGTTATCGTCGGGATCCGGCATGGTCTCCGGAATCTCCGAGGTCTCCAGCACCGGGTTGATCACCGCACCCTTGCGCCGGACCGTCGCCCCCTTCTCGTCGATATCGGGGCAGTCGTAGATGAACAGCCGCAGCGGCACGCCGACCTGGTTGGCGGCCAGCCCGACGCCATTGGCGGCATCGAGCGTGTCGTACATATCCGCGATCAGCTCGGCCAGCTCCTCCGGCGTCTGGGTGACCCGCTCGGTCGGGTTGTGCAGTACCGGGTCACCGACGATCACGATGGGGAGGATTGCCATGGCGCCAATTATTGCCGATGGCGTTCGCGAGCCCGAACCAGCGTCGTTGCGACTCGCTACCGACCGGTAGGGACACGCCGCGCCGGAGGTGGGGCAATCCCTGGAGCCCGTGGTTGAATGATCCGCGACGTATAGGCATCATTTTTCGTCCGGTGGTTCTACTCGGCGAGGGAGCAAGATGGACGGCGCAGCGGCTCTGAATCTTTCCGCGATCCAGGACGGCCCTTCTGCGAGCGAAGATGTCACGGCGGCCGGGCAGGTCGACGATGGCAGTGACGGTCTCAGTCGTCGCGAGCACGAGATTCTGGCGTTCGAACGGCAATGGTGGAAGTACGCCGGCGCCAAGGAAGAGGCCATTCGCGAGCTGTTCAGCATGTCGCCGACCAGGTACTACCAGGTGCTCAACGCAGTGGTGGATCGGCCGGAGGCATTGGCCGCCGATCCCATGCTGGTGAAGCGGTTGCGCCGACTGCGGGCGAGCAGGCAGAAGGCGCGAGCCGCCCGGAGGCTCGGCTTCCAGGTATGACGCCCAGCCGTAGCAGCGGAGCCCACGCAACGACCACTTGGCCTGGTTTGGGGATAGGGTCGAGGGCGTGACCTACCCGAATCCCACCTCCGGCGGGCCGCCGTTGCGCGCGCTGGCGATGGTGTTGATCGCGCTGGCCATCCTGTTCGCCGGGCTGGGCGCGATGTCGTTATCGAGTTCGGACGCCGATACCGCGGGGACGGGCGAATCCCCGACCAGCACAAAGAGTCAGGCCGCCGGCGCGAATTCGGCCGCCGTCACCACGGCGGTCGCGCCGACCACCTCGGTGGCGTCGACCACGACGCCGACCACCACCAGCACAACGCCGACCACCACGCCGTCGACCACAACGTCGAAGACCCCGGCGAGTCGCGCGGTGCCGGTGCGCGTTCTGAACAACAGCACGGTCCCCGGGTTGGCCGCGCGCACCGCGAGTGAGCTCACCGGCAACGGCTGGACGGTCGCCGAGGTCGGCAACTATCCCGGCCCCAATATCTCGAATACGACTGTGTACTACGGCAATAGCCCCGGCGAGAAAGAGGCCGCACTGGCCATTGCCGAGGAATTGGGCGCGACCGCCGAGCTGCGCTCGGGTGGGTCGGGTTCGGGTGTCACCGTGGTTGTGACAGGTAACTGAGGTTGGCGCGGCGCGAGCGACAGGCCCGGCGGCGGTAGCGCAGTGTGACCACGGAGGGACCCGGGAGCGCCGCAAATTCAATACAGCCCCGCCGCGACACGGCCCTGTCACGGTACGACACGGCGAGCGTGGCATCATCTTGTCCGGTAACGATCGTGTCCACCCAGCTTTACTCGTAAACTCGGTACTCGTAAAGGAGTTCCCCCGATGGCCCCGTCCACAACTCTTCGCCCGTCCTGGCGGACTGTGACCCCGGTGCTCGCTGTCGCGGTCTTCGGCCTCGCTGCCTGCTCGAACAGCCAGGAGTCGAGCGACGTCAAGGGAACCAACCCCCCGGTGTGGACCGGCGCGTCCGCCCCACCGGCGAGCGAGTTCGGCACCGAAACGGGTGCCCCGAACGCGAACTCCGGGGTGAAGGTCGACCTGAAGGACCCCGCCGGCGCCTCGGTCGCCGTCGCGAATATCACCAAGGACGGTAACCACCTGCAGGTCAGCATCGAGGCGCACAGCCTGCGCCCGGGCTTCCACGGCCTGCACATCCACCAGGTCGGCAAGTGCGAGCCCAATTCGGTCGCGCCCACCGGCGGTCCCGCGGGCGACTTCCTGTCTGCCGGTGGCCACCTGCAGGTCGGCAGCGCCAACGCGCATCCGGCCAGCGGCGACCTGACCTCGCTCGAGGTCCGTGCGGACGGTTCGGCCAAGCTGGTCACCACCACCGACGCGGTGACGTTGGAGGACATCAAGGGCAAGGCCCTGATGATCCACGCCGACGCCGATAACTTCGGCAATATCCCCAACCGTTATGTCCGCGCCGACGGCGTTGCCGGTCCGGACGAGACCACTCTTGCGACCGGCGACGCGGGCGGCCGCGTCGCCTGCGGCGTCATCCAGTAGCAAGGTTCACCGATATGGCCGGGACAGCAATCGCGCGGGTTCCCTTCCAGGGCTCACCCCGGCCTACCATCGGTATCGAATGGGAGATCGCGCTCGTCGACAAGGTGACCCGCGACCTGTCGAATACCGCTGCGGCCGTATTCGATTCGCTCGGCGAGCTACGCGCCTACGACGGCACGCCGCAGGTCACCAAGGAATTGTTGCGCAACACAGTCGAACTCGTCACCGGTGTGCACAACTCGGTCGGCGAGGCGGTCGACGATCTGCGCGGCACCATGGATAACGTGCGCCGCGCCGCCGATCCGCTCGGCGTCGATCTGTTCTGTGCGGGCACCCATCCGTTCGCCCAGTGGTCGGCCCAACAGCTCACGCGCTCAGCGCATTACGACGAACTGATCGATCGCACCCAGTGGTGGGGCCGCCAGATGATGATCTGGGGCGTGCACGTGCACGTCGGAGTCTCGCACCGCGAGAAGGTCTTTCCGATTCTGAACTCGCTGCTGCTGTCGTATCCGCATCTGCTGTCGCTGTCCGCGTCCTCGCCGATGTGGGCGGGTTCGGATACCGGTTATGCCAGCAATCGGACGTTGATGTTCCAGCAGCTGCCCACCGCCGGTCTGCCGTTCCAATTCGAAAACTGGACGCAGTTCGAGCATTTCGTGCACGACCAGATGAAGACCGGGGTCTTCGAACAGCTCGGCGGCATGCACTGGGATATCCGGCCCGCGCCGAAATGGGGCACCATCGAGGTGCGAGTCTGCGATGGGATATCGACCCGCGCGGAGCTGGCGGCGATGGCCGCGTTGATCCACTGCCTGATCGTCGACCTCGACCAGCGCATCGATAATGGCGAAACGCTGCCGACCATCCCGCCGTGGCATGTCCAGGAGAACAAGTGGCGGGCCGCCCGCTATGGCCTCGACGCGATCGTCATCGTGGACGACGACAGCAATGAGCGTTTGGTCACCGACGATCTGATGGATCTGCTGCACCGGTTGGAGCCGACCGCCAAGCGGCTCGGATGTGCGGACGAGCTCGCGTTCGCCGCGGAGATCCCGCAGCGCGGCGCGTCCTATCAGCGCCAGCGCAAAGTGGCCGCGAGCACCCAGGGGGATCTGGTCGCGGTGGTCGATGCCCTGGTCAAGGAGCTGGACCAGTAGTTTCGCCCGGTCGAACAGTCGGTTGACGTTCAGCTGGTCAGGGGGATGGCGTTCATCCCCCGTTTACTATGGTCGACGTGCTTGTCGAAGATCCGGGACAGAAGGTCGGCAGCGTCGCTCAGCGGGCGCGCGCGCCGCTCGCGCGGATCTGGATGGTGGCCGCGATCGCGGCGGTTCCGATGCTGCTCATCGCCTTGCAGGTGGGTTCGATCGGGCACGATTACGAGGGTCCGCTCGGCAGTCTGTGGCACGACTACGTCGGCACGCCCAAGTCCATGTCGGTGCCGTGGGCCGGACTGGTCCTGGCCCTGGTCGGAATCTCGAAGCGCCGCAGGATGATCGCGGTCGGCGTCGCGGCGGGCATCGATGCGGTGTGGGCGGGTATTCGACTGCTGAACGGTGCGTCGTTCGCCATCGGCAACGGTCCGACGATCGTGCTGACCGGTCTGGCGCTGGTCGCCGGCGTCCGCTGGAGCGGGGTGCAGCGCCGCAATGCGCTGCATGCCGCGGCCCTCGGCGCGCTTCTCGTGCTGGCCACCAAGGTCGGTGACGTCTGGCTGCACATCACGGTGGTCAGCCGTCCACAGGTCTACGACGTCTATGTGGCGCTCGCCGACCGTGCGCTCGGTGATCCGTCCTGGGTGATGGGCCGGGTGGTGGACGCACTCGGACCGGCCGCATACGCGGTGCTGCACTGGGTCTATATCGAACTTCCGGTGGCCGCGATCGTCGTCGCGGTGTGGCAGTTGCGCAAGGTGATGTCGACCGGTGTCTGGCCGACTCACTATCTGGTGCGGACCTTCCTGGTGCTCGGACTTTTCGGCCCGGTCATCTACGTGATCTTCCCGGTGGTCGGCCCGATGTTCGCCTTCGGTGCGGACGGCCACGGCCTGCAGATCGGCAACTTCTGGCCCGGCGTCGTCCCCCCGGTCGATCGCAATCCGGCGCCGCTGCCCTTCGACGCCTTCACACCGCGCAACTGCATGCCCTCCATGCATACCGCGTGGGCGATGTCGGTCTTCCTGCACACCCGCCGGGATACCGATGGCTCCCGCGCCCCGCTGTGGTTGCGCTGCCTCGGCGCCTTCTGGCTGCTCGCGACGCTGACCGCGACCCTGGGCTTCGGCTACCACTACGGCGTCGACCTGGTCGCGGGCGCGGTGCTGTGCCTGACCGTCGAATCCACGCTGCGCGATCCCGAACGCGGCTGGGGCTGGTTCCGCGTGCGTCTGGTCTTGTTCGGGGCGGCGATCATGGCCGCGCTGCTGCTCGCCTTCCGGTACCTCGCGGTCCCGATGGCCGAATATCCGGTGCTGGCAGGGACTGTCGTGCTCGCGCTGCTGGCCGCCATGGCCGCCGCGTTCCACGCGACGTGGTTCGCCGGGGCGAATGAGAGCGCATCGGAGCGGATTCCCGTCCGGGTCTGATGTGGCTCAGCGGGTGTCGTCGCGCAGTTCGTTGACGCGCAGCAGCCCGTCGCGGTGGCGCTGTTCCCGGTAGGCGGTCCGGCCGATCAAATGGGCGATGACCGGTGCGGTGAGCAGGGTGAACAGACCGACCAGCACCAGCAGCCAGGTATTGCCGTGGCCGCGCAGTTGGATCGATGTGCCGCCCAGGACCAGGATCAGGCCGATCACTTGGGGTTTGGTGGCGGCGTGCATGCGCGCGAGGGTGTCCGGGAAGCGCACGATGGCGATCGCCGCGGTCAGTGCGAGCGTCGCGCCGGTGAGGATGAGGGCCCCGGAGGCCAAGTGCCACAGGTTCATACGTCATCCCTGACACGGAAGCGCGAGACCGCGGCGGAGCCGAGGAAGCCGACGAGGGCCAGCGCGACTATCGCGGGCACGACCGTGGTGTCATCGCTGTAGGCGGCCCAGACAGCCAGTCCGGAGGCCGCAATGGCCATCAGCGAGTCGATGCCGACGACCCGGTCCAGGGTGCTCGGTCCGGCCAGGATGCGGTAGCTGACGATGACGGCGGCGGCCGTCAGCAGGATGCCCGCCACAATGGCGACAACCGTCACGGGTTCACCTCCGGATTGGAAGTTGTACTGGTCGAACGCCATTCGGCCGGGCGCTCGAACGACGAGATGAGCAGCCGCTCCAGCCGCCGGGTGGTTCGGTAGAACGTATCGACCGCCGCCTCGCTGCCCACGTCCAGGACATGCACGTAGATGACACAGCGCTGACGGTCGATCTCGAGCACCATGGTGCCCGGAATGAGGTTGAGCAGATCGGCGCACAACACCAGCACCAGATCCGATCGCATACTCAGCTGCACTCGCAGCACGCCGGAAACCGGCGGCGGTGCCGCCCGCACCGCGAACCAGGCCACCTGCAGACTGGATTCCAGCGCGTAATACGAACTGACAACGATCAATTCGGCCAGCGACAGCGGATGCACCCGCCCGGATACCGGAACCCGGGGCAGCGGCAAGGTCAGCATGATCAGCGCCCCCACCCCGAGTCCGGCCAACACGTTGCCCACGCTGAGATTGCCCCAGAGCGTCAACCACACGGCGGTCAGCCATAGCAGCACGCCTATCCGAACCGCCGTCGCCCGGCTAGGGATCAATCGCGCAGCGCCGGTGCTCATGCCCGCACCTCGCAAGTATCCGGCTCGCTGCCTCGCGTGCGGCTCATCGGATTGTTCCCCGTGCTTCGGCTTGCTCGGCCGAACCGCCGAGCACCGCACCGACATACACCGACGGATTGCTCAGATCATCAGCGGCGCGATCGGCAATGCGCAGGATCGGACCGGCGAAAACGGTCAGGCAGAGACCAACCATCACCAGCGCCGCTGTCGACAACACCATCAGCAGCGGCATCCGCCCCGGATCGGTGCGCTCGTCATAGCGCACATCGGTCGAATCCTCCACCAGCGTCGGCGGTTTCGCGGCCGTGAGGTGGCCTTCCGGCGCTTCGGCGCGTGGCCGCCAGAACGCCTTGCTCCACACGCGTGCGACGGCGTACAGCGTGAGCAGGCTGGTCACCACCGAACCCGCGACCAGCACCCAGGCCAGTACGCTGCCGTCCGCGGCGCCCGCCTGCAACAGCGCGACCTTGCCGATGAATCCCGAAAACGGCGGTATACCACCGAGATTCAAGGCGGGGACAAGGAACAGAATGGCGAGCAATGGACTCGCCGCCGCCAAGCCGCCGAGCCGACGCAGCGATACCGAACCCGCCTGCCGCTCGATCAGCCCGACCACCAGGAACAGGGCGGTCTGCACCAGGATGTGGTGGGCCACATAGAACACCGAGCCGGAGAGCCCGGCGGCGCTGGACAGTCCGATGCCGAACACCATGTACCCGATATGGCTGACCAGGGTGAACGACAGCAGCCTTCGGATATCGCTCTGGGCGATCGCGCCGAAAATGCCGATCAGCATGGTCAGCAGACCGCAGACCAGCAGGATGTCGTCGAAACCGCCGTCCGGGAACAGCAGGGTATGCGTGCGGATGATCGCGTACACACCGACTTTCGTCAGCAGCCCTGCGAAAACGGCGGTCACCGGCGCGGGCGCGGTGGGGTAGGAGTCGGGCAGCCAGTTCGAGAGCGGGAAGACCGCCGCCTTGATGCCGAAGGCCACCAGCAGCACCGCGTAGACGGCCATCCGAATACCGTTGGGGGCCTCGCCCATTCGCACGGCGAGCTGGGCCAGGTTCAGCGTGCCGGCGCTCGCGTAGGCCAGTGCGATGCCGGTGAGGAAGATCAGCGATGACACCATCGAGACCATCACGTACGCGATACCGGCCCGGATCCGCTGCGCGGTCGCGCCCACGGTGAGCAGCACAAACGATGCGGCGAGCAGGATTTCGAACCCCACGAACAGGTTGAACAGATCGCCAGCCAGGAATGCGGCCGAAACACCCGCGGTCAGTACGAGATACGTGGGTCGATAGATCGAGGTCGGCTGGCGGTCGTCACCATCGCGAATATTCTGCCCCGCACCGTAGACCGAAACCGCGAGCAGCACGATCGCGGAGACGAGCAGCATTGCCGCGGAGAGTCGGTCGACCACGAGCGTGATCCCGATCGGTGTGCCCCAGCCGCCGACCTGCAGCGCGGTGGTGCCTTCGCGATCGACCAGATACAGCAGCACCCCGCAGATGACGACCACCAGGGCGAGCAGGGACAGCATGACGACCCGCTGGATGCGCGGCTGCCGCCCGAAGACCAGCGTGGCCGCGGCTCCGAGCATCGGCACCAGGACCGGCAGCGGTGCGAGCGTGGTCAGCAGATCGCTCAATCCTCCGGATCCTCTCGCTCGCGCCGGGCGGCGACCTCGACGTCCTCCGGGTCGTTGTGCACGGTTTCGGTGGTGGTGAGGATGTAGGAGCGGTAGGCGAGCGCGAGCACGAAGGCCGCCAAGCCCATGGTGATCACGATCGCGGTGAGCATCATCGCCTGGGCCAGCGGATCGGCCATCTCCTCGCCAGCTTGTTCGGCCTCGCCGCGGATGGGCGGCCTGCCGTCCGGGCCGCCGACGGTGAGAATCAGCAGATTCACCGCATTGCCGAACAGGATCATGCCGAGCAGCATTTTCGACACCGCGCGTTCGAGGATCAGATAGACCCCGCACGCGACGAGTATCCCGATCACGATCAGCAGCGTCAGATTCACAGTCACTGGAAACCTCCTCGCGCCGAGGCGGATTCGTCCTCGGCGCTGGCCAGCTCGCTGTCCAGGCGAGCGCCGAGACTGCGCAGCACATCGAGGACCAGGCCGACCACGATCAGATAGACGCCGAGATCGAAGAACAACGCGGTGACCACCTTGACGTGGCCGATCACCGGTAGCGTCACCGCCAGAATCGCCGAGGACAGCGGCGGCGCGCCGAGCAATAGCGAGGTAGCCGCGGTTCCGGCGGCCAGCGCCAGTCCGGCGCCGAGCAGATGTCCCGCGTCGACGGGCAGCGCCTCGCCGAGTTCGTAGCGGCCGCCCGCGAGATAGCGCAGGGTCAGCGCGAGGCCGGCGGTCAGTCCGCCCGCGAAACCGCCGCCGGGCGCATTGTGGCCGGAAAAGAAGAAGTACACCGAGAGCACCATTACGGTCGGGAAGACCAGCCGGGTGGTGATCTGCAGGACCATCGATCGGTCGCGCCGATCCACCAACCGGCCGGCGGATAACCAGCTGACCAGGTCCGGATCGTAGTTCGGGGCGTCCACCGCGCGCGGGGCGCTGCCGAAGCGCCGACTGCGGAACACCAGGGACGCGACACCGGTCGCGGCAACGACCAGCACCGAGATCTCGCCGAGGGTGTCCCAGGCCCGGATATCGACCAGCAGGACATTGACGGCGTTCTTCCCGCCCCCGAGTTTGTATGCGGCATCGGGGATCAGGTGCCAAATGGGTTCGGTCGAACGGGCGGCGATGGCGAAGGCGGCCAGCACCGCAACCGTCGCCCCGACCAGTGCGGACAGAATCGCCCTGCGCAGTTTGAATGCGGCCGTGCGGCTTTCGTCGATCTCGGCGGGGAAGGCGCGCAGCACCAGCACGAAAATAACCAAAGTCAGTGTCTCGACCAGGAATTGGGTGAGCGCCAGATCGGGCGCACCGTGCAGTGCGAAGATCACACCGCAGCCGTAACCGGTGACGCCGACGACCAGCACACTGGCCAACCGGTTGCGCAGCACCGTCGCACCCAGCGCCATCGCGACCATGATCGCGCCGATGGCGGCCTGGAACGGCGAATCCCAAAGGCGCAGGCGGACATCGGTGCGGGCGCCGATCGCGAGCAGTACGGTCGGCAGCAGGATCAGCGTCACCAGGATCGTCGCCTGACTCAGCGGCAGCGAACCGCGCTGCACCGCACCGGTCATCCGCAGCGAGAGTCGATCCATTGCCCGCAGCGTGGCGTCGTAGGCGCGGTCGGCATTGCCGAGCAGCGTCGTGGACTCCCCGATTCGACCGCGCACCTGGAACGCCACGATCCCGGCGCAGATGATCAGAATCGTCAGTGCCAGTGCGGTATTGAATCCGTGCCAGCGCGCGAGATGCGAATCGAGCACTCCGGGAAGGGTTTTCGCATAGGGATTCAGCAGTTCGTCCAACCACGGTGCACCGAGACCCGCCATCACACTCCCCACCGCGAGCAGCGCGGGTGCAGCCGTGAACAGCGCTCCCGGCGCATGCCAGTGACCGCCCTGCGCCGGATGCAAGTCCTTGCCATCGTGCGGATCTCCACTGTCAGCTCTGAGTTCGTCGCCGCGGGGCGGTAAATCCTTGTCCGCGAAGGCTCCCCAGACGAATCGGATGCTGTAGCCGACCGTCAACATGGATCCGAGCACCACACCGGACACCAAAACCAACCTGGCGGGCTGGGCGAGGATGTTCACGTCCAGGACCGCGCCCAGCGCACTCTCCTTACCCACGAACCCGAGCATCGGCGGTATTCCGGCCATGCTGAGCGCGGCAAGCACCGCGACCCCGCACAGCACCGGCGCGCGCCGACCGAGGCCCGACAACTCCCGCAGATCGCGCGTCCCGGCCCCGTGATCGATGATCCCGACCACCATGAACAAACACGCCTTGAAGAATGCGTGCGCGACCATCAACGTCGCCCCGGCCAGTGCCGCATCCGGTGTACCGAGCCCGACCAGCAGGATCAGCAATCCCAACTGGCTCACCGTCCCGAAGGCGAGCACCAGCTTCAGATCGGTCACCTGCAACGCCCGTAACCCCGCGAGCACCATCGAGGCCACGCCCAGCGTGAGGATCAGCGGATGCCAAGCAGGGCTATCGGCGAACACCGGCGCGAGCCGCGCCACCAGATAGACACCCGCCTTCACCATGGCCGCCGCGTGCAGATACGCGCTGACCGGGGTGGGCGCCGCCATCGCACCCGGCAGCCAGAAGTGCAGCGGCACGATCGCCGATTTACTCAACGCCCCGACCAGCAGCAGCACCACCGCGACGTCGACCGCGGTGCCTGAAGGCGGCCCGGCCAGCAGATCCGACAGCAGATAACTGCCGCTCACCTGACCGAGGACGACGATCCCGACCAGCATCGCCAGCCCGCCCGCTCCGGTCACCAACAGCGCCTGAATCGCCGCCCGCCGACTCACGGCCTGCTCGGCATTGTGGCCGACCAATAGGAACGACAGCACCGTCGTCATTTCCCAGAACACGAAGAGCAGCAACATGTTATCGCTGGTGACCAGCCCGAACATGGCCGCGGCGAAGGCGACCAACTGCGCCGCGAATACCCCCAGCCGCGGTTCGTCGTCCTCGAAATACCGGGCGCAGTAAGCCAGAATCAGCGTTCCGATGCCGAGCACCAGCGCGGACATGATCGCGGCCAGCGAATCGAAGCGCAGATCGATATTCATCTCGATACTCGGCGCCCAGCTGACCCGAATCCGCTGTGTACTACCCCAATTCGCGATCACCCAGCCGAGGCAGCCGAGCGGCGCCAGCGCGAGCACGTAGAAACCATTGCGCCCCAACGTCCGCACGCACAGGGGAGCCGTCGATGCGGCTATCGCGAGCGCGAGCAGGATTCCGAGCAAACTGCACTCCGTCGGGTAGTTGCGGCGGGGTGATGGGCATGATCTTACTTGGGGCCTGGGGCTTTAGTCGGCCGAGCGAGTATGGCGTACGCCATCTCCACACGGCTGGGCTATATGTCCGCTACCGTTTCGTCCGCGGTGGAATGGTCCGGTTTCGGTCGGCTGCGCGGCCGAAATCGGCGCAGCACCAGCAAACCGAGGGCCGAGCCGCAGACCAGGGCCAGCGCCATCCGGCCCGCCAGTGCTTGGTGGTTCGCGCCACCGTGTGGCGGCCACTCGTCGGAGTCGTGCGGCAACGCGGTGATGATCGAGGGCAGATACAGTGCCGCGATGGCGAGCACCCCGCTGGGGGAGTAGCGGGGACGGGCGGCGCCGCAGCAGTAACCGGCCGTCAAGGCGAGGACGCCGCTGCCCGCCGCGATCACGTAGCGATGGTCGTGGGGCGGTTTCACCAGGGCGAATACCGCGAGACCGGTGATCAGGGCGATGGCGATGAACATCGATGGCATGCGGATCCCGGCCAACAGCCCAACGGCGGTGAGCCCGATCAGTGCGGCCGCGCTCCAAGCGGGCCGCGGGGTGCTGCCGATCGCGTCGGCGGCGGCGACCAGACTCACCGCGAGGTACACCCCGGACCCATCCCGGCCGGGCAGCAGCATGGCCGCGGCGGTGGCGACGATGACCGTCGCGGCGACCGCCATCCCGATCTCGACCGCGTGACTGACATCGGGTGCGTGCTGATACTGCCGCGCCAGCCATTCGGTAATGGCCAGGATCACCAGCGCCAGCACCATCGCGGCCAGGATCGGCGTCACCGGAAGTTCGACGACCAGCTGGGGCGGACTCGGCTCCTTGGGCTGGGACCAATTGCGCAATGTGCTGATGATCAGCAGCACCACCGCCACGCCGATGAGCCAGCGCGGCGGCGTCTCCAGCACCGAATACGGATTGTCGTCGGCGATGTCCAATAGCTCGGCGAGGTCGCCGAAGACGAAGAAGCCGGCGCCGCCGATCGCGAATCCGGCCGCCGGGCCCGGTCGTCGCAGCACCGCCGCGCCCAATGCGCCGAGCAGCACTCCGCCCAGGATCGAATCCAGATAGTTCTGCGTGGTCAGCAGGTCGGCCGAGGAAACATTGCGTCCGGCAATGTGATTGATTTCCATGCCGATCGCGGCGCCCAGCGCCGCCGCCCAGGCTGCCGCAGGCTTGCTGAGGGTGATCACCAGCACCGCGACGGCGACCGCGACGATCACCCCGATCGCGGCCCCGCGCGGGACGCTGTTGTTGAGGCTGGCCAGCCGATAAGGCGAAGCCTCGGCGGTCCAACTGAAGTTGATCGGCAGGAACAGTGCCACGCCGGCGACCGCGGCCCCGAGGAAGGCCGTGACCGTATCGACCGTATTGCCGATCTTGTGCACCTCGTCGAACTTACCCGCGCCCAACCCGAGAATCTGCGATTGCGACAAGATCGCTCGAATATGTCGGATACAAGGAAACGCCAGGAAGAAGCCGATTACCAGAAGGTTGCTTGGACGGCTATCGGCGGTTGTCGGCGTAGCGACGCAGCGACTCGACCTGTTCGGCTTCGAGTGAGGGTCGCACCACCGCCCTGGCCGCCGCGACATCCGCGGCGGTGACATCGGCGGCGTCCACATCCCGGCGCATCGCGGCCAGCGCGGCCTCGCGCAGCAGGGCACTGCAGTCGGCCGCGGAGTAGCCGTCCAGGTCGGCGGCCAGCGCGGCGAGATCGACATCGGCGGCCAGCGGCACCGACTTTCCGGCCGCCCGCAGGATTTCCAGCCGGGCGTCGGCGTCCGGGGGTGGCACGAAGATCAGGCGTTCCAAGCGACCGGGCCGCAGCAGCGCGGGATCGATGAGCTCCGGGCGATTCGTCGCACCGAGCACCACCACATCGCGCAGCGGTTCCACGCCGTCGAGTTCGGTCAGCAGCGCCGCGACCACGCGATCGCCGACGCCGGAGTCGCTGTTCTGACCGCGGCGCGGCGCAAGCGCGTCCACCTCGTCCAAGAAGATCAGCGAGGGCGCGGAATCGCGTGCGCGCTGGAACAATTCGCGCACCGCACGCTCGGACGCGCCGACCCATTTGTCCATCAGCTCGGCGCCCTTGACCGCGTGCACGCTGAGCTGGCCCGTCCCCGCCAGCGCGCGCACCAGGAACGTCTTGCCGCAACCGGGCGGACCGTAGAGCAGTACGCCGCGCGGTGGATGAATACCCAGGCGAGCGAACGAATCCGGGTGCCGCAGCGGCCAGAGCACGGTTTCGGTGAGCGCCTCCTT
Source organism: Nocardia nepalensis (assembly GCF_048910785.1). Lineage (NCBI taxonomy): Bacteria > Bacillati > Actinomycetota > Actinomycetes > Mycobacteriales > Nocardiaceae > Nocardia > Nocardia nepalensis. Next base: position 244,563 of record NZ_JBKBET010000038.1, on the reverse strand, counting down.
GGTCTCGACCATATCGCCGACGTCGTCCAGGCTGAGGCTGCCGATCGCGAGTTCCTCTGTGCCGGAGCGTGATAGCGGCCGGATCACCTCGGTGGCGCCGAGCAGGTCCGCCTGCGTGAGCTCCGGCTCCGATTGCTGTTTACTGGCCCGCGATGCCGCGCGCAGCGCCGCCTCACGGCACAGCGCGGCCAGGTCCGAGACCACGAATCCCGGTGTGCGCGAGCAGATTTCCTCGAGCTTCAGATCCTTGGTCGGCACCTTGCGCAGCAACTGCTCCAGCAGTGCCTTGCGCACCGACGCGGTCGGCAGCGGGAGTGCGAGCTCGCGATCGCAGAGATCCGGTGCCCGCAGCCGCGGATCGATGCCGGCCGGATGCGCCGTGGTCGCGAGAAAGGCGACGACCGGTTCGGCGACCGCCCCGCGCAGCTGATCCAGGATGAGGGTGGCGACCGGTTCGGCCGGTGCGGGCAGCAGTGCGTCGATATCGGTGACGAGCAGGATTCCGCCCCGGCCGGAGCAGACTTCGGCCACCGCGGCGGCGACCTCGCGCAACCGCGCGCCGCTCTCGGCCGCGCCGACCGTCGGGCCGTCCAGCTCGACAATGCGCCGGGGCGCGGTCACCGCGCGTGCCAGGGTGGCCTTGCCGACACCGGCCGGACCGGTGATCAAGACCCCGAGATGGGCGGTGGCGCCGAGGGCCTTCAGCAGCTGCGGTTCATCGAGTGCGAGGCTCAGCCATTCCTGGAGTTTCGCCGCCTGCCCTTGTACGCCAGCCAGATCCTCGACCGGGATGGCGGATGCGCCGATCGTCGTACTCCAACCCTCGCCCGCCCCGTCGGTCGCCGCCATGGTCTGCAGGGCCGCGGCCTCGGTGACGCCGCGCGCGGTCTCACCCGCGGGGCTCGGTAGCCCGGCGGCGGCCCGATCGGCGGAATCCCGGGCCGCCACCGCACCCGCGCCCCAGACAACCGCGGTATTCGGCTGCACACTCACCGGACCACGTCCGGGATCGGTGGCGGTGACCGTCAGCAGCTCGGTGGTCCACGCGATCCCGAAGGTGCGCGAAAGTGCCTGGGTGGCAGCCGAGGAGCTGATATCCGGGCCGAGATCGCGGGGTAATAGGGATACCGCGTCGCCGATGGTCACCACCTTGCCGAGCAGGGCCTGCCGCAGCGTCGCCGCCGGGATGGTCCGGGTGGCATGCACCGAACCGCTCACCGAGATCTGCTTGGCGCCGTACACGGTCGCGGGGGACACCACCACATTCGTGTCCTCGCGCAGACCCGCATTGGACAACGTGACGTCATCGAGCAATGCCACCCCGGCCGGTGTGCCGGCCGGGGCCACCCCGACCACCGCCGCGGTGCGCCGCGACCCGACCAGCGCGATCCCGTCCCACTCCCGCAGCCCGAGCGCGGTCAGCGCCTCCGGATGCAGCCGGACCACCCCGCGCCTGGCGTCGGCGGCGGAGGGGTTCAGTCGTGCGGTGAGCGCCAGTTCTGCCACTGTGCCATTCTGCCCGCGTCCGGCCCTGGTTGGCCCGCAGACCGGCGGATAGGTCCGACGGACACGGAAAACCGGCGCTAGACCCACTGTTCCGATTCGGTAAACGTAATTGTGAATGTTGTCACGGAACCATAAGCGGCACGACTTCGTCGTGGGACGGGATGGAGTTACGGAATGGCGCTGACGTACCGAATCGGCAAGGTTCGATTCGCGGCTTCGGCAATCATTGCGCGGCGGCGGCACACATAGCGGTGCCGATATCGTCGCAGCAGGTTGGGTTGCCGGACCCGGTTATGGACATGCGCCCAAATTTGTCGGGGTGTAGTGCCGAGGTTATGTAGTGGCAAACCGAGTTTTCCGGGGCAGTAAAAGCCACGTAGTCTCACTCGGTGACGATGCTGATCCCTTGTGCCCCAACGACTTGTGGTGATTCGGCGACATTACGGCCGGGGTAATGTCGCCGACGGCCAGCCCAGAAGGGGCGGCCATTCTTGGAGGGGATTCAAAGAATGAAGTTCGGAAAGATCACTACTGCTGTCTTCATGGCTGTCACCGCGGTGGGAATCAGCGCGGCTACCGCCAATGGACAGCCCGCCGTGGCGACCGACCAGCCGGCGGTAGTGACCCAAGGGGCCGTGACCTCTGGTGTTGCACACGGAATCAACTACCACACAACGGTTTCCCCAACTGATAAGACCATCACCTGGGCGGTTGACAGCGGCCGGTTCGAGCTCGCCTCGGACGGCGCCGCAGTGCTGCTGAAGTCCGACGACGGCGCGACGGTGGACCAGGTGCCGCTGCACTCCGAGGTCGCGGGACTTCCGATCGCGGTGAGCCAGCAGATCAGCGCCGACGGCCACACCGTCGCGCTGACTTCGACGATGACCCCGGCGGACACCGCGAAGCTGAAGGACATTGCGGGGCTGAAGGACATCAGCTCCTACGACCGACTCATGGAGCAGGTCAACAAGAACCTGCCGGGCATCGTCATCGGGGCCGTCCTCGGGGCCTTCATCCCCTTCCTGTGGATCATCAGCATCCCGGCCGGTGCGCTGATCGGCGGATACGTCATGGGCGGCCAGGAGTTCCTCGACGCCGTGATCGCGTTCGCCACCGGTCAGCCCTGATCGTCGCGACATAAGTAGAACGCGCGTACACAGCGCCTGCCCGCTGTGTACGCGCGTTCTGTGTATGTGCGTTGGTGCTGCGACCGAGGCGCGCGGGGCCTATTTATTCTTTTCGACGATTCCGGCGGCGATCACGACCGGGGTGTCGGCATAGGTCGGGGCCAGGCAGACGAGTTTGGCGGTGCCGAGGGCGACATTCGGGCTGCCCTCGAACGGGCTGTCCGGATTCTCCGCGAGCACCTGTTCGATCAGCGTCTTCTCACCCGTGCTGTCCAATTTCTTGAAGTCCGCGCAGGTGGTGCGCGATGCCGGGCCGAGCGAGGAGGTATCCACCGCGGCCTTGGTGGTGGTCGGCGCGCCATCGGTGCTGGTCGGTGCGGCGCCGGTCGGTCGCGCGGCCGTTGTGGTCGCGGCGGGCGTACTCGTATTCGTACCCGTCTCGCCCTTGCGCAGACCGTTCGCGTCGGTGTTCGTATTGTCCGACCCGCCACAGCCGGTCAGCGCGAAAACCACCGCCCCGGTGGCCAGGGCGGTGGCGGTAACTCGCTTCATCACGTGCGTTCCCCGGTGACTCGAGGCACCGGAATCTCCGGCGCGTCCGGTGCAGAGTACCGGGTGGGATCGAGGGATTGTCATGGAGCCCACAGTGCGGTGCGCCCCTTGCGATTCGCCGAACGATCCGGAGACGGTCAGTGGATGTGTGACTGCCAGTCGGCGGGCACCCGGCCGCGCGGACCGGGCACCGGCTGGTCCACCGGATGATGTGTCGGCGGCGCGAGTTCCGGTCCGCCGCCATACATCTCGTCGGAGCGGAAATCGAAGAACCAGTCCTCGCCCGGCTCATAGCTCTGGATGAACGGGTGCCCGGTGTCCTTGGCGTGTTTGGAGGCGTGCTGCTCCGGCGAGGTATCGCAACAGCCGATGTGCCCGCACTGCGCGCACCGGCGCAGGTGCACCCACCAGCCCTGGGCCGCTTCGCATTCCAGACAGCCGGGACCGCTCGGCGCGACCGACGGGTCGATGCCTTCCAGTTCCTGCGTCATCACTGACCTCCTGTATCGGCTTCGGTTTGCGCCTGATTGTCGTCGGTCTGCTCGGGGCGGTGCAGCGGGAGCCAGACGGTGAACCTGGTGTCGCCCGGCTCGGAATCGAGCTGAATATCGCCGTGGTGCTTGTTCACCACGATCCGGAACGAAATATCCAGGCCCAGACCGGTTCCCTCGCCCACCGGCTTGGTGGTGAAGAACGGTTCGAAGATGCGACTGCGCACCTGCGCGGGCACGCCCGGCCCGGTGTCGCCGATTTCGATGACGGCGCAATCGTTTTCGTGCCGGGTGCGGATGGTCAGTTTGCCCTGGCCATTCATCGCGTAGACCGCGTTATCGATCAGGTTGGTCCACACCTGATTCAATTCCGCCGCGAAGCAGGGCACTTCGGGCAGCGTCCGGTCGTACTCCTTGACGACCTTGACGCCGTCGCCGATCTTGCGGCTGAGCATCACCAGCGTGCTGTCGAGCAGTTCGTGGATATCGACCACCTGGAATGGCGCCCGGTCCATCTGCGAATACTGTTTGGCCGCGCCGATCAGGGTGGAGATGCGGGTGGTCGAGTCGGCGATCTCGTTCATCAGCAGTTCGGTCTCGATGGTGTAGTTCAGCCACCGGATCGCACCCTGGAACACCTGGTCCGGACAGCTCTCCAGGGTGGCCGAAACCCGTTCCAGCCAATCGACGTCGAAGCCGGCCTGCACGAAATTCGGCGCCAGATTCCAGCCGTCGTCGATCCCGTGATCCTCCAGCCATTCGCTGAGCAGGTCTTCGCGCTCGGAGGCCTCGAGTGTGGTCAGCTCCGGCGCCTTCGCGACCTGGGCCGCCGCTTCCTCCTGCAGGCGCACCAGCGCTTCCAAGGATGCGGTGTCGAATTTGCCCTGCGCCATCATGGCCAGCTTGTGCCGCATGCCCGCGACCCGATCGCGCAGTCCGGAGGTGGCGCGCACCGCGGCGGCGGCCGGATTGTTCAGCTCGTGGGTCAGGCCCGCCGACAGCGAGCCGAGGGCGAGCAGGCGCTCGCGCTGGTTGATCCGCTCGATATTGTTGCGATTGCCGAAGAACGCGCCCTCGAGCAGGTGCACGGCCATCGGGAACCATTCGTGCATCATCCGCGCGAAGGTGCCCGCGTCGAGTACGAAGAAACGCGACCGGCGGGTCACATACATCGAGCCGGTGTAGGTCTGATCGACCTTGTCGCCGAGGTAAGCGGTCCACGCACCCGCGTACGCGCCGCGGTAGTCGGTGCGCGACATCTCGATCTCCGCACCGCCGGAGAGCTTGGTGAGCTGCACCTCGCCCTCGATCATCACGTAGAAGCAGGTGGCCGGATCGCCCTCACGGAAGACCAGGCCCGGCTCGATGATCTCGATGCGTCCGTCGGCGCACAGCAGTTCCAGCTGTTCGTCGGTGAGCTTCTCGAACAGGAAGAGGCTGCGCAGTTCCGCGGGATCGCAGACCAAATGACTGCTGCGATCCGCCGTCTCCTTCGAATTCATGGTCCAGCCTCCTATCACGCCAGGTACCGATGCACGAGCATGACCGCCATCGCGCCCTCGCCGACCGCCGAGGCCACCCGCTTCGCCGAGTCGGCGTGCACGTCACCCGCCACGAAAACCCCTGGCACGCTGGTCTCCAGATGGTGTGGCGGTCTGGGTAGCTCCCAGCCCGCGGGTCTGGTCCCGTCGACGAGCAGATCGGGACCGGCGAGCACATAGCCCGCCTCGTCGCGCTTGACCACCCCATCGAGCCAGTCGGTCTGCGGTGCGGCGCCGATGAACAGGAACAACCGTTCCGCCTCGGCTTTTTCTTCCGCACCGGTCTCGTTATTGCGCAGCACGATCCACTGCAGGTGGTCCTCGCCGTCGGCGGCGGTCACCTCGGTATCGGTGTGCACGCGAATGTTCGGTATCGCGGCGATCTGCTGGATCAGATAGTGCGACATGGACTTCTCCAGCGAATCCGCGCGGACCACCAGATGCACGGTGCGCGCGTTGCGGGACAGGAATACCGCCGCCTGACCCGCCGAATTCGCCCCGCCGACGATGTAGACATCGTGATCGGCGCATTCGGAGGCCTCGGTCATGGCCGAGCCGTAATAGACCCCGCGCCCGGTGAAGTCGTCCACGCCCGGCGCCGGATGACGCCGGTAGTCCACACCCGTCGCGATGATCACGGTGTGCGCGCAGAGCCGCCCACCGTCGGCGAACCGCACGGTCCGCGCCGACCCGTTCACCTCGAGCCCAACCACCTCGCGCGTCGTGATCACCTCGGCCCCGAACTTCGCGGCCTGTCGCCGCGCCCGATCGGCCAACTGGGCACCGGAGAGCCCGTCCGGGAAGCCGAGATAGTTCTCGATGCGCGAGCTCTGTCCCGCCTGGCCGCCGGTCGCGGTGCGCTCCACCAGCACCGTGCGCAGGCCCTCGGATGCGCCGTACACCGCGGCGCCGAGTCCGGCCGGTCCGCCGCCGACCACGATCAGGTCGTAGAAGTCACCGGTCGGATTGGTGTTCAGACCGACGCTTTCGGCCAGTTCGCCATCGCTCGGCTGCACCAGCGCCTGCCCACCCGGGGTGATCACCACCGGACAGATATTGGGATCGGCGCCCGCCGCCTCCAGCAGCCGCGCGCCCTCCGGCTCCTCGGCCAGGTACCAGCGGTAGGGCAGCTGATTGCGGGCCAAGAACTCCCGTACTTCCGAGGACCGCGGTGACCAGCGATTTCCGACCACCTTCGTCTCGGTGACGGGCTTGTGGTCGTTGCTGCGCCATGCTTCGAGCAGGCCGTCGAGCACCGGATACAGCTTCTCCTCCGGCGGATCCCATGGCTTGAGCAGATAGTGGTCCAGGTCGATGACATTGATCGCGTCGATCGCGGCGCTGGTATCGGCGTAGGCGGTCAGCAGTACGCGGCGCGCGTACGGGTGCAGGTCCATGGCCTGCTCGAGGAATTCGATGCCGTCCATGCCCGGCATCCGGTAATCGGCGATCAGTACCGCGACCGGGTGGCCGCGCAGTTTCATCTCACGCAGGGCGTCGAGCGCGTCCGCGCCCGATTCCGCGCGCAGAATCCGGTATTCGGCCCCATAACGGCGGCGCAGGTCGCGGACGACCGCGCGGGAGACCCCCGGGTCGTCGTCGACACTGAGGATGGCCGGCTTCGTGGCAGCGGGTGAAGTCACATATCGAGTATGGAACGCTCGTCAAACCCGATGTTCGCGCACCAAGTCCAGTTCAGTGGGCGTGAGCAGGCGCTCCAGTCGTTCTTCCCCAGCGATCTTGCGTTTGGTGTGTGGCGCGGCGGTGTCCCGGGCGGGCTGGGGCTCGGGTTCGATGGCGGGAAGCAGCGGGACCTGGTCCTCGTGCCGACGATGTAAGAGGGAGCGCAGTTTCACAGCCGATCACCTCACGCTGGACGGAAAAGCTTGTGGCAGTGTCTGATGCTTCGTCTATCCGATATTGTGCGCGCGCTATTACAAAGGCCGGTCGATAAATCGCGAAAAAGTGACCCATTTGTCTTCCAACAGCCGCCGACTAGGATGTTGTCTAATCTTCAGTGCCAACAGTTCTCCGGAGGCAGCGTTGCCGAAAAATATCGAAGCCACGATCGACATCGCCGCACCTCCGGAGCAGGTTTGGGCCGTGGTCTCGGATCTGAAGCGGATGCCGGAGTTCAGCCCGCAGTGCGTGCGGATGCTTGCGCTCGGCGCTCCGAAGGCGGGCACCTGGACGATCAACCTCAACACCGACGGCAAGAAGTACTGGCCCACCACCGCGCGCATCGTGCGCTATGAGCCCAACCAGGCCTTCGCCTTTCGGATCAACGAGAACCGCACCATCTGGAGCTACACGCTGGAGCCGACGGCCACCGGCACCCGGCTGATCGAACGCCGCGATGTGCCCAATGGCACCACCTGGTTCTCCCGCAAGGCCATCGATGCCGCGCTCGGCGGCGAGGCGCCGTTCGAGGAACTGCTCGAGCGCGGGATGCAGGAAACCCTCGGCAAGATCAAGTCCGCGGTCGAGGCCGCCGCCTGAGCCGCTGCCGGCGGCCACATACTCAACCGAACACACGTCAGGCCCGATCCGATGATGCGGATCGGGCCTGATTCTGATTCGGGGAAGGCCACGGCGGTCGAACTCGCCGTCGCGAGCACCGCCGAGGAAGGCGTCCCATTCGCGATCAGTTCTACGCCACCGCTGTCGAGGACTCCCCGCGTCGATCCCCGGCCACCAGCACCGCCGACCTCATTACCTGGCGCACAAGAATGTCGGCTCGATGGAACCGTTTCGAAAGACGATGCGTCCATTACTGATACAGGTGTCTCGATCCGCCCGGAACTCCACTCCCACCCTGTGAACCGTCCACACGGACCGGACAGGGTTCTCGGCGGTCGGCATGTACATGACCTCGCGTGAAGGAGAGTGTCGAGTTGGCCGGATTTCTAGAGGTGGACATCGATGTGTTGAGCAAGACCGTTCAGTCTCTGCGCGGCGCCGAGCAGGTGCTCAACGATGCGATGAACGCGATGAAGAACGGCGGCCACGGCGACATCGGAACCAAGACTCTCAACGACGCCGCCGACAGTTTCCAACGACGCTGGCAGTTCGGCATCGAACGGATCGGCGAGTCGGCGAAGGCAACCGCGGACGGTGTCGCACAGTGCCTCGACGCCTATCAACAGACCGACCAAGCATTCGCCAAGGTGGTCGAGCAAGCCGAGAACGCCGTTGACCGACAGCCGACCACCTCGGCCACAGCATGAGCCAGAACCCCTACCCATACCTCGGTTTCAACCCGGTTCCCGGCGCCCCGGACGACGTGGCGGGTCTGCGCGGCCAGATCAATACAGCCGCCGACGCAGTCAAGGAAACCAATCAGCTGCTGAACAGCCTGCGCAACAGCAACGACAATGTCTGGCAGGGCACGGGCGGCGATGCTTTCCGTGCCCACTTCGACACCACCCTCGCCCAGGATCTCGGCTACGCCCAGAACTCGCTCGAAAAGGCCGTCGGGCTCCTCGCCGAATGGCATACGAACCTCGTGAGCTTCCAGGACACCGCCAACGGCCTGGAAACCGAAGCCGCCGAGGCCAAAGGGCAGTACAACAGCGCACTGCAAACATTGCAGCGAGCTCGATCGAACGCGGATTTGGGTCTGGGCAACCTGACCTTCACCGATCCAGTCGAGTTGCAAGCCGCGCAGACCCGCCTCAACGCCGCCACCGCCCAGGTCAATGCTGCCCTCGCGGCAGTCGACACCTGGGAAGGGAACGTCGATTCGATCATCCGTCGCGCGCGCGATCTCGAAAGCACACATGACAGCTCGGCCCGACGGATCGCCAGCGAACTAGACGCGGCCGCAAAGGATTTCGCGCCCAGCGCACCGGACAAGAGCATCTGGGACCGCATCACCGATGCGATAAAAGGTGTCGGCCAGTGGATCAGCGATCACCGACAGCAGATCCACGATGTGTTGGCAGGGGTATCTGCGGTTACGGGTCTTCTCGCACTGGTGACACCCCCACCGGCGGACGCGATCTTCGCAGGTATCGCACTCGTTGCCGGCGCGGGTGCCCTCGCCACGGATTTCCTCGATCCCGACGTCCGTGCTGCATTCAAGGATGTCTTATCTGGAGATTTCAATGGTGATGCGCTCGAGAAGATAGGTATGACGGTTGGGCTCGACAGCCTGGGCGTCATACCTGGCGTCGGGGGAACAATAAAGGGGGTGAAGGCATTTACTGAGCTCGGGGAATTCGCTCCGGCGATCAAAGCAATCACTCAGGGAGCGCAAGCGCCGGGATTCGCTACGAAACTTATTGACGGCGTTCCGAACTATGTCAACAAGGTTCCACTGATGCCCTCGGTCGTAACCCGATCCATGAATGACTTCAGCGGCTTCTTCGAGGACTTCGGTCAAGTCAGCAAGTATGAGCCGGGAACATCGGCGGCTGGCATCGAACTGTTCTCGCGCGCTGGAAAGGCTGGCCTCGGACTTTTCAAGATCGGGAACATCGGCAATGACTGAGACAACAGTGGATATCTGGATTCCCCACGGCTTCATGGCGATGCCCCTCACGGAAATAGAGAGCCGGATCGGCATTGTCCAAGAGATTGTCGGTGAAATGGAGCCATCGACGACGAAGGCCACGGCTGAGGCAATCCTGCCCGCCGCCGCAACACTCTTTGCTGAACTAGCGTACCGGGACGCAAGGTACTGCGGAATAGGTCGACACTTGTCGACGGACGGAAATCTGATCACGTCATGCATCACTGTTTGCGTCTATGAAACCGGTGGCGAGAAGATCAATCCACGATTGCGATTGGCAAATCTAGCTGGTGAAAGAGCCAGGTCCGGCGAAGTATACAACGTCGAAATGGCAGACGTGGGTGGTCGGCCGATGATGTTCACCGAGCGCGTGACGGAGCTTCCAACGCCTGAGCTTCCTGGGAGACCGTACGGGAGCGCCACCACGGGCACGTACCAACTCGAAGCTGTCGTTCCGTCGGGCGACGGGTCGGCCCTGGCCGCTATCGAGCTATCGACCGTGGCAGTCGGCTATGGTCCAGAATTTCGAAAGATGGTGGTGGGCATGGCAGCGTCGATCGAATTCCGCGCGACCGGTCGCACGAGGCCTCGACCACCGTCGCTGGACTTGTGAGGGGATTTCGTCGTGGAAACATCGTCACCGGCCGCGTCCTGGCCGGCCACGCGTACCGCGTTGCGAAAGGGAATGCTGCTGCCATGGATTGCACTGCTCGGCGGGGTCGCTAGTATCCCAGCGTCCGTGATTTTCATAAATTTGGGCGATCCTGGCCACAGCCACCTGTCCCACCGCCTCTCCGGGGTCGGATTGATGCTCTCGGTAGTCTTTTTCTGTACTGGAATGATCGGCGCATGCACGGTGTGGATCCGGAGGCGAACGCGGCGGATATTGCGGCGATATCCCTGGCTGGAGTATCAGATCGGTTATCTGACCAACCACCGCTACGAGTGGGTTGAACTGAGGGATATCAACGGAAACCGAATCTCACAATTGATCGTCAGCAGTTGGGTTCATCAAATAGGTGCAGTGGTCGACGGCAGCTCTTCGACGGCATGGTTCGCAGGCGATCCCCGAAAACGCGGAGTCATATCGGCTCCAGGCGGCGGTGTCTTTCGATACGCATACTATTCGCCGGCGAGGCAACCGCCCGAATTCTCCTTCAGGGAGAATCGTTCCGGCACGCGACTCGATCCAGCGGGTGCGCCGCCGCAGTCCGTTCGCGAATTTCAATTGACTCCGGACCGCGGTCGCGTGGTAGTGAAGCCGGTTGATGAATCGGTGGGTGTGATACGGCACGGCAGCTCGGAAGACACTCGTTATCCGTCGCCCCGCATATTGCGCCGAGTCTTCGCATTCGTCATCGACTGGTCGCTGCATATCGGTGGTGCGGCGGCGCTCGTGCTGCTGGGAAAGGGCAGCGTTCCGCTCGTCGGAGGAGTTGCGCTCGGCGTGTGGCTGGCCACTTCCTTCGCCGATCGGGTCATACTGCAAGGGGCATTTCATACCACTGTCGGGAAGGCGCTGTTCGGCCTGTGTGTGATACAGTCCGACGACGGTAGCTTTCCGTCATATGGCAGACTGACAAAGGTCTGGTTCATGAATTTGTATTTCTCCGCGATGCTCCCCTTGGCGCTGTTCGGAGGCGACGGACCGGGCCCCGAGAATCTCAGCGACTACTTCCTCCCCGCCGTACGACGCCGCGATATACCGGCACATAGCTGATCGCGAGATCACAAGGGATCGGGTGTGTTTCGAGGCAGTGAGCCGTGCCCGTGCGTAAGTTGCCACTATGCGACCCATTACGCGATATTCGGCGGCAACTGTCGCCGTAGTCGGTTCGGCCCTGCTGCTCACCGGATGCGGTAAATCCGATTCGGCGCCCGAGCGCGAAGTCACGGTGGTGGGCACCGGCCAGGTGCGCGGTGCCCCCGACACCCTGAACGCCGAGCTCGGCGTCGAGGTGAACGCCGACAACGTCTCCGCGGCCATCTCCGGCGCCAACGAAAAGTCCAAGGCCATGACCGACGCCATGGTCACCGCCGGACTAGCCCGCGAGGACGTGCAGACCAAGGACGTCTCTATTCAGCCGCAGTACGGTCCGGACGGACACATCATCTCCGGCTACCGGGCCACCAACTCGGTGCGCATCGTGATCCGCGATCTGTCCAAGGGTTCGGCGATCCTGGACGCCGCGACCAAGGCGGGCGGCAACGAGACCCGGATGCGCGGGGTGTCTTTCGCGATCGAGGACGATTCGAAGCTGCTCGCCGACGCCCGCTCGCGCGCCTTCGCCGACGCCAAGTCCAGGGCCGATCAGTACGCGGTGCTGGCCGGGCTGAAGCTGACCGATGTCATCACCATCAACGAGGCCAGCAGCCGCGAGGAGAACAACCCGAAGGTCGGTGCCCCCGAGTCGTTCCAGTTGGAACCCGGCACCCAGACGGTGACCTTCACGGTGAAGGTCACCTGGGGTCTGGGCTGAGTTACTGCCAGTTCGGCAGCGTGACGACCTGCGCGGCGTAGGACAGGCCCGCGCCGAAGGCGATCAGCAACGCGGTATCGCCCGGCTTCGACTCGCCCTTGCGCAGCAGCGCCTCCATGGCCAGCGGAATCGAGGCGGCCGAGGTATTTCCGGTCTCCTCGATATCGTTGGCCAGCGCGCAATGCTCGGGCAGTTTCAGCACCCGGGCCATGATCTCGATGATCCGGCCATTGGCCTGGTGCGGGATCATCGCGTCCATGTCATCGGTGGTCAGCTCGGCGCGATCGATGGCGTCGCGGCACACCTTCTCCAGTGAATGTGCGGCCCAGCGGAATACCGCGGTCCCCTCCATCGCGAGGTAGGGCCGCACCGCGTCCAGGCCCTTCTCGTCGATTTCGGCGAAGTACTCCATCCAGTCCTTGTCCTGGCGGATCGCGTGGTGCTGGGTGCCGTCCGAACCCCAGACCGTCGGGCCGATGCCCTGCTCCGCGGACGGACCGACCACCACCGCGCCCGCGCCGTCGGCGAATAGGAATGCGGTGGCGCGATCCTTCGGGTTGACGGTGGTGGTCAACTTCTCGACCCCGATCACCAGCACATGCCGGGCGGTCCCGCAGCGCACCAGATCGGAGGCCAGCGCGAGGGAGTGGCAGAAGCCGGCGCAGCCTGCCGAAACGTCGAACGCCGCCGACCCGTTCATGCCCAGCTCGGTCGCGATCCGCGGCGCGGCGGCCGGAGTCAGCAACAGATGGGTGGAAGTTGCCACGATGACGCAATCGACCTGGTCGACGTCGACTTCCGCGGATTCGAGGGCACCGCGCGCGGCGGCGACACTCATGGACTGGATCGTCTCCGTCTCCGAGGCGAAGCGACGTGTCTTGATGCCGGACCGGGTGCGGATCCACTCGTCGCTCGAGTCGATCGGCCCGGCCACCTCATCGTTGGTGACGATTCGAGCGGGGCGGTATACGCCGAGCCCGAGGATCGCCGTGTGCTCTGCCCCCGTTATCTGGGCGATTCGAGCGGCCATTGTGCGTCTCCTATGTACCTGCGGCGGCGCCGCCGGGTTGTACCCGAAGCATCGAAATGAGTCCCTCATCGGCCCATTGCCTACGTCTGCGTAGACATGAGGCCCCCTCATATTAGCCCCCCGCGCGCGCGACGGGAGTGCGTATTCTCACATTCGGCGGGTATACCTCCGAAGCACGCCCTGTGGTGCGGCGCTGCCTCAACTAGTGATTCGAGGACACCATGCTCGGACTCGGGATTATCGGGTGGATCATCATCGGCGGTCTCGCCGGCTGGATCGCCAGCAAGATCATGAAGACGGATGCGCAACAGGGCATCCTCCTCAACATCGTGGTCGGTGTCGTCGGTGGCCTACTCGGCGGATTCCTACTGAAGTTGCTCGGCGTCGACGTCGAGGGCGGCGGGCTCTGGTTCAGCTTCTTCACCTGCCTCGGTGGCGCGGTGATCCTGCTGTTCCTGGTGAAGCTGTTCACCGGCCGCAAAGCCTCCCGCTGACAGCTGTGTCGGATTTGCGGCGTGAGCGGGCCCTGCGTGGTTACGCAGGCTGCCTCCTGCGGGGCCTGACGCTCACGTCGCGTGTCGGATTTGCGGCGTGAGCGGGTCCTGCGTGGTTACGCAGGCTGCCTCCAACGGGGCCTGACGCTCACGTCGCGTGTCGGATTTGCGGCGTGAGCGGGTCCTGCGTGGTTACCCAGACTGCCTCCTGCGGGCCTGACGCTCACGCCGCGTGCCACCGGCTCGATTCCCGTAAGGTGTGAACGCTTGCGCTGGACCTATGGTTGAGGGGCGCAAACCGTCTGCATCGAGCACGAAAGAGGAGCCTGTGGCACGCCGTCCCACCCCGCCCGGCACGCCCGAAACGACCGGAGTCGGCCATGTCGTCGATCTGGTCCGGGCCGCGATCCCCCCGCTGCATCCCGCCGGGCTGCCCTTTGTCGCGGCGCCGCTCGCGGTGGCGGTCGTCGGCGGTAGGCGCAAGTGGGTGCGTCGCACGGGTCTGTTGGCCGCCGCGGCCTGCGCGACCTTCTTCCGGCATCCGAACCGGGTGCCGCCGAACCGGGCCGGTGTGGTCGTCGCCCCGGCCGACGGTGAGATCGCCCTTGTCGATACCGCGACGCCGCCCGCGGAACTGGGTCTCGGCGATCAGCCGCTGCCGCGGGTGAGCATCTTCCTCTCGGTGCTCGACGTGCATGTGCAGCGCACGCCGATCTCCGGCAGCGTGCGCACCGTGCTGCACCAGTCCGGTCAGTTCCGTTCCGCCGATCTGCCCGAGGCCAGTGCGGTGAACGAGCGCAACAGCATGGTCATCGACACCGCGGGCGGTGCGCAGATCGTGGTCGTCCAGATCGCGGGTCTGCTGGCGCGGCGCATCGTCTGCGACGCCAAGGTCGGTGACAAACTGACCATCGGCGATACCTACGGCCTGATCCGTTTCGGCTCCCGCGTCGACACCTACTTCCCGGCGGGCACCGAACTGCTCGTCGAACCCGGACAACGCACGATCGGGGGCGAAACCGTTCTGGCCGTACTTTCTACCGACTCATGATGGAGCAGGCCCTGCCGACACCGCAGCGAAGGCGCCGGAGTATCCGGCTGTTGCCGAGCATTGTGACAATCCTGGCGCTGTGCGCCGGACTGTCCGCGGTGAAGTTCGCCCTGGATGACAAGCTCGATATCGCCCTGGCGATGGTGGGCGCGGCGGCGGTGCTGGACACGCTCGACGGTCGGCTGGCTCGGATGCTGGCCGCCACCACGAAGATCGGCGCGGAGCTCGATTCGCTCTCCGACGCCATCTCCTTCGGTGTCGCACCCGGTCTGGTGCTCTATATCGCGCTGCTGGACAGCAACAGTGCGGGCTGGATCATCGCGCTGGTGTTCGCGGTGAGCATCGTGTTGCGGCTGGCCAGGTTCAACACCCTGCTCGACGACGACACTCGACCGGAGTGGTCGCGTGAGTACTTCGTCGGTGTGCCCGCTCCGGCGGCCGCGCTGATCGCGCTGGTGCCGATCGGGCTGTATGTGCAGTTCGGCGACGGCTGGTGGGTCGGCTTCTACGAGGTCGCGGCCTGGACGGTCTTCGCGGCGGCGTTGGCGGTCAGCACGATTCCGACGCTGGCGATGAAGTCGGTATCGGTGGCGCCGCAGGCCGCGGCCGGACTGCTGGTGCTGACCGCGCTCGCGGCGGCGGCACTGGTCACCTATCCGATCGTGCTGCTGCTGGTGCTGGTCGTGGTGTACCTCGGACATATTCCGTTCGCCTGGCATTCGCAGCGCTGGGTCGCCGCGCGCCCGGAGACCTGGCAGCACAAGCCATCCGAGCGCCGGGCGCAACGCCGGGCGCAGCGGCGGCGGCCCGCTATTCGTCGTCCGGCGATCCGCGGGGCCAGTCGGCTGCGGCTGCGTAGTCCCGGTAAGGACCGCCCGATGGACGATCTGCACACCTGACCTCGCCTGGCATTTCTTAAGGAATCACCAAGAGCCAGCGGGAATGCTGCGGCTATGAGCGAGGCGCAGTCATGAGTAGTGTTGCGGCGCTTGGGGGTTTCGGTTTCTGGGGTTTCGATCTGGGCCGGGTTTTCGGTGGTGGCCGCAGCATTGGGTCGCGTAGCGAACTACTCGTGGCCGGATCGATCCCGACCGGTACCGTCATCTTCGGCGGGCGAGCACGGAAGAAGGTGGCGGTGGAATCGGACGGATTGCGCGAATTCCAGGCGCATCGCCCGCGCCTTTTCGCGCTCGCCTATCGGATGCTCGGATCGGCCACCGAGGCCGAGGATGCGGTGCAGGAGACCTATCTGCGCTGGGACGGCACCGATCGCGTCGCGATTCGCTCGGCCGAGGCCTGGCTGACCACCGCGATCGTGAATCTTTGCCGCACCTGGTTGGTTTCGGCGCGGGCCCGCCGGGAGACCTATGTCGGACCGTGGCTGCCGGAGCCGGTGCCGACCGCGCGCGGTGAGCTCGGGCCGTTGGAATCGGCGGAGGAGCGCGAGCTGGTATCGCTGGCGCTGCTGATGGCGCTGGAGCGGTTGAGCCCGATCGAGCGCGCGGTTTTCGTCCTGCGCGAGGCATTCGGCTACGCCCATCGGGAGATCGCGGACATGCTCGCGGTGTCCGAGGCCAATTCCCAGCAGATCTTCCGCCGGGCGAGTGTGCGGGTGCGCGAAGGGCGGCCGCGCTTCGATGTTCCGGTCGACCACGCCCGCGAGCTGATCGAGCGTTTCCTGAAGGCGGCGCGTATCGGGGATGTCGAGGCGCTGGAGCGGATGCTCGCCGCCGACGTCACCTCGACCGCGGACGGCGGCGGCCTGATCACCGCGGCCAGGCGGCCGATTGTCGGGGCCGCCACTGTCGCTCGCTATCTGATCGGTCTGTTCAGGAAGGAAGTGCCCGGTACGGAGATCGCGCTCGAGGAGATCAACGGTGCGCCCGCCGTCGTCGTCCGCGTGGCTGGGGAGCCCATGCTGGTAGCCGGCGTGGACATCCTCGACGATGCGGTGACCGCGCTGCGGATGATCATCAATCCGGAGAAGCTGTCCTACATCGGCCGTGTCGACGGCGTGGCGCCACAGTGATGCGGGTCATGTCCCGAAGCTGTCATGGATCGGGGGTCTGTCCGGTCTGAGGGGTGTAGGCCGATCGAAAGGGAGCCACATCATGACCGGACAGCATCGAATCGTCATCCTCGGCGCCGGATACGCGGGGCTGGCGGCGGCCCGCAGACTGGCGCGCACCGCGCGCAACGCCCACATCACCGTCGTGGACGCTCGTGCGAGCTTCGTCGAACGAGTGCGATTGCACCAATACGGTGTGGGACAGTCGATCCCGGAGTGGGACCTGCGAGAGTTGCTCGAGCCCAAGCGGATCCACTTCGTACAGGGCTGGGCGAACGGCATCGACACTGAGCGCAAGCGGGTGCTGATCGACGGCGCATCGGCGCTCGGATACGACTCGCTCATCTATGCATTGGGCAGCGCGAACGACGTAGCCGGGGTGCCGGGAGTCGCCGAGTACGCGTATTCCGTGGCCACGCCCGAGGATTCGGCGTCATTGCGGAGCGGCATCCCGGCGGGGCGGATCGCGGTGGTCGGCGGCGGTGCCACTGGAATCGAGTTGGCCGCGGAACTGGCGCAGTCCCAGCCGGATTCGCGAGTGCTGCTGCTCGGCTCGGATGAGCCCGCGTCCTGGCTTTCCCGGCGGGCGCGCGCTCATGTGCGGCGGGGGCTGGAACGGCTCGGAGTCGAGATACGTTCGGATGCGAAGGTTATCGAGGTGATGCCAAAGGGTGTGCGGCTGGCCGACGGTGCGGTGGTCGAGGCGGCAGCGACCGTGTGGACCGCGGGGTTCGGTGTGCCGGATCTGGCCGAGCGAGCCGGGCTGATGGTGGATGGGCACGGCCGGGTGCTGACCGACGAGACATTGCGGTCGACATCGCATCCCGACGTGTACGCGGCGGGCGATTGCGCGGTCATCGCCGGGCCCGGCGGCCGAGAACTTCGGATGGCCTGCGCGACCGCATTGCCCGCCGGTAAGTACGCCGCCGATGCCCTCGTCGCGCGCCTCGCCGGTCGCGCACCCCGTGAGCTGCGGTTCCGGTACTACTTCCAGTGCATCAGCCTGGGCAGACGCGACGGTGTCATCCAGTTCCTGCACGCGGATGATTCGCCCGGGCGGACCGTGCTGACCGGACGGACAGCGGCCTGGTTCAAAGAGCAGATCGTGCAGGGTGCGGGCCGGGCGGCGCGACCGTAAGGCCATCGTCAACTAAGGGTTGACGATGCTGGATCGTCAACCTATCGTTGACGCATGACAAATAACGTACGGCTCGACGATCTGATCGAGGGCATCAAAAAGGCGCGTCCGGACAACGTGCTCGAACAACTCTCCGACGCGGTGGTGACGGCCGGGCACCTCGGCGAGGTGGCCGATCATCTGATCGGCCACTTCGTGGATCAGGCTCGCCGCTCCGGCGCCTCGTGGACCGATATCGGCGCCAGCATGGGCGTCACCAAACAGGCCGCACAGAAGCGGTTCGTGCCGAAGGGCCCCGGCGATCCGGGGGAGGCCGCGGCCATGGATCCCAGTGCGGGCTTCGCGAAATTCACCGAGCGTGCGCGACAGGTCGTGGTGGTCTCTCAGGAGGCGGCGCGCACGTCCGGTCATCCGCAGATCGCCGTCGGGCATCTGGTGCTCGGTCTGTTGTCCCAGCCGGAAGGCCTTGGCGCCCGCGCGATTACCGCCCAAGGTGTCGACCTCGATACCGTCCGGAACGCGGCCACGGCGGCGATCGCCGAACAGCCCGCCGATCCGGCGAATCTGCCGGCGCTCATTCCCTTCGGACCCGAGGCCAAGAAGGTGCTGGAGCTGACCTTCCGCGAGGCGCTTCGCCTGGGACACAACTACGTCGGCACCGAACACGCCCTGCTCGCGCTGCTCGAACAGGAGAATGGTTCGGGAATCCTGTCCGATGTCGGTGTGGACAAGGCGAAGGCCGAAGCCGATCTGGTCGAACTGCTGTCGGTGATCGTCGCCGAGAAGTCATGAACATCCGGGCCGCGCTCGCGTCCGGCCGACGCCGAATCACCTGGATAGGCATCGGCATTCGGGCAGCACACGCCGCCAGAGCGCGGCAGCGGCGGGCCATCCGCTCGCGCGGGATATCGGTGCGTCGCGGCTCCCGGATGACGGTTCCGCTCGAATATCGCCCGCCGGTCGCGGCCTGAGCGCTCAGTCCGGGACATTGCGGGCGAGTTCGTCCAGCCACGCCGCCGCGGAGGCGTCGCTGGGGGCGCGCCAGTCGCCCCGTGGCGAAAGCGACCCGCCCGAACCGACTTTCGGAGCATTGGGCAGGGTGGAGCGTTTGAACTGGCTGGTCTGGATGAAGCGGCGCAGGAATTCGGCCAGCCAGTATTTGATGGTCGGCAGGTCGTAGGTGTGGCGCTGGTCGGCCGGGATGAGGTCCGGCCAGCTGCCGTGATCGCGCTCGGACCAGGCGTGCCGGGCCAGGTAGGCGACCCGGCTCGGGCGGTAGCCGAAGCGCAGCGAGTAGTAGAGGTGGAAGTCCTGTAATTCGTAGGGACCGACGGTGGCCTCGGAACTCTGGCTCGGTGCGGTGGAATCCTCGCTGGGCACCAATTCCGGCGAGATCTCGGTCAGCAGGATCGATGACAGCACCTTGCTCGCCTCTTCGCCGAACTGGTGGGTGTCGACGGCCCACGCGATCAGATATTTGATCAGCGTCTTCGGTACCGAGGCGTTCACGCTGTAGTGCGCCATATGGTCGCCGACGCCGAAAGTGCACCAGCCCAAGGCGAGTTCGCTTAGATCACCGGTGCCGACGACGAGTGCGTTGTGCTGGTTGGCGAGTCGGAACAGATGCGAGGTGCGCTCGCCGGCCTGCACGTTCTCGTAGGTGACGTCGTACTGCGGAACACCTTCGGCGGCAGGGTGATTCAGATCGCGCAGCATCTGGGTGGCGGACGGGCGGATATCGATTTCCCGCGCGGTGACGCCGAGTGCGTCCATGAGCGCGTGCGCGTCGGTGCGGGTGCGGGTGCTGGTCGCGAAGCCGGGCATGGTGTAGGCCAGCACATTCGTCCGCGGCAGCCCGAGGCGATCCATGGTCTTGGCGGCGACGATCAGGGCCTGGGTGGAGTCCAGTCCGCCGGAGACGCCGATGACCAGGCGCTGGCTGCGAGTCGCCCGCAGTCGGGTGCTCAGGCCCTCGACCTGGATGTGGTGCACCTCGGCGCAGCGTTCGTTGCGGGCCGCCGGATCGCTGGGAACGTAAGGGAAGCGCTGGATTTCGCGCCGCAGCGCGATAGCGCTCGTCGGAATGGGCATCTCCACCTCGATGCGCCGCAGCCGGACCAGCCGCTCGCGGTGATCGTGCACATTATCGCCGAAGCTCGTGGTGCGGATGCGATCCGCGGCCAGCCGCAGCAGGTCGAGATCCGCGGTGACCAGCTGGGGATGGTCGCAGAATCGCTCACCTTCCGCGACCAGATCGCCGTTCTCGCACACCAGCGCCTGTCCGTCCCAGGCCATATCGGTGCTCGATTCACCATGTCCCGCAGCCGAATACAGGTAGGCGGCCAGATAACGCGCGGAATGCGATGTGCACAGCTCGCGCCGGTAGTCGGCCTTGCCGATGACGATATTGCTGGCCGACAGATTGACCAGCACCGTCGCACCGGCCAGCGCGGCATATCCACTGGGCGGCAATGGAACCCACCCGTCCTCGCAGATCTCCAGATGGAAGACGAAGCCGTCGACATTGGTCGCGGTGAACAGCAGATCGGAGCCGAACGGCACCCGCTGGCCCGCGATCGTGATGTGGTCGTCCAGATTCTCCCGGGCCGCCGCGAACTGGCGCTTCTCGTAGAACTCGCGATAGTTCGGCAGGTAGCTCTTGGGCGCCGCGCCGAGCACGGTGCCGCGGCAGACCGCGATCGCGCAGTTGAACAGTCGGCCCTGCGCCCGCACCGGCGCCCCGACCACCAGCACCGTATCGATCTCCGCGCTCTCCGCCACCACGCGTTCGAGCGCCGTGTCCACCGCGTCGGACAGTGCGTCCTGGTGGAACAGATCGTCGGCGGTGTAGCTGGAGAGCCCGAGTTCGGGGAAGACGGTCATCGCCACACCGTCGGCGGCCGCTCGCCGGGCCAGTTCCAGCGTCTGTTCGACGTTGTACGCGGGATCGGCGACCCGGACCCGCGGCACCGCGACCGCCACCCGTGCGAAACCGTGCCGGTAGAGCGAGTCGAATGGCAATTCGGGCACGGTCGTCCCCTTTCGGGATCGTTGATCTTCCTCGAGTGCGAAATCTACGCCCGCCCGCGCAGGCCGCCGCCCCAGCGCGGCCATTTCGCCTGGGCCTTCGGCTCCTCGATCAGCGGTCCGCGATCGATATCGGTGACGAACAGCGGCAGGCGCGGCGCGAGTTGGTCGAGCACCGCGAGCGTGTGCCCGCCCTGTGCGGCCCGGTACTCGGGCATGGTCAGGCCGACGATCTGCAGGAACTGGACGCGGCCGTGCGGTGTGTCGATGACGCCGAGCTCCGGATCGACGGTGAAGGCGACGGCGTGGATCTGCGAATCGGCCCGCTCGGCGGCGATCGGGCCGTTCGCCTTGATGGTGTGGCCGGGTGCGAACCCGTTGCCGGACTGGAAGACGTAGCGGGCCAGGTTCTGCAGGAAGGTGGCGGGCCAGACCGGTGGCTCCGGATCGTGCGGCGCTCGGACCAGCCGGAAGGTGAACTCGAATCCCCAGCCCGATTCGTCTGGATTGTCCCATTCCTTCTCGTACAGCTCGGTCATGCCATAGCTGACGTAGTGCCAGTGTGGGACCGGTTCGGTGCGCGGATAGGCGCTGATGCCGTCCAGCGGATCGGGTCCGCCCAGCGACCACGGGACCCGCGTGCCCCAGTGGCTGGGTTCGATGTCGTGGTACAGCTGTTCCAACGCGGCGTCGATAACGTTCCAGCCGGGACTTTCACTCACTCGGACACTGTAGGTCGGTAACGACCCACCCGGCGCGGTGCCGGATTTGCGGCGTTCGCCGGGCCTCGCGTGGTCACGCTCCGCTACCGCCTCCGGGCCCGTCGCTCGCGCCGCGTCGCATCGATCGGAACTCATTGGCGGACAGTCGTTTGCTGGTCGGACCGCTTGCGGCGGCCGCGCCGATTCGGGACCGGTCGGCCTGTCGGGAAAGGCCTGATCCGACGCACCGGTACGCTATAGCAATGGCGGATGACAAGGATTCCGACCTAGTTGCGGGGGAACGACGCGCCGATCTCGAGCGTGCGCTGACCTATGTGTCCACCGAGTCGCAGCCCGACGGCAGCTACATCATCAACGGCGACCTGCCGCCCGATGTCGCGCCGCCGTTCATTCGGGCGATCATGCGGGTGGAAGCTGAGCTGCTGCTGAACGATGCGGAACTCGTGACGGTCGATGAGGGAGAACCACGCACCCCCGAGCAGCGCCGGGCGGATGCGTTCGTCGCATTGATACTCCGGGTGGACGACCGCAGTTCGGCCTGAGGGTCGGACCTTGCACTCGATACCCCTGAGTGCTAAAAAGGGCTTTGGCACTCTCGACGTGTGAGTGCCAGGTCGGGACGGTGAGACCGGGTTCCATCGACACCCTCGGTCGTCCGTCGCGGGCACCGAACCTGGCCAGCGTAAATGGGGCGATCCAACCTGCGGTCGTCCTGTGTGTCAGCCATATACATGTGGAGGATCTCAACGCAATGGCCAAGACAATTGCGTACGACGAAGAGGCCCGTCGCGGCCTCGAGCGGGGTCTCAACGCCCTCGCCGACGCGGTCAAGGTGACGCTGGGCCCCAAGGGTCGCAACGTTGTCCTGGAGAAGAAGTGGGGCGCCCCCACGATCACCAACGATGGTGTTTCCATCGCCAAGGAGATCGACCTGGAGGACCCGTACGAGAAGATCGGCGCCGAGCTGGTCAAGGAAGTTGCCAAGAAGACCGACGACGTCGCTGGCGACGGCACCACCACCGCCACCGTGCTCGCTCAGGCGCTCGTACGTGAGGGCCTGCGCAACGTCGCGGCCGGCGCCAACCCCCTCGGTCTGAAGCGCGGCATCGAGAAGGCCGTCGAGGCCGTCACCGCCAAGCTGCTCGACACCGCCAAGGAGGTCGAGACCAAGGAGCAGATCGCCGCCACCGCCGGTATCTCGGCGGGCGACTCGTCCATCGGTGAGCTCATCGCCGAGGCCATGGACAAGGTCGGCAAGGAAGGCGTCATCACCGTCGAGGAGAGCAACACCTTCGGGCTCCAGCTGGAGCTCACCGAGGGTATGCGCTTCGACAAGGGCTACATCTCCGGTTACTTCGTGACCGATCCGGAGCGTCAGGAAGCGGTCCTCGAGGATCCGTACATCCTGCTCGTCGGCTCGAAGGTTTCCACCGTCAAGGACCTGCTGCCGCTGCTGGAGAAGGTCATCCAGGCCGGTAAGCCGCTGCTGATCATCGCCGAGGACGTCGAGGGCGAGGCCCTGTCGACCCTGGTCGTGAACAAGATCCGCGGCACCTTCAAGTCCGTCGCCGTCAAGGCGCCGGGCTTCGGTGACCGTCGCAAGGCGCAGCTCGCCGATATCGCCATCCTGACCGGTGGCGAGGTCATCAGCGAAGAGGTCGGCCTGTCCCTGGAGACCGCTGGCATCGAGCTGCTCGGCCAGGCCCGCAAGGTCGTCATCACCAAGGACGAGACCACCATCGTCGAGGGCGCGGGCGACGCGGAGGCCATCAAGGGCCGCGTTGCGCAGATCCGCACCGAGATCGAGAACTCGGATTCGGACTACGACCGGGAGAAGCTGCAGGAGCGTCTGGCCAAGCTGGCCGGCGGTGTTGCGGTGATCAAGGCCGGCGCCGCGACCGAGGTCGAGCTCAAGGAGCGCAAGCACCGCATCGAGGATGCCGTGCGCAACGCCAAGGCCGCCGTCGAGGAGGGCATCGTCGCCGGTGGTGGCGTGGCCCTGCTGCAGTCGGCTCCGGCGCTGGATGACCTGAAGCTCTCCGGTGACGAGGCGACCGGTGCCAACATCGTGCGCGTCGCGCTGTCGGCTCCGCTGAAGCAGATCGCCTTCAACGCGGGCCTCGAGCCCGGCGTTGTCGCCGAGAAGGTGTCGAACCTTCCGGCGGGCCACGGTCTGAACGCCGACTCGGGTGAGTACCAGGATCTGCTGGCTGCCGGTGTCGCCGACCCGGTCAAGGTGACCCGTTCGGCTCTGCAGAACGCGGCCTCCATCGCGGCTCTGTTCCTGACCACCGAGGCTGTCGTCGCCGACAAGCCGGAGAAGGCCGCCGCTCCCGCGGGCGACCCGACCGGTGGCATGGGTGGCATGGACTTCTGAGTCCCGTTTCCCTGCACCATTTTTGAACCCGAAGGCCGGTCCACCATTGGTGGACCGGCCTTCGGGCTTTGTAGTTACTTGGAAGATGTTGGGGGGCGGGTTAATTCGACGCGGGGCTCAGGTTGTGGGCGGTGCGGTCGGTGGGCTGCGAAGTGGATTCGGGTTCGGGCTCGGCAACCGTTTCGATTTCGGCAACCGGCGCAACGGTATTCGGCTCGAGTTCTGCGGCGGACTCGGCCGCCGCGGCCAGACGTAGCCGCTCGGCGAGTTCATTGAAGATGTAGAAGTTCGGGATCTGGCCGACGGGGGCGAGGGAAACCCAGTTGCCGTCCACCTTCATGCGGACCAATCCGCTTCGGGCGTCGATCAATTGGATCTGTTCCCAGGCGAAGGTCTGGTCGCGGAAATAGAGTGCGGTCAGGTCGAGGGCGAGCTCGCCGAAATGGACCGTCTCGCTGTCGTCGATCGCGGTAACCGCCCGGGGGAGTTGGGCCAGGGTGATGGCCGACTGAATCGCCTTGCCCCAATCGCGCCCATCGGCGAACAGGGTGTCGTCGAATGCGGCGTCGGTGCCGTCGGGGCCCGTCATACGCAGTGAGTATTCGGTGGGGGCGGAATTCTGGAACGGGATGACCTGCTGGCGCACTTCGGCGCTGTCCCAGCGGAATCCGGCGACCTTTTCACCGGAGCGGTACACGGTCATACCGGAGTCGAACAGGTCCAGTCGCGCGGCGCGGTGCCGACGATTGTGCCGCCCGCGCAGGAATGCCATTGATGCGGGAACAAGCGCGATGAGTCCGATAGCGAGTGCACCCGGATATGCCCCGACAGTGACGCAGATTACGCCGACGGCCGTGAATCCGCCCGCGACGATCCCGAACCCACGCACGAATGTATCGCTCGCCGGCGCCGGTAGATAGGTCTGTCGGTGCGTGCCGAGCTTCTGATATTCGGCCATCAGATGGATCAGCTGCGACAATGGAACCTTTTGTGGCCCGCCGGTTCCGACATCGCCATGGCTCGGAGTGGTCAATTGTCCCTCCATGAGGCGGTTTTCTCCGCGGCGAAGCGTATGTCACTCGACACGAGGCCGCCACCCCAGCCCCGTTCGCGCACGATCGGCCGAGCTTACGCCACTGTTGTGGCGTAAGCGTGGTTCGTGCGTGGCGTTTCGTTCAGAAAAGTTGCGGCCGGATCAGATTCCGTCGACCGCCAGGACGGCGAACGGCGTGGCCGGGGTGCCCGGACCCATCGGTCCGCCCTTGTCGAACTGGGAGGACACCACCAGCGTCCGATCATTGCTGCGGATCAAGGTGGTCGGGATGCTCAGCGACGCATCGGTAAAAGTGCGCTCCAGCTCGACGCTCGCGCCATCGTCGGTGATCTTCCAGCGGGTAATCGTATTGCTGGTGTTCTGAGCCGCCCACAGCGTATTGCCGTGCAGTTCCATTCCGTCGCCATGCTTCAGGTCGGCGCCGCGCATGATGACCTTGCGGATCGGGTCCGGCGAATTCATCGCGGTCGCAACGCGATACAGCTCACCGGCGTTCATATCGACGATCAGCAGATAGCGGCCGGAATCGTCGGACACAATGCCGTTCAACGTGAACGCGTCCGGCGCATGCGCGCCGATAACGGTGCTCAGGTCGAATTGTGTTGTCAGATCGGCCCGTCCGCCGTGGGCCGCGGCATCGGTGACCTGGTCCGGGGTGATCCGGTAGACCACCGGGCGCAGGCTGTCGGTGACGTACGCGGTGCCGTCCGGCGTAATGGCCAGATCGTTCACCAGGCGCGGCCCGGCGCCGGTGACATCGAAGCGGGCGATCAGTGCGCGGCTGGTGGTGTCGTACACCGCGACTCCGGCCGTCGAGTCGATAACCCACAGTCGCCCTGCCGCATCGACTTTCAGTCCGTTGGCGGTCTTGCGGCCGTCGGCCCCCTCGGGCAGGAAGATCTCGGCGCGCTTCGCGCCGGGTGTGGCTCGGTAGATCGCGCCGGTGGCGTACGAGCCGACGTAGGTGTCGCCGGTGCGCGGATCGGCGGCGATGCCCTCGGGGTAGGTGCGATCGCCGGGCAGTTCGTACGCGGTGCCGATGTGTATGGCCGGTTGGCCGGCGGTTTGGGTCTCCGTCGCCGTGCCACAGGCCGCGACGGCGGTGCAGGCAACGGCGGTGGCGATGGTCGAGAGGGTGCGGAACATGCTCATGGCTCCTGATGGTCGAACATTCAGATGTACCCACATCTTAGAATGAGTGCGAATGTATATTAGAACTCTAATTAACGTCAAGAGTCTAACGAGATGATGGGCGGATACCATGCGGAGATGACGTCCATGCACTCCTCCGAGCGCCTCGGCTCCTATATCAAGCGCGCCGAACAGGCTCTCAACTCGGCGAAGAGCGCGGCGCTCAAACCGGCGGGCCTGACCGTCCCCCAGTACGGGGCCCTGCTGTTCCTCACCGAAAATCCGGGTATCAACGCCGCCGCGCTGGCCCGGCTGTGCGGGGTAACCCCGCCGACCATGAATACGATCCTGACCAATCTCCAGGACCGCGGCCTCATCGAGCGGATCCCGCACGCCTGGCACAAGAACGTCCTGGAGACCCGTCTCACCGAGGCGGGCGCGGCGCTCGCGAACGAGGCGGATGTGCAGGCCGTCCGCGTGGAGCGCGCGTTGGCCGACGAATTCACCGAAGCCGAGCACGCCGCACTGCGCGGACTGCTCACCCGCTGCGCCGACCTGCTCGATTCGATCCGCCCCGAATCCGCGCCGCGGAAATAGCTATCGGGCCGGATCGGACGATGGCCCGCGGCCATCATCGAAAAGCCCGGGGCCGCAGCCTGTCCGATCATGACCAGTACGAAAAGCGCTGCGCCGCCGCCCAATATCCCCGGCGACCCCCTCTCCGGCCGCAACCGGCTCGCCGAGCTGCGCCGCGACGATCTCGAACAACGCCAGCCGAGTTGCTCGACGCGATCAGCAATGGCTCGCAACGCCGTTGACCTGTTCAAACGCCCCAAAAGTAGTGGCTTTACCGGCGACGCCGTAGCAGGTGCACTTGGTGCGAGGACAAGCCTCGAACGTCACTCGGGGGTGGGGACAATGAACGTGACCTTGGTGGTGATCGTGGTCGGCGCGGTGCTGTTTTACGGCACGCTCGCGATTCTCAATTTCGCGCGCGGCAGCAGTCGGGGGAGCCGAAACAGTCAACGCCGGAGCCGATGGAGTGCGGGCGGCGGTGGCGACGGCGCGGGCGGGGGCGGCGGGGCTGGCGCTTGTAGCGGCGGCTCGAGCTGTGGTGGCGGGTCCAGCTGTGGTGGTGGTGGCTCGAGCTGTGGTGGCGGCGGCTGTGGCGGAGGCGGCGGTGGTGGTTGCGGCGGCGGCAGCTGATTCAGCGCCGTTTCGGCGGCAGCAGACTCTGAAATGCCGTATCCACCAACCTCCTTCGCTGGGCATCGGTGCTCGGGAGCGCGTCGGGGGAGACGCGGGCCAGTTGGTTGAAGCCGTGGTAAATGCTCACGGCGACAACCGCTCTGGTCCGCGCCTGTCCGGCGGGCAGACCCAATTCGCGCAGTAGTTCGGCAATGTATTCGATGCGCCGGTCGGCGACCCGGCGCAGCACGGCGGCGACCGGCGCCTGGTCCGCCGAGGCCAGCAGTGCCAAACGGAGGAATGTGATGTCTGCTCATCGTCTGGTCGAGATTCCCGAAGCAGCGGCGCTGGCGCGTTCCGTACCGACCGATTGGGATTACATCGATTCCTACGAAATAGCGTTTCCGTCGGGCGCTCCCACGGATCCTCGCGAATGGTCACGAAAGATATTCTTCGGCAAGCCTTTTCCCGATCGCGAAAGCAGTGAGCGCGAACATCTGACGGCCGATGCGATGTCGGTCCTCGACTTTGTCGTTTCGGTTCTCGTCGACGACGATACGGTCGCCATCACCTCCATGGTCGAATACCGAAATCGTTTGGGCCGAATGTATTTCGCCGTCGTGCGCCCGTTCCACCGCAGACTGGTGCCGTGGATGCTGGCACGCGCCGCTCGTCAGTTCGCGCGCGCCGCCCACTGACACGCCATGCCGGGCGTTTGCCGAGACGACTTCGGACGACGGTCGTAGGCTGGAAACCATGTCTGGCGACACTCGGATCGGCGGTGTGCTCTACGACATCGACGGCGTGCTGGTGACCTCGTGGCACGAGATCGACGGTGCCGTCGACGCGGTGCGCCGGATACGCGAAAGTGGTTTGCGCCGCGCGTTTCTCACCAATACCACCTCGCGTACCTGCGATGAGATCGCCGAACGGCTGCGGGCCGCTGGCTTCGACGTCGACGCCGAGGAGATCGTCACCGCCGCCCGGCTCACCGGCGAGTACGTGGGCCGTCACTACCCGGATGCATCGATCTGGGTGCTCAACCACGGCGATATCCGGGCCGATCTCGCCGCGCTCACCCTCGATGACGAGCATCCGGACGTCATCGTAATCGGCGGTGCCGGTGCGGAATTCACCCATCGCGCGCTGAGTCGGGTGGTCGAGCTGATGCTGGACGGTGTGCCGGTAGTCGCGATGCACAGCGGCCTGACCTGGGCCACCGATGACGGGCTTCGCATCGATGCGGGCGCGTACCTGCCGGGTTTGGAAGCCGCGGGCAATGCCGAGATCACGGTGGTCGGCAAGCCCGCGGCGGCGGGATTTCGGACCTGCGCCGACCTGATGGGTCTGGATCCGTCCGAGGTGCTGATGATCGGCGACGACCTGCACTCCGATGTGCTCGCCGCCCAGCAGGTCGGCATGACCGGAGTTCTGGTGCGCACCGGGAAATTCCGGCCCGGCGTGTTAGCTGCGGCATCGACCGCGCCGGATCACGTCATTGATTCCGTTGTGGAACTGCCCGCGTTGTTGAAAGGTTTGCCGAACCGCCGAAAATAATTTCTAAAAAAGTCCTTCAAAACGATTCGCGCGTGCCGAACCTCTCGGTATCGTCCGTGTCGGCAAACAACCAGTGACGAGTCCGGTTGCTGCGGTTAGGTCGTAGATCTGCAAGACGGTCGGCGCAATCGCAACCGGGCGGCCAACTTTCGGCTAACGCGCGGCAGGCCAAAGGTTGACGCGAACGGCCCGATCCATGACAAGGGCATCGAACGCTTCTGTATTGTCTGGCCCAATGTCACAGGATGCGAATACGGGACGAATGTATGCCGGGCAACCCGTAGAGGACCGGCAGCGTCAGCGGCGTGCGCGTTTTCTGGAATCGGGCCTAACGGTCTTTGCGCGCGACGGCTACGCCAATAGTTCGGTCGGCGCGATCTGTAAGGACGCCGGACTCTCCTCGCGGCAGTTCTATGAGGAGTTCACCGGTCGCGAGTCCCTCCTACTCGAGCTCTACGAGCAGATCGATAGGGAATCGCGCGAAGCGGTG
This sequence comes from Nocardia nepalensis, assembly GCF_048910785.1. Classification (NCBI taxonomy): domain Bacteria; kingdom Bacillati; phylum Actinomycetota; class Actinomycetes; order Mycobacteriales; family Nocardiaceae; genus Nocardia; species Nocardia nepalensis. The sequence continues at coordinate 215,026 of NZ_JBKBET010000038.1, read as the reverse complement.
ACCGCCGCCCTCGATAAGAAGTCCGATGCGACCGCACTCGAAATCATCGATGCCTCGGTGCGTGCCTACGTCGAGTCCATCGGCGCCGATCCGCGCAAGGCGCGCGTGGCGCTGGTGGAAGTCGTCGGCGCGGGGCCGAAGGTGGAGAAGTTCCGGCTCGAGCTGCGCCGCGTCTGGGGTTCGCTACTAGCCAGCGCCGCCGAGGATGCGGCCATGCACGGCGAAATCCCCACGGGCGATTACGAGATGCGGGTGCTGGCCATTATCGGCGCGGTCAACTATGTGGTGGACTCGTGGAGCGGTTCGGATCCGCGGCCGCCGCTGGACGACGTGATCCGGGTGCTCAGCCGGGTGATCATGGGTGCGGTCGGGGCATAGTTCGGGGTCGCTGCGGACGGTGCCGACCATGGGCGCGGTAGCGTGCGCATCATGGAGAAGGTTCCGATCCAGATGCCGGATGGCAGCACCGTGCCGGTGCGGCTGTTCCCGGCGAGCGGGACGCACCGTCATCCGGTGACGCCGGACGCCCCACGTCCGGTGGTGGTGCTCGTGCCCGGCTTGGGCGTTCCGGCCGGGTACTACGAACTGTTCGCCACCGCACTGGCCGCCCGTGGTTTCGACGCGGCCATCGGCGAACTGCGCGGCGCTGGTGACAGCAGGCCGCGCCCGAGCGCCGCCAGCACCTACGGCTACCACGAATTGGTCTCGGTCGACTTCCCGGCGATCTTCTCGGTGGTGCGCGACCGGTTCCCGGACAGCACCCCGTACCTGCTCGGCCACAGCATGGGCGGCCAGCTCGCCGTGCTGTACGCCGCGCGCATCCGTGGCCGGCTCGGCGGGCTGATCCTGATAGCGTCCGGCACCCCGTATCACCGTGGCTTCCGCGGGATTTCGGGCCCCGGCATGCTGGTCGGCACCGCGGCCATCTCGGTGACGGCCAACCTGGCCGGCTTCTGGCCCGGCGACCGGATCTCGGTGGGCGGGTTCGGACGCCAGTCGAAGGTGCTGATCTCCGACTGGGCCCGGCTGGCCCGCACCGGCCGCTTCGTGCCGGTCGGCGCGGATATCGACTACGAGGAGCGGATCGGCAGGCTGAAACTGCCGGTGCTGTCCATCACCATGACCGGTGACGACCTCGCCCCCCGCAGCTCGGCGGCGCACCTGCTGGCGAAGATGCCCAATGCCGATGTGACAACCTGGGTGCAGCCGGAACCGGTGGGGCACAACGGCTGGATCCGCCAATACCGCAGCACCGTCGACCAGATCGAGAAGTGGCTGCGCGACCGGTGAATCAGATGGCCACCGCCAGCTTGCCGAGGGTGCCGGTGGTGAAATCGGCGATGGCCGTTGGCGCATCGGACAATTCGTAACGCTTGGCGATCGGCACGCGCAGTGTGCCCGCCGCGGCGGCCGCGGCAAGTCGGTCCAGGTTGGCACGGCTCGGATCGGCCATGACATCGGTGGTGACGAGATCGCCTTCGGTCGGAGCGAAATGCACCGTGGAGGCGAATCGTCCGCCGCGCGTGACCAATCCGGCGACGGTCGGGCCGTCGCCCGCCAGATGTAGCGCGGCGGGTACGCCTTCCGGAGCGATTTTGCGGACCTCGGTCACCAGATCGGTGTGGTCGACGGCATGCTCGGCGCCGAGTGCGGTGACGAAATCGGCTTCCGCACCGGGGCGCGCGGTGGCGATCACTCGGACCCCGCGGGCGGTTGCCAACTGGATGGCGAACGCGCCGACGCCGCCGGTCGCGCCCGAAATGAGAAGCGTCTCACCGGATTCGGGATCGATCGCGTCGAGGGCCGTCAGCGCGGCCGTCCCCGCGAGTCCGAGTGCGCCCGCGGCGTCCGCGTCGAGCCCGGACGGGATCGCGGCGATGCCATAACCGGCTGGCACCGAGACATATTCGGCGAGGCCGCCCTGGCCGAGGGTCGGCCGCATGACCACGCCGAACACCTCCTGTCCGACGGCATATTCGGTGACCTCATCGCCGACGGCGGCGACCGTGCCCGCGAAGTCCTTGCCGAGTACGACCGGGAACTCGTGCTCGAAGACGCCCCGCATATAGCCGCCGAGCACACCGAGGTCGAAGCCGTTGATCGAGGTGTTGCGCACCCGGACCAGCACTTCGCCGGGGCCGGGCGTGGGCGCGGGCAGTTCGGTGAGGGTCGCCGGGTTGCCGAATTCGGTGAATGCGATTGCGCGCATCAGGTTGTCTCGCTATCTGTTTCGGTGGTGTCGGATTACTGCTGCTGTGCCGCTTGCCGCCAGGAGGCGTACATGGCGGCGGTGGTGAGGGCGAGTTCGGATTCGTCGCGGGGCGCGTAGAGCATCACGATCGTGTCCGGCCACTGCGGTCTCCTGCTGATCGGATGCGGTTCGATCCAGCCCGCCTCGAACAGTGGTGCGATGACCGCATGAGGCAGCGTGAGGTGCAGGAATCCGCTGCGATGGATATGCCCGAACTCGTCGCGGCTCGGGTGTAGGAATGCCTCCCACGGTCCGCGTGGTTCATGTAGGCGCAGAGCCAGTGAGCTCGGTTCGGACACTTGGCTGGGCCCGGTGAATACGCCGGGCAGCGCCTGCGCGCGCTCGACGAGCGCCGCTCGGATCTCCGGTGGTGCGAAGCCGTCGAGCTGGTCGTGTGGAATCTCGCGGCCGGTGGTGGTCGGCCGCGGTCCGGACCTGCGTGGCGGCTTCGCTAGATCGACGTCCATGTCGCACCGCACTTTCTGTTCGTTGGTTACTTCTTGTGTGCAACAGAAATCTTGTCGAGAATGGGCGAATGGCGGAAGAAGGCACTTTGACTCGCGTACCGAACATCGATGTGCGTGACCCGATCGAACCCATCGGCGCGGGGGCGGCGCTGTGCCAGCTCCGTGATGTGCTCGACCGCGTCGGCGATAAGTGGAGCGTGCTGGTGATGGCACTGTTGAGCGCTGGACCGCAACGCTATTCGCAGCTGCAGCGGTCGATCGAGGGGATCTCGCAGCGGATGCTCACACTCACCCTGCGCAGCCTGGAACGCGACGGACTCGTCGCGCGCACGGTGACACCGACATCACCACCGCGGGTCGACTATCAGTTGACGCCCGTCGGTGCGACGCTGTCGTCACAGGTCAATGCGCTGATCGAATGGGCAGAGGGGCATCGCGAATATGTGGCGAACGCACGCATCCGCTACGACACGGCGCAATCGGAACGATCATCCTAGGCTGGGTTCGTTTCCAATGAGCAACGGCAGCAATTGAATCGGTCGGGGAAAAGGTCGGCCCGGTGCACACTGGGAAAGGCGTACACCGGGCCGGGGTGAAAAAGCTACGCGGAGCGCTCGATCAGCATCTGGGTGAAGAACTCGTAGATGAGACCGGCCTGGAACGCCGACTGCTTGTTATCGGCCGCGCCACCGTGCCCGCCCTCGATGTTCTCGTGGTACCAGACGGTATGGCCCTGCTCCTCGAGCAGTGCCGCCATCTTGCGGGCATGACCAGGATGCACCCGGTCGTCGCGGGTGGAGGTGGTGAGCAGGATCGGCGGGTACGTCGCATCGGCCCGGACGTTCTGATACGGCGAGTACTTGCTGATGTACTCCCACTCCTCGGGCTTATCCGGATCGCCGTATTCGGCGACCCACGACGCACCGGCCAACAGCAGGTGATAGCGCCGCATATCGAGCAGCGGGACCTGGCAGACGATGGCGCCGAACAGTTCCGGGTAGCGGGTCAGCATGACGCCCATGAGCAGACCGCCATTGCTGCCGCCCACCGCGCCGAGTTGTTCGGGGGTGGTGATGCCACGGGCCACCAGATCCTTGGCGATCGAGGAGAAGTCCTCGTACACCTTGTGCCGGTTGGCCTTCTGTACCGAGGTGTGCCACTGCGGTCCGTATTCGCCGCCGCCGCGGATATTGGTCATCACCCAGGTGCCGCCGCGCTCCAGCCAGCCCATCCCGGACGCACCGCTGTAGGCGGGGGTGCGGGAGACCTCGAAGCCGCCGTAGCCGGACATCACCGTCGGACCGGGAACGCCCTTGCGGTCGCGGTGCCGGATCACGAAGTACGGCACCATGGTTCCGTCATCGGACTGCGCGAAGAACTGTTCGGTCTCGATGCCGTCGGCGTCGAAGAAGCCCGGTTCCTGTTTGAGTTGTTCGGTCCGGCCGCCGACCGTGCTGGCGAGCAGGGTGGCCGGATTGGTGAATCCGCTTGTGGTCAGCATGAATTCGTCGCCGCTCTCGAGCGGGTCCAGATTCATCACGCTGGTGGTCGCCATCGGCGGGGTGTCGGCGAGCGGCTCCCGGTGCCAGCCGTCGGCGCCCGGGGTGAGGACGTAGAGCTTGGTCTGCACATCCTCCAGGGTGATCAGCAGCAGATGGTTCTCGGTCCAGCCGTAGCCGTGCAGCGAGGTGTGCTCGTCCGGGGTGAAGACCACCTCGAATTCCCTTGCGCCGGAGAGGAATTTCTCGAAGTCGATGGCCAGCAGCGCACCGGCGGGATAGGTGGTGTCGGCGATCACCCACGGCGACTTCAGTCGCACGAGGAACCAGTCCTTGTACCAGGATTCGCTGGCATCGGTCGGCACGTCGAGATGTCGCAGGCTGCCGTCGCTTTCGAGCAGGTACACCTCTTCGTTGAAGAAGTCGGTGGCGCGGCCGACGAAATGCCGTTCGTAGCCCGGTGTCCGGTCGTAGCCGGCGGAGACCGCGACATCGCCCGGCTCGCCCTCGAAGACCGTCTCCGCTTCGGTGAGCGCAGTGCCGCGCCGCCAGCGCTTGGCGATGCGCGGATATCCGGAATCGGTGAGCGAGCCCGGACCGAAATCGGTGCCGACATAGACCGAGTCGATATCGATCCAGCGGATCTCGGATTTCGCCTCGGGCAGGAAGAATCCGCCGTCGGCGGAATCGATGAATTCCCGTGCTTCGATATCGAATTCGCGCACGACCTTGGCGTCCGCGCCGCCGCGGGACAGGCTGATGAGCGCGCGTGACTGTTCCGGCCGCAGCACCGCGGCGCCGCCCCATACCCAGTTCTCGTTCTCGGCGGCGCCGAGCGCGTCCAGGTCGATCAGCACATCCCAGTCCGGGGACTCCTTGGCGTATTCGGCGAAGGTGGTGCGCCGCCACAGGCCGCGCGGATGTTCGGCATCGCGCCAGAAGTTGTAGAGCCAGCGGCCGCGCCGGCCCGGGTAGGCGATCTTGGTATCGGTATCGAGCATGTCGAGAATGCGGCGCTCGAGTTCGGTGAACCGATCGGAACTGGCAAAGCGCTCGACGACCACGTCGTTGTGCGCACGGGCGAAGTCGAGGGCCCGCTCATCGGTCACTTCTTCGAGCCACAGGTAGGGATCGGTCACAGTCTGCTCAACGCCCTTCATGTCCACATTGTTGCCGAGAGCGCTCGGAAGGTGGGATATTGCACATTAAATCGGGCAAATCGGACACGCCGTTACCGGTTGTTAGATATCCGGTCATGGTGTGTGATCTGGTTCAGACTGGTCAGTAGGATCGCTGCTCCGAGACCGATCGATCGAGAGGGGGCCGGTTTGCCGCAGTTTCTCTGGGAGCAACACTGCTGCCTGCCGTTGCTGCATTCGGCGCGGATCGCGGACCTGGCGCGCTATCCGCTCGGCTCGTATCTGTCGGTGAATGTGGGATATTCGCGGCAGTCGACCGAGGATTCAATTGCGCTGCTGCACAAGTTTCGCCGGAATGCGTTGGGTGACGGCCGATTCCGATTGGTCGAGCGGTTCTCCGATATCGGCGCCACCGATGTCATCGCGCTGGCCTTCGACCTGGAGGATTCGGGGCCGTTGGGTGGCAACCTGGATAACGTCGCCATGTTCTACGACCTCGGCGTTCGCTCACTGCTGCCCACCTACAACCATGCCAATGCGGCCGGTTGCGGCTGCCTGGACACCGATGACACCGGGCTGACCGGCTACGGCCGCGATCTGGTGCGCAGGCAGAACGAGGTCGGCATGTTCGTCGACGGCTCGCACTGCTCGCCCCGGACCGGACTGGATCTGGCCGAATGCACCGAGGTCCCGATGATCTACAGCCATTCCAATTTCGCGGCCCTGTGGGAGCATCCGCGCAATATCACTGACGAACAGGCGCTGGCCTGTGCCGCGACCGGTGGGGTTGTCGGCATCAATGGGGTGGGAATCTTCCTGGGGCAGAACGAGATCGACGGACGTGCCGCGCGGGTGCGGGCGATGGCCGCACATATCGAATACGGCGCCGAACTCCTCGGCATCGAACATGTCGGCGTCGGCTCCGATTACTCCTTCGATGCCGAGGATTTCAATGACATGCTCATGCAGGATCCGGGGGCGTTTTCCGAGGCATATACGAAATGGGGTCCGCTGCAATGGGTTCCGCCTGAGGATCTGCTCGGTCTGAGCGAGCTGCCGGGTCTGGATGCGGCACTCGCCGATCGCGGATTCAGTGCGGCCGACCGGGCGGCGATATTCGGCGGCAACTTCGCCCGGGTCGCACAACAGGTCTGGCGCGACTGACGCGGTACCGATCATGGCGGCCGAGCCCGGTCTCAGGCTCCGAGGTGTTCGGCCGCGACGCGCTTGGGGACGACCATGCGCCAGGCTTCGACGATCAGTTCCGCCAACTCCGCCTCATCGATGGCATCGAGCCGCACCCGGACCCAGTTGTACCGCTCGTCGCGCGGCAGCGGCATGAGGAATTTGCCCGGCTCGCCCGCGACCAGCGCCGCCCGCTCCTGCTCGGGAAAGGCGAAGCCCATGCGGGTCTCGTCCGTGGACAGCGCCACGTACACGATTCGGCCCACCCGGAACTTGACCCGATCCCGCACCAGCGCCTCGGTCGTTCGCGGCAGGCTCAGCGCGATCTGTCGCACGTCATCGGCGGTCACCACCGGCCCATTATCGTCGGCCGGGCCGAACCGTCCGTGGTCATCAGCGCTCGATCAGGCTCGCGTAAATAAAGTTCACCAAGCGGCCGATTCCGCCCTGCGTATGCGCCGATCGACGCGTCTGCTGGTGGAGAGCGAATTGCTATCGGTGCTGCTGGCGGCCCGGGCGGGTTTAGTTCACCGCCGCCCTGTGTCGCACCTGACAGCCAGGCGGGATGGCGCCTGCATGTCTGCCCGCTCACAGGAAAGCCGCCGCACCATGTGGCGCACGTCTCATAGTTGCGGGGGGACGGTGGGTGAAGTTCGTGCGACGGAGTTAGGCTCGACGACGTGACTTCCCATTACGACGTTGTCGTTCTCGGTGCCGGTCCTGGCGGTTATGTCGCCGCCATCCGCGCGGCACAACTTGGCCTCCGTACCGCGATCGTCGAGCAGAAGTATTGGGGTGGTGTCTGCCTCAATGTGGGCTGCATCCCTTCCAAGGCGCTGCTGCGCAATGCGGAACTGGCGCACATCTTCACCAAGGAAGCCAAGACCTTCGGCATCTCCGGCGACGTGAGCTTCGACTTCGGCGTCGCGTTCGACCGCAGCCGCAAGGTCGCCGACGGCCGGGTCAAGGGCGTCCACTTCCTGATGAAGAAGAACAAGATCGACGAGTTCGACGGTAAGGGCACCTTCACCGACGCGAACACCCTCTCGGTCGCGCTCTCCAGCGGCGGCACCGAGACGATCACCTTCACCAACGTGATCATCGCCACCGGCACCGTCACCAAGCTGCTGCCGGGCACCTCGCTCAGCGCGAACGTGGTGACCTACGAGGAGCAGATCCTCACCCGCGACCTGCCCGGCTCGATCCTCATCGTCGGCGCTGGCGCGATCGGCATGGAGTTCGGCTACGTCCTGAAGAACTACGGCGTCGACGTGCGCATCGTGGAGTTCCTGGATCGCGCGCTGCCGAACGAGGACGCCGACGTCTCCAAGGAGATCACCAAGCAGTACAAGAAGCTCGGCATCACCATCACCACCGGTGCCGCCGTGCAGTCGATCGACGACGACGGCTCCAAGGTCACCGTCTCGATCAAGGACAACAAGACCGGCAACCTGGAGACGGTCACCGTCGACAAGGTGCTGCAGGCCGTCGGCTTCGCGCCCCGGGTCGAGGGCTACGGCCTGGAGAACACCGGTGTCGCGCTCGAGCGCGGCGCGATCGTCATCGACGACAACATGCGCACCAGCGTGCCGCACATCTACGCCATCGGTGATGTGACCGGGAAGCTGCAGCTCGCCCACGTCGCGGAGGCCCAGGGCGTCGTGGCCTCGGAAACCATCGCCGGTGCGCCGACGGTCACCCTCGGCGACTACCGGATGATGCCGCGCGCCACCTTCTGCCAGCCGCAGGTCGCCAGCTTCGGCCTGACCGAACAGCAGGCCCGCGACGAAGGCTACGACGTGAAGGTCGCCACCTTCCCGTTCACCGCCAACGGCAAGGCGCACGGCCTCGGCGATCCGACCGGTTTCGTCAAGCTGGTCGCCGATGCCAAGTACGGCGAACTGCTCGGCGGTCACCTCATCGGCCCGGACGTGTCCGAACTGCTCCCGGAGCTGACGCTGGCCCAGAAGTGGGACCTGACCGTCAACGAGCTGACACGCAATGTGCACACCCATCCGACGCTCAGCGAAGCGCTGCAGGAAGCGTTCCACGGCCTCGCTGGCCACATGATCAACTTCTGATCCGAAAAGCCGGGCAGGGGCGTTCGATCCATATCGGATCGGACGCCCCTTCTGCTATACACGCAGGGATGCGTCGGAAATTGCTGATCGGTGGTGCGCTGGTTCTCGTCGTGGTGGTCGCGCTGGGAGTCGGTCAGTACTACCTGATGAATTCGCGGACATACCAACTCGCGGGCCGGTTGGTGCATCGGGTCGACACCGACGCGAAGGTGGTGGCGCTGACCCTGGACGACGGGCCGACCGCCAAGACGCCCGAGATATTGAAAGCCCTTGCGGACGCGTCGATTCCGGCGACCTTCTATCTGATCGGCGACAATCTCGCCGCAAATCCCGAGCAGGGCAGGGCAATTGCGCAGGCCGGGCACGAGATCGGCAATCACAGCTATACCCATCGCCGCCTGGTCTTCGTTTCGGCCGATACCGTCCGCGACGAGATCGAACGCACCGATGCCGAGATCGTGAAGACCGGCTATCGAGGCCCGATCACCTTCCGCCCGCCGTTCGGCAAGAAGCTCTGGGCCCTGCCCAAATACCTCTCCGACCACGATCGCACCACGGTGACCTGGGATGTCGAACCGGACTCCGGGAAGGTGGCGACCGCCGACGCGATCGTCTCCGAAACCGTGGACAAGGTCCGCCCGGGATCGATCATCCTGCTGCACGCCATGCAGGACAGTGGCGCGGCCTCGTTGGCCGCGATACCGCGGATCGTCGCCGAACTCCGTTCCGCCGGTTACCGTTTCGTCACCGTCTCGGATCTGCTGACCCGAGGGTGATCGTCAGAGCATGCCGTAGGCGTGGGTCGGGATGAGGCGGACCAGGGCGCGTCGGTCGGTGACCATCGCCTTGCGGTACTCGTCCCAATCGGGATGTTCGCCGGAGGCGGCGCGGTAGTAGGCGACCAATTCGTCGACGGTGGCGTCGTCCGGGTCAGCGGCCACTGGGGTGAGGTCGACGGTGCCCTCGAGGACGGCGTAGGCGAAGAAGTCCTCGCGGGTGACGTGGATGGCGGCCCACGGTTCGCGGACCAGATTGTGGTACTTGGCGCGGTCGGCGGTGATGGAGATGCGGATGACGCCGTCGTCGCCGACCACATGCAGAACATTGGACAGTTGGGGGCGACCGTTGCGCCGGATGGTTGCGAGAACGGATCGCTTGTTGGCGCGCGCGAAATCGAGCGCGGAGGTGAGTTCCATGAATAGATCAACCGAGCCCGATCGTTGGTCGTTCCCCTGCGTGTCGTCGTGAGCCGGGTGCCGCGAGGTGTGCGCGAGCTCTGGTTGGGCGTGACGCGGAGCGGGCCCGGGAGGCAGCGAACGGGCGTGGGGTGGACCGGTGTCGGTGCGGGTTGCGGGGCTGGTTGGCGGGTGCGGATGGCGGCCCGGGTCAGTGAACGGGGGTGGCGTGGACTGGTGTCGCCACAGGCCGCGGCGAGGTTCGCGGGCTCGGCGGCCCGGGGGTCAGCGAACGGGCATGCGTTCGACTGGTGTCGGTGCGGGCTGCGGGGCTGGTTGGTGGGTGCGGGACGGCGGCCCGGGTTACCCAGGTGAGCAGGCGTTCGAGTGGGCCGCGGCCGAGGATGCGGGTCCACAGGAGCGATCCGATCGCGGCAATGGCGACCGACCAGAGGAACAATCCGGTATTGCCGTCCGGACTCTGCTCGACTACGGCAAGCGAAATCACATGTCCCGCATACACGGTCAGCGGGAGATAGCCGATGGCGTTGAGCGCGGCCAGGATTCGCATGAGCGTCGGTGGGCAGATCAAGAGCAGGCCGAGTATCGCGACCGCCAGTCCGCCCGAACCCAGGATCTCGAAGACGTTGCCGGAGTGCGGTTCCGCGGTGAACAGCGAGGTGAAGCCGGGGCGGGGAATGTCGGCCGGATCCCCCGGCGGCGTCAGTCGCGGTGGTATGCGGCCTGGGCCTCGCGCACCCGCGGCATGTTGAGTTCGACCACCTGAATGAGCTCTTCGAGACGATCGGCGACCAGGGCTCCGAGGTCGGTCAGGGTGTATTCCACCCGCGGCGGGATGGTTTCGTGCACCTCGCGATGCACCATGCCGTCGCGTTCCAGGGCCTGCAGGGTCTGCGAGAGCATGCGTTCGCTGACGCCGTCGACGCGGCGGCGGAGTGCGCTGAACCGGTACGGGCCCTCGCGCAGCGCGACCAGGGCGAGGGTGCCCCAGCGGCTGGACACATTCTGCAGCACCGGTCGTGACGTGCAGTTTCGGGCGAATACATCGGCTTCCAGCGTCGGATCGTCGGTATCCGCCGACGGCGTGCGCTGAGTGGTCATGGAATCGATAGTACCCAACTTGACCAAAGTGGCTACGGAATGCATAGTGCTTACTATTAGTTAGTACTTCATGAACCGTACACATCCCTGGAGGTAGTCATGACCGTCGCCGTAACCGCAGCCGGTGGGCAGTTGGGTCGTCTCGTCGTCGAGGCGTTGTTGCGCGAGGGCACCACGCCGGTGGTCGCTATCGTGCGCGATCCGCAGAAGGTCGCCGATCTGGCCGAGCGGGGCGTCGAGGTCCGCCAGGCCTCCTACGACGACCCGGACGCGCTCGATCGCGCGCTCGCGGGCGTCGACCGGGTGCTGCTCGTCTCCGGTAACGAATTCGGTGCACGAGTCGCCCAGCACACCAATGTGATTCGCGCCGCCGAGCGCGCGGGTGTGAAACTCCTCGCCTACACCAGCATTCCGCGCGCCACCGAGAACCCGCTCATCCTGGCCCAGGAGCACATCGGCACCGAGGCCGTGCTCGCGGAATCCACTGTCCCGCACGCGATCCTGCGCAACGGCTGGTACTGGGAGAACTACTTCGGCGGCCTCGGTCACGCGGTCGAGACCGGTGTACTGCACGGCGCCGCGGGCGAGGGCCGCGTCGCGGGCGCGGCGCGCGCCGACTACGCCGAGGCCGCCGCCAAGGTGCTGACCACCGACGGCCACGCGGGCGCGATCTACGAACTCGGCGGCGACGAGCGCCTCACCTATGCCGAACTGGCGCAGGTGATATCGCAGGCCGCGGGCAAGCCGGTGCGCTACGAGAACCTCTCCAAGGCCGACTACAACGCGGCCCTCGACCAGGCCGGACTCCCGGGCCCCTTCGCTGCGGCCCTGGCCGATGCGGACGCGGGAATCGGTAACGGCATCCTCGATGTCGACTCCGGCGACCTCCAGAAACTGATCGGCCGCCCATCCACCCCCGCCGTCGACGTCTTCCGCGCCGCCCTCGCCTGACCGCGGCGCTACGGTGCTCGCCGCGGATCCGGCATCCGACGGTCGGGTGCGCGTCAGCCGTTGTTCGCGCGCCGTGTTCGACGGTCACCAGTGCGGTGGCCGTCGACGCGGCGCGCGAAACACGGTGCCTACCAGGCGGTTACACCCACTGTACGAGTTGCAGGATGATGCCGTTCGGGTCGACGGTTTGGAAGTAGCGTTCGCCCCAGGGTTCGGTTTCGATCGGGGTGATGATCGGGACGCCCTCGTTCTGTAGGCGTTCATATTCGGCGTCGATGTCGTCGACGACGAAGGCGACGAGTAGGCCCTCGCCCGCGCTGCCCGCTTTGTCCTTCGGTTTGAAGCTGTCCAGCCCGGTGCGCAGGTAGCACAGGGTGAAACCGGCGTCGGGGCGGGCGATGGAGACGAACCCGTCGGCCGACATCTGCTCGGTGAAGCCGAGGTGGTCGATGGCGAACTCGGCCGAGGCCTGCGGGTCGGCGACATTGAGGGAGATGGCGGAAGCGGTGATGTTCAAAAGGTCCTCCTCTGGAGCCGGACTTAAATACTATACTTAGTACGCTGTACTTTGTAGAGAAATTTCCCGGCGGCCGCACTATGACGTGGATCACCCCGATACGATCGGCTTTCGAGCGTGCGGGAGATCCGCGAGACGAGGAGGTGGCGTGGCCGAGCAGTCACGGGACCGCAGTAGTGCGGGTGATCCCGTGCGCACCTTGGAGTTGCTGTGGCGCGTGCCCGGTGCGTCGACGCGCGGACCGAAGCAGCGCAGCAGTGTGGACGCCGTGGTCGCGGCGGCCATCGAGATCGCGGATGCGGAGGGAATCGGCGCGCTCACCATGCGGGCCGTCGCCACCAGGCTCGGCCTGACCCCGATGGCCACCTACACCTATGTGCCGGGCAAGGCCGAGTTGGTCGACCTCATGCTGGACACGGTCTACCGAGAGATGTCACGCCCCGATCTGGCCGAGCTGCCCTGGCGCGATCGCGTCGTGACGATCGCCGCCGAGAATCGCGCCATGCTGATCCGGCACCCGTGGGTCGCCTACCTGCCGACGACCCGTCCACCGCTCGGCCCCGGCGTCGCCGCGAAGTACGAGCACGAACTGCGCGCCTTCGACGGCCTCGGCCTCGACGACCTCGATATGGACGCGGCCCTGACCTTCGTGCTCGGCTTCGTCACCTCCGTCGCCCGTATCGCCATCGACACCGCGCGGGCCGCCGCCGACAGTGCCATGTCCGATCATGAATGGTGGGCGCGCGCCGCTCCGCTGCTCGGCGAGGTCTTCGACGCCGAGCGCTATCCACTCGCGGCCCGCGTCGGCGCGGTCGCGGGCCAGGCGCACGACTCCGCCTACAGCGCGGACCATGCCTATGAATTCGGCCTGGCGCGAGTCCTGGACGGCCTGGCTCGGCTCATCGAAAGTCGCTGAGCCGCACCGCGCACTGTTGGTCGCGGTTGACCGGTCGATCCGGTGATCGGCGGCGGCCCCGCGATGGCCGGATCCGGATCGTCGTAGGCGACGCCGATATCGTCGGCCGGATCGTGCACGTGATCGATCCGGCGGCAGACATCGGCGGTCGTGGTGAGCGCCTGGAAGCCGTGCGGGAAGCCCGCCGAGTTCAGACCGGCCGCTAGCGGGGGCCGCCGTCGCCCCCGCCGGTGCCGACTTCGTTGTGCCGGTCGGACCGCGTGGCATCCGAGCTGCCGGGAAGCATGAAGCTCGCTGTCACAATTGCCAGAAGTATGAATCCCGCCACGATCAACACGAGGCTGACGGTCATGACGCCCCCTTTCTCCTCTCGAGCCGACAGTTAATTGTCAGCTAGCTCGATGAAGGGGTTTCCCCTTATGGAGCCGTCACACTATGGCGTGCGACACACTTCGGCCCCGTGCCCCGGAATCTTGGGCTTTGCGGTTGTGCCGCCGGACAATAGGGCGCAGGAATTGTCAGTCTGCGGGCGAACTGTCCCTCGTGTCGGGGTTCGCCGATGATCGCCCTGAGGTTGCTGTATCAGGCTGGGCGGCGCTGGCTATCATCCGCCCGCGCCGCTGCGTCGAACTCCCGGTCAGACGCCGTCGCGCTGGATTCGCAACGCGGTGATGGTCGCGGCCAACCCCTCGTATTGGTTGATCAGCAGGACAATTTCGATCAGGCTGCGCTCGTCGTAGTGTGTCGCAAGGGCGGCCCAGGTGGCATCGTCGATGTCTCGGGTTTCGACCAGTTTGTCGACGGCGGTGAGCAGGGCGCGATGCTTATCCGACCAGCCGTCCGCGGCGGGCCCGGTGCGGACTCGTTCCAGGATCTCCGGCGTGACACCCGCACGCCTGCCGAGTCGGATGTGATGGTCCATCTCGTAGGCGCACTCGCGCAGCCGGGCAACGCGCAGAATGACCAGCTCGGATTCGTGCCGGGGCAGTCGGCCGCCCGGCATCAATCGGCCGGAGAAGTGCAGCCAGCCGCGGAACAGGCCCTTGGTGCGGCCGAGCGTGCTGAACAGATGCGCGTCATCGGTCCCCGCTGCGCGCGAAAGTACCTGCCAGACCACCCAATTGATCGGGCCGAGCTCACGGAGCCGCCCGGGTGAAATGCGTGGTTGCAACGCCGAAACCATGCCTGTCCCTCCTTGTCCGCCGTTCCCCGATGTGCACCGGTGGAAATCTCGTCGCGGGGCCCGTGCTGGCGGACCGAATCCGAGCGTACTAGCGAGTAAGCCCGTGATCGGTGGGTCCGCGGCACTCTGTTCCGCGGACCGAGGTCCCTTGGACCTCGGCGTATCGGCTGAGCGCAGTTCATGGCTAGGGGTGCGGCTAGGGGACTCGCAAGTGATCGGTGCTACCTCGATGAGGCTGCATGAATCCGACTGGATGGTTTTCTCTAGCTGGATTGTCCTGATCTTCTTGGCTTTCCGGTGGTCTTCCCGGCGACCGCGGGTCATCATCAGTACCGGCGCGGTGGATGCGGGCCGCCTGGGTCGAACCGGATGAGGCAGGGAAGACGCGATGCTGGTGAAGATCAAGACCGGAGCGAATCTGTCCGGGGCGGAGCAGGAGTTCGTGGAGTGCCTGCGGACATATCCCACGACCGGTGTCGCATTGCTCGACCTGGCGGTCGGCGACCGCGGGTCCCGGCGGGTCGATGCGGTCATCCTGACTCCGCGCGGCATCACCGTGGCCGATATCAAGGGTTTCCGGCGCCGGCAGAACGGGATCCTGAACATTTCGCCCGACGGTCCGTGGACGATCAGCGCGGAGCCCGCCGATCTGGACGAGGAGATCTCGGGCAATCCGGTCGACCACCTGGAACACAGTGTGCACGCCGTGAAAACCACCCTCGAGCGGGCATTGATCGATCCGGGCCATATCTGCGGCGTCGCCGTGCTGGTGCCGTTCCGCGGGGTCGCGGTGCGTCCAGCACGGACCAACCTGCGCCCGGGCATGGACATCGTCGTCGCCAATGCCCGCGACGCGACCGAACTGCGCATCTACCTCGAGGGCTTCTCCGCCGGACCGCGCAGCTGGACCGCCGATCGGGTCTTCGCCGCCTGCGATGCGCTCGGCGTCGCCGAAAAGCCCTCGCGCGCCGAACTTCTCGCCGATGGCTTCGATGCGGTGCAGCCCGAAGCGCCGACGCCATCGGCGCGCGAGGCGCGACAGCACGTCATCCCCGCGCCATTGCCGCCGAGCCGGCGGCAGACGACCGCGGGCTGGGTCGTCTTCGCCGTCGCCCTGCTCGGCCTGGTGGCCGTGCTCGTCGTGATCGCGAATTCGCTGGCGCACGACTCGGCCCACCCGGCCCGCGAACCGGACACCTCGACGCCGAGCGTGACACCGTCGCCGCCGCCGTACCGCCCGATCGAGTGCTGGCCATTCCAGACCAACTGCTGATCCGGGCTGAGTGTGCGCTTTCCTATCGAATCCGAAATTTCTGCCGTATCCGCGCAAATTGCGCACGCTCACTCCTCGATACCGCACGGGGCGCGAGAGTTTCGTGAATTCGATGGCCTAACTGGGCTCGGCCGAGTACGTGGGTGCGCGAGTTGCCGATATGTGCGGTGAGCGTGCGCAATGCGGCATGGAGTGCACGCTCAAGCCTCCTCAATCCCGCACCGCGCGCGAAAGTTTCGTGAATTCGATCGCCTGCTGCGCGCGGGCGAGCACGTGCGCGCGCGAACTGCCGATGTGCGTGGTGAGGGTGCGCAATGCGGCGTCGGGATCGCCGTCGAGCAGTTGTTCGGCGATCGCGATGTGCTCGGCGGTCATGGTGGCGATCCGCTCGGGCGTCGGCAGGTCCAGGGTTCGGACCGGGCGCACCCGGACGTACACACCGGTGAGTGCTTCGGCAAGTGCCGTATTTCCCGCTGCCGCAAGCAGATTCGTGTGGAACTGCTCGTCGGCGGCGACCAGTGCGGGCCCCGGCTCGGGTGGATCGTCGCGAAATCCGCGCCAGATATCGAGTTCCACGCGCACCAGCGACAAGTCGTGTGCCGGTGCCGGTTCGCCGACGATACCGATGACCCGCTGAATTCCCCTGGTCTCCAATACAATCCGCAACTCGTACAGATTGCCCAGCTCCTCCAATCGCGGCCGGTACGGATACAGCCCATCGGCGTGGCGCTGCACCAGTCCGTCGGCCTGCAGCCGGGCCAGTGCTTCCCGCACCGGGGTGCGCGAGACCCCGTAGATCTCGGCCAGGCGTTCCTCGCCGAGCCGTTCGGTGGGCACGATCGCCCCCGTGGCCAGGTCTCGCCGCAGCGATTCGTACACCTGCTCGCTGAGCGGAACCCGCCCCCTGCGCGTCATGGCGGCCAGCTCAGATCGCCATCGCCGAGCGAACCGAGGTCTCCGCGCCCGCTCCGCCCTCGCCCGTGGACGTCACCCGTCCGGACTGCAGGACGTAATAGCGTTGCGCCGCTTGTAAAGCGAAGCCGATGTGCTGTTCCACCAGTAGCACGCTGAGTCCGCCGCGACCGGTCAGATCAATGATGGTGCGCTCGATTTCGGCGACCACGGACGGTTGGATGCCCTCGGTCGGCTCGTCGAGAATGAGCAGCTTCGGCTCGGTGATCAGCGCTCTGGCGATCGCCAACTGCTGGCGTTGACCGCCGGACAGCAAGCCCGCCTTGCGAGTCAGCAGTTCCCGCAAAGCCGGAAACAGATCGAGCGATTCATCGATCAAGGCCTTGCCGCGCTTGCGGCCATCGGCCACCACTTGCAGATTCTCGGCCGTGGTCAGTTGCGGGAAACTCTGTTGTCCCTGCGGCACATACGCGATGCCGCGCTTGACCCGGCGTGACGGCGACATCTTGGTGATCGATTCGCCGTTGAAGTTGATCTGGCCGGATTTGGTGGCGATGAGCCCGACTGCGGTGCGCAGCAACGTGGTCTTGCCCGCGCCGTTGTGGCCCATGATCGCTACGACGCTGTCATCCGGAACGGTGACCGATACGCCGTGGATCACCTCGGTCCGGCCGTAACCCGAATGGATGTCGATGAGCTCAAGCATCGGCGGACTCCTTTGCGGTCAGCTCCCGCGCCGTCTGCGCGTCTTCCAGTTCGGTGCCGATGGCCGCGGCGGTGCCGAGGTAGACCTGCTGCACCTTCGGATCGGCCTGCACCTGTTCGACGGTGCCCTCGCTGAGCACCTTGCCCGCGGCCAGCACGGTCACCGAGGTCGCGAAGGATCGCATGAAATCCATATCGTGCTCGACCACCACGACGATGCGTTCACCGCCGATGCGCCGCAATAGATTTCCGGTCTCCTCGCGCTCTTCGGCGCTCATGCCGGCCACCGGTTCGTCGAGCAATAGTACCGAGGCGTTCTGCACCAGCAGCATGCCGATCTCCAGCCATTGCTTCTGCCCGTGTGCCAATACGCCCGCAGGTTTGTCGCGCAGGTCGCCGAGACCGGTGATCTCCAGTGCCTCTTCGATACTCGGCAGCACCGACTTGCGTCGGCGCAGCAGCGTCAGCGCCGACCGACCCGCCCCCGCCGCGATATCGAGGTTCTGCAAGACGCTCAACTGCTCGAAAACGCTTGCCGTCTGGAAGGTTCGGCCGATGCCGAGCCGGGCGATCTGGTGCACCTTCTTGCCGAGGAATTCCACGCCGGACTTCTGCGCCGATCCGCTCGCGGGCACCAGACCGGTGATCGCATCGATGAGCGTGGTCTTGCCCGCGCCATTGGGGCCGATGAGGAACCGGAGATCGCCTTGCAGCACGGTGAGATCCACGTCGGAGACGGCCTTGAACCCGTCGAAACTTACCGAGAGACCTCGGATTTCAAGGTATTCGCTGGACATGCCCGCATTGCCGCCGGGTTTCGGTTCATGCGTGTTCCCGCCGGTCGCCCGACCATCGCCCCCCACCGAATCGCTACGCGATGCTGTATTCATCGGGATTCCACCTTCTCCTCGGAAACCGGCACGACTTCGGGCAGTGGTTCGTCGACGACGACCGGTGTGGACTCGACACTTTTGCGGAACCTGCTGTCCAGCACACCCTTCAGCATCGGCCACACCCCGGCCAGACCCGCCGGAATGAATCCGACGACCACGATGAACAACACACCCTGCAGGTAGGTCCAGCTGGACGGGAACTCCTCCGAGAGCGCGGTCTGCGCCCAGGCCACGCCGATCGCGCCGAGCACCGGCCCGAGCAGTGTGGTCCGCCCGCCGATCGCGACACCGATGATGAAGGCGATGGACGGTACGACACCGATATCGGCGGGGGAGATGATGCCGACGATCGGGGTGAACAGCGCCCCCGCGATGCCAGCGAAGAATGCCGCGACGACATAGGCGACAATCTTGATATTGGCCGGATCGTAGCCGAGGAAGCGCACCCGCTCCTCCTGATCACGAACGGCCACAAGCAATTCGCCGTACCGGCTGCGCATGAGCTGACGCACGGCGGCGACCACCAACAGCAATGTGCCCGCCGCGATGAAGAACAGCATCTGCCGGTTCACCGGATCCGAGAGCTTGAAGCCGAAGAAGGCGCGGAAGTCCGATAGCCCGGTGAATCCGCCGATCTTCTGCTGACCGGTCAGCAGAATCGCCAGCGCCGCGGCCAGCGCCTGGCTCAGGATCGCGAAATACGTGCCCTTGACCCGGCGCTTGAAGACGCCATAGCCCAGTGCCGCCGCGATCAGCGCGGGCAGCACCAGAATGCCGATCAGGGCGACCGGGCCGGATGCGAAAGGCCGCCAGAACGACGGCAATTCGCGGATACCGGCGATCTCCATGAACTCCGGCACGTCGTTGTGCAGCCGGGCGGCATCGGCCATCTGCATATGCATGGCCATGATGTAGGCGCCGATGCCGAAGAACACGCCCTGGCCCAAAGTGAGCATTCCGCCACGGCCCCAAGCCAATCCGATGCCCGCGGCCACAATCGCGAAGCACAGGAACTTGGCGAGCAGATTGAGTCGGAAGTCGCTGAGCAGGGCGGGCGCGACCGCGAACAGCAGGATCGCCGCGACGATGAAGCCGCCCCATGCGGTCACCGAAGGGTGTGCGCGCCAACGTGTGGTCATGCCAGGCTCCTCGTCCGAACGGTGAACAGCCCCTGCGGACGAACCTGCAGGAAGATGACGATGATGATGAAGACGATCACCTTCGCGATCGAGGCCGTCGTGGAGTACTCGATGTACGAATTCAGCAGCCCCAGTGCGAATGCCGCGATCACCGTGCCCTTGATCTGCCCGAGTCCGCCGATCACGACCACCAGGAAGGCATCGATCAGATAGCTCTGCCCGATGGTCGGGCTGGTCGAACCGATCAGGGTCAGCGCGACGCCCGCGACCCCGGCCAGGCCGGAGCCGATGAAGAAGGTGCTGATATCGGTGACGCGGCTGGAAACGCCACTGGTCTCGGCCAAACCGCGGTTCTGCACAACCGCGCGAATGCGCCGACCCAGCGGGGTCGTCTTCAGCACGGTGGCCAGCGCGGTCACCGCGACGACCGCGAGCACGAGAATGAAGATGCGGGTCTTCGGCACCACCGCGCCGAGGATGGTGACACCACCGCTCAGCCAATCGGGAGCGAGCACGTTCTTGGCGGGTGCGCCGAAGATGTCGCGGGCCGCCTGTTGCAGCACCAGTCCCACACCGAAGGTGACCAGCAGTGTGTCCAGCGGCCGGTCGTACATCCAGCGGATCAGCCCCATTTCCAGGGCCGCGCCGAGCAGACCGCCGACCAGGAAGCCGATCAGCAGCGAAACGACCAGCGATACCCCGGTCGACGAGATGACCTTCTGCACAACATAAGTCGTGTAGCACCCCGCCATGATGAATTCGCCGTGCGCCATGTTGATCACGCCCATCTGACCGAAGGTCAGTGAAAGGCCCAGCGCGGCGAGCAGAAGAATGGATCCCAGACTCAGCCCGGTGAAGAGCTGGCCGATCAACACGTCCATAGTGGATTCCTAACGGGGTCGGCCGGGTGCGGGCCCCCTCACACAGCCCGCACCCGGCGCCAGTCGACTACTTGAGGCCTTTGGCCCACTCGTAGGACTTCAGGTACGGGTCCGGCGTGACGGCCTTGCCCGAGTCCCACACCGTGTAGATCAGTCCGTCCGGCCGGATTTCGCCGATGCGGGCGGTCTTGGTGATGTGGTGGTTGGTGCCGTCGACGGTGACCGGGCCCTCCGGGGCCTCGAAGGTCACGCCGTCGGCCGCGGCCTGAATATCGGCCACCTTGAACGACTTCGCCTTCTCGACGGTGTTCTTCCACAGGAAGACCGAGGCGTAGGCGGCCTCCATCGGATCCGAGGTCGGCTTGTCGCCACCGAACGCGGCCTTGTAATCCGAGACGAACTTCTTGTTCACCGGGGTGTCGACGGTCTGGTAGTAGTTCCACGCCGTCAGCTGGCCCGCGATGTTCTGCGCGCCGATGCCCGCGACCTCTTCCTCGGCGATGGACACCGAAACCACCGGCATATCAGCGGCTTTCAGGCCCGCATTGGTGTACTCGCGGAAGAAGGCCACATTCGAATCGCCGTTGAGAGTGTTGAATACCGCGCCCGCCTTGGCATTACGGACCTTGTTGACGATGGTGGAGAAGTCGGTGGAGCCGAGCGGGGTGTAGTCCTCACCCTTGATCTCGATGCCGTTCGCCGCGGCGTAGGCCTTGATCTCCCGGTTCGCGGTCTGCGGGAAGACGTAGTCCGAGCCGACCAGGTAGAGGGATTTGATGCCCTTCTGCTTCAGGTAATCCAGCGCGGGCAGGATCTGCTGGTTGGTGGTCGCGCCGGTGTAGAAGATGTTCTTGCTGTCCTCCAGGCCCTCGTACTGGACCGGGTAGTAGAGCAGTGAGTTCAGGCTCTCGAACTTGGGCTTCATGGCCTTTCGGCTCGACGAGGTCCAGCCGCCGAATACCGCGGCGACACAGTCGGAGCTGATCAGCTTCTCGGCCTTCTCCGCGAAGGTCTTCGGGTCGGAGGCGCCGTCCTCGAGCACCAGGTCGAGCTTCTTGCCCATGACCCCGCCCGCGGCGTTGATCTGGTCGACGGCCAGCTTGGTCGAATTGGCGACGGTGACCTCGGAGATCGCCATGGTGCCCGACAGGGAGTGCAGTGAACCGATTTTGATCGAGTCCTTGGAGGTATCGACGCAGGACGCGGCGTTGGAACCGCTGGTCGAGGCGTCGTCCTTGGCGCCGCAGCCGGTCAGTAACAGACCGGCGAGTGCGACGGCCGTCGGTGCGACCAGCGCCTTGCCGACACGACGGGAACGCGATCGATGAATGTCACGGAATTCTGGCATTGGGCGGGCCCTTCTCACTTCATCAGGTGTTCGGCGGCGCTGCGTGCGCCGTGTCGAATACGCCCGCCTTTGTCCCGGTCATCGCTGTAGACCGGGTTGTATACAAAGGCTGTATTCGTGGAGCGAACGTTAGACAGAAGTTATTGCGACGGAATATCTCTCGGTGACGAGTCCGTTTCGTCTGTTTCCGGCGTGTGAACGTTTGTGATAGTCGCTCAGTGAACGTGTGTGAGGGCCCACTGTGGCTACGGTTGCGTAGCAAGACAGCGGTACGGCAGTCTCGTTTTGTACAACGTCAAAACGTCGATCCCCTTGCCGCCGAGGCCGGGGAGGCGTGAGTCGAGGAGGACCGGGTGGGTCACTACAAGGCGAACGTTCGGGATATCGAGTTCAACCTGTTCGAGGTGTTCGGGCTGGCGAAGCTCCTGGATACGGGTGCCTATGGCGATCTTGATTCGGATACCGTGCGGGAGATCCTCGCCGAGGTGAAGCGGCTGGCCGAGGGGCCGGTGGCGGAGTCCTTCGCCGCGGCCGACCGCGACCCGGTGGTCTACGATCCGGCAACCTATTCGATTTCGGTGCCCGAGGCGCTACGCAAGACCGTCGCGGCCGTGCACGAGGCCGACTGGAGTCGGCTCGGCATGCCGGAGGGGATGGGCGGCACGCCCGCGCCCGCCGCGGTGGTCTGGTCGGTCAACGAGATGCTCACCTGCGCCAACCCGTCGGCGAGCTTCTTCAATATGGGCCCGGTGATGTCCTCGGTGCTGTTCAATGTCGGCACCGAGCAGCAGAAGCAGTGGGCCACAAAGGGTTACGATCGCGGCTGGGCGGGCACCATGGTGCTGACCGAACCCGATGCCGGTTCCGATGTCGGCGCTGGCCGCACCAAGGCGATCAAGCAGGAGGACGGCTCCTGGCATATCGAAGGCGTCAAGCGCTTCATCTCCGGCGGCGATGTCGGCGACACGGCCGAGAACGTCTTCCATCTGGTGCTGGCCCGCCCCGAAGGCGCCGGTCCCGGCACCAAGGGCCTTTCGCTGTTCTATGTGCCGAAATATCTCTTCGATCACGAGACGCTCGAGCTGGGCGACCGCAATGGCGTCTACGTGACCGGCCTCGAGCACAAGATGGGCCTGAAGTCCTCGCCCACCTGTGAGCTGACCTTCGGCGCGACCGATGTGCCCGCCAAGGGCTGGCTGGTCGGCGAGGTGCACAACGGCATCGCGCAGATGTTCCAGGTGATCGAGAACGCCCGCATGGTGGTCGGCATCAAGTCGACCGGCACGTTGTCCACCGGTTACCTCAACGCCCTCGACTACGCCAAGGAGCGCGTGCAGGGCGCGGATCTGACGCAGATGTCGGATAAGGCGGCCGCGCGCGTCGCCATTACCAGCCATCCGGATGTGCGGCGTTCACTGGCGATGCAGAAGGCCTACGCCGAGGGTCTGCGCGCGGTATACCTGTACACCGCCGCGCATCAGAATGCCGATGTGGCGCAGCTGGTTTCGGGTGCGGACGCCGAATTGGCACACCGGGTCGACGATCTGCTGCTGCCGATCGTCAAGGGCGTCGGTTCCGAGCGGGCCTACCAGTACCTGACCGAATCGCTGCAGACGCTGGGTGGTTCGGGGTACCTGCAGGACTACCCGATCGAGCAGTACATCCGCGACGCGAAGATCGACTCGCTCTACGAGGGCACCACCGCCATCCAGGCGCAGGACTTCTTCTTCCGCAAGATCATTCGCGATAAAGGGGTGGCGCTCGCCCACGTCAACGGGCAGATCGCCGCATTTCTGGAGGCGAAGACCGGTCACTTCGAGGCCGAGCGGGCGCTGCTGGCCACCGCGGTCGCCGATGTGCAGGCGATGGCCGCAACGCTCACCGGATATCTGATGGCTTCCCAACAGGATCCGAAGGAGCTGTACAAGGTCGGGCTCGGCTCGGTGCGCTTCCTGCTCGCGGTCGGCGATCTGCTCATCGGCTGGCGGCTGCTGGTGCAGGCCGAGATCGCGGCCGCCGCACTGGCCGCCGAGGCGCCGGTGAAGGACCGGGCCTTCTATGCCGGAAAGGTAACCGTCGCAAGCTTTTTCGCGAAGAACGTGCTGCCGGAGCTGACGGCGGTGAAGAACATCATCGCCGCGATCGATAACGACATCATGGAGTTGGACGAAGCCGCGTTCTGACCTGCGCGCCGGCGAATGCCGGAATCTGCTGTTACGCAGTGGATTTCGGCGTTCTACTCATTGTTCCGCCAGCAGTTTGAGTACGACCGGCCGGGAGAGGGTGCCCGAGACTCGGCGGGCGAGTTGGTTGGCGCTGGCGCCTTCGGCGTGTGCGCCGCGCAGGGCGGCGGCGAGTTCGTCGCGGGCCGTGTCGGCCGCGGCCTGGGCCTCGCGTAGCCGCTGGGCGGCGCGGTCGACGGGGTCGGTCGCCTCGATCTCGGCTGCCGGGCCGGGTTCGTCAACTGGGGTGGCGGGTTCGGTGGTCAACTCGTTGACCGGCTCGCGATGGGGTACCGATTTGTCCCGCCGCATAGCCGCCCTGGCGAACTCCATCATGAATTCCCGGGTCGCGTCCCGGTTCTCGGCGTCCTCGCCGAGCAGCAGGCGGGTGGTCTGCGGGACCGCGAGAGTCCAGTTGGACAGGCCGCACAGCGCGAGCAGCAGCCGGCCCGCATGGCTGGCGTCGACGTCGAATTGCTCTTTGGCGCGGTCGAATTTCCGCACGTAGTGCTGGGCGCGCCAGCCGTCGACGTCGTGCGCGTCGGCGCCGCGGTGCAGGCCCTCCCAGAGCAATAGTCGCAGCAGCTGCGGGTTCTCGCGGTGGTAGTTGAACAGTTTGCCCACGTACTCGCCGGGTTCGGTGTCGGCCAACGGCTGGACCACATCCATGAACTCGCGCATCGTGTCGATCAGGATGACGTCGAAGAGCTTGTCCTTGCTGCCGAACAGGCCGTAGATGCGCTCCTTGTTCACTCCGGCCGCCTCCGCGATCCGATCGACCCGCGCGCCGGCCAGGCCGTATTCGGCGAATTCGTCACGCGCGGCGCGCAGTAGGGCCTGCTTGGTCGCGTCGCTTCGTTTCATCGTGACCGTCATGACCGCGACTTTACCATCTCATTAAACCAACTATTTGGTTGACAGCGGCCGTGTCGTGGGCCTACCTTCGTCGCTATGGCAACGCCGACACTTCAGCTTCCGGCCGGTATTCCGGCCCGGGCGCGCATCCGCAGCGCGTCACCACGTGCGCACACCGGGCGTACCCTCCCCGTCTTCGTCCTGTCCGCCCTGTTGGCCACCGGTCAGATGTACATCCCGATTCCCCTGTTCACGGCCATGAAGGCGGACTGGAACGTGGGTGCGGGGGTGATGACCTGGATCATCAGCGCCTTCGCCTTCGGCTATGCGGGTGGCTTCGTGCTGTTCGGTCCGCTCTCGGATCGCTACGGCCACCGCCGGGTACTGGTCACCGGCATGATCGTCGCTGCGGTGGTCACACTGTTGACCGGTCTATCATTCAGTGCTCCGATCGCGGTCGGACTGCGGGTGGTGCAGGGCTTGGTCGTCGGATCGATTCCGCCCGCGATCATGGCCTACATCGCCACACGTATCGCCCCGGCGCATCGCGCGGTGGTCACCATGTCGGTGGCCACATCCTTCCTGGCCGCGACGGTATTGGCGCAGATCGCCTCGCAAGCCGTTGTCGCCTCGTTGCCGTGGCGCACGATGTTCATCGGTTCGGCAGTCGTCTTCGTGGCGCTCGCCTTCGTTCTGCGTGCCGTCATGCTCGACGATGCGCCCACCGGCCGGGACAAGCCGCTCGTGCACAGTTATGCCGCGATCCCCGCGGTGCTGCGCATCAAGGCGCTGCTGCCGATGCTGGCCGCGGGCGCGCTGGCCATGGCGGTAATGGTCGGGGTGTACACCGGCATCGAAATCACCGGTCTGGTCAAGGGTTCCGGCGAACTGCTCGCGCTGCGGGCCGGTGCGCTGCCGGTGATGTTCGCCTTGCCGCTGCTGGCAATTCCGCTCTCGCGCCTGACCAAGCCGGGGCAGATGGTGCTCGGCGTGCTGGTCGCCGCGACGGCGATGGTGATCGCAACTTTCGAGGGCACCCACCTCGCGGTGCTGACGGTTTTGCTCGCGGTGCTGGTCGGTGGCTTGGGTGTTATCGCACCGGCGGTGCTGCAGACCGCGGGGGAGTTGGGCGGCGAAGCCCGCGCCGCAGCGTCGTCGGTCGCGATGTTCAGCTTCTACGTCGGCGCCACCGCCGGACCACTGGTCGCCGCTGCCGCTGCGCCCCACGGCTTTTCGGTGCTGGCCTGGACCCTTGCGACCCTACTGGTCCTGGCACTGGCCCTCACCCTCCTCGGTATTCGAATCCAGCGCCCAACCCGAACAGCCTGAGCGCTCACCACAACGGCCGCACCCACAAAGGGTGCGGCCGTAGTCGAACGTAGGGAAATGGCCGAAGTCCCAGCCGATCCCGACCCCCCTTGACTACCCTCATGGGGCTGAACCGCCACCTGCGCTCGCGATCAAGATCAGGTGGCACTGGTGGCGGGGGCTTCTCGGGCGATGCCGCCACAGATTCCACGTGATCACACGTCCAGTTGAGGGGGGTGGGTGGTGGCGTTCGGGTTGGGTGGGCTGCGGTAGGTCCTGTTGTTCTGCACCTACTTCCAGGGGGTGCGGACCCCGGATGGTTTGGCGTTCCGTGGTTTTGCTGTTGCAGTGCTGGGCGCGTCGTGTGCCGTACCCGGCTTACCTCCCGCAGTCGAGTGGGCAGGCAGGCGGCTTCCAGCTTGGTCGACTGGCTGTGGTTGCGTTCTCGAGCGTTTCGAGGTGAGTCGAATGGTGGTTGTTGGTGGGGTGAGCCGCCATTTGACTGCGCTCGCGGGGGTGAGGGGGCGTGGGCTATTTGAGGACGTAGGGGGAGACTGAGCTGCGGTGTTCGCTGATGTCGAGGACTTTGCCCAGTGGGGGGAAGGCGCGTTGGGGGCAGTTGGCGCGTTCGCAGACGCGGCAGCCTGCGCCGATCGGGGTGGCTTTGGCCTCGTCGAGGTCGATGCCGTCGGCGTAGACGACCCGGCCCGCGTGGCGTAGTTCGCAACCCAGGCCGATCGCGAAGGTCTTGCTGGCCTGGCCATATCGGGTCGCGCGGCGTTCGACGGTTCGGGCGACCCAGAGGTATTTGCGACCGTCGGGCATCTGGGCGATCTGGGTCATGATCTTGCCCGGATAGGCGAAGGTTTCGTAGACGTTCCATAGCGGGCAGGTGCCGCCGCTGGCGGAGAAGTGGAATCCGGTGGCGGACTGGCGTTTGGACATATTGCCTGCCCGGTCGACGCGTACGAACGAGAACGGGACCCCGCGCAGCTTGGGCCGCTGGAGCGTCGAGAGGCGATGGCAGATCGTCTCGTAGCTCTGGGTGAAGAAGGCCGAAAGTCGCTCGATGTCGTATCGGAAATCCTCGGCGACCTCGTGAAAGTGCGTGTAGGGCAATACGGTTGCGGCGGCGAAGTAGTTGGCCAGGCCGAGCATGGCCAACTTGCGGGTGTCCTCGGAGGCGAAATTGCCCTCCTCCACCAGCTTTTCGAGCAGATCGCCGCATTCGAAGTAGGCGAGTTCGGCGGCGAGTTTGAAGGTGCGCTGGCCGCCGGACAGGTGCGGCGCGATCTCGAGCCGCTGGGTGTCGGGATCGTAGCGGTGCAGCACGCCCTCGCCGAGGTCGATCCGCTCGACGATGCGCACGTCGTGCGCGCGCAGACGGCGTGCGATCTCGCTGTTCACATCGCCGCCGTGGAAGCGGATGCGGGCGGTGAGTTCCTCTGCGGCGGTATCCAATTCGTGGATGTAGTTCTGCCGCTGATAGAAGAAGTCGCGCACCTCCTCGTGCGGCTTGCTGATCGCCGCACTGCCGGAACCGTCGGCGAAACGGTCCTCGGTGGCGGCGGCCAGCTGCGCGGAGGTATTGCGGTACCGGTTGTGCATATTGACCAGTGCCCGCGCCATGCTCGGGTGCGCGGAGACCATATCCGCGATCTCCTGGGTATCGGCCTCGATGCCGAGCTCCTGGTCCATCACGACCTCCTGGAGTTCGGCGATGAGCCGGGTGTCATCCTGGGAGGAGAAGAAGGTCGCGTCGACGCCGAATACTTCGCTGATCCGCAGCAGTACCGGCACGGTGAGCGGGCGCACATCGTGTTCGATCTGATTGAGGTAACTCGCCGAGATCTCCAGCTTCTGGGCGAGTGAGACCTGGCTCAGCCCTCGTTCGGTACGCAGCTGGCGAAGCCGCGCCCCGACGTAAGTCTTGGCCATGCGTCCAGTTTATGAGCGCCTTCGCAACGTTGCCAATGGGTAATTAGCACCAGTGCTGAGCGATATGTCACACCCTCGGGTTACCGTCGACTGGTGCTGTTCTCGGATGTCGTGCAGGCCTCGGAGACCGTCCGTGCGACCCGGTCCCGTAAGACGAAGATCGCCACCCTGGCCGCACTATTGTCCGCTGCCGCCCCGGATGAGCTAGAGCCGGTGGTCGCCTGGGTCTCGGGTGACTTGCGGCAGGGCCGCGTCGGCACCGGCTGGCGCACACTGACAAACCTCGACTGTGCGCCGAGTGCGCTTGCGACGCTGACGGTTTCGTCGGTCGACACGACACTGAGCGAGTTGGCCACCACCTCCGGTCCCGGCTCCACGAACCGGCGCAAGGAACTGCTCACAACGATGTGGACCGCCGCCACCGCTGAGCAGCAGGCATTTTTGATGCGCCTGCTCGGCGGCGAATTGCGCCAGGGCGCGCTCACCGCGATCGTCGCCGAGGCGGTAGCGGTCGCCGCGGCGGTACCCATCGAGCTGGTCCGGCGGGCGTACATGCTGTCCGGGCAGCTGCCCGTGACGGCCGTGGCCGCGCTGACCGGTGGGGTCGATGCGCTCAACGAGTTCCGGCTCGAGGTCGGCCGCCCGATCCAGCCCATGCTCGCCTCGCCCGGTGCCACGCTGGACGAAGCGATGGCCGAATTCGGCGATGAGGTGAGTGTCGAGCACAAACTCGACGGCGCGCGCATCCAGGTGCATCGCGAGGGCACGCGGGTCTGGGTGTTCACCAGGACGCTGCGCGATATCACCGCGAGCGTGCCGGAACTGGTCGACCTGGTCGCCCAGCTCGATTGCACGAGCGTGGTGCTCGACGGAGAAACGTTGGCGCTCACCGATTCCGGCCGTCCGCGTCCGTTCCAGGAGACGATGAGCCGCTTCGCCGAGATCAGCTCGACCAGGGAACTGCTGCTGCACCCGTACTTCTTCGACTGTCTGCACCTCAACGGCGAGGATCTGCTCGACGCCCCGCTGCACGAGCGCCGCGCGGCATTGACCAAGGTGGCTGCCGCGCATAGCATCCCGGCCCTGATCCGGCCCGATGCGGAGGCGGCCGCCGAGTACTTCGACGGTGCGCTGGCCGCCGGGCACGAGGGCGTCATGATCAAATCGCTCAGCGCACCCTACGCCGCGGGCCGCCGCGGCCGATCCTGGCAGAAGATCAAGCCGACGCACACCCTCGACCTGTTGGTGCTCGGCGCCGAATGGGGTTATGGACGCCGCACCGGATACCTGTCGAATCTGCACCTCGGCGCCCGCGACGCGGGAACCGGCGATCCCGTCATGGTCGGCAAGACCTTCAAGGGCCTCACCGACGCACTCCTGCAATGGCAGACCGCCGAATTCCCGCGTCACGAGCGCGCCCGCGACCAATACACCGTTTACCTCTGGCCAGAGCTCGTTGTCGAAATCGCCCTCGACGGCGTCCAGGTGAGCCCCCGCTATCCCGGCGGCGTCGCCCTCCGCTTCGCCCGCGTTGTGCGCTACCGACCGGACAAGACGGCGGCCGACGCCGACACCATCGAGACGGTTCGCGCCCTGCTGCCCTGAGCCAGGTGGATTGCCGATGCTATTTGGTTGAACCCGAGGCCGACAGGCTGACCAGGCACGCGATGATGTTGAACGTGGGCTGCGATGGGTCGGTGTTGACGCAGGGCGTTTGCGCGACCGGGCTCGGTTCGGCGGCCGGCGCCATGGGCTCCAAGCTGATCTGTGCGGACGCGGTGCCGATACCGGATGCCAGGGCCGCGGCCAACAGGGTGGCGCCGGCGCCGACGCGTA
Organism: Nocardia nepalensis; assembly: GCF_048910785.1. Classification (NCBI taxonomy): domain Bacteria; kingdom Bacillati; phylum Actinomycetota; class Actinomycetes; order Mycobacteriales; family Nocardiaceae; genus Nocardia; species Nocardia nepalensis. The sequence goes on along the minus strand of NZ_JBKBET010000038.1, from coordinate 185,230 downwards.
CGGCCGTGCGGATGTGCTGCATGTGAAGTCTCCCTTATCCCCGTTTCGAGCGATTGCGCCCGAAAGACGCGTCGAACGCTACATATTCGGCTGCCGACCCCGGTACCCCGAATTGTCGGGGCAGGTTGCCTCGGTGTGCTTCCCGCAGATCGCGCGGCAGGCGGGCCGGACCGACTCCCGATTCGGTCGGGTACAGGTTCGGAAGGAGTTCCTCGGCCGGAGCCGGACACCACTACGACGACTGTTGCCGGATAGGGGTTTCCGAGACGTACCTCAGTGCGTATCCGATCGTCGGCGCTACGGGTATTCCGGCCGCCGATTCATGGATCGATAAACGCTTCGCTGGCGAGCCAGCACCGGTCGGTTGCGCGGGCCTCGGCAGGTAGAGACCAGATCCACGGTAGCCGATCGGAAATGTGTCCCGACAGGCGGCAACCGCATGGCAATCCCGATCGCGAGTGCCGCACACTGGAGGGGTGACCGCGGACCTACTGGTACTCCTGATCGTCATCGTCACGGCACTCGCATTCGATTTCACCAACGGCTTCCACGACACCGCCAACGCGATGGCGACCTCCATCGCCACCGGCGCACTGCGGCCACGGATCGCGGTCGCGGTATCCGCGGTCCTGAATCTGATCGGCGCCTTCCTGTCGGTCGCGGTCGCCGCGACGGTGGCCAAGGGCATTGTCCGGCTCGACGCCGTCCACGGCGAGGCGCTGCTGATCATCGTATTCGCCGGTCTCGTCGGCGGCATCCTGTGGAATCTGCTCACCTGGCTGTTCGGCCTGCCGTCGAGTTCTTCGCACGCACTGTTCGGCGGACTGATCGGCGCCACCATCGCCGCACTCGGCTGGGGCGGGGTGATCTGGGCGCACGGCGCGGACGGTGTGCTGGCCAAGATCGTGCTGCCCGCCCTGCTCGCGCCGATAGTGGCCGCGCTGGTCTCCGCGATCGGCACCTGGGCCGTGTACCGGATCACCAGGAGTTCCGATCCCGGCAAGGTGACCGAGGGCTTCCGCTGGGGGCAGATCGGTTCGGCCGCGCTGGTCTCGCTGGCGCACGGCACCAATGACGCGCAGAAGACGATGGGCGTCATCTTCCTGGCGCTGGTCGCGCACGGCACGCTCAACAAGAACGACGAGATGCCGCTGTGGGTGATGGCGGCCTGCGCCGTCGCCATCGCGACCGGCACCTACCTCGGCGGCTGGCGGATCATCCGCACCCTGGGCAAGGGGCTCGTCGAGATCGACTCGCCGCAGGGGCTGGCCGCCGAATCCTCCTCCGCCGCGATCATCCTCACCTCCGCCCACTTCGGGCTGCCGCTCTCGACCACGCAGACCGCGACCGGATCGATTCTCGGGACCGGGCTCGGCAAGGGTGCGGAGGTGCGTTGGAGTGTGATGGGCCGGATGACCGTCGCCTGGCTGCTGACGCTGCCACTCGCGGGCGTGGCCGGTGCGGTGTGCTGGGCCATCGCGCATGTCATCGGCGGACTGCCCGGGGTGCTGGTGGTGTTCGCACTGCTGATCGCGCTGTCGGTGGTGATGTATCTGCGGTCGCGGCGGGATCCGGTGGACACCAGTAATGTCAACGAATGGCCCGGTGGGACCGACACGCCCGACGTCGGCACCGAAGTTGCGAAGGACGCCACGACGCCCTCGGTCGCGGAGGATGGGCGACACGCCGACGGGCTCGCGCCGCCCGCGGGGTCAGCCAATGCACCCGGTAGCCGTTCGGCGCAGGTCTGAGGAGGCGCACCGTGCACACACTCGTCACGAATCTGAACGCGCTGTGGAAGGTGACCGTCGCGGGTCTACTGCTCGGCGCGGGGCTGCCGATCGTCTTCGCGGTCGGTGTGCGGCTGTGGTCGGTCGCCGATACGGTGGCCGTGGACGGTCGTACCGCCCAGCGCAGTTACCCGGCGCTGGTCGGCGCCTACGCCTGCTTCGCACTGATCATCGGCGCGATTGTTACCGGAATTCTTTACACCGCGAAGGCGTTTCTGGCCGCTAAGTTCGGTATTCATCTGTTTGGACAGTAAGAAGGGCGCAATGTGACAGAACCAGCGAAATCCGCTCAGGTCCGACCGAATCTGCTCGGCCGGGTCATCGGCTGGCTGCGGGCCGGATATCCGCAGGGGATTCCGCGGTCGGATTACGTTGCCCTGTTCGCGGTGCTGCACCGCCATCTGACCGATTACGAGGTGGTCGCGATCGCCGAGGAGTTGGTGGACTCCAATCCGGACAGCGAGATCAGCCACGCCGATATCGAGGCGGCGATCACGCGGATGGCGAAGGAACAGCCGGACGCGCACGATATCGCCAGGGTCGCTTCACATCTGGCGGCGGGCGGCTGGCCGCTGGCGACCCCGCTGACCGATACCGAATCTCCCGACTCCGCAGCGGAATAGCCCGCCGCACCGCGAGTTTTCTTGCGGTGAAACGATATTCGGTGTGGCATAGATCTCCTCCGGTACCAATGCTGGACGACCGACCGATAGTCCGATCGGAGCGCGACGTCGCGCTCCGATTCGAGAAGGAGGTCGATCATGGTGCTGTGGACGACGAGTTCACGCACGGTACGACGGATGCTGGTGCAGACCGTTGCCGCCGGGACATTGGCACTCGCTCCCGCGGCGGTTATCGCGCCCGCATTCGCTACCCCGGACACCGGCGCCCCTACGGCGGCGCCGGCGCCCGCCCCGATTCCCACCCAGGCCCCGATCCCAACTCAGGCTCCGGTGCCGACCCAGGCTCCGGTGCCGACGCAGCCCGCGCCCACGCAAGCGCCGGTGCCGACACAGACCCCGACTCCCCAGAGCCCGACCCCGCCGCCCGACATCTACGGTCCGGACGGTTACGGTCCCGATGGTTACGACCGCTCGGGTTACGACCATGCGGGTTATGACCATTCCGGCTATGACCGCTCGGGTCGCGACCGCTGGGGTTATGACCGCGAGGGCTTCGACAGCTCGGGCTACGACCACGCGGGCCGTGACCGGTTCGGCTACGACCGGCTCGGCTATGACCTGTGGGGTTATGACCGCTGGGGTCGTGACGCAGCGGGATATAACCGACAGGGTTGCAGCCTGAAGGGGCCGGACCGCTCCGACGCCGACCATGAGGAGTGCGAGCGGCAGCGGCAGGCCCGCCCGTCCACCGGCAGCGCCAGTTGACGATTTCCCAGCCGATTCACAGCTGGATCGCCAACATTCTCGAGGTTGTCCGAGCAGTATGAGGGGGTCGGCGAATGGAAGCGGGCCCCAGCGAACAGGGCCTTACCCCACGGCTTCCAATTCGCTCGACCCCGGCGGTTCACTGCTCGGACCGCTTCTCTGCCGACCGGCGGCGCCGATCCCTCGCTCGCGCCGCCGGTCCGCAATAGCCTCATCGGGCAATTGCGGGGACCGCGGTTTCAGCGGGAGCAGCCAGACGATCGCGGCGACGAGTGCGATGGTGGCGAGCAGGGTGTACGAATCGCCGAGCAGGAATTGCCATGGCGTCCAACGGAATTCCCGGCCTTCGGTCTGCGGTACCAGCCAGATCAAGCCCTGGGGCAGCAGCGGCAGTTCCGGATCCCATGATCCGACCCGATCGACCTGTAGCGGCCACGCGAAGACGAACAGGTAGATGACCGCCGGAACGCCGATCCGGAGACCGAGCGGTCGATGCCGCAGCGCGTGGCTCGACCACAGCAGTGCCGGCACGATCCACACCCAGTAGTGGGTCCAGGAAATCGGCGAGACCAGCAGCATCACCGTGGCGGCGAGCAGCGCGCCGAGCAATTCGTCGCCGCGCAGGTGGGCGATTCGTGCCGCCGCGATGCCGGCGATCGCGAGCAGACCGGCGCAGACGAACGAGGCCGTGGTGTCATCCCAGGTCGACCATTCCAGACGGCCGAACATGCCGTTGATGGACTGATTCTGCACATAGGCGAAGCCGATGCGGTTCTGCGAGGTCGTGGTCGTGGTCCAGAACTGCAGCGCCTGGGTCGGCCGGTACCAGAAGCCGATCGCGACCGTCGCGGCGAAGGTCGCGGCCGCCGTTGCGGCGGCACGGAATTGGCGGGTGATGAGCAGGTAGACGATGAAGACCGCGGGCGTCAGCTTCAATCCCGTCGCGATGCCGATGAGGATGCCGCGGTACCGACTTTCCTTGGGGATGGCGAGATCCGCGAGTACCAATGCCATGAGGATCGCGCTGAGCTGTCCGAATCGGAAGGTCTGCTGAACCGGCTCCAGCCAGATCGCGGCTCCGGTGACGGCGATGGTTATTGCGAGCAAACCGGCGCCGCGCCGATGTTGTTGGAGTCTCGCGGCGCTCCACACGCTCACGAACAGCGATGCCATCGTCAGTATCGTGACACCGGTCCCGATGTAGTCGATGGGGAATCGCGACAGTTCGGCACAGATCCACGCGGCGAAGACGGGATAGAGGAAGGGCAGGCCGAGCGGGCCGCGGCCGTCGTACAGCAACGCCGGATGCGTCGCCGCGGCCGTACCGCCCCACATGTAGACCTGTAAATCTATTTGATGCCAGTACATCTGCCAGTTGGGCCGCAGGAAGGCCAGCCAGGCGCCGATGGACAGGGATGCGAATGCTATTGCGGCACTGAGCGTTAACTTGTGCGGGGCTTTGTGCTGCGTCCCCACACCGGCAGCGCGCTGTTCTCCTGATTGCAGGATGACAGCCATGGAGTTGTTATTCCTTCATCAGGTGATACAGCTCGAACGGACAGCAAATCTTTAGCTAAACTAAGAGCAATTCATCGTATCATTGCTGATCACCGTCGGCTGCCTATGCTTTCCCCGGGGTGGTGAGACCTACCCGGCGAGCACGCGCAGTAGGTGTACGACCTCTGACCGGATCGCGCCGCGTGCGGGCTCGAGGTACTTGCGCGGATCGGCGAGCGCGGGACTCTCGGCCAGGGTGGTCCGGATCGCTTCGGTGGCAAGGACATTCAGTCGGGTGGCGATATTGATTTTGGTCATGCCGTATTCGACCGCGGCTCGCAGACCCGCGTCGGGGACACCGGAGGAACCGTGCAGCACCAGCGGGACGGGCACCTTCGCGGCCAGTCGCGCGATCAGGTCGTTATCCAGTTCGGCTGTGCGGGTGTGCATGGCGTGCGAGGAGCCGACGGCGACCGCCAGGGCGTCCACGCCGGTAGTAGCGACGAATTCGACGGCCTCGTCCGGATCGGTGCGAACGCCGGGGGCGTGTGCGCCGTCCTTGCCCCCCACCTCGCCGAGTTCGGCCTCGACGAAGACCTCGCGGTCGTGACACCAGCGGGTGATATCGGCGGTGGCGGAGACGTTTTCGGCGTAATCGAGGGTGGAGCCGTCGTACATGACCGAGCCGATGCCGAGTTCGACCGCGGCGCGGATGAGTTCGAACGAGGTGGCGTGGTCCAGGTGCACGGCGATATCGGCGGTGCTGTCGGCGGCGATGCGCAGGCAGGCGAGGGCGATCGGCGCCAGAGCGCCGTGGTAGTGCACCGTATTCTCCGAAAGCTGGAGCAGCACCGGCCGTTTCGCCGCCTCGGCGGCCGCGGCAATGGCCTCGGCATGCTCTAGCGTGATCACATTGAAGGCTCCGAGGCCGCCCGGATGGGCAGCGGCGATCAGGTCCGGGACGGGGCTGGTGGTCATGCGGACTTCTCCTGCGGGCTGGCTAGTCGTTCGACGACAACTGTGGGTGCGATGCGAGCGCGCAGGCAGCGGTCGATCTCACCGGCGACCGGAATGACGACGGCGGCCGCGGAAGTGGCGACGGCGTCGACGAGGATGGCCGACCAGTCCGGCAGGCCGTCCGCGTCGGAGAGGGCCGCGATTACCGCGGCGGTCGCGGCATCGCCCGCGCCGGTGGGATTTCCGGCGAGCGGTTCGGGCAGTACGGCCGACCACGCGCCCTCGGCGGTGACCACCACCATGCCCTCGGCCCCGCGGGTGGCGATGATGGCGCGCACCCCGCGCTCGATGAGCGGCCATGCGGCCGTGGCGACTTCGTCGGGAGTCACCGGGACGCGTCCGGTGAGACGTTCCAGCTCTTCGGTATTCGGCATCAGGATGATGCCCGGGACCTGGGTGGCCAGGCGCAGTGATTCGCCGTCGACATCGCAGATGGTCGGCACGCCCGCGGCAATCGCGGTGCGCGCGATTTCGGCGGGCAGTCCGGGTGCGATGCCGCCCGGCAGCGATCCGGAGATGACCAGGCCGTTGATATCGGGCAGCATTCCGGCGACCCGTACCGAGAGCTGTTCGGCGGCATGCGGATTCGAGACGCGCGCGCCGGGTTCCCATAGCGCGGTCGCGGTGCCGTCGCCGGATTCGCTGATCACCACCGTGCGCCGGACCCAGGGCAGCGCGTGCACGAAGTCGACCGGCATCTCCAGTTCGGCGGCGGCCGCGAACACGTGATCGGAGAAACCCGTTGCGCGCGCGTACTTTCCGAGTTGATTGAGCACCCGCGTCACATTGATGCCCTTCCCGCCGATCCGCTGTTCGACCGAGCGGACTCGGTGTGCCTGGCCGCGTTCGAAATGCTCTACGCGGTAGGTCATGTCATAGGCGGGATTCATTGTCACGGTGAGGATCACGTCAACCACTGTCCACGTCTGAGCACCCGGCGCAACTGGAGATTGTCATCGACTATCAGCAGGTCGGCGAACTGGTCGGTCCGCAGATCGCCCACATCGGCCAGTCCCGCCGCCGCGGCCGGCACCGAAGTGGCGGCGATCACAGCATCGCGCAGCGGTACGGCGCATGCGTCGACCGCCCAGGTGAGGCATTTCAGGAGGTGGGCGGTGCCGCCCGCGATGGAGCCATTGGACACCCGGGCCACACCATCGGTCACGTGGACGACCTGTGGACCGAGCCGGTACTCGCCGTCGGGCATGCCAGCGGCCTGCATCGCATCGGTGATCAGCGCGACCTGTCCGGGTGCGGTGGCGAAAACCAATGCGCCGAAACCCGAGTCGATGTGCACACCGTCGCCGATCAATTCGACGACGGCCTGCCGCTGCGTCGCGGCAACCAGCGCCGCGGCCACCGGACCGGGCTCTCGGTGATGCAGCGGCGGCATACCGTTCGCCAGGTGGGTGACCAGGCTGCCGAATCCATTGGGGCGCAATGCCTGCTGGAAGCGGGTGAAGTCGGTATCGCTGTGGCCCAGCGATACCACCACGCCGCTATCGGAAAGACGCTGGGCCACCGCGTCGAATCCCGGCAACTCCGGCGCGAGCGTCATCACCCGCAGCTGCCCGTCGGCGGCGGCGAGCAATCGATCGGTCAGCTCTGGATCGGGATCGAGCAGATAGCGGGGATCCTGCGCCCCGCACCGCGCCGCCGCCAGAAACGGCCCCTCGACGTGGATCCCGGCGATGGTGCCGTCGATGGCCAGATCGCGCAGCGTCGCGACCTGCGCGACCATATCCGCCGCGGCCCCGGTGACGACGCTGGCCAGCACAGTGGTGGAGCCGTGCGTGTGATGGAACTCGGCGGCCGCCCGCGCCTCGTCGGCGTCTACGGTGTCGAATCGATGCCCGAATCCGCCGTGGTTGTGAATATCGACAAGTCCGGGCAGCACCGTGCCCGAGAACGGCGGCACGGTCGAATCCGGATGTGCGGCAACCCAGTCCGCGAGCGAACAAACTTGGTCGATCCGCCCCGCGCGCACGGACACCACGCCGTCGTCGAATGCCGATGTCGCCGACACGATCCGTCCGCGAATCTCGAGCGTCATGCGGACACCTCCGCCGGGTGCGACCGGACCGACCACATCGGATGCGCTCGACCCACATTCGTCTCGACCCGGGTCATGTCAGGGCTTCCCGCTAGGTGCGGCCGGACGGACCGCACTGGATGCCCTCGACCCGCACTCGTCTCGTTCTGGGGTACGTCAGGGCTGGCCGCGTGGTGCGGCCGGACGGACCGCATTGGATGCGCTCGACCCGTACTCGTCTCGACCCGGGTCATGTCAGGGCTCCCCGCGTGGTGCGGCCGGACGGACCGCATTGGATGTGACCGATCCGTATTCGTCTCGTTCTGGGGTACGTCAGGGCTGGCCGTCTGGTGCAGGCGGACGGACCCCATCGGATGCGCTCGATCCGCATTCGTCTCGACCCGGCTCACGTCAGGGCTCCCCGCCTGGCGAACAGGGCCGCACCCATGAGTCCCGCGCGAGCGCCGAACTCGCCGAGCACCACTCGTGGCGCTGGCACAACGCGCAGGCGCTCGGCGATGGTGTGGTGCAGTGGTTCGGTGAGGGCGGGGCCGGCTCCGGCGAGCCCGCCGCCGAGAATGATCAGTTCGGGACAGGCCGCGTGGATGAGGCCGAGCAGTCCGTCGGCCAGTGCGCTGATCGCGTCGTCGACGACGGCTTTGGCGTCCGGATCGGTGCCGAGCAGTGCGAAAACATCTGCCGCGCTTGCCGTTTCGTGGCCGGTGCGCTGCGCGTAGGCGCGGGCGATGGCCGCCCCCGACGCAACGGTTTCCACGCAGCCGATATTGCCGCAGGGACAACGCAATCCGTCCGCATGCCGAACCGGGATATGGCCGTATTCGCCGGTCTGCCCGTAGCCGCTGCGCACCAGGTGACCGCCAACTGAGAGGGTGCCGCTGATGCCGGTGCCGAGAATGACCACGCAGACATCGTCGTGGCCCCGCCCGGCGCCATAGCGCCATTCGGCCCATCCGGCCACCGCGACATCGTGTTCGATCAGCACCGGTATGCCCCAGCGACGGGTGAACCGGTCGCCGATGTGCACATCGCGCCAGCCGACATTGCTGCTGAATACCGCGATCGAGCGGATCGGATCGACGATGCCGGGCAGGAGGACGGCCGCGCGCGCGACCCGGTCGCGCTGGTCATCGGTCAGCTCGGCCAGCAATTGATCGCCGAGGGCGCCCATGGTTTCGAAGGCGGCCTCGCCCTGCGGTGTGGCGACGACGCCGGAGGCCAGCACCGTGCCGGAAGCGTCGGTGATCTCGCCCTTCATGGTGGTGCCGCCGACATCGAGGCCGAGCACCAGCAGGTCATCGCCCAACGCTGGGACCGGTTGCGGCGGTACCGCAACCGGCCCCGGCGCCGCTGCGGCGTCCGGCACCACCGAGCTGTATTCACCCACCCCGTCGGCTCCGCCTCGTTGCCATCCCCCGGCCGCATCCATGCCCGCGAGATCGTCGCGGGGCACGGCGGTCGGGGGCGTGGCTCGCCTTTCGGGTGGAGCCGCGCGGATTTCCGAGGGGCGCGCTCCCCGTTCGGGCTGTTCCGTTCCCATCTTCGGCACAGTAGTTCCTGATATCGGGTCCGCAGCCGTGGGCGAGTCGGTCGCGCGGGGCATTGGAGCCGGTCCGATCACTGATCCAGGACGACGGACCGGTTGAGGTTGCGGGGATGGTCGGGGTCGAGGCCTCGGTCGGTCGCACGCAGCACGCAGAGCTGGTGGACGCGGACCAGATCGGCCATCGGATCGATATCGCGATGTTCGAAATGGGCGCCGGTGACGGCCACATCGGCCGCGAAATTGGGAACCAGCGGCCCGAAGGCCCAGACCGCGCGGCCGGGGGCGGAGATGCTGATCGGGCCGTGTCGGTATTCGGTCTGTAGGTAGGACTCGGTCCAGGACTGGCAGGATTCACGCAGTTTGAGCCCCGCCTCCTCGGCGATCGCGGCCGCGAAACCCATTCCGACGAAGCTGATCTGCTCGGCGTGGCGCACAGCGGCCAGTGACGTCGTCGGGTCTTCGGCCAGCACGGCCCGCGCCTGCTCGATGGCGGAACCCAGGTCCTCGCCCAGGTGCCAGCGCAGGATGGCCAGCGTGGTGGTGGCGAAGCGGGTCTGCACCACCGAAAGCTCGTCGACCTCCTCGATCAGGATCGGATCGCCGAGATCGAGCACGGGGGTGCCCGGACTGCTGCATATGACGGCGCGCGGAATGTGTGTCGGTATCTCCCGCATGGCGTTGACCACCTCGGTGGTGGTGCCGGAGCGGCAGATGACGAGGTAGCGGTCGTAATCACGACCGCCGCGGACCTCGCTGGCGGGCCAGGCGTCGGTCGGGCCATGACCCGAACCCTCACGCAGTGACGCGATGGCGCGGGACATGAACAGCGAAGTGCCGCAACCGATGACGGCGACGCGCTCGCCCGGTTGGGGCAGTAGGGCGCGGTGTTCGGCGGCGATGGTCTCGGCGCGGACCCAGTCGTTCGGCTGGGTGGCGACTTCGGTGGCCAGATGAGTCACTGGGGTGGGGTGAGCGGAGATCGGCACAACAACAGAATCACCCGATGTGATCGTTCATGTCAAATTTACGATCGAATCAGTCACATATGATCACTATTGGGTCTAGCCTGTTGGACAGTCGATTCGTTCGCTCCATCATCGGCGGTCCAGTAGCGCCCGGAGTGAAAATTTGAAAGGTTCTGCTCGTGAAAAGACCCCTCCACGGCGTACTCGCGGGGATCGCGATGGCTACCGGCCTCGCGCTCGCCGTCTCGTCCTGTGGCTTCGGCTCCAAAGACTCGGCCGACTCCGATAAGACGATCAACTTCCTGGCCCCCAGCTACAGCGACGGTGCCAACGGCACGAAGGCCCTGTGGGACCGCATCATCGACGACTTCCAGAAGCAGAACCCGGACTATCACGTGAAGCTGCAACTGGAGTCGTGGGATTCGATCAACGATGTGGTCAAGACGAAACTGCAGTCCACCTCCACCACCCCGGACCTGCTGAATATCGACGCCTACGCCAGCTTCGCCGGCGACGGCATGCTCTATTCCGCATCCGAGGTGGTCTCGCCGAATGTGCTGTCGGACGTGCAGCCCGGCTTCGCCAAGAACGCGTCGCTGAACGGCACGCAGTACGCCATGCCGCTGTTCGCCTCCACGCGCACGCTGTTCTACAACACCGACCTCTTCGCGAAGGCCGGGGTGAGCACGCCGCCGAAGACCTGGGCCGAACTGGCCGACGCCGCCAAGAAGATCCAGGCGCTCGGCGGTGGCGTCTCCGGCTACGGCCTGCCGCTCGGCAGTGAGGAATCGCAGGCCGAGACGTCACTGTGGACCTTCGGCGCGGGCGGCAACTGGTCCGAGGGCGACAAGATCACCGTGGACACCCCGCAGAATCTCGAGGGGGTCAAGGCCATGCGCGAGGTCATCGATGCCGGTGTCACCCAGCCGAATCCGGGTGCGACCAATCGCAAGGACGTCATCAATTCCTTCATTCAGGGCAAGATCGGGATGATCGAGGGCCTGCCGCCCACCATCGCCCAGATCGCCGAGAAGAATCCCGGTCTGAAGTACGCCACCGCGCCCTCGCCGACCAAGGACGGCGCGCCCGTCACCCTCGGCGTGGCCGATCACCTGATGGCATTCAAGAAGGACGGCAAGAAGGCCGAGACGATCAAGAAGTTCCTCGACTTCTTCTATTCGGCGAATGTGTACTCGAACTTCGTCAAGAACGAGCACTTCATCCCGATCACGACCAGTGCCACCACCGTGCTCGCCGACGACCCGGTGACCAAGGCCTTCGCGGCGACCCTGCCGGTGGCCAAGTTCTATCCGAGCAACAACCCGAAATGGGCTGCGGCGCAGGGTGCCATGCATCAGCAGATGGGCACCATCGCGCAGGGTGCCGACCCGGGCCAGGTGTTGCAGCGGATTCAGGAAGCAGCGAAATAGCGGTGGGCGAGGGGCAGGCCCACGCAGGTCCCCGGGCGGGCCGCAAATCGGATGGAGCGACCCGGGTACTGCTGGGCAAGAATTCGACGCTGCGGGCGGTCCCGTGGATCGGGCCTGCCCTGGTGCTGGTCGCGGCCATTGTCGCGTTCCCGGTCGGATATATGGTCTGGACCAGCACCCGGGACCTGAGCGCCTACGGCCAGGACCGCGGTCCCGCCGGGCTGGCCAATTACCGAAACCTGTTCGATATCAGCGAATTGGGTTCGGTATTGGTGCACACCGTGGTCTGGGTGGTCAGCGTCGTGCTGATCACCCTGGTGCTCTCGGCGGGGCTTGCGCAGTTCCTGAACAAGGATTTCCCGGGACGCACCGCGGTGCGCATGGCGATCCTGGTGCCGTGGGCGGCCTCGGTCGTCATGACCACGACCATCTTCTATTACCTGCTCGATCCCGATGTCGGCATCGCCAACCGGTTCCTGGTCGATATCGGACTGTTGGATCGCGGCTACGGCTTCACCAAACAGCCGACCCCCGCATTCCTGGTGGCGATCGGCGTCGCGGTATTCGTCTCCATCCCGTTCACCACCTACACGATTCTGGCTGGGCTGCAATCGATTCCGGCCGAGATCGATGAGGCCGGTCGGGTCGACGGCGCCAGCGCGTGGCAGCGCTATCGCTATCTCACACTGCCGCAACTGCGTCCGGCGATCGCGGTGGCGACGATCATCAACATCATCAATGTGTTCAACTCGCTGCCCATCCTGCAGGTGATCACCGGCAGCATCGCGGGTTTCGGTGCGGATACGACGACGACATTGACATTCAAGCTGATTCGGCAGAACCAGCAGCTCGATACCGCGGCCGCCATGAGCGTGCTCAACTTCGCGTTGATCGTGGTCATCATCGCGATCTACGTGAAGGTCATCAAGCCGACCCAGCAGGTGGATTGATGAGCACGACCTACGCAGGTGAGGTGCGCACATGACTACGCAGGCCGACATTCGCATCGAAGGTGTGGAAATCCCGCCGGACACAACGGTTGTCGAGGCGCCGACCGGTCGATCACGGCGGCGGCGCTGGGAACTCACCGCGGTGGGCGTGGTCCTCGCGGTCGTGTTCTTGACCCCGTTCGTGGTGATGGTGTTCGGATCGTTGAAGAGCCGGGCCGAAATCCTGCGCATCCCACCGACATATCTGCCGCAGGAGTGGCATCCGGACAACTACGCCACCATGTGGGACACCCCCGAGACGCCGCTGCCGTACAACCTGGTGAGCACGATCATCATCTCGGTGTGTGCCACGCTGCTGGTGCTCTTCGTGGCCATCCCGGCCGCGTATTACACAGCGCGGCACAAGTTTCCGGGCCGCGCGGTATTCCTCGCGCTGGTGTTGGTCACCCAGATGTTGCAGCCGACGGTGCTGGTGACCGGTCTGATCCGGGAGTTCTTCACGCTCGGCATCAATGACACCTGGCTGGCGATGATCCTGGTGAACGCGGCGTTCAACCTCTCGTTCGCGGTATGGATCCTGCACAGCTTCTTCGCCGCCATTCCGGTGGAGATCGAGGAGGCCGCGCAGCTCGACGGTCTGAGTCGCTGGCAGATTCTGGTCCGGGTGAGCCTGCCGCTGGTGTGGCCGGGCATTGTCACCGCGACGATCTTCGTTGTGGTGAACTGCTGGAACGAGTTCGCGGCGAGCCTCGTGGTGCTGACCACCCCGGAGAATCAGCCGCTGTCGGTGGCGCTGACCAAGTTCGTCGGGCAGTACGACACGGCGTGGCAGTACGTCTTCGCCATTTCGACGGTGGGCATCGTTCCGGTGGTCATCCTGTTCGCGTTCATCGAGAAGCGCCTGGTCGCGGGGCTTACCGCGGGCAGCGTCAAGTAATCGCCCGCGCGGTGCCAGCGGGCAGCAGCCGGGTCAGCACGCTGACCGAACCGCGGTTCGGTCAGCGTGCTCTCAGATCTATTGCCGCCCAAGGTATAAGCCCTGGTCGGACTGGCCACCGGCATCCAGAAGTAGCGGTCGTGCGGAGGTCTGCGGGCCGATTCGGTCGCTTCCGACCGGTAGCATCGAATCCGTGGCACGGCAGGATGACGAACCCAGGGAGGGCCGCAGTTACGGCGGGCTGTCCAAAGAGCAGCGGGTAGCCCAGCGGCAGGCGCGACTTATCGATGCCGCGCTGGAATTATTCGGCACCCAGGGCTATGCGGCCACCTCGATCGAGCGGCTGTGTACCGTCGCGAATGTCTCCACGCGCAGTTTCTACGAAGATATGGGCAGCCGCGAGGCATTGTTGATCGCGCTGGTAAATCGCATTACCTCGCATGCGGTCGAGCGGGCGCTGGAAAGTATGGCAAAGACTGCGGGACAACCGCTTTCCACGCGGGTCGTCGACGGTTTCCGCGCCTATCTCGAGGTGGCCTGTGCCGACCAGCGCTCGGCGCGGGTGTGTTACGTAGAAGTGGTCGGAGTCAGTCCGGCGGTAGAGGATTGGCGCAGTCAGCAGCGCCGCCTGCTGTCATCGCTGCTGATCAGCGAGGCCGAACGCGCCGTAGAGCGAGGCGAGACCAAACCACGGCGGTTCGATCTGTTCGCCCTCGCGGTGATCGGTGCGGTGAATTCGCTCGCCCAGGAGTTGGTGCGGACCACCCATCCCGACGCCGAGGTGTCGCTCGATGAAATATGCGAGGAGATAGCGTATTTCGTGAATTCCGGGCTCGCGTTGAACTGACGGCGGGATCGGCCTGAGCGCCCGTTCCTACGCTGATTCTGTGGGATCCCGCGGAATAAGGAATGGGCGCTCAGGCCGATCCGCTCCGCACGTCTGGCCGGGATGGCGGAGGCGCTGAATTTCAAGCGGCGTGCCGGGCCAGATTGCGGATGGCCGTGACAGCGGGAAGGATGCGAGTCGCGTTATTGCGCAGTACGATTCCGGCTCTCGTCGCCGGAATGAGCATCGAAGCCGCAGTGGCCACGCCGTTGAGTTTGGGATCGACCAGCACCCGGTGCCGGGTCTCATAGCGCTGGAACGCGGCCTCGTGGTCCTCGGGTGTGGCCGCCAGTTCCTCCGCCAACGTGTACGCACCGGCGATCGCGAGGGTGGAGCCGTCGCCGAACAGTGACACGCAGGATGCGGCGTCACCGAGCAGGGCGACGCGTCCATCCGACCACCGCGGCAGCTCGCCCTTGCTGACGGAGTCGAAGAAGAGGTCATCGGTATCGCGCACTCGCGCCAGCAATTCGGGGACGCGCCAGCCCTGATCGGTGAAGGCCTCGATGACGAGCCGCTTGTGCAGTTCGGTATCCCGGTGGTCGAAACCGGGTACGCCCTTGTGTCGGAACATGAATGCCGCCAGCGCCCGGCCGTTCGTCGGATGCACGGACAGTGCCCGGCCCGGTGTGTTGTAGATGAGGACTTCGCGGTCGCTGCCGAATGGTTCATCGAGGCGGATGGTGGCGATGTAGATGCCCATATGCCGGACGAATTCGGATTCAGCGCCGAAGATCAGGCGGCGCACTACGGAATGTAGGCCGTCCGCTCCGATTACGAAGTCGAAGCGTCGGGACCGGGCCTGCTCGAAGGTGACTTCCACGCCGTCGGCGTGCTGGGCCAGCCCGGTAATCGTGTCGCCCCAAAGGAATTCGGCAGTGCCGCGGCTGGCGTCGAGCAGGATCGAGGCGAGATCGGCTCGGGGGACTTCGACTTCGCGGTCGCCCGCCGATCCCTGGAAGGCCTTCAGGTCGACTCGGGCGACGGTACGCCCGGTGTCATTGACGAAACTCATATGGGACACAGCCGAGCTCGCGGCCTCGAGGCGTGGCCGTATGCCCATCCGCTCGACCACATCGATGGCGGGCCCCTTCACGTCGACCGGATTTCCGCTCGAGCGCTGGCCCGTTGCCCGCTCGACCACGGTGACTCGGAAGCCGCGGTCGGCCAGCCAATACGCCAACGTCGATCCGCCGACGCCCGCGCCGGAGATCAGCACCGTCTTGTTCATCACAACACCTCTCGGCTAAGTGGACGAAATTCGTCCGCTTAGAAGGACGGTACAGTAAGCGGAAGGATTTCGTCCACTTATTCGGGAGGTGAGGGCCACGACCGCGCTGAAGAGGGCGGATGCCAGGAACAATCGGGACCAGATCATCGCGGCGACGCTGGTGACGTTCCGTGAGCAGGGCGTCGACGTGCCGATGAAGCAGATCGCGGATCGGGCTGGCGTCGGTGTCGGCACGCTGTACCGGCACTTCCCGGATCGGGATGCGTTGATCGCCGAGACCGCCCAGTCCTACCTCGCCGATCTGGCTCAGTTGGCGGCCACGGCATTTGAGCAGGAGGGTAGGGCGTGGCCTGCGCTTTCGCGGTTTCTGCACGAGTGCGCGCAGCGCCGGGTCGGGGCGTTGGCGTCGGCGATCGAGCCGAATCTGCATGCCGAGATTCAGGCCGATCCGCGATTGCACGAGGTACGGGGGCGGATTGTCGAGTTGGTCTCGCGGATGACCAGGCAGGCGCAGCAGGACGGTGCTATGCGCGCCGATGTCGAGCCGGGTGAGGTGGCTGGGCTGATGACCTTGCAGATCTATACCCGGGTCGGTGAGTCGTATGCGGAGGCGGTCCATCGGGTGGTCGAGATCGTGCTCGACGGGCTGCGGGCGAGGTGATCAAGCTGTCCAGCTTGGCAATCCGGCGACGGAATCTCTACCGTCGGCACGTGCCTGTGGTCATATTGTTCGCGTGTATGGAAAAACAGCAGGTCGCCCGCATGGACGGGGTGGCGTGAGATGACCGGACCGACGGACCGGCCGCAGCGTTGGAACCGACTGCTGGAACTGCTCGCCGACTCCGGGCGGCTCTCGGTCGAAGAGGCCGCCGAACGCCTCGGCGTATCCCCGGCGACGGTGCGCCGCGACTTCACCGCACTCGCCGAACAGCAGTTGGCCACCAGAACCCACGGCGGCGTGGTCGCGACTTCGATCGCCTACGACCTGCCCGCCCGCTACCGGCAGGGCGGTGAGGCCAAGCAGCGGATCGCGGAACACGCTGCGGGATTTATCGAACCGAGCGCGGTGGTCGGAATGAACGGCGGCACCACGACCACCGCGGTAGCGCGCGCACTGGCCGGACGCACCGATCTGGCGACCGCGACCGGGGACCAGCTGACCATCGTCACCAACGCACTCAATATCGCCGGTGAAATGGTCCTGCGCCCGCATATGCGCACCATCGTGCTCGGCGGTGTCGCGCGCCGCGAGTCCTACGAACTGCACGGCCCGCTGGCCGAGCGCGCATTGGCCGAATTGCGCTTGGACACACTGATTCTCGGCGTGAACGCGATCTCCGCCGAGGGCGGAGCCCAATGTCGCCACATCGACGAAGCCGGAGTGACGACGGAGATGGTGCGTCGCTCCGGCCAAGTAATGGTCGTAGCGACCGCCGACAAGCTCGAACGTTCGGCGCTGGCCCGCATCTGCGGCATCGAACAGGTCGACGTGCTGGTCACCGATACGGACGCCGATCCGGCCGCGGTGGCGACGATTCGGGCGGCTGGGGTTCGAGTCGACGTGGTCTGAACAGGTGCGGATCCCCCGCAGGGATCTCGGAGGGCTTCCGAAGGTGGCCATGTACCGATCGATCATCGCGCGTTCGTTCGGCTCAGCGATTCCGACACCAGGTCGATCATCGGGTCCATTCCAACTGCGCGATCGACGCATGCAGATCGAGCCGTATCGCGGGCAATGCGGTGGTGACGACCAACGCGTCGAGCGTGATCATCAACGCCGCCAGTGATGTCAGCGCGAGTACCCAGCGCTGGCCAACAGTCGATTAGTTTCGAGCCGGGACCAGATCCGCAGCCGGTGCCGCGGTCCTGCGGAGCGTGCGCACCCACACGGCGAACCCCCAGGCCACGAAGCCCGCGTAGATCAGATAGAGGGTCGCGGACGGGTAGTAGCCCGCCTTCAGCAGCAGCGGCACGCCGACAAGGTCGACGGCGATCCAGATCAGCCAGAATTCGGCGAGCCCGCGTGCCATGCCATAGGTCGCCAGGACCGATCCGGTGAAGATCCAGGCCTCCGCCCACGGCCCGTACGAGCCGATCAGGGCGAACAGCCGGGCGAACGCCGCCGTGCCGACCAGCATCGCGGCAACCAGCAGCAGCCGTTCGCGTCCGCTGGCCCAGCGCGGCACGACACCACGGTGTTCGAGTCCGGTTTCGCCGCGAGCATTGCGATACCAGCTCCACCAGCCATACCCGCTGACCGCGATGAACATCAGCTGACGACCGGCCTGTCCCGCCATATTCAGATGCTGCGGAGTATTGAAAACCCCGCCAACGAAAACGGTGAACAACAGCGCATTACCCGCGACCCCGACCGGCCAAGCCCACACCCGCCGCCGCATCCCGCCCACCGCCGACGCCAGCCCGAACCCATTACCGACAACCTCGCGCCAAAGAACCTCAGAGCCCGCTACATGCAACTTGGCATCAAGCAACGCAAGGAAAGGATCCACCCCCGCTATAACCCAACCCCCCCGCCATCTCATCCCACCCCACCAACATCACCACCCGCTGTTGGTCGGCCGATCACGTGGAATCCATGGCGGCAAAACGCGAGAAGCCTCCGCCACCAGTGCCACGTGATCACCTGTCCAGCAGTGGCGTACGTAACGATTGCGCAATTTGGGGTGGCGATTCGCAATATCCGTGCAACGACCTGCTCCTAGTGTTCTCGTCATGAGCGCGGCGAGCGGTACCGAGGAGCCCATCGGGGGGACGGGCATCCACATCAGCGGTTTGACGAAGACATTCCGGGTCGGCCGGAAGACGGTGCAGGCGCTGGACGCGGTGGAACTGCATACCGAACAGGGTGCGTTCCTGTCCCTGCTCGGCCCGTCGGGCTGCGGTAAATCGACGGTGCTGCGCATCCTGGCGGGATTGGAGACGCCGACCGCCGGCAAGACGCTCATCGACGGTGAAACCCCCGCCCAACTGCGCAGCCGCCATGAGCTCGGCATCGCCTTCCAGGATTCGGCGCTGCTGCCGTGGCGGTCGGTGGAATCCAATATCAAGCTGCCGCTGCAGGTCGCGGGCATCACGCCGGATCCGGGGCTGATCGCGGATCTGGTGCGGCTGGTCGGGCTGGAGGGTTTCGAAAAAGCCAAACCGGCGCAGCTCTCCGGCGGTATGCGCCAACGTGTTTCGATCGCCAGGGCCTTGGTCGTGAAGCCGACCGTGCTGCTGCTCGACGAGCCGTTCGGCGCCCTCGACGATATGACCAGGCAGCGACTGAACCTGGAACTGCTGCGGATCTGGACCGAGAAACCCGCGACCACGCTCATGGTCACGCACGGCATCGCGGAGGCGGTCTTCCTCTCCGATGTCGTCGCGGTGATGAGCCCGCGGCCGGGCCGGGTGCTCGAGCTGGTGAAGATCGACCTGCCGCGACCGCGCACACCGGAGATGATGCGCACTCCGGAATTCCACAGGTTGCACGACTACCTGTCGGAGTTGCTCTTCGGGAAGTCCGGGAAGGGCGGTGTCGCATGAGTGAGTGCAGTGTGTGCCGCCGACGCCGTCGAGGGGGTGCGGCATGAAACGAATCGGCGGATTAATCGGTGTCGTCGCGTTGATCGCGATCTGGTGGCTGCTTGCGGCGATGGAGGTCGCGGGCGGCACGATCCCGAGTCCGTGGACCGTGCTGCACACCATGTACACCGACGGCTGGGATCTCTACGGCCCCAATTTCCGCATCACCGCGCTCGGCGCGCTGAAGGGTTTCGTCTGGGGCAATGCGCTGGCCATCGGTCTGGCGATTCTCATCGTGTTGATCCCGTGGATAGAACCGCTCGCGACTCAGCTGGCGATCCTCAGCTACTGCATCCCATTGCTCGCGCTCGGGCCGATCATCCTGGTCGTCTTCGGCGGGCGCACCCCGACGGTCTTCCTGGCCGCGATGTACTGCTTCTTCACCACCATGGTCGGCACGGTCACCGGACTGCGCTCGGCAGATGTAACCAGCCTGGACCTGATACGCGCCTACGGCGGCGGTCGGTGGCAGCAGCTCTACCGGGTGCAGGCGATAGCGGCACTGCCGAATACGTTCGCGGCGTTGAAGATTGCCGCACCCTCGGCCGTGCTGGGCGCGATCATCGGTGAGTACCTCGGCGGTGTGGACAGTGGCATCGGCGTGGCGCTGACCGCCGCGCAGACCGCCTACAACGTGCCGCGCACCTGGGGTATGGCGCTCGCCGCCGCCGCGCTGGCGGGGCTCGGGTACGCGATCGTCGCGCTGGCCGCTCGACTCGTCGCCCCGTGGACCGCGCAGGAGGCGAGATGAGTCGCGCACAGGTTGGCGCGCCGCGCAGGCTATCGCTCGATGAATTTGCGCGCGTCGAGCAAGTTGGCACGCGCCGAGCCAGGGGATACGCGACACCGTGCGCATCGGGCGAGACCCGCGGAGCCCGTTCGGAGGATTGCGATGACTGACGAACTTGTGCCGATGGACAACATGTCTGCCGCCGCACCGCCGCCCGTCGCGGAGGGCACGCGGCCCCAACGCAGCGCCGCCGCCGGGACGCTCGACGTGCTGGCTCGGATAGGGCGCTTCCTGTTCCCCCTGGTCACGGCGCTACTGCTGATGCTGGTGATCTGGTACGTCTTCCTGAAGGCCTTCCCCCAGGTCGGGCCGCGGGTGGGCAAGACGCCGAGCGATGTCTGGAAGTACCTGTTCAACTCCTCGGGCGCGCACGCGGCGCGGCAGGCGATCTTCGACGATCTGCAGATCACCCTGCGCGACGCCGCGATCGGATTCGGCGTCGGCATGCTGGCGGCGCTCGTGGTCGCCGCGTTGTTCGTCTCGTTCTCGGTGGTCGAGCACACATTCATGCCGGTCGCCATGCTGTTGCGGTCGGTGCCCCTGGTCGCGCTGACCCCGATCATCGTGCTGGTCTTCGGGCGCGGACTTGCCGGCGTGACGGTGCTCGCGGCGATCGTGGTGTTCTTCCCGGCGCTGGTGATGATCATGGCCGGACTGCGCAACGCGCCACGTCAGGCCATGGATTTAGTGGCCGCGTACGGCGGCTCCCGCTGGACCGGACTGCGCATGGTCGCGGTCCCGGCCGCATTGCCCTCGGTCTTCGCGGCGGCGCGCATCTCGGTGCCCGGCGCGCTGATCGGCGCATTGCTCGGGGAGTGGCTCGGCAGCGGAACCGGGCTGGGGGCCAGCCTGATTCGCGCCATCCCGACGTTCCAATACAACAAACTCTGGGCCTCGATCGTGATCGTGACCATCGTCTCGGTGCTGCTCTACGCGATCGTCGGCGTCATCGAGAATCTGGTGCTCGCCCGCTTCGGCCCCGAGGCGGGCCGCCGCTGACCGGTTAGTTTTTCGCAAATCAATGCTCGGAACGCCAAAGTAAAGAAATCGAAACGGAATCCCCTTAGATTCGGCCCATGAACCCCGTACAACGCTCTTCGTTCGGGCCGAACCTGAACCGGCGATCCCTGCTTCGTTACTCCGCGCTGGCCGGCGCCGCATTAGGCGGTGCGAGCCTGTTGGCCGCGTGCGGCGACGGTTCGAAAGACTCGTCGGGCGGGTCGGTGGCGGACGGATCCAAGTACGGTTCCGTCGCGATCCAACTGTCCTGGCTGAAGAACATCGAATTCGCGGGCGAGTACTTCGCCGATTCCAAGGGCTACTACAAGGAGGCCGGGTTCGGCTCGGTGAACCTGATCGCCGGTGGCGCGGCGAGCACATCGGTCGAGGCGGGCCTGGACACCGGCAAGGTCTGGCTCGGCACCTCGGCGCCGCAGACCACCGCGCCCGCGATCCTGGAGGGTCTGCCCGCCAAGATCGTCGCCACCACCTATCAGAAGAACCCCTTCTGCATCGTCAGCTCCGCCGCCAAGCCGATCAAGACCCCGCAGGATATGAAGGGCCGCAAGATCGGCGTGCAGGACACCAATCAGTTGATCTTCAACGCACTGCTGAACGCCAACGGCATGAAGCCGAGCGATGTCACCATCGTGCCCGCGCAATACGATCCGACACCGCTGGCCAACGGCGAGGTAGACGGTTGGGTCAGCTATGTCACCAATGAGCCGATCACGTTGACCGCCAAGGGATTCGAGAATACGAACTTCCTCTTCGCCGACTACAACCTGCCGCTGGTGGCCGAAACCCTGACGGTCAAGCAGTCCACCATCGATAAGGAGCGCGACAAGCTGAAGGCGTTCCTGATCGCCGAGATCAAGGGCTGGAAGGACGCGGTCGCGAATCCGGCCGAATCGGCCCGGCTCGCGGTCGAGGTATACGGCAAGGATCAGAAGCTCGACCTGTCCGAGCAGACCAAGGAGGCGACCGCGCAGAACGGCCTTGTCGTATCGATGGATTCGATGGCCAACGGTCTGCTGACCATGACCGATCAGCTGATCGAGCAGAATATCGCCGCGCTGCGCAGCGCCAAGATCGATATCAAGGCCAACCAACTGTTCGACCTGTCGGTGCTACGCGAGGTGTACGCGGAGAATCCCGGCCTGAAGTAGCGCTGGCGAAAGCTAAAGCACCATCGAGGCTTTGGCGGGATATTCGCCGAATTCAGGTTCGGCTTGGGCGCTTTCGGCGACTTGCTGCCTGGTCTCCCGGGACCGGGCAGCAAGCAGCTCGGCGGCGATCGACACGGCGACCTCGGCGGCGGTGCGCGCCCCGATATCGAGACCGGCGGGGGAGTGCAGGCGGGCGAGTGTCGCGTCGTCGAAGCCGCCTGCCTTCAGGTCTTCGATGCGCCGGGTGTGTGCGGACCAGGATCCGTTCGCGGCGAGATAACCCAGCTCGGGTAGTCGCAATGCCACGGTGAGCAGCGGGATCTCGAATTTCGGATCGTGCCCGAGTACGACAATCGCGGTGGTGTTATCGATGTCGCCCGCAGCCGCGAGGGTGTTCAGGTACCGGTGCGGCCAGTCCACGACCACCTCGGCGCCCGGAAATGCGTCGGGAGTCGCGAAGGTATCGCGGGAGTCGCAAATGGTGACCCGGTAGCCGAGCAATTTGGCCTGCACGGTGAGTGCGGCGGCGAAGGCATTGGCACCGAAGATGATCAGTCGCGGCGGCGGCGGGAACGAGGCGACGAATACATCGGATTCGGGTAGCGCGACGAGTTCGGTCGCGTGGCGTTTGGGGGTGACCAGGTGCTGTCCGATCAGATCCGGATCCTGATTCCACACCACGGTGAATACGGTGACCCGGCGGTGCGCGGCGATTTCCGCTGCGATGGAGGGGAATTCGGGAAAGTCGCGGCGCGAGAACGGTTCCACGAAAACATCGACCATCCCGCCGGAGTCCAGTCCGGGCTCGCCGGGCGGAACGCCGAAACGGTGCAAGCCGCGTCTACCGGTGCGCGCTGCCTCGGTGGCCGCCTCGATCACGGTCGCCTCGACGGTGCCGCCGAGCACCGAGCCGTAGACCGCGCCATTGGCATCGACCAGGATGGATGTGCCGACCGGCAGCGGTCCGGAACCCACGGTGCGCACGATGGTGGCCAGTCCTCCGGTTCTACCGGAATGCCATACCCGCAATAGGTCGTCGACGATGTCGCGCATCTGTTCAGCTCCGCTCACGCGTGCGGCGCGGCCGGGAAGTCACGATCGTCGCCTGTCGCCAAATCGTCGCACGTGACGCACACCATATCGTTATTACCGGACAAATAGGTGCGTGCGCCGGAATCTTTGACGGCAGCTTGAAACACCGAGGTCCAATGCTTGTTGGATATGACAACGGGGTGGCCTGGTGTGGCGTGGAACACAGCGCGCGCCAGGCCGGTCGGTGCGGCGAAGGCGGCGGCGGTGACGCGGGCGACGACATCCGCGCCGACATCGGGGGTATCCACCGGCATGATCGCGACGTAGTCGGCGGGGGTGCTCGCTACGGCCCGCAGACCCGCCCGCAGCGAGGCGCCGAGCCCGGTCGCCCAATCCGCCGCCCACACATAACCGGTGCCATCGGGTAGATCGACGGCCGTCGGTGACGGTCCGGTCGCGCCGAGCACCACGATCACCGGATCGCAGCCGCCGTCGCGCAGCGCCGCCACGGCCGACCGCAGCCAGGCGCCGCCCTCGGCCAGCGCCTTGGGCATCCCGTAGCGCGTTCCGGCGCCCGCGGCCAGGACGATGCCCGCGCAGACCGGGTCGGGTGATGCAGCCATGATCGAGACGGTAGTCCGGCCGCGTAGCCGATGGGTTACGGAAAGGTGCTGTGACGTCGACGGTCGGGCTCCGGCGACACGCCGGAGGTGATCTGTCTCGTTCGACTGGCGACCGGGGCGGCCGTATTCGATGCTGGTTCGATGACAGCCGAGTGGGTGGGCCTCGCCGGATTCAACGCGCTGCCCGAGGCGGCGGCCGTCGCGGTCTTGCTCTCGTGTTGCTCGTCGCCGGACTGGGCGCGGTCGCTGGTCGCCGGGCGGCCGTATGCCGCTGTGGACGCGGTACTCGACGCGGCCGATGCGGTGCTGGCGGGGTTGTCGGACGATGAGATCGATCGGGCGCTCGACGGGCATCCGCGCATCGGGGCTCGCCCCGATACCGCGGCGTCGGCGCGCGAACAGGCCGGAGTCGCCGGGGCCGAGGATGCGGTGCGGACCGGGCTGGCCGCGGGCAATCTGGCCTATGAGGAGAAGTTCGGCCATATCTACCTGGTGTGCGCGACCGGTAAGTCCGGGCAGGAGTTGCTCGATTTGCTCACCGCCCGGCTCGGCAATGATCCGGAGACCGAAAGGCGGGTTATGCGAAGGGAATTGGCGAAGATCAATCGGATTCGGCTGGCGCGGCTGCTCGGGGATTCAGCGTGAGCGAGCGAACCATGAGGGAGCGCAGCGAGCGAATCTTAGGCGCAGCCACGAGCGTGGTCGTGGCGGAACCGGGCGCTGGCGAGGTGGAGCCATGAGGGAGCGCAGCGAGCGAACAATGGGCACGGCGATGAGCGTGGTCGTGGTGGAACCGGGCGCTAACCAGGTGGAGCCATGAGCACGCTGAGCACGCATGTGCTCGATGCCGTCGCGGGCGCGCCCGCGGCCGGTATCGCGGTGGTGCTGTATCGGGACGCCGAGGCACTCGGTTCGGGGACCACCGACGCCGATGGCCGGATCGCCTCGCTCGGTGACGCATTGCCGCACGGTACGTATCGGCTGGTATTCGATACCGGCGCCTACTTCGCCGAGCGCCGGATCGATTCGTTCTACCCCGAGGTCTGCGTCACGTTCGTCGTCGGCGAGGAGCGGCACTATCACGTCCCGTTGTTGTTGTCGCCCTTCGCCTTTTCCACCTATCGAGGGAGCTGAGCCATCATGGAGCTGACCGGGCCGATCGTGCTGTCGGACAACCGATACGGCAAGGCGGAGAACCGCATCGTCCGGATCTACCGGGACGTCGCACGCCATGAGATCCGCGATGTGAACGTATCCACCGTGCTGCGCGGCGATTTCGCCGACGCCTATGTCGCCGGTGATCAGTCGAAGGTGCTGCCCACCGACACCCAGAAGCAGACCGCCTACGCGTACGCGAAAAAGCCTGGGCTGCAACCGATCGAAGACTACGCACTCGCGCTGGCCGCGCATTTCGTCGACGAGATCGATCCGGTGCACAGCGCCCGCATCGAGGTCGAAGAATATGCCTGGCAGCGGGTTACCGTCGACGGCAGCGAGCACGACTACACCTGGGTGCGGCAAGGACCCGAGGTGCGGACCGCGACGGTCACCGTGGCCGGCACGGGCGACCAGCAGCAGGCCTGGGTGATCGGCGGGGTCAAGGATCTGGTGATCCTCAAGTCGACCGGATCGGAGTTCGCAGACTTCCTCACCGACGAATTCACCGTGCTCGCCCCGACCCGCGACCGGATGCTGGCGACCTCCCTCGTCGCGCAGTGGCGCTTCGCCACCACGACCGGCGTGGACTGGGACGCGGTGTACACGGGGGTCCGGCAGCGAATGGTCGAGGTATTCGCGACACTGCATTCGAAGGCCCTACAGCAGACGCTGTTCGAGATGGGCAAGGCCGCGCTCGAGGCCTTTCCGGTACTCGCCGAAATCCGGCTGGCCGCGCCGAATAAGCACCACTTCGACTACGACCTGGGCCGATTCGGTATCGAGAACCACGGCGAGGTCTACCACGCCGACGATCGGCCCTACGGACTCATCCATGCCACCGTGCAGCGGGAAGATGCCCCGCAAGCCGGGCCGGCATGGCTAGCGTAGGGCCATGACGACAACGACGGTCATCGACGGATGCGCCGTGGCAACCGTCGACCCGAACGGCACCGAATACCGCCGCGGCTACGTGGCGGTACAGGGCAACCGGATCACGGCGGTCGGCGCGGGCGATGCGCCCGACTTCGGCGCGGATGTGCACCGCATCGACGGCCGTGGCTGCCTGCTCACCCCTGGCCTGGTGAACACCCACCACCATCTCTACCAGTGGATCACCCGGGGCCTGGCGGCCGATAACACCTTGTTCGAATGGCTCACCACGCTCTATCCGATCTGGGCGGGCATCGATGAAGACGCGGTGCGCATCGCCGCGACCGGAGCGCTCGCCGCCCTGGCGCGGACCGGTTGCACCACGACCACTGACCACCACTACGTCTTCCCGCGCGCGGGCGGCGACCTGCTCGGCGCGGAGATCACCGCGGCCGCCGAGGTCGGATTGCGCTTCCAGCCGTCCCGCGGCTCGATGGATCTCGGGCAGAGCTCGGGTGGTCTGCCGCCCGATCATGTGGTGGAAAACCTGGATGCGATCCTCACCGCGAGCGCGGATGCCGTTGCGCGCTGGCATGATCCATCGTTCGACTCGATGCTGCGGATCGCGCTCGCGCCGTGTTCACCATTCTCGGTGACGACGGAGCTGTTGCGCGAATCCGCCGTGCTGGCACGCGATCTCGGCGTTCGCCTGCATACGCATCTGGCCGAGACGATCGACGAGCAGGAGTTCTGCGCGCAGAAATTCGGCTGTACACCGGCGCAGTACATGGAGCAGTTGGGCTGGCTCGGTTCGGATGTCTGGTACGCGCACGGCATCCACCTCGACGATGAAGCCATCGGCGCCATGGCGAAAACCGGTACCGGAGTGGCACATTGCCCAACCTCGAACGCGCGGATCGGCGCGGGCATCGCGCGCACCGCGGATCTGGTCGCCGCCGGGGTGCCGGTCGGACTGGGCGTGGACGGTGCGGCGAGCAATGAATCCAGTTCGATGATCGAGGAGCCGCGCAACGCGCTGCTGTACGCCCGCGCCAAAGGCGGGCCGCGCGCCATCAGTACCCGAACGGCATTGGAGCTGGCCACTCTTGGCGGTGCGCGGGTGCTCGGCCGGGACGCCGAAATCGGCTCGATCGAACCGGGTAAGCTCGCCGATCTCGCGCTGTGGCGGCTCGATACCCCGGCGCACGCGGGCATCGACGATCCGGTGACCGCATTGATCCTCGGCTCGGCGCCGCCGCTGGCCGCGTTGATCGTCAACGGGCGCACGGTTGTTCGCGATGGCGAGGTGCGCACGGTCGACGAGGAAAAGGTCGGCGGCGAGGTCGCTCGCGCACAGGCGGCGCTCGTCGCGAAGGCCGGATAGCCCGCGGGTATCCGGCGCAGAACCCGCGGCCCCAGTTGGTCCTCGTCGGACGTAGCCTCAGGCTGTCGCGTGCTCGACACGGTCCACCGGATCGCATTGCGCCGCAGCCGCCGATCCGGCCCCTCGCGGCGCAATGCGAGCAGGCCGCGAACAGAGGGGCATGGTCAGCTGCGTGAATGCACGAAAAGACGCGCGCTGCGGTGTCGGCTCCGAGTCGAGCGGCTCGCAGGTAGGTAGACGAATCCCGACATATCGAGCATCTCGATGATCAATTACACCGTGTCGGGGCATACCGGTTATTGCCTGTAGAACAGACCGGTCGGTCTGGGGTCTACCTGCGCATAGTTGTCTACGCCAGTATGGAAAGTAGGCCGAGCGTGGTTACCGCCGCGCAACCTGGGCCCGGTGTTGTGAAATGTCGATGCAACGCTCGGCTCCTAGGGTTGGCGGTGGAGGGCAGTGGAGCGAGGTGTGGCGTGGATCTGGACACGATTCGAGATGTGGTTGTGGCGCGGGAGCGGGCTGACCTGGCTTTTGTGGGTGGGAACTGTGGGGTGCTCGCTGGGGGGACGTTCTTGTTTTCCGAGCCGCAGGAGGGATTGGATCGGCTGGTCGATATCACCGGGCTCGGGTGGCCCGCGTTGACGGAGACGGACGAGGGGTTGGAGATCGCGGCTACCTGCACGTTGGCGGAGTTCGCGGGGGCTGCGGTCGGGCGGGAGTTGGGTGCGGGGGTGTTGCGGGTCGAGTGGCCGGGGACGGCGCTGTTCGCGCGGGCCTGCCGGGCGCTGGTCGCGTCGCACAAGATATGGCGGTCCGCGACCGTTGGCGGAAACGTTTGTTTGTCGTTGCCGGCCGGGGCGGTGCTGGGGGCGCTGGTCGCGTTGGACGGTGTCGCGCTGGTGTGGTCGCCGGATGGGGCGGATCGGCGGGTGCCATTGCGGGAGTTCGCGTTCGGGCCGGGGCTCAATGTGCTCGGCTCCGGGGAGGTGTTGCGCTCGATCACCATTCCGACTCGAAGTCTGCTGGCGCGCACTGCGTTTCGGAAGATCGCGCTGGCTCCGCTCGGTCGTTCCGGTGCGGTGGTAATGGGCCGGCGTGAGATCGATGGCCGGTGCGCGATCACCATCACCGCCGCAACCAGTCGGCCGGTCGTGCTGGATTTCGATGGGATGCCAGACGATCTCGATGTGCACGCGGCGGTGGCGGCGATAGATCCGATGCTCTGGTTCGACGACCCGCACGGCGCACCGGACTGGCGTTGCCATGTCGCCGGTGTGCTCGCCCGCGAGATCGCCGCCGAGCTGCGTGCCGAAGCCGGTGATGGGCAATGAAGTTCGAGGTCGACGGTGAATCGGTGCAAGCCGAACCGCGCCCTGGTCAATGCTTGCGCACCTTACTGCGCGAACACGGCTACTTCGCGGTGAAGAAGGGGTGCGATGCGGGCGACTGCGGCGCGTGCACAGTGCAGCTCGACGGAATGCCCGTGCACTCCTGCATTATTCCCGCGTACCGCGCTGCGGACCGCACTATCACAACCGCCTCGGGCCTGGGCACCACCGAGGACCCGCACCCGGTCCAGCGGCAATTCGTGGACTCGGCCGCCTTCCAATGCGGCTTCTGCACCGCGGGCATGGTGGTCACCGCGGCGGGCCTCGGCTGCGGTGGACCGACCGCGCCCGATCCGCAAGCGCTACCGGAGCTCATGAAGGGAAACCTCTGCCGCTGCACGGGTTATCGCGCGATCGCCGATGCCCTGGTCGGCAAAGCGCCCGGCCCGGATGCCGCCGCGACGGCGACCGCCGCGCTCGGCCATACCTCGGTAGTGGGCGAAGGTACGACTGAGGAACCCGCGTCGGTCACATCAGGCGGCCGAACTCTCGCAGATCGCAGCGTTGCGGCAGTGGAGTCGACCGCCCCGCCCGCAGCAGCGGGCGAAGCCGCCCACGGACGCGCGGGCACCGGCCTCGGCGCACCTGCCGGACCCCGGATCGTCACGGGCACAGAGCCGTTCACCTTCGACGTCGGACCGGCGAGTGCCGACTCCAGCGCACCGCCCACCGCCCCACTGCATATCGCGGTCCTACCGAGCCCGCATCCGCACGCGCGGATCGTATCCATCGACACCTCCGCCGCCGAAGAACTGCCAGGCGTGCACGCCGTACTCACCTACGCCGACGCTCCCGATATCGCCTTTTCCACTGGACGCCACGAACTTCGAACCGATGATCCCGACGACACCTACGTGCTCGATCGCACGATGCGATTCGTCGGACAGCGGGTCGCCGCCGTGGTGGCCGACAGCGTGGATATCGCCCGTGCGGGATGCCGTGCCTTAACGGTCGAATACGACATCCTGCCCGCCGTATTCGATCCGGCCGCCGCATTGCTCCCCGAAGCGCCGAAACTGCATGGCGGCAAACCGGATTCGGCCCGGATCGCCGACGTCGAACGCAATCTGGCCGCCGAATTGCACGGCGAGGTCGGCGATGTGGCGGCGGGCTTGGCCGCGGCGGCGCAGGTGGTCAGTGGGGTTTGGCATTCGCCGCGCGCCCAGCATGCGCATCTGGAAACCCACGGTGGCATCGGCTGGTTGGACGAGGACGGCCGGCTGGTCATCCGGTGCAGCACGCAGGTGCCGTTCCTGGTGCGTGACGAGCTGTGTCATGTGTTCGGGCTGTCACGGGATCGCGTGCGGGTCTTCGCCAAGCGCGTCGGCGGCGGGTTCGGGGCCAAACAGGAGATGTTGGCCGAGGATCTGATCGCGCTGGCGGTGCTGCGAACCGGGCGACCGGTGCAGTACGAATTCACCCGGTCCGACGAATTCACCAGTGCCACTTGTCGTCATCCGATGCGGGTCGAGGTGACCGCGGGTGCGGATGCCGACGGTGTGCTGACCGCGCTGTCGATCGACGTGCTCGCCGATACCGGCGCGTACGGCAATCACAGTGCGGGCGTCATGTTCCACAGCGTCGGTGAATCGGTCGAGGTCTATCGCTGCGCCAATAAGCGCGTCGATGCGAAGACGGTCTATACCAACAACATTCCCTCCGGCGCGTTCCGCGGCTACGGCCTCGGGCAGATCATCTTCGGCATCGAATCGGCCATGGAGGAGCTGGCGCGCGCACTCGGCATCGACCCGTTCGAATTCCGCCGCCGCAATGTGGTGGTGCCCGGCGACCCGTTCGTCGGCGCCGAAGTCGACCGGACCGATTTGCAATTCGGCAGCTACGGCCTCGACCAGTGCCTGGACCTGGCCGAGCGAGCCATACTGCGCGGCAATGGCGTTCCCGCACCGGGCCCGGACTGGCGGGTGGGCACCGGCATGGCACTGGCCATGATCGCCAGCATCCCGCCGCGCGGCCACTGCTCGGAGGCCATCGCCACCCTGCTCCCCGACGGACGTTATGAGATCCGGGTCGGCACAGCGGAATTCGGCAATGGCACGACAACGGTGCACGCCCAACTCGCGGCGACGGCGCTGAATACCGATGTGCATCGCATCGTGATTCGCCAGTCGGATACCGACGTCGTCGGCCACGACACCGGCGCCTTCGGGTCGACCGGCATCACGGTCGCGGGCAAGGCCAGCTACGCCGCGGCCGTCGCGTTGGGCGAGCACATCCTGGTCCGCGCCGCCAAACTGTCCGGTCACCCCGAAGCGGAATGCGTCCTGGAGTCCGCGGGTGTCCGCTGCGGTGACCGGCCGATCGGTGTTACCGAACTGCTGGCCGACGGCGAGTTGTCCGGACACGGCGAACACGCGGGCAGCCCGCGTTCGGTCAGCTTCAACGTGCAGGCATTCCGGGTCGCCGTGCAGCCGGAGACCGGGTCGGTGCGCATCCTGCAATCCGTCCAGGCCGCCGATGCGGGCACGGTGCTCAACCCGGTGCAGTGCCGCGGCCAGGTGGAGGGCGGCCTCGCACAGGCCATCGGCACCGCCCTCTACGAGGACATGCGCTCCGAACAGGGCGTGGTAACCACGCGGACGCTGCGGCATTACCACATCCCGCAACTCGCCGACCTGCCGCGCACCGAGGTCTATTTCGCCGAAACCGTCGATGACCTGGGCCCCCTCGGCGCCAAGTCGATGAGCGAATCCCCGTACAACCCGGTCGCCCCCGCGCTGGCGAATGCCATCCGCGATGCTGTCGGGGTACGACAGACCCGTCTGCCGATGACGGCGGACCGGATCTGGCGGGCCCTTCAGGAAGGAGATCGAGGGTGAGCACTCCGCGACGTGAGCGTCCGGCCCGGAGGAGGTCGCGTGCGTAACCATGGCGGGCCCGGGAGCGGCGCGAATCGAACCCAGCTTCCCGACAACGTCCGCGCCCGCATAGACGCGATGCTCGACACGGTCGACGCCGACCTGCGCACCCGCTATCCGGGCCCGGCCGGCCGGGTCCAGCCGATCCACACCGCCTACGTGGCCGCCGACCGCGCCACGGCCGACACCCCCGCCGAATGGGGTGCCGCGGCGATCGAACTCCTCGATCGCCACCACGACCTGCTCGCCGAACTCGACCGTACCGACGCGCTGCCCACCGTGCGCGAACAGCTCGGCCAGCATCCGATCCAGGATCTGCGCATCGACTTCGAGGACGGCTACGGATTCCGCGCCGACGCCGAGGAGGACAAGGCCGCGGCCAACGCGGGCACGGTGCTCGCGGAGTGGGCGAAGCAGGCCGGTGGACCGACAAGTCTCGGCATCCGGATGAAGGGCCTGGCGGGCGCCGAACGCGACCGCGCCCTGCGCACCCTCGAACTGGTGCTGGCCGCGGCGGGCGGTGTGCCAGCGGGTTTCGTCTTCACGGTCCCGAAAATCCGTGCGGCGGAACAGGCTTCGGCCCTGGTAGCGCTGTGCGAAGGGTTCGAGCAGGGCCTCGGACTCGATGCGGGCACGCTGCGGTTCGAACTGCAGATCGAGAGTCCGCAGGCGATCATCGCCGCCGATGGCAGCGCCCCGATCGCCAAGATGATCGCTCTGTCCGAAGGTCGCTGCAGTGCAATGCATTTCGGCACCTACGACTACACGGCGGCATGCGGAATAGCCGCACCCGATCAGGCGCTCGACCACCCCGCCGCAGACTACGCAAAGTCGGTCATGCAGGTCGCCGCGGCCCAAACGGGAGTCTGGGTCTGTGACGGCTCCACCCAGATCGTGCCGGACCGCGAGCCCGAAGCCGCACTGCGCAACCATCATCGGCTGGTCGGCCGGGCCCTGCGCCTGGGTTACTACCAGGGCTGGGACATGCACCCCGGCCACCTGATCACCCGCTGGCTGGCCACCTACGAGTTCTTCCGGCAGGCCATCGATGTCGCGGTTCCGCGGCTGGTCGCCTACCTCGACCGACGCACCGGCGGCGTGATGGACGAACCGGCCACCGCGGAAGCCTTGGCGGCCACCGTTTTACGCGGCGTGCACTGCGGCGCCCGCACCCCCGACGAATTGCGCTCGCTCGCACCGGCATTGACTCCGGAGGTGTTGCACGCGCTGGTCTCGCGCGCGCCGATTCCGCAGGAAGCGCAGTGAGATGCGGCCATACGACGAGCCGGTGCTCGTGAGCGGGACAGTGAGCACCGGACACTCGGCGCCGCACGGCGATCGATGCCTCGCCGTGCTCGGCAGGAACCGGATGCGGGATTCCCGCCCGATACAGGAGGTCTGATGAGCGCAGCATCGCGAAGCGATTCGATGGGGGGCGGTGGCTGGGCGACGGCTGGGCGCGACGCGGACGACTTCACGCTGCTGCCCGATCTGGCGGTCCGCACGCTCGGCGGATCGGTGATCTGGGCCAATGACGAATTCTTCGCGGAGAAGGAGAATTTGATCAATCCGGGTCCGTCGGAATACCGGCCGTCCACCTTCGGCCATAAGGGCCAGATCTACGACGGTTGGGAGACCCGCAGGCACCGCGGCCGCCCCGGCGACGACTCCGCCATCGTGCGCCTCGGCGTACCCGGCGTTATCCGCGGCATCGTGGTCGACACCGCCTGGTTCAAAGGCAACTATCCGCCCGCGATTTCGGTCTCCGCACTCGAAATCGACGGCTACCCACCCGCGGAAGACATCGCCGAGCGCGACGATTGGGTCATGCTGATCGACCGCGCCCCGGTATCCGGTCACAGCCGCAATCCCTTCGCCATCGAAAGCGAAAAGCGCTGGACCCATGTGAAACTCACCATGCATCCGGACGGCGGTGTGGCCCGGCTGCGCGTGCACGGCGAGGGCAGGCCAGATCCGAAGCTGCTCGCCCTCGGCCCCCTGGACCTGGCCGCGCTGGAGAACGGCGCTTTGGTCCTCGACTGCTCCAACCGCTTCTACAGTTCGCCGAACCAGCTGCTCTATCCGGGTCTGGCCGCAAAGATGGGCGACGGCTGGGAAACCGCCCGCCGCCGCGACGACGACAATGACTGGGTGCGCATCCGGCTGGCCGGTCCCGGCCTCATCCGCCTCGCCGAGATCGACACGTCGTATTTCCTCGGCAACAGCCCCGGCGCCGCCCGACTGACCGGCCGCACCAATGACGGCACCGAACTCGAATTGCTGCCGCGCACCGACCTGCTGCCCGATACCAGGCACCGATTCCCGATCGCGCCGATGGCGGCCTCGGTGGAGGAGGTCCGTCTGGATATCTATCCCGACGGCGGTCTCGCGCGGTTACGCCTCTATGGAGAACTCGGGGCATGAATCAACGAGACTTCGTCGGATACGGACCCACACCACCGGATCCGAAATGGCCCGACGGCGCGAAGATCGCGGTCCAATTCGTCCTCAATTACGAAGAGGGCGCGGAGAACAATGTCCTCGACGGCGACGCGCATTCGGAGACCTTCCTCTCGGAAATGACTCCCGCGGAAGCCTTTCCGAACCGCCATATGAGCATGGAATCGCTCTACGAATACGGTTCGCGGGCTGGGCTCTGGCGTGTCCTGCGCACCTTCGAACGCCGCGACCTACCGCTGACCATCTTCGCCGTCGCCCGCGCCATGCAGCGAAATCCGGAGGCGGTGGCCGCTTTTCGGGAACTCGGCCACGAAATCGCCAGCCACGGCCTGCGCTGGAAGTCCTACCAACTCGCCGACCGCGACACCGAGCGCGCGCATATGGCCGAGGCCGTGCGCATCCTCACCGAACTCACCGGCGCGGCTCCGCTCGGCTGGTACACCGGCCGCGACTCCCCGCACACCAGGGAACTGGTGGTCGAACACGGCGGTTTCGTCTACGACTCCGACTCCTACGCCGACGACCTCCCGTACTGGGTGACCGTCCGCGACCAGCACCACCTGGTCGTCCCGTACACCCTCGACACCAATGACATGCGCTTCGCCTCACCCGCGGGCTTCCCGACCGGCGAACAATTCTTCGCCCACCTCCGCGACGCCTTCGACGTCCTCTATCGCGAAGGCGCGGAGGGCAGTCCGAAGATGTTGTCGGTCGGCCTGCACTGCCGTCTGGTCGGCCGCCCGGCCCGCATCGCGGCGTTGGAACGCTTCCTCGACCACGTCCAGTCGCACGTCGACGTCTGGATCACCCGCCGCATCGACATAGCCGAACACTGGCGGCGCACCAACCCACCGATCAGCCTCGACTAGCCGGCGGTATCCGATCGACGCTCGGGCGGTACTGGTCGTCGAACCGTTTCAGGCGAAAAGACCGCGGACGAACGGCAGCGAATCCGGCAGCGACGCATTGACCGTCCCGTCGTGATCATCGGGATAGGTGTGCAACGTGACCGGCTGCCGATTGGCCGCGAGCACCGCCGCGAACCGCAGTGTCTCCGGCGTGATCACATCCGTATCGCGCAGTCCCTGGCCCAGGAACAGCGGCCGGTCATAACCGGATTCGGGCAGGCCGAGGTAGCGGGCCAGCAGTCCGTGCAGATCCGGGATCTGGAGCAGCGGGCGCGCGAACAGGTCACCGATCCGCGCGCCGCGGGCCATGAGTTCGTCGCGCAGCGGGGTGACGCAGGCCGCCCGGGCACGCGCGAGCCAGCCCCGACCCGAATCGGTCAGGTACGACTCGATGTCCAGGTCCGGGTAGGTGGTGCGCAGGCCGTTGAGGATGTACAGCACGTACGCGGTGGCGTAGTCCGACAGCTCGACCGGCGGCACATACGGCCCGAGCAGCTGCAGGACGTCCTCGAGGTAGGCGGGCACACCGGTGCCGACAGCGCCCCGGTAGTCGAGTTCGGACCCGCCGAATTCGGTCGCGTAGCGCGCGGTGTAGACGGCCGCACCGCCGCCCTGCGACTGGCCCACGACCACCCATTTCTTCGCCAGTGTCGGATATTGCCGGGTGGCGGCCTCGACCGCGTCGACGACGTTATGCGCTTCCACGATTCCGTCGAGGTAGGGATGTTCGCCCGGCGTGCCGAGTCCGGCGTAATCCGCCGCCACGATCGCGTACCCCTGCGCCAGCCAGGTCGCCAAATAGGCCCAGTCCCGTTCGACCGCGCTGGGTCCGGCGATGCTGTAGGCGCAGTCGTCCGCGAGCCCGACGGTGCCGTGCGCCCACGCGATCACGGGCCAACCGCCCGCGGGCGCCGCACCGGGCGGGAAGTACACCGCGGCGCTGGCCACCGTCGGCGCATCGTGCACGGTGGTGGTCGAGTACAGGATGCGGCTGGAATTCACCGAACCGGGCGGTGTCGCCGCCGCGGCCAGCGGTGCGACTGATTCGACGGTGCCGGGATCCGCGCACGCCGTGGGCAGCCGCAGCAGGCTCGCGCCGCAGGCGACCGCGATCGCCGTGGTGAACCACAGTTTCCGCATAACGCTCCTATCGGGCACCCACGGTGAACCGCACGCCTGTCCGGGAGTTGGAGTGTTGATTCAGTGTGCCCGATCACTCGTTCGGAGGTGGCCGAGGCCACAGCGGCGGCTGTGAAGGTCCTCACAAACCGGAATGTCGGGCGCGTCGGATGGCGGGGCGCCCCGCGGCCGCTAACAGTACGGGCGTTACGCTAAAACCGCATGTCAGGGCTACCAGCGGGTAGGTTCCACGGCTGCAATTCGCAGGCTAATTTCGCAAAGTTAGCAAAGACCGGGTCAAACCTAGCTCGGATTCACACTTGCAACAGGTAGACGGCTATTTCCTGGTGTGCCATCGTGTGGAAGTACACCCCATGGGCCTAGCAAGCCTGCAAATTGCCGCCACAGCAGTTCGAGCGATGCTCGACCGTGGGGGCATCCGAAACAAAGAAGTGGAGTCAGAGATGTCGAACGTCGGCACCCCGAAGACCGCTGCCGAGATCCAGCAGGATTGGGACACCAACCCCCGCTGGAAGGGCATCACCCGCAACTACACCGCCGATCAGGTGTCGAAGCTGCAGGGCACCGTCGTCGAAGAGGCCACCCTCGCCCGTCGTGGCTCGGAGATCCTCTGGGACCTCGTCAACAACGAGGACTACATCAACTCCCTCGGCGCCCTCACCGGTAACCAGGCGGTCCAGCAGGTCCGTGCCGGCCTGAAGGCCATCTACCTGTCCGGTTGGCAGGTCGCCGGTGACGCGAACCTGTCCGGCCACACCTACCCGGACCAGTCGCTGTACCCGGCCAACTCGGTTCCGTCCGTGGTCCGCCGCATCAACAACGCGCTGCTGCGCGCCGACGAGATCGCCAAGGTCGAGGGCGACACCTCCGTCGAGAACTGGCTGGCCCCGATCGTCGCCGACGCCGAGGCCGGTTTCGGTGGCGCGCTGAACGCCTACGAGCTGCAGAAGGCCATGATCGCCGCCGGTGCCGCCGGTGTGCACTGGGAAGACCAGCTGGCCTCGGAGAAGAAGTGCGGCCACCTCGGTGGCAAGGTGCTGATCCCCACCCAGCAGCACATCCGCACCCTGACCTCCGCGCGTCTGGCCGCCGACGTCGCCGACGTGCCTTCGGTCATCATCGCCCGCACCGACGCCGAGGCCGCCACCCTGATCACCTCGGACGTGGACGAGCGCGACCGTGAGTTCCTGGACGGCACCCGCACCGCCGAGGGCTTCTTCGGTGTGAAGAACGGCATCGAGCCCTGCATCGCGCGCGCCAAGGCCTACGCCCCCTACGCCGACCTGATCTGGATGGAGACCGGTGTGCCGGACCTCGAGGTCGCGCGCAAGTTCGCCGAGTCCGTCCGCGGCGAGTTCCCGGACCAGCTGCTGGCCTACAACTGCTCGCCGTCCTTCAACTGGAAGGCGCACCTGGACGACGCGACCATCGCGAAGTTCCAGCGTGAGCTCGGCGCGATGGGCTTCAAGTTCCAGTTCATCACCCTGGCCGGCTTCCACTCGCTCAACTACGGCATGTTCGACCTGGCCTACGGCTACGCCCGCGAGGGTATGACCGCCTTCGTCGACCTGCAGGAGCGCGAGTTCAAGGCCGCCGCCGAGCGTGGCTTCACCGCCATCAAGCACCAGCGTGAGGTCGGTGCCGGCTACTTCGACACCATCGCCACCACCGTGGACCCGAACACCTCGACGGCGGCCCTGAAGGGCTCCACCGAAGAGGGCCAGTTCCACTGAGCTCGACCAGCCCGCAGTAATGCAGGCCGATAGCCCCCTCTAGGGGTGTACCGCCCTCCCCGCTGAACAGCCCCAGCGGGGAGGGCATCCCTATACCTTGGACTTTTGAAGGCGGCGCTCGACCGGAGCGCCCTTCGCCCCACCAGCCACCCGACAGCCAGACCAACCAGCAGGAGCGGGACGTGAGCAGCGAGAAGATTCAGCGCGTCGGCATCATCGGTGCCGGACAGATGGGTGCGGGAATCGCGGAGGTGTGTGCCAGGGCGCATATCGACGTGCTCGTCTACGAACAGACTCGGGAACTAGCCGCGGCGGGCCGCGCTCGCATCCTGCGCTCGCTGGACCGTGGCGTGAGCAGCGGCAAGATCACCGAGCGCGAGCGCGAACAGGCCGCGTGGCGCCTGCGGTTCACCTCCGACCTCGGCGATTTCGCCGACCGCCAGCTGGTGGTCGAGGCGGTGCTCGAGGACGAGAAGGTGAAGACCGCGATCTTCGCCGAACTCGACAAGGTCGTCACCGATCCGGACGCCGTACTGGCCTCCAACACCTCCTCGATCCCGATCATGAAGATCGCCGTCGCCACCGCCAACCCGGAGCGCGTGGTCGGCATGCACTTCTTCAACCCGGTGCCGGTGCTGCCGCTGGTCGAGCTGGTCACCACGCTGAAGACCAGCGCAGCGGTGTCCGAGCGGGCCGAGGCCTTCGCCAGCGATGTGCTCGGCAAGCAGGTCGTGCGCTCGGCCGACCGCTCCGGCTTCGTGGTGAACGCGCTGCTGGTGCCGTACCTGCTCTCGGCGATCCGGATGGTCGAATCCGGCTTCGCCACCAAGGAAGACGTCGACAAGGCGATGGTGCTCGGCTGCGCCCACCCGATGGGCCCGCTGGCGCTGACCGATCTGGTCGGCCTCGACACCGTCAAGTCCATCGCCGACTCCATGTACCAGGAGTTCAAGGAGCCGCTGTACTCGGCGCCGCCGCTGCTGATGCGCATGGTCGAGGCGGGCCTGCTCGGCAAGAAGACCGGCGCGGGCTTCTACCAGTACAAGGTCTGATGGGTGTGTTCGATTTGCTCGAGTGCCAACGGTCACTCGAGCGTCGGAGTCTTACCCTGCCGATGCTGTTAGCGGCATAGGCTGCAGAAAGGTCGGGCCGTGATCAGCGGCTCGGCTTCGAATACCGAGAGCGCAGCGCTGTTGCGGGGTCTGGGTCGAGGACTCCGCGCAGGTGATCGAAAGGGAGTGCCCCGCTCATGGTCAACGTTCAGGACGGGTACGGGTCGAGCATTCTCGGCTACCCGAGGATCGGGCCGCACCGGGAACTAAAGCGGGCCCTCGAGGGCTATTGGCGGGGCGGGGTATCCCGCGACGAGCTGCTCGCGGTCGGGCGCGATATCCAGGAGCGGCAGTACAGCGGTCTGGCCGCCACCGGTCTGACCCAGGTGCCCGGCAACACCTTCTCGTTCTATGACCACATCCTCGACAATGCGCTGCTGTTCGGTGCGGTGCCCGCGCGGTTCCAGCCGTTCCGGGACGAGTTGCACCCGCTGGACTTCTACTTCCTGATGGCGCGCGGCCGCCCGGATCTGCCGCCCCTGGAACTGGTTCGGTTCTTCGGCACCAACTACCACTACCGCCAGCCCGAACTCGACGAGAACACCGAGTTCTCGCTGCACCCCGAGGCTTTGCTCGACGAATGGGATCGCGCCAAGGCCCGTGATATCGAACTGCGCCCGGTGGTCGTCGGCCCGGTATCGCTGCTGCTGCTGTCCAAGGCCGGGCATATCCCCGGTGAGGCAGGCGGTTTCGACACTCTCAGCCTGCTGGACAAGCTGCTTCCGGTGTACGAGGAGCTGTTCGAAATCCTCGCCAAGCGCGGGTCCACCTGTGTGCAGCTGGACGAGCCGTGCTTCACCAGCGAGCGCAGCCCGGCCGAGCTGGCCGCGTTCGAGCGGGCCTACCAACGACTTTCGAAGGCGGCGCTGCGTCCGCGCATGCTCGTCACCGGACAGTACGGCGATTTCGGTGAGGCGCTGCGGATTCTGGCCGAGACCAATGTCGAGGCCATCGGACTGGATCTGGCCAGCTATCGGATCCAGCCCGAAGAGCTCGCCGAGATTCCGGGCATTCGTCGTAAGCGCCTGTACGCGGGCGTGATCAGCGGCCTCAATGTCTGGCGCGCGGATCGCTACGTGACGCTCGAATACCTCAACGAATTGGCCAAGGTGTGCCCGGATCTGGTGGTGTCCACCGGTACGACACTGCTGCACGTGCCCTATGACGTGCTCGCCGAATACGATATCGAGGGCAATGTCGCCGACCGGCTGGCCTTCGCGCGGCAGAAGGTGGGCGAGGTGGTCTCACTCGCCAAGGCGCTCACCGAGGGGCCCTCGGACAAGTGGCGCAAGCGGCCCACCGAGGTGCACTTCAAGCAGAAACACGCGGTGCGGCAACGGGTTTACGCGATCACACCCGATATGCGCACCCGCGAACCGTACGAGGTGCGCCGCGAAGCCCAGCAGCGCAAGCTGAATCTGCCGCTGGTGCCCGCGACCACGCTGGGTTCCTTCCCACAGACGACCAAGATTCGTCAGGCCCGCTACGACCTGGGCCAGGGCAAACTGTCCTACGACGAATACCGCAAGAAGATCGAGGCCGAGATCGAGGCCACGATCCGCCTACAGGAGGACATCGGCCTCGATGTGCTGGTGCACGGCGAGCACGAGCGCAACGACATGATCCAGTACTTCGCCGAGCTGCTCGACGGCTTCGCGACCACTCACTTCGGCTGGGTGCAGGTGTACGGATCCCGTTGTGTGCGACCGCCGATCATCTACGGCGATGTCTCGCGGCCCGCGCCGATGTCGGTCGAGTGGATCAGCTATGCGCAATCGCTGACCGATAGGCCGGTCAAGGGCATGGTCACCGGTCCGGTCACCATGATCGCGCGTTCGTTCGTGCGCCAGGACCAGCCGCTGTACGAGACCGCCGACCAGGTCGCGCTGGCCATTCGCGACGAGGTCGTCGATCTCGAACGCGCCGGTATCTCGATCATCCAGGTCGACGAGCCCGCCATTCGCGAGCTGCTACCCATGCGCCCCTCGGGGCGCGCCGAATACCTGCGCTGGGCGGTCGCGGCCTTCCGGCTGGCCACCTCGGGCGTCAAGCCGGAGACCCAGATCCACACGCACATCGGCTATTCCGGGCGCACCGAGGTGGTCGACGCGATCGAGGAGCTCGATGCCGACGTCACCGCGATCGTCGCCACCCGCTCGATCGAATGGGTGCTGAAGGCGCTCAAGGAGGACTCCGCCTCGGGCCACGGCCTGAGTCACGGTGTCGGTCCCGGTGTCTACGAAAGCCGTTCGGCGCGCATC
This sequence comes from Nocardia nepalensis, assembly GCF_048910785.1. Classification (NCBI taxonomy): domain Bacteria; kingdom Bacillati; phylum Actinomycetota; class Actinomycetes; order Mycobacteriales; family Nocardiaceae; genus Nocardia; species Nocardia nepalensis. Next base: position 144,052 of record NZ_JBKBET010000038.1, on the reverse strand, counting down.
CCGGACATCGATGAGCTAGACGAATTGCTCACCGCCGCGGCGGAAGCCGTCACGCCCGAGCGCCTGTGGGCGAATCCGGACGGCGGTCTCAAGACCCGCCACTTCTGGCAGTTGGAGCCGTCGTTGCGCAATATGGTCGCGGCCGCGCGCCGCGTTCGTCGGCGGGCGACGCCGCCGACGGAGTAGTACCGAAGACGAAGGCCGCCGCCATGTCTCGGGACGTGGCGGCGGTCTTTTCGGCTCGGGTGATGGATGCCATATCAAATCGGTACAGTACGTACCGTATTGTTGGGATATGGCTGAGCAGACATGGCCCGAGTCGTTGCCGGTGGCCCAGGTTCGAATTGCCAGGCCCACCGATCGGTTGGCAGAGGTCGTGCGGTTCTACGTCGAGGGGTTAGGACTGCGCGAGCTCTACCGATTCGAAAATCACGCGGGTTATGACGGTGTGATGCTCGGGCTGCCCGGGACCGGATATCACCTGGAGTTCACCACGCACGTGGACGGCAGTCCCGGCGCTGCGCCGAGCGCGGAAAACCTTCTGGTGCTCTACTTTTCAACCGAGACCCAGATGTACGACGTGGCGCAGCGCCTCGGTGAATTCGGTGTCGAGCCGGTCCCCGCCGAGAATCCGTACTGGGCGGCCAACGGCGGCTTGACCTTTCCGGATCCGGACGGTTGGCGAGTCGTGCTGATGCCACGTCCGGTTTTCTGATGCCGGGACGCACGCGCGAGGACCGCATCGACACCGCGGTGCTCGCCGCGGCGCGAGAGCTGTTGGACGAGAACGGTTATGCCGAACTGTCCATCGGCCAGGTAGCGGCCAGAGCCGGTCTGCACCGCCCCGCGATCTACCGCCGCTGGCCCTCGAAACGCCACCTCGTCGTCGATGTGGTCGCCGATCTACTGGGATTGCAGGCAACGCCGAACACCGGCGACTTGCGCGCCGATCTGACCATCGCGATGCGCAATCTGGTTGCCGCACTGCGCGATACCTCGCTGAGCCACGTCTTACCCGCCCTGGTGGCGGATCTCGCCAACGACCCCGATCTACGCGCACACTTCCTGGCAACGGTGTTCGAACCCCGCAGACGAACCACCGCGGTCGCCCTGGAGTCGGCCATCAACCGTGGCGATATCGATCCCGGTATCGACCTCGATTTCGTCCTCGACGCGGTCGCCGCCCCGATCTACTATCGCGCCCTCTTCGGTCATCTGCCGCTGCACGAAACCCTCGCCGACCAGTCGGTCGATGCCGTGCTGCGCGCAATCGCTGGCTGATCGCCCGAGTTCGCGCCGGAATGGGTGAGCAGGCTGGGATTCACCACCATCGGCCGCGATCCGGGACGGCTGCTCGGTGGCGGGCAGCCGACGGCCGCGAGCATTGTCGACGACGCAGCCCTACACGAAGCCGGACTCCACGCGCGCTCGATCTGGCTGCCGGTACCCGGTCCCGCATTCGCCGTCGCCATGGCCTGGGTGGCCCAGAAGGTGCTGCCGCAACTCGACTAGCACCGGTCAGTGGCTGATGGCGGCCACGGCGAGCATGAAGGTCGCGCCGGTGACGGTGCAGGCGAGGGTCAGGCGGGAGGGGTGTACGGCGTGCGCCTCGGGCAGGATGTCGGCGGTGGCCAGGTAGAGCAGGAATCCGGCGAAGTAGCCGAGGTAGAGGCCGACGGCTTCGGCCGGTACTCGGATGACGGTACCGATAACCGCGCCGATGACCGGTGCGATGGCATCCAGGCCGAGCAGGATGAGGGCGCGTTTGTGGGCGTGACCGTAGAGGGTGGTGATGGTGAAGGTGTTGAAGCCGTCGGCGAAGTCGTGACAGATGACGGCAATGGCGACCGCGATGCCGACGGTGGCTCCGGCTTGGAAACCCAAACCGATGCCGAGTCCGTCGAGGGTGCTGTGGAAGATCAGCCCGGCTGCCGCGAGCAGCCCGACGGATTCGAAACCGTGCTTGTGCGAACCGAATTCGCCTTCGTGACCGGTATGAACGGCGACCGCGCGCTCGATGACGTGGATGGTCAGAAAGCCGAATACGGTGGCGATGAGCGCCGCGGGGACCCCGAGCACGGTATGGCCTTGCTGCTCCAGTGCCTCGGGCAGCAGGTCGAAGAATACGACCCCCAACATGACCCCCGCCGCCAACCCGAGCACCAGATGTTTGCGGTCCCCGATCCGAACCGCCACCAGCCCGCCGACCAGCGTCGAGCACATCGATACCAGCGCCAGCACAATCGCCATCGCTCCAGCATCTGCCACCCGCCGCCGGCGCGATGCGATATTCGCGCGGTTGGTTCGCTGTCTGTTCGCGATGCCGGCCTGGCGGATGATGCGGCTATGCCCCGCCGTCAGCTGGGGGTGGGTGGTAGCAGGGTGGCGAGGATGTGCAGACCTGCGGTGATGTCGGTAGCGGTGGGGGCGTGATCCGGGTCGACCAGGTGTTGGATCAGCAGCCCGCCGATCATGGTTTGCAGGACGGCGCCGAGTTGTGAGTCCTGCGCGCCGGGCCCGAAGAAATCGGATAATCCACTGCGCGCCCGCTCTTGAGCGGTGCCGAATTCGGCGCGCAGTTCGGGGGAGTGCAGCGCCTGCGCCAGGCTCTCGACATTGGCCGTCCAGAGGGCGCGATCCTCGGTGAACGATGTGATCAGCTGCTGGCAGAAGTCGCGCAGGCGGGCGGCCGGATCCTCGGCATCGTGGGCGGGCAGTGATTCGAGGATCTGCTGCACCGCATCCGCGCTCGATTCCATCATCGCTTGGTTGAGCAGCTTGTCGCGCGTGCCGAAGTGGTAGTTGATGGCGGCCAGGTTGGTGCCGGAGGCGGCCACGATATCCCGCACGGTGGTGCGGGCGTAGCCGCGTTCGGCCAGGCACTGCTTGGCCGCGGCGAGCAGAACTTCTCGGGTTCCCACACTGGCACCCTATCAGCGCGGCATACAGTTGTTTGTGACATTTGTTTCAAACATTCGTCTGTGACAAGCGTTTGAAACATGTGTATGTTCGAGGCGTAGCCCGCTCCACCACACGGAAGTACGAGACGACGAATGACCGCGCAGCGACCCGTTACCCCCTTCGAGATCAGCTACTTCGACTCCGCCACCCACCTCGGTAGCGTGCCGACCGGCGATATGCCGCTGTTCATCGGTTCCACCGTGCACGGCGTGCTCGACGTCGAGATCCTGCGTCGGGTACTCGACGAGCTCGCGGCCCGGCATCCGCTGCTGCGCAGCAGGCCAGTGGCCGATGCCGAGGGCGCGATGTGTTTCCGACGCGACGACGCCTACCGGCCACGCCTCGAGATCGCCGATGGCGGCGAGGCGGAATACCTGAGTCTGGTGAACGGGCCACGGGATTGGCGCGACGGCCTGTTCCGCGCCCATCTGCTGCGCGACGGCGATCGTGATCAGATCGTCTTGGTCATCCATCACGGGATCTCCGATGGCAGATCGGCTTTCGCGCTCCTCGCGGAAATGTGGCAGCGCTACACCGCGCATGCGACGGGAACCGCACTGCCGCAGCCGGATTCCGATCAGGAACTACCGGAGGGCGTCGATGTCCGGCTCGCCGCGGTTGTCTCGGATGCGGAGGTCACCGAATGGCTCGATCGGATCCGGTCCGGAGCCTCGATGATGGGTCCGGAATCGGCTCCGCGCACCTTGCCGATCGATGGTGACGGGGTCGGCGACGGTCCGCTCGGCCGCTTCGCGGTGCGGCGCATCGAATTGGATACCAAGGAGACCCAGACGCTGGTCGACGCGGCGCGTGCACAAGGCATTTCGGTCAACAGCCTGCTCGCCGGCGCCGCGCTCGTCGCGGTTCGTACCCAGCTCGAACCCGCCACGGAGCCGCTCCCGGTGATCTGCGGCCACGCGGTGGACGTGCGCAACGAACTGGACCCGCCGCTGCCCGCGCACACGGTTGTGAATTGTGCTTCTGGTGTAGGCACCTACGCGCTCGTAGCCGAGAATGCGAGCCCCTTCGATATCGCGCACGAGGTGGCCACGGGCATGCGGTCGGCGCTGGAGCAGCGCGAAGCCGCCATTTTCCCGCTGGCCGCCCAGCGCGTCCAGGACGAGGTCGCGGCGGCGATTCTTGCGGCCCCGCCGACCATCGCCATCTCCAATATCGGTCGCCTGCCGGCACATTCGACACCGGAGGGCATCCGCCACATTCGCGACGACATCTATGCCATGGGCCCCGGCATGCCGCCGAAGCTCACCGCATTCACCGTCGGCGGCCGCCTGACCATCCAGGTGGAGTACGACACCGCTGTGCACAGCGGCGCCCAGATGGGCAAGGTGAGTCTGGCGCTCATCGACGCACTGCAGAGCATGCGCGCCGTATAGGGACCATCACTCAGGTGGCCGCCCGCCGCCGGTGAGTCGAATGGTCAACTGGCGCGTCCACTTCCGTTGCTTCTTCGGCGGCCGCTCGGGCTTTTCGGTATCTCTGTCCTCGACCTCGTAGCGACGGATGTAGGCGCCGGCGAACGCCTGCGTCGTCGCGGTGACCGGAATCGCGAGCAGCGCACCGGTCGGCCCGAGTATCGCCGCACCCGCTATCACCGCGCCGAATGCGACGGCCGGATGCATATCCAGCGTCGTCGCGGTGATTCTCGGTTGCAGGACATAGTTTTCGAACTGCTGGTACAACAGGATGAAGCCCAGAATCCACAGCGCGGTCGTTGGGCCGTGCACCAGCGCGACGAGCACCGGCAGCGCACCGGCGAGGTAGGTGCCGACGGTCGGGATGAACTGCGACACAACGCCCACCCACAGCGCGAGCGCGAACGCGGACGGTACGTCGAGGATGCGCAGCGCGACATAGTGCGCGATCGTGGAGCACAGCGCGAGCAGCGCGCGCGAATAGATGTAGCCGCCGGTCTTTTCGACGGCGATATCCCAGGCGCGCAACACATGTCGCTGCTTGCGCGGCGGCAGCAGCGAGCAGACCGCATTGCGGATGCGCGGTCCGTCGGCGGCGAAGTAATAGGTGAACAACAGCACGCCGAGGACCTGGAAGATGGCGCCGATCGCCGCGGTGCCGATGCCCCAGGCATTGCCCGCCAGCCCGACGAGATAGCGGTTGATGGTGGAACTCCACTCACCGAGGTGCTTCTGGATATCGCCGCTGGACAGATTCGTTTTGAAGGTGCGATTGATCCAGTCGACGACCTGATCCGCGTTATCGGGCGCGTTCCTGACCAAGGTGGTGACCTGATCGACCAGCAGTGCGCCGAGCGTCCACACGAACGCGACGGTGGCCGCGATCAACACCAGGAAGACCAGTCCGGTCGCCAGCCCGCGACGCACCCGGCGCGCGGCGAGCCAATTCACCGCGGGCTCGATTGCGAACGCCAGGAACAGCGAAACCAGCAGCACCAGCAGAAAACCCTGCAATTTCTGCAGAATCCAGAAGCCGAACACCAGCCCGGCCACCGTCGCCGCCGCGAGCAGCAAGGCCCGCAGCAGCCATGGCGGCGGCCCCGCCGTCACATCGGCAGTGACCACCGCCGTCTCGGTGGGCGGCGATTGCTCTTCATCGGCGGACACAACGCCAAGCTACTGAACCGCCGACGAATAAGCGCACCGACACGTACTAGATCGTCGAGGCGTCGATGACGAACCGGTACCGCACATCACTCGCGACCACCCGGTCGTAGGCGCCATCGATCTCGTCGGCCGAGATCAGCTCGATCTCCGCGCCGATCCCGTGCTCGGCGCAGAAGTTCAGCATCTCCTGGGTCTGCGCGATGCCGCCGATCATCGATCCCGCCAGTGCCCGCCGATACCCGGCGATCGTGAAAGGCTTGACGTTCAACGGGTTTTCGGGCAGGCCGAGGATTACCAGGGTGCCGTCGAGCCGCAGCAGGCGCAGATAGTTGTCGATCGGCAGGTCGGCCGAGACGGTGTTGAGAATGAGGTCGAATCGGTTGCGCAGGTCGCGGAAGGTCTGCTTATCGCTGGTCGCGTAGTAGTGCTCGGCGCCGAAGCGCTTGCCGTCGTCCTGCTTGCCGAGCGAATGGCTCAGCACGGTGACCTCGGCCCCCATCGCCGCGGCGATCTTCACCCCGACATGTCCGAGTCCGCCCATGCCGATGATTGCGACCCGCTTGCCCGGCCCCGCATTCCAGTGCCGCAGCGGGGAGAACAGCGTGATGCCCGCGCACAGCAGCGGCGCCGCCACATCGAGTCCGATGCCTTCGGGAATGGAGAGCACGAAGTTCTCGGTCACCACGACGTGGGTCGAGTAGCCGCCCATCGTGTAACCGTCGGGCTGGACGGATGGGTCCACCGGGGTGTTGTAGGTCATGGTGGCGCCGTTATCGCAGTACTGCTCTTCATTGGCCAGACACGGACCGCAGACACCGCAGGAGTCGACCATGCACCCGACGCCGACGCGATCGCCGACCCGATGCTTGGTCACCTCGGAACCGACCGCGGCGACAATGCCCGCGATCTCGTGGCCGGGGACGCACGGATATCTGGTGCCGCCCCATTCGTCGCGGGCGGTGTGGATATCGGAGTGGCAGATGCCCGCGTACTTGACATCTATCAGCACATCGCGCGGCCCGAGCTCCCGCCGCTCGATGGCAAGCTTCTCGAAGGGCCCGTCCGGCGCGGACATGGCATAGGCGGCAGCAACGGTCATGCCCGCGCCTCGCTGGCACTCGGCCCCGGCATGCGCATTGCGCGCTGCGACATGAATCGTTCACTGCGTTCGCTCATGTTTACATGCCTACCGCTGCATGCGGGGTTTGCCAAACGCAGCGCCGAATTAATCGCACGGCCCGTTTCGTGATCTACGGAGATGATCTCCGGCCACAATGGAATTTGGTCAAAGGCCCAGCCGGAGGCGGGAGAGCGATGGACGACGAACGGCACCGCGCGCCCGAGGGACAGCGAGTCGGGGGCGGCGGGCGCGGGCTCGCGCTGTTGTTTGCCCTGATCCTCGCGGTGGCGGCCTTCTTCGGCTTCCGCGGTGAGCTGCCCGACTGGTCCTCGTCCTCCGGTACGGACAGCTCCCCGCCCGCCCTGCTCGAACCGCTGCCACCGCTGGATCCGGTGGCGGTCGCGCAGGCCGTCGAACCGGCACTGGTGAATATCAGTACCTCTTCGCGCCCGTTCGGGCTCGGCGCGGCCGGATCCGGAATAGTCCTCACCGCCGACGGCCAAGTGCTGACCAGCCATCACGTGGTGAAGGGCGCCGATACCGTGACGGTCACCGATGTCGGAAACGGCGCCGTTTACGACGCGAAGGTGCTCGGTTACGACTCCAGCGCGGATATCGCGCTGCTGGAACTGTCCGGCGCCGCCGACCTGACGATCGCCCGTGTCGGCACCTCCGCAGAGCTGCGCCTGCACGAGGAGGTGCTGGCCATCGGCAACGCGCGCGGCGCCGGCGGCACCCCGACCTCGGTCCAGGGCAATATCACCGATCTGAACAGCACGATCGTCGCGCTCAACGCCTCCGATCTGACCCGCAAGTCGCTGACCGGGATGGTCGAGATCGCGGCGCCGGTCACTGCGGGACAGTCTGGTGGTGCGCTCGCCGATCCGGGTGGTGCGGTGGTCGGCGTGATCACCGCCGCGTCGGGGGAGACCGCGCATGCGGACGGGCGCGCGAACGGCTATGCGGTGCCGATCGATGCGGCCATGCGCGTGGTGTACCAGATTCGATCCGGTACGCCCACCGAGACCGTGCACATCGGGCCGACCGCCACGCTCGGCGTCTTGATCTCCGATGCGAAACCCAGCGGGGCCCGGATCGATATCGCGCTGTACGGGCTACCGGCGTACGCCGCCGGGCTCATCGACGGCGATGTGATCACCTCGATCGACGGTCATGACATCACCACCGCCAAGGCCTTGCGGGCCGCCATCAATGTGCACAAACCGGATGACACGGTCCTGTTGGGCATCACCGGGGCCGATGGAGCGCAACGCACGGTCAGCGTGGTGCTCGCGCTGGGGTCGCCGAACTAAACCAGCGACAACCAGTAATCCTGGAACTTCAGGAAGATCAACAGCAGCACAACCGCGTAGAACACCGCCACGAACGTCCACCGCCATTCGACGACCACCCCGAGCACGCCGCGCGAACCACCCCACACCTGCTCGGTGGCCACCGCGAGCAGCGGGGTGATGATCGCCCACACCACCATGCAGTACGGGCACAGTGCGCCGATCCGGTACAGGCTCTGGAAGATCAGCCAGCAGATGAAGATCGTGCCGAGCACCGTCCCCACCCACAGTCCGCCCCAGATCCAGCGCGGGAAGCGCACACCCGAGACGGCGAGCACGGCGAGGGTGACCACCACCGAGAAGCCGACGATGCCGATGATCGGATTCGGGAATCCGAATCGGGCGGCCTGCTCGGTGGTCATCACATTCCCGCAGGACAGGATCGGGTTGATGCTGCACGAGGGCGTGTAGCCGGGATCGGTGAACAGCTTGAACCGCTCGATGGTCAGCGTGACCGAGGCGAGCCAGCCCGCCAGCCCGCCGATCAGCAGCACCCAGGCGGACCTGGCGGTGGTGCTGTTCACTTGGCCGCGGCGGCGGCGATGACAGCGGCCATCGCGTCGGGCTTGAACTCGCCGTTCGGCAGTGCGAGGTCCTGGCTGCCCACCTGCGTGCCGTTGACGAAGACCGTCGGAGTCGACTTGACTCCGCTGTTCAGCACATCCTTGGTCTTGGACTCGATGTACTTGTTATAGCTGTTGTCCTTGATGCACTGCCCGACGGAATCCGGATAGCCGACGCCCTTCGTGATATCGATCAGCTGGTCATCGGTCAGACCCGCACTGCCTTCGCGGGGCTGCTGCTCGTACATGGTGGCCAGCCAGCCGAGGTACTTCGACGGATCCGCCTCGGCGACGCAATAGGACGCATTGGCCGCGCGCGAGGAGTACTTCGTGGTGGAAGCCTTGTCCAGGAACGAGATGATGTTGTATTCGACGACGGCGGTGCCGTTTTCGACGGCATCCTGCACGACCTGGGCGTTGGCCGCCTCGAAGCCCTTGCAGGCCGGGCACTGCAGGTCGGCGACGATGCGGACGGTGACCTTCGCATCCGGCTTGCCGATGCGAACCGCGCCGTTATCGGTGATGGTGGCGGTGCCGCCGTTGCGGAGCTGGCTCGCGGTGGGGGCGATCGACGGGGTGGCGCCCAGATCGTTCTTCTTGGCGTTCTTTACCGCGATCCCGATGCCGATCGCCGCGACGAGTCCGATCAGCACAACCGCCACGGCCACCTGGATCAGGATCTTGCGGTTGCGGTCGGCGCGCTCCGCCGCCAAGAGCGGATTCTTCTTGCCACCCGGTTTATTGCTCACCGTGCGTTCACCACGCCTTTCGCTTGCCTGCCGGTTTTCTGCCGCCACGATGGTAGATCCGGAACTCACCCAGGGCGTGGACTGGCACGGCCCACATCATCCGTGGCCAACCTGAGAGGAACCTTGGTCCGACGGCAGCCACATTCAAGCCTGTGCGAGGCGGCGCTTCTGCTCCTCGACGTCGAACTGGGCCGGTGGCCAGTCGAGTTTCAGCCGGTCCAGCGCGTCGATGAGCAATTCGGTGACCGCGAGGCGGGAGAACCATTTGCGGTCGGCCGGGATCACATGCCAGGGGGCGTAGTCGGTCGAGGTGCGGTCCAGCATTACCTGGTAGGCCTCTTGATAGGCGGGCCAGTAACCGCGTTCGTCGATATCGGCGGGGTTGAACTTCCAGTACTTGTCCGGTCGATCCAGGCGTTCGCCCAGCCGCTTCTTCTGCTCGTCGAGGGAGACGAACATGGCGACCTTCACCATCGTGGTGCCCTCGGCGAGCAGTTCCCGCTCGAAGGCGTTGATCTCGTCGTAGCGCGGCTCCCAGACCTCCGGCGGCACCAGGTTGTGCACCCGCACGACCAGCACGTCCTCATAGTGCGAGCGGTCGAAGACGCCGAGCTGTCCGCCACGCGGCAGTGCCTTGCGGATGCGCCACAGATAGTGGTGGCGCTTCTCCTCCTCGGTCGGCACTCCGAACGAGGCGTGATCGACGCCCTGGGGATCCACCGAACCGATGACGTGCCGGACGATGCCGCCCTTGCCTGCGGTATCCATGCCCTGCAGCACCAGCAGCACGCTGCGGGTATCGCCGGAACGGCCGCTGGCGTAGAGCTTCTCCTGCAGATCCGACAGCACCGCGGTGCGTTCGGTCAGCAGTTCCTGGCCTTGCGATTTGTCGCCCTTGAATCCGGGTGTGCCGGAAGTGTCGAGGTCGGCGATGCGCAAGCCATCGGCCCGCAGGGCTTCGATCGGCGGCAGAGACCATTTCTTCGCCATCCGAATATCCTAATTGCGAGACGGGCCGCGAACGGTCGCTCGTAAGACTTGCTCCGTGGTGGTCGCCTCGAGCGGGCAGTTCGGCACCGGATGAATACTCGCCCAGCGGCTGGGGCTCGATGCGCTCCGACGACTCGGACGCGAGACGGACCGCGAACGTCGCTCGTAAGACTTGCTCCGTGGTGGTTGCGGATGCTGCGACGTGCCGACTATCGACTGCGGGGCGATCACGCGACTGCGGGGCGATCGGGTCAGCGGATCTGAGCGAGCCGAAGCAATTGGTCCGCGAAATCCTCGTCGGTGACCGGGGCCAGGGTCAGGTCGTGCGAGGTGGTGAGCAGATAGCGTCCGTCGCCGGTGAAGTCGAGCCAGCTGCGGTGGTGAGTGGGCGGCGACATCGGGTTCTCGGGTTCCACGGTCACGGTGATGAATCCGCGACCGTCCACCGGTTTTCGGAGGGTCTGGCGGAACCGGGCGGCGCGGCGATGGCCGTTGGTGGCGGCGGCCTCGTCGGAGTTCAGCACCGCGTCCTGCGGCTCCCGCATCGGTGCGAGCTTGCCGGGCTGGGCCGGGCCGATGATCTCGACCAGCTGTCTACCGAGGTTGCGGGCGTGGCACATGCGCACCGTCACCTTGTCGGTGTCAGCGATCAGGATGCCCGCGTGGTTGTGCACCACCGCGGCGAATACGAGGATTCGCTTGGCGCCCGACTCACCGGAGATGGTGATGGTGGTCGCGTCGGTGCGCGCGCACAGCATCAGCGCGGCGGCTAAGTCCGCGTCGGCCTGGCGGGCGAAGCGCTGGTGCAATCGCAGTGCGGCGTACTCGGATTCGGTGCGGACCGTGGCGGCGGGCGCCAGATTGACCGGATAGGGACGGCGGTCGAGGCTCGTCTCGTTTTCCCAGACATGCGTGAATTCGTCCGGGGTGAATACCCATTTCACCGTGCGCTGCCCCCACCGCCAGGGTTCGGCCGGGCGATCCGCGGACCGTCGGGTGGTGGGTTGAACCGGGGGACACGATCGCCGGAGGCGGGCATGGTCGGGGTGTAGACATAGGTCATCGTGTCCTGGACATCGGCCTGCGCCGTAGCAGCGGCCATGTCGTGGTCCATCCTGCGTTGTCCGCCGTGAATGGCTTCGGCGGCCGGATCTTCCAGAGCACGATACTGCGACGGCGGCGGAATTGCCGCTCGGATGGCCTGTGCCGCATCGGAATTGAGCTCCATCAGGCGTTGGACCGCGCGGCAGACGTCGTGGGCCTCGGTGCCGTTGCGGACGAATTCACGGGTGGCGCGCAGCGCGGCGTCGGCGGAACGCCCGGACCAGCGCGCGAATTCGCGGTTGGTGGCGTCGGAGAATGCCTGGAACGCCTCGGCCACCGCGGTGGCATTGGCGCGCCAGGCATCGGCGACCCGGCCGAGGGCGGCGGGATCGATGACCTCGTGCACCAGATCCCAGATCTCCTGGTGGGTATAGGCGCCGAACCGTTCGCGCTCGGGTGCGTACGCGGGATCGGTTCCGCCGCTTGCCGATCCGGCGGAGTCGGCGAGGGCGCGTTGCTGGGCCCGGATGGCGTCGGCGGCGGCCCTGGTCGCGGAATCTGCCATGGCTCAGTGGCTTCCGTCGCTGACCTGTTCGCCCGGCTCCAGATAGTCGGTGATCAGTTGCAGGGCGGCCCGATTCGCGGCCTCGGCATCCTCGAATCGCTTGCCAGCGGCCAGGTAGGCGGCCTTGTACAGCAGGGCGGTTTCCAGGAAGGCGGTGATGGTATCGAGGAATTGGGTGCCTTTGTCGCCGAAGCCCTTTGCCAGACCGCGGCCGGTGGGGAGGTCGGGAAAGCCGTGTACGTCGGTGACGAAATGTCCGGTCGCCGTGGCCTTTTGCAGATCCTCGACGAGCTTGTCGCATGCGGCGGCGAGGTTTTCGGCGACGTCCTCGGCCAGTTCGAAGGGTTCACCGCCGCTCGTCCCGGTGGCGGCGGCGTACAGCTGTCTGGCCATCCGCTGCCCGGTATCGGGTACCGCCATCTGGGTCGCCCCCTTCCGCTCGGTCCACCCACCGCACTGGTCGGCACTTTACCGTCCAGTAGGGACCTGTGGGACGGCTTGGGCCAGCACCGGCCGTCGCGCCATTGTGATGTGGCGCACGACCAGTTGGTTACACTTGCCACTGGTCCAGGGAGGTTTCCGAAGCGGAAGGCGTCCGGTGCCCGAAATCGACGAAGTACTCCCGAAGTATCTGCGGATCTCGGGGTACATCCGAAACCAGATCGAGCGCGGTGAGCTCGGTCCCGGCGCGGAGGTGCCGTCCGAGCGGGAGTTGGCGGCGACTTGGAAGGTGGCGCGGCCGACGGCGTCGAAGGCGCTGAATGCGTTGCGGCAGGACGGGTTTGTCGAATCGCGGCGCGGATCCGGGACGTATGTTGTCGACCGGAGTGCGCTGCCATCGGTGCGGGAAGGATCCGCTCGGGCCCGGGAGTCCGGTTTCGCGCATGCGGAGAACGAGTCGGTGACGGTGGTGCAGGCCGCGGTGGTCGATGGGCCCGGGGAGGTCACCGAGGCGTTGTCGTTGGCGCCGGGCAGTGCGGTGATCGTGCGGAAGCGGTTGGTGGCCAACGAGTCCGGTGTCTGTGAGGTGGCGACCTCGTGGTTCCCCGCCGTGTTCGCGGGGTCCGCAGAGCGGTTGCTCGTCGCCGAGCGGTTGTCCGGCGGGACGATTCGGTATCTGGAGTCGGTGACCTCGCGCCGGGTGGCATATGCCCGCGATCGAGTGTGCGCCCGCCTCGCCACCGCCGACGAACGCCGCAATCTCGGATTGCCGCGCACCGCCGCGGTGTTGGTCTACCGGCTGACACTGCACGAGGCCGACGGCACCCCGATCCAGTTGGACGAGGTGGTCTACCCACCTGACCGCTGGGCCTTCCACCAGGAATATTCCACCAGGTCATAGCCCCTTTTTTTCATTGACACCCGCTCGTCCTGCGTGGCATAGTCCACTTGCCGAAGTGGCATAGGCCAGAGGGTGGGAGGCGCGATGTTCGACCAATTGACCATCGGTAGTTGGGTAATCGTCGGGGAGCACTGCTCCGTCCGTCGCGCCCCCATCCATCGAGACGACTACCTGACCTTCGTATTCGAAAGCAGCGGTAGGGAATTCGAGTTCGCACTACCTCCGGCGATACTGCACCGGATGGTTGCGCTGGGGGCGGATGAGCCGAATGAGGCCTAGATCGGTCGTCCGTGGGTGAGCCCTGCCTGTTCGTGTCCGGCAATGGCTCGGGCCACCGCATCGGGGTGCGTCAGCTGTGGGTGGTGGCCGGCTCCGTCGATGGTGCTGAATTCGATTCGGGGCGCGAGAGATTCGAGCAGGGCGTGGGCCTCGTCGGTGAGCGGGTCCGCGCTTCCGGTGATCACATGGACCGGTCCGGGGTAGTCGGCGAGCTCGGCACGCAGTTCGCTGCGCCAGCGCGTATTCGTCGTCGCGGCCAACAGTGTGGCGACGTTGGCCGCGACCTTCGCGCGGTGCAGATCCTGCACGCTCGATTGCAGCACCGAGGCGTATTCGGTCGAGCCGGTGAGTTCGCCGGACAATGTGCCGGGACTCAGTCGCCGTAGATACCACCGGGTCAGGGGTGTGAGTCGCGCAGAAACCCCGGCGCCGGGCTGGAGAAAGAACGGGGCGATCAGCGTGATCGATCCGATCTTGTCCGGATGCGCGGCGGCGGCCTCGACCACCGCGGCGGCGCCGATGGAGTGTCCGACCAAGTGCGCGCCGGGTGTTCGTTCGACCAGCGCCGCGAGCCAGGCCTGCCAGTCGTGGCGACCGCCTGCGGACATCCCGAGCCCGGGCAGGTCCACAACCTGGGCGCCGCCCATGGCCGCCGCGACCGGAGCCCAGGTTTCGGCATTGACCGGCAGGCCGGGCAGTATCACGGTGGGCGCATCGGGTTCGCCGATCCTGAACGTTCGAACTTTGGCGTATTCGTCGAAGCCGCGTGCCGCGCCGTCGGCGGGCGCGGCCCCGAACCGGTGCGCGGCCAGATGGTCGGCCCACCGCAGGATGGTTCGGTTGGTATCGGGAAGGTCCAGACCGTGCCGGCGGGCCAGTTCGTGCGCCGAATCCGTGGGATACCGGTCCGTGGACAGGAAGGTCAGGGTCTCGGGGTCGGCCTTGGTCAACCGCCGCGGCAGCCGCTTCACCAGCGCGACCGGGATGCGCGTGCGCGGCACCCGCACGCCGTAATGCTGGCCGACCAGCGAGAGCAGATCCGGCAGTGCGGGCGTAGCGTCGTCGAGCACCCAGTACGCCGCACCGGCGGTGGTCGGATCCGTGGGCAGCAGGGCCATGATGCGGGTCAGATAGTCGACCGGGATTACCGGGACGAAGGTGCGGGAGTCTCCCGGCAGCGCCGCCGCGCTGCCCTGCCAGATGTCCTTCAAGCTCGCCGCGAGCCCGAGCTGCTGATCGGATTCTCCGGACGTACTCGGCCCGATGACGGTGGGCGGGTTGACAATCGACCACGGCACGCCGAGCTCGTCGGCGGTGGCTTGGAACACCGCATCGGCCTCCACCTTCGACGCCTCATAAGCGCCCAGACGGCGATGGGTTCGGGCCAATCGCTGCCCGCTCCACGGAACCGTATTCGGATCCTGGCCCCCGACGCGGTAGCCGGAGACGTGGACGAGCCGTGACAGATGTGGCAGCTGTGCGGCGAAGGACACCACCGAGCGGACGCTGTCGACGTTGGCGTGCCGCGCCTCGTCCCTTGCCATACCGAATCGATACGCGCCCGCGCAGTTGTAGACCTCGGTGACATCCATCCACGCCGTCTCCTCGCCCTGGACCGGCTGATCTGCATCGAAGTCGACCCGCAGCTCGCCGGGAGCTGTCCCGCACCCGTGATCGGCCAACCAGCTCGCCAGCCGCACGAAAGACTCCCTGCTGCGGGTGGCGGCCGTGACACGGACCCCGGCCTGGTCCAGGGTGAGAATCAGGTTGCGGCCGAGGAAGCCGGTGGCCCCGAATACGAGCGCATGGCGAGTGGTCGCGGTCATCACGCCACCGTCCCGGCTGTCGAGGCGGGCTGGTCGAGCAGGACGGCCAGCACCTGTGCCGTGCTGTGCAACGGCTCCACGTCGCGTTTGGCACGTGCCACGATCACCGCACCCTCGACCGCGCTGACCGCCGCCGTCGCCAGCGTGCGCGCCGCCGCTTCCGGATGTCCGGCGGCGATGAGGTATTCGCGCACCGGTGCGATCCACGATTCGAATGCCGCCGCGCACGCGGTGCGCAGCCGCTCGCTGTGTGCGCCCATCTCCAGGGTGACCACGGATACCGGGCAGCCGAGCTGAAAGTCGCTGTCTGCGACCAGCCCGGCCAGCACCTCCACAACCTGCCGGATCACCTGCCCCGGCGAGGCTGCCCGCGGAGTCGTATCGGCCAGCAAGGCGCGGAACCGCTCGGCTGCCAGCTCGATCGCCTTCGCACCGAGCTGCTCCTTTCCCTCGGGGAAGTGAAAGTACAACGACCCCTTCGGTGCGCCAGCGTGCTCCACGACCGTATTCAGCCCCGTACCGCTGTAGCCGCTCGCCTGGATCAACTCCAGCATCGACTCCACCAGCTGACCACTCGTCTGAGCTCCCTTGGATGTAACCACCATGGCAGCCAGAATAGACCGGTCTATAGATTTTGGGAATACGGCGTTTCGCGGTGTGCGGCGGCGGGCGGATCACGCCGGGCGAGTCGCGCTCAGGTACTGGAGTGAGCGGTGGACCTGCTGGTTGATGTCGGTGAGGCCGTATTCGGCGAAGAGGTTGGGGAAGGTATCGGTGTCGAAGACGCGCAGCCCCGCCCAGCTGCCGACGATTTGGCTGGCGCGGCCCAAGGGTGGCTCCCAGCGGTGGCTGGTGGTGATGGCGATGCGGCCGCCGGGGGCGAGGACGCGGATCATCTCCCGAGTGGCCGTGATCGGATCGGGGATCAGGTAGAGCGCGCCGAAGCAGCAGACGGCGTCGAAAGTGCCGTCGGCGAAGGGGAGCATGCGGGCGTCACCGCGGAGATAACCGACGCGCGGGCCCGCGTTATCGGTGACGGCTCGGGCGAGCATCGGTTCGGAGTAGTCGAGACCGATGGCGTAGCCGTCTCCGGAGAGGGCGTTGCTGAGGTATCGGGTGAAATTGCCTGGACCGCAGGCGATATCGAGCACCTTCTTGGAACCGTGCAGGCGCAGGGTGCTGACGGCATCGCGGCGGTCGGCGGCGGTGGTCCGGCCACTGGCCAGATAGAACAGCGCTGGCCGCCAGGCCTTTTCGTAGATGGCGGCGAGGGCGGGCGCGTTCATGGTGCGTCGTGCGAGGTTCATGATGCCGCCGACTTACGCGCGCTCGACCTCGATGGTCATGCCTGCTGCCCGCAACCGCTCGGTGAGCGCGTCGCCCATTGCCGCGGCGGGGGTCAGAATGCCAGCCAATTCCGGCTGCTTCGCACCATCGAATGCCAAGCACAGTCCGGCTTGGCCGAGCATTACGGCGGTTGCCTGGTATCCGGGATCGCCGGTGCCCGAGAACGTGGCGACGTACTTCGCGCCCGAGGAGGTCCGCGCGTAGGTCTTCATCGTGAACCACCCACTGGTGCGGGCCTTTTCGCTCGGCCCGGTGCCGGGCTTCGGCACGATTCGGTCGAGCAGCTTGCGGCCTACCGCGACTCGCGACAGCACGGCGCCGGCCGCCATCGTCGCCACGATGCCGCCCGCCATGCCGGCGGCGACCAGCGGCGCCGCGGGCGAGTTGCCCGCGCTCATCACCTCGCGGTAGCGGAAGTTCTTGCCGTAGACCCAGCCGAGCAGGCCGTTGGTGCGGCGCACGATCTTGGTGTTGTGTGCCGCCATGACGAAGGTGCCGACCCAGCCGTCCAGGCCGGGGTCGATGCTGCTGGCGCGCTGCAGCGCCTGATCGGTCTGGCGGCCCACCTTGGGTTCCATCGACTTGTCCGGACTCAGCGAGTACGGGTGGCTCATCACCGACCCCTTGGACGGATCGGCCGCGATGGCCTCCATCATGGCCCGGCCCGAGTCGATGGTGCCGCCGCTCACCCCGCCCTTCAGCGATGCGATGAGCGTGGTCTCCTCGAGCTCACCGGTATTGTCCGCGACCGAGCGCTTGTACAGCTGGTACACGCTCAGGTCCGACGGAATCGAGTCGTAGCCACAGGAATTCACGATCTTCGCACCGGTTTCGACGGCCTGCTCGTGGTACTGATCGATCGCGTCCCGGATGAACAGCGGTTCACCGGTCAGGTCGGCATAGTGGGTCCCGGCCTTGGCGCACGCGGCCACCAGCGGCAAGCCGTAGCGCAGGTACGGGCCGACGGTGGTGACGACGACTGTGGTTCGTGCTGCCAGTGCGTCGAGCGCGGCCTGGTCGGCCGAATCCGCAACGACCAGACCCCAATTCGCGGCCGCAGCGCCGAGTTCGTCACGGACCCTTGTCAATTTGTCGAGTGAGCGCCCCGCCAACGCGATGCGCGCCTCGGCGGGCGCTGCGTCGAGCAGATACTGCGCGGTGAGTTTTCCGACGAAACCCGTTGCGCCGAACAGCACTAGGTCGAATTCTCGGTTGTCTGCCATGATCTTCCGTTCGATAGCTGCCGTCGTGGACTTATTTCGCGCCGGAACCGCGCGTGGCGGGCTTCTTCGCCCGCGCCTGTGGCTTCTTGGTCGGCGTCGGCCGATGCTCGGTCACCCATTCGTGGTGTGCCTTACCCAGTTCGGTGACCGGCGGTTCGTCGTAGAGCCATTCGCGGGAGATCTTGTGCCAGTTCGCGGTGCATTCGAGCTGGCCGAGCATGCCGAAGGTGAGGAAGTCGGCGCGCCGCGAGAACAGGTGCTCCGGCGGTAGATTCTGCTGTTTCATCCCGGCGAACTCGCTGGCCCGCGGATCGACCGCGAGCAGAAACGCACCGCTGGCCAACTCCGGGGTAATGGTCAGCTCCTCGTCGACCAGGCACCATTCCGAGGCCGACAGCACATATTCCAGGCACTCCTCGGCCCCGATCTCCTCGGGCGAGTCGATCACGCCGCGCTCGATCATCAACTGCCGCAGGTCTTCGGCCCGATCCTCGGCCGCCGCGCGCAGGCAGATCGTCTCGAACCGCACGTGCTCGGGATCCATCCGATTGAACAGCCCGAAGTCGAGGAAGCCGACCCGGCCGTCGTTGGCCAGCAACACATTTCCCGGATGCGGGTCGCCGCAGAACTCGTTGAAGCTGAACAGCGAGCCGACATAGAACCGGTAGATGATCTCGCCGATCCGATTGCGCTCGGCCGCGGGCAGTTGGCGGATCTCCTCGAAGCCCTTGCCCGCCACATATTCACTGACCAGCACCCGCGTCGTGCTGAGTTCGGGCAGCGAGCGCGGCACCATGATGAACGGATGCCCGGCGTAGAGGTCGGCGATCTGCAATTGGGTGTCGGCCTCGGCGTGGTAGTCGAGTTCGCTCTCCATATTGAGTCGCAACTCGTCGAGCACGGCGGGCGTCACCCACGGCATCGCCGATTGCAGAACGCGCCGGAACATCGCCAGATTCTTCAGATCCGCGCGCACCGCCGCATCGATGCCCGGATACTGCACCTTCACCGCGACCTGGCGTCCGTCGCGCAGCCGCCCCAGATACACCTGCCCGATCGAGGCCGCGGCGATGGGCTCCGGCTCGAATTCGGCGAAGACCGCGTCCAGCGGCTGCCCGAAGTCCTCCTCGATCACCTGCCGCATCGCTTCGAACGACACCGTCGGCGCCGCATTGCGCAGCACGGCGAGTCGTTTCTGGAAGCGTTCGCGATGACTCTCCGGCACCAGGTCCAGATCGAGTACCGACATCATCTGGCCCAGTTTCATGGCCACGCCCTTCATGGTCCCCAGGACCATGACCACCTGTTCGGTGGTGCGGATCATCGATTCCTCGGCCATCTTCGCGCGCACGGCCGCGGACCTGCCTCGCATCGACAGTCGGGTGCGCTGGGTTCGGATGACCGAACTGGCTGCCACCGCACCCAGCTTGGTGCCACGAGCAAGCCGAGAAGTCGGCACTTGCTTCGCCATCGAGGTACCTCCATTGGTGCCGACGCGAGGGCGGTGATGTTGGACACCCATGCACCGCTCGGCTTCAGAGTAGCCAACGCCGCGCCAATGTCGAGATCGCCGTCACTATTTCAGCTAGCGCCCCAGCTAGCGGCCTGTTAGCGGCTTTAAGTCGGGCGATTGATCAGTTCGGCGACCGCGAGCTAGCGCTCAGGCGCCGGTCTGCGGTGGCTTCGGCAGGATGTGTGGCTGTGCGTTGAAGATCTCGCGGGAACCACCGGCGCGCGCCATCCCCTCGATGGCGCTCCAGGCCATCATGGTCAGGTAGTCGATGACTTCCTCGCGGGACATCGCCTTATCCGTGGTCCACCAGTGCGTAGCCAACTGGATGCCGCCGACGAGCACATAGGACCACAGCAGCGCTCCCTCGGTCTCGAATCCGTGCTCGGCGCTGCGATCGATGATGACCGTGGTGACGACCTCGGCGAACAGCTTCTCGAATTCGGCGAGCGAGGACTGATCGGTCGAACCGTTGCCCATGATGAACCGGTAGACCTCGGGGTCCTCGTCGACCGTGCCGATATAGGCGGCCAGCGCCGAACGCACCAGGTGGTACTCGTCCGCGTCGAGGCTGATCGCCTCGTACACCCGCGGCATCAGGGTGGTCTCGATGAACCGCTGCATGGTCGCGTGGACCAGGTCGTTCTTATCGGAGAAGTAGCGGTAGAGCACGGTTTTGGAGACGCCGATCTCCGCGGCGATCTCGTCCATGCCCGCGTTGCTGCCGCGCGTGCGGATAGCCGCGAGGGTGCCGTCGACCAGCTCTTCGCGGCGGTCGATCTTGTGCTGCCGCCAGCGGCGCTTACGGCCGTCCGTCCGGCCGGTGCGCACCGCTGCCGGTCGTTCGGCGAGCTCGCCGACATCGACAAGGTCTTCGGTGGACAGCGTGACTCCCTCGGTTGTGCGGCTGCTTGGAACACCAGCTTAGGTCCAGGCAACGATCAACATGCGCGTTTGGGTACTGGTTGCGACAGGTTGCACACAATCCGGCCGTTCGGCGACGGTTGCGTGTCGCTTGCGATCGCCCAGAAGGCCTGCGGCCGACACACAGCAGAATGGGTGTCATGGAGAGAGCTCCCGGCCAGTCCAACACCGCGGTTCTGGAGGCACCCGCCCCGCCGACCAGTTTCGCGGCCTTCGTCGACGAGGAGGGCAAGCGCCGCGATCTGTTCAAGATGAAGGCGCTGGCCACCGGGTTGTTGGCGTTCGCGACGGCGATCTATCTGTTCTGCCGCTGGCTGGAATCGCGCGGGGCGGGCGGCGATTGGGTCGGCTACCTGCGCGCCGCGTCCGAGGCCGGCATGGTCGGCGCACTCGCCGACTGGTTCGCCGTGACCGCGCTGTTCCGGCATCCGCTCGGCCTGCCGATCCCGCACACCGCGATCATCAGGAAGAAGAAGGACCAGCTCGGCGCCAGCCTCGGCTCCTTCGTCGGCTCGAACTTCCTGGCCCCGGACGTGGTCTCGGTGAAGGTGAATTCGGCGCAGGTCTCCTGGCGGCTCGGGCGGTGGATGGCCGATCCGGGTCATGCGGGCCGGGTGGCGCAGGAGAGTTCGACCATTCTGCGCGCGGTGGTCGGGGTGCTGCGGGACGAGGACGTCGAGCAGGTCATCGACAACACCATCGTCAAACGGATCGCCGAACCGCTGTGGGGTCCGCCGATCGGCCGAGTGCTCGCCGAACTGCTGGCCGACAATCGGCAGCTGCCGCTGCTCGACATGCTTGCCGAGCGGGCGCACCAGTGGGCGCTGAGCTCGCAGGAGACGATCGATCGGATCGTTTTGCGGGACGCGCCGCAGTGGGCTCCGAAATTCGTAAACATTCTGCTTTCAGAAAGGATCTATCGCGAGCTGGTCGAGTTCACCTGGAAGGTGCGGTCGAATCCGGAACACGAGGTCCGCCTGGCGGCGAATCGGTTCCTCGAGGAATTCGCCTACGACCTCCAGCACGACGACGCGATGATCAAAAAGGCCGAGCGGATCAAGGCGCAGATCATGGGTCGCGAGGAGATCACCGGAATGGCCGAGGCGACCTGGCGCGCGGCCAAGCGGCTGATCCTGGAATCGGCCGACGATCCGGACTCCACGCTGCGCCGCAAGGTTGCCGAGAACGTGCAGCAGCTCGGTGAGCGATTGCGCGACGACAGCGAGATGCGCGGCAAAGTCGATGGGTGGATCGACCGCGGGGCGCGGTATCTGGTGGAAAACTATGCCGCGGAGATCACCACTCTGGTCACCGATACGGTTGCCAGGTGGGATGCCGAGGAAGCAAGCAAGAAGATCGAATTGCAGGTAGGGCGTGATCTGCAGTTTATTCGCATCAATGGCACGGTCGTGGGATCGCTGGCAGGGCTGGTGATCTACACGATTTCGCATTTGATGTTCGGCGGCTGACCGTAGTGCGCTGAATGTTTGCTGAAAGAGTGCTAACAGGGGTGCTTGCAACAGTTAGCACCCTGCTTTAGAATTGGATTCGTACAACCGCCAGAAGGTGAGTGATGGCCGACCAGCCCGAAGGTTCCGCCGAGTACACCGATGAACAGCCGGAGAAATCCGGCGGCGTCGGCGAAAAAGCGGCGCGTGTCGCCAATGCGGCACACGACATCGGAGGTTTCATCAGGGCACAGCGAGAAGCCGCGCAAGTCTCGTTGCGCCAGCTCGCCACCCTGGCGGGAGTGAGCAATCCATACCTCAGTCAGATCGAGCGCGGATTGCGCAATCCGTCCGCCGAAGTACTCGCGCAGATCGCCAAGGCACTGCGGGTCTCTTCGGAGGTGTTGTACGTACGGGCTGGCTATCTCGAGCAACGGCCGCACAGTCCGGTCCGGGATGCCCTGCTTGCCGATACGTCGATCAGCGAACGGCAGAAGCAGGTGCTGCTGGACATCTACGAATCGTTTCGCCGGGAAAACGGAGGAAGCGAGCCAGGGGGGGATGAATGGGACAGCGACGTTCCGAGCACAACACCTACTCCGCCACGCCAGGAGAACGAAGAATGACCGAAAACCAAAACATCAAGCCACTGTTCGCGACCGTCGGCGCCGGTGACGCCGTGTATGCCGCGGTTCTCGACGCCGTCACCCAGGTGCGCGAGCGCGCCGCCTCCGCCGATGTCTCCGGTCGCGTCGAAGAGGCCCGTGAGCGCTTCGCCAACGTGCCGGCCGATGTGCGCGCCCAGTTCGAGACGCTGCGCGAGCGGCTGTCCGGGCTGCCGTCCGAGCTGCCGGAGGACCTCGCCGAACTGCGCGAGAAGTTCACCCCCGAGGAGCTGAAGGCGCTCGCCGAGAAGTACTACAACCAGGTCATCGACCTGTACTCGGATCTGGCCGTGCGCGGCGAGGAGACCGTCGAGCGGCTGCGCGCCAACCACCTGGTCGAGGATCAGATCGAGCGGGTCGAGACCCTGTACAAGGACGCGGCCAGCCGCGCCGAGGACGCGCTCGCCAAGGTCAACGAGCTGATCGGCCGTCCGGTCAAGGAAGAGGAAGAGGGCGAGTCGGTCGTCGAGGCCGAGGTAGTCGGTGTGACCACCGAGACCGCGCCCGCCTCGGAAAGTGTCGCCAAGAAGGCCCCGGCCAAGAAGGCGCCCGCCAAGAAGGCGCCGGCCAAGAAGGCCGCGCCGAAGAAGGCCTGACGCCCTTCATATCTCGACGCGACGACCCCGCACACCCGGCGTGTGCGGGGTCGTTGCTTCTATGATGGCCTTGTGGACACAGCGCACGGATTGGCCAGCTGGATCTTGGACGGGCTGCGGCTCTTGGCGCTCGGCGCGACGATTTTCGCGCTCATCCACGCCATCCGCCAACGCCCCGACGCGTTCACGGCCGTGGACAAACTGACCAAGCCGATCTGGATCGCAATCCTCGGCGCGGCCCTGCTGTTCCTATTGCTCTCGCTCAGCGTCACCAGCCTGCTCGCACTCGTCTCCATCATCGCGACCGGCGTGTACCTGGCCGATGTGCGCCCGAAGGTGGACGAGATCCAGCGCGGGCCGCGCTGGTAGTCAGCGCCGCCCCCGAATGGGCCGTGCACCCGAGAAGTTCCGTCGAACGTAGTCAAACGGCGGTTGCGGGTCGGCGGCCCAACCACCCTTCAACTCCCCTCGAACCGCTCGAGAACGCAACCACAGCCAGTCGACCGAGCTGGAAGCCGCCCGCCTGCCCACCCGACTGCGGAAGGTAAGCCGGGTACGGCACCCCACGTGCCCAGCACTGCACCGGCAAAACCACGGAACGCCAAACGATCTGGGTCCAGCGCCCTCTGAAAGTCGGTGCAGAACAACAGGACCCACCGCAGCCCACCCAACCCGAACGTGACCACGAACCGTCCCCCTCAGTTGGACATGTGATCACGTGGAATCTGTGGCGGCATCGCCCGAGAACCCCCCGCCACCAGTGCCACCTGATCTTGATCGCTGCGTCAGTTGGAGGGATGCCATGCGTAGGGCGGTTCCGAGGGTCGGGCGACGCTGTCGGAGGTCGGAGTCGGCGCTCGGGGAGTTCGGGGTAGCGGTGGCTGCTCATTTCTTCGGCAGCGCGACGGGTGGCCGCTCGCTGATGTGCGGCCGAGCCAGGTAAGGCTTGGCGCGGTCGGCGGTGGCGGCTGTGTCGTCGACGCTCGGGGCGGTCGGGGTGGCTGCTCGTTTCTCGGCAGTGCGACGGGGGCCACTCGGCTGGTGTGCGGGCGGGCTGGTGAGGCTTGGCGTGGTCGGTGGTGGTGGCTCTGGCGTCGGCGGTCGGTCGAATTGTGGTGATGCTCACGAGGCGTTGGAGCGCGGAGGCGGTGCTCGAGGGCCGGTCGGGGCGGGGTTTGTTGATCGTTTTTGGGGTGGGCCGCAGGGGTGGGCGGCGGAACTTCGGATAACTTTTTGGGTGCTTGCACTAGCTAGCACGCGGAATCCAAGTTACTGTATCGAGCAGTAACACAAAGGAGTGTCCGATGCGTGCAAAGCTGCCTGCGGTTAAGGACTTCCCTGGTCAGGTCCGGGGGCTGGTCCATACACACCGCGCCAACCTGCGGTCGCGTACCTATGCGACCGCTGCGCTGAACCCGCCGACCGAGCCGTATGAGGTCGTCCCCGTGGTCACCCGCGATGGTGTGCGGCTGCGCGTCCACGCCTACGGACCGGCGGATGCTCCGGCGATCGTGCTGGTGCACGGCTGGACCTGCGCCATCGAATACTGGAACGCGCAGATCAACGCGTTCGCCGGGGAGTACCGCGTCATCGCCTATGACGTGCGCGGCCACGGTGAGAGTGAGCTGGGCTCGAGCCCGTTGACCACCGATCTGCTCGCCGACGACCTGGCCGCCGTGCTCGATGCCACGCTGCGCCCCGGCGAGCGGGCCGTGCTGGTCGGCCACAGCCTCGGCGGCATGACGCTGCAGGCATGGGCCGGGCGCTACCCCGACCGGGTCGCGAAAAAGGCGCACGCGGTGCTGCTGACCAACACCGCACCGGGGCAGCTGGTCGCCGAGACCACCGTCATACCGTTCTTCAACACGCCACTCCCGCTGCTGAAGCTGCGAATCTCGTTGCCGTACTTCATCGGCCGCCTCGGCCTCGGCACCCCGATCGTCTTCCCGCCGATCGCCCCGGTGAAATGGGTCTTCACCCGGCAGATCATGAGTCTGCGCTCGACCGGTGATGTGGTCGACTACAGCCTCGCCGTCGTCCGCTCCTGCCCCGCCCGGGTACGTGCGAAGTTCGGATTCCTACTCGCCGAACTGGATCTCGGCGAATCGGCGCGCAATCTCGTTGTGCCGACGACGATCCTGGCGGGCGAGTTCGACGATATGACCCCGCCGGTGCATTCGGAGCGGATCGCCGAGATGCTCAGGGAGACCGGAAGTCTGGTCAAGTACGAGGTACTGCCGCAGGGACACCTGGGCAACACCGAGATGTTCGAGCGGTTCAACGACGAGCTAGCTCTCGTCCTAGAGTCCGTATACCTACCCGCCGAAGCGGTCGGCTGAGCCCGTACCTTTCCGGCTCTTGTCGAGGGGAGCCAAACGGTCGTTGCGGTCGGCGGGTGCAGCCGCCCTTTGGCTCCCCTCGATTGCTGGAGTCAGGAAAAGACGACGGTGCGGCGGCCGTGGACCAGGACTCGGCCTTCCAGGTGCCAGCGCAGGCCGCGGGCCAGCACTACGCGTTCGATATCGCGGCCTTGGCGGACCATATCGCGGACCTCGTCGGCGTGGTCGATGCGGATGACGTCCTGTTCGATGATCGGGCCCGCGTCGAGTTCGGCCGTGACGTAGTGGCAGGTCGCGCCGATCAGCTTGACGCCACGGGCGAAGGCCTGGTGATAGGGGCGGGCACCGACGAAGGAGGGCAGGAAGCTGTGGTGGATATTGATCGCCTTGCCGGCCCAGTGTTCGCACAGTTCGGCCGGTAGCACCTGCATGAACCGGGCCAGGACGACGGCGTGCGGGTCATGGGCGTCGACCAGGGTGCGGACCTCCTCGAAGGCGGGGCCGCGTTCGGCCGGATCCTTCGGGAAGGGCACGTGGTGGAATTCGACGCCATGCGCCTCGGTCATTCCGGCGAGATCCGGGTGATTGCCGATCACCGCTTCGATGGTGGCGGGCAGTTCGCCGCTGGCCGCGCGGCCGAGCAGATCGTGCAGGCAGTGGCCGTCCTTGCTGACGAGCAGGACGGCGCGGCGGCGCTCGCCGGAGTCGAGCAGCTGCCATTCCGTCTCGGGACCGAAGTCGGACGCCACACCCGCGAATCGGTCGCGCAGTTCCGCGATGCCGAACGGCACCGTCGACGCCTTGATCGCCTGACGGGTGAAGAACCAGCCGATATCGGGGTCGGAGTGGTACCCGGCCTCCACGATGGACCCGCCGAACTCGGCGATGAAGGAGGTGATCCTGGCGATGATGCCGGGACGGTCCGGGCAGCCCAGGGTCAGCACGAAGCGGCGGTCGTCCGGGGCGGGTAGAGCGGAACTCATTGGCTCATCCTCCCAGGCCGTCGCGGACGCGTGTGCAACAGGTTTGCTCGCGCGGTGCTCGCCCACGCCCGATAATGAATTCGAGTGGACCCTCGCAGTGGGCTCGATGGTGAGGATGCGGCCGTGACGCGTGTGAAGTTCGTACGACAGCTCGATGGGCTGACCTACGAATTCGTGCGCGACGGCTGGGCATACGGCTACCCGTCCTACAAACGGGTCGACCAAGATCTCTGGTGCCGCCGCCTACCGCACTTCGGATGGTCGGTCTGCACCGATTCCGGCGAGGTCGTGAGCCGCCCCTTCGACGACCCCGGCCAGGGCGATCTGCCACCCGAAGGCGCCTGGGTGAGCCGCAAACACGAACGCTCCTATGTCTACGACATGGTCCACCACGACACCCCGGGCGAATGACCCTTCGCTAGAGACCGTAAAACGGTTCGGCGTAATGGAATTCGCCGGTGATCTGGGAGTCGTAGGCCGAGAGCGGGCGCACTTGGAAGTGTGCGATCCAGGCGGGTTCGTCGGGGGTGATGCCGAGGCGCGCGGCGGGGAAGAAACCGAATTGGGGGTAGTAGTCGACGCTGCCGAGTAGGCCGATGAGGGGTTCGTCGAGGGCGTCGGCGGCACCGAGAGCCGCGTGCATCATGGCCGCGCCGACACCGTTGCCCTGATGTTCGACCAGGACGCCGATCGGGCCGAGCGCGAGCACCGGGAACGGGCCGACGCCCGCGCGGGTGAGGCAGACGTGGCCGATGACAGTGTCGTGTTCCACCGCGACCATCGAGAGGGTGGGGATCCAGCCGGAATCGCTGCGCAGCCGAGTGACCAGGTCGACCTCGGGTGGATCGGCGGCGGCCTCGTCGGACGGTTCGCCGGTGAGTTCGGCCATCTCCCGCCGCTCGGTGTCCCCGTCCGCGTACTGCGGTCCGAAGGCGCTGCGGTGGACGGCTGCGATGGCGGCGGCGTCGTCGGCGCGTTCGCGACGGATCAGCACGGTGTCGTCTCCTCCTGAACGAAATTGGGCCATCCGCACCTGCGCAACTCCTCGGCCGGGCAGTCGCACCGCGCTGGCCTTAGCCACCGACAGTATCGAGTGTGCGCGATGCATCGGAGGCACGCAATGGAATTCGCCACCGGTATGCCAGACTCTCACCCTGTGGCAAACTCCGCGTCGCTGACCAGGTCCGAAGTGGCCGCCGTAATCGACCACACGCTACTGGCGCCGGAGGCGACGGACGCCGATGTCGACGCGTTGGTCGCGGAGGCGCGCGAACTCGGTGTCTACGCGATTTGCGTATCGCCGTCCATGTTGCCGGTGCGCGCGCCGGGGTTGGTGGTCGCGACCGTCGCCGGATTCCCATCGGGGAAACATCATTCGCTGGTGAAGGGTGCCGAGGCGCGTCTCGCGGTCGAGCAGGGTGCGGCCGAGGTCGACATGGTGATCGACGTCGGTGCCGCGCTCGCAGGCGATTACACGGCGGTGCTCTCCGATATCGTGACGGTGCGTGAGGCCGTAGGTGATCGTGCGGTGCTCAAGGTGATCATCGAATCGGCGGCGCTGCCCGATGCCGCGATCGTCGAGGTCTGCCGGGTCGCCGAGCGTGCCGGTGCGGATTTTGTGAAGACCTCCACGGGATTTCACCCGGCCGGTGGTGCCAGCGTGCACGCGGTTCGATTGATGGCCGAGACGGTCGGCGGGCGTCTCGGGGTGAAGGCCAGTGGCGGAATCCGCACCTCCGAAGCCGCCGCCGAACTGATCGCCGCGGGTGCGACGCGCCTCGGGCTCTCCAAATCCCGCGCGGTGCTGGCGGGATTCCCCGGCTGATCGCCCATCCACGAATGTGATTGTGCGTCAGGCGATCACCGTTTCGCCTCAGCAGCTGGCGTTGTTATTGCCCTGGGCGGCGGGGAGTTCGGTGCGACCGCCCGCCAACTGCACCGCGATGCCGTTATCGGTGACCTTGACCTCGGTGGGCTTCAGGCCGAGCGGGTAGCTCTGCAGACTCTGGGTGAAGACATCGACGATGCCCGACACCAGATCGGTCGGCAGCCCAACGCCGAGCAGTGCCGCCGACATCGTCTCGACCTCCACGACGCCGTTCTTGATCTGCGGCTTCACCTGCAGCTGCGCGATCCCGCCGAGCACGTCCAGGGTCAGCATCCCGCTCGATGCGGAGGACTTCACGTCGCTGACCAGACCGCCGAGCGTCTCCCGGATGCCGTCGTTGCCCCAGGTGACATCGGCGGAGGAGCTACCGATCGTGCCGGCGGTGCGGCCGTTATCGCTGACCTCGACATTGTTGAACCTGGCATGTACCACCATGCCGACGGCCGGGCCGAATTTGGAATCGGCGCTGTCCACCTTCACCTGGCCGACCTTTCCGTCGATCCAGGTGATCAGCATGGGTTTGGGTCCGAAGCTCACATCGATCTTGGACCCCATATCCTTCTCGAATTGCGAACTGATGCACTGTGAAACCTGGTGCCGCGCATATGCCTCCCCGCCGACCAGCACGGTAGCGAGCAGAATCGCGACCACGACGAGGGCGATCACCAGGGCGCGCCGGTTGACCGTCAGGGTGGATGGGCTCTTCGTACTCATGGGCTCGATTCTTCCGGACGTTTCTGAGCTCGCTCTGTGGGTGCTGTGAGGGGTTCGTTTGTGACATGTGACACAGAATTCGAGCGTAGCCTGGTCGGCATGGCTGGCGATGCGGCGGGCCGCGCACTCGATTCCGCCGAGCATGGGTGGCGTGTGCTGCGGCGTTTGGCGGGGCGCCATGCCGGGTTCTTCACTACCAGACAGGTGCTGCGCACCGGATGTGAGGCGCGGGTGCGCGCCGGGCTCGGCGACGGGTCGGTCACGCGGGCCGGGGTGGGGCTTATGCGTTTGGCCGAATGGCCTGCGGGCCCGCTCGACGAATACGCCATGTGGGCGGCCTGGTTCGACGGGGCCGCCGCGGTATCGCATCAGAGTGCGGCGGAATTGCATGGGCTCGGGCGACTACGGCCGCGATTTCTACATCTGTCGGTCGGCGCGGGCCGACCGCCGGTCACGCCGCGACTGGTGGTGCTGCGGCGCGCGCTGATCCCGGCCGATCTCGAATCAGCGGGTCCGTTTCTGGTGACGACGCCCGTGCGCACGGTGCTCGATCTGGCCGAGGCCGATATCGGCCAATCCGCGCTCGACGAGGTGGTCGGCGACGCGGTCGCCATCCATCGCTGCGCTACCGACGAAATCCGTTCCGCGAGTGCGCGTCTGCCACCGCGGGCGGCGGCGCGAGTGCACCGGGCCCTCACCGGTGCGTGAACGACGCGGTGAGATCCGCGCGGTGATCCGCTTCGGCTATCAATTCGTTCGATCTCCGGTTTTGCCCGGCGCGCAATCATGGCATGGTGACTGACCATGGGGACGGTAGGTCAGGGTAGATGGGATCTCGTCTTTCCGTCCGGAGCGCCCGAGCGTGTCGGCGATATGTTCGCCACCGCCGTGGTCGCCGACGCGGTCCGCAGATATGACGCGGACCTCGCACAACAGGTCGAGACCTGCCGGGACTGGCATTGCGCCTACCGCGGCGTCTTTCGCGGGCTGACCGCGCTGGCCGCGAGTTCGCCCGCGGCCTCAGTGGGGATCGCGACCGACGGTTTGCGGTCCGCACGCCAGCTGCTGCGTTTCGTGACCGGGCGCACGATCGCGCCATTGCTGAGCGTCGATGTGGACGCCATCGCGACACCGGGCGGACTCGATACCGGTCGGATCGACGGCACCGCGAAGCCGGTGACCCGGCTCGAAATCCCGTTTCGCGGTGCGCTGCTGGCCGAGGAGGCGCTTTGGCAGCAGCTGACCGACTGGCGCCGCCGCGGAATTATCGAACCGGCCTTCGCGGCGGCGGTGGAGCGGGTTATCGATCATCCGGAGTGGTTGTCGCTGCCGGGTTTCCGGGTGCTCGTCACCGGCGCGGCGGCCGAACTCGCTCCATTGCGGCCGCTGCTGGGTTGGGGCGCCGATGTTCTCGCGATCGACCTGCCCGGACCCGATCGATGGCGGAAGATTTCGGAAATCGCGAACGCGGGAGCCGGTCGGCTGCGCTATCCGATCACGGTCGGACCCGGTGCGGATATCACCAGGCAGTTCCCGGCGTTGGTGCACTGGATTCGCGGGCAGCTCGATCGAGATATTCGGCCGGTATTCGGTATGTATGCGAATAGCCCTGGACCGCAAGGGGTTCGGCTGGCCGCCGCGCTGGATGTCCTCGTCGAGGATCTGCTCGCGCACCGCGATGACGCGGCTGTGGCGTATCTCGGCTCGCCGACCGACTGCTATGCCGTTCCCGAGGAGGTTATCGCGGACGCCCACGCCCGCCTACATGAGCGCGGCGTCGGTGAGCAGCTACTGCGTCTGCTCACCGCATCTGCCCTATACCGCCCGAACTACAAGATCACGAATCCCGATCACCTCGGTGCGATCTGGAGCGTCGCCGATATCCTGCTCCCGTCGCAAGGCCCGAATCACGCACTCGCCCAACGCCTACTCCGCTGGCGCACGGTCCTCGCGCAGACCGCTGGCCGCACAGTCTCCTGCACCGTCGCACCACCCGCATGGACGAAATCCCTACGCGCCCAACGCTCCCTCGCCGCGTCCTACCGCGGCGCCCACCACTTCGGCATAGAAGTCTTCGCCCCCGACACCGCCCGCCCCCTCTTAGCAGCCAAACTAGTCGCCGACCTCTACGCACCCCCGCAAACACCCCCCAACGCCAACCCCGAGCACATCTTCGTAGCCGGCGCAGCCCACGGCGGCCTCTGGCGCCACCCCTACGAGCCGACCTCAATCCTCCCCCTCGCCGCCATCCCCGGCCACCTCCACACCCTCCTCGGATCAAGATCAGGTGGCATATATGGCGGCATCGCCCGAGAAGCCTCCGCCGCCAGTTCCACCTGATCTTGATCCCCTACGCTGGGGCGACGGTGGACCAGGGAACGGAGAGGACGCAGTCGCGCATGCGGCGGCGGTAGGGGCGTACTGGGAAACCGTCCTCGCGGAGGTACTCGGCGGCGGTGCGCCAGCGGGCTCGGGGGCCGAAGGGGGCCAGTGGGGCGGCTCTTGCCCAGGCGCGGTCGGCGGCGCTCAGCAGGGCGTGCACGGGTTCGCCGGGGAAATTTCGGTGGATCAATACCTTCGGGAGGCGCTCGGCGATATCGGACGGGCGCTCTACTGTGAACGGGTCCCAGGCCAGGGTCAGCGAAAGCGGGCCGGTGCGGTCGAGCAGAACCCACGCGCAGCGGCGGCCCAGCTCGTCGCACGTGCCGTCGACGAGCAGACCATCAGGATCCATCCCGGACAGAATGGTGGCCCACGCATCGGGAACCGCCGATTCCGGATACTGGCGCAGCACATTGAACGCTCGCACCAGAACCGGTCGCAGACCGGCCAATTCGAAGCCGCCGCGGGCGAAGCTGACGCCGTCGCGGCCGGGTACCACCCGTTCCGGATCGATCTCCAGACCGACCACCCGCAGGTCGGGGCGGACGGTGCGCAGCCTGGCCGCCAGCTCCAGCGTGGTCCACGGGCTCGCCCCGTAGCCGAGGTCGACGACCAGGGGATCCGCTGCATCGCGCAGGCGCGCGGCGACGAGCTCGTCGTGGATCAGCCAGCGGTCGCTGCGTCGTAAGCGGTTGACACCGGTGGTGCCCCTGGTGATGGTGCCGATCGGTCTCAGCTGGTCGGGTTTTGCTCTTCCAGCCACTTCACGGTCTGTTCGGCCTCGGCGCGGAAAAGGTCGACCAGGTTCACCAGCATCAGCTGTTCGAGCCGCGGGCCGACCATCGGGATGAACACCTTGGCCTCGGAGGAGAACCGCATGGTGCAGCCGGTCTCGGTGGGGAAGAGCCGGATGGTGCCGCCGAGGCTGCCCGGCCCGGCGGGAATGGAGGCCGAGAACTTGCCGACGGACTCGTTCTCGTCGAACGGCCCCCAGCTCTCCTTGCGGGTGATGACCATGTCCTTGCGCATGACCGCCTGCGCGATCTCCGGCAGCATCTCGCGCGGCAGGATGTGGTGGAGTACGACCTCGATGCCCGAGTCGCCGACCTCGAGGCTGACGACCTCGTTACCCGGCGAATATTTCGACATCTCCGTGCACCGGTCTTCCCAGTACTCACGGGTCGACAGCGCCGCGTAAAGCTCTTTTGTGGTGTGCAGCGGGTAGCGGGCTGAATAGTCCAGTCGGCGAGCCATGAGCGACTACGTTACCGGGACCGGTCGCCGCCCCATCGCTCGGCGGTGACTGTGGGGATTCACCACAAACCCACATCCGGGGCGCGCGGAATATCCACAGTCCGGCGTCGCCGCGCGATCAGGGCTTGGCGAGCCAGTTGTTGGTGAACTCTTCCTCGGACGCGAGCAGTTCGGTCAGCCGCTCCGCGATCGCGGCCTCGATCTTGCCGCCGAACAGCGGGATCTTCACCTCGATGGTGCCGTCGGTCTGGGCTGCCGAACCGGAGCCATCCGCGGAAAGCGTGATCGTCCCGCGGACTTCGGCGGGCGCACCCTCGACGCGTGCGGTGAAGGTGGCCGAATCGCCGGACCAGCTCTCGGTGCGCGGGATGATCAGATCACCCGGGCGCACCGCGGTAATCGCGGGCGGCAGCAGCTCGGCGGGAATGGTCTGCACCATCTCGACCTTGACCTGGTCGCCGTTGACGGTGACCGAATCGAGCCGGGCATTCTCGCCGCCCACCTCGGCGACGCGGTCCTTCCAGTACTGCTCGTCGGCGAAGGCCGCGCGCACGGCGGCAACCGGATGCGAGTAGCGGGCCGTGTACGCCAGGGGTGTAGCCATGGTCGAACAGGCTACCGTCTGGAGCGTGCGAACTTCACGGGTGGTGTCGTCGGATCAGCTGCGCGAGCTGCTGGCCGACAGCGGTGCGCGGCTGCGCGAATCGGTGCGACTGGCCGAGCTGACCACGTTGCGGGTCGGCGGGCCGGCCACGGTCGCCGAGTGCACGACGACCGAATCGCTGGTCGCGACGGTGCGGGCGCTGGATGCGGCGGGCATTCCGCGGCTGCTGCTCGCGGGCGGCTCCAACCTACTGATCAGCGACGACGGCTTCGACGGCGTGGTGGTCCTGGTGGCCAACGACGGTGTCGAGATCGGTGCGGACGGTGTCATCGCCGAGGCGGGCGCGAACTGGGACACCGTGGTCGCGGCCACGGTCGAGGCCGGGCTCGGCGGGCTGGAGTGCCTGTCGGGCATTCCCGGATCCGCCGGTGCGACGCCGGTGCAGAACGTCGGCGCCTATGGCGTCGAGGTCGAGAGTCTGCTGCGCCGGGTGCGCCTGTTGGATCGCGCGAGCGGTGAGATCCGCTGGGTCGAACCGGCCGAACTCGGCTTCGGCTACCGCACCAGCGCACTCAAACACCGCGATACCGCCGTGGTGCTCGCGGTGGACTTCGCACTCAACCCCGACGGATCCAGCGCACCGCTGCGCTACGGCGAACTCGCGAACGCGCTCGGCGCGACCAATGGTGACTCCCGTCCCGCGGATCAGGTCCGGGCCGCCGTGCTGAAGTTGCGCGCAGGCAAGGGCATGGTGCTCGACCCCGACGATTACGACACCTGGAGCGCTGGCTCGTTCTTCACCAATCCGGTCGTCGCCGAGCACCGCGTCGCCGCTGTGAAGGCCGCGATCACCGCTCATGTGGGCGATGTCACGATCCCCACCTATCCGGCGCCCGATGGCGTCAAATTCTCCGCGGGCTGGCTCATCGAGCGGGCGGGCTTCGCCAAGGGTTTCCCCGGCCCGGACGCCCCGGCCCGGCTGTCCACGAAACACACGCTGGCACTGACCAACCGCGGCGTCGCGACCGCCGCCGATCTGGTCGCGCTGGCCCGCACGGTCCGCGACGGTGTGGCCGATCGGTTCGGGATCCGGCTGGAACCGGAGCCGGTACCCATCGGGGTCGCTCTTTAAACGAGTGCAACGAACACCACACTCTTAGCTAGTCAAGCGAACGGTTCTCGCCGCGTAAATTCGATGCGGTGAGCAATCGTCCAGGCCATAGACCGGTCGCTGCCGTCTCCGCCGTGCTGCTCGTGGTGGTCGCGCTGGTGGCGGGATGCACGAGCGATAAAGGCGGCAAAAGCGACTCCGCCAAAGACAACACCCCGGCCGCGAAGGTCACGCTGGCGCCGGCCGCCGACACCAAGAACGTCAACCCCACGGCACCGGTTTCGGTCACCGTCGCCGACGGCACCATCGACCAGATCGCACTGACCAACGCCAATGGCAAGCAGGTCACCGGTCAGCTCGCCCCGGACAAGCGCAGCTACCAGATCACCGAACCGCTCGGCTACGACGCCAAATACACCTGGTCGGGCACCGTGATCGGCGTCGACCGCAAGCCGGTTCCGATCGATGGCGCATTCACCACGCTCGCGCCGAAGAACACCTTCCCGGCGACGCTCAATATCGCCGACAACCAGGAAATCGGCATAGCCGCGCCGATCATCTTGCAGTTCAAGGGTTCCGTGCAGAACAAGGCCGCAGTAGAGAAGGCACTCACGGTCACCACCAATCCGCCGACCGAGGGCGCGTGGGCCTGGTTCCCCGATGACAACGGCGGCTCCCGCGTGCATTGGCGCCCCAAGGACTACTGGGTGCCCGGCACCACCGTGCACGTCGCGGCCAAGCTCTACGGCCTGGATCTCGGCGGCGGAAACTACGGGTACACCGATCTCACTTCGGATTTCCGCGTCGGCCGCAGTCAGATCGTCAAGGCCAACGCGCCGAGCCATCGCATGCAGGTGGTGCGCGACGGACAGGTCGTCTTCGATTTCGCGGTCAGCTACGGCGAGGGCAATCAGGCGCGCAATGTCACCCGTTCCGGTGTGCACGTGGTCACCGAGAAGTACGAAGACTTCCTGATGTCGAATCCGCCGTTCTACACCAACGTTCGCGAACGCTGGGCGGTACGCATCTCCAACAACGGCGAATTCATCCACGCCAACCCGGAATCGCTGTCGGCACAGGGCTCTTCGAATGTCACCAACGGCTGCATCAATCTGTCGCCGACCGACGCGCAGGCCTTCTTCCCGACCGCGCTCTACGGCGATCCGGTCGAGGTGACCGGCACTTCGATCCCGTTGTCGGCCGCCGACGGCGACCTGTACGACTGGACCATCGACTGGAGCAAGTGGAAGTCCTTGTCCGCCATGGATGGTTCCGGTGCCAGCATCTCCGCGACACCGGTTGCCCCTGGTCCGCCGCGCTAGCCCGCCGATACGAAATCGCCCCCGCTCGGAGTATTCCGTGCGGGGGCGAATCATATTCGGCGCGAGGCGATTACCGGGCGGCGTCCTTGGTCAATGCGATGTCCCGCACCAGCGAGCCGTCCTTGCCGAACGTCTCGGCGTCGATGATCGAACCCGCCTGCTGCTTGGCGAGCAGATCCCGGATCTCGATGAGCAGTTCGATTTCGGTCGGCTCGGCCACTTTGGCGGTGCCGAAGCGATTCTTCAGGGTCTTCATCGGCACCATCAGCACGAAGTACAGCACCGCCGCGACCATCACGAAGTCGATGAGTGCGGTGATGATCGGCCCGACCGCGATGAAGGTGGCGGGTTTACCGGCGACCAGCTGAATGCCGAGCCCCAGCTCATTGGTCTTGCCCATGACCGCGAGCAGCGGATTGATGATTCCCTTGGTCACCGCCGTCACGACCGCGGTGAACGCGGTGCCCATGACCACCGCGACAGCAAGATCGATAACGTTCCCGCGCATCAGGAAATCTTTGAAACCCTTGAGCATGAGCCGAGCAACTCCAATCTCGTCTATATGAGGTTGTCGCTATGGAGGCGACAACCGATTTCGCAAGTACATGGGTAACTCACCGGGTACGCCCAAAACCCAGCTGGCACCAGCCCGCCGGGCCGGTTATGACTTGCGTGGCACCGACGACCGGCAAAAGGCGTGGGAGGCGGGCAAGCAGGCTATTTCAGCCGCGGCGCGCGAAGCGACCCGGGCCCGCCTGGTCACGGGGCTTGACGATGATCTGGTCCAAATTCACATGTGACGGTCGCGACGCGACGAACCCGATGATCTCCGCGATGTCCTGGGCGACCAGCGGGTCGATGCCCTCGTAGACCTTGG
Source organism: Nocardia nepalensis (assembly GCF_048910785.1). Lineage (NCBI taxonomy): Bacteria > Bacillati > Actinomycetota > Actinomycetes > Mycobacteriales > Nocardiaceae > Nocardia > Nocardia nepalensis. The sequence continues at coordinate 107,474 of NZ_JBKBET010000038.1, read as the reverse complement.
CGGCGCGTTCCTCGTCCCCGGCGAAGCGGACCAGCGAGAACTCGGTTTCGACCGCGCCGGGCGCGATTTCGGTGAGCCGCACCGGCTGGCCGAGCAATTCACCGCGCAAGGTGCGATGCAGTACGGCCTGGGCGTGCTTGGCCGAGGTGTAGCCGGAGCCGTTGTCGTAGGCCTCGAAGGCGGCGACCGAGGTGATGGTGACGATGAGGCCGTCGCCGGAGGCGATCAGCTTCGGCAATAGCGCCTTGGTCACCCGCAGCGTGCCGAGCACATTGGTTTCCCACATCCAGCGCCAGTCGTCCAGGTCCGCATCGGCCACCGCGGCCAGGCCCTTCGCGCCGCCCGCATTGTTGACCAGCACATCGGCATTCTCGATCGCGTCGGTGAAGGCGCGCACGGAATCGTCCGAAGTTACGTCGAGTTCGAGTGCGGTGCCGCCGATTTCGTCGGCGAGGCGCTGCAGCCGGTCGAGCCTGCGCGCACCGACGTACACGTGATAACCCTGTTTGGCGAGCTCCCGGGCGGTGGCTTCCCCGATTCCCGAGCTGGCTCCGGTGACGACGGCAGTGCGAATGCTCATATTTGCGATCCTAAGTGCAGCTCATTTGCTGGCGAGTCCCGCTGTTGCCCGGATCACCGCACCGGGTCCGATCACCGTTAGCCTCGGTGGCATGGCTATTCGCGATGCGGTCAGTGCGGACGGAACGAATATCGTCTATCGGGTCAGCGGCCCCGCGGCGGGCAGGCCGCTGGTTCTGCTGCACGGTTGGTCGGCCAACCTGCAGTGCTGGGGCGCGGCCGCGGACGAGTTGGCCGAACGCTTCCGGGTGATCGCGGTCGACCTGCGCGGCCACGGCTACTCCGACGCTCCGGAGACCGGCTACGACGATCCGAAGAACTGGGCCGCCGATATCGCCGCGGTACTGGCGGCCGAGGGCATCGAATCCGGCGCGGTCCTGCTTGGCTGGTCCTATGGCGGCATCGTGCTCACCGACTACCTGACCGCCTACGGCACCGGCGCGGTCGCGGGCGTCGTCTACTCGGGTTCGATGGCCAATATCGGCCGCGCGCCCGGCGCGGACACCGGTTCGGCCATGAAGGAAGCCATTCCCGGCGTGTTCGAGGAGAGCGCGGGCCGTGCGCTGCGCGCCTTCGGTGCGTTCGGCAACGCCAATACCGGACCCGGTGCGGATAAGGGCGTCGACGCGCAACGAATCTTCGGCGCGAGCCTGTCCACGCCGCCTCGGGTGCGCAAGGCGCTGTTCTACCGCACCGTCGACAACACCGAAACGCTGCGCACCCTGGACATTCCGGTGCTGGTGCTGCACGGAACCAAGGATCCGGTGGTGCCGATCGAGAACGGCCGCTACATCCTCGACGCCGCCCCCGATGCCCGCGCCTCGTTCTGGGAGGACGCGCAGCACGGGCTGTTCATCGAGGATCGCGCCCGGTTCGTGGCGGAGGTCGGCGCGTTCATCGAGGGTCTGAATTAGGCGTCCGAAATTCGCTGGCGCCGCCCGCTCGGCTCGAGCAGACTTGGCGAGTCCCGGTACCGACACCAACACCGGGTGAATATGTGCACGGCGCGTGAAAACCTTCACGAAACCGCTGTGACAGCTGTCACTTGGCTCGGATACGGCGTCTGAGTTGTGCGATGCAACGTGCACTATGGATGGTGTGAGTCAACGCCCGGACCTACGGCCGAATCGGATTGCCGTGCTATCGGTGCACACCTCACCACTTGCTCAACCGGGTACCGGCGACGCGGGCGGTATGAACGTCTATGTGCTGCAAACCGCCATTCAGCTGGCCCGACGCGGCACCGAGGTCGAGATTTTCACCCGGGCCACCTCCTCGAACGTACCGCCGGTCCAGGAGGCGGCCCCGGGGGTCCTGGTGCGCAATGTGGTGGCGGGTCCGTTCGAGGGACTGGACAAGCACGACCTGCCGACCCAGCTGTGCCCGTTCACCGCCGAGGTGCTGCGCCAAGAGGCCAGGCACCTACCCGGGCACTACGACCTCGTCCATTCGCATTACTGGCTCTCCGGCCAGGTCGGCTGGCTGGCCCGGGACCGCTGGCGGGTGCCGTTGGTGCACACCGCGCACACGCTCGCGGCGGTGAAGAACGCGGCGCTGGCCGAGGGCGACTGCCCCGAACCCGCGACCCGGGAGATCGGCGAGAAGCAGGTGATCGCCGAGGCCGACCGGATGGTCGCCAATACCGCGGAGGAGGCACGCCAGCTCGTCGAGCTGTACGGCGCCGATCCCGCGCGCATCGATGTGGTGCCGCCCGGCGCGGACCTGAACCGCTACCTTCCCGGCGAACGGGCCGCCGCCCGGGCCGAATTGGGCCTGGCCACCGATGAGCAGATCGTCGCGTTCATCGGCCGCATCCAGCCGCTCAAGGCCCCCGATGTGCTGATTCGCGCCGCCGCGGAACTGCTGCACCGGAACCCGGCGCGCAAACTGCGGGTGCTCATTGTCGGCGGCCCCTCCGGCACCGGGCTGGAGCGCCCGGATTCGCTGATCGAACTCGCCGCCGCGCTCGGCATCGCCGAGCACGTCACCTTCCTGCCGCCGCAGCCGCCGGACCGGCTGGTCCAGGTCTATCGGGCCGCCGACCTGGTCGCGGTGCCCAGCTACAACGAATCGTTCGGGTTGGTCGCCATCGAGGCCCAGGCCAGCGGCACCCCCGTGCTCGCGGCCGATGTCGGCGGACTCGGCACCGCCGTGCGCCACGGCGAGACCGGTCTGCTGGTGCCGGGACACCGGACCCCGGACTGGGCCGACGCCCTCGGCCACCTGCTCGGGGACGCCGAGCGACTGCACCGGATGGGTCGGCGCGCGGTCGAGCACGCGGCGCACTTCTCCTGGGAACACACCGCGGACGGGCTGCTCGCCAGTTATTCGGCGGCGCTGGCCGATTTCGGTGCGATCCGCGCGGGTCTCGGCGCGCGCCGCGGCCTGACGTTCGACGCCGCGCGGGCCGAACTGCCCGGTGAACGCGCTAACCTCGCCGGTGAACGCAGTGCTGTTCTGCTCGGCGAGAGCAGTCAGGCCAGATCGCGGGCGCTGTGGCGGCGCCGGACGGGAGCGCACCGATGAGTACGGCCGCGACCGCGCAGCTGATCGACGAAACGCTGCGTGACCGGGAGATCGAATACACCCGCCCGAACCAGGACACCTTCGTCGTCATCCTGCCGGGTGAACGCAAGCTCGAGACGACCGTGATGCTCACCGTCGGCAAGCACGGCGTGCGGATCGAATCGTTCGTCTGCCGCAAGCCCGACGAAAACTTCGAGGGCGTCTACAAATTCCTGCTGCGCCGCAACCGCCGCCTCTACGGCGTGGCCTACACCCTGGACCGCGTCGGCGACATCTACCTGGTCGGCCGCATCGCCACCCACGCCGTCACCCCCGACGAACTGGACCGCGTCTTCGGCCAGACCCTCGAGGCCGCCGACGCCGACTTCAACACCCTGCTCGAACTCGGCTTCGCCGAATCCATTCGCCGGGAATGGAACTGGCGAGTCTCCCGCGGCGAATCCCTCAAAAACCTCCGCGCCTTCGAGCACTTGGTCCAACCCGCCGACCACCCCTGAGCCGCCGAGCGTAGTCATTTGGTCGCTCTCGGCGGCCTGTCGAGCGACCGTGTGACTACCGTCGGAATGTGCCTGCGAGTGTTGCGGGCGAGCGGAGTCATTTGGTCGCCTCGCGGCAGCCTGTCGAGCCACCATATGACTACCGTCGAAATACCCGCCTGCGCGTGCTGTGCAATGGTGTGCCTGGAGTGGGGCGAGTGGGTGACAATCGCGGTGCGGTGCATAGGCTCTAGTGGGCCGCCTAGGAGGTCGCAGGCGATGATGGTTCTTGCGCTGGATATCGGTGCGACGAAGTTCGCTGTCGGGGTGGTCCACGGGGGGCGGAAGGTGCGCGATGTGCGGCGAGTCGATGTGCCTCGCCAATCGGTGTGGGCGGCGTGCCGCGACCTATTGCGCGAGGCGGCGGGGGATGCGACGGTCTCGGCGATCGGAATCGGTTCGGCCGGTCCGGTCGATGTGCGGACCGGTATCACCAGTCCGCTGAACATTCCGGAATGGAAGCCGGGCTTTCCGATCGTCGCCGAGGTGCAGAAGCTATTTCCTTCCGCCGCAGTCCGATTCGCCATCGACGGCGCCTGTCTCGCCCTGGCCGAACATCACGTCGGCGCGCTGCGCGGGGTGCCGAACGGGCTGGCGATGACGGTCTCCTCCGGCATCGGCGGCGGCATCATCGTCGACGGACGGGTGGTGCTCGGTCGCACCGGCAATGCCGGACATGTCGGCCACATCGTGGTGCCGGGCTGGGATGTGCCGTGCGAATGCGGCGGCGTCGGCTGCGTGGAGGCGATCGCCAGCGGCATGTCATCGGTGCGCTGGGCGCGCGCACAGGGCTGGCGCGGTGAGACCGGCGCCGGACTGGCGAAGGCCGCGCACTCCGGCGACGAGATCGCGCTCGCCGCGCTGCACCGGGCCGGAACCGCGCTCGGCACGGCCATCGCCTCCGCGGCGTCGACGCTCGATATCGATCGGGTGGTGATCGGTGGCGGCTTCGCGCAATCGGGTGAACCGCTCTGGGAACCGTTGCGTGCGGCCCTGACCCGGCATGCCGGATTGGACTTCCTGCGCGAGCTGCGGGTGGTGCCGTCGCGAATCACCAATGGCGCCACCCTGGTTGGCGCCGGCGTCCTGGCCGCGGGCCACGATACGGCCGGCGCCATCTCCTGAGCAGTGGGAACGGGTGCGAGCCCGGTTCGCGCACATGCCAGAATGGCGGGCATGACGTACACCCTCGTGTTGCTGCGCCACGGCGAGAGCGAATGGAATGCCATGAACCTGTTCACCGGCTGGGTGGACGTGCACCTGACCGATAAGGGCATCGCCGAGGGTAAGCGCGCCGGGGAACTGCTGGCCGAACACGGCATCCTGCCCGATATCGTCTACACCTCGGTGCTGCGGCGCGCGATCAGCACCGCGAATATCGCGCTCGACGCCGCCGACCGGCACTGGATTCCGGTCGTGCGCGATTGGCGCCTGAACGAGCGTCACTACGGCGACCTGCAGGGCAAGAACAAGGCACAGGTCCGTGACCAGTACGGCGACGAACAGTTCATGCTGTGGCGGCGCAGCTACGACACCCCGCCGCCGCCGATCGACCCGTCGAACGAATACAGCCAGGAGGGCGACCCGCGCTACGACGGCATCGACGTCCCGAAGACCGAATGCCTGCTCGACGTGGTCAATCGGATGGTCCCGTACTGGGAGTCGACCATCTCCAAGGAACTGCTCTCCGGCAAGACCGTTCTCGTTGCGGCGCACGGCAACTCGCTGCGCGCGCTGGTCAAGCATCTCGATCGGATCTCCGACGAGGATATCGCGGGCCTGAACATCCCCACCGGCATCCCGCTGCGCTACGAGCTGGACGAGAACCTGCGCCCGATCCGTCCGCGCGAATACCTCGACCCCGAGGCCGCCGCCGCGGGTGCCGCGGCCGTCGCCAGCCAGGGCGGCAAATAAGCACCTACGTCGATACGACAACGCGCCGCGACCGGCATCGGTCGCGGCGCGTTGTCGTTTTTCGCCGAGGATGGTCCGTTTGCTCCGGTGACACGCCGTTTGCCTCGATCGGAAACAGGCGGGGATCGCGGGTCGCGGTCAGTTAGCTGGAGCCACCTGGGTTAGTGTGAATTCTGCTGGTCGGCGTGGACTTCCCCAACCTTGCACGGGCGTTATGCGATGTCGGTTGCTGTATGTGAACCGATATTCGAGCCGCGGTTTATGTAACCCCAGATTCAAACCTACTCGTCGGTATGTAAGCTCTGGTCGTTCGACCAGTCCGAGAGGCGGATCACCCCTGATGCAGACGATGTTGCGTGCCACGGTGGCGGCAGTTACCGCGGCGGTGCTCATTCCTTTCCTCACCCACAGCGCGATCGCCGCGCCGGAGCCCTCGGGTCCCGACGGCGGCGCTGCCGGCGCCGACTGGACCGCGGCCGAGGACGGCCCGCAGCAGTACCCGAATGTGAACATCCAGTGGGATGTCCCGATCACCATGAGCGACGGCACCGTCCTCAAGGGCAACGTGTACCGCCCGGCGGACGCCGCGGGCCGCCCCATCGACACCCCGACGCCGACGGTGGTCAATCTGACCCCGTACACCAAACTGGTCTCCAATATCGCCGACAGCGCCATGTCCATCCCCGGCCTGTCCGACGCGCTGATCGAACTCTTCCGCCGGATCGACCTCAGCGGCACCCCGCTCTCCGGCGTCACCGATCTGACCAAATCCTTCGGCGGCGGCCAATTGCGTAACTTCGCCGTGGACCGCCAGCTCATCAAGAGCGGCTACACCCAGGTCGTCGTCGACGTGCGCGGCACCGGCTTCTCCCAGGGCACCTGGGACATGCTGCGCCAGCGCGAACAGCAGGACACCTACGAGGTGATCGAATGGACCGCGCGCCAGCCATGGTCCAACGGCCGCATCGGCATGAACGGACTCTCGTATTCGGGCATCAACCAGATCCAGGTGGCCGCGATGCGGCCGCCGGCGCTGACGGCGATCTTCCCGGTGGTGCCCGGCAGCGATCTGGTCAATGACGTGCTCGCGCCCGGTGGCGGCTTCGGCTTCAACTTCATCCCGCTGTGGCTGACCGCCATCAACGGCCTCAAGCTCGTCCCGGATGTCGCGTCGATATTCAACGGACAGTTCGATATGCGGTGGCTCGCCGATCGGGCGAAGGATCCATTCACCTTCATGGATGTGCTGCTCAATGTCTACACCACGACCCGCGTCGAGGATCTGGACCCGCGCGCCAAGGAACTGCTGACCGGATCCTCGCCCGCGCGCGAGGCCTGGCTCAGCGATCCCGGCAAGATCCAGGTGCCGACCTTCGTCACCGGCGGCTGGCACGACCTGTTCACCTATTCGGAATCCAAGATCTACAACGAGATTCCGCTGCCCGCGGGTGAGAAGCAGTTGCTGATGGGCAACACCTATCACGTCAGCTCCGGCAACGAATACGCCAAGCCCGGCCTGCCCCCGCGCCTGGATGTGCTGCAGCGCGCGTGGTTCGACAAGTGGCTCAAGGGAATCGATAACGGCATCGATAAGTACGGCCCGATCACGCTGCGCCAGCAGGGCGGGGGTTGGATCACCACCGACTCGTTCGCCGATCCGCGGACCGGCGCCCTGGATGCCGAATATCGCCGGATGTACCTGTCCGCCAACCGAAGTGGCACGGCCAGCAGCCAGTACGACGGATCGCTGCGCACCGCGGCGGACCCGGACTCGGCGCGGCTCACGGTCGCGCCAGGCCTGACTACCCTGTGCTCCAATGACGCAGCGCAGGGTAGCGCGGGCGCGCTCTCGATCATCGATGGCTGCGCCAAGGACTCTCGGGTGGCGGAGTTGAACGGCCTGACCTTCACCAGCGATCCGGTCGCCGAGCCGACCACCATCTCGGGCCGAATCGCCGCGCACCTCAACACGGTTCAGGATGCCGCGGATGGCTACTGGGTGGTGACGGTGAACGACGTCGCACCCGACGGCCAGTCCACCGTGCTCTCCTCGGGTCAGCTGATGGCATCGCTGCGGCAGGTGGACGATGCGAACAGTTCGCGTTCGGCCAATGGCGATTACACCGATCCGCGTCCCTATACCTCGCTGGACCGGCGTCAACTCACCGTGCCGGGGGAGCAGACGACCCTCGATATCGCCCTGCCCGCCACCGAGGCGATCCTGCAGCCGGGCCACCGCCTGCGCGTGGACGTCTTCGCGGGCAACTTCCCGAAGGGCCTGCCGGTGCTGCCGATGCTGGTCGACACCGGGCTGAAGCCGCAGCACGTGCAGCTGGATCCGAACGCGCCGAGTTTCGTCAATATCCCGGTGCGCGGGAACCCGGGCTGGTAAGCCGAATCCGGCCCGAGCGTGCACCTCTCGCGCATTCATGCTCGAACCCGCGGGGTATGGGTGATTGGTGCACGCTCGGACCGGTCCGGCGCCGTCTAGTCGGCCACGGCGAACGCGGCTTCCAGTGGCGGGAAGATCGCGCGGGCATCCGCACCGGAGAACCAGAGGCCGACGGTGAACACCGAGGTGGCCTCCAGGTATTTGGCGCGATGCAGTCCACCCGCCGAAATCGGTTGCAGCTTCAGATCTTCGGCCAGCGCCGCGACCTGTCGCACCGCGGTCGCGTCGTCACCGCAGATCGGGACCGCCAGCCTGCGGTCCTCGAAGACACGGGTCTGCGATTCCCACACCTCGGCGGCACAGACGTTGAACGCCTTCACCACGTGCGCATCCGGAACCGTTGCCGCGATGCGTGCGGCGACCGCGTCCTCGGACAGTACGAATGCCAGCACCCCCTCCGGCGCGGCCTCATCCGGTAGGAACGCATTGGTGCAGTCGATCACCGTCCGTCCGGCGAGCGATCCGCCGATTTCGCCGAGCACTCCGTCAAGGGCGCTTACCGGCAGCGCGAGCAGAACGACCGCCCCGAATTCGGCCGCCTCGCCGATACTTCCGCCGCGCGCCCCGTGCCCGATGGTTGCCGCCAGTTCGTCCGCGGCCGCGCGCGAGCGCGCACCGATGACGACCTCATGTCCGGACGCGGCCCAGCCACCGCCCAGCGCCTTCGCCATCGCACCGGCTCCGATGATTCCGATTCGCATATCAACTCCTAGCTCGGGATGTATTCGGCACCGACGCTAGGGATTCCGATAGGCACCCGAAGGTGCGCAACAGCGATGGCAGGCTGGTGTCATGACGGTCGAACATGCGCAGCAGGTGGAATTCGCGCCCTACGGCGATTACGAGGCCGACTGCCCGGCCCGGCTCGGTGTCGACCTGTTCGGCAACCGCTGGCTCGCGGTCATCGCCTACATGCTCCGCGAGGGTCCGATGCGCCCCGGCGAACTCCGCATGGCCATCGGCGGCATCAGCCAGAAAATGCTTACCCAGACCCTGCGCCGGATGGAATCCATGACCCTCATCGAGCGCCACCGCTACGCCGAGGCCCCGCCGCGCGTCGAGTACGAACTCACCGCGGCCGGACGCGACCTGCTGATTCCGATCTACGCCCTCGGCGAATGGGCCGACCGCCACGGCGATTCCGTTCGCGCGGCGATGTGCGAAGCCGACGACGTTTCTGATGACGAGCGTGAGGACTGATTTCGTTGCTCGGGGAGGCGCGGGAGAACAGTGCGTAAACGCGCGGCTAACGGGCCTGGAAGTGCCTATGACCTGCGCGAAACTTCGCGTACCCCGAGTTGGGTTGTCGGTTGGCGACCGTACGATTCATATGTGAGTGTTCCCCAGGCCGTCCTGCTGGCAGTCCTCGCGGCTGTCGTCGGCCTGGCAGTCGGCGGGCTACTGATCCCGTTCGTGAACGCCAGGCAGGCCGCCCGTAGACAGGCGGATTCCGGTCTCACCATGTCGCAGGTGCTCGACCTGATCGTGCTCGCCTCCGAGAGCGGCATCGCCGTCGTCGACGAGTACCGCGACGTGGTGCTGGTCAACCCGCGCGCCGAAGAACTCGGCCTGGTCCGCAACCGGCTGCTCGACGAGCGCGCCTGGGTGGCGGTGGAGAAGGTGCTCGCCACCGGCGAGTCCGCCGAATTCGACCTCACCGCGAAGAATCCGATGCCCGGCCGCAGCCGGATCGCGGTGCGCGGAGTGGCCAGGCAGCTATCGCGCGAAGAGACCAGCTTCACCGTGCTCTTCGCCGACGACGATTCCGAGCAGGCCCGCATGGAGGCCACCCGCCGGGACTTCGTCGCCAACGTCAGCCACGAACTCAAGACCCCCGTCGGCGCGATGAGCCTGCTGGCCGAGGCCATGCTGGAATCGGCCGAGGATCCCGAGGCGGTCCGGCACTTCGGTCAGCGCGTACTCGGCGAATCCCGCCGCCTGGGCAAGATGGTGACCGAGTTGATCGCGCTCTCGCGACTACAGGGCGCGGAAAAGCTGCCCGAACTCGAGGTGGTGGACGTCGACACCGTGGTGATGCAGGCGGTCGACCGATCCCGCACCGCCGCCGAGGCCGCCGGCATCACCGTCAGCACCGATCGCCCGAGCGGGCTCGAGGTGCTCGGCGATGAAACGCTGCTCGTCACCGCGCTGTCCAACCTGGTGGAGAACGCCATCGCTTACTCGCCGGCCGGTTCCCACGTTTCGGTGAGCCGCTCGCTGCGCGGCGATCACGTCGCTATGGCGGTGACCGATCGCGGCATCGGCATCGCCAAGGAAGACCAGGAGCGGGTCTTCGAACGCTTCTTCCGATCCGATAAGGCCCGTTCGCGCGCCACCGGCGGGACCGGGCTCGGCCTGGCTATCGTCAAGCACGTGGCAGCTAACCACAACGGTGAGATCACCCTGTGGAGCAAGCTGGGCACCGGATCGACATTCACCCTGCGAATACCAGCCCACCACGAAGCCGACGGCGAGGAAGAGGTCGACGGCGCAGTGGTGAGCATGAGAGAAACACACCCGCGCCCCACGGGGCCGGGCAGACCCAACGGTGTGGAGGCACGCAGATGACGAGTGTTCTAATCGTCGAAGATGAGGAGTCGCTGGCCGATCCGCTCGCGTTCCTGCTGCGCAAGGAGGGCTTCGAGGTCACCGTGGTCGGTGACGGACCATCCGCGCTCGCCGAATTCGACCGCTCCGGCGCCGATATCGTGCTGCTCGACCTCATGCTGCCCGGCATGAGCGGCACCGATGTGTGCAAACAGCTGCGCACCCGCAGCGGCGTCCCGGTGATCATGGTCACCGCGCGCGACAGCGAGATCGACAAGGTGGTCGGTCTGGAACTCGGCGCCGACGACTACGTCACCAAGCCGTACTCCGCGCGCGAACTCATCGCCCGCATCCGGGCCGTGCTGCGCCGCGGCGCGGGCGATGAACTGGAGGGCGGCAATGAGAGCGGTGTGCTCGAGGCCGGACCGGTGCGGATGGATGTCGACCGCCACACCGTGCACGTCAACGGCAGGCAGGTCACCCTGCCGCTCAAGGAATTCGATCTGCTCGAGTACCTGCTGCGCAATTCCGGTCGGGTGCTGACCCGTGGCCAGTTGATCGACCGCGTGTGGGGCGCCGATTATGTCGGCGACACCAAGACCCTGGATGTGCACGTCAAGCGGCTGCGCTCGAAGATCGAGGGCGATCCGGCCAAGCCGGAGCACCTTGTCACCGTGCGTGGATTGGGTTACAAGCTCGAGGCGTGAGCTCCCCCGCCTCCCCGAATATTTTGCCGATCGGTGGGTGCACTGATACTGCCGTCGCGGACCGGCGGTAGCACGGCTGCGCTGGTCTTGGGCGTGCCCGGCGAGTTACCCATGTTCTCGCGAGATCAGTTGATGCGGTAAGCAACCTTGCGTGCTTCCGTTTCGCACAGCAACCGAGGCCCCGACAACCTCGGTGCTGCTGTGCCTAAATCAGGGCAGGTAGACCCAGGTGGGGCCGAGGCCGGGCAGGTCGTTCTTGCGCAGAGTGATCCAGCCGAGGTCGTCTTCCTGCATGCAGTCGTAGACATCGGCCGCGCTGGTGCCGCGGCAGGCGATGGTGTGAGTGACGCCATACGGGCTCATGATCAGGTTCTTGCCCTGCGCCTGGGCATTGATCGAGTCCGGGGTGTTCGCGGGCATGAAGTCGGCGGTGAAATCGGCGTATTTGGCCGGGTCACCATTGGGTTCCGCGTGCGCGGCACCGGTCAGCACGGCGGTGGCGCCGAGCGCGATCGTTGTCAGGGCGAATGCTTTCTTCAACATGACCGCACATCCAACCGCATGTGGGTAAAGCTCGCATGGCGGGCAGGTGAATCACCCGCTATGCAATCCTCACGCCGACTGGTCCGCGATCGGTTGGTCGGATTTCATGCGGTCCGCGTGCACGGTCGCCGGGTGGATCGCGATGAGGCCGAGCCCTTCGCGCCGCTTGCAGTGCCTGGCCAGCTCCTCGTAGGCGGGTACGCCGAGCAGTTCCTTCAGTTCGGGAGCGTAGGACTGCCACACCGGACGGGCGCCGACGTGTGCGTCGGGGGAGCCGGAGCAGTACCAATCCAGGTCCTCGCCACCGGGACCCCAGCCGCGCCGGTCGTACTCGGTGATGGTGGTCTTCAGGATCTGCTTGCCGTCGGGGCGGTCCACCCAATCCTGGGTGCGCCGGATCGGCAGCTGCCAGCACACATCCGGCTTCACCTCCAGCGGCTCGATGCCCTTGCGCAGCGCCATGGTGTGCAGCGCGCAGCCGACGCCGCCCGCGAAGCCGGGCCGGTTCAGGAAGATGCAGGCGCCGTCGAAGCGGCGGGTGCGCAGCGCGGGCTCGTCCTCCAGCTCGTCGAGCTCGAGATAACCCTTCTTGGTGACCTTGCCGTCCGAGTCCATTGCCTCGTTCATCAGCTGCCAGTCACCGGGTGTGAGCATTTTCACAGCATTGGTCAGCCGCTTGCGATCGTCCTTATCGGAGAGGAACGCGCCGTGCGAACAGCAGCCGTCATCGGGGCGGTCGCTCAGAATTCCCTGGCACGCCGGAGTGCCGAAGACACACGTCCAGCGCGACAGCAGCCACGTCAAATCCGCGACGATCACATGCTCGTCGTTTGCTGGATCGATGAACTCGATCCATTCCCGGGGAAAGTCGAGATCGACCTCCGGCGCCGGATCGATCTTCCCCGCTGGTCGGGGCCTCTTGGAGCCGCTTGCCGCTGCGCCTACCGTCACACTTCAGGACGCTAACAGTTCAGTCGCCTGGTCTAAAGGGCCGGCTCACCCAGTACCGTATTCATGTGCGGCTTGGGGTACTCGATGTCGGAAGCAATACCGTCCACCTGCTCGTGGTGGACGCCCATCGTGGTGGTCACCCGATGCCGATGAGCTCGACAAAGGCCACGCTACGGCTATCGGAGAACATGGACGGCGAGGGCCGCATCACCGTCCAGGGCGCCGAACGGCTGATCGCGACGGTCGCCGAATTCGCCAGCATCGCCGAGACTTCCCGGTGCGTCGAGCTGATGCCGTTCGCCACCTCGGCGCTGCGCGAGGCGACGAACTCCGACGAAGTCCTCGCCCGGGTCCGGTCCGAGACCGGTGTCGAGTTGCAGGTGCTCTCCGGTGTCGACGAGGCGCGGCTGACCTTCCTGTCCGTGCGCCGCTGGTACGGATGGAGTGCGGGCCGGATTCTCAATCTCGATATCGGTGGCGGCTCATTGGAAATGACCAATGGCGGCGACGAGGAACCCGATGTTGCCCTCTCGCTGCAACTCGGCGCCGGACGGTTGACCAGGGAATGGCTGCGCGAGGATCCGCCGGGCAAACGCCGCGTCGCGGTGCTGCGCGATTGGCTCGACGCGGAACTGGTCACGCCGACGAAACAGCTGCTCGAGGCCGGAAAACCGGATCTCGCGGTGGGTACGTCGAAGACCTATCGGTCGCTTGCCCGTCTCACCGGATCGGCACCCTCTTCGGCCGGGCTGCGGGTGCGCCGTACACTCACCAGCTCAGGTCTGCGCCAACTGATTGCCTTCATCTCGAGAATGACGGCGGCGGACCGTGCAGAATTGGAAGGCGTAAGTTCCGATCGGTCACAGCAATTGGTGGCTGGCGCATTGGTCGCGGAGGCGAGTATGCGGGCACTATCGCTGGACACCCTCGAGATTTGTCCGTGGGCACTGCGCGAGGGGCTGATCCTGCGCAAACTGGATACCGATATGAACGGCGGACCGATGGCCACGGCATTGCCGGGTGCCGTCGTGGACGCCAGCGGTAAGCCGGTGCCCGGCGGCGGTCTATCGGGCCCGATCGAAACGGTGTCGTCATGAGTGAGGATTCCAAGCAGCTATCGGTTGCCGAGCTGCTTGCACGCAACGGGCAGCAGGGTGCCTCATCCGGTGGCGGCGGCCGTCGGCGGCGCAGTGGCCGCGGCATCTCGGTGGCCGAGCTGACCGGTGACCTCCCGGCCATTCCGGCCGGCGGCGGTGGCGGCCATTCGGCGCACGCCGCACCGGAGGCCGAGGAACCGGCTTACGAACCGCCGTCGTATGAATCCACCGGATTCGACGCCTCCGGCTACCAGCCCTCCGGCTATCAGTCCGGCGGCTACGGTTCCGCCGGATTCGAAACGCCCGCGCCGGAACCGGCTTCGTATGCCGCGCCGGAGCCGTACGCGCCGCCCGAGGCCGAACTGCCCAACTACTCGCCGATGTCGGGGCCGATCACCAGATACGACCCGCTCTCGGCCTACGCGGCTGCGGACCAAGCCGATCCGCTGTCCGCACCCGGATGGTCGAGCCGGGTCATGCCCGGCCGGGAAATGCCTGGTCCGGATGTGCCATCGCGGCACTCCGCGCCCGCGGATCCGTTGTCCGCGCCGCTGTCGGATCGCTATGCGGCGGACCCGTACGCGGCCCCGGCGCCGGAGCCGTACGCGCCGGACCCCCGCTCCGATGACATGCCCGCCGCGGGCTCCGGACGCACCGGCCGCCGACGCAGGCACGCCGAACCGGAGGAAGAGACCACCGAGGTACGCCCGCTGCGCGATCTCGGCCACAACAACGGCCGCCCGCCCGACCCGCAGCCGAACGGATCGAGAACCGGTGGCCGGGCCGCTCGTCGTCGCGCGGCGGAGGCCGAGGCCGAAGCGGAAGCCGGACCCTCGACCGCGGCATGGTCGCCGTCCACCAACGGCTTCGCGCCGGAGTCGGCGCCGCTGCCGGAGTCCCCGCGACCGGACGGTCCGTCGAGATCGCATCGCGGGGCGGCTCCCGAATCGGAGCAGCGAAGATCAGCACGACATGACGGTTCCGGCGGTTCGGCCGAGGGCGCTCTGCCCGCGTGGTCGGCGCGAAGACACGTACCGCCCACCTCCAAGAACGGTGCACCCGAAACCGGGGGCATTCCGACCGCCGCGTGGTCACTGGCCAGTCAGGATCAACAGCTGGTCTCCGGCCAGACCGTGGCGGGTGACCTGCTGCGCGACGGCGTCGAGCGGGCCGAGCGCGCCGATGCCGAGCGCGCCAGGGGCCGCAGTGCCCAACGCAATGGCAGCGGTCGGCGCGGACGTTCGAAACGCGCCGCGGGGCGCGCACCCGCTGATTCGGAAGATCGGTACGACGGTCGAACCGATGTGTACGAACCGTTCCCGACGGGCGATGGCCTCGACGAGCACGACGCCGATTCGCATTTCGACGGCGATTTCGATGCGGAGCCGGAATCGGAGCATTCCTTTGCCGCCGCATCGTCTCCCCGTCGCTCGCGGATCGCACGGAAGGCGGAGTACGACGCCAATCGCCGCCAGTGGATGATTCTCGGCGGTCAGAGCACCGGCGCGGCGGTCGCCGGAATGTTGCTGTTCAAGGGTTTCGAGCGCATGTGGGAAATGCTCCCCTGGGTGGCGCTGTGCCTGGCGATGATCGTGATCCTGGGGCTGGTGGCATTGGTGCGAATATTGCGGCGCACCGATGACATCCTCAGCACAGTGATTGCCGTCGTCGTTGGCATCTTTGTCACCTTGGGACCGCTAGCCTTTCTTCTCAGTACGAACTGAGCAGGGAGCAGCTGTGGGGAACATCGGGCAGGCGGACGACATCAGGGCGGAGAGCGCGGTCAGTGAGCCCGCGCCGGATCATGACGTCCATAACGAACCGCATCCGGCCGGCGGGCCCGGTGGACCGCAGATCCTCGTCGGCCTCTCCACGGCCTCGGTATATCCGCAGAACACCGAGGCGGCGTTCCGGTACGCGGCCGAAATCGGTTACGACGGTATCGAATTGATGGTCTGGGCCGAACCGGCCAGCCAGAGCATCGCAACCATCCAGGCCTACTCCCGCAAATACGACGTGCCGGTCCTGGCCATCCACGCACCGTGCCTGCTGATCTCGCAGCGGGTGTGGGGTTCGGATCCGGTGGCGAAACTGGAGCGCAGTGTGCGCACCGCCGAGGCGCTCGGCGCGAGCACCGTGGTGGTGCATCCGCCGTTCCGCTGGCAGCGCCGCTATGCGCAGGGCTTCGCCGACCAGGTCGCCGAGTTGGAGGAGCACAGCCACGTCATCGTCGCGGTGGAGAATATGTTCCCCATGCGCGCGGACACCCTCTTCGGTCGCGGCGCCGGTTCGGTGAAGCGGCTGGAGCGTCGCGGCGGCCCCGGACCCGGTGTGACCGCGTTCAGTCCGTCCTACGACCCGACCGACACCGGATTCCGGCACTACACCCTCGACCTCTCGCATACCGCGACCGCGGGCGCCGACCCGCTGGCGCTGGCCGCGCGGATGGGCCACGGCCTGGCCCACCTGCATCTCGCCGACGGCCGCGGCGCGGCGCACGATGAACATCTGGTGCCGGGCGAGGGCACTCAGCCCTGCGCCGAGCTGTGCGCGGCCTTGATCCGCTCCGGTTTCACCGGGCACGCGGTCGCCGAGATCAATACCCAGAACGCCCGCACCACCCAGGGGCGCTCGGGCATGCTGCACCGCACGCTGGCCTTCGCCAGGGAGCACCTCAACGCACCCGCTCCGGCGCCGACGCACGCGAACCGAGTGTGATCCCGCACTGACCCTCCGAACGGAGGGGAATTCGGCCCACGATTCGCCTCGTTCTACGCTGTACGAACGCCGCCCTCGCCCTTGCGGCCGACCGACGACAGGAGTGACGATGCCGGAGCTGACCGCCGACCTAGAGCGGCCCATCGCGACCGACGCACCCTTCAGCCGGGTGGTGGCGCTGACCGAACTGCTGTCCGCCACGCCGGATACCGGCCGCTACCTGGGCCTCATCGATCGGATCTGGACAATCGGCAAGAAGGTGCACGGCGGCACCATGGTCGCGGCCAGCGCCGCCGCGGCCACCCGCTGGCTGCGCGCCTCCGATCCGGCCCTGGTGGCAATGGCTCCCATCGCGGCGAGCTCCGATTTCCTCGGTGCACCCGAACCCGGCGAGGTCGAATACGAGGTGCACATCAGCAAGGTGGGTCGGCAGATCTGCCTGGTCGATGTGAACCTGATCCAGAATGGGCGCACGCTGGTGCGCACCGCCTTCACCTTCGGCCACCTCGACGACGCCGATCCGGTCTACGCGCCCGAGCACGGCGATATGCCGGTCGAACCGCCCGCCGACGCGGTCGGCTACCAGGGCTCGTCGATGGGCAAGGTTGTGAACGTGGCCCAGGGCGCCGAACTGTACATCGACCGCGAGTGGGCGCCATTCCTCGACGGCGCGAAAGGCGAACCGCGGCTGCGTCTTTGGATGCGTCCGTTCGACGGCGACCAGCAGGACCCCGATGTGGCCATGTACTTCGCGATGATGTCCGCCGATATGAGCCCGCCGGTTCCGGTCAACCTCGGTCATTTCGGCTGGGCCCCGACCGTTCAGATGACCACCTACCTGCGCCGTCGGCCCGCGCCCGGTTGGCTGCGGATCATCGCGACCAGCCACGAGGTCGGCGGGCGCATGTTCGACGAGGACCAGCTGATCCTGGACTCCACCGGCGCGGTCGTGGCCCAGAGCCGCCAGCTCGCGCTGGTGCCGCAGCAGCAATAGCACGGGTTTCTCAGCGCCTGTACAGGTTCCCCTGCGCCGAGGCGATATGCCGCGCGATTAGCCTTGAGTCCTATGACGAGAGTTGCGGTGATCGGTGGCGGTCGCATCGGGGAGGCGTTGATCGCCGGATTGCTCGAATCGGGACGGCCGGGCAAGGATCTGGTCGTCGTCGAGACGCATCCGGATCGGGCCGAACTCATCGGCAACCGATTCGGCATCCGGGTGACCGATTCGATCGCCGACGCGATCATCGGCGCGGATGTCCTGGTCATCGCGGTCAAGCCCGGTGATGTGGATACCGTCCTGACCCAGCTGGGCAAGGCCGAACTCGACAGCGACCGGGAGCAGGTTCTGGTGTCGCTGGCGGCGGGTGTGCCGACGGTGCGACTGGAGAACAAGCTGCCCGCCGGATTCCCGGTGGTGCGGGTGATGTCGAATACCCCGATGCTGGTCGGTCAGGGCATGAGCGTGCTCGCCCCGGGCCGTTACGCCCGGCCGGAGCAGCTGGCCCAGGTGACCGATCTGCTGGCCGCGGTCGGCAAGGTGGTGACCGTGACCGAGGCGCAGATGGATGCGGTGACCGCGGTGTCGGGCTCGGGACCCGCGTACTTCTTCCTGATCGTCGAGGCCATGATCGATGCGGGCGTCGGGCTCGGCCTGAGCCGCGATGTCGCCACCCAGCTGGTGGTGCAGACGATGGTCGGCTCGGCCGCGCTGCTCGATGAGTCCGGGCAGAGTGCCGTCGAATTGCGCGCCGCGGTGACTTCTCCGGCGGGTACCACCGCTGCCGCGGTGCGTGAATTGGAGCGGGGCGGGGTGCGCTCGGCTTTTCTGGAGGCATTGCACGCCGCTAAACAACGGTCGGCGGAACAGGGCGGCATGAGCGAAGGGCACGCAGGCGGTAGCCCGGCCTGACCAGACGGAAATCCGGCGTGCGCAAAGCAAACACAGGGCAACTTCAGGGTGACCGGTCGGTTCCCTGTGTGTAAACCTGATTTCTCACACCCGTCGCAGTAATCCCACTGGTCCCGCTAAGCTTCAAGGAGCACGTGCGTGTCTGTTCCGCCGGTGGGGAAGCCGGTGGCGCGGACGTGCCGGAGGTCAGTGGTGCGATGATGTCTAACAAGATGTCTGCAAATAGCTCAGGGACGTCGCCAGGTAGCTCCGGACCATCGGGCGGCCGGGCTGGTTCCCGGACGCAAGGCGGCTCGGCGTCTTCGACGCAATCGATGCTCGGCGGAGGTACCCAGTTCCTCACCGTCGCCGAGGTCGCGAATCTCATGCGGGTATCCAAAATGACGGTCTATCGGCTCGTGCACTCGGGTGAATTGCCCGCCGTGCGGGTCGGCCGTTCGTTCCGGGTGCATGCCAAGGCGGTCCACGACTACCTGGAGACGTCCTACTTCGACGCTGGATGAGGCGGTTTCATCAGCTGGTCGGTGTCCCGGTAGGATGACCCCTCGGTTCGTGTTCGCCTGCTGGCGGCACCGCTTCGTGGTGTCCGGGTGTCTGCTGGCGGCGCGGACGCTGAAATAGGCGTACGCGATTGGCGTGCGCGCCGAGTAGAGAGAACGCGAGGACAACCCTATGGGTTCTGTGATCAAGAAGCGCCGCAAGCGCATGTCGAAGAAGAAGCACCGCAAGCTGCTTCGCCGCACGCGTGTCCAGCGGCGCAAACTCGGCAAGTAAGACCCCCTAGCGTCTGCTTGCAGGTCGCTCGAAACGATCAGCGGCGACTGCCTGCAGGTCGCTCGAAACGATCAGCGCGTTAGCTGGGAGGCCCGTCACCGAATGGTGGCGGGCTTTTCTTTTTGAAATAGTCGATTTTGAAAGTTGTCCGTGTATCAGGTGATTGAAGTCATCGTTAGAACCTGGTTAATAATCACGGCGCATCGGAGTTGACCGGTTACGCTGGTACCGCAGTCAGTGGAATAGGGGGGCTGTCACAGTTGGGATCCGGTGCGGTGGGATCTGAGATACGGGATGGACATACACCCAAGGTGGTGATGGTGACCGGTGCCAGCCGATTCTTCGGCGGCAATGTGGTCGCACGGTTGGCCCAGGATCAGAACATCGAACACATCCTGGCCGTCGACACCATGACCCCCAGTCGTGAGCTGCAACGGCGCATGGGGCGCGCCGAGTTCGTTCGCGCCGATATTCGAAATCCCTTGATTCGCAAGGTGATCGGCGGCAACGAAGTCGACACCGTGGTGCACGCCTCGATGCTCGCGCATCCGCCTTCCGGTGGTGGCCGGGCGGTGATGAAAGATCTCAACGTCCTGGGCGCCATGCAGCTGCTCGCGGTCTGTCAGAAATCACCTTCGGTGCGCCGAGTGGTGGTGCGCTCGACCTCCGCCATCTACGGATGCAGCGCCAAGGATCCCGCGAAATTCACCGAGGAAATGAGCGCACGGACCCCACCGAGCGGTTGGTTTGCTCGCGACATGATCGAAATCGAGGGATTCGTCCGCGGGCTCGCGCGCCGGCGCCCCGATATCGCCACCGCGATTTTGCGTTTGGCGCCCATTGTCGGCCCGCGGCTGGCCGGGCGCGGTGTGCAATATCTGCGCTCGCCGGTGGCGCCGACGGTGTTCGGGCGCGACGCACGGCTGCAGTTGCTGCACGAGGAGGACGCCATCGCCGCGATGGCGCACGCGGCGCGGCACGCACCCGGCGGCACCTACAACATCGCCGGTGACGGCGCACTGGCGCTGTCGCAGGCCATCCGGCGTTCCGGCCGCATCGAGCTGCCGATCCCGTGGCTGCTGTTCCGCACCGCGGGCCGCGCGCTCATGGGCCCGATCATGCGTGACTTCACCAGTGAGCAGCTCGACTATTTCCATTTCGGCTGTGGCCTCGACACCACCCGCATGCGCACCGAACTCGGGTTCGTACCGCGCTGGACGACGGTGCAGGCATTCGACGACTTCATCGGGGGCGCAGCGTCGCGGCCCGTCATCGATCCAGCGTGGATCGATGCCGCAGAACACAAACTGCTCGGCCTGCTCGGGGCCGGTACGGGAGCACATTCATGAATGACGTAGCGAAAGTCATCCATCTCCACGATCTGAACGTCGAGTCGCGCCAGCGGACCGCTCCCCGGCGCTGGCCTGAGCCGGTGACCGGCGACGCTGCGCCGAGCCAGGTGGTGACCTCGCTGACCGAACGTCTGGCCGCCGCCGAACCGCCGGCGCCGCAGTCCATCTCGGATATGCTGCGCGGCGCCGTGGGCAAGCAGATCCGCACCACCGCCGAATTCGCGCGTCGTCGGCTGACCGGCGACTATCAGGTGGACGAATTCGGTTTCGACGAGCATCTGCTCGAATCGCTCATCCTGCCCGCGCTGCGCCCGCTCTCGGATTTCTGGTTCCGGGTGCAGGTCAACGGGATCGAGAACCTTCCCGAGGCGGGCGGTGCGCTGATCGTCGCCAACCATGCGGGCACGGTCCCGCTCGACGGGCTGATGCTGCAATTGGCGATCCACGATCGCCATCCGAAGCAACGGGCGCTGCGTCTGCTCGCCGCCGACCTGCTCTTCGAGATGCCCGTGCTCGGCGTGCTCGCTCGCAAGGCCGGGCACACCTTGGCCTGCCATCCTGATGCCGAAAGGCTTTTGCGCGCTGGCGAATTGACCGGCGTCTTCCCCGAGGGCTTCAAGGGCGTCGGCAAGCAGTTCACCGACCGGTACAAGCTGCAGCGCTTCGGTCGCGGCGGATTCGTCGCCGCGGCGGTGCGCACCGGCACGCCGATCATCCCGTGCTCGATCGTCGGCTCCGAGGAGATCTACCCGAAGCTGGCCGATATCAAGCCGCTCGCCCGACTGCTCAATCTGCCGTATTTCCCGGTGACCCCGCTGTTCCCGCATTTGGGCCCGCTCGGCGCGCTGCCGCTGCCGTCCAAGTGGTACATCGAATTCGGCGAGCCGATCCCGACCACCGGCTACGAGGCAGAGGCGGCCGACGATCCGATGACGATGTTCGAGGTCACCGACCAGGTCCGCGAAACCATTCAGCAGACCCTCTACAAACTGCTCACCAAGCGTCGCAACCCGTTCACGGGCTAGCTGTATTTTTGGCCGCGTGGGCGCGGCGTGTTCGCGGGGTCGAGTTCGGGATGTGAGCGCTCAGTGCTCGCGACGCCGGGTGACCGCCGCCGCGACCGCACCGCCGGCGGCGCCGAGCGCGAGTGCCGTCGGCACGCCGATCTTCGCGGCCTTGCGCCCGGTGCGGAAGTCGCGGATCTCCCATCCGCGGTTCTTCGCCACCTCACGCAGATCCGAATCCGGATTGATCGCCACCGCGGTGCCGACCAGCGAGAGCATCGGCACATCATTGTGGCTGTCGGAGTAGGCCGTACAGCGCTTGAGGTTCAAGCCTTCTCGGATGGCCAGCGTGCGCACCGCATGCGCCTTGCCCAGCCCGTGCAGAATGTCGCCGACCAGCCGCCCGGTGAATTTGCCGTCCACGCTCTCGGCGACCGTGCCCAGTGCACCGGTCAGCCCGAGCCGCTTCGCGATCACCTGCGCCAACTCGACCGGCGTCGCGGTCACCAGCCACACCTGCTGGCCCGCGTCCAGGTGCATCTGCGCCAAAGCCCTTGTGCCCGGCCAGATCTTGTCGGCGATGATCTCGTCGTAGATCTCCTCGCCGAGCGCGGCCAGTTCGGCGGTCGGGCGGCCCGCGATGAACGCGAGCGCCTTCTCCCGGCCCGCGGCCATATCGGTGCTGTTCTCCTTGCCGGTGACCCGGAACTTCACCTGCTTCCAGGCGACGTCCACCAGATCGGAGGTCTTGAAGTATTTGCGCGCCGCCAGCCCGCGGGCGAAATGCACGATCGACGCACCCTGCACCATGGTGTTGTCGACATCGAAGAACGCGGCCGCGGTCAGGTCGCGCGGGGCCTCCGGCCCGGTCGCCTCGACAGCGGCCTCGGCTAGTTCGGCGTCGTGCAGCGATAGCGCCGCCTCGGCACTGGCCTCACCGGCCAGATTGGCCCGCAGCTCTTCCTCGCTCGGGCCGAAGGGGCTGCGAGAGATGCGCGCGAGCTGGTCCTGCAGACCCTGGCCGAGCCGACCCTGATTCCACCGCACCGGAAACTCTCCGAATCGTCCCGCGATGAAACCTGCCCTTGCCACCTTCGATCGTTCCGGCACCAGTACCTCCGCCCGTCGCGCGAACCACAACCACATTAGCTGCCCGCGGTGACAGTTAAGGCACTACCGCGCGCTCCGATCCGCGCGTGGCGAGGGGATTTAATATCGGCCATGACCAATCCCACACATTCGGTGACGCTGCTGACGAGATCGGGCTGCGGACTGTGCGTCATCGCACTCGAGCAACTGCGGGCGATCTGCGCCGATTTCGACATCGAGCCCGCGGCCGTCGACGTCGACGAAGCCGCCGGAACCGACCCTGGCCTGCGCGCGGAGTACGGCGACCGGCTTCCGGTGGTGCTGCTGGACGGCCGCGAGCACAGCTATTTCGATGTCGACGAGCCCCGATTGCGGGCCGACTTGACTCGCTGAGCGATAGCTGATCCGGCCCGATTCCGCCGCGCTGCTGGTCGCGGCGGAAAATGAGGCCAAATTCACCGACTTTGTGAAGGGCTGCACAAGCGGTTACGGTGGTGGCACGCGACCCGCATGCCGAGGCTGCGGATCCACCGCGTAATGAACCCAGCATTCCGAATACTTCGACCATGGCACCGGACCGCCCCGGGCCCGAGGTCGAACGACGAACCGGACCTCGCCGGAGGCCGGAACGAGGAGCCGACGACGTGACAGAGCAGCATGAGACGCCAGGCGGCGTCTCCGGCAGGGCTCTGCAGAAGGACATCCCGCAGGCCACTGTGGCGCGGCTGGCCACCTATCTCCGGGTCCTCGCCATGTTGGCCGACGACGGTGTTGCCATCGTATCGAGTGAGGAACTGGCTGTCGCGGCGGGTGTCAATTCCGCCAAGTTGCGCAAGGACCTTTCCTTCCTCGGCCCCAATGGAGTTCGGGGTGTCGGCTATGACGTCGCCAAGTTGCGCACCAGGATCGAGGACGTGCTCGGTCTGTCGCAGGGACATCGGGTGGTACTGGTCGGCGCCGGAAATCTGGGCCGGGCCCTGGTGGGCTACGGCGGCTTCCGGCGGCGCGGATTCACCGTGGTCGGCATGTTCGACAGCCATCCCGAGGTGATCGGCATGTCGGTCGCCGGACTGGTGGTGCGCGATGTCGCGGATCTGGCCCCGGCCATCGACGCGTTGAAGCCGACCATCGCGGTGATCACCGTGCCCGACGCGGCGGCGCAGGACGTCTGCGACCTGCTGGTCGCCTCCGGGCTGCAATCGATTCTGAGCTTCGCCCCGTGTGAACTGACCGCGCCGGAGACGGTGGAGGTCCGCCGGGTCGACCTGGCGGTCGAGCTGCAGATGCTGTCGTTCGAGACGGCACGCAATGCGCCGCCGCTGCCCGAGGTGGCGCACGCGGTCTCCGGTCGCATCGCCCACCGCGCGCCCGCCGCGCACGCTGCTGCCGGACATCCGGCACTCAAACACTCGAAGACCTCGCACTCGGCAACGGAGCCATCCAGCAAGGGATCGGTGGTTACACCATGAGCGTTCTTTTAGTCGGGATCTCGCATCGGAGCGCGCCCGTCTCGATTCTCGAGAAGGTCGCGATCACCGACGCGGACCGGCCGAAGCTGATCGACCGAATGCTCACCTCCAGTCACGTCTCCGAGGCGATGATCGTCTCCACCTGCAACCGCGTCGAGGTCTACGCCGTTGTCGACGCCTTCCACGGCGGCCTAGCCGAGGTCGGCGAGCTATTGACCAGACATTCCGGACTGCCGCTGCCGGATCTGACCAAGCACGCCTACGTCCGCTACAGCGAGGCCGCCGCCGAACATCTGTTCGCGGTGGCCAGCGGCCTGGATTCGATGGTGGTCGGCGAGCAGCAGGTCCTCAGCCAGATCCGCGGCGCCTATGCCTCCGCCGACGCCCAGCAGGCGGTCGGGCGGACCCTGCACGAATTGGCCCAGCACGCCCTGCGCGTCGGCAAGCGGGTGCATGCGGAGACCGGTATCGACCGGGCCGGTGCGTCGGTGGTTTCGGTGGCGCTGGATCGGTCGCAGCAGGTGCTCGGCCCGCTCGCGGGGCAGACCGCGGTGGTGCTCGGGGCCGGCGCGATGGGCGGACTCGCGGTGGCGCATCTGTCGCGTGCGGGCATCGGCCGCATCATCGTGGTGAATCGCACATCCTCCCGAGCCAAACGGCTCGCCGCGACCGCGCGCAGTCACGGTGTCGAGGCGCATTCGATGGAACTGTCGCGCCTGACCGAGGCGATGGCGGCCGCCGATGTCGTCATCACCTGTACCGGCGCGGTCGGTGCGGTGGTGACACTGGCCGATACCCACCGGGCCCTCGCCGAGCGTGAGCGCGCCAACGAATTCGCCTCGGTGGAACGGCCGTTGGTGTTCTGCGATCTCGGTCTGCCGCGCGATGTCGAACACGCCGTCGCCGGGTTGCCCGGTGTCACCGTCATCGATATCGAGACGTTGCAGCGCGATCCGGCGGCCGGTGCGGCCGCCGACGATACCGCCGCCGCCCGCTCGATCGTCGCCGATGAACTCGCGAAATACCTTGCGGGCCAGCGCATGGCCGAGGTCACCCCGACCGTGGCCGCGCTGCGTCAGCGCGCGGCCGAAGTGGTCGAGGCGGAATTGCTCAGACTGGATTCCCGGCTGCCCGGACTGGCCGATCCGGAGCGTGACGAGGTGGCCCGCACGGTGCGCCGCGTCGTCGACAAACTGCTGCACGCGCCGACGGTTCGGGTCAAGCAGCTGGCCTCCACGCCGGGCGGGGATACCTACGCCGAGGCGCTGCGGGAATTGTTCGAGCTCAAACCCGGTGCGGCGCAAGCGGTTGCGACACCGATGGAGATCAGTCCGATCGGTGACGAGCACGGCGCACCGCGATTCACGGGGGATGGCGAGATCGCGCTGGCCGACGACTTCACCGCCGGACACCGCGGCGAGGAACAGGGGCAGACGGCATGACAGCTGTGCAGGAAGAGGAAAACGTGACCGCAGGCAGCACACGCGTGCCGTGGCGGATCGGCACCAGAGGTAGCTTGCTCGCCCTCACTCAGGCGGGCACCATCCGCGACACCCTGATCGCGGCCGGACACGATGCGGAGCTGGTGGTCGTCAAGACCGCGGGCGATCTGTCCGCGGATCCGGTGCAGAAGATCGGCGTGGGCGTCTTCACCTCGGCCCTGCGCGACGAACTGGCCGCCGGGAATATCGACATCGCGGTGCACTCGTACAAAGACCTGCCGACCGCACAGGATCCGCGCTTCACCATCGCCGCCATCCCGCCGCGCGAGGATCCGCGCGACGCCCTGGTGGCGCGCGACGGTCTGGTGCTCGGTGAGCTGCCCGCCGGTGCCAAGATCGGCACCTCCGCGCCGCGCCGTGCGGCCCAGCTGCGCGCCCTCGGACTCGGTCTGGACATCGTGCCGCTGCGCGGCAACCTCGACACCCGCCTGCGCAAGGTCAGCGAGGGCGAGTTGGACGCGGTCGTGGTCGCCAGGGCCGGACTCGCCCGAATCGGACGGCTCGACGAGGTGACCGAGGCGCTGGAGCCGGTGCAGATGCTGCCCGCGCCCGCCCAGGGCGCGCTGGCGGTCGAATGCCGCAGCGACGACACCGAATTGCTCGCGGCGCTGACCGAACTCGACGACGCCGCCACCCGCGCCGCCGTCATTGCCGAGCGGTCGCTGCTGGCCGAACTCGAGGCCGGTTGCACCGCGCCGATCGGCGCGATCGCCGAGGTCGTCGAATCGCTCGACGACGACGGCAAGATCGTCGACGAACTGTCGCTGCGCGGGTGCGCGGCGGCCGTCGACGGCTCCGATGTGTTGCGCGCCTCCGTGGTCGGGCCGCCGGAGCGCGCCGCGGAACTGGGTCGCGAGCTGGCTCGGGAACTGCTCGATCTGGGCGCCCGCGAGCTGCTCAGCACGCCCGAACCGGAGTCCGCCGGTTCCCCCTCACAGGCGGTGTCGCCGCCCGCCGATGACTTCACCACATCCAGCCCAATGGAGAACAGCCAATGAGCCGAGCACACAAGAAGCATCCCGGTCGGATCCTTTTCGTCGGGTCAGGGCCTGGCGACGTGGCGCTGCTGACAGTGCGTGCTCGTGAGGTGCTCAGTCGCGCGACGCTGGCGTTCACCGATCCTGATGTCGACAAGGGCGTGCTCGCCCTGATCGGCATCGCGGTCGAGCCCGGCGAGGACGGCGAGCGCCCGGTCGACGTGCGGCCCGCGCTCGGCGATCCCGCCGAGGTCGCCAAGACGCTCATCGCCGAGGCCCGCGGCGGGCACGACGTGGTCCGGGTCGTCGCGGGTGATCCGCTGACGACCGATTCGGTGATCGCCGAGGTCAACGCGGTCACGCGCTCGCATATGGTCTTCGAGGTGCTGCCGGGTCTGCCCAACGGTTCGGCGGTGCCGAGCTTCGCCGGTATCGCGCTGGGCTCCGGGCACACCGAGGCCGATGTGCGCGGTGAGGTCGACTGGGCCGCGCTGGCCGCCGCGCCGGGCCCGCTGGTGCTGTCGGCGACCTCCGGTCATCTGGCCGAAACCGCGAGCGCGCTGGTCGAACACGGCATGGCGCCGCAGACCCCGGTCGCGGTGACGGTGCGCGGCACCACCCGCCAGCAGCGCACCATCGAGGCCACTCTGGCCACGCTCAACAGCGCGGCCTCCGAACTCGTCGGTCCGCTGGTGGTGACCATCGGCAAGGTGGTCGCGCAGCGGTCGAAGATGTCGTGGTGGGAGTCGCGGGCGCTGTACGGCTGGACCGTGCTGGTGCCGCGCACCAAGGATCAGGCCGCCGAGATGAGCGAGCGACTGGTGAGCCACGGCGCCATCCCGATGGAGGTGCCGACCATCGCGGTCGAACCGCCGCGCAGTCCGGCGCAGATGGAGCGCGCGGTCAAGGGTCTGGTCGACGGCCGCTATCAGTGGGTGGTGTTCACCTCCACCAATGCGGTGCGCGCGGTGTGGGAGAAGTTCGCCGAATTCGGTTTGGACGCACGGGCCTTCTCCGGTGTGAAGATCGCCTGCGTCGGCGAGGCCACCGCGGATAAGGTGCGCTCGTTCGGCATCAACCCGGAGCTGGTGCCCAGCGGCGAACAGTCCTCCGAGGGCCTGCTCGCCGACTTCCCACCCTACGACGACGTTTTCGACCCGGTGAACCGGGTCCTGTTGCCGCGCGCGGACATTGCCACCGAAACCCTCGCCGAGGGTCTGCGCGACCGCGGCTGGGAAATCGATGACGTCACGGCCTACCGCACGGTGCGCGCCTCGCCGCCGCCCGCCGAGACCCGCGAAATGATCAAGACCGGCGGTTTCGACGCGGTCCTGTTCACCTCGTCCTCCACGGTCCGCAACCTGGTCGGCATCGCGGGTAAACCGCACGCGCGCACCATCGTTGCCTGCATCGGCCCGAAGACCGCCGAGACGGCCATCGAATTCGGCCTGCGCGTGGATGTGCAGCCCGAGGTCGCCCAGGTCGGTCCGCTGGTCGAGGCGCTGGCCGAGCATGCGGCCCGACTGCGTGCCGAGGGTCTGCTGCCCCCGCCGCGCAAGAAGAGCCGCCGCAGCCGCTAGTCATCGGTGGACTTACCCGGTTGCGCGACGAAGGCGGGCCGTCTCGGGCGACCCGCAAGTGGTCGCTAGCTGACCGACCTGCAAGCAGTCGCTCGCTTGGCCGTTTCGAGCGTCCTGTAGGCAGGTTGCTAGTTGGCCGTTTCGAGCGTCCTGCAAGCAGTCGCTAGCGGCGGCCCCTCGCCGCGCAACCGGAAGCCGCCGCAACCGGAGCCGCCGCAACCGTCGAGCTCCGCTGCTCAGCGGCTGTAGCGCAGCAGGGTCCGCACCAAGCGGCAGGTGGTGTCGGATGGCGGGCGGATATCGATGAGTTGCGCTGTCTGCCGGATCCTTTCGTTATTGGCCTGGCTCGGCAGGTAGATGCCGGAGTCCAGTAGCGCGATGGTCAGGCGCATGGCCTTGAGTCGGCGGTTGTGCGAGATGTACCACTTGCGCGGCCGCCCGGCGGGCAGCGGCTGCTTGCGCAGCGGGACGTAGGGCCGATCGATAATCTTCGACTTCGGTGCGGTTTTGGGCACTGTGGCGTCCTCCCGTCGCGATCGGGAACTCGGAGAGTTCCCTCGAACACGTCTTCGATTTTACTACTGCCCACCGACAAAAACGGCCGCTCACAAGGGGTTTCACACACTGCGGACAACCACGCGGGCAGCCCTGTTGCGAGGCGGGCAGCCCGCGTGCGGGATGCCCAGCCG
The DNA here is from genome assembly GCF_048910785.1 of Nocardia nepalensis. Taxonomy (NCBI): domain Bacteria; kingdom Bacillati; phylum Actinomycetota; class Actinomycetes; order Mycobacteriales; family Nocardiaceae; genus Nocardia; species Nocardia nepalensis. The sequence continues at coordinate 78,559 of NZ_JBKBET010000038.1, read as the reverse complement.
CGGAACGGCGCAGGCGTTCAGAGTTCGTGCGGGATGCCCGGCTGACGAAACTGGTGGGCGGGTGTTCAGAGTTCGTGCGGGATTCCCGGCTGACGAAACTGGTGGGCGGGTGTTCAGAGTTCGTGCAGGAGATCGAGCGCTTGTGGATGGCGCAGGGTGGCCGCGCGCTCCAGCCAGTAGCGGGCGTCCCTGTGCGCCTGCGCTTTTGCCGCGGCGGCCGCGGCCGGGTTGTCCATGTGCACGGGTTGTTCGCGCAGGAATCGCGCGAGGTGGAACATCGAATCGGCGTCGCCCGCCTCGGCGCCGCGGCGCAACCACCGCTCACCCTCGACCCAGTCGCCGTGCTCGAGGAAGATCACGCCGAGCACCGCCATGGCATCGGTGCGGCCGCGACGTGCCGCCTCGGTCAGCAGCGTGACCGCCCGTTCGACCTTGCCCTCGCGCGCCAGCCACACCCCGAGAGTGCGCATGGCCGTTGGACTTCCGGCCCGCACCGCACGCTCGTACCAATGCCGTGCCTCGTTGTCGAAGCCGCGGCGACTCGCGACAACCCCCATATTGCACAGCGCCTCGGGCAGCCCGTCTTCGGCGGCGGGCAGGAACCAGACTTCGGCGGCGTCGAGATTTCCCCGCTCCAAATACAACGTCCCCAACTGCTGGTCGGCCCCGGGACAGTCGGCCGCGATCGCGAACTCCAGCCACCGAATCGCTTCCGAGATCCGTCCGTCGGCGGCGAGCAATGCGCCGAGACCCGCCATTGCCGGTCCGCTCCCTTGTGCGGCGGCGCGGCGGAACCACTGTTCGGCTTCGGCCGACTCACCTGCCTCGTACAGCCGCTGCGCCAACTGCATGAGCACGCCCGGATCCCCGCCGCGCGCCAGTTTCCGCAGACCATCCCAATCGGTCCGCCGCGGCGGAATAGCGAATTCGGTCATCGTCTGCTCCCGGAGCCGGACCGGCCACTCACCACCATCATCCCCCGCACCGCACCTCGCAATTCTCCGTGCGGCCGCCCCACTGCCGCGTGGCCGCAGTGTCGCGCGGTGGCCTTATCGAATCCTCGAGACATCCTTAACGCTGGCCGGCTTCCCGGCCCACCGCCCCTGCCGGGTGCGACCACCGTTCGGACCGGGCATATCATGCGAATATGACCGGATTGGACCGCCCGCGGCGGTTGCGCCGTACCCCTGCTCTGCGCCGTCTCGTGGCCGAAACAACTCTGGAGCCACGGCAATTGGTGTTGCCGATGTTCGTGGCCGACGGCCTCGAGGAACCGCGCGAGATCGGCTCCATGCCGGGTGTGATGCAGCACTCGATGGATTCGCTGCGCAAGGCGGCGGTCGAGGCGGTCACCGCCGGTGTGGGCGGGCTCATGCTATTCGGCGTGCCGCTGCCCGAGGACAAGGACGCCACCGGCAGTAGGGCCAGCGATCCCGACGGCATCCTCAACCGGGGTCTGCGCGCGCTCGCCGACGAGGTCGGCGATTCGACGGTTGTCATGGCCGATACCTGCCTGGACGAATTCACCGATCACGGGCACTGCGGCGTGCTGTCCGCGGACGGCGGCGTCGACAATGACGCCACCCTGCACCGCTACGTGGAGATGGCCCTCGCACAGGCCGAGGCCGGTGCCGATCTGCTCGGCACCAGCGGCATGATGGACGGCCAGGTCGGCGCGATCCGGCGCGGACTGGACGCGGTCGGGCGCACCGATACCGGCATCCTCGCCTACGCCGCGAAGTACGCCTCGGCGTTCTACGGGCCGTTCCGCGAGGCCGTCGCCTCCTCGCTCCAAGGGGATCGACGCAGCTACCAGCAGGATCCGGCGAACCGCCGCGAGGCCATCCGGGAACTGCAGCTGGATCTGGCCGAGGGCGCGGACATCGTGATGGTCAAACCCGCGATGTCGTACCTGGATATCCTGCGCGATGTCGCCGACCAGTCGACGGTGCCGGTGGCCGCGTACCAGATCTCGGGCGAGTACGCGATGATCACCGCCGCCGCCCAGCGCGGCTGGATCGACCGGCGCGGCGCCATCCTGGAATCACTGATCGGCATCCGCCGGGCGGGCGCGGACATCGTGCTCACCTACTGGGCGACCGAGGCCGCGCACTGGCTGTCGTGACGAATCCGTCCAGACCCGAGGCATCCGGCTCGAATACGCCCGAGCCGTATCCTTCGGGTTCGAATACGCCCGAGCCGTATCCTTCGGGTTCGAATCCGCCCGAGCCGTATCCTTCGGGTTCGAATACGCCCGAGCCGTATCCTTCGGGTTCGAATACGCCCGAGCCGTATCCTTCGGGTTCGAATACGCCCGAGCCGTACCCTCCGGGCTCGAATCCGCCTGGGCCGCATCCACACGGCCCATACGCACACGGCCCACACACACCGGGCCCGTACCCGCGTGGCCCGGTCGCCGGGCCACCACCGCCGCGGCCGGAACCGCCGGAGGATATTCGGACCGCGCAGCAATTGTGGTGGGGTGTCATCGGATTCGGCATCGTGCAGTTGATCGGATCGATCATGTCCGCCGTGCAGCAGCGCGGTGAGTTGGCACAGAAGATGTATGACCAGGTGCATGCGAGCGATCCGAACTTCACGATGCCCAGTGCGGAGTTGATGGTTTCGCTGGCCTTCGTGGTCGGTGTGGTGATCGGTTTGGCGCTGGCCGCATTGGCGCTGCTGTTCGTGCATCAGTTCGTGCGCGGAAAGCTCTGGGCGCGAACGTTATTGACGGCCATCGGCGTCTGGCTGGTGCTGGTCGCGGTAGGCACCATGTTCGCGCTGGAATCGGTGACCGGAGCGGCCTCGCTGGTGGCCGGTGGCGCCGCGATCGTGCAGGGCGTGCTCGCGGCGGGCGCCGTTTATCTGAGTCACCGTCCGGACTCGACCGCGTACTTCCGGATGACCCGCAGGTGAACTGCGGCCGGAGCGATCCGCGAGTTTGTCAAGAAAACGGCAGCATGTATCGTGAGGGTTGTCACAGTGGGAATGGGAACCGGTAGTCGTTTGTTACACGTTGTCTTGCGTTTCGCAAGTGCGTCGACCAAATGGCTCCGGAAGATCGGAGGCATCGATGCGAGTGGTGATCCAACAGCCGCAGAGCATTCGGCGAGATCTGCTCGTGCTGAGCCTGCTGATCCTCTTCGGCTTGGTTACCGTCGCGGTGCTGCTGTTGCCGGGCAAGGTCGGCTGATCAGGGGCCGGATGTGGCTCCCGGACGCGACCGGGAGCATGGTGTGACGGATACGGGTGATGGCGCCACCGTCTTATTCGCGGAACCCGGCGCTCGATGGCGTTCGGTGGCCTACGGGCCGGTGTTGTGTCTCGTCGTCTTGATTCTCGAATTGGTGACCTCTGCCGAGGTGCATTGGTTCGCCCTCATCTTCTGTGCCGTGCTGATCGCGGGTTTCGTTGTGCTGCAGGTGATCGCGGGTCAGCGGCACGTGAGCGTCGAACTGACCGACACCGCGCTGCGCGAGGGCACCGAGACCTTGCCGCTGGCGGCGATCGATGCGGTGCTGCCCGAGCGGGACGAGGAATCCTGGGATGACCAGGATTGGGAATCGGCGCGTTCGCTCGGCGAGTTGAGCGCAGTGCCGCGGCGGCGCAAGGGCATCGGGCTGCGACTTGTCGACGGTGGCCTGGTGCAGGCGTGGGCGAAGGATCACCGCGGACTGCGTGCCGCGCTCACCACGGCACTGGGCGGGGCCGATCCGGACCAGCCCGCATCGACCGTCGAGGAAGCCGAGAACAGCGAGAACGGAGCGGACCGTTGAAGCGATGGATCGTGCTCGGTGACCGAATGCTGACCGCATTGGTCGAGCTGACGCTCGCGTTGGTATGCGCGGTCTTCGCGGTGGTGAGCTGGCGCAATGGGTTGGTCACCACGAGCTTCGCCCCGTCTGGCGATGTGCCCGGCTTCGACGCCACCCGCTACAGCGCGCCCTGGCTGGTCCTGGCCACGTTCCTGGTCGTGGTGGCCGGTATTTTCGCCATCGACGCGGTCGCGCGAGCGGTGCGCGCCGTGCGGTCGCGCTGAGGGCGATTACCGGCGCTCTTCGTCGCCGCGGCTGTTTGATCGCGGTATTCGCGGGAACATCGCAGCCATGACGCCGATGATTCCTACGTTCTCACCGCTCGATCTGCTCCCTGTTCCGTTGGCTTGTCTGCTGACCACCGGTTTCGCAGAGTTCTGCTTGGGCGTCACCTCCTAGCGCTGTGGCGGAAATCGTCATCTGATAGACCCTGGTGCACGCGCCGCGACTGGACTACCGTGCAAGTGCCGCGCCGAGCTGCGGCCGCAATAGTTGGCATTCGGCGAATACTCTTGTGGCCGTTATGCTTTCGGCCGGAATAAGCACTGTGTCGACTGGGAGAAATGCTTGTGATTCGTTTTGCCGGGAAAGTGTGCGCGGCGGTCGTCGCGGCGGCCGCGATCGGTGCGGCGCCCGCGTGGGCCGCACCGGGACTGCCGCTGGAGCCCGCCGCCCAGACCGAGACCGAGGTAGCTCAGCCCGCTCCGATCTTCTTGCCCGATTCGGGCTCCGCGGGTGTCTACAACAACTTCATGTGCCAGCTGCACACCATCTCGGCCTCCGCGCCGTGCATGTACACCTAGTTCCAGTTCTGGTAGATGTCCAGCGTGCGGCCGTTCCGGGTGCCCGGCGCGTTGAGGTAGAGCGCGACGGTGCCGTCCGGATGGTTGGCCGCCTCCGCGATGACCTGACGCAATGAGGCGTGCACGCCGCCGTTCTGGTCGCGGTAGATCTCGGTGTCGCCCTTCAGCCCGGCCCCGATCCGGTTGAGCGGCACCACCATGGTGATCAAAGCGGGCAGCGGTCCATCGCCGAGTGCCGCGGTCTCCGCGTGATTCAGATGTAGCCCGACGCGGTCGGACTGGCTGATCGGATCCACGGCGGCCGCGGACCCGGCGCCGAACGTCACGGCGGCGGCGATCGCGGCAAAGATCGTGGCACTGACGACGGCAAACCGCATGGGAGCCTCCCGGTGGGCTAGATGGTGCGACGACGCCCCGAGATTACGCACCGGCAACTATTCGGCGATCGAAATCGCTCCGAACCACGATCGGCGTGTTGCGCCAGGAACGCTGATCTGGCTGCGGTCTGCATCACCTCCACTACACCCTGTCGTCGACTCCTTCGGATCGGGCTGAGACACTGGACGTCGTGAGTTCTTCTCCGCGCGCGACCAGGGCATTGGTGCCGGTCTCGGCTCAGCTCTTCGACCGGGCTGCTTCGGTGATTCCGGGTGGCGTCAACTCGCCGGTGCGGGCGTTCAAGTCCGTCGGCGGCACACCGAGATTCATCGCCTCGGCTAAGGGCTACACGCTCATTGATGTCGATGGCAACGAGTACGTCGACCTGGTGTGCTCCTGGGGTCCGATGATCCTCGGCCATGCGCACCCCGAGGTGGTCGAGGCGGTGCAGCGCGCGGCCGTCGGCGGACTGTCCTTCGGCGCGCCGACCGAGGCCGAGATCGAACTCGCCGAGTTGATCGCCGAGCGGATGGCGCCGGTGGACCGGGTTCGGCTGGTGAACTCCGGCACCGAGGCCACCATGAGTGCGGTCCGACTGGCTCGCGGCTATACCGGTCGCTCCAAGATCATCAAGTTCTCCGGTTGCTATCACGGTCATGTGGACGCCCTGCTCGCCGATGCCGGGTCCGGCGTCGCCACGCTCGGCCTGCCGACCTCGCCGGGCGTCACCGGCGCGCAGGCGGCCGACACCATCGTGCTGCCGTACAACGACATCGACGCCGTCAGCGCCGCCTTCGCCGCGCATCCGGGCCAGATCGCCTGCGTGATCACCGAGGCGGCAGCGGGCAATATGGGCGCGGTCGCGCCGCTGCCCGGCTTCAATGCAGGCCTGCGCGCGCTGACCGCCGAGCACGGCGCGCTGCTGATCATGGACGAGGTGATGACCGGATTCCGGGTGAGCCGGTCCGGCTGGTTCGGCCTCGACGGAGTCGCCGGTGACCTGTACACCTTCGGCAAGGTGATGAGCGGTGGACTGCCCGCCGCCGCGTTCGGCGGTCGCGCCGAGATCATGAATCACCTTGCGCCGCTTGGCCCGGTGTATCAGGCGGGCACCCTCTCCGGTAATCCGGTGGCGGTCGCCGCGGGGCTCGCCTCACTGCGCGCGGCCGATGACGCGGTGTATGCCGCGCTCGATCGCAATGCCGAGCGACTCGGCGGCCTGTTCACCGAGGCGCTCACCGCGGCCGGGGTCGAGCATCAGGTTCAGTTCGCGGGCAATATGGTGAGCGTGTTCTTCGCCGACCGTCCGGTCAACGACTACGCCGCCGCCAAAGCCAGCCAGACCTGGCGTTTCCCCGCCTTCTTCCACGCACTGCTCGATGGCGGGGTGTACGCGCCGCCGAGCGCGTTCGAGGCATGGTTCGTCTCCGCGGCGCTCGACGAGGACGCATTCGACCGTATCGCCGCCGCCCTGCCCGCCGCCGCACACGCGGCCGCGGCCGCCACCCCCGAAGGATCCCGCGCGTGAGTTCCGACCAGCCAGATTCAGAAAAGCGCGAACTACCAGACACCCCTGTCGACGGCGCGGAAGCCGCCGCCGACAAATCCGATGCCGCTGCGACCGTCGGCGCGGCCGAGCAGTCGAGCGCCACTGACGAATCCGGCATTGCCGAGCAGCCCGGCGACGCTGCCGCGTCCGGTCGCGTTGCGGCCGAATCCAGTGCCATTGACGAATCCGCCGCCGCCGAGTCTGCTGTCGCCGAGTCTGCTGTCGCCGCCGAGTCTGTCGCCGCCGAGTCTGTCGCCGCCGACGAGTCTGCTGCCGCCGAGTCTGCTGCCGCCGCCGAATCTGTTGCTGCCGCCGAGTCCGCTGTCGCCGACGAGTCGGAGACGGTCGACCAGCCCGATTCCGGCGAGATCGAAGAGCCCGTCGCCGCGGCGTCGCCGCGTACCTCCGGCACCATCACCCGCCCGCGCGGCGCGAATTCGGCCGACGCGGTCGATGACGACGCCGTCGAAACCATCGTGCACGTGCTTCGGCACGGCGAGGTGCACAACCCGAAGGGCATTCTCTACGGTCGCCTGCCCGGGTTCAGCCTGTCGGTGACCGGACGCGTGCAGGCCGGTGCGGTCGCGCGGTCACTGGGCGACCACGACATCGCGCTGGTGATCGCCTCGCCGCTGCAGCGCGCACAGGAGACCGCCGAGCCGATCGCACGCCAGCACGGGCTGCTCGTGCGCACCGACGAGAACCTGATCGAGGCCGGTAACACCTTCGAGGGCCTGCGGGTTTCGGTCGGCGACGGCGCGCTGCGCAAGCCCAGGCACTGGTGGAAGCTGCGCGATCCGTTCACCCCGTCCTGGGGCGAGCCGTATCTGCAGATCGCGCACCGCATGTTGGCCGCGGTGAACAAGGCGCGGGTCGAGGCGGCCGGACACGAGGCGGTACTGGTCTCGCATCAGCTGCCGGTCTGGACGCTGCGGCGGTTCCTACAGGGCCAGCGGCTCTGGCACGATCCGCGCCACCGGCAGTGCTCGCTCGCCTCGCTGACCTCGCTGGTCTACCAGGGCGACACCCTCGTCGACATCGTCTACTCCGAGCCCGCCGGCGGTTCGGATCCCACGGTGCACGGCGCATGAGAACTTCCTCCCGGCCGTTGGCCCGGCGCTTTGCGCCGGTCCTGCTCGCGTGCGTGGCCCTGGTCGCCGCGCTCGCTGGTTGTTCGACCGGGAAGGATGCGGTGGCCTCCGGCGGTACGTTCGAATTCGTCTCGCCCGGCGGCAAAACCGATATTTTCTACGATCCGCCCGCCGCGCGTGGCACCATCGGCAAGCTCGCCGGGCCGGATCTGATGACCTCGGGCAAGACCACCTCGGTCGCCGACTTCCCGGACAAGGTGGTCGTGCTCAATCTGTGGGGGCAGTGGTGCGGGCCGTGCCGCGCCGAGGCGCCCGCGCTCGAAAAGGTCTACGAGGCAACCAAGGACAGGGGCGTCGTCTTTCTCGGCATCAATGTCCGTGATTTCCAGCAGGACAAGGCGCAGGACTTCGTCGTCGACAACAAGGTCGGTTATCCGTCCGTCTACGACCCGTCCATGCGCACCCTGCTCGCGCTCGGCGGCAACTTCCCGACCAGTGTCATTCCCACCACGCTGGTGCTGGATCGGCAACATCGGGTCGCCGCTGTCTTCCTCCGCTCGCTCTTGGCGGAAGACCTCCAACCAGTTGTCGAACGCATTGCCGCGGAAGGTTCGCAGTGACCCGTTCGGCCCATGCCGTAATTACGTCCCGCTCGATAGCGAGCGGTAGGAAGGTGCAATCGTGAATCGCGATCGCCGTACTCGTAGCCCGCGTGCTTGTCGCCCGCGGCAGGCCGCTCGTCTCGTTCGCGGTGTCTGGACGGTCGATGACCGGTGGGTCGGCGTGGCCGCCGTACCGCGCAGCGCCGCAGCCGATTCGATGATGGACTTCGCCCCGGAGTCGGCGCCGGTGCCCGAGCAGGCTGATCGACCTCCGGTGGAGACCGACTGATGGTGCTTGCCGCAGTAGGTGATTCGTTCCAGCAGACGGCGGCGACGGGGCCGTTGTTGCTGGCGCTCGGCGCGTGCGTACTGGCCGGGCTGGTCTCGTTCGCCTCGCCGTGTGTCGTGCCGCTGGTTCCGGGTTACCTGTCCTACCTCGCCGGACTGGTCGGCGCCGAGGCGCCGCCAGCCACCGCGGCGCAAGCCAAAAGCCTTGGCGGCATAGCGGTTTCGGTCGATCGGGCTGCGGCGCGTACGGGTCGGATGCGAGTGGCCGGTGCGGCCGGTTTGTTCGTCGCGGGCTTCACCGTGGTGTTCGTGCTGGCCACCGCAACGGTTTTCGGCGTCATCCAGACCTTGAATGTGAATCGTGAACTGCTGCAACGGGTCGGCGGTGTGGTCACCATCCTGATGGGGCTGGTGTTCATCGGTCTGGTGCCCGCGTTGCAGCGCGATACCCGGATGGAGCCGCGCCGGCTCACCAGCATTGCGGGCGCCCCGCTGCTCGGCGCGGTCTTCGCGCTCGGCTGGACGCCGTGTCTGGGGCCGACGCTGTCCGGGGTGATGGCGGTCTCCGCGGGTACCGAGGGCACGACGGCGGTGCGCGGCGTCGCGTTGATCGTCGCCTACTGCCTCGGCCTCGGCCTGCCGTTCGTGATCCTGGCCTTCGGTTCGGCGAGCGCGCTGCGCGGTGTCGGCTGGCTGCGGCGCAACTCCCGCACCATCCAGATCATCGGGGGCATGCTGCTCGTCGCGGTCGGGATCGCGCTGGTCACGGGTGCTTGGGACCAGTTCGTCGCCTGGGTGCGCGACGGGTTCGTTTCCGAGGTGACGTTGCCGATATGACCGTGATCGACAGACCCGAGGCGCCGGTGACGCCGTCGAAGCAGTCCCCGCTCGGGCGCGTGTGGGCGCTCGTGCGCAATACCTGGCGCGGGCTCACCAGCATGCGCACCGCGCTGGTGCTGCTGTTCCTGCTGGCCTTGGGCGCGATTCCGGGTGCGCTGCTGCCGCAGCGAAATCTCAACGAGGGCAAGGTCGCCCAGTACATCGCCGACCGGCCGACGCTCGGTCCGTGGATGGACCGGTTCCAGCTGTTCGACGTGTTCTCCAGCTTCTGGTTCACGGCAATCTACGCGCTGCTGTTCATTTCGCTCGTCGGCTGCATTCTGCCGCGCTGCGTGGATCACTATCGCGCGTTGCGCACGCCGCCGGTTCGGGTGCCGCGCAACCTGTCTCGGCTGCCGCACCACTACTCCGAGACGGTCGACGGCACGCCGGACCACATGCTCGAGCATGCGCGCAAAGAACTGCGCGGCTGGCGAACCGAGGTCCGCGACGGCACTCGCGACGGTGAGGTCACCCTCTCCGCGGAAAAGGGCTACACCCGCGAACTCGGCAATCTCGTCTTCCACCTGGCCCTGGTCGGGCTGCTCGTCGCCATCGCGGTCGGCAAGCTCTTCGGCTACGAGGGCAGCGTGATCGTCATCGCGAACAACGGTCCCGGCTTCTGCACCACCTCGCCCGCGGTCTTCGACTCGTTCAAGGCGGGCAATATCAACGACGGCACCGGTATGGCGCCACTGTGCGTGCGGGTCAAGGACTTCAAGGCCGACTACCTGCGCAACGGCCAGGCCGAGATGTTCACCTCGAATATCGAGTACGAGGCCGGGTCCGATCTGCAGAGCAACACCTGGCGCGATGCGCAGATCCAGGTGAACCATCCGCTGCGCGTCGCGGGGGACCGGCTGTATCTGCAGGGCCACGGTTTCGCGCCGACGTTCACGGTGACCTTCCCGAACGGGCAGACCCGAACCGAGACCGTCCAGTGGCGGCCCGATAACGCGCAGACCTTCCTGTCCAGCGGTGTGCTGCGGATCGATCCGCCCGGCGGCATGTACGCGACCGATGAGGAACGCCGCAAGAACCAGATCGCCATCGAAGGTCTGTTCGCGCCGACCGCGCTGCTGCACGGCAGCCTGCTGACCTCGTCGTTCCCGACCATGAACGATCCGGCGGTCGCGGTGGACGTCTACCGCGGTGACACCGGTCTGGATACCGGTAAGCCACAGTCGCTGTTCGCGCTGGATCCCGAGCAGGTCAAGCAGGGGCGACTGACCAAGGAGGCCAGGGTCAACCTGCGCCCCGGCGAGTCGACCACCCTGCCCAACGGCACCAAGGTCACCTTCGATGGCGCGCAGGAATTCGTGAACCTGCAGGTATCGCATGATCCGGCGCAGCAGTGGGTGCTGGTCAGCGCGCTGGCCATGATGGCCGGACTGCTGGTGTCGCTGCTGGTGAAGCGGCGGCGCATCTGGATCCGCGCCTACCCGGCCGATGACGAAGCAGGTACCGTTGACAAACGACGCACCGTAGTAGAGATGGGCGGGCTCGCCAGAACCGATCAGGCGGGCTGGGGCGGCGAATTCGATCGCCTGCGCGAGCGCCTGCTCGATGACCAATCCGCCACGGGAGAGTGACCATGCCGATCGACGAGACCATCGCCCAGTACAGCGATCTCGCCTTCAAATCGGCGATCGTCGTGTACGCGCTGGTGCTGGTGCTGCTGATCGTGCAGTACGCGGCGGCGCGGACACAAAAGGTCGTCGCACGTGAACTGGTGACCGTGGGCGGCGGATCCGAGCGTCCCACGGTGCCGGGACGGGTCGAGACCCCGCAGGCCAAGCCGTTCGCGGAGCGTGCGGGCAATATGGCGTTCTCGGTGCTGTTCGTCGCCATCGCCCTGCACGTGACCTCGATCGTGTTGCGCGGCTTCGCGACCCACCGCTTCCCGCTCGGCAACATGTACGAATTCGTCACCATGGCGACCGCCGCGGCCGCCGTAGTCGGCATGGTCTTCCTGCGCGAACAGCGCTACCGCGCGATGTGGGTCTTCCTGCTCGTTCCGATCCTGATCCTGCTGTTCCTGGCGGGCACCGTGCTCTACGCCGACGCGGCACCCGTTGTGCCAGCGCTGAAGTCGTTCTGGCTGCCCGTCCACGTCACCATCGTGAGCATCGGCAGCGGCGTCTTCATGGTCTCCGGCATAGCCAGCCTGCTCTTCCTCTACCGCCTCCGCCAGCCCGAAGGCGCCGAATCCGACAACATCCTCGGCACCATCGCCCGCCGCCTCCCCGACGCCCGCACCCTTGACCGGTTGGCCTACAAGACCACCATCATCGGCTTCCCTCTGTTCGGTGCCGGAGTCATCCTCGGCGCCATCTGGGCCGAGGCCGCCTGGGGCCGCTTCTGGGGCTGGGACCCCAAGGAGACCTGCTCCTTCATCGCCTGGGTGCTGTACGCCGCGTACCTCCACGCCCGCGCCACCTCCGGTTGGCGCGACACCAAGGCCGCGTACATCAACATCGCCGGTTTCGTGGCGATGCTCTTCAACCTGTTCATCATCAACATCGTGATCAGCGGTCTGCACAGCTACGCGGGGCTGAACTAAGAGCCGAGGATCGGCCTCCGAAAGGCGTCACCAGCGACGCGTAACAGTGCCGGAGGTCCTGGAAGGTGTCTCGGCGGGCAGCCTCGGCGCGTGGATGCGAAGGTCCGGTACGGCTGGACGCGACCGGTGCGGATGGCCGACCATGGCTGACATGTTGCTCACGCGCGAGGCCGATCTTTTCGAAAGCTCCAGGGGTCGCCTGGAGGCGATCGCCTACCGCTTGCTGGGCTCGGCCAGCGACGCCGAGGACGCGGTGCAGGAGACGTATCTGCGCTGGCATGCCGCCGACCGCGAGTACGTGGAGACGCCAGAGGCGTGGCTGACCAAGGTGCTCACCAATCTCTGCGTCAACCAGCTCGCCTCGGCCCGCGCGCGCCGGGAAACCTATGTGGGGCAATGGCTTCCGGAGCCAGTGTTGGCCGGCGACTCGATGCTGGGCCCGGCCGACACCGTCGAACAGCGTGAATCGGTATCGATCGCCATGCTCACGCTCATGGAGCGGCTCACCGCCAAGGAGCGCGTGGTGTACGTGCTGCGCGAGGCCTTCGGCTACCCGCACCATGAGATAGCCGACCTGCTCGACATCACCGAATCCAATTGTCAGCAGGTCTATCGCCGCGCCAAACAGCACTTGGTCCTGGAACGGGCGCGCATCGAGGTGGACGAGGCAGCGGCCCGCCGGATCGTGGCGGAATTCCTGACCGCGGCGGTCAGCGGTCGGACCGACGAGCTGGTGCGGTTGCTCACCGATGACGCCACCATCATCGGCGACGGCGGCGTCTTCTTCGCCACCTTGAACAGGCCGGTCGTCGGCGCCGAGCGCATCGCGCTGTTCGTGCGGCTCGCCATCAAACCATCGGGCACCAAGTGGGACAAGCTCGGCGGCAAGCCCACGCCGTTCGCCGCGATCGTCAATGGCAGCCCCGCGCTGGTCCTGGTGGCCGAGGATCGGATCGTCGGCGTCGTGGTGCTGGAGGTGACCGCCGACGGCATCGCCGCCGTGCACGGCCACGTCAACCCCGACAAGCTGGCGCACGCCAATCGCCAGTGGGCCACGTACGCACCGGGAGCGCCGCTGCCCGATCTATGGTGACCCGTATCACAGTCGACTCCTGTCAGCATTCGTGAGGCTGTCCGGTTCAAGTTCCGAACCCACCGAGACAGGAGCAACACCATGAAGCACCGCATCGTCGTCCTCGGAGCCGGGTACGCCGGAGCCACCGCCGCCGGCCGCCTGGCCAAGCGACTGCACCGCGACGACGTCGAGATCACTCTGGTCAACGCCGATCCCGACTTCGTCGAACGGGTGCGCATGCACCAGCTCGCCACCGGGCAGGACCTGCCGGTCCGCCCACTGCGGAAGATGTTCGCGGGCACCGGCGTTCAGGTGCGCATCGCATGGGTCGATTCGGTGGACGCGGACCGCAAGACCGTCGAACTGATCGGCGAGCAGGGGCCCGAGACCCTCGCCTACGACACACTCGTCTACGCCCTGGGCAGCACCGTCGCCGATTTCGGCGTCCCCGGCGTCGTCGAGCACGCCCACCAGGTGGCGAGCAAGCAGGCCGCGCTGCGGCTGCGGGAACGCCTGAACCAGCTGCGGGCGGACGAGACCGTGCTGATCGTGGGTGGCGGCCTGACCAGCATCGAGATCGCCACCGAGATCGCGGAGGCGCGCCCGGATCTGAAGGTCGCCATGGCCGCGCGCGGCGGTGTCGGCGACTGGCTCGACGAGAAGGCGCAGAGCCATCTGCGCGGCGCGTTCGAACGCTTCGGCATCACCGTCCACGAGCACGCCAACGTCACCCGGGTCACCGAAGATGGCGTGGCCACCGGGTCGGGCGCGGAGATCCTCGCGCAAATGACCGTCTGGACAGCGGGATTCGCCGTGCACCCGATCGCGGCCGCCAGCACGCTCACCGTCTCCGAGGCCGGGCGGATCGTCGTCGACGCCACCCAGCGCTCGGTCTCGCACCCGGACGTGTACGCCGTCGGCGATGCCGCGCACGCCGCGGGAGTGGGTGGCAAGACGCTGCGCATGGGCTGCGCCACCGCCTCCCCGATGGCCTGGCTGGGCGCCGACGCCATTGCCGCCCGGCTGACCGGACGCGAAGTCCCCGATGCCCCGATCGGCTACAACAGCCAGTGCATCAGCCTCGGCCGCCGCGATGCCATCGTGCAGAAGGTGACCAAGGAGGATCAGCCGACCTCGAAGGTCGACGTGGGCCGCAAGGCCGCCCGCGTGAAGGAACTGATCTGCTCGATCGTGGCCTGGAGCGTGCGGCACCCGACGTTCCTGGCGCCGAGCCGGCGTCGCCGGGTCGTCGAGACCGGCGTGGCGGCTGCGGCCGCGACCGTCTGAGCGCGGGTGCGGAACCGGCACAGGTCCGCCCCAGCCGCAACGAGCTGGGGCGGACCAGGATGCGGCAGACGATCAGTGCGCCTGCGCGGCACGTTGTTCTGCTGTGCGGGGCTGAACTAGGGTCGGAAGACTTTCCGCTGGATATGGCTATTCGCTGCTCTGGTCGCGGGCCTTGGCTTCATCCCGAATATGAAGCCGAGCAACGTCTTCCGGGCTGCCGCTGCGTATTCGGGGAGGGCTTACCACGACACCGACGCAGACCGCTGCCGGCAAGCCGACTACGACCGACCATCCGATGACCTGCCACATACTCATCCGCCCCGGCCCGGCGTCGCCTCCAGCGCTGCCCGGCCCCACTCGGTGATCTGCCAGCGGTTACGCCGCCCGCACGGCGCGATGAGCCCGTGGGTTGCCCACTGGGCCAGGGCATTCCGAGTGGCGCGACTGATTAGTCTGGCGTCGCGTTGGATTTGGGCCGCCGACAGTAAGCCGCCGGGCGCCGGCACCGACGGCACGGCGATTTCCGATCGCTTCACGCGCCGGCTCCGAATACCGCCCACCGTGCGAAGGATGTTCTCGGGCACGCCGTTTCGATGTCCGCGAGGGTCATCAGCCGGTTCAGTGTCACGAGGTCCAGGTGGTTGGGCGCCGGGGTGATCACAGCGTCGACATCTTCGGCTCGCACCGCGTCGACCAGGTTGAGCACGGTGTCGTCCGATAGCCAGATCAACTCGTATCCCAACCGTCGGGCCAGCCTCCGAACTTGGGCACGGTCCCAGTCCGGCGCGGCGCTGGTCTCGAAGTCGACCCATCCGAGCGCGGTCGGTTCATATCTCATCGCTGTGCCTCCCCTTTGCGATTGGTGAGCACTCGCCGCCGGGGAGGTGATGTGAGACAAGGCGTCGACCCAGCGGCGGGGCTGGTTATGAGCTTCGCTGCCAGCAAGTTCGGCGAGGGACAGACGAGGGACAGTTCGGCGCGGTGACGCGAACATCGATCTACGCTGGCCTTCATGGGACATGTAGGTCAGCGGATTGCAGCAGAGCGCAAGATTGCCGGTCTTGGGCAACGCCAGCTCGCCCTACGCGCCAGCTACTCGCTGTCGATGGTGAAAGCGGTTGAACAGGGCCGGGAAGTGGCAAGCCCCGGGTTCATCTCCGCCGTCGCCAAGGCGCTACGGATCACGCCTGAACAGTTGACCGGCGCGCCCTATGACGACGGCAAGCCGATGTCGGATGCGATCAACGACTTGTCGGTGCTGCTCACCGAGGGCCGTTACGCCCGTGCCACCGAACCGGGATCCGTCGAGGCACTGACCGCCGATCTGGCGGCGGCGCAGCAGCTCTACCGCAGCGACCGCACTCGCCAAACCATCGAGGTACTGCCTGCGTTGATCCGCCGAATACACGGTGCAGTCCGCGAAACATCGGGTGACGCAAAGGCATACGCCTACACCCTGTTGACTTCGGCCTATGTGTTGGCGGAATGGTCGGTACGGCGCACAGGGCACATGATGCTGGCGCTTCCCGCGCTGGATCTCGCGGACACGTACGCGCCCCTCGCTGATGATCTCCATTACGGTGCATTCTCGGCGCTGGCCCGCGCCCGCGTGCTCACCCACTACGGCGAATCAGGGGTCGCCGGGCAGCTCATCGACTTGGCCATCGGCGCCGCCGACTCTTCCCGCTCCGGAATGGTGCTCGCCGGATACTCGCACCTTGCTGGAGCGATCAATGCGGCGCGAAAACTCAACTACCCCAATGCTATTGCTCATATCGATGCCGCCAGAGAGTTCGCCGGTCAGACCGGCGAGACAGATCTTTATATGACCGCGTTCGGACCGTTGAACGTCGAAATCCACGCACATGCAATTGAACTCGAGGCGGGCGATCCGAATAAGTGCGCTGTGGAGGGTTCCATGCTCACATACTCGGCCGATGCGCCGCCGACGCGGGTAGCTCATCACTGGCACGACAACGCGCGGGCGTGGCTCATGTCCGGCAAGCCGGAGCGGGCGCTCGCGGCGCTCAACAAGGCTCGGGCAGCCGCGCCACAGCAGACCCGCTTGCATCCCTCGGTGCGCGAAACGCTGTATGGCATTGCAGCGGCCGAACGCCGACGCACCGACAGCTTGGCCGGGTTCGCATCCTGGGTCGGTGTCACGCTCTAACGGCGGCGGACTGGCACGATGAAACGGTGAACGACAACGGCCGATCCGTTCTGTACGCACTCGTAACCGGTGCACGTGTGGCCCGCGATGTAGGTGTGCTGGTGGACTTGGCCCACGCGGACGGATGGGACGTGTGCGTGGTCAGCTCCCCGGCCGGTCGCCGGTTCATCGACGCCGATGCCCTGGCGGCCAAGACCGGTCATCCTGTGCGCAGCGAATACAAAGACCCTGACGCACCTGACGCGCTACCCAAAGCGGAGGGGATGATCGTCGCGCCGATCACTTCGAACTCGTTGGCAAAGTGGGCTGCCGGGATCTCGGACACGTTGCCGCTCGGCCTACTGGTGGAAGCCGTCGGACTCCAGATGCCCGTTGTGGCAGTGCCGTTCGCGAATCGGGCACTTATGAGCTTTCCGCCGGTCGGAGAAGCCGTGCGGAAGCTATCCACATGGGGCGTAACGGTGCTGGCTGAGGATCCGCCGCATGAACCGAGATCCGGTGGTGACCACATGAGCCGGTTCCCCTGGGCGGCAGCATGGCAATCGTTACTCGATCACCCATGGCGGTCGGGAGAGCCGAACCGACCTTGACCTTCGGGCGATCCTGCCGAGGAGGCCCGATCCCTGGACGATCCGCTCGCCAACCTCGACAGGATGCCGGTTACAACCGGTGCACGCAGACCACGAATTGGCGTTGCTGGTAGACGATTCCGCGGTCGCTGGAGGAGCAGACGTTGACGTTTGTGGTGTTTTGTTTGATGTCTACGACGCGGACGGCGTTGGGTACGCCTTTGGTGTTGCAGTCGAGGCGCTTGGGGCTGTCTTTGTTCGGGTCCATGCAGCCGCCGATAACCCAGTCGATGTCGAGGCAGAGGGCGGCGCGGTTGATGCCGCGCAGGGTGTCGTTGAGGGAGCGGTCGGCGTCGCTGGGGCAGGCGGCGTTCTCGGGCGCCTTGTCGATGATCTTGTAGTTGGAGCTCGGGCCGCCGCAGGCGGTCTTGCCGAGGGTGGTGCTGTCGCCGCTGCCGCCGATCTCGACGCAGTCACCGACCTCGACCTTCAGACCGCCAGCGATCTTGTCGAAGGTGCTGCGGACGGCAGAGGTCGTCGGCGGCGCCTCGGTGGTCGTCAGGAGGTCGTCGGATGTCGGCGGTGCCGATGTCGTTGGCGCGGCGTCGTTCTGGGCCGCGGGGGAGGGCGCGCCGCCGGCGGACTTGTCGTTGCTCAGCGACATCGCGGCCACGGCCACAACGGCCGCCGCCAGCGCCGTCACCGCGATGAAGACCGTCAAGGTCACACCGGCACGGACACGTTGACGCGACACTGACGTCCTCCACGGGTGTTCGAACTCGTGCGCGCGGAGATCCGATAGTTCTCGCGCGCGCGGAGATCCGAAGTTGAATGTTGCATTTGGATTGAGCACGTCATGCCTACACCATCCGGTGTGTGCCCGTCGAGTCATCCCATTTTTGGGGATAGGCAAGATACCTGTCTGAAACGATCATGGGTCGGATGATTCGGTAACAATTGAATAACGATGGCCGCTGGGGGGTGTGCGAATTGCGGTGCGGGGCAACAAGCTACGTGGCGCTAGACGCGTCAACCGGCTACCGGGGCCGGTGCTTGCCAGAAGGAAACCTTGATGAAGTTCGGCATGCTCGCTGCCACGCTCTTGTCCGTCGCCGCCGTAGGAGTCGCGGCGGCAACCGCGAATGCGAAGCCGGTGGAAGTCGCCAAAGAGGAGTCGATCTCCGGCGTCGAGCAGGGAATCGGCTACCGCACGGTGCTTTCCGACGCCAAGGATGCCAAGGAAGTGCACCGGGTGATGACCACGGCCGTCGACAGCGGCAAGTTCGAACTCGCCGAGAACGGCACCAAGGTCCTGCTGAAGTCCGATGCCGGCGACGTGGTCGCCGAAGTCCCGCTGACCTACGAACTCTCCGGCACGCACCTGGCGGTCGACCAGGCGATCACCGATAACGGCCGAACCCTCGCTCTCACACCGAAACTGACCGCCAAGAACATCGGCGAGATGCAGCCGGTCAACTCCATGGCCCGCCTGACCGATGAAATCAACAAGAACATCGTCGGCATGGTCGTCGGCGGCGTGCTCGGCCTCATTATCGGCGCGATCGTCGGCGTCTTCTTCTTCAGCATCATCACCGGCCCGATCGGCGCGGTTGTCGGCGCGATCGCCGGTGGTTACATCATGGGCGGACAGTCGTTCATGGACGCCATGATGGCGGTCGTCAACGGCGAGCCGTGATCGATATCGGGCCGAACGTTGCCGGGCACGGTAATTGCCGACAGCCGCCATAGTCAGCGCGCGGCTTGCTGCGCCGGGCTGGCGCACATTCAGTGACTACCTCGCACAGGCTGAGTAGTCACTGAATGTGCGATGATTCGCGCAGCGCGCCGCGGGAAAGATCGTGCGGTCGATATGGTTGCGTGACTCGGGGATTCGCGCTTGCGCTGGTCTGCGGACAGCCGTCGGCAACCGTCGAGGCATTCGACCCGATACGGCCCGCTATCCACGCGCCATCCATCGCTGGACTACGAGACCACCCAACTCAGCGCTCGGCAGGCCCGTCGCCATCACGATGCTGGCGCGAGATGCGCCAGAGG
The DNA here is from genome assembly GCF_048910785.1 of Nocardia nepalensis. Lineage (NCBI taxonomy): Bacteria > Bacillati > Actinomycetota > Actinomycetes > Mycobacteriales > Nocardiaceae > Nocardia > Nocardia nepalensis. Next base: position 59,432 of record NZ_JBKBET010000038.1, on the reverse strand, counting down.
AATTCGGGGTCGTCGTCCGGCCCCTTGATGCGCTTGCGTTGTGGTGAACGCGCGGTTGGCGCGCCCGGTCCGGTTTTCTCGGGGCCGAACGCCTTCCAGCACAACACCGCGACTGCCACAACTGCGATGAGTGCCAACAGGTACGTCACGTCGCTCACCTCCTGCTAACGAGGGTAGTCGCGTGCGTAGCCTTCGAACACTGCAGACGCGAAATTCACGTTGCCGGGTGGGCGCGGGCCCCTATACAGAACGGATCGCCATGGGCCCGCGCGGCCCGCGATCAGCGTGCGGTGGCCTCGGTGGTGAGCGACCTGAGCAGTTGGAGCACTTCGGACTCGCGGAACCGGCGGTGCCCGCCGGGTGTGCGGAGGGACCCGAGGCGCCCGGCGTGGGCCCAGCGCGTCACGGTCTTCGGATCGACGTGGAACATGGCGGCCACTTGGCCCGGTGTCAGCAGGGTGTCCTGGCCGCCGACGGTGATCGCAGTCATAGCAAACCTCTCCGTTCTCGACAGTTCCCTCATCAGATGGCGCCATCGTTGCACTGTGACCCCTAGGTACTCGAACCACCTACAGTTGGTAAAGGGGAAGTAATAGACAAAACGGATACGCGCCCGACCTCGGCAGGAGGTATCGCCGAGGGTGAGCCATAGCTTCGCATAGGCTGGATGACGTGAGTGAGGCAACTCCACCGAAAGGTGACCCAGGACAGCAAACAACTGGCACCGGCGCGCGGCTGGCCCGCAATCTGGCGCTGTACACGCTCGCCAGGCTGGGTCTGGTCGTCGTCATCACCGCCGTGATCATCGGCGCCGCCCGGCTCGTTTCGGTGGATATCCCACTGGTGGTCGCCGCTCTGTTCGCGTTGGTCATCGCGATGCCGCTGTCACTGACCCTTTTCAAAAAGTTGCGCACACGCGTCAACGAGGACATCGCGATCGTCGATGCCAAGCGCCGCCAGGACAAGGCGCAGCTGCGCGCTCGGCTGCGCGGCGACGACGGCCCGACCGGGTCGGCTTCGTGAAGTACTGCGATCGCAGCACTCCACGCGGCTGGGTCGACAATGCCGTGCGCCTCATCGAGGCCGACACCCAGCGCAGCGCCGACACTCACCTGATCCGGTACCCGTTGCCCTCGGCGTGGCGGGTCCAGCTGTATCTGAAGGACGAGTCCACGCACATCACCGGCAGCCTCAAGCATCGGCTGGCGCGGTCGCTGTTCCTGTACGCGATCTGCAACGGCTGGGTCACCGAGGGCACCACGGTGGTGGAGGCGTCTTCCGGTTCGACAGCGGTCAGCGAGGCGTACTTCGCCAAACTGCTCGGGCTCGATTTCGTCGCGGTGATGCCGGCGAGCACCTCGCCGCAGAAGATCGAATTGATCGAAGCCCAAGGTGGCCGTTGCCATTTCGTGCAGCGCCCGCCGGATATGTACACCGAGGCGGCCCGGCTGGCCGCCGAATGCGGTGGTCACTTCATGGATCAGTTCACCCACGCCGAGCGCGCCACCGACTGGCGCGGCAATAACAACATCGCCGAATCCATCTTCCAGCAAATGGAATTGGAGACCCATCCGGTGCCGGATTGGATCGTGGTCGGCGCGGGCACCGGCGGCACCAGCGCCACCATCGGCCGCTACATCCGCTACCACCGCTTTCCGTCGAAGCTGGCCGTGGTCGACCCGGAGAACTCCGCGTTCTATGGCGGCTACGAGACCGCCGACGCCGGGTACCAGACCGGAATGCCTTCGCGCATAGAGGGAATCGGCCGTCCGCGGGTGGAGCCGTCGTTCGTCGGTCAGGTGGTGGACCGGATGATCGAGGTCCCCGATGCCGCGTCGATCGCCACCGCCCGGCACGCGAGTCGCGTAATCGGCCGCCGCGTAGGCGGTTCCACCGGCACCAACCTGTGGGGCGCGTTCGCGCTCATTGCCGAGATGATCGCCGCCGGTCGTTCGGGCAGCGTGGTGACGCTGCTCTGCGATGGCGGAGATCGTTACGCCGGAACATATTTCGACGATGCGTGGGTCGAGGCGCAGGGCATGAGTCTCGCGGAACCCACCGCGATCCTGGACAAGTTCAACGCCACCGGAATCTGGTCCGGCTAGCCTCCGCACGCCTTCCCACAACCCCGTCATCCCGGCCGCAGCGCCGGGGCGGCGGGGTTTTCTCGTAGTGAACACCGCATCGTCAATTTTTGTTGACAACTCGCGATAATGTCAATCAAAATTGACGACATGACTGAGGCAACCACACTGGCGGCCGCCGCGGGCAGTCCCGACCCCAGGGTTGGGCTGCGCGCGGTGCTCGCACTGCGTCGGCTGCTCGAACGGCTGGAGGCGATCCAGGTGACCAATGCCCGCGAACAGGGCTGGTCCTGGCAGGCGATCGCGGAGGCGCTCGAGGTCAGCAAGCAGGCGGTCCACCAGAAATACAACCGGAGAGGCGGGCACCGCTGATGTTCGAACGGTTCAGCAGGACGGCGAAGACGGCGATCGTCATCGCCCAGGAAGACGCGCGGGAACTGCGCGCGCCCAGGATCGAGGTGGAGCATGTGCTGCTCGGTCTGTTGTCGCAGGGCGAGCCGGAATTGAAGACGCTGCTCGAGGAGTCCGGGCTCACCCACCGAGACGTGCTGGAAACCCTTGGCCAACAGGGCAAAGGCAAGCCGCTCGGCGCGGAGGACGCCGAGGCGCTGCGTTCGATCGGCATCGATCTGGATGCGGTGCGCGAGAGTCTGGAGGCTACCTTCGGCGAGGATGCGCTGGAACGGGCGGTGCCCGAGCAGCGACCCCGCTTCGGCCGCGACCGGAACTGGGGTCACATTCCGTTCACCAGGGATGCCAAGAAGGTGGTGGAGCTGGGACTGCGAGAAGCGCTGGCCCGCAAGGAAAAGACCATCGAAGCCGGGCATCTGCTGCTCGGTATTCTGCGCGCGCCCAATCCGACCACCACCCGAATCCTGGGCGGTCCGAAGGCGATCGATGCGCTGCGACCTAAGGTGCACGCGCTGCTCGACCGGGCCGCGTGAGGGGTCGGGCATGTGCGCGCCACCCGATTCGCGTTTTGTGGCAGCACATGCCCGCCCGTCGGGCCTAGCATCGACGCATGCAGCTTGTGATTCGGTTGATTATCAACGCCGTCGCCATCTGGTTGGCCGCCGCTTGGGTGGACAAGATCGAGATCTGGAGTCCAGAGGACAAGGGCAATGGCGGGAAAGTCATTGTCATCCTGGCCGTCGCGGTGGTGTTCACGGTGGTGAACGCGCTGGTCAAGCCGATCGTGAAACTTCTGTCACTGCCTCTGGTCATCGTGACCCTCGGTCTGTTCCTGCTGGTGATCAATGCGCTGATGCTGTGGCTCACCGCGAAGATCACCGAGACCACCGACTATGGCCTGCGTATCGACGGCTTCTGGGCCGCCGTATGGGGCGGCATCATCGTCGCGGTGGTCAACTGGATCCTCGGCGTCCTGGTACCGGACGGCGAGGACTAGCAGCTGCGGCGCGGGCGGCCTTCCCGGTCGCCCGCGCGGTACCGCTCCTATCCGGCGATTCCGAGCGCCAGCGCGGTAACCGCCGACCACACCAAAAGCGCAAGCCCCGAATCGCGCAAGGCCGGAATCAACTCCAGCCCACCCTTACCGGAGCGCACCGGCGCATTGGCGCGCACCGCAAGCGGCACCGCGACCAGTCCGACCAGTGCCCACGGCGTGCGGGCGACCAAGATCAGCGTGGCGATGAACGGCACCGCGAGCAGCGCCAGGTGCAGCGTGCGGGTGCGCGGATCGCCGAGTTTGACCGCGAGGGTGACCTTCCCGGATTCGGTATCGGTCGGGATATCGCGCAGATTATTGGCGACCAGCACCGCACTGGAGAACGCCCCGACCCCGACCGCGAGCACCAGGCCCGCCCATTCGATCCGCTCGGCCTGCACGAATTCGGTGCCGAGTACGCCGATCAGTCCGAAGAAGACGAATACCGCCAGCTCACCGAAGCCGCTGTAGCCGTAGGGCTTGCTGCCGCCGGTGTAGAACCAGGCCCCGGCCAGGCAGGCCGCGCCGATCAGCAGCAGCCACCACGCCGTCGCGATGACGAGCACCAGTCCGAAGACCGCGCCGAAGGCCAGGCTGATGATCGCCGCATTCTTTACCGCGGCGGGGGAGGCGAGCTTCTGCCCGACCAGCCGCAGCGGACCGACGCGCACGTCATCGGTGCCGCGGATGCCGTCGGAGTAGTCGTTGGCGTAATTGACCCCGATGATCAGGGCCAGCGAAACGAGCAGCGCGAGAACGGCTTTCCACCACACCGCGCCATCGATGGAGGCGGCGGCACCGGTTCCGGCGAGGACAGGGGCGATCGCGTTCGGCAGGGTACGGGGCCGTGCGCCCTCGATCCATTGCGCTGCTGTAGCCATGTTCGCAGCCTAGTGTGCTGCGGCGGCTCAGTCCGCTCGGGCGGTTCAGTTGGCTTCGGCGGCCGCCTTCAACCGGCCGAGGCCCTTCTCGAAGTCCTTGCCGATCATGTTGTCGATCGGGAACACCTTCCCGATCAGTCCCATCAGGCCCTGATGCTGTCCGGTCATCCGCCACACCACCTCGGTGCCGCCGTCGACGGGGTTCAGCTCGAAGGTCGTCTTATTGACGGCCTTGAACGGCTTCTCGAAGGCCAGCCGAATGTCGATTTCCCGGGCGTCGCTCAAGGTGATCTCCATACTGCCGCGACCGGCTCTGCGGTTGCCGTCCCAGGCGTACTGGGCGCCCACTCCGACGTCCGGCCCGGAGTACTTCCGCTGCAGCCGCGGATCGACATCCTCCCAGGGCGACCATTTGGTCCACTCGTGGAAGTTATCGATCAGCCCATGAATGCGCGCCGGCTCGGCCGCGATCACGGCCTGCCGAACGATTTCGAACTCAGCCATGAGGCTCAGCCTAAGTGACGCAGAGCTCGGAACAGGGGAGAAAAACCATGTCAGCCCGGCGGGCACTGCTCGCATACGATAACCACGGAATGTTTCCCGATCAGAGCGGCCCGAACGGCCGAAGTCAGACCTTGACGACGCCCGCAGGCGAATCGGTCGTAGTGGCCCTGCTGGGCGAAATCGCGCTACGCCGAGACGGCGCGCTCGCGGCGCTACCCGGGGCGAGGTCGCGGCTGCTGTTGGCGGCACTGGCCCTGCGCCCCGGACGCAGCCGCAGCGCCCAGGCGCTGATCGATGAGGTGTGGGGTGAGCAGCCGCCGCGAGCGCCGATGAACGCGCTGCACACCCAGGTGTCGCGGCTGCGATCCGCGCTGCCGGACGCGGCGCTGGAAATCGGCCCGGCCGGGTACCGCCTCACCTTGACCGCCGATCAGGTCGATTTGACCTTGGCCGACGAACTGGTGCGCGCGGCCCGCGCCAGACAGGCCGATGGTGACCACGCCGCTTGTGTGAGCGTGGTCGCACAGGCCAGATCGCTCTGGCGCGGCGAGCCCGGTGCCGATCTCCAGGCAGGTGAACTGGCCGACGAACTGCGCACCGCGGCCGCGGACCGGTTGTCCGAGCTGGCGGCGATCGAGGTCGCGGCCCGGGTCGCCGGCGGCGATCTCGACGGCGCGGTGGCGATCACACGCCGGACTGCTGCCGCCAATCCGTTGGACGAGGTCGCCCATGCCACCTTGATGCGGTTGCTCGCCGCGGCGGGGCGGCCGAACGAAGCATTGGATGTCTTCGTATCGATACGCGGGCGGCTGATCGAAGAACTCGGCGCGGATCCCGGTCCGGCACTGGTGCAGCTGAATACCGCCATCCTGCGCGGTGATCCGGTGCCCGGATTCGCGCCGCGGGCCGATCGTGCCGGGCTGGTCTCGAATCCGGTAAGTCCGACCTCCTTTGCGACTCAGGCCGCTCCAGGTGGTCCAGCCGTCCACGATTCGGCTGTCCACGATTCGGCTGTCCACGATTCGGCTGGGCGTGATCGGGCTGGGCATGATTCGACCGGGCCGGATTCGACCGCACGGGATTCGATTGGCCGCGTGCCGGATTCGACAGTCGTCGCGCCGCCGGGTGCCCTCTCCGCGATCGGCTTGCGCGCTGCCCCCAACGCCTTACTCGGCCGTGCCGCCGATCTGGACGCACTCGCGGAGCTAGTGCGCCGCTCCCGAGTGACGACCGTGCTCGGCCCCGGTGGCACCGGAAAGACCAGGGTGGCCAACGAATTGGGAACCCGGGTCGCCCACAGCGAATCGGTGGTACTGGTGGAGCTGGCTTCGGTGCGTGCCGATACGGCCGCCGACGCCGATCCGCGCGCCGATATCGAGGCCGCGATCAGCACCACGCTCGGCCTCGGCGAGATTGTCCGGGATACGGCGTGGCGGCGGTCCACCGGCTACAGCGATGCCAGTAGACGACTGCGCGATGCGCTGGGCACCCGCCCGACGCTGCTGATACTGGACAACTGCGAACATCTGATCGACGCGGTCGCCGAAGTGGTCGCTGATCTGGTCGGCAGCTGCGACCAACTCAGCGTGCTCACCACCAGTCGGGCGCCACTGGCGATCACCGCGGAAACGGTTTATCCGCTGGCGCCCTTGGCAATCGACGCGGCCGGATCGCCCGCAACCGAGCTGTTCATGGCCAGATCGCGTGCGGTGCGGCCGACAGTGCGCCTGGATCCCGAAGTGGTGGCCCGGCTGTGCCGCACACTCGACGGGCTGCCGCTGGCCATCGAGCTCGCGGCCGCCCGCGTGCGGACCATGAGCGTCGAGGAAATCGAAACTCGCCTGGAACACCGATTCGCCCTGTTGCGCAGCGGAGATCGCTCCTCGCCGGAGCGGCACCGCACCTTGCACGCGGTCATCGCGTGGAGCTGGAATCTGCTCGAAGAGCCGCAGCAGATCGCGTTGCGCAGACTGTGCCGGTTTCCGGCCGGATTCACCCTCGCCGCCGCCGAAGTGGTCGCGGGCGGCCCTGATGTCGACGATGTGGCCGGGGCCGTGGACGGATTGGTCGGCCAGTCACTGCTGACCGTCCTCGACGACGATGAGGGCCTGATCGGCACGCGCTACCGGATGCTGGAAACGGTCCGCGAATTCGGTGAGGAACAGCTCGCGCTGACCGGATCCGATGCGGCGGCGGGCATTCGCGGCGCGGTCGACGAGCGGCCCATGGTGATGGATCGCATGTCGCGCTGGGCGCGTGACTATGCGGTCACGACTGTGCACCGCTACCTCACCGACGAGGTGGCCACCGTGCTCTCGGTCGGTGCGGAGCTCGACAACCTGGTCGCGGTGCTGCGATATGCCTTGGAGCGCAGGGACGCCCGCACCGTGTACCGGGTTTTCCCGGTTTTGGGGACGCTGTGGGTAATGCGCGGCGCGCATATGGAGCTGGGCGGTTGGGCACGGCGGATCCTCGGCTTGGCACCCGAGCCCGGCCCGGTGCGCGGCACGACCGCGGATCTCCAGCTGCTCGCGCACATGCTGATCGGCATGCACATGATGGTCCTCGGTGGCGAACTGCGTCAGATCGCGACACCGCGGGCGCGGATCCGTCGATTGCTCGGCACCGCCGTCGATCTCAGTAATGTGACACGCTTTCTCGGCGTCATAGCCTGCGGGAATTCCTCGGGCGCGGATTTGGCCAGATTGCTCACCGACGGTGCGCGGTCGCAGGACAACGTGGTTCGCGCCGCGGCGGTATTCCTACGCGCGAATATCAGGGAGAACGCGGGTGACGTCCATGGCTCCACCCGGGACGCGCTCGCGGGTCTGCGCCTGATCGAAGGCAGCGATATCTGGGGTACGGCAATGGTCACCCAGCATCTCGGGCAACTCGCCGGACAGACCGCGCACTACGCCGACGCGGTCGAGTACTACCGTCGAGCCGTGGAACTGCTGCGGGAGTTGCGCGCATACGAGGAAGCCGTGGAGATGCGCAGCTATCTCGCGGTGTCGCTGATCGGTGCGGGTCGGCTCGACGAGGCGCGGCGGGAATTGGGGTTGGCGCTCGGCGCACCGGATGGCGATCCGGCACATGGTTCTTCGATCGACGACCCGCAGATCCGCCGCAACCACCGCCTGGCTCCGGTGGTCATCGGGGTCGCGGAACTCGAACTGGCCGAGGGCGATATCGACGCCGGCATACGGCATTATCGTCGGGCGCTCGAGCTGTACGGCTGGCCCGATGACGGACCAGCGCCGGGGCCGGGCGCCCTGGTTACCGCGAGCGGAGCCGTGGACGCGCACGTGCTGTATGGGCGGCCGGAGGCGGCAGCGGATATCGCGCGCAATCTGATCCGCCTCGCGCCGGGCCGCCTCGGGCAGACCTACGATTTGCCGCAGATCGGTGCGGTGTCCTGCGCGATCGGCACGTTCCATCTCGCGCTTCGGCCGGACTCCGAGGTCGGTCTCGAACTGCTGTCGCTGGCCCCCAAAGTGATGGGGCGACAGGACAATCCGTCGGCCGAACTCGGACGGCACCTGCAACTGCATCGGGCGCGGGTCGGAGACGATCGGTTGGACGAGGCACTGCGCAGGGCCGCGGGATTCCCGCGGCGGCGAGCAGCGGCCAGGGTCCTCGAAATCCTGCGGGAACTATCCTGTGACGACGAAAATCGCGGTGGGTGACTTACCGTCTCCCACCGCGACTTCCGGTCATCACGCCCGGCGCATGTACGCCTTGATGCTCAGCGGCGCGAAGATCGCGATCACGATCACCGAGCCGATCAGCGACCAGGCCAGATCGCTGCCGTAGACATTGCCGTTCATCAGTTCTCGGGCCGTGTTCACCATGTAGTACACGGGATTCACGTGATCGAGCCCCTGCATCCAGCCCGGCATGGTGCTGACCTGAGCGAAGGCACCGGACATGAAGGTCAGCGGGAACATCACCATCATCGAGATGCCCTGCACGCCAGCGGCACTCTTACCGGTGACACCGACCAGCGCCCAGATCCAGCTCACCGCGAATGAGCAGACCACGATGACCAGACCGGCCACCACGACACCGACGAATCCGCCCTCGGGCCGGTAGCCGATGGCCACGCCGACCAGGATGGTCAGTGTCGTAGCCAGCGCGTAGCGCACCATATCGGCGATCAACGCGCCCGCCAGCGCCGAAATGCGGGCGATCGGTAGGGATTTGAACCGGTCGAAGACGCCCTTGTCCATATCCTCGCGCAACTGGGTGCCGGTCACGACCGAGGTCAGCACGACCGTCTGCACCAGGATGCCGGGAACCAGGATCGGCAGATAGTCGTGCACGCTGCCGCCGATGGCACCGCCGAAGATGTAGGCGAACAGCGCGGTGAACAGGATCGGCTGAACCGTCACGTCGAACAGCTGCTCGGGATTGTGCTTGATCTTGAGGATGCCGCGGTAGGCCATGGTGAACGAGGTCGCCACGGTCTGTCGGAGGCTGATCTTGTTGCTGGCCTCCGGGATCGAATGTGGGGCCGCATGCCGTGCGGTCTTTTCGGTGGCGGTGATGGTGGTCATGCCGCGCTCCGTTCGTTGTCGTCGTCGGCCGGGTGGCCGGTGATGGTGAGGAAGACCTCGTCGAGGCTGGGCTTGGTGACGGTGATCTCGTCGATCGCGATCTCCCACTCGCGCAGGCGGATCAGCAGATCGGCGGTCATGCCCGCATCCGTGAGCGGGGCGGTGAGCCGTCCGGCCTCGGGCGTGATCTGGGCCTCGACGCCGAGGAAGTCGCCGACGATGCGGCGGGCCTCGTCGAGTTGGACCCGGTCGACCAGGGTCAGGTGCAGCGAGGAGCCGCCGACCGAGGCCTTGAGTTCGTCGGCGGTGCCGTCGGCGATCACCTTGCCGTGGTCGATGACGGCGATCCGGTCGGCGAGCTGGTCGGCCTCGTCCAGATACTGCGTGGTGAGCAGCACCGTCGAGCCCTCGCGGACCAGGCGGCGGATGGTCTCCCACATCTGCGCGCGGGTGCGCGGATCGAGGCCGGTCGTCGGCTCGTCCAGGAACAGCAGCGGCGGTGTCGCGATCAGGCTGGCGGCCAGATCGAGGCGGCGCCGCATGCCGCCGGAGAAATTCTCGAGCGGTTTGTTCGCCGCCTCGGTGAGGTCGAATTCCTCGAGTAGTTCGACCGACTTGCGCCTGGCGTCGGCCCGGCTCAGACCGAGCAGTCGGGAGAAGATGATCAGATTTTCGGTGGCGGACAGGCTCTCGTCGACCGAGGCGTACTGCCCGGTGACGCCGACCAGGGACCGCACGGCCGTCGGTTCGGCGACGACGTCACGGCCGAAGATGCGGGCGCTGCCGCCGTCCGGGCGGAGCAGGGTGGCCAGCATGCGGATGGTCGTGGTCTTGCCGGCGCCGTTCGGTCCCAGCACGCCGTAGACCGAGCCCTGCGGAACCGCCAGGCTCACACCGTCGACGGCGCGCTGTTCCCCGAACACCTTGACCAGCCCGTCCGCCTCTACGGCGAGCGCTGAAGTGGGTGCGTAAGAAGTCATGCACAGAACTTTGGGCCCGACGTCTTGCACGGCCCTTGCACCGCGATGTCGCCCAACTCTTGCACCCTCTTGCAGCTGCCCCCACAGGCGCCCACCGAGGGAGTCGAATGGTGGTACTGAGCGTGTTGACGGGCGCCCTTCGACTGCCCTCGAGGAGCTAGTGCGTCGACTCCGCGAGCAGGTGGTCGCGTAGTTTCGCGCGGTCCGGTTTGCCGGGACCGCGCAAGGGGAGCTCGTCGAGGATCGCCAATTCCCGTGGGGCGGCGATGGAGTCGAGTTCGCGGACGACGTGGTCGCGTAGTTCCTCGAGGGTCGGGGTGGCTCCGGCGGCGGGGACCACCGCGACCGCGACTCGTTGACCGAGCCGTTCGTCCGGCAGACCCAGCACTACGCATTCGCTGATTCCGGGATGGGTGATCAGCACGGCCTCGACGACCTGCGGGATGACGAGCAGTCCGCCGGTCATGATCGCCTCGTCGAGACGTCCGGTGATGCTGAGCACGCCGTTCTCATAGGTGCCCGCATCCTCGGTGCGGAACCAGCCGGGTTCGGCGAATGCCGGGTGGTCCGGCTGGCCGCGGTAGCCGTTGGCGATCATCGCGCCGCCGAGCAGGACGCGACCGTCCTCGATGCGAATCTCGGTGCCGTCCAGCGGAATACCGTCGTACACGCAGCCGCCGCAGGTTTCGCTCATGCCGTAGGTGCGAACGACGTTGATACCGGCCGCTTTCGCGCGTTCATAGACCGGAGCCGGGGTGGCCGCACCACCGACCAGCACGCCGTCCAACTGGGCCAGTGCCGCCGCCGCTTCGGGTGCGTCCAGGGCCTTGATGAGCTGGGTCGGGACCAATGCGGTGTAGCGGCGCTCGCCGCGCATACCGGAGATGGCGCCCGCGAGCGCCTCGGGTAGGAAGCCGCCGGAAACGTCGAGCACGGTGGGTTCGGTACCGGCCAGGATGCTGCGCAACAGCACCTGAATGCCAGCGATGTGATGGGTCGGCAGGGCGAGCAGCCAGGTGCCCGGTCCACCGAGTCGGTCGTGCGTCGCGGTCCCGCTGGCCCGCAATGCCGCGGCGCTGAGCATGGCGCCCTTCGGCACACCGGTGGTGCCGGAGGTGGTCACCACGAGGGCGACCTCGTCATCGATCGGCTCGCCCGGAGACAGCGCGTCGCTCAGTCGCCGGGCCTCGCGGCGGTCGCTGGTGGGTATCGGCAACCAGGCGGGGCCGTTCCCCTCCAACACTTCTCGCAAATGCGGCAGCACGTCGCCCAGACCCGATCCGGTGGGCATCGGCAGCGTCCGCAGGGTCCTGCTCATGACTGCGCCTCGCTGACGCTCGACTCCGTCATGCGCAGGCGCGCTGTGTTCATGGTTCGCTCGCTGCGCTCCCTCACGACTGTGATCGTGTCATGTCAACCTCACCGCACGCGGCAGGGGTCGGTTTGCTGAGGCGGCGGGGAGGGGCTTGGGCCGCGTCAGGGGAGGAGAACTCGGGTACGCCGGACATCGAGACTGCGATTCACTCGGAGGACGGTACTCAGCGGCGGTCACCCGGACGTCGGCGGTCGGGCGGCCATCCGTGGGCTATCGTCCTCGCCGGGGTCGGCATTGGCAACTCGGGCCGGGCCGCCCGGGTCGCCGCCGCCGTCGCGATCAGTCCGGTGACCAGCGTGAATCCCGTCGAATCGGATGCTCGGCGGGCACTTCGACCAGGACGATCGGCACCCCGTCCGGATCGCGCACCCACATTTCGATCAGCCCCCACGGCTCCCGCACCGGTGCGCGATCGATAGGAATGCCCTTCAAAGCGAGTTCGGCCGCAGCGTCCGAAATGTCGCGAACCTGCAGCCAGAGCGCGCCCTCGAACGCGGTGGAATTGCCCGATCCACCGTGCGCGGCCACCTCTACCAGCGACTGTCCAGCGAAGAAAACCGTGCCGCCCGGATACTCGCGCGCGACCGCCAACCCGAGTCCGTCGCGGTAGAAGGCGAGTGTGGCCTTGTAGTCGGCGGGCCGCAGGATGACCCGGCTGCTGAGGATGTCCATCTCAGAAGTACCAGGGGTAGGGAGTCCAGTCCGGCTTGCGCTTCTCCAGGAAGGCGTCGCGACCCTCGACCGCTTCGTCGGTCATATACGCCATCCGGGTGGCCTCGCCCGCGAACAGCTGCTGGCCGACCAGGCCGTCGTCGAGGAGGTTGAACGCGTACTTCAGCATGCGCTGGGCCTGCGGGGATTTGCCGTTGATATCGGCGGCCCACTCCAGCGCCACATTCTCCAGTTCGGCGTGGTCGACGACCTTGTTCACCGCGCCCATCTGATGCATTTCCTCGGCGGTGTACGGGCGGCCGAGGAAGAAGATTTCCCGCGCGAATTTCTGGCCGACCATTTTCGCGAGATAGGCGCTGCCGTAACCGCCGTCGAAGCTGCCGACATCGGCGTCGGTCTGCTTGAACCTGGCGTGCTCGCGGCTGGCCAGGGTCAGGTCGCAGACCACGTGCAGACTGTGCCCGCCGCCCGCGGCCCAGCCGTTGACCAGCGCGATGACCACCTTCGGCATGAACCGGATCAACCGCTGCACCTCGAGGATGTGCAAGCGTCCGGCCCGCGCCTGGTCGACGGTGTCTGCGGTCTCGCCGTCGGCGTACTGGTAACCGCTGCGGCCGCGAATGCGCTGGTCGCCGCCGGAGCAGAAGGCCCAGCCGCCGTCCTTGGGGCTGGGTCCGTTGCCGGTGAGCAGCACCGCGCCGACGTCCGGGGTCATCCTGGCGTGATCGAGCGCGCGATAGAGCTCGTCGACCGTATGGGGACGGAACGCATTGCGCACCTCCGGCCGATCGAAGGCCACCCGGACGGTGCCCTGTTCGATATGCCGGTGATAGGTGATGTCGGTCAGGTTCTCGAACCCTGGAACGGGCCGCCACAGCTTCGGATTGAACGTCACCCCAGTGATTATTGCCCCCGTCGATAATTCGGGTGCCAGCGACTTCCATGCGAACTTCTATGGTGTCGATGGGATTACTCGACGGTACGACTTGACGGTGTAAAACAACCGGATACCGTGCAGGGATGGATGCAGTATCGCGGAGCGATTCAATGAGGGGCGGCGGTCGGGCGACGGGAGGGCGTGAGGCAGTGAAACCAGAGCGGGTTGGGCGATCCGGCCCGCGCATCGACCGCAGCGCGGTGGACGAATCCCGGTACGAGAAGCACGGCGGCTTCCCCAAGGTCTCCCGCGCGCGGATCGGGGCCAACTTCGGGCCGTTCGTCGAGGCCATGCGCACGCTACAGGATCTGGCCGTATCCGTGGACGCCCCCGACGAGGTCTTCGGCGACGCACTCGCCAAGGCGCGCGAACTCATCGAACTGCTCGAGCCGTATCGCGCACCCGAACTCCAGGGCCCGGCGGGCCGCGCCGTCGAATTGCCCGGGCGCGGCAGCCTTTTGCTGCTGCCGTGGCAGGTGGTCGAGGCCGGACCGGACGGCATCGTGATGACCGGTGAGTTCCGCCGCTACCACCTCGGCGGCAACGGCGCGGCGCATGGCGGGGTGCTGCCGCTGCTCTTCGACGACCTGCTCGGCATGATCGTGCACTACGCGGGACGACCGATCAGCCGGACCGCCTACCTACATGTGAACTACCGCAAGATCACTCCGCTGGAGACGTCGCTGACCGTGCGCGGTCGCGTCGATCGCATCGAAGGGCGCAAGACCTTCATTATGGCCGAATTGTCCGATGAGCAGGGCAATGTCCTCGCAGATTGTGAAGGATTGATGGTCCAGTTGCTTCCGTGGCAGCCGTAGCTGGACGAGCGCCGTGTGACCGCGGGCACCAGTGCGTATAGTGACGTGCGCTCGTTCATCGACATGAATTCCGGAGGAACCTGAAAGTGGTTGCAGCACTGTCTGAATCCCTGCTCGACGACGCGAAGCGCACGGCCTTCCTTGCCGATGCCAAGGAGGTTCTGGACGCCGAGGTGTCGGACAAGGGTGGTGCGTCTGGCCTGGCCGTAAAGGGTGGGTATGCGGCGGTCAAGAAGATCAGCCCGAATATCGTGCCGGATGCGCTGGAGTCGTTGGCGCCCAAGCTCGTATCGCAGCTGGAGCCCTTCTGGCAGGAATACCAGGCGACGGGGTCCGGCAGCTTCGCCGACCTGCTCGTCGCCAAGTCCGACGAGGTCGCCGAGGCATTGCTCGCGGTGACCGACGCGCGTGCCAACGCCTCGTCGCGTCCGGCGCTGCAGAAGGTCTACTCGTCGATGCGTTCCTCGGCCAAGAAGAACGTCATCGAGGCCCTGCCCCGGTTGGGTGAGCTCGTCCAGCGGCACGCCTGAGTTTGATTTGCGGCGCCTGCGGCGCTGCGTGTTCGCGGCCCACCGTAGGGCGGTGATCCTCGCGCCGCATATCAGATCCGCTTCGGCGAGGCGGGATTTCGATTTGCGGCGCATCCGAGCCGCCCGCGTCCGGTGGTGGGCGCGGGCGGCAAATTCCCACTCGAACACGTGTTTGTGAGCAGGGTGACGAAGACGTGGGAGTAACTGTCTGAGAGGCTGGAGGCGTGAATCCGTCTACAGCACAGGCGCAAGTGGTCGTCGACGAACTCGCGCGCGGCGGTGTGCGCGATGTCGTGCTGTGTCCTGGGTCCAGGAACGCGCCGCTGGCATTCGCCCTCCAAGCGGCCGATGCGGCGGGCAAGCTGCGGCTGCATATGCGCATCGACGAGCGGACCGCGGGCTTCCTGGCCATCGGGCTTGCGGTTGCCAGTCGACTGCCGGTGCCGGTCGTCATGACCTCGGGCACCGCCGTCGCCAACCTCGGCCCCGCCGTGCTGGAGGCCAACTACGCCCGGGTTCCGCTGGTGGTGCTCAGCGCCAACCGGCCCTACGAGATGCTCGGCTCCGGCGCCAATCAGACCGTGGAGCAGTTCGGTCTGTTCGGCAGCCAGGTGCGTGCGTCGATCAGCCTCGGACTCGCCGAAGAGGAATCCGCGGACGGTGCGCCCTACAGCCTGCAGAACAGCCAGTGGCGTTCGGCCGTCTGCCGGGTGCTGGCCGCGGCCCGCGGCACCCGCTCGGGCAATGCCGGGCCGGTGCATTTCGATATTCCGCTGCGCGAGCCGCTGGTTCCCGATCATGCGCCGGGTGAGTCGTCGCCGCAGGGGCGTCCCGGTGGCGAGGCCTGGACGTGCACTCAGTACGCGACGCTCGACGTCCCCCTCGACCTCGATCTCACCCCCGACACCGTCGTCATCTCCGGCCATGGCGCGGGATTGCGTCCGGAATTGGCCGCGCTGCCGACGGTCGCCGAACCCACCGCCCCGATGCACGGCCCCGCCCTGCATCCGTTGGCACTGCCGCTTCTTAAGCCGCGCCAGGCGATCATCACCGGACGACCGACTCTGCATCGTCAAGTCGCGAAAGTGCTCGCCGATCCGGCCGTCACCGTCTACGCGCTCACCACCGGCCCGCGTTGGCCCGATGTCTCCGGCAATGTGGTCGGCACCGGAACCCGGGCGATCACCTCGGGTGCGCCCCGCCCCGAATGGCTCGAGTACTGCCGGGAACTGAACGCGAAGGCCGATCAGGTGGTCCGCGCGGAACTCGCCAAACATCCGAAGCCGACCGGCATGCATGTCGCCGCCGTGGTGATGGACGCACTGCGCGAGAACGACCAACTGCTGCTCGGCGCATCCAATCCGGTGCGCGACGCGGCCCTGGTCGCACAGCCGCACCCCGGCGTCCGGGTGCTGTCCAACCGCGGTGTGGCGGGTATCGACGGCACCGTCTCCACGGCGGTCGGCGCGGCACTGCACCACACCGGCCGCACCATCGCGCTGATCGGCGACCTCACCTTCCTGCACGATGCCTCCGGCCTGCTCATCGGGCGCGGCGAACCCCGCCCCGCCGACCTGACCATCGTGGTCGCCAACGACGACGGCGGTGGCATCTTCGAACTCCTCGAACAGGGCGACCCGCAGTACGCCGGTGTCTTCGAGCGCGTCTTCGGCACTCCGCACGGAATGGATCTGGCCGCGCTGTGCGCCGCCTACCGCATTCCGCACAAGCAGGTCGATCCGGAGCAGTTGGCGCTCGAATTGGCCGGGAACGCACACGGTTTGCGAGTCCTCGAGGTCGCGACGGAGCGGTCCAGCCTGCGTGAGTTGCACGCGACCGTGCGTGCCAAGATCGCGCCGTGAGCTCGGGCGAGCGTGCGCTGCTAGCCAAATGTGCAAGATCGCGCCGTGAGCTCGGGTTCGAGCGTGTGCTTCTGGCCCAAGTGTGCGAGATCGCGCCGTGTGCTCGGGTCCGGGCGTGTGCTTCTGGCCCAAGTGTGCGAGATCGCGCCGTGTGCTCGGGTTCGAGCGTGTGCTTCTGGCCCAAGTGTGCGAGATCGCGCCGTGTGCTCGGGTCCGGGCGTGTGCTTCTGGCCCAAGTGTGCGAGATCGCGCCGTGAGCTCGGGTCCGGGCGTGTGCTGCTAGCCCAAACGTGGCAGATATCGCCGAGTTCGGCGCAAAGGTGCACGCGCGACCCATTCCTGGGCGCGTGGCGTCATCGGCCCGGGTTCGCTGGCCCGGGCGTGCTGTGTTCCGCGCGGGTCAGTACGCGGGGCCAGGTTCGTGATCGTCGTCGAGCGGTACCGGTATCGACTGCTCGACGACATCGGCCGGGTTGGCGCTGAAAGCATCCTCGTCGACCGCCGCCGCGAGATCGCGTTCGGTGCTGGTGTCCGCCCTGTCCTCGGCGTCCTCGGGGTAGGCGGGGACGGTCTGCTCGACGAGGTCGGCTTCCGGAACCTCGTCAAGAGTGCGTGACGTGCTGGGCTCGGTCATCGTTCACTCCTCTCCGCGCATGCTTTTCGGCTGGGTACCCGACGCTCGGCCGAGCGAATACCAGGTGCTGCGGAAATCACAGCGCAGGCGGACAACAGTCCAACACTGTCGAGAATGCTCCTAGTCGGGCCGCGCGGCAACCGGTCTGCCACCCGGCTTGCTCATTCGCCCTCGACTGGATCCGATCCATTCGCCGGATGCTCGACCAACGCCAATGTGCGTCCGGCCATGAACCGCGCCGTCCGCACCGCGACACCGGTTCGCGTCACTTCGCTGACTTCGACCACGCCTCGCGCAATGCGGATCTCGACCTTTCGGCCCGCGCGCGTCGCGGCCACTTCATAACTGCGAGACCCGTCGCCGAAGTCGACGACGATCTCCACCCGATCGCCCTTCATCTACCAATTCTCCGCTTTTCCAGCGCTTTTCGCCGCTACGAGTTGGTTGCGGTGGGTGCGACGGGGAAGGCTCCGTGGAGGTTCAGGATCGACCAGGACGCGGTCGGCGGCGCAGGAACCGATGAATTCGGTTGGCTCGCTCCGTCTTCATCAGTGGTTGATGTCCGCTGCTCAGGAGGCTCCCATGCACCCGAACTTCGATTTCGAACCCGCCGCGACCGCGCTGGAGACGGTGATCGGCGGCATTGCCGACGAACAGCTCACCGCACCGACGCCGTGCGCCGACACCACCGTGCGCGATCTGCTCGCGCACGTCGTCGGACTCACCGAGGCCTTCCGGCAGGCCGCGACCAAGGAAGCGGTCGGCCGTTCGGCCCCGCCCGCCGTCGGCCCGGAGACCGCGCTGGCGCAGGACTGGCGTTCCCGGATCCCGGCCCAACTGAAGGCGCTGGTCGAGGCCTGGCGGGAGCCGGCCGCCTGGGATGGCGAGACCGAGGCGGGCGGCGTATCCGCTCCTGCGGTGGTGATGGCGATGATCGCACTCGACGAAACCGTCGTGCACAGTTGGGATCTCGCCCGGGCAACCGGCCAGCGACTGACCGTCGATCCGGCCCATCTGGCGGTCCTACTCGAATTCCTCAGAGACACACCGGCCGAAGGCACGCCCGGCATGTTCGGCCCGGTCGTGCCGGTGCCCGACACCGCGCCGGACCTGGATCGGATCATCGGACTCACCGGTCGCGATCCATCCTGGACCCGCTGATCACCTGCGGCCGAGACCGAGCCTGCGCGCGATGCGGCCCATCAGCTGAGACATCTTGGCGGGGAACGAATCCGGCTCCGGAACCGTGACCGGGCGCACCCGGCCGTTGTGAATCGCGGTGACCCGCCAGCCCTCGGGCGTCCGGACCAGTACCACGGTCTGGCGCGACAGTCGTCGCTCGGGCAGCTGCGAGCGCCACGGCATCAGCACCGATGCGGTGCCGTGCAGGATCGCCACATCCGGCGTCACGTACCGGATGGATTCCAATTCGCCGACGAGGGCCGAACCGGCGAGCACACCGCGAAAGAGCTTGTCGTGATTGGCTTGGTGCTCCTTGCGGCCGATCGCCCTGGTGCCGTCATAGGACACGTAGTCGGAGTCGTCGGTGAACAAGGCGCCGAACGCCTCGGCGTCGTTATCGGTCCAGGTCTGCATGATCTGCTGGAAAACGGTGCGGAGCTGCGCATCGTCGGTGCTGGTGCGATCGAGGGTGTCGTTCATGGCGCTGACGCTTTCTGTGCTATCGTTTCGATGAACGAAATATACGATAACAGAAAGTTTCGAATGTCGAAGGATGAAATTATCGGCGAGATCGGGATGCAGTTGCGGCTACTGCAGGAGAGCTTCGACGCCTTCGATGAGGCCGTCGCCGCCCGCCTCGGCCTGAACCGCACCGATACTCGCTGTCTCGACGTCGTCCTCGGTCGCGGTCCGCTTGCAGCTGGAGAGTTGAGCGCCCAGCTCGGGCTGAGTCCCGCCGCTACCACCACTGTCATCGACCGACTCGTCCGCGCGGGATTCGTCACCCGCACCCAGGATCCGTCCAACCGCCGCCGCGTCCTGGTCGAGGCCACTGCGGCCGCGCACGCAACGTCGGATGAAATCTTCGGCCCCGTCGCCCAGGCCGGCGCAAAAGCCCTGGCCCGCTACGACTCCAACCAACTCTCCCTGATCCTCGACTTCCTACACACCGCATTGGAAATCCACCAAGCCCAAACCGCCCACCAACGAGCCACCCTGACTGAACCACTCCCCCCACCGAAATAGCTGACCCCCAGGAGTCAGCAAGATCAAGTGGAACTGGTGGCGGCATTGCCCGAGTAGCCGCCGCCACCAGTTCCACCTGATCTTGTTTCAGCTATGGGGTGCTTTTGTGAAGGTGCCTGCGGTGGCCGCCTGGGTGGCTGCTGCGGCGGCGGTGACCGCGGCTTCGTCGTCGATCGGGTCGCCGCTGGCGAGGAGGCGGTAGTAGAGCGGGGCCGAGACGGCGGTGAGGACGGCGCGCGCGTCGGTGCCCTCGGGGATTTCGCCGCGTGTGATGGCGGCGGCTATGCAGGGCGACCATTCGGTGAGGCGGATGTCGTAGAAGCGGCGCAACGCGGCGGCGGCCGTCTCGTCGCAGGTCGCGGCGGCGATGACGGCCTGGAAGAGCTTGCCCTGGCGTGGGTCGGTGAGGGTCTTCGCGACCAAGCGGGCGTTGGCGGTGAGATCGCCGAGCAGTGAGCCGGTGTCGGCGTGTGGCAGCGATTGTTCGGCCATATCGACGAGGAGGTCGGCGACCAGTCCGGTGGAGTTGCGCCAGCGCCGGTATGCGGTGGTCTTGCCGACCTCCGCGCGCGCCGCGACCTCGGTCAGATCCAAATGTGCGAAACCGCGTTCGGCGAGTAGGTCACCCGCCGCCCGCAGTACCGCCTCGCGGACGCGGGCGGTGCGCCCACCTGGGCGGACCGAGCCGGGGGTGGCATCGTCAGACTCCATAACGGAACTCCAGTTTCATTTACGGCGGGAACGGTGTACGTTCGAAGCGTTAACGGAACTATAGACCCTTTAGGAGTCATCATGGAGTACCGGCGGCTCGGCGCATCAGGTCTGCTGGTGCCGGCTCTGAGCTTCGGCGCGGGAACTTTCGGCGGGCGGGGCGAGCTGTTCAGCGCGTGGGGCGATACCGACGCGGCGCAGGCCCGGCGCATGGTCGACATCAGTCTGGAAGCGGGCGTCACCATGTTCGATACGGCCGATGTCTATTCCGACGGCGCCTCCGAGGAAGTGCTCGGCGCGGCCATCAAGGGCAGGCGCGATCAACTGCTGCTGTCCACCAAGGCGAGCCTGCCGACCGGTCCCGGCCCGTTCGACGCGGGCTCCGGGCGTGCACGGCTCATCAAGACGGTCGAGGGTTCGCTGCGCAGGCTCGGCACCGACTACATCGACCTGTTCCAACTGCACGCCTTCGACGCGCACACCCCGGTCGAGGAAGTCCTTGCGGCACTGGACGATCTGGTCCGCGCGGGCAAGATCCGCTACCTCGGTGCCTCCAACTTCGCGGGCTGGCAGCTGATGAAATCCCTTGCGGCGGCGGACCGGCACGGCCTGACCCGCTACGTCGCCCATCAGGTCTACTACTCGCTCGTCGGCCGCGACTACGAATGGGAGCTGATGCCGCTCGGTCAGGATCAGGGCGTCGGCGCGGTGGTGTGGAGTCCGCTCGGCTGGGGCCGTCTGACCGGGAAAATCCGTCGCGGCCAACCGCTTCCGGAGGGCAGCCGCCTGCACCAGACCGCCGCGGCGGGTCCGCCGGTCGACGACGAGAAGCTATACGAGGTGGTCGACGTCCTCGACGAACTCGCGGCCGAGACCGGCAAGACCGTCCCGCAGATCGCCCTGAACTGGCTGCTGCGCCGCCCCACGGTCGCCACCGTCATCGTCGGCGCACGCAATGAGGAGCAGTTGCGTCAGAACCTCGGCGCGATCGGCTGGGAACTCGACCACGACCAGATCGCCCGCCTCGACAAGGCCAGCGCCATCACCCCGCCGTACCCGTATTACCCCTACTACCGACTCCCCGACTTCGCCCGCCTGAACCCGCCTGCGGCGTAAGGGATCAGTAGACGTCGCGGACGTAGCGCTTCTCGGCGACCAACTGCTTCTTGAAGGCCAGCGCCCCGTCCTCGTCGAGCTTGCCGTGGATCCTGGCGATGGCCAGCAGGGTGTCGTCGACATCCTTGGCCATCCGCGCGGCGTCGCCGCACACATAGAAGTGCGCGCCGTCGCGCAGCCAGGACCACAGCTCCGCACCGTGCTCGATCATCCGGTGCTGCACGTAGATTCGCTCGCGCTGGTCGCGGGAGAAGGCCAGGTCGAGGCGGGTGAGGAAGCCGGAGCGGAACATGTCTTCCAATTCGGCGCGGTAGTAGAAGTTCTGCGCGGCATGCTGATCGCCGAAGAACAGCCAGTTGCGACCGGTGCAGCCGAGGGCGCGGCGCTCCTGTAGGAAGCCGCGGAAGGGCGCGATGCCGGTGCCGGGACCGACCATGATCATCGGTGCCGTCGGGTCCAGCGGCGGCCGGAAATGCGGTGCGCGCTGCAGGAAGATGGGGACCGCGGATGCGTCGGCGTCGGCACGGTCGGCGAGGAAGGTCGAGCACACCCCGCCGCGCTGGGCCGCCGATCCGGTCGCTGCCGGATCGCCGTAGCGGACGACACCGACGGTGAGCTGCACCTCGTCGGGGCTGACCAGCGGGCTGGAGGAGATCGAATACTGGCGCGGCTGCAGCTTTTTCAGCGTGCCGAGCCATTCGACGAGATCGGCGCGCACCGGGAAGTCGCGCAGCACATCGACGGCCTGCCGGTCCCACAGGTAGTTGTCGAGTTCATTGCGATTATCGCGGCGCAGCAGTTTCGCCAGCCGGTTGTTCGGATTGCGTTCGGCGATGAAGGTGAGCAGATCGTGGCTGACCTTCGTAATGTCGTAATGGGTGCGCAGGGCCTGGGCGAGCGGCAGTTCCTGGTCGTCGATCTCGATGACCCGGCGGCCGTCCAGCCTGGTCGCACCGAGCCATTCGGCCACCATCGAATCGCAATTCGCGGGCCACACACCGAGCGAATCGCCGACCTCGTAGGACACGTCCAGTCCGTGCAGGTCGAATCCGAACTGGCGCACTTCCTTCGGCGATCCGATGTGCGAGAGCGGTTCGTTGCGCACCAGCGGGGCGGTCACCGGTGCGTTGCGGGTGAACGGCGCCGGGGCGGAGCTCTGGGTTCGGCCAAGGGCCGGCGCGGTGCGAGTCAGGACCATCGTGGCGCCGCCGCTGCCGTGTGCCCGAGTTCCGCCGGGCCGGGGACCACTCGGATTCGCCTCGGGCGCAGTATTTTCCCGGCCGCCGTCGAGTGCGGTGAGCACCTCTTCGAGCCAGCGCGCCGCCGCTTGTTCGTAATCGGGTTCGCTGTCGACGCGCGGCAGCAGACGGGTGGCCCCGCGCTCGGTCAGCTTCGCGTCCAGTCTGCGGCCGTGCCCGCAGAAGTCGTCATAGGAGGAGTCGCCGAGCGCGAATACCGCGTATCGCATGCGGTTCAACCGGATCACGCTGTCGCTCAGTCGTTCCCAGAAGTCGGTGCCATTGTCCGGCGGACCGCCGTCGCCGAAGGTGCTGCTGATCACCAGCACATCGCCGGTCAGCTCGTCGAGTTCACACGAGTCCATATCGAGCAGCCTCGGGGCGTAACCGCATTCGGCCAGGCGCTCGGCCGTCGTCGCCGCGAATTCCTCCGCGGTGCCGGTCTGCGAGGCCCACAGCACGGTGACGGGGCGGGCCGGTGATTCGTCGGCAGGCTCGGGAGTGGTCTGCGGTGCGGCATTGCGCGAGTACATGCCCGCCAGCAGCCCATCGATCCACAACCGGCTGTACTGAGTGAGCGGGGCGGACTCGGGGAGCACCGGCTGTCCGGTCACCGGAATGGATTGCAGCGCCGAGAGATATCCGGCGAGATAGATCCGCTCGGTGTCGCTGAGCGTCGGAGCCGTGCCCGTATCGAGCCCGAGCATGACCGCCAGTGGGTGCGGCGTCGCCGAACCATTGATTCCCGGTACACCGTCGGCCGGCGCTGAAAGGCCACTGGCCGCCGCGGCACCGGTAGCGGCCGCTTTCGGCGCACCGGACATCTCCGGCTCCGGCACCGCCGCGACCCGCCGCAACGACACCGCGCACGCCTTGTATTCAGGCTGCAGCGAGTCCGGATCCACCGCGTCGTTCGTCACGGCATTGATCGTCAGATATTCGCCCTGCTCGTCGTTCCAATGGAACGGCGCGAAGCAGTCGCCGGGCCGCACCCGGTCGCTGACCTGCACGGGCAGCACCGCTCGCCCACGCCGCGAAGCGATTTCCAGCTGATCGCCCGCCTCGACGCCGAGCCGCTGCGCATCCTCGGGGTGCAGCTCGACGAACGGCCGCCCCGTCAACTTGGTCAGCTTGTCGATCTTGCCGGTCTTGGTCATGGTGTGCCACTGATGCTGCAGCCGACCGGTATTCAGCACGAACGGGTAGTCGTCGTCGGGCATCTCCTGCGGCGCCATATGCGGGCGCGGCCAGAACACGGCGCGGCGGCTGGGGGTCGGGAACGCCAGCCGGGGCCGATGCCCGGTGTCGTCGACGAAAAGCTCCTGGCTGACACCATCATTGAGATAGCGGATCGGATTGCGCACGCGGTCCGTCTCGGCGCACGGCCACTGCATCGGTCCTTCGCGCAAGCGGTCGTAGCTCATGCCACGCAGGTCGTATCCGGTGGCCGGATTGGCGAACTGCTTGATCTCTTCGAAAACCGCCGCGCTGGAGGAGAAGTCGAACCCTTCGAAGCCCATCGCGGTGGCGACCTGCGCGATCAGCAGCCAGTCCGGGCGGGCATCGCCGACCGGGTCGACCGAGCGCTGCAACAGCGTGACATTGCGCTCGGAATTCACCATCACCGCATCGGCTTCGGCCCACAGCGTGGCGGGCAGCAGCACATCGGCGTAGGCGTTGGTGGCGGTCTCGGTGTAGGCGTCCTGCACGATCACCAGTTCGGCCGCCTCGAGGCCGCCGATGACGGTCTTCCGATTGGCCACGGTGGCAACGGGATTGGTGCTGATGATCCAGGCCGCCTTGATCTGCCCATCGGACAACTCGCGGAACATCTCGATGGTGCCGGGGCCGGCTTCACCGCGCAGCGTGCCGGGCTCGATGCCCCACGCCTGCTCCACGAAGGCGCGGTCGGCAGGGGAGAAAAGGCTGCGCTGTCCGGGCAGGCCCGGACCCATATAGCCCATTTCGCGCCCGCCCATGGCATTCGGCTGACCGGTCAGCGAGAACGGCCCACTGCCGGGGCGGCTGATGGCGCCGGTGGCCAGGTGCAGGTTGCAGAGCGCGTTGGTGTTCCAGGTGCCGTGGGTGGACTGGTTGAGTCCCATGGTCCACAGCGACATCCATTCGCCCGCCTCGCCGATCCAGCGTGCGGCCGTGCGGATATCGTCCTCGGCGAGTCCGGTGATCTCGGCGACCTTGTCCGGTGCGTAGTCGGCGAGGAATTCGGGCATCGCCGCCCATCCCTCGGTGTGCTCGGCGATGAAATCCTTGTCGATATCGCCGTTTTCGACGAGCAAGTGCAGCAGCCCGTTCAACAGGGCGAGATCGGTGCCCGGTGTGATCTGCAGGAACAGGTCGGCCCGCGCCGCGGTATCGGTGCGCCGCGGATCCACCACGATCAGCTTCGCGCCCGCCTTGACCCGGTCGATCATGCGCAGATACAGGATCGGATGGCAGTCGGCCATATTCGCGCCGATCACGAAGAACAGGTCGGCCTGCTCGAAGTCGTCATAGGATCCGGGCGGCCCGTCCGCGCCGAGCGACTGCTTGTACCCGGTCCCCGCGCTGGCCATGCACAGCCGGGAGTTGGCCTCGATGTGCTTGGTCCGCAGATACCCCTTGGCCAGCTTGTTCGCCAGGTACTGCGCCTCCAGTGACATCTGTCCGGAGACGTACAGCGCGATCGCATCCGGTCCGTGTTCGTCCAGGATCGCCCGCAGCCGGGTCGCCGCCTCGTGCACCGCCTCGTCGACGGGCATCGGCACCGGCACCTGGCCGCGCTCGGGCCGCCGGTACGCGGTCTCCATCCGTCCCGGCGCCTGCATCAACTCCAGATGTGTGGCGCCCTTGGTGCACAGCCTGCCCGCATTCGCCGGATGCAGTTTGTCGCCGCGCACCTTGGCGATGACCGGCGCACCGTCCGCGCCCGCGCGCGTCTCGACGGTGATGCCGC
Organism: Nocardia nepalensis; assembly: GCF_048910785.1. Lineage (NCBI taxonomy): Bacteria > Bacillati > Actinomycetota > Actinomycetes > Mycobacteriales > Nocardiaceae > Nocardia > Nocardia nepalensis. The sequence goes on along the minus strand of NZ_JBKBET010000038.1, from coordinate 33,926 downwards.
AGCCCACCCCGCAGTACGAGCACGCCGTTCTGGCGGTGCTCGCGCGGTCGGCTCCTGCATCGGTCATGCCACCGATCATGCTGATCGCCGATTGCGCCGGATTTACCCAACGTTATCGGCAGGTGACAAATAACCTCACCGTATGAAAATCGGCGTGTGAGGTGTGGCGTGCGCCACGAAAATATGCCGCGACCAGGGCGTCAGCCCATTTTGTAACCGCGATGCAGCGCGACGATGCCGCCGGTCAGATTCCGCCACTTCACCGATGACCAGCCCGCATCCGCGATCCGCAGCGCCAACTGCCGCTGATTCGGCCAGGCGCGGATGGATTCGGCGAGATAGACGTAGGCATCCGGATTGCTGCTGACCGCCCGCGCCACCTTCGGCAGCGCCTTCATCAGGTACTCCATGTAAATGGTGCTGAAAACCGGCACGATCGGCGTGGAGAACTCGCAGACCACCAACCGCCCGCCGGGCTTGGTGACGCGCAGCATCTCGCGCAGTGCCTGATCGGTTTCGGAGATATTGCGCAGCCCGTAGGAGATGGTCACCGCGTCGAACGAATCGTCGGTGAAGGGCAGCGCGGTCGCGTCGGCCGCCACCATCGGCACATTGCGGAACTTGCCCGCGGCGAGCATGCCCTGCGAGAAGTCGGCCGCCAGACACCAAGCGCCGGACTTCGCCAGGTCGAGCGTCGAAACACCGGTGCCCGCGGCGAGGTCGAGCACCCGCTCACCCGGGCGCGGCGCCAGCGCCTTGCGCACCGCCCAGCGCCAATATCGGTCCTGCCCCATCGAGATGACGGTGTTGGTCAGGTCGTACCGCTTCGCGACCCCGTCGAACATCGACGCGACCTCGTGCGGCTGCTTGTCCAGCGAGGCCCGAACCGATTCCCGCTGCTCTGTTTTCGCCACGCCCCGAACCTACCGCGCGTAACACCTGCCCGGCGAGGCTCACGCGCCGAACTGACCCAGACAATCAGAGCGGCCGTTGTTCGGACCTGCTCTTTCGGTGAAACCCGCCCGAAGTCGGGGCCCGGAGGTCATGAAACTCACACGCGGACGCGCCTTTGCGCAGCACAAATTCTCCGCGGCACGCCACCACGTCACGCGGTGTGCGGTAACTGAATCCGAATGCCGGTGACGTCGGCGTAGTGGCCCATCAATTCGGTGCAGATGGCGGGCCAGGTCCGATGCAGCACCGACTTGCGCGCGGCACCGGCAAACCGCGCCCTGAGTATGGGATCGCGAAGCGCCGCAACCGCACTGGGTAGTAGTTCGGAGAAGCGATCCACAGGTAGTAGATATCCGTTGCGGCAGTGCGCGATCAGATCACGCGGTCCGCCCGCATCCGGCCCGATCACCGGAACCCCGGCGGCCAGCGCCTCCTGCACGCCCTGGCAGAACGTCTCGTGCTCGCCCGCGTGCACCATCACGTCCAGACTCGCGTACGCCTGCGCCAGCTCGTCACCGCCGAGCTCGCCGGTGAACACCGCGGTCGGCATCATCCGCGCCAAGCGGGCCCGCTCCGGCCCGTCCCCGACGATCACCAGCTGGATCTTCGGATCGCTCGCCAGCACCGCGAGCCGTTCCACATGCTTCTCCGGAGCCAGCCGACCGACGAAGCCCACCAGCAGCCTGTCCTGTCCGCGCAACCAGGCGGCCCGCAGCTCGGCCCGCTTCGCCGACGGTGTGAACCGGGCGATATCGACCCCGCGCCCCCACCGGCGCACCCGCGGAATGCCGTGCCGCTCCAGATCCTCGGCGGCCGCACGCGAGGGCGCCAACGTCCGCGTCGCGCCCTCGTGGATGCGTCGCGTCCAGGCCCACGCCGCCCGGCTGGCCAGCCCGAGCCCATAGCTCTTCGCGAATCCGGCGACATCGGTCTGATAGATCGCCACCGTCGGCAGGTCCAATCGCATCGCCGCGCCGAGTCCGCCGGCGCCGAGCAGGAAGGGGGAGGCCAGGTGCACCACATCGGCGTCGAAGTCGTCGATCACGGCGGTGATTCCGGGGTGCGGCAGGCCGACGGGCAGGGAACTGACCTTCGGCACCATCATCGCGGGCACCAGGTGCACCGGGAAGCGACCGTAGCGGCGCGGGGCGGCGGGCAGCCCGCGCGGCGTATCCGGCGCGATCACCAACGCCTCGTGACCGTGCTGGTCCAGGTGGTCCAGCACCCGGAGCACGGAATTGACGACGCCGTTCATATTCGGCAGGAACGACTCCGAAACGATGGCTACTCGCACCATTCCAGGTTGACCCGCGCACCGCGCCACGCCGTCACGTGGACGTGACCGATACGCAAAGATCCGGCGAACTGTCGGGGTGCCCGGTCCGGCTCAGCCGGCGCTCGCGGCGGCGCTGGCGCGGTCCACGGGTCCCGGCGTGCGGCGTCGGGTCCGGGCCAGGATCCACATCGTGGGCAGCGCGACCGCCCACACGACCACGATCACCGATGCCGCGGGCTGAATCGCGACCCGCACATCACGCCCGGCCACCCGCACCAGATCCGGATCGCTGCGGCTGTATTCCACATTGATCCGCTCGCCAACGGTGAGATTGGTCGGATACAGCACGCCGACCTTCGGATTGTGTGTCTTCCCGTCCGGCGTCACATAGGTGACCGCCGAGCGCAGCCGCCCGGCCGAGAGCACTTCGGCGGAGGTCACACCCTTGTCGGAGCTGATCAGATAGTCATTGCGCCAGGCGGCGAGCACTAAGAGCCCGATCAGGGCGCTGAGAACTATCGCCGCTGTCAGGACACCGATCCTGGCCCGCCGCAGGCGGTTCGACCGCCTTTCGGACTGGCTGGTTTCCGACACCACAACAGGCTACTTGCCGCCTCCGCTACCGTGTGCGCCCATGTCCCGAAAATTCAGCTTCACCGTGCCCTACGCCGTCCCGGTCGAAGATCTTCACCGGGCACTCACCAATGACGACGTCTGGCAGTCCCGCTTCGCCCCTGCCGCGACCGCCACGATCGACCTCTCGCATCCCGATGGCGCGGACACCATCCGCATCCAGATGACCGAAAAGGCAAGCGCTGACAAGATTCCCGGCATCGTGAGCAAGGTGCTCAAGAGCGATCTGGTGCTCTCGCGCACCGACAGTTGGCAGGCACTGGACGGCGAGATCGCCAAGGGCACCTTCGAGGGCGGCACCGCGGGCATCTCCTGCGAGATGTCGGGCACCTACGAACTCCGCCCGACCGCCGAGGGGTCGGAAATCGAGGTCGTCGGCACCGTGCGGGTGAAGGTTCCGCTGGTCGGCGGCGCAATCGAACCGCTCGCCGAACAACTGCATCATCGGGTGCTCGAGAGCGAACGCAAACATATCGAGGCGTGGTTCGCCGCGCAGGCCAACGCCTGATCCGCCCGCCCACCGCCCCGGCGAGAGCCGGGGCGTGTCGGGGCCGTTCGTCAGGCGAAGTCCTGCGGATCGAATTCCTTGGGCTCGACCAGCACCAGCCAGTTGCCGGAGTTGTCGCGGATGATCGCCTCGGTGCCGTAGGGGCGTGCCGCGGGCGGCTGGATGAATTCCACGCCCTTGGCGGTCAGCTCCTCGAAGGTCTTCTGACAGTTATCGGTCTTCAATCCGAGCGCGCCGTGGGTGCCATTGGCCAGTGCCCGGCGGATGGCATCGGCCAGGTTCTCATCCAGTGGCGGTCCCGGAATCATCAAGGTGACCTCGAGTTCGGGATGATCGGGATGTGCGACGGTGACCCAGCGGAACCCATTGTCGCCCATGGTCACATCGCTGGTCTCGATGAATCCGAGCTTATCGATGTACCACTGCTTGGCCGCGTCCTGGTCGGTGACGTACACGGTGACCAGGGAAACGTTCGTAATAGACATGCCTAAAGGCTAGAAAGCGCACCGACTCGGCCGCTTCTCCGAAATTGCTGACCTGTGCGTAGCACCGGCGGCTCAACTCGGCGGCTTGCGATCCGAAAGCCCGTGCATGAATACATAACAGCCCGGAATCCGCGGCGCACCATCGGCGAATTTGGTCTGGTACTCCGACGGCGTCACCCCGACCAACTGCCGGAACTTACTGCTGAACGAGCCGAGACTGCTGTACCCGACCAGCATGCAGACCTCGGTCACGGTCAGGTTGGTGGCCCGCAGAAAATCCTGCGCCCGCTCGATCCGCCGCTGCGCCAGATACGCCGCCGGTGTCACCCCGTAGACGGCCGCGAACGCGCGCAGGAAGTGATATTTCGAAACCCCTGCGGCGGCCGCCAATTCGTCCAGATTCAATGGCTGGGCATAGTCGCGATCGGCAAGGTCCCGCGCCCGCCGCAGATGCGGCAGCAGGTAGAGCGCGGGCAATCCACTCATCTCAGGTGAACGGGGCGAGTTCATCGAAACGGTAGGACGCCCGACCTGCGGCGCGCCAAGCCCTCGCGGTCAGATCCAGATCCTCGTCGGTGACCAGATTGCCCATCACCCGAACCGCGGTGCGCTGCAGGTACTTCGACCGCATTACCGGCGGCCCGCCCAGCGGCACCATCCGCGGATGGGTCGCCAGTCCGGCGATCCGCCGCGCCACCGAGAACGTCCGGCCGTAGCGGGCCCGCAACAGTTCCGGCCACACCTTCGTGAGATCCGGTTCGTCGAGCAGCTCGGCGAGCATGTGGCCGCCCTCCAGGCCGTAATCGATGCCCTCGCCGTTGAGCGGATTCACACACCCCGCGGCGTCGCCGATCAGCACCCAGTTGCGCCCCGCGACATTCGACACCGCACCACCCATCGGCAGCAGCGCCGACGCGACCGCCCGCAGCGAACCCTCGAACCGCCACTCCTCGCGACGCAATGAGGTGTAATGCTCCAGCAGCGGTTTCAGCGCGATATGCGAGGGCCGCTGCGCGGTGGCCAGCGATCCGACACCGATATTCACCTCGCCATTGCCCAGCGGGAACACCCAGCCGTAGCCGGGCACCAATTCGCCGTCGGCATTGCGCAGTTCGAGATGCGAGGTGATCCACTGGTCGTCGCTGCGCGCGGATTTGATGTAGGCGCGGGCCGCGGTGCCGTAGGCGTACTGCCGATGCCAGGTGCGCCCGAGCAGTTTGCCGATGGGGGAGCGGACACCGTCGGCGACGACGAGTGTCTTGCAGCCGATCTCATGGGTGCCCGCCGCCGTCTTTACCGTCACACCGGTGACGCGGTCACCCTCGCGGATGACATCTATCACCTTTGTGCCGTCCAGCATCCTGGCCCCGGACTTCACGGCCGTCTCACGCAGTTTGTCGTCGAGTTCGGTTCGGGGAACGGCACTTCCATACGTCGGGAAGGAACCGCCCGGCCACGGCAGTAGGGCCTCGCGGCCGAAGCCGGTCATCCGCAGGCCGTGGTTCACGGTATGCGCACGCAGCCAGTCGCCGAGTCCGAGATTCTCCAATTCGGCCGTCGCGCGCGGGGTGAGTCCATCGCCGCAGGTCTTATCGCGTGGGAAGACGGCGGAATCGGTGAGTACGACATCGCGGCCGGCTCGCGCGGCCCATGCGGCGGCGGCCGAACCGGCCGGACCGGCGCCGACCACGAGGACTTCGGTCCGGGTGGGAATCGCGCTCTGCGTCTCCCCGTCCCCGCCCGCGGGTGTGACATCCGGTGAACCCATGCGGTCAATACTTGCAGGAGGGTTCCATTCATGTCGACGGCGCCCGGGGGTGTCGCACACCATGCGATCGATGAGCTCGGAAAACAATGTGGGAAAGTGTCTGATACACCGCATAGTGACGGTGTTCATGGGCCCCGGGGCGGGGACACGCTAGGTTCTCTACCGTGGGGTCGGACGCATCGCTGGGAGAAGAGATGAGCACATCGGCTGTGAGTGATGAGAGCACGGTGGTCGCCGGAGTCGATCTCGGTGACACCGAGCTCGCCGCAACCGTGCGCAACGGGCTCATCGACGTCGAAAAACTGCTGATCGATGAGCTGTCCGACGGCGAGCTGTTCCTGCAGGAGGCGGCGCTGCATCTGGCCAAGGCCGGGGGTAAGCGATTCCGCCCGCTGTTCACCATCCTCACCGGGCAGCTCGGCCCGCGTCCGACCGATCCCGCGCTGATCACCGCGGGCACCGTCGTCGAACTGGTGCACCTGGCGACCCTCTACCACGACGACGTTATGGACGAGGCCCCGATGCGCCGCGGCGCCCCGAGCGTGAATTCGCGCTGGGGCAACAGCATCGCCATCCTCGCGGGCGACTATCTCTTCGCGCACGCGTCACGGCTCACCTCGACCCTGGGCCCGGACGCGGTGCGGATCATCGCCGAGACCTTCGCCGAACTGGTCACCGGTCAGATGCGGGAAACCATGGGCGCGCGCGAATCCCAGGATCCGGTGGAGCATTACCTGCGCGTGGTCTGGGAGAAGACCGGCTCGCTGATCGCCGCCGCCGGACGCTTCGGCGGCACCTTCTCCGGCGCCGACGCCGAACACGTCGAGCGGCTGGCCCGGCTGGGCGACGCGGTCGGCACCGCCTTCCAGATCTCCGACGACATCATCGACATCTCCTCGGCCGCCGAACAGTCCGGCAAGACGCCGGGCACCGATCTGCGCGAGGGCGTGCACACCCTGCCGGTGCTGTACGCGCTGCGCGACGAGGGTGCCGAGGGCGACCGCCTGCGCAAGCTGCTGGCCCACCCGCTGGAGACCGACGACGAGGTGGAGGAGGCGCTCGCCCTGCTGGCCCACTCGCGCGGCATGGTGTTGGCCAAGGAGAAGTTGCAGGGCTACGCCGATATCGCCCATGCCGAACTCTCGGCGTTGCCCTCGGGGCCGGCCAACGACGCGCTGGAGCGCCTGGTTCGCTACACCATCGAACGCGTCGGCTAGCGGTTCGCACCCGGCACGCCGGACTGGATCACACCCGGAACTTTGCCCGTGATCTCTATCGTTGATCTGCCGTAAGACACTCGACGAACGGGGAGTGGGCAAGGAGACCTATGCACACGCACGGGTATGCGAATGGGCTGAAGACATTCGGGCTCATGGTCGGCCTCTCGGCCTTGATCGTGTTAGCCGGTGCGATGTTCCGTAGCCCGACCATTCTCTTCATTGCGATCCTGCTCGCGGTGGGCATGAATGCCTACGCCTATTTCAACAGCGACAAGATCGCGTTGAAGGCCATGCACGCGCAGCCGGTCAGCGAGCTGGAGGCTCCGGTCATCTACCGCATCGTGCGTGAGCTGGCGACCACCGCGCGCCAGCCGATGCCGCGGCTCTACATCAGCCCGACCAACGCGCCCAACGCCTTCGCGACCGGCCGCAGTCCCCGTCATGCCGCGGTCTGTTGTACCAGCGGCATCCTGCAGATCCTCGACGAGCGCGAGTTGCGCGCGGTGCTCGGCCACGAGCTATCGCACGTCTACAACCGCGACATCCTCATTTCCTCGATCGCGGGCGCGCTGGCCGCGGTCATCACCGGCCTGGCCAACCTGGCCTTCTTCGCATCGATGTTCGGCGGCAATCGCGATGGCGAGGGCCCCAATATCCTCGGCGTCATCCTGGTGTCGCTGCTGGGCCCGATTGCCGCGACCCTGGTCAAACTGGCCGTCTCCCGATCCCGTGAATACCAAGCCGACCAGTCCGGCGCCGAGCTGACCGGTGACCCGCTCGCCCTGGCCTCGGCGCTACGCAAGCTGGAGCGCGGCGTACAGGCCGCCCCGCTGCCCCCCGAGCCGCAGCTGACCGCACAGTCGCACCTGATGATCGCCAACCCCTTCCGTTCCGGTGAGCGCGCGGCCCGTCTGTTCTCCACCCACCCCCCGATGGCCGACCGCATCGCCCGCCTCGAGGAAATGGCGGGCGGCCCCCGCAACTACTGATCCGCGAGCGCCGGGATCGCCGGGCGCTCAATCGTGTTCGGCCGCCAGCTCCTGTTCGTAGGCCCGCAGCGTCTCCACGAACATCCGCCGCTGCTGGGCATCCAACGGCTCGAGCACCTTCCGCCACGCCCGCGCACTGCCGCCGAGCCACGCATTGACCGACTTCTCGTGCGCCGCCGCGATACCGACGATGGTGCGCCGCCGGTCGGCCTCGTCCGAGCGCCGCTCTAGCACCCCTTGCCGACTCAGGTCGCCGACCATCAGGCTGACGGTCGTCGGCGCCACCTCCAGCCGCGCGGCCAGATCGTTGACCGTCATCGGCCCCTCGAATACCAGATTCGCCAGCAATGACAGATGCCGCGGCGCGAGCGAAAACGATTGCAGCTCTTCGGGAACGCGCATCTTCTTGGCCCGCCCCACCACCCGCGGCATGAGCAGCAGCAGGCTCCGAACGCCCTCTTCCACCCCGATGCCCGGCACGCCCGTTGACATCTACGGCACCTCCAAATAACCTTTGCATGCAAAGTAGTTTTGCTTGCAAAGCAAAGTCTGATCTCTCTGGCAAGGCTAATACCAGCGATCGCCGGTCTGCCCGGTGATCCGGAAGGACGTACGAACATGACCGATCCACGGCCGACCTCGGCGTCGGATTTCAATGCGGCGATCATCGCGGAGTTCCGTGCGAACGCGGGCCGGGTCGGCGCGATGTTCGAGGGTGTGCCGCTGATCCTGCTGACCACGATCGGCGCGAAAACCGGCCACGAGCACGCCACGCCGGTCGTCTATCGCCGAGACGGCGATCGCCTGCTGATCTTCGGTTCGAACGGCGGCTCCGATACCCACCCGGCGTGGTTCCACAACGTTCGCGCGAACCCCGCGGTCACCGTGGAGATCGGCGTGGCGGACGGTATCGAGACCTTCCGGGCGACCGCCGCTGTGCTCGAGGGGGCCGAGCGGGATCGGTGCTATGCCGAACAGGCCGAACGCGATCCGGCGTTCGCGGCGTACCAGGCGGGTACCTCGCGCGTCATACCGGTGATCGCGCTGCACCGGGAACGGCAACCCGCGATCGGCCGCCGTGGCGTGATCGTCGGCGCGGCGGTCGCGGCCACCGCGGTCGCCGGCGTCTCTGCCGCGATCATCGGTTCCGGCGGTGTGGCGCCCGAGCAGCCGGTGCGGCGCGCCGCCGCCATCGGCGATCATCTGCGCACCGTGCACGAGCAGCTGCGCCGTGATCTCGAGACGGTACGCGCGCAGCTCGACCAGCTCCGCGATGTGAGTGAGATCCCAAGTCTGCCAACCGATCTGCGCAGTCACTGCATCGCATTCTGTGGCGCGCTGCACGAACATCACACCAACGAGGACGGTGTCTTTCCGGCGCTGGCCCGACAGCATCCCGAACTGGCTCCGGTGCTCGAGCGCCTCCAGCGTGAACACGGTGTGGTGGCCGCGGCGTTGACCGAGTTGCAGCAGCTGCTCGACAGTGCCGATCCCGACCGTCTGCGCGTCGAATTCGATCGGCTCGCAGGTGAATTGGAAACGCATTTCCGCTACGAGGAGGACGAACTCGTCGCGACCTTGAATGCGACCGATCCGGCCACTCTTCGACAGCGATAGTCCGCGGCCATTCGTGAATTGATCTCGTGCGGCGGAAAAGAGAAACCCCCGTCGATCATTTCTGATCGACGGGGGTTTTCGGTGGCAGGTGTAGGATTCGAACCTACGTAGGCTTTCACCGACAGATTTACAGTCTGCTCCCATTGGCCGCTCGGGCAACCTGCCGTCACGCTTCTCGGCGCGCAGTGCAGCTTACAACGAACCCGCACCCATAACGCAAACCGGCTGGCTATCGGCCATGCGACGGGACTACGGTCGCGCCGCGGGGTAGAACTGACCGTGACCGGATCGACCGGTCCGCAGCGACTGCTCGGGTCGCTCGAAGGGGTCTGTCAAGACCGTTGGATCGCCAGGACAGGAGCGAAGTGTGGCCGATTCGTCTTTCGACGTTGTCAGCAAGGTCGACCGTCAGGAGGTCGACAACGCGCTGCATCAGGCGGAGAAGGAGCTGAACACCCGCTACGACTTCCGTGGCACCGGCGCGACCATCGAATGGTCCGGTGAGGACAAGATCGTGCTGACCGCGGAGGCCGAGGAGCGGGTCAAGGCGGCGCTGGACGTATTCAAAGAAAAACTGATCCGCCGCGATATTTCACTCAAGGCATTCGACGCCGGTGAGCCCGCGGCCTCGGGAAAGACCTACAAAATCACCGGCACCCTGGTGCAGGGCATCGACGCCGAGCATGCGAAGAAGATTTCCAAGAAGATCCGCGACGAGGGCCCCAAGGGTGTCAAGGCGCAGATCCAGGGCGAGGAACTACGCGTCTCCAGCAAGAAGCGCGACGACCTGCAGGCGGTGATCGCACTGCTGAAGGGCGAGGACTTCGGCATCGCGCTGCAGTTCGTCAATTACCGGTAGGCGTCGCGGCCGATCCTTTCGTGCGACCTGTGAGCAGTCGCTGGCGGCCGCTCGACGAGTGGCCGCAAACCGGCTCTGACCACCCGGTTTGGAACTGCGACCGGTGAGTGTGTAACCTCGTTCAAGACTTCGCCGCGCCGGGGTCGACATCGAAGGTCACGGTGCGGAGCTAGTCATGCCCCCTTAGCTCAGTCGGCAGAGCGTTTCCATGGTAAGGAAAAGGTCAACGGTTCGATTCCGTTAGGGGGCTCGCCGGATTGCCGGTGGTGACCGACTCGGCATCTCCAAGGTTGGGCGCGGCATCACCAAGGCAATGCGACCCGTGGCGGTGTAGCTCAGTCGGTAGAGCAAACGACTCATAATCGTTGTGTCGCCGGTTCAAGTCCGGCCATCGCTACCAAAGACCGATCAGACCATCTGGTTGACCCGAAAGAAGGAATATCGTGGCCGCGAAGTCCACCGATGTCCGGCCAAAGATCACCTTGGCCTGCGAGCAGTGCAAGCACCGCAACTACATCACCAAGAAGAACCGGCGCAACGACCCCGATCGGCTGGAACTGAAGAAGTTCTGCCCGAACTGTGGCACGCACCGGGCGCACCGCGAATCCCGCTAGTCCACCACGCGTGCCGCTGCCGCGTTGATTGGCTTCCGGGTTTCGTCCCGGATTCTCGGGTCGTGACACTTGCGAGGGCCGGACATGATGTCCGGCCCTGACGTGTTTCACGGTCCTGAGTGCGGTGGGGCTTGCGAGCGAAGCGATTAAGCGATCGACACAGCCGCCAATGCGGTCACGACGGAGCTGAGCGCCAGCGCAGCGTAGTCGTGAACGCTCGTCGACTCCGGGTTCGGGGTCAGATAGGTACAGTCCTCCCGTGACAATCAACACCGGTACAGACGAAGCGGTCGCAATGGAAGAAGAGCTCGACCCCGCGGCGCATGCCGCGGCGATGGTCGGTCATCACTACCGCGTCGACGACTACTACGAGGTCGGCCGCGAGAAGGTGCGTGAGTACGCCCGCGCCGTACAGGACTATCACCCGGTGCACTGGGATGAGGATGCCGCCCAGGAGTTCGGCTACGACACCCTGCTCGCCCCGCTGACCTTCATCTCCCTGGTCGGACTGCTGGCCCAGCGCAAGCTCTTCGAGACGATCGTCACCGGATACGACCTGAGCCAGATCATGCAGACCGATCAGATCCTGGAATTCCACCGGCCCATCAGGGTCGGCGACCAGCTGGTCTGCGATGTCTACCTGCACTCGTTCCGGCAGGCATTCGGCGGCGACATCATCGTCACCAAGAACATCGTCACCGCGCAGGACGGCGAGGTGGTGCTCACCACTTACACCACGCTGATCGGGCGCAGCGGCGGCGATATCGACCCGAACCTGACGGGTGCGGTCCGCAATGTGCTCATGCACGGCATCGGCGAGGAAGCCCCCTACCACCGCCCGCGCACCCAGGCCGCCACCGACGTGCCCGCGGCGCCGGTGACCACGGTGCCCGCGATCGCGCCGACCAAGCACGCGATCAACTTCGACGACGTCACCGTCGGCGCCGAGCTGCCCCCGCGCACCGTCCGGCTGACCCGAGGCGATCTGGTGAATTACGCGGGCGTCTCCGGCGACGCGAATCCGATCCACTGGAGCGACGAGGTCGTCAAGCTGGTCGGCCTGGACAACGTGGTCGCGCACGGCATGCTCACCATGGGCCTCGGCGGCGGTTTCGTCACCTCCTGGCTCGGCGATCCCGGCGCGGTCAAGGAGTACAACGTCCGCTTCACCAGCCCGGTCTACGTCGGCTCCGAGGAGCCCGCCGAGGTCGAGTTCACGGGTAAGGTGAAGTCGGTGGATCCGGAGACCCGGACCGCGGTCGTCGCCATCGTGGCGAAGTCGGCGGGCAAGAAGATCTTCGGCCGCGCGACCGCGACGGTCCAACTGGCCTGACCTGGTCGGGTGGCCCTGATTGGCAAATGCCGCAGGCGGTAACGTACACTCAGATTTCTGGGGTCACCAGCCGCTGCGCGCTGCTCTGCAAGGGCTGGTTCCAGGTGAGTCCGCGAGGATTCGCCGACGGGGCCGGTCAACTGCCGGAGTGGCGCGCGTGTTGTGTGACACCAGATAGCAAGAACGACAACTGAACACAGAAACAGTGGTTGGACAGCTGTAATCGTCCAACCGAAGGGGCGTAGCTCAATTGGCAGAGCAGCGGTCTCCAAAACCGCAGGTTGCAGGTTCAAGTCCTGTCGCCCCTGCCCTGGATGCCAGCGACGAAAGGATCGACGTGGTCGACGAGCGGGATAATCGTCACGGCGCGCATGCCGCCGAGGACGACGACACCGCCGCGGTGGCTCGGCCGAGCGGCAAGCGGTCCGCCCGGCGTAGTCGCGATGCCGATTCGGGTTCGGTCGCCACAATCGACCGGCCCACGGCCAAGGCAACCAAGAAGACCGATCGGGCCGAGCGCAAGAAGACGGGTAACCCGTTCAAGCGTTTGATCAAGTTCCTGCGCGAAGTTATCGCGGAACTGCGCAAGGTGATCTGGCCCAACCGGAAGCAGATGGTCACCTATACGAGCGTTGTTCTGGTGTTCGTGATTTTCATGGTCGCGTTCATCAGCGGGTTGGATCTGGCGTTCATCAAGGGTGTCAACTGGCTGTTCGGCTAGCTGATCGCCGCCGACGCCGGTAGCCGACCTCGGGTCGGCGCGTTACAGCGCGCCCCGGCCCGGTACGCAAAGGATGTACGTGACGACACAGGAAGCGAGTGCCCCAGTGAGCACCCCGGAGAACGACACAACCGACGAGTTCCCGGTCGACGACGCGGTGGAGACCGTCGAGGAGTCCGCGGCCGTCGAGGAAGCTGTGGTCGACGATTCCGACGCCGCTGACGCCGAAGCTGTCGAGGCTGCTCCTGTCGATGCCGAACCCGCCGATCCCGTCGCCGAGATGAAGGCCGCGCTGCGGCGCGCCCCCGGCGACTGGTACGTGATCCACTCGTACGCCGGTTACGAGAACAAGGTGAAGGCCAACCTCGAGACCCGCGTGCAGAACCTCGACCTCGAGGACTACATCTTCCAGGTGGAAGTGCCGACCGAAGAGGTCACCGAGATCAAGAACGGCCAGCGCAAGCACGTCAACCGCAAGGTGCTGCCCGGCTACATCCTGGTCCGGATGGAACTGAACGACGAGTCGTGGGGCGCGGTGCGCAACACCCCCGGCGTCACCGGTTTCGTCGGCGCCACCTCGCGCCCGTCGCCGCTTTCCATCGACGATGTGGTGAAGTTCCTGGTCCCGGCCGCGCAGCAGCAGAAGAAGCCGGCTGCCGAGGCCGCCGCCGCGGCGTCGACCGCCGCCGATATCGCGCCGAAGCCGGTCATCGAGGTCGACTTCGAGGTCGGCGAATCGGTCACCGTGATGGACGGCCCGTTCGCGACGCTGCCCGCCAGCATCTCCGAGGTCAACGCCGAGCAGCAGAAGCTCAAGGTGCTCGTGTCGATCTTCGGTCGCGAGACGCCGGTCGAGCTGGCGTTCACCCAGGTCGCGAAGATCTAGATCGGTTCTGTCAGCGGCGGGGCGAGTCTGCCCGGTCGAGGATCGCAACACCAGGCTTGCAAAGAGCAAGGACACCAAGACCCTAGGAAAGAAAGATGCCCCCCAAGAAGAAGAAGCTCGCCGGGATCATCAAGCTTCAGATCCAGGCCGGCCAGGCGAACCCGGCCCCGCCGGTCGGCCCCGCGCTCGGTCAGCACGGCGTCAACATCATGGAGTTCTGCAAGGCGTACAACGCCGCGACCGAGTCGCAGCGTGGCAACGTCATTCCGGTCGAGATCTCGGTGTACGAGGACCGGTCCTTCGACTTCAAGCTGAAGACCCCGCCCGCTGCTCGGCTGCTGCTCAAGGCCGCCGGTGTGCAGAAGGGTTCGGCCGAGCCGCACAAGACCAAGGTCGCGAAGGTCACCATGGACCAGGTCCGGGAGATCGCCAAGACCAAGCAGGAAGATCTGAACGCCAAGGACATCGACCAGGCGGCCAAGATCATCGCGGGTACCGCTCGTTCGATGGGCATCACCGTCGAGGGCTGAGCGCAGGCTCGCAATCCCGGTGGGAGGGTCGGCCAGACCCGATAACCACTTCTGAACCACATTAAGGACAGACAATCATGGCAAAACGAAGCAAGGCGTATCTCGCCGCGGCCGAGAAGGTCGATCGCACTCAGCTCTACTCCCCGCTGGCCGCCGCGCGCCTGGCGAAGGAGACCGCAACCACCAAGACCGACGCGACCGTCGAGGTCGCCGTTCGTCTCGGCGTGGATCCCCGCAAGGCCGACCAGATGGTCCGCGGCACGGTCAACCTGCCGCACGGCACCGGTAAGACCGCCCGCGTCATCGTGTTCGCGGCCGGTGAGAAGGCCGCCGAGGCCGAGGCCGCCGGTGCGGACGCCGTCGGCGCCGAGGATCTGATCGAGCGGATCCAGGGCGGCTGGTTGGACTTCGACGCCGCGATCGCCACCCCGGACCAGATGGCCAAGGTCGGCCGGATCGCGCGTGTCCTGGGCCCGCGCGGCCTGATGCCGAACCCGAAGACGGGCACGGTCACCAACGATGTGACCAAGGCCGTCAACGACATCAAGGGCGGCAAGATCAACTTCCGCGTCGACAAGCAGGCCAACCTGCACTTCGTCATCGGCAAGGCGTCCTTCGACGATGCCAAGCTGGTGGAGAACTACGGCGCCGCGCTGGATGAGATCCTGCGTGCCAAGCCGTCGACCGCCAAGGGCCGCTACGTCAAGAAGGTGACGGTCTCGACGAACACCGGACCGGGCATCCCGGTGGACCCGAACCGCACCCGCAACCTCCTCGACGAGGATGCGTAAGTAGCAGTCCAGCTCTTCGGAAGCTGAACACCACACGGGCGGGAACGCGAATCGCGTTCCCGCCCTTTGTGCTTTTCGGACCCGGATCATGCGCACTGACGTCGATTCCGTGCGGTCGCGCCGGACTAATCGACTTGTCGCGGACGTTGCCCCTCAGGTGACCGCTGTTCTGCTCATCTCCGGAAGCACTCGCAGTGCTTCGACCAATACCGCCGCATTGCGCACCGTGGCGGCGATCGCGCCGGAGGGTATCGAAACCTTCTGGTACGAAGGGCTTTCCGAACTCCCCGCCTTCAGTCCGGACGATGACGGTACGGCCCACCCCTCGGTTCTCGCATTGCGCGAACACCTTTCCCGCGCCGACGCGGTCCTGCTCTGCACCCCCGAATACGCGGGCACCCTTCCCGGCAGCTTCAAGAACCTGCTCGATTGGACCGTCGGTACCGCCGACCTCTACGAAAAGCCGACGGCCTTCCTCAATGTCGCCGCTCAGGGCCGCGGGGAAGGCGCTGCCGCCACCCTGACCACAGTGCTGGGTTACGTGGGAGCCCGCGTCGACCCGGACACCTGCGCCCGCCTCCCGGTGGCCCGCGACGCCGTCGACGCGACCGGCCTGGTCACCACCCCCGAATTCCGTACCGGCGCACTACAAGCACTGCGCCGCCTGGTCGGCCAGGCGGCGCCCGCCTCGGCCTGACCTGCTGCCGAGCCGAGTCGAAGGGTCGCCTTCGGCGCGAATGGGCGCCACTATTCGAACGTCTGACCACTGCTGAGGCGAGTCGAGTGGTGGCTTCCGGATCGAGTCCGAGCCACCACTCGACTCGCCTCGATGATCAGTTCTCCTGGGGCTCTGTGGATTTGCGCCAGCCGAGGAGCACCGACTCGCCCTCCTGTACACCCCAGGGCAGGAAGATGGCCACGATAGCGGCGCACACCACCACCGCGCTCGCGGCTACCAGGGATGCGGCGTGCGAGCCCTGCAAGGCCGCCGTCTTCATTGCGGTGATGAGGTTTTCGCGCTGGGTGTCGAAGAACGGTGCGAGCTCGCGCTTGCGGATCTCCAACACGCTGAGCGGACTGGCCTTCACCAGACCGCGCTCGTGCGCATTCATCATCCCGGCGGGCACCCGGTCGATCAGCGGCGAGACGCGAGTTGTGTAGTAGGAGGCCACGATCGAGCCGAGGACCGCGACGCCGAGC
The DNA here is from genome assembly GCF_048910785.1 of Nocardia nepalensis. Taxonomy (NCBI): domain Bacteria; kingdom Bacillati; phylum Actinomycetota; class Actinomycetes; order Mycobacteriales; family Nocardiaceae; genus Nocardia; species Nocardia nepalensis. The sequence continues at coordinate 17,542 of NZ_JBKBET010000038.1, read as the reverse complement.
GTGCCGCCGATCTCTCGCGTGGTGTCGTTGACCGCCGACCCCGCGCCCGCCTCATCGAGCGGCAGCGACGACATAATGGATTCGGTGGCCGGTCCCTGCACGATGGCCAAGCCGAGTGCCATCGACACCATTGACGGCAGCACATCCGTGACGTAACTGCTGTCCACGGTCACCTGACCGCCCAGATACAGCCCCAAACCGGTGAGCAACAGCCCGAAGACGATCACCGGCGTGGTCCCGACCCGGGTGGCCAACAGCGTCGCGATCGGTGCGCCGATCGCCACCGAGAATGCGAACGGCAGTGAGGCGATGCCGAATTCGAGCGGTGTGTACTCGCGGACACCCTGGAAGTACTGAGTAATAAGGAACAGGAACCCGAACATCGAGAAGTAGCCGACCGCGATCGATAAGGCGGGCATGGAGAATCGGCGATTCCGGAACAGCCGCATATCGAGAATCGGTGCGATGGTGCGCAATTCCCAGGTGATGAAGGCGGCGAGCAGCACGATGCCGAGCGCGGCAACGCCCAGGGTGGTTGTCGACAGCCAGCCATAGCGCGGGGCCTCGATGATGGCCCATACCAGCAGCGTGATGCCCGCGATCGAGAGCGCGATTCCCGGCAGGTCGAGCCGTCCGACCTGGGAGGACCGCGATTCGGGCACCCAGATGAGGGTTGCCGCCATGGCGACCAGCGCCACCGGCACATTGATCCAGAAGACCGAATGCCACGAAAAGTGTTCCAGCAGCCAGCCGCCCGAGATCGGGCCGATCGCAATGGCGAATCCGGCCATCGCCGTCCAGGCGGCGATGGCCAGTGCGCGCTCGCGCTTATCGGTGAAGATATTGATGATCAGCGCCAGCGTCGCGGGGAAGACGGCCGCGGCGAAGATTCCCATCGCGGCGCGGGCGGCGATGACGCTGCCCATGGAATCCGAGAGCGCGCCGCCGATCGACATGACGGCAACACCGACCAGGCCGATCATCATGACGCGGCGGCGTCCGTAGCGGTCGCCGAGATTGCCGAAGGCGAGCAATAGTCCGGCGAAGGTCAGGGTGTACGCGTCGACGACCCATTGCAGGCCGCTGACGCCGGTGGCCAATTCCACCCCGATGGAGGGGAGGGCCACGTTCACGATGGTGTTGTCGAGGACGACCAGCAGCTCCGCGAGGCAGATGACGGCCAGGGCGATGAAGCGGGTGGTGCGTCGTTCCAGCAGCACCGGTGGATCGACTATGGAGGTTGCCATAGTTCGGTAGTCAAGCAGTAGATGTCACTCTTGGTAACACCTTTTTGTGGCGACGTCCGCCACATTCAAGCGTGAATTGTGAGTCGTGTCACAACAATTCGGCCGCGAAAGCATCCCTTTCGCATCCGTTTTGGCAGATGAGGACGGGTTCGGCTACTGTGGACGGAAGTAATCGACGAGTTCGATGACTACCCAATCCGTTCTACCGAAGACCGTTGGTCGCTGCGTCCGTCAGGACGTGGTCGAAGGTCCGGCATCAAGCCGGCGGCCCACGCAGGGAGGACCGAGGCTGGGAATTGATCCGGTGCATGCCGGGTCGATCACCTATCACGCCCCGGAACGCTCTGCGTTCGGGGCGTTTGCTTTATCGCTGGCCCCTGGTACTCGGCAGTTCGAATACGAACCGACATCCAGAGAGGAGGCGAAGTATGGCAAAACCCGAGAAGGTCACCGCGGTCGAAGAGATCGCTGAGCAGTTCAAGAGTTCGTCGGCCACCGTCATCACGGAATACCGTGGTCTGTCGGTCGGTAAGCTCACCGATCTGCGTCGCGCGCTCGGCGAAGGCGCTACCTACTCCGTCGCCAAGAACACCCTGGTCAAGCGTGCGGCCGCGGAAGCGGGCGTCGTTGGCCTGGACGACTTGTTCGTCGGACCGACCGCCATCGCCTTCATCAAGGGCGAGCCGGTCGACGCGGCGAAGGCCATCAAGACCTTCGCCAAGGACAACAAGGCGCTCATCATCAAGGGCGGGTACATGGACGGCGCTGCGCTGTCCGTTGCCGAGGTCGAGAAGATCGCCGACCTGGAGTCCCGCGAGGTGCTGCTGGCCAAGCTGGCAGGCGCCATGAAGGGCAACCTGGCGAAGGCTGCCGGTCTGTTCAACGCTCCCGCTTCGCAGGTGGCCCGCCTGGCCGCCGCCCTGCAGGAGAAGAAGCAGGCCGAAGGCGGCGCGGCCGCCGAGTAACACCCCATGCGGGTGACTCGCGTGCGGCTCGCCCTCATAGACAACCAACTACCGAAAGGAAACAACAATGGCCAACGTTGACGAACTGCTCGAGACCTTCGGCAACATGACCCTGCTCGAGCTGTCGGACTTCGTCAAGAAGTTCGAGGAGAAGTTCGAGGTCACCGCGGCTGCTCCGGTCGCCGTCGCCGCTGTCGGCGGTGCCGCCGCTCCGGCCGAGGCCGCCGAGGAGCAGGACGAGTTCGACGTCATCCTCGAGGGTGCGGGCGAGAAGAAGATCCAGGTCATCAAGGTGGTCCGCGAGATCGTCTCCGGCCTGGGCCTGAAGGAAGCCAAGGACCTGGTCGAGGGTGCCCCGAAGCCGATCCTGGAGAAGGTCGCCAAGGACGCCGCCGAGGCTGCCAAGGCGAAGCTGGAAGAGGCCGGCGCCAAGGTCTCCGTGAAGTAATTCACGTTTAATCGCCGAACGGGCGGTCCCCATTGGGGGCCGCCCGTTTGCTTTTCTCGGCGCGGGCGGCGGTAATGCGAATATTAGGGGTGATTGGGGGTTACTCTTCGGTCAGGTTAGGGTGTGCGCCGTCATGCTCATGGGATACAGTGACCGCACCCACTGTGATGCGACACACCGTGATACCTAGCGCGGTTCGCCGGTGGGCTGCTCGCTGAGAAATTGTGGAGGTTGGCGTGGGCGTCGAGGTCAGGACCGAGGGTGTTACCAAGTCCTTCGGTTCACAGCGTATTTGGCAGGATGTCTCACTGACGCTGCCCTCGGGTGAGGTCAGCGCGCTGCTCGGCCCCTCGGGTACCGGTAAGTCCGTCTTTCTGAAGTCGCTGATCGGTCTGCTGCGCCCGGAGCGCGGCTCGATCTATATCGACGGCACCGATATCACCACCTGCTCTAATAAGGAGCTCTACGAAATCCGCAAGCTCTTCGGTGTGCTGTTCCAGGACGGCGCGCTGTTCGGCTCGATGAACCTCTTCGACAACGTGGCCTTCCCGTTGCGCGAGCACACGAAGAAGTCCGAGTCCGAAATCAAGAAGATCGTTATGGAGAAGCTCGAGCTGACCGGTCTGCTCGGCGCCGAGGGCAAGCTGCCCGGTGAGATCTCCGGTGGTATGCGCAAGCGCGCCGGCCTGGCCCGCGCTCTGGTGCTCGACCCGCAGATCATTCTCGTCGACGAGCCGGACTCCGGTCTGGACCCGGTGCGTACCTCGTATCTGTCGCAGTTGCTGATCGATATCAACGCCCAGATCGACGCGACGATCCTGATCGTCACCCACAACATCAACCTGGCGCGCACCGTGCCCGACAACATCGGCATGCTGTTCCGCCGCTCGCTGGTCATGTTCGGTCCGCGCGAGGTGCTGCTCACCTCCGACGAGCCGGTGGTCAAGCAGTTCCTCAACGGCCGCATGATCGGTCCGATCGGCATGTCCGAGGAGAAGGACGAGGCGCAGATGGCCCGCGAGCAGGCCATGGTCGACGCCGGCCACCACCACGGTGGCGCCGAAGAGGTCGAGGGCATCATCCCGCAGATGCGGGCGCAGCCGGGCATGCCGGTGCGTCAGGCGGTGCTGCGCCGCAAGGCGCGCGTCCGCGAGATCATGCACACCCTGCCGCACGCGGCCCAGGTGGCTATCCGTGAGTCACTTGATCAGAGCGACGACACGCAGGTGATGGCGTACCAGAACGGGGACCTGGGTGGATACCAGGGCGGGTCGTTCGACACTACCGTGCGCCACAACACAACTAACGGGTAACATCTGCGATCGTGAATTCCACCCTGGCGCGATTGCGGACTCCTGTGGAGTCGGGGTTTGGCCAGGCCGGCAACATCTTTGCGCTGCTCATCGACGTGCTGCGCAAGACGTTCAAACGGCCTTTCCAGTTGCGCGAATTCATCGAACAGTCGTGGTTCATCGCGAGTGTCTCGATCTTGCCAAGCGCACTGGTTGCCATCCCGTTCGGTGCGGTTGTCGCGCTGCAGACCGGCTCCTTGATCAAACAGCTCGGCGCCGAGTCCTTTACCGGCGCAACCAGCGTCCTGGCTACCGTCCAGCAGGCCGCCCCCGTTGTCACCGCGTTGATCATCGCGGGCGCGGCCGGATCGGCGGTCGCCGCCGACCTCGGCTCGCGCACCATCCGTGAGGAGATCGACGCACTCGAGGTACTCGGCGTCGATCCGGTGCAGAAGCTCGTTGTGCCGCGCGTACTCGGCATGATGCTGGTCGCGCTGCTGCTCAACGGTCTGGTGTCGGTCGTCGGCATCGCCGGCGGCTATTTCTTCAATGTCGGGCTGCAGGGCGGCACGCCCGGCGCCTATCTCGCTTCGTTCTCCGCACTGGCCCAGCTGCCGGACCTGTGGATCGGCGAAATCAAGGCCCTTATATTCGGTCTGCTCGCTGGCGTGATCGCCGCATACAAGGGGTTGCATCCCAAAGGGGGCCCGAAAGGAGTCGGAGACGCGGTGAACCAATCCGTGGTTATCACCTTCATGGTCCTGTTCTTCGTGAACTTGATCCTGACCCTGGTGTATTTGCAGGTCGTCCCCGCCAAGGGCGCCTGACCCGTGGCCACCTCGTACCGTCCCCCGGCCCTGGCCAAAAGCGCCCGCCGGGTCCGTGAGGTCGCGCGCATGCCGGTGAACGTCATCGATCGCGCGGGCGATCAGATGTCGTTCTACTCCAAGGCCATCGCCTGGATTCCGCGTACCGCCGTGCACTACCGCAAGGAGGTCATGCGGCTGCTCGCCGAGGTGACCTTCGGCAGTGGCGCGCTGGCCGTCATCGGCGGCACCATCGGCGTCATCGTGTTCATGTCCGGTTCGGTCGGCGTCGTCGTCGGCCTGCAGGGCTTCAAGGCTTTGGATTCGCTCGGCAGTTCGGTGCTGACCGGCTTCCTCACCGCCTATATCAATACCCGCGAAATCGCGCCGCTGGTCGCCGCGCTCGCGCTATCGGCAACGGTCGGTTGTGGTTTCACCGCCCAGCTCGGCGCGATGCGGATCTCCGAGGAGATCGACGCGCTCGAGGTGATGGCGGTGCCGGGTGTGCCGTTCCTGGTCACCACCCGGGTGATCGCGGGCTTCCTCGCGGTCATCCCGCTCTACATCGTCGGCCTGCTCGGCACGTTCCTGGCATCGCGGATGATCAGCATCTGGTTCAACGGACAATCCAGTGGCTCCTATGACCACTATTTCAGTCTGTTCCTGCCACCCGAAGACGTGTTGTATTCATTCGTCAAAGTGCTGGTCTTCGCCTTCGTGATCATCATGGTGCATTGCTATTACGGCTTCAACGCCACCGGCGGACCGGCCGGTGTCGGCGTCGCGGTGGGTCGCGCGGTGCGTGCGGCGATCGTGCTCGTGAATGTGCTGGACTTCTTCCTCAGTCTCGCCATCTGGGGCACGACCACCACAGTGCGGGTCGCGGGATGAGGGCACTGGTCATCGAAACGGCAAGCTGCAGTGAGGTGCCGTCATGAGTAACGGTGTGCAGATGTGGCGCGCCACGGAGAAATTGCGCGTCCGACTGCTCGGTATCGCGTTCTTCGTGGTCTGCGCACTATTCCTGGTGACGACGATCGCGATCTACAACAAGGCGTTCGTCGACACCGTCAAGGTCCATTTGATTACCGACAGCGTGGGAAATGCGTTGACCCGCAATGCCGATGTCAAGGTTCGCGGCGTCACCGTCGGAGAGGTCAGGTCCAGTCGATCCGAGGGGGGCCAAGTGACCCTCGACCTCGCGATCGATCCGGCCAAGGCCAACCAGATTCCGGTCGACGCCACGGCCCGACTGCTGCCGAAGACGCTCTTCGGCGAGCGGTATGTGGATCTGGTCATCCCGGACAAGCACAGCGATCAGCACCTGACCGCGGGCGTCACCCTGCACCAGGACACCAGCGGCAACGCCATCGAGATCAGCAAGCTGCTCGACGATGTGATGCCGCTGCTGCAGGCGATTCCGCCGCAGGACCTCGCCTCCACCCTCGGTGCGCTGTCGCAGGCACTGTCGGGTCAGGGGATCACCCTCGGTGAATCGGTGGACAAGCTGGACAACATCCTCCGCGGACTCAACGGTGTCATGCCCGATATCAAGCAGGATCTGGTGAGCTTCGCCGATGTGGCCGCCACCTACTCCGACGCATTGCCGCAGCTGGTCGACGCATTCGACAATCTGCGCACCACCAACGCGACCATCGTGCAGCGCCGCCCGCAGATCGATACCCTGCTGGCCACGCTGAACCCGACCGCGGCCACCACCGCGGACTTCCTGATCGCCAACCGCGACAACATCATCGATGTGGCCGCCGACTCCCGGCCCGCGCTGGAACAGCTGGCGACCTACTCGCCCAGCTACACCTGCGCACTGGCCAACTTCGCCAAGATGAAGCCGCGCATCGACCAGCTCATGGGCATGGGCACCTCGCGGCCCGGCTCGCGAGTGTCGGTGGAGCTGACCAACACCCGCGGCAAGTACCTGCCCAACCAGGACGAGCCGCGCTGGCTGGACACCCGAGGACCTTGGTGCCTGCCGGAGTATCCGGTGTTCACCGATCCGGGCCAGTACACCGGCGGACCGAATAACGACGGTTCCTACGCGGTGCCCAGCCGCAATCCGGGTGACCAGGACAGCGGCAAGCTGCCGGTGCCGCAGTTCGGTGTGTACCCGGCCGCCAATGTGCCGACCACGGTCGGTTCGGCAACCGAACAGCAGACCCTCGGCGCGATCTACGGTGCGGCGAACAATGTTTCGCCCGACCAGGTGCCCGGCTGGGTCACCAAGATCGGTGCACCGGCGTTCCGTGGCAGCGAGGTGAGCGTGCGATGAAGGAAAAGATGCGCGGCCTCGGATCGCCGCTGACCAAGCTGATCATCTTCGTCATCGTCACGCTTTTCGCGACCGCGATCCTCGGGCTCTCGATCGCGAACTACACCGGCGGCGGCACCGCGTTCAAGGCGCGCTTCAGCGATGTCACCTCGCTCAATCCCGGTGACGAGGTGCGCATCGCCGGTGTGCGGGTCGGCAAGGTCACCAGCGTCTCGATCGTGGACAAGCGCCAGGCCGAGGTCGGTTTCGAACTGACCGACCGCGATTGGCTGCCCGCCTCCACGACGGCGACCATCCGCTACCGAAACCTGGTCGGCCAGCGCTATCTGGCGCTCGAGCAGGGCGCGGGGGAGCAGGGCCGCAAGCTCAACAAGGGCGCGACCATCGGGCTCGAGCACACCAAGCCCGCGCTGAACCTGACCACGCTGTTCAACGGCTTCCGGCCGCTGTTCCAGACGCTTACCGCCGAGGACGTGAACAAGCTGTCCTACGAGATCATCCAGGTCTTCCAGGGCGAGCAGGGCACCATCCACGATCTGGTCGCGACCACCGGGAATCTGACCAACAAGATCGCCGACAAGGACGCCGTCATCGGTGATCTGGTGCGGAACCTGACGGCAGTGCTCAATGCGGTCAACGAGCACGAGGGTCAGTTCGATCAGCTGATCGTCAATACCGAGGCACTGGTCAGCGGGCTGGCCGCCGAACGCGACACCATCGGCAGTTCGGTCACCTCGCTGGGCAATCTGGCCTCGGCCACCGCGGATCTGCTCGTGCCGACCCGGCCGACGCTGCAGGGTTCGATCGCCGGACTCAGCCAGCTGACCGGCACCCTCGACGAGCGCAAGGACGATGTGAATACGGCGCTGACCAACCTGCCGATCAAGATGGAGAAACTCGGCCGCGCCGGCAGTTACGGCTCGTGGTTCCAGTTCTACCTGTGCGGTATCGACATCGTGGTCGGGCCCGGCGCGGTGGACGCGCCGCAGCTCAACCTCCCGGCCGGGCTGCCGACGGTCAACCAGCCGCTGTACACCAATGCCGCACCGCGCTGCCAGGGGAAGGGTGGTCACTGATGGACGACCGGATCCTGCTCGGCAAGCGCAGCCCCGCGTTCATGGGTGTGCTCGGTCTGGCCATGGTGCTGCTGGTGACGCTGTCCGCGTTCTTCCTGGACCGGTTGCCGATCATCGGCGCCGGCACCAGGTACACCGCGGAGTTCTCCGAGGCCGCGGGCCTGAAGAAGGGCAATGAGGTCCGCATCGCGGGCGTGAAGGTCGGTTCGGTATCGGATGTTCGGCTCGACGGCAGCAAGGTGCTCGTCGACTTCCGCACCCAGGACGCCTGGATCGGCAACGAGACCACCGCATCCATCCAGATCAAGACCCTGCTCGGGCAGAAGTACCTGGCGCTGGATCCGAAGGGTTCCGAGCCGGCGAATCCGAGCAAGGTGATTCCGCTGTCGCGCACGGTATCTCCGTACGACGTGGTGGACGCATTCAGCGATGCGGCCAAGAATATCGACAAGATCAACACCGCCCAGCTGGCCGACAGCATGCGGGTGCTCTCGGATGCGTTCGCGACGACGCCGCCGGAGATCCGCAACTCCATCGACGGTGTGGCTCGGCTCTCGGAAACCCTTGGCAAGCGCGATGAAGAGCTCAAGAGGTTGTTCGCGGCGACCAGGCAGACCACCGGTGTGCTCGCGGACCGCAATCAGCAGTTCGAACGCCTGCTCGCCAACGGTGGACAGCTGCTGGCCGAGTTGAACGTTCGTCAGCAGTCGATCGCGCAGTTGCTCACCGGCGCCAAGACGGTATCCGCCGAGCTGAGCGCGCTGGTCGCCGATAACCAGGCGCAGATGGGGACGGCACTGACCAACCTCAAGGCATCCATCGACCTGCTGAACGACAACCAGCAGAACATTTCCAAGACCCTGGAACTCGCGGCGCCGTTCTACGGCCTGTACGCCAATGTGCTCGGCACCGGCCGCTGGTTCGACGCGGTGATCGTGAACCTGGTCCCGCCGGGTCTGCCGGAGATTCCGGGCAACCGGCCGCCGGTGCGCACCATGGGAGGTAACTGACATGGGGGTGAACTGGCCTCGTAAGGAGCCGCTCACCGCGCTGCGGACCTCGCGTCGCGGCACCAAGGCGGGCATCGCGATCGGCGTGATCGCGGCGCTGGTCCTGGCCGGTGCGCTGTGGTGGCTCTTCGACCGGATGACCACGACCAAGATCACCGCATACTTCGACCGGTCCGTCGGCATCTACGAGGGTTCGGATGTGCGCATCCTCGGCGTGCCGGTGGGACATGTGGATTCCGTCAAGCCGCAAGGTGATCGGGTCGAGGTCGTGATGAGCGTCGATCGCGGCTTCGACGTCCCCGCCGACGCCAGGGCCGCGCAGATCACGCCATCGATCGTCTCCGATCGCTACATCCAGCTGACGCCGGTCTACACCGGCGGCCCGAAGATGGCGCGCACCGCGACCATTCCGCGCGACCACACGATGACCCCGGTCGAGGTCGACCAGCTGTACAAGAGCATTACCGAACTCTCGGATGCGTTGGGCCCCAACGGCGCCAATGCCGAGGGTGCGGTCAACCAGTTGGTGCGCACCTCGGCGGCGAATCTGGGGGGCAACGGAGAAGCGCTGGCCAACAGCCTCACTCAGCTCTCGCACGCCGCGCGGTATCTGAGTGATGCCCGCGGCGATATCTTCGACACGGTCAAGAATTTGCAGACCTTCATCACCATGCTGGCCCAGAACGACCAGCAGGTGCGGCAATTCAATGCCCAGCTCGCGGATCTGTCGACGTTCCTCGCCGGGGAACGTCAGGATCTCGGCGCGGCGCTGAACCTGCTGTCGGTGGCACTCGGTGATGTCGCCCGGTTCATCGATGACAATCGGGATCTGGTCCAGCAGAACGCCCAGGGCCTGACCACGCTCACCGCGACGCTGGCCAAGCAGCGCGACGATCTGGCGGCGGCACTGCCGGTGCTGCCGCTGGCACTGAGCAACCTGATCAATATCCATAATGCGGAGTCCGGCACCCTCGATATGCGCGCCAACTTCACCGATCTGCAGGATCCGTTCGGCGTGGTGTGCAAGATGCTCGACCTGAGCAAGCTGATGCCGGGCGATCCGAAGTTCGAGGCATTGGGCAAGCAGATGCGCCCGATCCTGGAGCACTGCAAGGAGATCACCGATCAGATCACCGCGGGCGTGAAGACGCCGACGCTGATCCTGCCGTTCGGCATCCTCAGCAATGAGAACGAACAGCGCGCCCCGGTGCCCGGCACCGTTCCGGGCACCCCGTCCGATCAACTTCCGCCCTCACAGGGAGGCGGCCAGCGATGAACAAGCGAATCCGTTCCGCGGCACGCACTTTCGGCGCCGCGCTGGTGGTCGGCATGAGCGCGGTCCTGGTGACCTCGTGTGCCTCCGAGGGCATCTACGCGGTGCCGCTGCCCGGCGGCGCCGATGTCGGTGACCATCCGATGACCATCGATATCCAGTTCGACGATGTGCTCGATCTGGTGCCGCAGTCCGCGGTCAAGGTCGAGGGTGTGGCCGTCGGCCGGGTCGAGGACATCACGCTCGCATCGGACGGCTGGACCGCGAGCGTGCGCACCCTGGTCAACTCCTCGGTCGACCTGCCCGCCAATGCGCGGGCCGAGGTGCGGCAATCGAATCTGCTCGGCGAGAAGTTCATCGAGCTGTCCAAGCCCACCGAGCAACCCGAGACCAAGAAGCTGAGCAGCGGTTCGGTCATCCCGGCCAAGTACACCCGGCACGCGACCGAGATCGAGCAGGTGCTCGGTGCGCTGTCGTTGCTGCTCAACGGTGGTGGCGTCGCGCAGCTGCAGCCCATTGTCACCGAGCTGAACAAGACTCTCGGCGGCCGTGAGCAGCGGGTGCGCTCGCTGCTGGATCAGGCCAATACGCTGATCGCCGGGCTGAACGACCAGGTCGACGACATCACCAGGGCCATCGACGGACTCGCCACCCTGAGCAATCGGGTGAGCACCCAGACCGATCAGATCAGTAAGATCATCGATGAGCTGCCGCGGGGCATAAAGATCCTGAACGAGCAACGGCCGCAACTGATTTCGCTGCTCCAGCAGCTGGATCGGGTCGGTCAGGCCGGTTTCGACGTGTTGAACCACTCGAAGGACGATCTGATCAAGGATCTGACCTCGCTGCGTCCGACACTGCAGGAACTCGGCAAGGCCGCGCCGGATCTGGTCACCGCGCTGCCGCTGGTGCCGACCTATCCGTTCCCGGACTCCACACTGGAGGGGACCTTCGGCGGTCAGGTGAACACCTGGCTATCGGTGGATCAGCAGATCGGTGTCACGCTGAGCAATCTCGGTGTCGGCAAGGGCGATCCGGTGTACATCCCGCCGCCCTACGGCCCGGAGGTGCCGGTGAATCCGACCAACCCGTACTACGGCGGCAATGGCCCGCGCCCGGGTTGGCCAACGGTTTCGCTGCTTCCGCTGCCGCCCAATATTCCTCGCTTCCCGACTGACCTGCCGCAGCTGCCGACCAATCCGCTCGGGGCGATTCTCGACCAGATCGGAGGTGGTCACCGATGACCCGCCTGGTGCGCTATCAGCTGATCGCGTTCGCCGTGATCGCGGTGGTCGGCGTGGTCTTCGTCGGCGCCAAGTACGTTCGGCTCGACCACATGCTCGGCGTAGGCGAGTACAAGGTGAAGGTCGACGCCAAGCAGACCGCCGGCATCTACAAGGGCGCCGAGGTGACCTACCGCGGCGTCCCGGTCGGCCGGGTCGGCGCTCTCGAACTCACCGACACCGGCGTGGCGATCGATCTCGTGCTCGATTCGAGCGCGCCGAAGGTCCCGCAATCGGCCCGGGCCGTGATCGCCAACCGTTCGGCCATCGGTGAGCAGTACGTCGACCTGCAGCCCGATGCCGACCACGGCCCGTATCTGCGCGACGGTTCGGTGATCTCGTCGGCGACGACACCGGTCTCGGTGGAGCAGTTGGTGCAGAGCGTGGACACCTTCACCCGCTCGGTCGATCTCACCGCGCTGAACACCACCGTCACCGAACTCGGCAAGGCGTTCGACGGCAAGGGCGACGACCTGAAGGTCTTCGTCGATTCGCTGAACAAATTCACCGCGACGTTCAATGACACGCTGCCGCAGACCATTCAGCTGATCCGCGACGGCCGCATCGCATTGGGCACCCAGGCCGATCAGTCGGGCTACATCCGCCGGTTCAGCCAGGGGCTCGACGAACTCGCCGCACAGCTGCGCTCCAGCGATCCGGATATCCGGCGGCTGATCGGCACCGGTACCGACGCGGGCGAGCAGATCACCGCACTGCTGAACGAGAGCGGCGGCGCCCTCACCGAGGATCTGACCAATCTGCGTCAGCTGCTGCTGTCCATCTCGCCGAAGTTCTACGCGCTGCGTCCGCTGCTGCAGATGCTGCCACAGCTGTCCATCGGCGCCTCCTCCACGGCACCCGGTGACGGCACCAGCCACTTCGGCCTGGTGCTCGAGGTGAACAACCCGCCCGCCTGCACCCAGGGCTACGAGGGCACCCAGCGCATCCTCGAGCAGATGAAGCGCGAGAATCCGGACTTCGACGACACCCGTGACGAATTCCCGTTCAACAAGGACGCGAAATGCACTGTGCCGTTCGGTAATCCGACCGCGGTGCGCGGCGGAATGCGGGCCGATCTGGCCGATCCGACCATCACCCAGCCCTGGGATTCGACCCCGAAAACCGATCCGGAGAAGCTGAACCTGAACCCGATCGCCGTGCAGATGGCCACCCTGCTGGGGGTCACGCCCAAGCGGTGAACAGGACCTATGCGGCTACGCCGCAGTAACCGACGTTAGTTAGGGTGTCTCGCTGTGAGCATCGACATATCCAAGGAAACGCCGAATGAGACCGGCACCGATTCCACGGAAGCTGATGCCGCATCGCATGACGCGACGGCATCGGCATCCGCACGCCCGACGGTCGCGTCCGCCGACGCTCCCGCCGGCCGGCTCGCGGTCACCATGGCCGCGACCGCCGCGCTGGTCGTCGCGCTGATCGCCGCGGCCTGGTTCGGCACCGGCTGGGTACGCGCCGCGTTCTTCACCGACGGTCCGCGCGCCGAGTCACGCGATACCGCGCTCGCCGATGCCAGGCAGGCCGCGATCAACCTGATGTCGCTGGATCCCAATGACGTCGACGGTTCGATCAAGCTGATCCAGTCGTCGATGACCGGATCGCTGCTCGACGACGCCACCAAGACCCAGGAGCAATTCCGCACGCAGGCCAAGGAGGCCAAGACCAGGCTGGAATCCAAGGTCATCGGCTCCTCGCTGACCGCGCTGAACTCCGAGCGGGACCACGCCTCCGCGCTCATCGTGCTGCAGACGACCAGGACCGCCCCGGATGTCGCGCCGTACGCCTACCGCCAGACCTGGGCCCTGGACCTGGTCAAGCAGGGTGAGGTGTGGAAGGCCGAGAAGGCGAGTCCGCTGAGTCAGCCCATCCCCGTGAACCAGCCGACTGCCGGGCAGCCCGGTGCGACGCCGTCCGCGGGCGCCACGCCGCCCAAGCCCGGATCGTAGGAGAACCCGCCTCATGACATCATCTCGTCGTCCGGTCAATCGGGTCACTCCCCGTAACCGTCCCACCGTCGGCCGTACGGCCAGCACCGGCTCCGCCGCCACGCGGCGCACCACCCGCGCGACCGACGAGTCGACCGCGAAGCGCAGGACCAAGGTGGCGGGCACGACCGAGACCGCGCGGCCCGCCCCGCAGACCGCACCGTCGCGGCCTTGGTCGCAGCGGCTGCGCCCGGGGCGGGGTTGGGCCATGGTCGCCGCCCTGCTCGTCGCCACCGTGCTGCTCGGCGCGTTCGCCACGGTCGCGGCCTTCCGTCCGGGTATCGACGATTCGAACGAGGCCTACGTCGACAGCAAGGCCACCGAAGAGGTGACCGCGGCCGCCTCGCATGCGCTGAAGACCATCTACGCCTACGACGTGAACAAGCTCGAGGGCTACAAAGACGCCGTGCATGCGGTCATCACCGGCCAGATGCTGGCCGACTTCGACAAGTACGCCGATACCAATCTCGCCGCCCTGAAACAGGCACAGACCAGCGCCGATGCGCTCGCCGATCCGATCGGGGTGACCTTGCTCACCGAGGATCGGGCCGAGCTGCTGGTGAACTTCGTGGTCAGCGCGAACAAGAACGGCGTCGCCCAGCAGAGCGCGTCCGGCCCGATCGTGCTGAAAATGCAGAAAGTCGACGGTAAGTGGCTGGCTTCGGCCATCGTCGACCAGTGAAATCGGCCGGATAAGCCCAGCGGGGCAGGGTATCTGGGCGATCACCGGGTCGCCCCGCCACTTGACGAGTTTCGCCGGACACGTCACGCTATTCACAACAGCGGCAGCTGTCACAGTGGCTCCAAGCGCCCCGTGGCTACCCCGACGCAGCCAGCGATTCGGACACGGCACACGGGGCATAACGGTCACGGCGCGCCGCCACGCGGCGGCTGGTTCGGGTGGTACTTTGACACCACCTTGCGTATGGGTGTACGGTTGGACGTTGCGCTGGCTGCCTCCTGTCCATACCTTGATTTGCACACGTAAGTTCCACCCTTCCGGTGTTACTTCTGTTGTTGCCTGTTCGGGTTTCGTTCGGGTTGTAACCAGCGGAATTCGTAGCAGACAAGCGACGGTCGCGGACCACCACGCGACGCGCGTGAGGTGCTGGAAGGACGCATCTTGGCAGTCTCCACCCAGACCAAGGCAGTTGCCGGAATCCCCGGAGCCCCGTTGCGGGTGTCTTTCGCGAAGATCCGTGAACCCTTGGAGGTGCCCGGACTTCTCGATCTACAGACCGACTCATTTGCATGGTTGATCGGCTCGCCTTCATGGCGTGAAAAAGCCGCGGCTCGCGGCGACGGCGGACTAACGGGCGGTCTGGAGGAGGTGCTCGAGGAGCTCTCGCCGATCGAGGACTTCTCCGGCTCCATGTCCCTGTCTTTCTCGGATCCTCGTTTCGAGGAGGTCAAGGCCTCCATCGACGAGTGCAAAGACAAGGACATGACCTACGCGGCGCCGTTGTTCGTGACCGCTGAGTTCATCAACAACAACACCGGTGAGATCAAGAGTCAGACGGTCTTCATGGGTGATTTCCCGATGATGACCGATAAGGGCACGTTCATCATCAACGGCACCGAGCGCGTCGTGGTTTCGCAGCTGGTGCGTTCGCCGGGTGTGTACTTCGATCACACCGTCGACAAGGGCACCGAGAAGGATCTGCACAGTGTGCGGGTGATTCCGTCGCGTGGTGCGTGGCTGGAGTTCGATGTCGACAAGCGCGACACCGTGGGTGTGCGTATCGACCGTAAGCGTCGTCAGCCGGTCACGGTGTTGTTGAAGGCGTTGGGTTGGACGACCGAGGAGATCGTCGAGCGTTTCGGCTTCTCCGAGATCATGATGTCGACGCTGGAGAAGGACAACACCGCCGGTCAGGATGAGGCGCTGTTGGATATCTACCGCAAGCTGCGTCCGGGCGAGCCGCCGACCAAGGAGTCCGCGCAGACTCTGCTGGAGAACTTGTTCTTCAAGGAGAAGCGTTACGACTTGGCGCGCGTCGGTCGCTACAAGATCAACAAGAAGCTGGGCATCCACCTCGGCGAGCCGATCACCGCGTCGGTGCTCACCAAGGAAGACATCGTCGCCACGATCGAGTACCTGGTGCGTCTGCACGCCGGTGATCGTGCGATGACCGCGCCCGGCGGCGAAGAGGTGCCGGTCGAGGTCGACGACATCGACCACTTCGGTAACCGTCGCCTGCGCACCGTCGGCGAGCTGATCCAGAACCAGATCCGGGTCGGCCTCTCCCGCATGGAGCGCGTGGTCCGCGAGCGGATGACCACCCAGGACGTCGAGGCGATCACGCCGCAGACCCTGATCAACATCCGTCCCGTCGTGGCCGCGATCAAGGAGTTCTTCGGAACCTCCCAGCTGTCGCAGTTCATGGACCAGAACAACCCGCTCTCGGGTCTGACCCACAAGCGTCGTCTCTCGGCGCTGGGCCCGGGTGGTCTGTCCCGTGAGCGTGCCGGTCTGGAAGTCCGCGACGTGCATACCTCGCACTACGGCCGCATGTGCCCGATCGAGACCCCGGAAGGCCCGAACATCGGCCTGATCGGTTCGCTGTCGGTGTACGCGCGGGTCAACCCGTTCGGCTTCATCGAGACGCCGTACCGCAAGGTGGTCGACGGCGTGGTCACCGATGAGGTCAAGTACCTCACCGCCGACGAGGAGGACCGCCACGTACGTGCGCAGGCCAACTCGCCGGTCGACGCCGATGGCCGCTTCCTCGAGGAGCGCGTGCTCTGCCGCCGGGGCAATGACGAGAACGAACTCGTCCCCGCCTCCGAGGTCGACTACATGGACGTCTCGCCGCGCCAGATGGTTTCGGTCGCGACCGCGATGATCCCGTTCCTCGAGCACGACGACGCCAACCGTGCCCTCATGGGTGCGAACATGCAGCGCCAGGCCGTGCCGCTGATCCGTTCCGAGGCTCCGATCGTGGGCACCGGTATGGAGCTGCGCGCCGCGGTCGACGCCGGTGACGTCGTGGTGAACGAGAAGTCCGGCGTGGTGGAAGAGGTTTCGGCCGATTACGTCACCGTGATGGCCGACGACGGCACCCGCAAGAGCTACCGGATGCGCAAGTTCGCACGCTCGAACCAGGGCACTTGCGCCAACCAGCGGCCGATCGTGGACGAGGGTCAGCGGGTCGAGACCGGTCAGGTGCTGGCCGACGGTCCGTGCACCGAGAACGGTGAGATGGCTCTCGGCAAGAACCTGCTCGTGGCGATCATGCCGTGGGAAGGCCACAACTACGAGGACGCGATCATCCTGTCGCAGCGCCTCGTGGAAGAGGATGTGCTCACCTCGATCCACATCGAAGAGCACGAGATCGACGCCCGCGACACCAAGCTCGGCGCCGAGGAGATCACCCGGGACATCCCGAACGTCTCCGATGAGGTCCTGGCGGACCTGGACGAGCGCGGCATCGTGCGCATCGGCGCCGAGGTCCGCGACGGCGACATCCTGGTCGGCAAGGTCACCCCGAAGGGTGAGACCGAGCTGACCCCGGAGGAGCGGCTGCTGCGCGCGATCTTCGGTGAGAAGGCGCGCGAGGTCCGTGACACCTCGCTGAAGGTGCCGCACGGTGAGTCCGGCAAGGTCATCGGTATCCGCGTGTTCTCGCGCGAGGACGACGACGATCTGCCTCCGGGCGTCAACGAGCTGGTCCGGGTGTACGTGGCGCAGAAGCGCAAGATCCAGGACGGCGACAAGCTCGCCGGTCGCCACGGCAACAAGGGTGTTATCGGCAAGATCCTCCCGACCGAGGACATGCCGTTCATGCCCGACGGCACCCCGGTGGACATCATCCTGAACACCCACGGTGTGCCGCGTCGTATGAACATCGG
>NZ_JBKBET010000037.1:0-632831 GCF_048910785.1 Nocardia nepalensis | reverse complement strand
GGGCTGTGGTGCCTGCGCTTCCGGCGTCGGCGTGGTTGGGGCCGGAGTTGGTTGTGGTGCTCGGGATTCCGGCGTTGACGGAGCGGGGTTTGGTTGTGGTGCTTGGGATTCCGGTGTGGAAGGGGCGGGGGTTGATCCCGGTGGGGTCGGGGTTGGTTGCGGTGCTTCGGATTCCGGTGTCGATCGGTCGGGGATCGGCACGCGGGGTTGGGTGGGAGACGGTGTCTGTTCGGAATCTTGTGCGCCGGGTTGGCGGTGGGACTGCGGGGGCGTCGCGCCGGGTGTGCCGGGGAGCGAGGGGGGTGTGGGGAGGGCGGGGACGGCGGTGCCTGCCATTTGGTAGGCCGGTTTGTAGATCATGTTCATGGCGAGGACGGCTTCTTGGCGCAGTGCCTCCTGCGCCATTTGCGCGTTGATCACATTGGCGGCTTCGAGCAGGCGGGCGACGGTGCCGATCGGGCCCGAATTGCCCGGTGGCACAGCGGCGATCTTCACCGCTTCGGCGGCCGCGGCCACGGCGCCGAGGCGGGCGCCGACCTGGCCCATGATCGCGGCGAGTTCGTCGACGGAATCGGCGTAGCTGCGGGCGCTGGCATAGGCGGCGTCGGCCGCGGCGCCCTCCCAGGCCATCGAATTCATCACCCGATCCGAGCCGGTCCGGGTCAGCGGGAACGAACTGGCAAGCGTCCCTGCGACTTCCATCCAGGTGACCGAGGCGTTGAGGATCTGGGCGGCATCGATCTGCTGGGTCTTGGCGTAGATCTCCTCGTGCTTCATCGACTCGAAGTGCTCCATCGAGCTGATGTAGTCAGGATCGTTACCACGCCCACCCCCCGCAGAATCACTGCGCCATGCCGTACTCATCGCGGCACCCGCGATTCAATCGCGCGCAACGCCGCGGCATTCGCGGCATCGGCCTCCTCGAAAAGTCCGCCGCTGATCAGAAACGCCTCCTTCATCCGGTAAGCGGCCTCGATGTAGTGGTCGAGCAGGGTGGCGGCGTCGCGGGCCTTGTGCGCGAATCCGGCCTGCAACTGCTGCGCGGAAACGAATCCGCCGAATCCGTCGAGCTCGCCCGCCGATTCGAGGCGTTGTCGCAGATAGATGAGCTGGTCGGCCTGGTGGTCGTACATCTCGGCGCAACGCCGCGCCGCATCCGGATCGAACTTGACGGTGCCCGCCTGCGCCTCCTGCTTGAAGCGGGCAATATCGGCTCGGCTGCTCTCGATCGTCATGACACCCCCCGGGGGATCGGTCGGTCCGCCTCAGACTAACCGTTGGCTAGGCGTCCGGATGAAATAGTTACGGTAGGCGACGGCTATCGGGCCTGCGCGGGAATGCGTTTCTGCAGCTGCGTGGCGAGTTGCTCGGCCGACGCGGGCACGATGTGCACCGTGTCGCCCGCCTTGATCAGATAGCGCCCATCGCCCTTGACATCGATCCAGGTGTAGTGGATCGGCGGCTGCGGCGTCGGATGGTCCAATCGACCCTCGATCCGGATATGCCCCTCGGCGGTATGCGGCTTCAGCAGCAGCCGCCGGATCGATGGGACCGAACGCTGCGAGACGACCACGACCTCGTCGTCGCGGATCGCATCGGCGGCGGCGGCCCGCGGCGGTTCGTGACCGGCCGGGACCGTGGGCAGCAGCGACGCGATCCGAGCCCCCAGCTTGGTGCTGAGTCCGATCGAAAGACGCACGCGCCCGCCGAAATCCGGGCCGGTGCCGGGTTCCTGGACGGCGAGTACGGCGCGGTCGTAGATCGCACAGGCCAGCAGCCGGATCTCGGTGCCGGGGCCGTGTCCGCCGCCGATCGCCATGATCCTGGTCTGCGGGGTGGCCATGATCCGCAGGCATGCCGACAGATCCGGATCGCTGCGCGGTGGTAATCGCTCGTTGAGCTGTGCGCGCAACTTATCGGCGTCTGCCTCGGTCCGCGGCGTCTCCAGGATGCGCAGCGGATACGGGTGACGATCCAATTCGGTTTCGCGCCAGATATGGGCGAACTCGTCCGGTGTGAATGTCCAACTCACGCCGAATCACTCCTAACAACCCACGAACGTCGTACCGCTCGCCAGCGACTGCTTGCGGCTCGCTCGGAAGGCTCAGCTTACTGGTGGCTCGAGGCGTTCGAACCAAGTCTTTGGCAAGCAGTACCACAGGATTGCGGGCTAACGTCGAAGTGAAATCTCGGATATATCCAGACAGCCCCTTCGGTTCGCGCCGCCATGTTGTGCCGGAGCGCCTGCTCCGGCGCGGTGAACGGGGGTGATGGGAGAAATGACTTGCAGGTACTTGGACCGTGGACCGACTCGGCAACGTTTGCCGCGCTGGCCGGGGGTAAAGCGCGTGGGTTGTACACCTTGCACAACGGTGGCTTCCGCGTCCCCGACTGGGCGGTGCTCGGCACCGACGTCTTCAACCGGTTCCTGAACGAGACCGCTACCGACGCCGATCTGACGGCACTTGTGGTGAATGTCACATCATCGGATGACTTGGCCGCGGCTTTGGTCGCCGGTGCCGAATTGCGCGCCGCGATCGTCGCCGCGCCGCTGCCGCCGACGATCCTCGAGCTGATCGGCGATGCCTACGCCCGAATCGGCGCGAGCGCCATCGCGGTCCGATCCTCGGCGGTCGTCGAGGACGGACCCGGCCACTCATATGCGGGCCAATTCGACTCCTTCCTCAACGTCAACGGCGTCGACGCGGTCGCGATGCGTGTGCGCGACTGCTGGGCCTCGGCGTTCTCGGAAAGATCCATCCGCTACGCCTTCGCCCACGGACAGCCGCGGGCCGCCGCCATAGCCGTTGTCCTGCAACGGCTTATCGATGCGAGCGCCAGTGGGGTGATGTTCACCGCGAACCCGATCACCGGCGCCGCCGACGAATTGGTCGTCAGCGCGGTGTACGGACTCGGCGAGGGGCTGGTATCGGGCGCGGTGGACGCCGACTCGGTGGTGGTCGACAAGTCCTCCGGCGCGGTGCTGGAAACGACTGTGGGGGACAAGGATCGGACCTACGCGCCGGCAGGGGAGCAGGGCTGCGCGGTGCTCGAGGTCGAGCAGCAGCGCCGCGAGAGCGCCGTGCTCTCGGATGCCGAACTGGCGGAGCTGGTGGAGTGGGGACGCAAGTTGGAGGCCGATGTCGGTGCGCCACAAGACATCGAGTGGGCCATCGATGCCGACGGGCTCTGGCTGCTGCAGTCTCGGCCGATAACCACCGCGGTCATCGACGGTGCAGTGCGTGCTGCGGCGCTGCGCGGCGCGGGTGAGGTCGTCGCCGACGGCGAACAGCGAATCTGGGACAACTCCAACATCATCGAGAGTTTCAGCGGCATCACTTCACCGCTGACCTATACGACGGCCGCCGACATCTACGGCCGCGTGTATCACGGCTATGCGAAATCGCTGCGGGTGCCCGCCGAGCAACTGCGCCAGACCGATCGCTGGACTCCGGTGCTGCTCGGCTACTTTCACGGCCGGGTCTACTACAACCTGCTGCACTGGTACCGGATGGTCGGCATCGCACCCGGATATCCGTTGAACCGGAAAGTGCTGGAGGCGGCGCTCGGTGTCGATGAACCGCTGCCCGATGAGATCGCTGAGACCTTGCGTCCGTTCACCTTCCGCACACCCCTGGCTCGACTGCGGTCGCGTGCCGTCACTACGGTCACATATGTGCGGCGGTTGTTCGGCATCGACGATATGGTCGAGCGCTTCATGGCCGAGTTCTATCGCGTCTACGACGAATACGACGCACTCGACTACGCCACGCTGACCGGTGAACAGGCCTACGTGGCCTACCGCAAGGTCGACCGAGACCTGGTCGAACGCTGGGGCCCGCTGATGGTCCTCGACGCAATCCTGTTGACCTGCACCGGTCTGATGTATCTGCTGACCAAGCTGCTGCTGCCGAAGGCGCCAGAATGGTTCCTGTACGCCGTGGTCGGCCCCGGCGCGGATGTCGAATCCGCCGAGCCGGCCCGCGCCATGACCGAGCTGGCACGGTTCGTCCGCACCGATCCCGAACTGGTGTCATTGATCAATTCGACACCGCCGGAACAGATTTACGACGCGTTGGGTGATCGCGCCGAACTCCTGGCCCGGGTCGAGGACTACATCGATCGCTACGGCTATCGCAGCCTGGACGAGCTCAAGCTCGAAACACCCGATCTGCGTGAGGATCCCGCGAGCCTGTTCATCATGTTGCGCAGTGCGATCGGGCGCGTCGGCGAGGCCGCACAGCACAGTCGCGGTGCCGAGGCGGATGAATACCTCGACGCCAATCTGCGCGGCTTCCGGCGTCGGATCTATGAACGCCTGCGCGGCAAGGTGAATCGCTGCGCCGCGCATCGCGAGCGGCTGCGGTTCTGTCGAACGAGGGCCTTCGGCATGGTCAAGCGGATGATCCGGGTGATGGGCCGAGATCTGGTGGCCCGCGGCGTCATCGACGAATTCGGCGACGTCTTCGCACTGACCGTCCAGGAATTGCGCGGCTGCTATGAGGGCGCCGACACGGCCGGTCTGCGCGACCTGGTCGCCGCACGGAAAGCCCAGCGCGCCAGGGACGCCGAACTGGTCGCCCCGGCACGGTTCGTCACCACCGGCTCGACCTTCGGGCGCGCCGAACTCGCGCGCCAGGGCTGGGTGCCGGTCGCCGACACTCCGGCCGCCACCGTCGGCACCGTCCTGCCCGGAACGCCATCGGCGTCCGGGCTGGTGGAGGGCAATGCGGTGGTCGTCGACGAGCCACGCGACGTCGCAGGCGGCATTCTGGTCGCGTACCGCACCGATCCCGGCTGGGTGGCCGCGCTGCCCTCGGCATCGGCGCTGGTAATCGAGCGCGGCAGCCCCCTCACCCATGTGGCGATCGTGGCGCGGGAGTTGGGAGTGCCGACGGTGGTCCAAGTCAAGGACCTGACCAAGAAGATACGTTCTGGTATGGGAATACGCGTCGACGGTACCAACGGTACCGTTACCGTGCTGTCGGGAGGAGATCTGCGGGATGAAGCCGGATAAAGACGTTGCCGCAGTTCGTAATTGGCTGGCCGATCCGGCTCGCGACGCCGGAATATATTTGGCCGACGAGGCCGACGGCTGGGAGTACCGCAGCTATCACGATCTCGCGGAGCTGAGCTGGTCGATCGCGGCGCGCATGCGCGAACACGGTATGGGCAGCGGCGACGGCGCTTGCGTGATCATGCCGACCGGATTCCCCTGTGCCGCCGCGTTTTACGCGGTGTGGGCCTGCGGTGGGGTCTTCACTCCGGTCGCACCCCCGATGTTCGGCGACCTCGACCAGATCATCGCCCATATCGCGGCCATTCTGGAGCAGGCCCGGCCGCGCTTGGTGGTGACCTCGGTCGAGTTCGAGCAGTTGGTGCGCAAAGCGGCGCAGGCGGCGGGGCGTACCGATGAGCCGCTGGTGATCGATGCCGCGAAGCTGGGGCCCGCGCCGACCGAGCGCGAATTCGGTGAGCCCGACGAATGCGCGCTGCTGCAATTCACCTCCGGGTCCACCGGGACGCCGCGCGGGGTGCGGGTCAGCTGGCACAACCTGGCCAATAACATCGCGATGATCTCCGCGCTGATCGACTGGCGGCCCGGCGAAACCATGGTCTCCTGGCTGCCGCTCTATCACGATATGGGCCTGGTCGGGGCGTTTCTCACCACCGTGACCAATCAGGGCGATCTGTATCTGATGCGCCCGGACCAGTTCGTTCGCGACCCCGCGCGCTGGCTGCGCGCCATGGCGCATGCCCAGCACACGCCGTCGCCTTCATTCGCGCTCGGCTATGTGGCGCATCGAGTCGCACCGGAGGAGATCGCGGAGCTGGACCTGTCCGGATGGCGCACGCTGGCGGTCGGATCCGAACCGGTCGAGGTGGCCGATCTCCAGTCGTTCGCGAATCTCGCTGGTAGCCGGGGCTTTTCGACAAACGCCTACTCCCTCGCCTACGGCTTGGCCGAGGCGACGCTGATGGTGACCTCATCCGCGCGCAACCGCCCCATCACCGCGCTGCGGCTGGACAATCCGAATCTGCGCTTCGGCGAACCGATTACGGTCCTCGCCGAAGAACTGCTCGACGACACCCACCGTGTCGAGGGCTCCGGGTGGATTACGGGTCTCGGGTATTCGACGCCCGAATCGACCGTGCGGGTGGTGGATGAACGCGGCAGGGAACTGCCGGACGGCACTCTCGGCGAGATGATCGTGGTCGGCGATTCGGTCGCATTGGGCTACTCCGGGGAACCCAGGGCCGGTTCGTCCACCCGGATCGTCGAAAGCGTGCTGTTCACCGGCGATGCGGGATTCCTGCACAACGGTGAGGTTTTCGTCCTCGGCCGGATGGGGTCGAGTCTCAAGGTGCGCGGCCGGTCGGTATTCATGGAGGACATCGAATCCCGGGTGGCTCAGGAAACCGGGATCACCAAGGGCAAACTCGCCGCGGTCGCGATCACCGAGGCCGGCGCCCAGGGCATCGCGTTGTTCGCCGAATCCGCCCCCGGTGACTGGATCGCGGAGGCGCGCAGGATCATTCGCGGTGAACTCGGGCCCGCGCAGACGGTGACCATCGTGACCGGTCCGCGTGGCATCATTCGCCGCACGTCCAGTGGCAAGCCACGCCGTCGGCACATGTGGCAGCAGTTCGTAGACGGTGCGTTGGCAGGTGCGGTGGTGCACACCGCCGACGGTGTCGCGCAGCCGCGTGCGGACGGTATCGGCACCGACGATGCCGTGCCCGAGCCCGCTCTGCCCGTCGAGCGAGTGCGGCAACTGCTCGATCGTGCACTTGAAAGCGTTGCGGTCCCGCAAAATTCGACCGTTCTATTCGAAGGGTCGCTGGCGGAGGGATTCGGCAATGCCGGATCCGATATCGATTTCCTGGTCGTCGCACCGGGTGCGGAAGACCTGCCGACACTGCCGACGGTTTTGTTCATCGATGGTCGGCGCGTGGAGGTGCGCACCCGGTCCGAGGCGCAGCTGCGCGATCAGCTGGAGCTGGCGGCGGGTGATCCGGACAAGCTCGACGAGGATCTGCTCAACCGGTGTCAGCGCTTCCTGCGCGCGACCGTGGTCCGGTCCGGCTCGCCCGATATCGCGGAACTTCGTGCACTGCTACCGCATGCGCGCTTCACCACGCTGATGGCCGACTGGTGGACCCAGCGTGCGACACAGGCGCTGCGGTACGCGGTCGCGCTGCGGGCATTGCACGCGCAGGACGAGGCCGGGGACTGGGCGCGCGACGGTCTGCTGCAGGCCATGAAGGGCTGGGCGGCCCGCAACGGCGAAAGCTATCTGGAGACCAAATGGCTGCCGCACCAGCTCGATCGCATCGGTCACGACGAGCTGATCGATCGCTATCGCGAACTCAGCATCCACGCCGAAGACCTACTGTGGGAACAGGTTTGGGAATTGGCCGCGGCGCTCGGTGTGCGCGAGGTCGCGGACGATCCGCACCGGCTCCTGTTCGCGCGCAGACCAGGGGTGACGACCTGGACCATCGGCGGTCGCGTACATGTGATCCGCGATGACCGGGATGTCTTCGCGCTCTCGGATCGCGCTGCCCGCGCGTGGCGCTCGGTGGTGTTCCGGCACTCACTGCGCGATGTCCTGGCCCGAGCCGAGCAGGATATCGCCGAGGACCTGATCGAATTCCTCCGGCTCGGCCTGGTCGGGTTGCAGTGGCGCGGTGGCGAACTCGTCGAACCCGCGCTGGCCATGTGCAAGCCGGTCAAGCCATATACGCCGGTGCCGTGCTCGGCCGCGCCAGCGCTCGGCCTGACCGGCGCGGCCCGTGATGATGTGATAGCGACGCTATCGCCGCTGCCCGCAACCCGATTCACCGAATGCGCGCTGAATCTCGTGTGGTCCAATATCGTGCTGGAGAACGCCAGGGAGGATCTGGCAGGGGCGGTCAAGAACTCCCAGGGCGCGGTCGCCGATATCGCGGCACATCGGCTGATCGCCATGGCGGTGCGTGTCCTGTTGTCCGCATTCGGAATTCACCCGCTGCCGGCCGATGTCGCGCCCATGCAGACGCTGCGGCGTCTGTTGCCGGAGCACGCCATGCGCCGCGACGAGCTGCTGACGCGGCTGGAATCGGCACGGCGGGTGCGCTTCTCGGAAATCATCGGCACCGGCGGCGATACCCTCGCCGGCCTGGCGATACTCGATGATTTCGTCACCTCGGTCCGATGGGTCGCCGCGGGCTCCGAGGCGACGACGGGATTCCCGGCCTCCTTCGATTCGCGTGAGCAATGGCGGCGCACCCTGGCGATCGGCTACGACTGGCTGCGCATCGCTGGCTATCTGAACACCGACCTGCCCCTCGACGAGGCCCGCGATCTGCTGACCTCCGGTGGCCAACAACCTCATCTCCGGGAAGGAGAGCCCTCATGACGGCGGTAGCCGACATCACGACCGCCGAGAAGGTGCGCAGACTCGTCCTGGCCATGGCCCCCGAACCACCGGCCGAACTGGCGGACGACCACCGCCTCGTGGAAGATCTCGGATTCGATTCGCTGCGTCTGATGGAACTCACGGTCGTCCTGGAGCGCGCCTTCGGGCTGCCGCGCTATCGCCCGGAGGAGTTGGTCGGTGTCCGCCGGGTCGATGCGGTAATCGCCCTGGTCTCCGGCACTTTGGCGGCCACCGACGACGTCGGTGAGGTGCGCGGATGAGCCGGGGCGATACCGTCCTGGTGACCGGCGCGGCGGGTTTGGTCGGCGCTGAGGTGGTGGCGCGGCTCGCGGCCGCGAGTCGGCCGGTTGCCGCTGTGCTGCACAGCAATTCGACCATCGTGCGCAACGACGGCACGCTCATCGAGGCGGGCACGGCGGTCGCGGGTGACGTCCGGGTACCCGGATTCGGACTGTCCGCGGGGGTCGCCGCGGATCTGGCGGAGCGGGTCGGCGTCATCGTGCAC
This sequence comes from Nocardia nepalensis, assembly GCF_048910785.1. NCBI lineage: Bacteria > Bacillati > Actinomycetota > Actinomycetes > Mycobacteriales > Nocardiaceae > Nocardia > Nocardia nepalensis. The sequence goes on along the minus strand of NZ_JBKBET010000037.1, from coordinate 623,903 downwards.
TGCGCGGCGACAACGGCATTCGACGCGACGGCCGCGGAATACGAGGAACTCAATGTGCGCGGCACCGCGAACGCTATCGCGCTCGCCCGCCAGTGGGATGTGCCGCTGGTGCACGTCAGCACCGCCTACGTCTGTGGCATGCGCGGCGGCACCATCACCGAGGATGAGCTCGACGCGGGCCAAAGTTTCGGAAATGGCTACGAGGAGAGCAAGTTTCGCGCCGAACAGCTGGTGCGAGCCGCAGGGGAAGAGGGGCTGCCCTGGGTCATAGTGCGCCCTGGCATCGTGACCGGCGCCAGCGATACCGGCGCGATCCGGGAGTACAAGAACCTCTACACCGTCGTGAAACTCATGGTCGAGGGCAAGCTCCGATCGCTGCCAGGCCGCTACGACGCGACGCTGTCGCTGGCGCCGGTCGACCACGTCGCCGATGTGATCGCCGCTGCCGTACTGGATTTCGATTCCGCGCAGAACCGGACGCTGCACGCGCTCGGCGGTGACACCCTGTCCCTGCGCGAGGTGTCCGACGTGCTCGCCGAATATCCGTCCTTCGAGGTCGCCACCTTCGTACCGGAGGCGACCTTTTCCGAGGACGACCTCGAGCCGATCGAGCGGGAGTACTACCGCCGCATCGGTTCGCTGTACACCAGCTACTTCCGGCGACGCCTGGTCTTCGACACCGACCGCGCCGACGTCCTACTCGGCCAGCCGTCCCCGCCGAGTGGCAAGGAGTATCTGCGGCTGCTACTGGACCACTGCCTGGAATCGGGATACCTGGGACTTCCGCTGCCCTCGATCGAGGATGTCCTGGCCGGCAACGACTTCGGAGGCGTCCGATGACGGCCACAACACCTGAGCCGCTGCGGCAGCTGCTGAGCGCGCTGACGCCGTCGCCGGAGAAGGTCGACGCCTACGTCGCCGACACCTACGTCCAGGAATCCGTCGACCAGCTCGACCGGCTCGGTGTCGATGCGGCCAAGTTCGCCAGACAACATTCGCTGCTGTTGCTCAAGCCGGACGCGATCGTCGCCCGTTCCGTCGAACCGACACTGAACTGGCTGACCGACAACGGATTTCGCGTCGTCGGCGCATGCCGCATCCCGGTGGACCGGCATCTGGCCCGTGCCCTGTGGTACTTCGCCTGGAATATCGCCTCCCCCGAACGCCGACGCCTCGCCGATCTGCTGGTCGGCATCTCGGATGTGCTGGTGCTCGTCGTGCACGGATCCGACGGTGAATTGCCGGTTCCGGTGCGGTTGACCGAGGCGAAGGGCGCGACCGATCCCCGCAAGCGTCGCCCGGGCGAACTGCGGTATCGGCTCGGCCGCCACAACTATCTGCTGAATCTGGTGCATTCACCCGACGATCCCGCCGACGTGCTGCGGGAACTCGCCATCTACCTGGACGAGTGGAGCCGAGCGAGGGTGATCGCACAGGCCTGCACTGGCGAGGACCACTCGGCGGAGGCGACCGCCATCGCGCGGGACCTCTACGCGCGCACACCCGAGCGCACCTTCGAGCGGGCGGATGCGCTCGACCGAGTGCTGCACGATCTCGAACGGGCCGGTACGACGGTTTCACCGGGCTTCGATCCGGCCTCTGATGCGGACTGCGCGCAGCTGCTCTATCTGGCCTGGGCCGACGGCCGCGACCTCGATCCGTGGTCGGCCATCGTACTCGGATCCTATGTACTTCCCATGCGGACGGGCACCGGGCCGCAGACGTTGCGGCCGGTGGCGGCCGAAGAATGGTTGGAGGGTCGACCGTGACCACAGACGCGGCCGCCGTACAGACGGCAAGCCATATCCGCACGATATCCCGGGAACTCGCGCACCGATGCGCGGTCTCCGAAGTGTTCGTCACCTCGCTGGACACCGTGGGCGAGCACACCTTCGTCGCCGGGGCCCAACTACCCAGAATGCACGCCTATTACGGCGACCACGCCGGATCGCTCGCGGTGCGCCACGATCCGCTGGTGGTGATGGAGGCGGCGCGGCAGGCCGCGATCGCATTGACACACAAGTTCTATGGGGTGCCACCCGAAATGGCTTTCGTGGTGCGCACTTTCAATGGCACCGGCTCCGATACGTCAGCTTGGGAGGTCCGCACCGCGCCAGCGGATCTGGTCATGCAAGTGCGAGTTCCGCAGCGGCACCAGCGCGGCGGCGTGCTGCACGGCCTGGATATGGTGCTCGAGATCGAATCCGACGGCGAGCCGATGCTGACGGTGGACGGATCCTTCTCCTGGGTGACCGCACGGCAGTGGTCGGCACTACGCAGCGGATTCCGGGAAAGCCTGGGGCTCGGCCCATTTCGCGGTGCCTCCGCACTCACCGAACGCGCCGAACCGGCCGCGGTGGGCCGAGAGAACTGGCGCAATGTGGTGATCAGCCCGCCGGTTCGCGATGGCGCGATCGCCAGGGCAACGCTCGTTCCAGACCTGGGCCATCCGTTCCTGTTCGACCACCAGCTCGACCATGTCCCCGGCAGCCTGCTCATCGAGGCCTGCCGCCAGACCGCCTTGTCGATGGTCGTGCGTGATCTGCCCCAACTCGAATGTGTGGCAAGCACGTTCGACCGATTCGTCGAGCTGGACCTGCCCGCCGAATGCACCGCGGAGATCACCGATCAGGGTGCGGGCAATATCGTGATCCACTGCGAGATCCAGCAGGCCGACGCCGTGGCCGCCCGGATCGATCTCGAATTCGCCGAGGACGCACTGGTTTCCAAGGCCGATACCGGAGGGATCTGATGGGCGAGGAGTTCAAGGGCAGCGACCTGCTGACCACCACCCGCGCCTTCCGCCGCCGCCTCGACCTGACCCGCCCGGTCGCACGCCAGGATCTACTGGACTGCCTCGACATCGCGGTACACGCCCCGAGCGGCACCAACCGTCAGCCGTGGCGCTTCCTCGTGGTCGAGGATCCGGCGACCAAACAGCAGATCGGCGAGTACTACCGAAAGGGTTTCGCCGCTTACCTTTCCGCGCGCACACCGCGTCCCGACCAACTCGGGGATCTGGCCTCCGGTCAGCACCTCGCCGCGCATCTGCACGAGGTGCCCGCACTGGTCGTCGTCTGCTCCCTGGGGCGTCTGCCCGCGAACGCGTCGCCGCTGCTGCTCGCGAGCTTCTACGGTTCCATCTACCCGGCAGTCTGGAACTTCATGCTCGCTCTGCACGAACGCGGGCTCGGTTCCACCATGACGACCGCGCATCTGGCCTACGAGCGTGAGATCTCCGATCTGCTGGGTATTCCGTTCGACCAGGCCACCCAGGTCGCGATGCTGCCGGTCGCGCATCTGCTGCCCGGTACTCGGGGGCCGGCCCCGCGGCGCACACCGGCCGCGGAGGTGACCATGTGGGACCGGTGGACCGACGGATGAGCCAGCGCAGCGCTTCCTCCGCTGGCCTCCTCGACTCGGTCGTTCGCATCGGTCGCTTCACCGCGGTCATGTACAAGCCGCACTACGTCCTCTACGGCGTGCTCTGGGTGCTGGCGTTGGAGGGCACCGCAGCCCTTGTGTCGCAACCGAATTCGTCGTGGCACCCCACGGGGTCGACGGTCTTGCGCATCGTCGTCGTCGCGTTCGTCCTGCTGTATCTGCGCATGGTCGACGAACAGAAGGACCTCGACTACGACCGCGTCCACAACCCGGACCGTCCCCTGGTCACCGGCGCGATCACCGCCACCGAACTCCGCGCCGCCATGACCGTCATCGCCATCGGGGCGATAGCCGCGAGCCTGACCCTGTCGGCGATCTCCGCGCTCATGATCGCCGCCGTTCTCGCCTACGGGCTGGCCCTGTGGGGTCTCGAGCGCCTGTCGGTCACCATTCGAACCGACATCCTGGTGAACCTGGCCGTCACCTATCCGGTCCAGCTCCTGGTCACCGCCTACGTCATCCTCTCCGCCGCGGATACCGGCGAAGTCCGCGCTACTTGGCAGACCGCCGCCGTCGCTCTGATTTTCGCCGGCGCATTCCTGCAATTCGAATTCGCCCGCAAGACTTCCCGAACGCGCCGTCGCGATGAGCTCTTCTACTCCAATGCCCTCGGCCCCATCGGCAGCACCGCCTTCGGACTGCTGTGCGCCGCCGTCGCAGCGCTCACCGATATCGTCCTCGTCCAACCATGGACCTACACATCGGCTCAGGCAGTTGTCGCCTGGATTCCCTTGGCGCTCTTACTGCTTCCGATCTGGGGGGCGCTGAAGTTCCTGCGCGGCACCCGGCCGGACTACCCGGTACTTCCTGCCGTCCTGTTCATCCTGACGACGTACATAGCGCTGATAACTCAGGCGATCACGCTGACGTAAGCCCCGACGCGGCTCCTGCGCCTCGTCAGCGGGGACGCAGGTCCACCGGGAGGCGGGAGGGTGCGGCCACGAAGTCGCGGTTGATGGGTTTCACCTGGTAGGTCGGGTCGGGCGTGGGCTCCCAGCGGGAAAATAGGGCCGCGGTGGCGAGGGTTATGGTCATCACCGCGAAATTGCTGCCGGGGCAGTGACGGGCACCGATGCCGAAGGGGAGGATCGCCTTCTTATCGATCTCCTCGACGCGGTCCGGAAACCAGCGGTCCGGATCGAATCTCTCCGGGGCCGGGTAGTAGTGCTTGTTGTGGTGGATCATGTAGGGGCTGAACACGATCAGCGAGCCGTCGGGGAGGGTGGTGCCGCCGATGGTGACCGCGCCGTCCGCGGTTTGGGTGCTGACCCACGGGCCCCAGAAGCGCAGCGTTTCGAGGATTACCAGGTGTAGATACGGCAGGGCGGCGACGTGTTCGGCGCGGACCGGGCCGGTCCCGACGAAATCGTCGAGTTCGCGACGGAGTTCGGTCGCGATATCGGCATTCCGCATGATCTCGTGCCAAACCCAGCCGAGGATCGAGGCGGTGGATCCGAGACCGGCGGCGAGCATGAGGATCAGCTCGTCGACGATCTCCGCATCGGATAGCCGCGTCCCCGTCTCCGGATCGGTGTGGCGGATCAGGGCGGAGAGCACATCGTTGAAATCGCGGTCGGCGCGGCGGTATTCGGCGATGACGCCACCGATATCGGCGCGCAGCTGAGCGGATTTGGTGGCGAAGCGGCGGTTGGCGAGCCAGCGCAGGCGCTGCACCGGCCGGGGAAGGGCGGCGCGCTGCACCACCTGGCGCAGCAGCCATGGAATGTTTTGCTGGACTTCGCGTTTCGCGGCAGCGCCGAAATCGGCGGTGAACAAGGTGGAAGAGATGATGTCGAGCACCAAGCGATGCGCCTCGTCGACCAGATTCAGTCGTCGTTCGGTCAGCGACGCGGCCCACGAGTTCGCGAGATCTGCCGCGACGATCGCGTATTCGTTGAGCCGATGTTGCCGCAGCGCGGGGGCGATCATCCGGCGGCGCAGTTCGTGCGGCTTACCGCTGAGCACATTCGACGCGCCACCTATGACGTCCTGAATGGCCTCGCGCAGCTCCTCGCGGTGGAATTCACCCGCCTCGCCGAGGCCGACTTCGCGGATCAGATCGGGAGTGGTGAGCACATAGGCCGGTCGCGGCCCGAGATAGATCCGAACGATCGGTCCGATCTCGGCCAGTGACATCACGAAATCCAGTCCGTGGCGCAGCGCGACCACGCTGTGGCCGAGCAGCGGGATCCGGCCCGGGGCAGTGGGGACGTTCGGACCTGTTTGCCGCATGACGCGGTCAGGTCCCGAGGTCGGTAGCACGATGCATGCGCACCACCGTAGTTACGCAGGGTGTCCGGTGAGCCGCAGACACGCAATGCACGCCGGTGCGAAGTAACGGTTGTGTTGCCATGGGCGCACATGGCATGGATTCGGTTGGAATTGGGAACTCCTGCTCACACGTCCCGTGAGCGGAATGAGGTGCCACATGAACAAGGTGGTATGCGGCGACTGCTGGCGTCGCGAAAACTTGACGTTCGCCCAGCGACTGGACCCGGCATTCATCCGGCCCGGATTTGCCTACCTGTGCCCGGAGCACCGTGCCTGCCGCGCCGAAACGCTCGGCCGCACCGACGCCCGGCAATCGGCGGCGTGAACACTCGAAACCAACCGTCCGCGATCGCGGCCTGCGCGTACCCGTTCGGTCGGCTGCCATCCCCATCGGCCCAGCGAATCCGGTTGGCGGTCAAGGCACGTCGGGCAATGAGCCGGTGCGTCCGCGCTCGCGCTCCGCGGCGGTGGCGAGGTAATCGCCCAACTCGCGCCGCAGCGTGACATCGAGCGACCGGGCCAGGGTGGCATGCACCGAGGCGACGGCCAGTTCGCGCATCTTGTTGAGCATCGTTGTGGTGTCGGCGATTTCGCTACTGGTCTCGGGTAGCCAGCCGGGTCCGTGTTCGTCGACGATGTGCTGTTTGGCGGCCGTGATCATGATGTGGGTGATGTCATCGATGCGGTCGGCGACCTTGGCGTAGATCTCGATGAGCGTGCGCAGTTCCAGGCCGTATTCGTGCAATTCGGCGAAGGAGGTGAGCAGCGCGGTGTCGGTGAACGCGACGGTATCGCCGTCGATCCGCACGAGTTTCATCTCCGCCAGCCGGTCGACGAGTTCGTCGGTATCGGTGCCGAGAATGGTGCCGATGAGTTCGCGTGGGACCTCGAAGGTTTCGTCCTTGGCCCATGCGGCCGTCACCGCGTGCTGCAGGCCGAGCACCTCGGTGAGGTCCTTGCCGGTCTCCCAGCTGGTGATGAAATCGGCGATATGGGCGGTGGTGAAGCCGCGCTGCAATAGCGCGTCGATGAGCCGCAGCCGTTCCAGATGCGAATCGTCGTAGATGCTCGCGCGCCCGTCCTTGCCGACCGGCGGCGGTAGCAGCCCGCGTTCCTGGTAGGCGCGCACATTCCGGCTCGTGGTGCCCGCGGCGCGGGCGAGATCATCGATCCGGTACTCCGGCACCGATATCACCTCCCATAGCGACTGCGGCACGCTGCACCGGCGGCCTGGACGCGGTCTTCGAACCGACCGAGTCTAGCGTCCTGGCCCACCGTAGCGATTGCTTGCAGGTCGCTCGAAACAACCAGCAGCGATTGCTTGCAGGTCGCTCGAAACAACCAGCAGCGATTGCTTGCAGGTCGCTCGAAACAACCAGCTGTCCGTCATCTAGGAAACCGCCGCGCTCCGCGGCTTCGTGGTACGCGCGCTCGCGGGTACCACGTGGTAATCGTCGAGGTTCACCGTCCGCAGCTGACCGACGTACTGGGTGGCGAAGCCCGGATACATGGTCGCGTTGAATCCGTCCTCGGTGAGATACCAGCTGCGGCAGCCAGAGTTCCAGGTGGTGGCGCCCAGCCGCCGCTGGATTGCGGCGTTGTAGCGGTCCTGCCGGTCGCGGCGCACGTCGAGCATGCGCAGATTCCGGTCGAGGATGGTGCCGATCGCGTTCACCAGATAGTCGATCTGGGCCTCCATGTACACCAGCGCCGAATTGTGTCCCGGCCCCGAGTTCGGCCCGAAGGTGAAGAATAGATTCGGATACCCGGATACCGCGATGCTCTTGTACGCGTAGGCGCCGCGCCGCCATTCCTCGGCGAGCACCCGCCCGTCCCGGCCGACGATCGGGATGGGCGTGCCGGTCTTGGAGACATCGAATCCGGTGGCGAAAACGATGCAATCGGCTTGGTGCTCAATACCTTCCGCGGTGCGGACGCCGTGCTCGGCGATGCGGGCGATCGGCCAGGTGATCAGTTTGCAATTCTCGCGCTGCAGCGCCGGGTAGTAGTCGTCGGTCATCAGCAGTCGCTTGCATCCGGCGCGGAAGTCCGGGGTGAGCTGGCGGCGCAGCCACGGATCCTTGACCTGCCGGCGCAGTTGGGCCCGCCCGACCAGTTCGACGACCCTGGTCAGCGGGGTATTCCAGACCACGCCGAGTGCCACGGATTCATGCCCGTAGAACCAGGCCAGGCGCGAAAGGGATTCGGCCGCGGGCACCCGGCGGTAGAGCTGTTTGGTCAGCGGTGTGGTGCGCCGATTGACCCGGGGCAGTACCCATCCTGGCGTCCGCTGGAATACCTTGACCGAGGCCGCCCGCTCGACCAGTTCCGGGATGATCTGCACCGCACTTGCTCCGGTGCCGACGACCGCGACCTTCTTACCGGTGAAGTCGTAGTCGTGATCCCAACGGGCACTGTGGATCTTGTGTCCCCGGTAGTCCTCGATACCCGGAATATTCGGCAGACTCGCATTGGCCAGTGGCCCAGAGGCCAGCACCACGGTCCGGGCGCGAACGGCGGCGGCTCGGCCTTCGATCGTGATCTCCCAGACCCCGGCGTCCTCGTCGAAGGCGATCCCGGTGACATTGCAGCCGAAGCGAAAATGCTTGTGCAGCCCGAACTGCGCCGCCATCGACTCGATGTAGCCGAGGATTTCACTACTGCCGGAGTAGGTGTGCGACCAATCCGGGTTCGGCGCGAAACTGTAGGAGTACAACCGCGACGGAATATCGCACGCCGCACCGGGATAGGTATTGTCGCGCCAGGTTCCGCCGATCGCGGTGCCGCGTTCGAAGATCGCGAAATCACCGATTCCCTTTTGTTTCAGGCGAATCGCGGCGCCGATACCGGCGAATCCGCCGCCGATAATGGCGACATCCAGCGGCCCACCTGTCTGCGGACCGCCACCCCTCATCGAAACGCTGCGCGATGCTGTAGTCATGGCTTCCTTCGTCATGCCGCGGGCTCGTAGGTGAGTTCCTTGGACCAGGTCGGCTGCGGGCGCAGCAACCGCTTCGGCACCCGGGCGCTGATCTTGACCAGTGCGTCGGCCACCAGGTGATAGGGGTGGCCGCGGTTGATCACCCAGCCGCCGTGCATCTTCACGATCTGATACATCGGCAGCCTGCGCGCGAACTCGCTGCGCTCGCCGACATTCGCGTAGCGCTTCAGCGCCGCGTACAGCTTCTCCTCGTCGACGCCCATTTCGACAATGTTGTCGCGCATCTTGTTCAGCAGCGGCACATAGCTCAGCACGCCGATGATGAACGACGGCTTGGCCCAGCCGCCGACCAGATCAATGAGCAGCTTGCGCATCTGTGCGTGCCCGAGCAGATCCATCACCGCGAAATCCACGGCCAGATGCCGGGATTCGTCGGCGTTGATCTTCTTGAACGCCTCTTGGCAGATCGGATCCTCGATTTCGTCCATGATGAACTTGATCAGCGCACCGTCGAGGGCGACCTCCAGCATCGGGATCACCGTGCCGAGGAACGACAGCGACATATCGTCGGAGTACTGGTCCAGGAAGTCGATGACCAGTTTGACGTTCACATTCGGCTGCGGAATCTCATCGCCGTCGAGCATGCCCCAGCGCCGCATGAGCGCGAGTTCGGCATTGGCATGCTTCTGCTCCTCGGCGTGGAAATAGCGGTAGATCTCGCGCAGCGTCTCATTGGGCGCCTTCTTCGCCATGGCGGCGAAGCCGCGCGCGCCGACATTCTCGATCCACATCAGATCGGCCATGAACGGCTTGAGCCTGGCGTGCAGCTCGGGCGAAATCGTCTCCGCGCCAGGGGCATCCCAATCGATATCGGCCAGCGCCCACTGGCGATCCTTGATCTTGCGGAGCATATCTTCGAAGTCCATACCGTAGCGACCGCTTGCGGGTCGCTCGAAAGAGCCAGCGTTGGCCATGATCAGACTCCCGTTTTATCGGAGACCGTGGAGCGGTCCTTGGTGGTCGAGCTCTCCTGTGGCAGTAGCCGATCCAGGAGCCCGAGGGCATAGGTGTACTGGGCGGGGAAGTAGCGCTTGAGCCGCCAGATGAGGTGCGCGTCCAGTTGCGGCAGCACATACAGCTGGCCGCGGTCGTGGGCGTCGAGGGTGGTGCGCGCGACCCGGTCGGGGGAGAACCCGGTCAGGCGCATGAGGGTGTCGGCGAGTCGGGCCGACTGCTCGGTGATGCGGCCGTCACGTGCCACATTGGTCTTGACGAAGGTCGGGCACAGCACGGTGACCGCGACTCCGGTGCCGCTCATTTCGGCCGCCATGGTCTCCGACAGCGATAGCACCGCGGCCTTGGACGCGTTGTAGACCGCCATCGAGGGCGCGGCGGCGAAGGCGGCCGCCGAGGCGACATTGATGATTCCACCGCGGCGGGCGGCGCGCAGTTGCGGTGCGAAGATCTCGCAGCCGTGCACCACACCCCACAGGTTGATGCCGAGCGCCCACTGCCAGTCGTCGAAACCGATCTCGCCCACATGCTTTCCGCCGATGCCGACGCCAGCATTGTTGACCACCAGCGTGACCGGGCGTTCGAACAGCGATTCGGCAAAGCGCGCAAGGACTTCCACATCCTCGCGCCGGGAGACATCGCAGCGGAAGGCGTGCGCGGCGCCCGGGTGGTTGCGTTCGATGAGCGCGACGGTCTCGTCGGCGCGGGATTCATCGATATCGGCGCAGATCACCTGCCCACCGCGGTCGGCGATTTCGAGTGCGAAGGCCCGGCCGATGCCGCTGCCCGCGCCGGTCACCACCGCGCGGGCGCCGTGGCTGCGGCGCGGCCGGATGCCGATGGGGATCAGCCTTTCCAGTCCGAACATGTCAACTCACCTTCTCCGGGATAGTGCGGGAAATCAGTGCGGCACAGAGAAATTCGGCGGCCCGGTGCAGTGCCCTGTCGGCTTCCGGCACCAGCAGCGGCAGCGCCTGGAAGACGTGCACCTGGCCCGGCCAGATCTCGAGTTCGCAATCGCCGCCCGCGCCACGCACCATCTCGTGTAGATGTCGGGCGTCGGCACTGAGCATTTCGGCGCCGCCCACCTGGATCAGCATCGGTGGCAGGGCCATGCCTGGTGGCACTTGCAGCCGCAGGCGTCGTGCGTCGGCGGGCAGACCTCGGGTGTAGGCGTGCGGGAGTCGGCTGGCCGCGCGGGCCGAGATGACCGGATCCCGTTGCCGCCGTTCCTGTTCGGCGGCCAGCGCGAGGGTCAGATCGAGCAGCGGGGAGAACATCGCAACGGCGGCGGGCTGCGGCCGGGCCTGGCGTGCGTTCTCGATGAGCAGATCCAGAGCCAGATGTCCACCCGCCGAATCGCAGGCGATCACCAGGTCTTGTGCGGCGAAGCCGCGGTCGAGCAGCCAGCGGTATCCGGCCTCGACGTCATCGGCGGCGGCCGGAAACCGATGCTCCGGCGCGAGCCGGTAGTCGGTGAGGAAGACCGGCAGCCCGGTCTTCCTGGACAGCTGTGCGGCAAGTCCGCGATGGGTGCGGGCCGAGCAGAGCACATAACCGCTGCCATGGATGTAGTAGATGGCGCGTGGTCCGAAATCCACGCCCTGGGCACGGACCCATTCGCCGCGGACAGCGCCGGACCTGACCTGTGAGACGGCCGTGCCCCGCGGCGGTGGACCCGCCGTGGCCATGATCGTCGCGATCAGTTTGCGTGCGAACCACACTCCCGGTGCGTTCATGGGTACCGCATTGTTCAGCGGCCGCAGTCCGATCTCGCATGCCGTGGCAGCGAGCCTGGACCGTGCCGACGGCACCGTCGGAACGCCGGGGACCGAGGTCCTCGTTGACCTTGTCATGTACCTAGCGTCATCCATGAATGTGCCAGTTGTCAATGGCACATTTAAAAAAGGCCGATCACGGCGCGGATCGGCGGCAGCGGAGCGGAATCGCGCCGAATCCGTACCCGGCGGGTGGTCTCAGTAGCCGCGGTGCGGGTCGATCGGTGCGAGGAGGTCTCGGCCGGTTACGAAGCGGAGCACGTTCTCGGTCACGTGGTCGGCGAAGGCGGCGAGTCGCAGCTGTGGGGGATTCGAATCATGCGGGGTGACAATGGCATTCGGCAGCACCCAGAGGGGGTGGCCGTCGGGTAGGGGTTCCGGGTCGGTGACGTCGAGGCCCGCGCCGGCGATCGCGCCCGAGGCCAGCGCGGCCACCAGGGCGTCGGTGTCGATCAGGCTGCCGCGGGCGACATTGATGATCCAGGATGTCGGCTTGAGGCGGGCGAGTTCGTCGGCGCCCACCAGATGGCGGGTGGCGGGGGTGGCCGGGGCGGCGATGACGACATGGTCGGTGCGGGGCCAGACGCGGGCGAGCTGGTCGGCGGGGATCGTCTCGACGGTCTCGGGAATGCCCGGGCCGGTTACCGGTCGGCCCGAGCGGTTGACGGCGATGACGTGCACGCCCAGCGGAACGAGCATCGGGATCAGGGCGCGGCCGATACCACCCGCGCCCACGATCGCGACGGTCTTCCCGTGCAGGGTGTCGACGTGGGGAAAGAACTCCTGCTGCCGCCAACTCCCGGCATGGAGATGTTCGGGCAGATAGCGCACCCCGGCGAGCAGCAACATCAATGCGTGCTCGGCCACGCTGGCGGCGAAAGCGCCTGCGGCCGAGGTGAATCGGATGTCGGGATGCCGGGCGAAGATGCCCGCGGTGAACCAGTCCTCGACACCGGCCGCCGGGAGCTGCACCCATTCGAGGGTGCCCGGCAGCTCATCCGGGAATTCGCGGGGACCAGCGGACCAGATCAGGCCCCTGGCCTCCGACAGATCCGAAACGGTCGCGCCGCCTTCCACGACCGCCTTGCGCAGCAATGTCGGAGGGGGCATGGATGGGCCGATCGCGATCGGAACCGGAACCTCGGCAGGGCTCATGGACGACCTCCTATCGCGGGCAGGACCATGGAGCGCGGCCGGCTCCGAAGCGAACCGTAGCATCGGTGCGCGTCGTGGGGTCCGCACCACTGGGCCGTGCGACGGGTCGGGTCATCGCCTGGGGCTTGCGCACTCTCGGTGCCGACTGCGCAACCCGGTATAGCGGGTGTGTGCTGTGCGGGGTGGTCAGTCTTCGTCGAGGTCGACTTCCAGGTTGTCGCGGTCGGCTCGCTCCAGTAGTTCGTCGATGCGGAATACCGCGTCGTCGATGCCCTCGTGTAGATCGCCGAATTCGGTGAAGCGGGCGGGGACGGTCTTCATCGTGAAATCGCGCGGATCGATATCGGGTATCTCGTCCCAGCGGATGGGGGTGGAGACGGTCGCCTCCGGTACGCCGCGCACCGAATAGGCGGCGGCGATGGTGTGGTCGCGGGCGTTCTGGTTGTAGTCGACGAACAGCAGCTTCGGATCGCGATCCTTGCGCCACCAGGTGGTGGTCACATCGTCGGGCGCGCGCCGCTCGACCTCGTGCGCGAAGGCCAGTGCCGCGCGCCGCACTTCGGTGAAACCCCACTCCGGCGCGATGCGGACGTCGATGTGCAGGCCTTTGCCGCCGGAGGTCTTCGGCCAGCCGACCGCGCCCAACTCGTCGAGCACCTCGCGTGCGACGCCGGCCACCCGCTGCACCCGCGACCACGGACAGTGCGGCATCGGATCCAGATCGATCCGCCATTCGTCGGGGCGCTCGGTGTCGGCGCGGCGCGAGTTCCAGGGGTGGAACTCGACCGTCGACATCTGCACCGCCCAGATGACATCGGCCAACTTGTCCACGCAGAGTTCGTCCGCATGCCTGCCATAGCGCGGGAAGGAAACCCGCACGGTCGGAATCCAGTCCGGCGCGCCAGCGGGCAGTCGCTTCTGATGCACCTTGTCGCCCGCGAGCCCCTTGGGAAATCGATGCAACATGCAGGGCCGATCCCGCAGCGCGCGGACGATGCCGTCCCCGACACTCAGGTAGTACTGCACCAGGTCGAGCTTGGTCGCGCCGGACTCCGGGAAGTAGATCCGGTCCGGGTTGGAGATGCGGACGGTGCGGTCGCCGACATCGAGTTCGACGGCGGGCGAGGCGGACTTATTGGCCACCTGTCCGACCATAACGGCTCGGTGGGGCCAAAGCGCGCATCCGAGTGATATGCAGCCCAAACTGTGCAGTTGGAACTGTACAGGTGAGACTGAATAAATTAGAGTCGATGGCATGGACGAAGAGATCTCCGAATCCGCCGTCCGGGCCGCCAGTGAGGTGCGGGTTGTCTTCGGCAGGCTGCGACGGCGCATGCGCGAACTGGCCGCCGATGACGACCTCTCGCCGTCGCAAGCCGCGGTACTCAGCCGCTTGGACAAGGACGGCGCGGCGTCGACCAGTGAGCTGGCCGCGGCCGAACGGGTGCGGCCGCAGTCGATGGCGATGACCGTCGCGGCCCTGGATCGCTACGGATTCGTCGAGCGCCGCCCGGATCCCGCGGACGGGCGCAAGCAGTCGCTGTCATTGACCGCCGCCGGGCGCGCGCGGCTGCAGGGTGACCGGCGGGTGCGCCAGGAGTGGTTGGCGCGGACCCTGCACGAACGGTGCACGGAGGCACAACGACGCACCATTCTCGAAGCACTCGCGCTCCTCGACGACCTGGCCCAATCATGACGGCCGTCGAAGCGGCACGTCCTGGCCTGTCCACTGGCGCAACAGGATTCGATCGCCAGCTGATCGCGCCGATGATCCTCGGTTCGATTCTGAACCCGATCAACTCCTCGATGCTCGCGGTGGCGCTGGTGCCCATCGGAAAGGCCTTCGGCGCACCGCCGTCGGAGACCATCTGGCTGGTCTCTGCGCTCTACCTGGCCACCGCGGTCGGGCAGCCGGTGGTCGGCCGACTCGTCGACCGATACGGGCCGCGCAAGCTCTATCTGATCGGCACCGCACTGGTCGGCATCGCGGGTGTGCTCGGTGCGCTCGCGCCCGGTCTCGGGATCCTGATCCTGTCCCGTGTGCTGCTGGGATTCGGCACCTCTGCGGCGTATCCCGCCTCGATGTTCTTGCTGCGCAGCGAATCCGAGCGCACCGGGGCGCAGAGTCCGGCCGGAGTGCTCGCCTTGCTGTCGATCGCCAATCAGGTGATGGCGGTGGTCGGGCCGACGCTGGGCGGTGCGCTGATCGGCGTCGGCGGTTGGCATCTGATCTTCACCATCAATGTGCCGCTGTCATTGGCCTGCCTGGTGCTCGGGCGGATGAGCCTGCCCAAAGTGGCCGAATTGCCCGCGGCGGTGCGGGCGCGGCAGGGCGGCGGGGTCGATATCGCGGGCATGGTGTTGTTCGCGGGGGCGCTCGTGTCTTCGATGCTGTTTCTGATGAAACCGGCTGTCGCGCATTGGTATCTGCTGGTGATCGCCGGTGCGGTCGGCCTGACGTTCGCGGTGCGGGAGTTGCGCGCCGCCGAGCCGTTCATCGATCTGCGGGTGCTCGGCGGCAATGCGCCGCTGCTGGCCACCTATGGCCGTCAGGTGCTCGCCTTCGTCACCGCTTATGCCTTCCTCTATGGCTTTACGCAATGGTTGGAGGAGGGGCGATCGCTGAGCGCGTCCGTGGCCGGGCTGGTGCTGTTGCCGATGTCGTTGAGCGCCATAGCGATTACCGCCATCACCGGGCGGCGTCGGCAGGTGCGTGGCAAGCTCATCGCGGGTGCTCTGCTGCAGGTCGCGGCGTGTGCGTGCCTGCTGTTCCTGGGTCCGCATACCGCCATCTGGCTGTTGGTGGCGCTCGGCGTGCTGATCGGCCTGCCGCAGGGGCTCAACGGGTTGGCCAATCAGAATGCGCTGTACTACCAGGCCGATCCGGCGCGCATGGCCTCGTCGGCCGGATTGTTGCGTACCGGAATGTATCTCGGTGCGTTGATCGCGGCGGCGGCCAATGCGGCCGTATTCCCGCATGCCGCCGACAGTGCCGGAGTACACGAGTTGGCGGTGCTGCTGCTCGTCGCCTCGGTGCTGCTCGTGGTCGTCACGCTCGCGGATCGCTCACTGGCGCGAGTGGGACGCGCAGCAGCCTGATCTTTGTACACCTCAACCTCGGAAAGGTCTCATCATGCCGGTTACCACACTCGACGAGCGCACCGCGTTGGTCGTCATCGATCTCCAGCACGGCATTGTCGCCGCACCGCGTCAGCCGCATTCGGCCGCGGCGGTCATCGAGAACTCCGCGGCGCTCGCGCACGCCTTCCGCGCACACGGCCTGCCCGTCGTGCTGGTGCGGGTCTCGTTCGCGGCCGATGGCGCCGATCAGGCGAAGGGCCGCAATGAATTTCCGTTCCCCGGCGGCAATCCGCCGCAGGGCTGGGATCAGATCGTGGACGATCTCACCGGTCACCCCGAGGACATCCACGTCACCAAGCGCAACTGGGGCGCGTTCTACGGCACCGACCTCGACCTGCAACTGCGCCGCCGCGGCATCACCCAGATCGTGCTGGCCGGGATCGCCACCAGCATCGGCGTGGAATCCACCGCCCGCGCCGCGCACGAACACGGCTACCACGTCACCCTGGCCGTCGACGCCATGACCGACTCCGATGCCGAGGCGCACCAGCACAGCATCGCCAAGATCTTCCCGCGCCTCGGCGAAACCGGCACTACCGCCGAGATCGTCGAACTAGTCGCCGCGACGCGCTGACCCGCGGCTTCGCCGGTTGTGAACACCGATGCCAACCGAGGTCGATCGGCGCACACTGACGACATGATGACCAACCTGATGCGAGCGATTCGTCGACTTCTCGGAGGCGGCAGGGTGCCCGCCGGTGGCCAGGATCCCGGCGAGCCCGGTGGCGGCGCCGCTGGGGTACGCGAGCCGCGCAAGCCCATACCGCCCGATGACTGGCTGAGCGACACCAAGCGAATCGAACCGGACCCGCCGACGCTTCGGCTACCGGACGCGCGCGAGTGAGACGCGACCGGTATCCGTCCGTGCTGGGTCAGTTGTATCCGTGCAGCTCTGGCATGGGCGGTAGCTCGGTGGTGTCGGCGATCGGGTCGATGAGCAGATCGTGCAAGGTTTCGAAGAACGCCTCGGCTGAGCCATACCGCAAGGTGACCTCTCTGAGCAGCCGTTCTGCGGGCATGTTCGAGTCCATGTGCATATCGTGACCTACAACACCCCGTCCGAAACGGACGTTCGCCAAAAGTTCGCTAGCCTGTCGGCTACTGATTGGCAAACGACGGGCTCGCAGCCCTGTCGGCAGAGGTCGGTCCGACTACGTCTGTGTCGCCAGTGCGAATGGCAGCACCGCCGGCGCGCCCGCGTTCTGGAGCGCGTTGGCAGCCACCGTGAGCGTCCAACCGGTATCGGAAAGGGCGTCGACGAGCAGAATCGGCCCGTCGACCGAACTCAGGTCCGGGATCGACCAGGAATCGAACAGCCCGGCCACCCGGTGCGCGGAGTTCGCGGCCGATACCGGCGTCCGGTCCGGACGCAACCGCAGCGTGCCGAGGTCACGCAGGCGGCCGACCTCGGCGAGGCGGGCGGCGAGGGTGGCGGTGAGCACCGGATAGCGGTGCGATTCGAGGGCCATCACCGCGGTCGGGCGGGTCGTCCAGTTCCATTCGCGCAATACGGCGATGCAGGCGTCGAAGACCGCATCCGGCACCGGATCGTCGGGCGCGTCCAGGAGGGCGCGCAGGCGCTGGCCCCAACCGAGGTCGGTGAGCCTGCCGAGGGCGCGCCCGGTCTCCGCGCCGTTGGTGATCTTGCCCGACAACGGGATGCCGAGTTTCGCCATTCCGGTCGGCCACTGCTTGCGCGGGGCGAGATCGAGGCCTGGACGGTCGAGCCGGGCGCGGGTCGCGGCGATCGCGGCGGAGTCGACATTCGTATCGAGACGCGTGCCGGTGCAGTTGTCGCAGCGGCCGCAGCCGGGCGCATTGCCGTCCAGCGCGGGCAAACCCGGATCGTCGAGCTGGCGGCGCAGGAACTGCATCCGGCAGCCGGTGGTGCTCTGATAGTCGATCATCGCCTGCTGTTCGACCTCGCGGGCCGCGGCCAGGCGTTCGTAGCGTTCGGTGTCGTAGGCCCACGGCGCTCCGGTGGCGATCCAGCCGCCGCGGACCCGCCGCACCGCGCCGTCCACATCGAGCACCTTGAGCACCATCTCCAGTCGCGAGCGGTTCAACTCCACCAGCGGTTCCAGCGCGGCCGTCGACATCGCCCGGTCGAAATCCAGTGCGTCGAGTACCGAGCGCACGATGTGTTCGCGCGGAAAGGCAACGGAGGCAAAGTAACTCCAGATCCTGGCGTCCTCAGGTCCGGGCAGCAGCACCACATCGGCGCGATCGGTGCCACGGCCGGCGCGACCCACCTGCTGGTAGTAGGCGATGGGGGAGGACGGCGCGCCGACATGCACCACGAATCCCAGATCGGGTTTGTCGAAGCCCATGCCGAGCGCCGAGGTGGCGATGAGCGCCTTCACCTCGTTGTTCAGCAGCGCAGCCTCCAGTGCCTCGCGTTCGGCGGTATCGGTCTGTCCGGTGTAGGCGGCGACATTGTGGCCGTGTGAATTCAGTACGTCGGCGAGATCGTGCGCGGCGGCGACGGTGAGGGTGTAGACGATGCCGGAGCCGGCCAGTTCGTCGAGGTGTCCGCTCAGCCAGGCGGTGCGCTCGACCGCGTCGTCGAAGCGGAGCACCGACAGGTGCAGCGATTCGCGGTCCAGGGTGCCGCGCAGGACCAGGGTTTGCGTGCCGATCTGGGTCGCGACATCGGTGACCACCCGGTCGTTGGCGGTCGCGGTGGTGGCGAGCACCGGCACATCGGAGCCGAGATCGGCGATCAGGGTGCGGATGCGGCGGTAGTCGGGCCGGAAGTCGTGACCCCAGTCGGAGACGCAGTGCGCCTCATCGATCACGACCAGCCCGGCATCGGCGGCCAGCTTCGGCAGCACCTGGTCCCGGAAGTCCGGATTGTTCAGCCGCTCCGGGCTGACCAGCAGCACGTCCACCTCGCCAGCGGCCACGCGGTCGTGGATCTCATCCCATTCGGTGACATTGCCGGAGTTGATGGTCGCCGCGACGACGCCCGCCCGTTCGGCGGCGGCGACCTGGTTGCGCATCAGTGCGAGCAGCGGCGACACGATAACCGTCGGGCCCCGCCCGGCGCGTCGCAGCAGCTTGGCCGCGATGAAGTACACCGCCGACTTACCCCAGCCGGTGCGCTGGACCACCAGCGCCCGCCGTCGTCGCACGATCAGCGCCTCGATCGCGGTCCACTGATCCTCGCGCAGCCGCGCTCGTGGTCCCGCGAGTTCGCGCAGGAGCTCTTCGGCCCGCTCCCGCAGTTCGGGCGAGGTCAGGTCGATCGCTTCGGTGCCGGCCGCCGATGTCATGGGCTCCATCGTGCCGGATGGCACCGACATCGGTGCGCGGCTACCGTGGCCAGCGGTATCCGGTGCTTCCGCCCGGACACCGGCGGACACTGATGCGTCCCGCGCCGCCAACTCGGCCGAAACGGCGAAATACTCCTGGACAACGGACAATATGGTGAGACGATTGCTCCGGACCGTGGGACCGCGCAGGAGGAAACCGTGACCAACTACGAGCCGCCGCCGGGTTGGTCTCCGCCCGGTGCCCAATTCCGCAGTACCGGTGGGTTCGGGCGGGCTGTCGTGGGCCTGCTGGTCGGGCTGGTGGTGACCCCGGTCGGGATCGGGCTGGCCGCGCATGCGGCGATGGATACCCGGCAGTGGGTCATTCTCGGGTCCGCGGCCAATCGGGCCGGGTCGACCTTCCAGATCGTCGGTGGGGCGCTGCTGTTGCTCCTGGTGGCGGCGTTGGCCGCGTACTCACCGGCAGGCACGGTACTGGCCGGTCTGGTTTGGGGTGTGGTGCCGGGATTCGTGTACTTCCTGTTTCCGGACGACACCTGGCGAATCATCCACGACGATCTTCCGGTGCTCTCCGATGAGATGCGGTTCGCGCTGATCACCTGGGTGACAAGCGGTTTCGCATTCATTCTCGGCGTCTTGCTGCTCGGTGCGGGCGTCGCGGGCACGATGCGGCGGCACTGACTACGTTCAGACCGAATTGCGATGGCGCTCAACGTGATTCGCTCTGCCTGATGTCGCTGAGGTTTTCGGGCCGAATTGCGGTTGTTCCCACCGCAATTCGGCACGTGTCTCACCCCTTCACGCACAGCACCTGACGCAGCGTCGCGACGATATCGACCAGATCACTCTGCGCGGCGATGACCTCGTCGATGTCCTTGTACGCGGCCGGGATCTCGTCGACCACACCCGCATCCTTGCGCGACTCCACGCCCTCGGTCTGCGCGATCAGATCGGCGACGGTGAACTGCCTCTTCGCCGCATTCCGGCTCATCCGCCGACCCGCACCGTGCGCCGCCGACTGGAACGAGGCGGGATTTCCCTTGCCGCGCACCACATATGAGCGTGTGCCCATCGAGCCCGGAATCAACGCCAGATCGCCGGCACCTGCCCGCACCGCGCCCTTGCGGGTCACCAGCATCGGCACACCGTCGATCTCCTCCTCCGCCACATAATTGTGGTGGCAGCTTATCGGCTCGTCGAAACGCACCTCGCGGCCAGCGAATTCCGCTCGCACCGCATCGCATACCAGGGAGAGCATGACCGCGCGGTTGCGTGCGGCGTATTCCTGCGCCCAGGTCAGATCGCGCCGGTAGGCCTCCATTTCGGGTGTGCCGGAAAGGAATACCGCCAGATCACGATCGGGTAGATCCTGGTTGTGCGGCAGTGCGCGTGCGACCGTCATATGCCGCTCGGCGAGTTCCTTGCCGATATTGCGGCTGCCGGAGTGCAGCAGAATCCATACCGAATCGTTCTCGTCCAGGCAGATCTCGATAAAGTGATTTCCGCCACCCAGCGAGCCGATCTGCTTGTGCGCCTTGGATTCCAGCGCCTGCACACCCGGGTCCAACGAGCCGAATTCGGACCAGAAGCGATCCCAGCCGCGATTGTGTCGGGCCAACTCGCCGTGTGAGGCCGCGAACCGCGCCCCCAACTTCGCGACATCGACCGCATTCTTATGCGCCTGGAACCCCACCGGCACCGCCGCTTCGATGCGCGAGCGCAGCGAATGCAGATTGTCCGGCAAATCGGCGGCGGTGAGATCGGTCTTGACGCTCTCCATGCCGCAGCCGATATCCACGCCGACGGCCGCGGGCGCGACCGCATCGCGCATCGCGATCACCGAGCCGACCGTCGCCCCCTTGCCGAGGTGCACGTCCGGCATGACGCGGACGCCGTGGACCCATGGCAATTGCGCGATATTTCGCAGTTGTCGCAGCGCGGCCTGCTCGATATCGTGCTCGTTGGCCCACATGAGCGTCTGCGCCCTGGTGCCGCGCAGCTCGACGGGAAACATGGGGAACGTCCTTTCTCGTTCGGTGTGTTCCCCTTCAACGCTATATTCCCCGCACAGCTATCGGCACATCATTTTTCGACGGTCACGGCTCCACGAAATCGGCGGCCAGACTGCACAGCTTCCATGTCCCGCCGCGGCGCGCCATCGTCCCGGTGTAATCGATGTCCTTGAAGTACTGCCGATATTTCGCGGGGACGTCGGAGAAGGATTCGTGTGCCAGGAAGGTCGCGGAATCGGGGCCGGTCTGGGTGATTCCGGTAATGGTGTCGGTGAAGCCCGCGTCCTCGACCTCAGGGCCGATCCGCCCGTCGTATTGCGGCGTGTATTGCCTTACCAGCGCGTTGACGGCCGACACCGCCTCCGGGCAGACGAGCGCGTCGAAGGATTGCCACTGTCGGGAATTGGCCGTCGCGGCCAGTCGTTCGACGGCCTGGGCGAGTGTCGGGTCCGGGGCGTTCGGATTGTCCGTTGTGATGCGCGCGTCCGGCGGATTGAAGATCATCGGCGCCGGCAGCGGCCGATAGCCCGACGGTTCGATATTCGCCGCCACCGCGCGGTCCCAGGCGCCGTCGGCGATCATGGCCTGAATGGCGTGGGTGATCTTGCTCTGCAGGATGGTGTCGCCCTTTTTGACGCCGACGCCGTATCGCTCGCGGGTGAAGGGGTGCCCCACCACCCGCAGCTCGTTCGGATGCTGTGCGGCGAATCCGGCGAGGATCACATCATCGGTGCTGACCGCGTCGACCTCGCCCGCGAGCAGCTCGTCCACGCAGATCGAATAGGTCTCCTCGACGGTGACCTGCACGCCCGTCGCGAAGTCGCGCTCGATCTTGTCCGCCGAGGTGGAACCCTGGCCGGTGCACACGGTACGGCCGTCGAGGGCCTCCGGCCGATCGATGCCCACCTCGTCGCGACGGACCAGCAGATCCTGACCGGCCAGCAGATACGGTCCGGCGAAGGAGACCGCTTTCTGCCGATCGGCGGTGATCGAATACGACGCCACGACAAAGTCGACCTCGCCGCGGTCCAACAGCCCTTCACGTCGATTCGACGGCGCCTCCTGCCAGCTGATCCGCTCGGCATCGACGCCGAGATACTTCGCGATATAGATCGCGGTATCGACGTCGAATCCGTGCGGAACCCCGTCCTCGCCCATGACCGACAGCCCGGGCTGATCGAATTTGATGCCGATGGTCAACGTCCATGGCATGTAATCGATGCGGTACGCGCAGGCGGCGGTCAGCACCATGCCACTCGCCAGGCCGACGGCAAGGATCGAGCGCTTCATCGAGCCGAATCTCCTGTCGGTGCGGGGATATTCCGGTCTTCAGTCGGGATAGGTGCTCGCGGCGTTTCCGTTCGCGATCGCGGTGACGAGTCGCTCTGCGTCGGCGGTCGTGATGACGTCCTCGGCGATCCATTCGTCGAGCAGGCGGCCGAGCCCGCGTCGCCACAGCACCGCGCCGAGATAGTGCAGTTCCGGAAGTCCGTAGCCGTCGGAGGAATAGAGCATCGAACGGAAGGGGGCCAGCTCGAGTGCTTCCGCGAGCACCGCCGCGGCCCGTTGTCCCACATAGGGAATCGTCAGGCCGAGGTCGAGGCGCACATGGTCGAAGGCGTGGGCGAGGTAGGCGGCATTGCGATGGAACGGCCAGCAGTGCAGCAGCATGACCGATAGTCCGGAGCCCGCGGTGGCGCGCAGGAAGTCGGTGAGCAGCAACGGATCCGCATGCCGCAGCCGCAGATCGGTATCGCCGAAACCGGTGTGGAATTGCAGGGGCAGGCCGAGTTTCGCGCCGATGCGGGCGCCGAGTGCGACCAGCCAGCCCAGCGTCGCCGGATCGGTGAGGCGGTGTTCGAGGGTGACCGTTTCCGGCGGGGTGTCGGCGAGTGGGAAGTCGAGTCCACAGCGGTAGGCCACGATTGTCTTGAGAGCGACGGCATTTCGCGCCCGGCTGTGCAGCGCGGTCTCGATATCCTCGAAAGGCGTCGTCTCCGCGCCGCCTTCGGCGATCACCTGTTCGGCGACCTGTTCGAGTCGGACGATCTCGCGCACCTCGCCCTCGGCGACCGCCGCGAATTCCGCTCGTCCGCCGCCGAATCCGGTGTCGAGGAACCATCGGGTGGTGCCGGTGGCGCGCAGCAGCCGGGTGGCGGTTTCGCGCCATCCGAGTTCGGCGCGGCGAGCCAGATACCGCTCCGGATCGGCATGCGGTTCCAGGTCGAGAACCGGTGCGCACCAACGCCTTACCGCCAGACCGATCGACGAATCGAAACTGCCGCGCTGGCCTTCGCTGAGCAGCCGCTCGAAACCGGGCCGGTCCAGATCGGCGGCTACTACGCCGTGACAATGGTGATCGGTGAGCGCGACACCATCGGTGAGCACGCTAGAACCGCCACCGGGTCAACTCGACCACCTTGGCCGGGCTGATATCCCGATAGCGTTCGGCCTCGGCGCGGCGCACGGTAAGCAGCGCGTCGTGCAATTCGACGCCGAGCGCCTCGGCGAGCACCTTGGAGTCCGCGAGTGCGTCGGCGGCCTCCATGGAGTTGGTCGGCAGCCGACGCACACCCGAGAGCATGAGTTGTTCCGCATCGAAGCCCATCGGGTCGCCGGTGATCTCCGCTGGCAGCCGCAGCTCCTCGGCCATGCCCGCGAGTCCGGCGGCGATGACTGTGCCTACGATCAGATACGGGTTACCGGTCGCGTCGAAACATTTGATCTCGGCATTGGCCGCCCACTCCTCGGTGCCCCGCACACCGGTGATGTAACGCAGCGCCGACTCCCTGGTCTCCCGGCCCCAGCATTGCCATACTCCGGCCCACCGCGAGGGTTGCAGCCGCAGGAAACTCGCCGGATTGCCCGCGCCGACCGCGACCAGCGCGGGCAGCTCCCGCAGCACGCCGGCCAGGAAGGCCTCGCCGAGGCGACGCATGCCATAGGGCCCGTCGCCATTGGCGAACAGCGGCCCCTCCTCGTCGTGGAGTGAGAAATGCAGATGTGCGCCCGACCCCGCGCCGCCCGGCTCGATGCACGGTGCGAGCAGCGCGCGCCAGCCGTATTGCGCGCTGATCTGCCGGATGGTGTGCCGGAGCAGGACCGCGTCATCGGCCGCCGCGACCGGATCATTGGGTGCGACCGACAGCTCCAGCTGTGACAGCGCGTATTCGGGATGGAACTGATCGACCGCGATCTCCTGGCGCTCCAATGCCGCGACCAGATCGCTGGCGTATTCGGCCACCTGACTCAACCGGATCATGCCGTAGGCGGGCCCGTATACGGCTGGGACGAAATCGTTTTCGGTATCCCCGCGTGCGAGAGCCCACTCCGTCTCGAAGGACATCGACAGCCGCAGACCGGCCTCCTGCGCCGCCTTGGCCTGCCGGGTCGCGAACGAGCGCTGGCAGGCGACGAAGCGGGTGCCGTCCTGGGTGAACTTATCGGCGGGCGCCCAGGCCCAGCCGGGCTGACAGGCGAGTTCGGTCAACCGGGACAGGTCGGGAATCAGGCGCAGATCGCCGTCGGGTCCGCCGAGGTAGCGGCCGACGGACATCAGATCGTCGAAGGTGAACGTCTCGAAGCAGGGAGAGACGCCGATCCCGTATTTGGCGGCATGCGCCAGCCGCCCCTTCGGCACCGTCTTCACCCTGGTTATCCCGGCATTGTCGACGAAGGACAGCACGACCATATGGGCCTCGAGGTGTCCGATCAACGCATCGTGGACACCCTCGGCCGGTATCCGATCCGGCATATTAGGCATAGCCCCAAGATAATCTGCCGTCGTCGGGATTTACCGAATACCGCACAGCTTTGCCGGTGGAGCACGGCCAGTCAGGTCGTCGCGGCTTATGATCGACGTGTCGGGACCAGCTGGTTTTCGCCTCGAGAGGTAAAAACATGGGTCGCTCGTGGTGTGGTCGGGGCGGCAGGCCGCCGCGGACGCGCGAATTTCCGGGAAGTCTGCGCCGATGATCGGGTGAGCGGTCGGTGTCCGAAGTCAATGCCGAGGGGACGCAACGCGACCTGACTATCGGCATCGCAGCGGAACTGGCTGCGGCCGGGTTGGCCGACGCCCAAGAGATCGGCCGCGGCGCGTTCGGCATCGTGTACCGGTGCACCGACTCCGCACTCGATCGGGACGTGGCGGTCAAGGTGCTCGGCTCCACGGTCGACGAGGAGGACCGGACCCGCTTCCTGCGTGAACAACGTGCGTTGGGGAAGTTCTCGACCCACCCGAACATCGTCCAGGTGCTGACGACCGACGTCACCCCGACCGGGCGGCCATTTATCGTCATGCCCTTCCACCCCAGGGGCTCACTCGACGCACGGATTCGCGCGGACGGGCCGTTGTCGTGGCAGGAGGTAGTGGCCGTTGGTGTGAAGCTGGCGGGCGCGCTGGCGACCGCGCACGCCTGCGGCGTCGTCCATCGCGACGTCAATCCCGCCAACGTGCTGATCAGCGACTACGGTGAGCCGCAGCTTGCGGACTTCGGTATCGCGCGGGTCGGCGGCGCGTTCCAGACAGCGGCCGGCATCGTCGCGGGGACACCGGCCTACACGGCTCCGGAGGTAATACGCGGCGAACCGCCGTCGGTTCGCTCCGATATCTACGGGCTCGGCGCGACGCTGTTCGCGGCGCTCACCGGCCATGCCGCGTTCGAGCGCCAGGCGGGGGAGTCGATGGTGGCGCAGTTCGTGCGCATCACCTCCGAACCCGTCCCGGACCTGCGATCCGCCGGTGTACCGGCAATGGTGTGCGCCGTCATGGAAGCCGCGATGGCCACCGACCCCGCCGACCGGCCGGCCACTGCCCGGGAGTTCGGCGAGCGGTTGCGCACCGTGCAGTTCTCCTGCGGGCTGCCGGTGGACACGATGCCCGCCCCGGAGCACGACGGATCCGTATCGGTCGCGGGCGGTGGGCCGATCCCGCCGATAACCTCGACCGCCGCGACCGCGCTGCGGCCACAGTCGGCGCCGACGACCCGGTTCCGTCCGCCGACGACGCTGCGCCGCCTCGTCGATCGCCCGCGGCTGCTGGAGACCTTGCGGGACGGACAATCCAGGCGGCTGGTCCTCATTCATGGCCCGGCCGGTTTCGGCAAGAGCAGCCTGGCCGCACAGTGGGCGCACGCCCTGGAAACGGACGGCGTCCGGGTTGCCTGGTTGGCGATCGCGGAGGACGACAACAATGTCGTGTGGTTCCTGAGCCACTTGGTGGAGGCGATTCGGCAGGTTCGCCCGACGCTGGCGATCGAATTGACGCAGATTCTCGAGGAGCATTCGGCCAGCGCGGCGCAGCAGGTGATGACGGCCCTGATCAACGAGATCCACGACAATGCGGAGCCCATTGCCGTCGTGATCGATGATTGGCATCAGGTGACCAGTCCGGCGACCCTCGCCGCGATGGAGTTCCTGCTCGACAACGGGTCCCACCACCTGCGATGGATTGTCACCAGCCGCAGTCGCACCGGGCTTCCGTTGGGGCGCATGAGCGTTCAGGACGAACTGGTGGAAATCGACGAGACCGCACTGCGTTTCGATTCCGGGGAGACTACGGACTTCCTCGTCGGTGTGAAGAGACTGCACCTTTCGAACGCCGACGTGGACCGGTTGCGCGAGTCGACGGAGGGCTGGGTGGCGGCGTTGCAGCTCGCCTCACTGTCACTGCGCGGCAAGGAGGATCCCGGGCGCTACCTGGACCAGATCACGGGGCAGCACTACGCCATCGGCGAGTACTTGATGGAAAACGTTGTCGGCGCGCTCGAACCGACAATGCTCGACTTCGTCATGCGGACTGCGGTCACCGACACCATCTGCGGGTCTCTCGCGGAGGCGCTGA
This sequence comes from Nocardia nepalensis, assembly GCF_048910785.1. NCBI lineage: Bacteria > Bacillati > Actinomycetota > Actinomycetes > Mycobacteriales > Nocardiaceae > Nocardia > Nocardia nepalensis. The sequence continues at coordinate 597,030 of NZ_JBKBET010000037.1, read as the reverse complement.
CCGGAGTGCGGTCCGGGCAGGAACAGCTCGAGGAGGTGCGGCTCCGAGACCTGTTCCTGCGCGGCGTCGATGACGAGCTGCGGTGGTTCCGCTATCACGCGCTCTTCGCGGACTTCTTGCGCCGCAGACTGATCCGCCAGCATCCCGGCATGCTCGAACAGCTCCATCTGACCGCGTCGACCTGGTTCGCCGAGCACGAAATGGTCACCGAGGCAGTGGATCACGCACTCGCCGCCGGCGCCGCCGAGCAGGCGAAACAACTGGTGCAAGAACACGCCGACGCACTGATCGAAGATTCCCGCATGGCCACCTTCCTGGGGCTGGTGAAGAAGCTACCCGCCGAGATCACGGTTGCCGATCCACGGCTGCAGCTGTCGGTGGCCTGGGCCAACATCTCGCTCCAGCGTCCCGCCGCCACCCGGACCGCGCTGGATCGCGTGGACGCCGCACTAGCAACCGCCGCACCGGACGATCCCGAAACCGCGGACTTGCGCATCCAGGCCGATGTGACGCGAGCCGCGGAATACCTTGTGACGGACCGGTTCAAGGATTTCCCGGATGCCGCCGAGGCATGGCTGCAGCAGCCGGTTCGACCGTTCTTCGCCAGCGTCGCGGCCACCACCGCGGAAGCGGCCGCCTACTACCGCTTCGACTTTGCCGGCGCCCGCCGTTGGCACGCATGGGCCGAGCCCTACCGGACCCGCATCAACGGCCCGGCCGGCGTGGTGTACGGCACCTGCATCGCCGGCCAAGCCGCCGCCGAACAACTCGACATCGAAGGGGCCGAGGCGCTCTTCCGCTCCGCGCTCACCCGGGCCCGGAATACCGGCAGCCAATCCCACGCGACCCGGATGGCCAGCGGCCTGCTCGGCGAATTGCTCTACCAGAAAGGGCAATACGCCGAAGCCGCCGAACTGCTGGCATCCGGTTCCGGCGTCGCGGCCGGCGCCATGGAATTCCTGATCGCCACCTACGGGACCGGCGCCAGGCTGACGGCAATGCGCGGCGACCTCGATGCCGCACGACGACGGTTGGACGAGGGACAAACGGTCGCAGAGCATATCGCCCTGCCCCGGCTCACCGCCCGCATTGTGAACGAGCGGGTACGGCTGGGTCTGCCGATCACCGACGAAGACCGCCAGACCCTCGAGCACCTGCCCGCATACCAACGGCAACCGAACCACCCACTCGCCGTCACCGCCGAACTCACCCACGAGTCGGCCATCCGCCTGCTACTCGCCCAACAGTCACCAGCCGCCGCCGAGCGCGCCGTAGCCGCCGCCGAACAGATGGTCGCCGAAATCCGCACCCAACCCCGCCCCCGCGCACTCCTACAAGCTCAATTGCTATACGGCGGTTGCCTTTCCATCGCCGGACGAACCGACCAAGCGATCGCCTGCCTGACCCCCGCCCTTTCCCGCTGCGCCGAACTCGACCTCATCCAACTGGCCGTAGACAGCGCCCCCGCGATCACCCCGATCGTGAAAACCCTACTCGCCACCCCGGAAGCCCCCAACCAGCCACCCCACCCCTTCTTACAACAGATCCTGAACGAGATCGCTCGAACCACCCACCCAACATCCCACCAATAAGCCCCCGCCCGCCCCGGCACCCCACCGAGCACAGCGATATGGCGGTCGTTTGCGAAGCCCACAACAACCATCCCACCCCCCTCGAAACGCTCGAGAACGCAACCACAGCCAGTCGACTGAGCTGGAAGCCGCGGGCCTGCCCACCTGACTGCGGGAGGTAAGTCGGGTACGGCACACGACGTGCCCAGCACTGCACCGGCAAAACCATGGAACGCCAAACGATCCGGGTCGAGCACCCTCTGGGAGTCGGTGCAGAACAACAGGACCTACCGCAGCCCACCCAACCCGAACGCCACCACCCACCCCCCACAACTGGACATGTGATCACGTGGAATCTATGGCGGCATCGCCCGAGAAGCCCCCGCCACCAGTGCCACCTGATCTTGATCGCCAGTCGGATTTCCGCTCTCGACCCGAATTCACCGATGAGGCTGTGGGAAGGTCGAAGATCTTATGCCGCAGCGTATCCGGTGAATTCCTGCGCCGTCACCGTGACCATGCGGCCACCCATCGCCTTCGCCGCCGTGCGCAATCTGGGATCACCACTGGGCGGTAACGGCATCGACCAGGAAGTCGAGCCGTCTCCGGCGTCGATCGCGTGCACGGTGGTGCCGTCGGTCAGTATGAGGTGCCTGGCGTCGGTTATGCCGTCGTAGCGCGACCTGTTCGAGAATGGTGTCGGCTGCTGCCAGATTCGGTGTCCGTCAGTGAGATCGAGACCGGCGAACTGTGATCCATCGAGCGATCGGACGATCACAATGTTACCCACTACTCCTTGTATCGCGCTCTTGCGTCCGGCGTAGTCGTCGATGCCGATCTGCGCATTGGTCCACAGGACTCGACCTGTCGTTCGCTCGTAAGCACTCTCACCGGTGAGAATCGGCGGCGGCGTCGCGGTCGCGGTCGGATACCACTCGAGGAGGAAGCTGGGGTTGCTGACCTCGGTGATCGGGTGGCCATTGCGATCGAGAAGCGTCACCCTTCCCGCGCTCCCGCTGCGGTCGATCACCTGCGAAGCGACAATGCCGCCGTCGAACGCATAGCCAACGGGGCCGGTGAACAGCAACTCGCCGGTGCGCAGATCGTAGACCCGAACGTCATGGTCGTGCCCGTCCAGGAAGTAGTCCTGCACGATCCTGGGCCTGACCGGGTCGCCGGGAACAGGCGTCGGATACGTCCGCCGCCAGGTGGCCTCGATAGTGGAATCGGTCCCTCGCGTGACGACGGCGGTCATCCGGTCCGCGGTTCGGCCGGCTACCGAAACCACGCCGTCGCGCACCGCCACGTCCATGACTTCGAAGTCTGTCGCATGGTCTCCGAGTACCGCCCCCGTGGCAGCGTCGATGATCAACACCCGCTGCGTGCCGTAGCAGGCGATCTTTCCGTCGAATACCTGCTCACGGCAGCCGAAGAGTTCACCGACATCGGTCGTCCAGCGCACCTGGCCGGTGTCCGGATCGATGCCGTGCATCCGCACCCGACCGACGGTCAGTCCAGCACTTTCGCCCGGCGCAGGCCCGCCGGGCACCGCGGTTGCCGCGACGATCATCGTCCCGGCATCCATCGGCGAGCCGTAGCCGCCATAGCGACCAAGGGAATACGGCGCAGCCAGCAGAACCGCACCGGGCTCGTCGGACAAGTCGGCAACGCGCAATGTCCACTTCGGCACCGGAGCGGAGTCGAGCCGGGGGGAAATCCGGAACCGACTGTACGCCGCGGATACCTCCTGCGGCTGCTCTGGTGATCGGTTCACCCACACGACCGCGGCGATACCCGCCACTACAGCCACGACCAGCACCGTGATCCAGATCCTCCGCCGATCGGTGAGCCACCTTGCTGCCTTGTTCACTCGGAGGTCTCCTTCATGCATCGATAGGGGACCAGACGCTCGACGGTCCAATAATGCAAGGTATCGCCTTGTCAAGGCTGAGAACTCAGACCGAACCGCGTCTGATGTGCCGGTTCAGCTTGCCGCGCAGCGTGTTTCGTCTGGAACTCCTAGTCGTCATCCTGCATATCCGCTAGCTGGCTGCGCGTGTTGAGCAGTTCGGTGTTCACCTCCGCCGACGGAGCCGTCTCGGCCAGTTCTTCCAATTCCTCGAGCAGTGCGCGCATCGTCGCCAGCCATGGCCGATCGGCCTCCATCCCGCTGCCGTACAGCTGCAGCCAGGCGGCCGAGCGCAGGCATTTGGCTCGCGGGCCGATGCGACCGAGGTCACCCCACAGTCGCGCGGCTCGCTGAAACGCGGCGACCGCCTGTGCGTCCTCGCCGCAGAAATCCAGCATCGAGGCCGCCGACCAGGCGAGTTCGGCCTCCAGTTCGACTCGATCGGGATCGTTGTGCACCAGCCGCGCGCCCTCGACGAATTGCTGTGCCGCATCACGGAATCGGTTGAGCTTGCGCAGGGATTCGCCGTATTGGCGGCGCACGACAGCCATTTCGGCGGGCGGATAGGGCATCTCCCCGGCCGCGAGCGGCTGTTCGAACAGGGCGGCGGCCTCCCCGTGTCGTCCGGCCCGGTGGAAGGCCCGCGCGGCGACGAAGGTGAGGTGCACCGCATCGGCGGCCGAAATCGGCTCCCAGCGCGCGGCGGCGGTCAGTGCCGCATCCGCCAATTCGAATTCGCGGCCGCGCTGCCCGGACAGCGCCATGACGAGCTGGGAACTCAGGCGCGCGAGATGTTCGGCGGGCAGTGCATTCGCACCGATCGAGAGTGCCTGCCGCAGATACTGTTCGGCATCTTCGGGATAGTCGACGAGTCGGACCGCGGCCAGTTCGGCCAGCTGCCGCGCGTCTTCGGCTTGTTCCTCGGAGGTGGCGGTGACGGCCGGTGCCACGACGACCTCGCGCGGCAAGCTGCTTCGCACACCGAGCGGCAGATGGTCGAGCAGTGGTTGTTGCGCGAGCCGGGCGGCGACGCGGTCGCTGACCACCGTGTTGCCATTGCGGGCGTCATAGCGCGCGGTCAGCTCGCCGATTTCGGCGGTCAGCCCCGCGCGCACCGAATCGACTGTGCCGGAACCGACTTCGACCGCACCGAGACCCAGCTCCGTGAGCCGCCGCAGCAGCACACCGACGCCGGAGATGAAGGCGAGCCGGATGGCGGCGTCCGCACCGGGGTCGGCCAGCCATGCCGTGTGCTCGGCCAGGATTTCGAGGCCGCGCGCCTCGTTCCCGGTCAACGCGCAGAACTCGATGTGCTCACCCACCGAGCGCCGCAGATCCGGAATGTGGCGCACCAGTGGATAACCCGTCAAATGCGCGCTGCGCGCCTCGGCGGCGCGACCGGTGCGCACCATCGGCAGCAACGCCTGCCCGAGCACCCGGTGCGGTTCCTCGGCGCAGCTGCGCGCACCGTCGATGACCGGACGCCAGCATTCCAGTGCGGCCTCATCGTCACCGGCCTGCGCGTAGTTGGCGCCCCACTCGTTGCGTTCGCACGCATCGCAGTCGGACATGCTGTCGCGCGGTGCCGTGCGGGCCGCGTCGAGCAGTTTGGTGGCCGCGTCGTGCTCACCGAGTTCGAGGGCGAGGTTGGAGCGCAGCGCGAGCACCGGGCGAGCGCTGTATCCCCGCTGCCGGTAACGACTTTCGAGTTCATCGAGCCAGCGGTAGATGGTTGGCAGGGGTACACCGGGATTCTCGATCAGGCCCCAGGTGAACCATTTCAGGTACCAGTGCACCGAATGCGTCATCGACCCGAGTTCGGCCGGAAATTCGTCGTAGATCCGCAGCAGTCTGCCGTAGGCGACCGGCGCCAGATCTCGTTCGCCCGCATAGGCGTAGGCCTTGGCCAGCTCCAACAGGACATTCCCCTCGAGTGCCCGGTCGGGACCCGACTTCGCCGCGGCGGCGAGGGTTTCCAGGCGTTCGGTGCGACCGCGTCCGTGCGGCAACGAGCGGCTCTGCGCCAGTGCGGTCTGGATCTCGGAGGTCTCCATCTCAGGCCTCCTCTGCGGTTTCGCCCGCCGCGTGCCGGGTCGCCCAGCTGAGGAATTCGCCGAATGCGCGATTGAGCAGGGCGGTATCGGCGGGTCGCAGCGGCCGGTGCGTCATCAATAACGCCTGTCCGTATAGGGATTCGATCGCGGTCTTCAGGAAGGCGGGATCACCGATGCGGCTCAGCCTGCGCACCACCGGACTGCGGTGGTTCAGCACCAACTGCGCACGGGGTGCGCTCGCTTCCAACGCGCCGAGAATTTCGGTCCAGAGTTCGTCAGCGCCGACAGTGGTCTCGAGCCGTGTTCGCTCATTGCGCGCGCCGCGACTGTCCAGATGCAGGGCGGGCACCGAAACCGGATGGAACGCACGCAGAATCACATCGCAGGACAGCGGATCCAGTGCCGTGCGGGCGGCCGCGAGCACCTGGGCAAGCGCCAGCTCGTCAGGCGGATCCACCAGGTCGAGGGCCGCGGTGACCGCGGCCGCGTCCAGTTCGGTGACCGTGACGCCGGGCAGGATCGCGGGCAGCAGGGCGACGAGTTCCGCATCATAGGTATAGCCGCCGTTGACGACGCCGATACCCTGTGCGGCGGCGGTCGCGGCCACCTGGCGGAACTCCTCCACCGTGGCCGTCACCCGGACAGCGGGATGGTTGCGCGCGAATTCGGTCAGCGGAATCCGGCCGTCGGTGGTCTCGAACAGCAAGTGCGGCACCATGATCCGCAGTATGTGCGGGGAGTGCCTGGCCATCGCCTTGACGCCGAGCGCGTGCACGGACAGGAACGCGGCCAGCCGCTCGGGCTGTTCGGCGGCGATTTCGGTGAGCCAGTCCCGAATTCGGTCGCCGAGGGTGTCACGGACGATGGCGAGGCGTTCGTCTTCGTAGAGTCCTTCGCGCGAGGCGGTCGGGCGCAGGCTGTCGGTATCGATCACGCAGCGTACGAAGAAGGCCCAGTCCGGCAGCAAGCCGCGCACCGCGTCACCGAGCAGCATGCCCTTGAGATAGACCCGATGTGCGCTGGGATCTGCCGGATTGCCCGGCTGCGACAGCACGAAGGCGACGCCGCTGACCCCGGCCACCTCGGCATCGAGTTCGATCACATCCAGCGGGGTGAAGCCGAGCGTGCGCTCGCCGTATTCGAACAGCGCCGCCCGACGCAGCGCCGGGGACGCGTAGGTGCGCCGCCAGACCGGCGGAGCATCGGTCGCGCGCAAACCCGCGCCGTTCGCCTCGACCGTCACCTCATACGGCAGCAGCGAACCGTAGTCGCGGACCAGTTCCAGCACCCGCCCGGGCGCGAACCAGGGCTCCGCACCGGCGCGCGGCGTGAGATGCACTGCGGTGCCCGGCTCTTGGCGGTCCGCGGGATCGAGCCGACGCAGCGAATAGGTGCCGTCGGCGGCGGCCAGCCATTCGACGGGCGCGGCGTCCGGATCGATGGCCGAGCGGGTGACCACCCGGACGGTCTCGGCGACGGTGAAGCAGGCCAGCAGCCCGATGCCGAACTGCCCGAGGAACTCTCGGCGCGCGCCCTCGATATCGTCACGCTTCGACGAATGTCCGATGGTGGCCAGGAAACGGTGCACGTCCGCCTCGGTGAGACCGATGCCCGGATCGGTTATCGTCAGCCCCGATTCGTCGATGACCAGCCGAATCGCGGTGGGCGCCAAGGCATCGCGCTGCGTGCGCGCGGTGACCGCATCGACCGCGTTCTGCAGCAGTTCCCGGATGTACACCCGCGGACTCGAATACAAATGATGCGACAACAGGTCGACGATCCCGCGCAGATCGACCTGGAATGAATAACTCTGCCCCGACCCACCAAGGCCCGACCCGGCCCGTGCACCATCCGGTGTGCTCTTCACCATGGCTCGAATCCTGGTGCCGAGCCCCAACGGTTCTCTTAACGAACGCTGATGGTGTTAACAGAGGCGGACGTTTCGACCGAGGGAGATTGCTCACACCGGCAGTAGGCGCGACACCACCGCGGTCAGCTGTTTGGCCGAGCGGCATTCGTGCATCTCGATCACTTCGCGGTACTTATCGGCGGCGGAATCGCCGGAGCCCCAATTGCTTTCCTTCTCCGGATTGAGCCAGTGCGCGTGTTTGGCGGTGTGCACCAGCTGTCGCAGCGTATCCAGTTGCGGGTCACGGTAATTGGTGCGGGCATCGCCGAGGATCAGCAGCGAGCTGCGGGCGGTGACGGCATCGGGCCAGTCCGCGGCGAAGCCCGCGAGCGCATGGCCGTAGTCGGAATGTCCGTCCAGGCCGATCACGTTTCCCTCGGTGAAGATGCGGGCCATGGCCTTGTCCAACTGGGTGTTCGGATCGAAGAACCGGGTCACCTCGTCCGTGCGGTCCACGAACGCGAAAATGCGCACCCGGGAAAACTGTTCGCGCAGCGCGTTGACCAGCAACAGCGTGAAGTTGCTGAACCCTGCCACCGAACCCGATACATCGCACAGCAGCACCAACTCGGGACGACCCGGCCGTGGTTTGCGACTCACCAGGTCGATGGGCACGCCGCCGGTCGACATGGATTTGCGCAGCGTCTTGCGCAAATCGATCTCGCCACGGCGAGCATGCCTGCGCCGCACGGCAAGTCGGGACGCCAGGATCCTGGCCAGTCGCTGGGTGCTGCGCCGCATTTCGGCGAGTTCGGTTTCCGAGGCGCGCAGGAAGTCGACATCCTCGACCTGCCGCGCGACCGCATAGCTCGCGACGCGCTCCCGGCCGATATTCTCGGCCACCCGGCGGTTCGTTTCCGCCGTCACGATGGCGCGAAATCCGGCGATGCGCTGCCGACCGATGCGGCGGGCGATCTCGGTGTCGAATTCACTGGTGTCCGGTCCGGCGGCCAGCCCCTGCAGGATCCTGGCCAGCAGCGTTTCCGGCTGTACCTCCCGCAGCGTCCGGTAGGCGGAGAAGGAAGGCCCGCGCGAGGATTCGTACTGCCCGAGTTGTTCGACCAGCTGGGCGGCGATCACTTCCTGCTGCTGCGTCGAATCCTCCCTGGTCAGCAGGTTCGCGAGCAGTCCGCGCAGCGCGGGAATGTCGATCTCACCGATGGGCGTGCGCGGAATCTCGATGTCATCCGGTGCGCCGCTGCGCTCGCCGAGCGCGGCCGGAAACCACAGGTCGAACAGGCCGTCGAAGGTGCCGCGGTGCGTGCTGCGGCGCAGCAGTGAGCAGGCCAGACCCTCGCGCAAGACCTCGCGGTCGAGCAGGTCCAGCACCGAAACCACCCGGCCCGCGTCCACGGTCTCCGAGGGACCCACCGCGATGCCGCGCGCCCGCAACGCCTCGACGAAACCGACGAGATGCCCCGAAATCCCGTGTGGTGCGTCGAGTGTGGGCTGCGATCCGGCCGCCATGGCTCAGGCCAGCTTCAGCTCGGCCAGCGCGCGCTGGTGATCGGCTCGGTGTTTGAGCACGACACCGAGGGTGGCCCGCACTGTGGTGTCGTCGAGATCCTGCATGCCGAGCGCGAGCAGGGTGCGTCCCCAGTCGATCGACTCGGCGACACTCGGCAGCTTCTTCAACTGCATCCCGCGCAGCACGTGCACGATCCGCACCAGCTGGGCGGCGACCGCGGCGGACAGTTCCGGAACGCGGCTGGCCAGAATGCGACGCTCGAGCTCCTCGTCCGGGAAGTCCAGGTGCAGGTAGAGGCAGCGGCGCTTGAGCGCCTCGGAGAGTTCCCTGGTCGCGTTGGAGGTCAGCACCACGAACGGCTTGCGGCTGGCGGTGATGGTGCCGAGTTCCGGCACGGTGACCGCGAAATCGCTGAGCACCTCGAGCAGCAGACCCTCGATCTCGACATCGGCCTTATCGGTTTCGTCGATGAGCAGCACGGTCGGATCGGCGCGCCGGATCGCGGTCAGCAGCGGCCGCGACAGCAGGAATTCCTCGGTGAAGACGTCGGCCTTGGTCTCTTCCCAGTCGTTCTCGCTGGACGCCTGGATGCGCAGGATCTGCTTGGCGTGGTTCCACTCGTACAGCGCGCGGGCCTCGTCGACGCCCTCGTAGCACTGCAGGCGCACCAGTTCCGCGTCGGCGGTCTGCGCGACCGCCCTGGCCAGTTCGGTCTTGCCGACACCGGCCGGGCCCTCGATGAGCAGCGGCTTGCCGAGCCGGTCGGCCAGGAATACCGATGTCGCCGTCGCCTTATCGGCCAGGTATCCGGTGGTGGCCAGCCGTTCGATCACATCGTCGACCGATGTGAAGATCGGCTCCTGCACTGCGCTTTCGGTAGCCACGTGGCGTCCTTCCCTCGAAACCCACCCTTCACGCTACGGGAGGGTCCTAAGCAGGCGCTCGGCGGTTCTTACACCGAACGAAATCTAGACCGGACGGATCTGGCCGTCGCCCCAGACGATCCACTTGGTCGAGGTCAGTTCCGGCAGCGCCATCGGGCCGCGGGCGTGCAGCTTCTGGGTGGAGATGCCGATCTCTGCGCCGAAGCCGAACTGCTCACCGTCGGTGAAGGCGGTGGAGGCGTTCACCATGACGGCCGCGGCGTCGACTCGGTTGGTGAACTCGCGGGCCGCGGCCAGCTCGCCGGTGACGATGGCCTCGGTGTGGCCGGTGCCCCAGGTGTTGATGTGCTCGACGGCGGCGTCCAGGTTCTCGACCACCTTGAGGGCGATGTCGAGGGTGAGGTACTCCTCGCCCCAGTCCTGGTCGTTGGCGGGCACCAGACCGGGCAGATCACCGTGCACGGTGACGCCGTGCCGTTCCAGGGCCTCGATCAGCCGGGGTACGGCGGTGGTGGCGATCGCGTCGTCGATGAGTACCGTCTCGGCCGCATTGCACACGCTGGGACGGCGGGTCTTGGCGTTGATCAGGATCTGCTCGGCCATCTCCAGATCGGCGGCCTCGTGCACGTAGACGTGGCAGTTGCCGGTGCCGGTCTCGATGGTCGGCACCTGGGCGTCGCGGACCACGGCGTTGATCAGGCCCGCCCCGCCGCGCGGGATCACCACGTCGACCAGGCCGCGGGCCTGGATCAGATGGGTCACGCTGGACCGGTCGTGGCTGGGCAGCAGCTGCACGGCATCGGCCGGGATGTCCAGTGCGACAAGGGCTTCGCGCAGCACGGCGACCAGGGCGGCATTCGAGTGCGCCGCCGAGGAGGAACCGCGCAGCAGTGCGGCATTGCCGGATTTGAGCGCCAGCCCGAACGCGTCGACGGTGACGTTCGGCCGGGCCTCGTAGACCATGCCGACCACGCCGAGCGGCACCCGCACCTGACGAATCTCCAGCCCGTTCGGCAGCGTGGACCCGCGCACGACCACCCCGACCGGATCGGGCAGCCCGGCGACCTGGCGCAAGCCGGAGGCGATGCCGTCGATGCGGGCCTTGGTCAGCCGCAGCCGATCCAGCAGCGACTCCTCGGTCCCCGCCGCCTGCGCGGTCGCGATGTCCTCGGCATTGGCGGCGAGCACGGTGTTGGCCGCGCCGAGCAATGCGTCGGCGGCCGCGTGCAGCGCCTCGTTCTTCTGCGCGGTGGTCAGCTGCGCGAGCGCGCGCGACGCCACCCGAGCCTTGCGCGCGGCGTCGTGCACCGTCTCGCGGATATCCTGCCCGGTGGTCGTTCCTGCCGTCATGGGGAACAGCTTACTGAGCGGCTGGCAGGGCCATATCCACGACCTGCGGACCCGTTTGCGAACGATAAGAAAACCATTAGGCGCCATCGTCATCGTGGGCGATGACACCGAGATCGCCTCGGTGCGCTGCCGATTCGGAGCCCCCAGATGAACAAGACCGTCATTGTTATCGGTGCGCTGGCCACCGCCGCTGCGCTCACGGCCTGCGGGCCGGACGGTTCGCCCGGTGCCGGATCGTCGTCGGTGACCGCGACCTCCTCCGCGGCGGGCGCACCGTCGGCCGAATCGGCGACAACGGTCGCCGGATCCCCTCGCGCCGACCAAACCGCGGCCTTCACCGCGACCACCCTGCACCTCGAGGGTAATGGGTACAAACTCGACGTGCCCCAGGTGAGCGGCGGAAAGGCCGACGCCCGAGCCGAATTCAACCAAGCGATGCGGGCCGCGGCGCAGGAGTGGATCGACCGCATCACCGGTCCTGGCGATTCGGTCACCGGTGGTGACAGCCAGGTCGTCCGCATCGGTACCCATGTGCTCAGCGGGCATCTGGTCACCAGCGTGTACGGCGCGGGCGCCGCGCACCCGAACAGCTTCGACTCCGCGCATGTCACCAATGTCGACACCGGCAAGGCCATCACCTTGCCCGATCTGTTCACCGATCTGCAGCAGGGCCTGAACGCGCTCTCGACGCAGGCACAGGCCCTGGTCCAGCAGAATCCGCGGGCGACGGGTTACAGCAGCAGCGAGCTCACGCCGACCACGGAACACTTCCAGACCTGGGTCGCCACGCCCGAGGGCATGCGGATCTATCTCGGTGAGATCGCCTCGCACGCCGCGGGCAATATCGACGTCCTGATCCCGTGGTCCGCGCTGGACAGCGTGCTGCGGCCGGGGATGCGAGCGGTCCTCAGCAGCTGACGATCATGTGACACCCATCTCGCGGTGGTACTTTCTCGGGCACGAACGCGAGCTATCGGGGAGGCGTAATGAGGAAGACCGCTGCCGCAGTCCTGGTCGGCATCCTGTTCGCCGTGCTCACGGCCTGTGGGTCCGATGACCGGACCAGCGTCGGCTCGACCGTGGCATCGGGCTTCACCGCGACCTCGATTCGGCTCGAAGGCCCGTGGTACTCGGTCGACCTGCCGCAGGTGGCGGGCGGTAGCGACGACGCGCGCACCGATTTCAACGAGGGCATGCGCGCGGAGGTCGATCCCTTTATCCGATCCGCGGCGGAGAATCGGAAGGTGACGGGGTTCAGGAGTGAGGTCGCCCATATCGGCGGCCATGTGCTCAGCGGCGTGCTCGGCATCGAAGTCGACGACGGCTATGTGCATCCGACCACGTTCAAGCGCACCCACGTCACGGATATCGATACCGGGAAGGCGCTGACACTGCCCGATCTGTTCAGCAACCTGCAGAAGGGGCTAGAGGTGCTGTCGGCGCAGGCGGCGGCGCAGATCCCGAAGACGCGCGTCGGTACGAACCCGTACGACAAGGAGCGCATCGCCCCGGCCGTGGAGAACTTCAAGGACTGGCTGGCCACCCCCGACGGACTGCGGGTCTACGTCGGGGAGATCGCCTCGCACGCGCTGGGCTATATCGACTTCACCATCCCGTGGTCCGAACTCGATCAGGTGCTGAAGCCGGGTCTGCGGGCGGTCGTCAGCAGTTGACGGTCCGACCCCTGGCCGAGCCGAACCGACCGGTTAAGCTCGGCACTCATGCAGGAGAACGGTCGGCGCCGACGCAAGCTGGGGGTGATGGGTGGCACCTTCGACCCCATCCACCACGGCCACCTCGTCGCCGCCAGCGAGGTCGCGAACCGGTTCGACCTGGACGAAGTGATCTTCGTCCCGACCGGACAGCCGTGGCAGAAGGCCGATAAGCAGGTCAGTCCGGCCGAGGATCGCTACCTCATGACCGTGATCGCGACCGCGTCGAACCCCCGATTCTCGGTCAGCCGCGCCGATATCGACCGGGGCAAGGTGACCTACACCGTCGATACCCTGCGCGAGATGCGCGCCAAACATCCCGACGCCGAGCTGTACTTCATCACCGGAGCTGACGCGCTCGCCAACATCCTGACGTGGCAGGATTGGGCGGAGTTGTTCGAACTGGCGAAGTTCGTCGGGGTGAGTCGACCAGGGTACGAGCTGAACACCGATCATCTCGAGGAGCATCTGCGTGACCTGCCGGTCGACGCGGTGACCATGATCGAGATTCCGGCGTTGGCGATCTCATCGAGTGAATGCCGTCGCCGCGCCGCCGAGCACCGGCCGGTGTGGTACCTCGTGCCCGACGGCGTCGTGCAGTACATATCGAAGCGGCATTTATATGTGCCCGTTGGAGTGGAAGGTTGTTAGGCGTGAGCGAGCGCAGCGAGCGAACCAAAAGCGGAGCCGCTGTTGCGGTCATGCCGGAACCGAGCGCTAGCGAGGTGCAGGCATGAGCGCATCTGTCGAGTCGGTGGAGATGGCGCAGGTTGCCGCGCGTGCGGCGGACGAGAAGCTGGCCTCCGACGTCGTGGTGCTCGACGTGTCCGAGCAGTTGGTGATCACCGACTGCTTCGTGATCGCCTCCGCGCCGAACGAGCGTCAGGTCAATGCCATCGTCGACAATGTCGAGGAGAAGCTGCGCCAGGCCGGGCACAAGCCGGTCCGGCGCGAGGGCACCCGCGAGGGCCGCTGGGCGCTGCTGGATTACGTCGACGTCGTCGTGCACATCCAGCACAATGACGAGCGCAATTTCTATGCGCTGGAACGGCTCTGGAAGGATTGCCCGGTGGTTCCGGTGGAGGGGATCGCGGCCGGGAGCGAGGTATTCAAGCGCGCGGACGCAGACGATGCCGCGGCGGTGAACAGCGAAACGGGGACGACTCCGAGTGAGTAAGTATGCCGGGGTCCGCACGTTGATCCTGCTGCGACACGGCCAGACCGAATGGAATGCCAGCGACCGGATGCAGGGTCAGATCGATACCGATCTAACCGAATTGGGCCGTCGCCAGGCGAAAGAGGCCGCGCGCGAACTGGTTTCACGCAATGCGATCGCCATCGTGTCCTCCGATCTGCGGCGCGCCTTCGACACCGCATCCGCATTGGCCGACCACACCGATGTTCCCGTGGTCCCGGATCCGCGGCTGCGCGAGACCAACCTCGGCGACTGGGAGGGGTTGACCCACTTGGAGGTCGACGCCGACTATCCCGGCGCGCGGGTGGCCTGGCGGTTGGACGCGTCCTATACCCCGCCGGGCGGCGAGAGCAAGCTCGAGGTGGGCGCGCGTTCGCTGCCCGTCGTTCGAGAATTGTTCGCCGAGCGGCAGGATTGGCCCGGCCGGTCTATCATCCTGGTGGCGCACGGCGGGCTGATCGCCGCCCTCACGGCCGCGCTGCTCGACCTGCCGCCGCGGAACTGGCCTGCCCTTGGGGGACTGGCCAACACCAGCTGGGTGCAGCTGAGCAGCCACGGCCCGAGCATAGATCAGCCCGGTTGGCGCCTGGATGTGTGGAACGCAGCGGCGAAGGTGGCCCCGGATGTCCTCTGAAGAACCGATTCGGCAGGTACCGGACGAATTGTTTCGTCGGGTTTCGGCGAAGCCCGAACGGGCGATCCCGGATGCGCTCTTCGGACCTCCCCCGGTGAAGAAGGTCGAGCCGGAGGCGCCGGCCGAGTCGGAGACGCCGGAGTCCGACAGCGATGACTCGCTTACCGCCGAAGCCGGTGAAGGGAACGACGAGCCCGCCGCGCCCGCGGCGAAGTCCGGCACCGGCGCGGAGCCCGCGGAACCAGCGGGTGAACCACCGGAAGGCGTTGCGGCAGTAACCAATGCGAACGAGCCCGCGACTCGCACCGTCGGTGCCGCGGCATCGGCCGCCGAATCCGTGAGCGATGCTGCGACCGCCGCACCTGCGGACGAGTCTGTCGCTCCCGCCGCGGAATCCGCGCTCAGCAGCGGCGATGCCACTGCCAGCGGTCCTCGGTCCGCTGCCGCAGCGGATTCCACGATCGGTGATCGCGAATCCGTCACTGCCGGAGTCGGATCCGTGCTCAGCCCCGCTGATTCCGACGAATCGGTTGCCGGTGAAGAGGTTTCGGCCGCTGGCGCGGAACCGGCCTCGACCGATGAGCTGACGAAGACGGATCGGCCGGTGTTGCTGGTGATCGCGGATTCGCTGTCGTACTTCGGTCCGAAAGGCGGCCTGCCCGCGGACCATCCGAAGATCTGGCCCAATCTTGCCGCCGCCGAACTCGATTGGGATGTCGAGCTGATCGGCCGTATCGGCTGGACCTGCCGCGACGCGTACTGGGCCTTGATCGGCGATCCCCGGATATGGGCCGCGGTGCCGCGCGCGGGTGCGGTCGTCTTCGCGGTCGGCGGGATGGATACCCTGCCCTCGCCACTGCCGACGGCGCTGCGTGAGCTGATCCGTTACGTGCGCCCGCCCGCACTGCGTCGCGGGGTCCGCGCCACGTACAACTGGCTGCAGCCGAAACTGTCGAAACTCGGTCGTCCCGTGGCGTTGCCGCCGAAGGTGAGCGTGGACTACCTGGAGCAGTCGCGGGAGGCGCTGGCACAGCTGCGTCCCGATCTGCCCGTGGTCGCGGTGCTCCCGTCGGTGCACAACTGCGCCGCCTATGGGCGGGTACACACGGGTCGGGAGCGTGCGGTCAAGGCGCTGCGCGCGTGGTCGGCCAAGACCTCGGTGCCGCTGGTCGATCTCGGTGAAGCGGTGCGCGAGGACATCTTCTCCGGTGCGGCGAATCCGGACGGCATCCACTGGGGCTGGGACGGGCATACCGCGGTCGCGAACTCGATGGTGAAGACCCTGCAGGAGGTTCGGTAGTCCGTGGCCGTTGTGGTCGTCACCGATTCGTCCGCCAGCCTCCCTGCGGAACTCGTCGGTGAGTTGGACATTGCCGTTGTCCCGCTGCATGTTCTGGTCGGCGACCGCGCGATTCGCGAAGGTGTCGATCCCATCGATATCGACTACGGTTCCGATACCGTGACGACCTCGGCGGCCTCACCCGGTGAGCTGCGCGAGGTCTACGAGCAGGCGCTCGACCGGAGCAACGGGGAAGGCGTTGTCGCGGTGCATCTTTCGCGGCAACTGTCCGGCACCTGGGAGGCCGGTCGGCAGGCGGTCCGCGATATGGACGCCGCCGACCGGGTCCGGCTGGTCGACTCGCTCGGCGCGGGCCTGGCCACCGGCTTGCCCGTGCTCGCCGCGGCCCGCCGCGCGCACAGCGGCGCGGCATTGGATGTCGTCTACGACACCGCCGTCGCCGCGTCGAGCCGATCGCGCACATTCATCCTGGTGAACCGCACCGAACAACTGCGCCGCGGCGGCCGATTGAGCAGCGCCGCAGCCTTTTTCGGCAGCGAACTGGTGAGCAAACCGCTGCTGCAGATCGTGGAGGGCCGCCTGGAACTGCGCGAGAAGGTCCGCACCCGCTCCAAGGCCTACGCCAAACTCGTTGCGGCAGCGGTGGATGCGGCGGGTGACGACGGTGCCGCCGTCGCGGTCCAGCATCTCGGGGCCGAGGACGCCGCGAATACCGTCGCCGCCCAACTGCGCGATATGGTGCCCGGCATCCGCGAACTGATCGTCGCCGAATTCGGGCCGACCCTCGGCATTCATTTGGGTGTCGGAGCGGTGGGCGTGCTGGTCGTCCCCGGCGGCTGCGCCTGATACGGAGTAGTTGTAGCTACGGTTCAGCAGCCGCCGGTGTGCCGCATCTTCGGTCGAGTGGCGTGCTGGGCGTAATAATTTCTGGCTGATCGCAACCCCTTCGGTCGGCGCCGGACGTGACTAGCGTCGCGGCATGACGAGTTCCGCAACTGCTTTCACGAAGGCGCTGAACTGATCGCCGATGCCACGAACCACAATGTGCGGGTCCGCTAGGCGGCCGCGCCCGACCCGACCTTGCCAGCGGGATATCACGAAGTGCCGGAACGGCTCTCGGCGATGTCGGGCGGGGTGGTGGACATTCGATATCGAGGCGGTGCGCGCGGACTATGGTGATGGCGTGGGGAATGAATGCCCGATCTGCGATAAGCATCGGGGGATCGGAGCGTTGGTCGGCCCGGTGATCTATGCGGAC
The DNA here is from genome assembly GCF_048910785.1 of Nocardia nepalensis. Classification (NCBI taxonomy): domain Bacteria; kingdom Bacillati; phylum Actinomycetota; class Actinomycetes; order Mycobacteriales; family Nocardiaceae; genus Nocardia; species Nocardia nepalensis. The sequence continues at coordinate 579,786 of NZ_JBKBET010000037.1, read as the reverse complement.
GACCTGGTATTGGTGACGCACCGGCCGCTCACCGAGGGCACCCCGGTGCCGGGCTACCTGTTCGTGGAGACCAGGCGGCACGCACCGACGCTATCGACCTTGACCGACGCCGAGGCGCGGGCCGTGGGCTGGGCGGCCCGGCGCGCAGCGCACGCGTTACACGCCGAGTTGGCGCCCGAATTCGTATTCTCCGCGATCACCGGGCTCAGCGTCGCGCACTTCCATCAACACGTCTTCGCCCGTCCCCACGGCACACCGGCATCGGTGCCGTGGACGAACGCCGATGCGTGGCCGGATGCGCCACGCATCGATGCCTGCGCACTCGCTGAACTCTGTGATCGGCTGGCGATCCACTTCGTCACCGAGCACTGAAGACTCGGATCTACCACAAAGTGGTCCCGTTTGCGGCGATGAGTTCGGTTATGTGGGAGAGGAATTCGTCGACAGGCAGTGAGTCGAATCGATGCCCGTCCCGCAGACGCACCGCGACATGGTCGTTCGCGGCCTCCTTCGGGCCGATGACGACCTGATAGGGGACCAGCCGGGCCAGGCGGATGCGAGCGCCGAGGCTGCCGGATTCGTGATCGGCGATCTCGGCGCGCAGCCCCAGTTCGAGGCAGCGCTCGGCGAGTGCTTCGGCGTGGGCGACCTCTGCCGCCGAAACCGGCAGGATGGCCAGCTGGGTCGGCGCAAGCCAGGCCGGGAACGCGCCGCCGTGCTCCTCGATCAGATGTGCGACGGCCCGTTCGACACTGCCGATTATGCTGCGGTGCACCATGACCGGGCGATGTTTCGCGCCGTCCGCACCGATGTAGTGCAGGTCGAATTGCTCCGGTTGGTGGAAGTCGACCTGAACGGTGGACAGGGTGAATTCGCGACCGGCACTGTCGGTGAACTGGATATCGATCTTCGGGCCGTAGAAGGCGGCCTCGCCCTCGGCCGATTCGTACGGCAGGCCGGAGCGGTCGAGGACATCGGTCAGCATGGCGCTGGACCGCCGCCAGAGTTCAGGGGCCGCAACATATTTCCCGCCGGCACCGGGCAGTGAGAGCCGGTAGCGGGTGGGTTCGATGCCCAGCGCCGCATGGGCCCGCTGGATCAGCTCCAGTGCGCCCGCGACCTCGTCGGCGACCTGGTCCACGGTGCAGAAGATATGCGCGTCATTGAGCTGGATCGCGCGGACCCTGGTCAGTCCGCCTAGGACGCCGGAGAGTTCGGAGCGATACATTCCGCCCAATTCGGCCATCCGCAAGGGCAATTCGCGGTAGCTGTGCGAGCGCGAGCGGAACATCACCGCATGATGCGGGCACAGGCTCGGCCGCAGCACCATCTGCTCGCCGCCGAGTTCCATGGGCGGGAACATGTCATCGCGGTAATGCGACCAGTGCCCGGATCTTTCGTAGAGCTCGCGCTTCCCGAGCACCGGCGAGTACACGTGCCGATATCCGGCCCGTCGTTCCGCGGCGCGGATGTATTCCTCCAGGGCATGGCGCACGACGGCGCCGTCGGGCAGCCAGTACGGCAGCCCGGATCCGATCAGTGGGTCGGTGTCGAACAGGGCGAGTTCGCGGCCGAGTTTGCGGTGGTCGTACATGGGGTCTCCTCGCGGACAGCGGGCGAGTGACCACAAGACGAAGCCCCGGGGCACTCGCCCCGGGGCTTCGATCAAGACATCAATCAGCGCGCCGGGACAGTCTCCGGCGTCGTCGTCACAGCAGCGCGCTTCATGTTCGCCACAGTAGCAGATCCGTCGTGGCGCTAGCTCGTCGATTACTGTCCTGTGCGCAATGGTGCAGTCGTGCACCGGGATTCGCTAGCCGACCTGCTCCGCGAGGAAGTTCTCCCAGGTGAGCTTGCCGACCGTCGCGCCATCGATGGTCAGATTCTCCTTAGCGCGGTAAGCGCGTCCCACCTTGCCCGGCACCCGAACCGGCAGGAACAACCGCCGCTTGCCCGCTGCCTTCAGGTAATCGCGGATCAGCTCGGCCATCGGGTACACGGTCGGCCCGACCAGATCCGGCACCCGCCCGGCCGGTGCGCCGCGGGTCAACTCCACGAGCCGCGCGGCGACCTCCCGCGAATCGACCGGCTGCCAGTCGATCCCGCCCGGCGCCGGGACGATCGGGCTTTTCGCCATGGCCCGCGCGGTCTTCAGCGCGAGGTCGTGGAACTGGGCCGCACGCAGAATGGTGAACGGCACACCCGATTCGATAATGGCCTGTTCGGCGGCGAACTTGGCCTCGAAGTAACCGATCGGCAGCTTATCGGCGCCGATCACGCCGATGTAGACGATGTGGCGCACCCCGGCCTTGGCCGCGGCGTCGACCAGGTGCCGCGTCGCCACATCATCGCCCTTGGGACCGCCCGCGAGGTGCAGGATGACCTCCACGCCGTCGACGGCCGCCTCGACGCCGGTGCCCTGCACGAGATCACCGGTCACGAATTCGATGCCTTCCGTCGATTCGTGGGCATTGCGGCTGAGCATGCGAATCTTGAAACCGGCATCGACCAGCAGCGGGGTGACGTGGCGGCCCAACGTGCCGGTGCCGCCGGTCAACAGGATGGTCGTCATGGTTCCTCCAAGGTCGCCTGGGCCGCCGTGTGCGGCCGCGTCAGTAGGTCTTCGTTGGTATGACGACGTACGCGGGCATGGTGTGACAAGACCGGAGAACACGCAGGTGTCGGACGGTATGCGCGAACGAGGTGTCCGTGCCTGCCTCTACGATTCCCCGGGTGACCGGATACGACGATGCCTTCGAGCACCTCGACACTTCGACCCTCCCGCCGCGCCAGCAGCGCATCCTCGCCACGATTCGGGACTGGGTGGTGCGGCACGGGTACGCGCCGAACACCCGCGAGATCGGCGAAGCGGTTGGTCTGCGTTCCTCGTCGTCGGTCTCCAAACATCTGAAGTCCTTGGAGGACAGGGGATTTCTGCGTCGCAGCGAGACCATGTCGCGGCCGATCGACGTGCGGATGTTCCTGCAGGCTTCCGCACCGCGAGAGCAGTCCGAGGACTCGGTGACGGTGCCGGTCGTCGGCGATATCGCGGCGGGCACGCCCATCCTCGCCGAGCAGCACACCGACGACATCATCACGCTGCCACGCGAACTCGTCGGGCGCGGAACGGTTTTCGGCCTGCGGGTACGCGGTGATTCGATGATCGACGCGGCGATCTGCGACGGCGATCTGGTGGTGGTCCGCAAACAGCACGAGGCGCATTCGGGTGACATCGTCGCCGCGATGATCGATGGCGAGGCGACGGTGAAGGTCTACCGACGTCGCAACGGGCACGTGTACCTGGAGCCGCGCAATCCGGCCTACGACGTCATCGATGGCGACGAGGCCGTGGTCCTGGGCAAGGTGGTCTCGGTGATGCGCCGCGTGTGATGGCGCGGTGGCGGCTCGGAAAATCCATTGCCCGAGCTAATGACCAGCTGTAGCGTCGCTTCGGTTTGTCAACCGACCGCTCGAAGGAGTCGATGCCATATGAAAGCCGTCACCGAACGCGACATCAGGTCGTCGTTCATCAACTGCTCCAAGACCACTGCCAAGAAGTTGGCCGTGCCCCGGGATCTGGACGAGCAACCGTGGGATGACCTGGACTTCCTCGGCTGGAGCGATCCGTCGCTGCCCGGGCGCGGCTATCTGGTTGTCCCGCAGGACGATCGCCTCGTCGGGATCGCGCTGCGGTACGAAACGGGCGGATCCGGCCGGACCCAGATGTGTGCGATCTGCCTGACCTCGCACACCGGCCACGGCGTCTCGCTGATGACCGCGCACAAGGCCGGCGAATCCGGGCGCCGGGGCAATTCGATCGGTACCTACATGTGCACCGATCTCGCCTGCTCGCTCTACGCGCGCGGTAAGCGAACGCCCGCGCTCGGCAACCGGTACCGGGAAGACCTGATCACCGAGGAGACGAAGATCGGGCGGGTCCGGGACAACATGAACGCCTTCGTCACCAGGCTCTTCAGCTAGTCCGGTACACATCCGAGAAAAGGAGGTAGATGCCATGCGCCGACACTCACCGAACCCGCGCATCGACGCACCCCGAGTTCCGCGACACCGCACCAGAACTCGGGGTGCCCAGGATTCCGCTCCGGTCGAGACGGCCCGGACCACAGGCCGGACCGCCTCATCCGGAGCGGAATCCCTGCCCCGTAGCAGCGCCGATCCAAACGCTGCCGGATCGGCTGCGCCGTCATGACCGTTGCTCCCATCGCACTTCCCGCGGCGTTTTGTCCGGGCGCAAGCCTCGCCAGGATGGGTGTCGGATTCTTCCGTCGCTGGTCTTCTCGGTGAACGAGATTTCGCCGACGAGTTGGGGTTCGACCCAGATGGCATCTGGGACATCGGCGTCGACGGTGGCTGTCTTGCGTTGCAGCGGTTCAAGTCTCGCCTTCAAGTCCGCCAGCATCGCTTGGGTGAATCCGGTGCCGACGTTGCCGATGTAGACCAGCTTGCCGGTGTCGTCGTGGACCGCCATGAGCAGTGAGCCGATGTGGCCGGCTCGACGACCGGTTCCCGGGCGCCAACCGACGATGACGACCTCCTGATCGTTGACGTTCTTGACCTTTGTCCATAGTGGGCTGCGCCGTCCGGGCAGGTAGGGGCTGTCGAGGCGCTTGGCGAGGATGCCTTCGAGTTGGAGGCGTTTGGATTCGGCGAGCGCGTCTGCGCCGGTATCGGGTAATTGCGGCGAGATTTGCCAGTTCGGGCCGCGTAAACCGAGCTGTTCCAGCAGTTGGCGGCGCTGCTGGTAGGGCAGGTCGATCAGCGGGCGATTACCGATGTGGAGCAGATCGAAGATCATGTAGGTCGCCGGGACGGTCTTGGCGAGGGCTCGGATCGCGGCGGGGTTGCGCTGGTGCATCCTGGGCTGCAAAGCCTCGAACGAGCTGCGTCCGTAGGCGGTAAAGACAACGATTTCACCATCGACGACGAACGGGGGGTCGGCGGGCGCCATGGCCGCCAGTTCGGGCCATGCGACGGTGATGTCGTTGTTGTTCCGGGACACCAGCCGCAGGTCGCGGTCGATATAGCCGATCGCCCGGATGCCGTCGAATTTCACCTCGTAGGCCCAGTGCTCATCATCGGCGGGGAGGTTGCCCGCCGTGGCCAGCATCGGCGCGTAGAGCGGCAGCTTGGTCACGACCGCATCGCCGCCATCGCCCGACCTTTCGCGAGAGAGTCGACTCCGACAATTAGCCGAATAGTACCGAGTGGTCGGTCTCTGGTTTTCGTTAGCGCACGTCTGCGCCCCACCGGGGACAGTGCGAGGGCTGCGCACTGTCTCTCCTGCACTCACCGCATCATCATTGGTCCAGTAGAAACAAGGTCATGCGAACGCTCTACGTGATTGCCCATCCGGAGTCGACACATCACGTGGACGGATTGGTGGGTGGGTGGTACGACGCGCAGCTCACCCCTGCTGGTTTGCGTGCCGCGGCGGCGATCGCCGAGGCGCTGCGGGCAAGGATCCCCGAGCAGGTCGATGTCGAGTTGTTCTCCTCGGATCTGCGGCGTGCCTCGCATGCCGCGACCGTCATCGGCGAGCGATTGGGCGTGCGGCCGGTCCTGGATCCGAGACTTCGCGAGAAGTCCTACGGCGAGGCCGAAGGTAAGCCCCAGGAATGGCTGAACCAGCGGTTCGTGCCCCCGCCCGCCGTCGGTGCGCGGATGCGACACGACGAAGGTGTGCCGGGATCGGAGACCATCGCGGCATTCGCGCAGCGCATCTACGCGGCGATGGAGGTGATCCTGCAAAGCGACTGCGAGCGCCAGGTCATCGTGACGCACGGCGGCGCAATAACATTCGTGGTGGCGTCATGGACCAGGTTGCCGATCGGATCACTCGGCTACGCCCGGTTCCATGCCGCTTCCGGGAGCATCACGGAACTGCGCGAGGATGACTTCTACCGCAACCGTCAGGTCGTCAGCCTGGGTGAGGTTCGCCATCTCGATTGAGGAACCCGATCATCGTGCGCGCATTGGATATTCGGGTTCACATGGTGCTACTGCTCCGAGGGTTCTCGGAGAACCCCTGCGATGACTGTGGTTACGACCTTGTGAGTGGCTGCGGTTCCGGGCGGGGCGTCTTTGCGGTCGGCGAAGAGTAGGTGACCACTGCCGATCAGGGTGAGGGCGAGGGTGTCGACATCGGCATGGGCGGCGATACGGCCCAGGTCCTGTTCGGCGGTCAGGTAGTCGGCGATCATTGCTGTCGCTTCGGTGAGCACGGGGACCCCGGGCGGTCGGACCTGGCGTAGGCGGGTGCGCAGCTCATCTCGGAAGGTGACGAGGCTGACGATGGCGACCGCGACCGATTCGAAGACGGCGGTAAGCGCATCGGTGAGATTGTCGGCGACCGCGCCGGTACCTGCGGATTCCCGGAGGGCGGCGGACTGCTGATCGATCCGGCCGATGCGATCCAGCACGAGTTCGGTGAGGAAGGCGTCGAAGTCGGCGAAGTGCCGGTGCAGCACACCCTTGGCGCAGCCAGCCTCGGTCGTGACCGCGCGGCTGGTCAGCGCATTCGGTCCGTCCCGCAGCAGGATTCGCTCTGCGGCGTCGAACAACTGCTCGCGCGGATCGCGTATGGCCACGCCTGTCGGCACGGTGCCTCCGGTTCGTCGATTATTGGCAAGTGGGCATGTGCCCACTATGGTGGGCGCATGCCCACTCTACCTCCGGAGCCGACACCGGTCTCCGCACGCGAATCGCATCAAGCCCGCGAACTGGCCGAGTCGTTCGGCTCGGACCCCGACCGATATGACCGGGCCCGACCGCGCTATCCCGACGCCATGGTGGACGCGATCGTCGCCGCCAGCCCCGGACCCGATGTCGTCGATGTCGGCATCGGCACCGGCATTGCCGCCCGGCAGTTCCGGGCGGCGGGCTGCCGAGTGCTCGGGGTCGAGGTCGACGCGCGCATGGGTGAGTTCGCGCGCCGGCAAGGATTCGAGGTCGAGGTGGCGGCCTTCGAAGCCTGGGACCCCGCCGGCCGGATATTCGACGCCGTCATCGCCGGGCAGACCTGGCACTGGGTGGATCCGGTCGCGGGCGCCGCGAAGGCGGCCGAGGCGCTGCGGCCCGGTGGGCGGCTGGCCGCATTCTGGAACGCGGGCAACCCGCCGACCGAATTGGCGCAGGCCTTCGCCGCGGTCTATCGCCGGGTAGCGCCCGATTCGCTCGCTGCCCGCTGGGCGACGGCGGCCGCACAGGACGCGTACTCGGCGCCGCACAACAAGGTGGTCGACGGGATTCGAGCCGCCGGCGGTTTCGGTGAACCCGAGCAATGGCGCTTCGACTGGGAGCGGACCTATTCCCGGGACGAGTGGCTGGACCAACTGCCGACAACCGGCGGCCACGCCCAGTTCTCGGCGGCCACGCAGGAGCAGGTGCTGGCGGGCGTCGGGGCCGCCATCGATGCCGCGGGTGGCTCCTTCACGGTGCAGTACACCACGACGGTGGTCATCGCCGCGCGCACCGGCATGTCCTGATCACCTCCGCGCTCGGCACGCTGGTCAGCAGGCGTGCGATGTGATTGCGGCGCGACTGTCGCCGACCGAAAATCCGTGCCATGGTCGGTCGAGTTGTCCACAGGCCGAAAGTTATCAACAGACTTTTTGTTTCGCCTGTTCAGCGCCGATTCGAGTCGCTGAACCGGGACTAGCGTCGCCGCCATGTCACGACATGACGAGCGCGAACGGATTCGGCGGCGACTGAGCGCGTTGACCGAGCGAGTCGGTGCCAGCCGAACCATCGGGGCCGTGGGTGCGGTCGGTTCGGCGGGTGCCGAGCACGGCAAGCCCGAAAAGCGGTTGGGGGCCGAAAGGCGGTGCGTAAAGCCGTCGGTGGGTTCGCGGCGCCCGACGAGTAGCGGACGGTGGGATGACGAGCAGTTGCCCGCGCAGAGCCCCGGGGATGCGCGGATCGCGGACGCCGGGGACGAGGGCGACGACTTTGCCGACGGGGTCGGCGAGATGCGCACTCCCGGTTGGCTGGATGAGCCGGAGGGTCGCTCGGCGTGGCGGGATCGGCTTGTGCCGGAACGTTTTCGGGGGACGCGAATGGATCCGGGGTGGCGGGGATTGGTGACGCTGGCCATGGTCGGGCTGGCCGCGGTGGTCGCCGCATCGGTTGTGGTGTTGCGCGAGCGGCCGGTGGCGCAGGCAGTTCCGTCACTGTCCGCGGTCCGAACCAGCGCCGGCACGGCCACGGTATCCGCAGGACCGTCCGGCCCCAGCATGGTCGCGGCACCTGGCGCCATATCGACCGTGGCATCGGTAACCGCCACTCCCGCAGCGGAATTGGTCGTCAGCGTGGTCGGCCTCGTACACCGCGGCGGTCTCGTCCGGTTGCCAACGGGGTCGCGGGTCGCCGACGCCCTCACCGCCGCGGGCGGTGCGAAGGACGGCGCGGACCTGAACGGCCTCAATCTGGCCCAGCGCCTCCAGGACGGTGACCAAGTGCTCGTCGGCCCGAGTGGCCCGAACGCGGGCCCGCCGCTCGGAAGCGCCACGATCAGCGCGGGCGGACGAGCGCCGACCGGTTCGTCATCGAATTCCGCCGCAACACCACGCTCATCGACCAAAGTCGATCTCAACAAAGCGACCGAAGCCGAACTCGACGCCCTCCCCGGCATCGGCCCCGTCACCGCCCACGCAATCATCGCCTGGCGCACCACAAACGGACGATTCACCGACATCGCCCAACTCGCCGAAGTCGACGGCATAGGCCCAGCCCGCCTCGCCCACCTCCGCGACCTGGTCACGATATGACCGCACACGGGGGTGCGCCGAATGGACGGAGTCGCACCGGCCGACGGGCTGCGGGGGACGGCAATCGGCGGGCCGCAGGGGACAGTGACCGACGCGCGGAGCGGAACAGTGGCCGACCGGCGGCGGGTGATGGTGGTCGACCGGCGGCCGAGGTTAGCGATTGGCAGGCTGCAGGGGATATCGGCCGCCGCATGGCGCAGGGCAGTGGCCGATCTGAGGTGGGTGATGGTGGTCGATCGGCGGTGGAGGTTAGCGGTCGGCGCGCTGCCGGGGATGGTGGCCGACGCGTTGCTCGGGGCAGTGGCCGATCCGCGGTGGGTGATGGTGGTCGATCGGCGGTGGAGGGTAGCGATCGGCGGGCTGAAGGGGATGGCGGCCGATTCACGGCGAGTGGCAGCGGCCGATGGGCGGTGGAGGACATTGGTCGACCGGCAGAGGAGGACGGGCACCGACGCGCGGCGCAGGGCAGCGACCGTCGGGCCGCACCGGATGATGGCCGATCTGCTGCAGCGGGCAGCGACCGAATGGCGGCGAGGGGCGGCGGTCGAGTGGCGGCGGTTGCCGGCGATCGGCGGGTGACGGGGGATGGTGGCCGATCTGGGGCGGGCGCGGGGATCGGCGGGCTGCGAGGGACGGCGACAGAAGGGCTGCGGGGGACCGGGGGCGCGAAGCCTTGCGGGGCCATGGTCGGCGGGCTTTGCGGGGAATTGGTCGCCGAGTTGCGGGAGACGATGGCGGTCGGGCTGCGGGCGATGCTGGTCGGCGGGCGGAGGAGGAGGGCGAGGCGGCGTCGGAGGAGGTGGTATCGGCCCTCGATGCGCGGTTGCTGCCGGCGGCGTTGTGTTGTTGGGGGGCAACGATTGTCGCGCTGACGGCGGGGTGGGTGGCGGGGCTGGTGCTGGCGTCGGTGCTGGTGTTGCTGGCGATCGGGCTTTGGGGGGTGCTGTTGCGTGCGGTGGCGCATCCCAGTGAGCGGTGGCGGGTTGTCGCCGTCGCCACGTTGGCCGCGATGCTGCTCGGCGCGGGGTTCGCGGCGGCCGGGGCATGGCGTGCTTACCGGGTGGCGACGCATCCGTTGCGGCACGCCACGGCTGCGGTGCGGGTGGTCGTCGTGCCGACCGATGATCCGAAACCGGTGCGGGCCAGTGCATTCGGTGGTGAACAGCGGTGGACGGTGCGGGCGCGGCTGCGCGAGTACCGGCAAGGCGAATGGACGGTGCGGGTCGGCGGTGCCGTGGTGATCCTCGCATCGGGTGCGCAGTGGGGCGAGCTGTTGCCCGGTCGGGCGGTGGAATTCCGCGCCAGACCGGAGCGGCCATCGCATCGAGATCTCACCGTCGCCACCCTGCGAGCTCAGGGTCCGCCGGTCGCGGTCGGCGCACTGCCGTGGTGGCAGCGGGTCGCCGGAACCGTCCGCACCGACCTCGCTTCGGCGGCCCGCGTACTGCCCGAACATCAGGCCGGGCTATTGCCCGCGTTGGTAGTCGGGGACACCTCCGCGCTGCCCGACGAAGTGCGCGAGGACTTCGAAATAGCTGGGTTGGAACACCTTTGCGTGGTCAGCGGCGCCAATTTCACGATTCTGCTGGCGGTGGTGCTCGGTGCGGTACGGCTGCTCACCCTCGGCCCGCGCATCGGAGCCGCGGTCGCGGTGGCCGCACTGCTGATGTTCATTGTCGTCGCGCGCCCGGATCCCAGCGTGCTGCGCGCGGGCGCGATGGGCGCGATCACATTGCTCGCGTTGATAACCGGACGCCGCAAACAAGCGTTGCCCGCGCTCTGCGCGGCCGTTATCGGCCTGCTCGCGGTCTCGCCGGAACTGGCGGTGCGTGCCGGATTCGGGCTCTCGGTGGTCGCGACCGCCGGACTGATCCTGTTGGCTCCGAGTTGGGCGGACTGGTTGCGCGCCCGCGGCTGGTGGCGGGTACCGGCCGAAATCGTCGCGGTATCGGCCGCCGCCTTCGCGGTGACGACACCACTCGTGGTCGCGCTCACCGGACGGCTGAGCCTGGTCGCGGTTTTCTCGAATGTCCTTGTCGAACCGGTGGTCGCGCCCGTCACGGTGCTGGGTGCGATCGGCACCGCGCTCGCCGTGGTCTGGCCGCCGCTGGCCGAACTGGTGCTGCGCTGCGCCGAACCGCCACTGTGGTGGCTGCTGTTCGTCGCCGAACATGCCGCGAGTGTCCCGGGCGCGCAGGTTTCGGCACCCGATGGCCCAATCGGTGGGCTGATCGCTTGCGCGGTAGTCGTCCTCGCGGTGCTGGCACTGCGGTCCGCGATTCTTCGACACCTGGCCGCCGCCGTACTGCTCGGTGTCGCGGTGGTGCTGATTCCGGTCCGGTTCTGGCATCCGGGCTGGCCACCCGCGGGGTGGGTGCTGGCCGTATGCGATGTCGGACAGGGCGACGGACTCGCATTGTCCGTCGGCGACCATACGGCCGTGGTCATCGATGTCGGCCCCGATCCGCGAACCATTCGCACTTGTCTGGATCGCTTGCGCGTCAACCGAATAGCACTGCTCGTTCTGACCCATCCGCACGCCGACCACATCGCCGGTCTCGCCGGTGCCGTACAAGGCCACACGGTCGATGCCCTGGCAGTCGGTCCCGGTGAACTCCCCGAAGCAACGGTATTCGGACGCGCCGAATCCGGAGCCGCCGGAACCCTTCCGATATCGAATACACCCAGAGCCGAGGCGGATTCGGGCAAGGCGACCGGTGCTACCCGTGAACCGCCTGCCGCACCGTATCGGCACAGGGAGGTCAGCGGACCGGACCAGGTCGCCAGCATCGCGGCACAGGCACATATCCCAGTGCTCGAGCTGACCTCCGGACACGTATTACGTTTCGGCGCAGTCGAATTGGACGTACTCGCACCAGCCCCACTCGGGCGCCGCCCGGCCAGTACGCCCAGCGCCGACGATGCCAACGACCGCTCCATCGTCATCGCCGCCACCACACCCGCGGGCCGGATCCTGCTCACCGGCGATATCGAAGCCCCGGCCCAGCAACGACTGCTGCACTCGGGCGCCGCCGTCCAGGCGGACATCCTGAAGGTTCCGCATCACGGATCACGAACCACCACAAAGGAATTCCTCGCCGCCGTCCGGCCTCGTCTCGCGCTGGTCAGCGTCGGCGCAGACAACACCTTCGGCCACCCGAATCCCGGTGTCCTGGCCGAACTCGCCGACATCGGCGCTCGGGTGGTCCGCACCGACTGGCAGGGCGACGTGCTTGTCCTGGGCGAGGGGCCACAGCTGCGAACCCTGACCGCGCGTCCGCTCAGATCTTCATCCCGGTAGTCCGAACAAACTATTATTTCGAGAGGAGTTTGCTATCAGTGAGGGGCGTGAACATGGCGAACAAGAAGGTGACGACCGTCCGAGCGCCCGAAGGCTTTCTGGAGCAAGCGGCGGAGGAACTGGGTTTTGCGAGCAAGCAGGAGATGTTGCTGGGGTTGGTCAAACTGGCCTTGACGCAGGAGCGGCAGCGGAATGCGATGCACCGAATCCTGGAATGCGATTCGGATCTGGACAAGTTGATGGACCCGGAGTTTCGGGCGCGGGCTCGCCGTTAGATCCGTCCGGTTCGGAGGTCCGGAGCAGGTTCCTGCTGGACTGCAGTGCCTGGTCTCGGATGAAGGCCGGGCGGCTGGACGAGCGGGAGGTGCACCGACGCTATCTCGACCAGCGATCGATACTTGTCACTACCACTGTCCAGGTTCTGGAAATGCTGTTCACGGCACAGAGCCCGCTCGCGTGGGAAAAGATGTATGCGAATCTGCGGCAGTACCCGCTGCTGATCGCCACAGAACTGACACATCGAATCGCCATTGAGATCCAAAGGCGACTCTGGCATTGCGGTAGGAAGCGCGCCGCGGGGCCGATCGATGTGTTGATCGCGGCAATTGCACTGCAGTACGACGCGACAGTGATCCACTATGACGCGGACTACCAGCACATCGCCGACGTAGTCCCCGAGTTCAAGCACGAATGGGTGGCAAAGCGGGGAACGCTGTGAGGTGCAACCGCTCTGTCGGTACGGGTACGTAGGATGCTCCCGTGAGCGAGCGCGGCGAGCGAACCAAGGACAAAGCACCAGCGGGCACGGCGGAGCCGAGCGTTAGTGAGGCGCAGGCGTGAGCGAGCGAACCGAGGACGCAGCACCGGCGGGCACGATGGAGCCGAGCGTTAGTGAGGCGCAGGCGTGAGCGAACGGACTGCGGCAGTGCACCTGGTGCTCGGTGATGAAGAGCTGTTGGTCGAGCGCGCTATCGCGGGGATTACGGCGCAGGTGCGGGGCAGTGCGCCGGATCCCGATGCGGTGCCCGTCGATCGCCTGCGGGCGGGAGATGCCAGTACCGCGGAACTGGCGGAGCTATTGAGTCCTTCGCTGTTCGCCGAGGATCGGGTGATCGTGCTCGAATCGGCGGCGGAGGCGGGGAAGGACGCCGTCGCGGTGATCACCGCCGCCGCCGGGGATCCGCCGGAGGGCGTGGTACTGGTGGTGCTGCATTCCGGGGGCGGGCGGGCCAAGGCACTGGCGCCGGCGCTGCAGAAGATGGGTGCGCAGGTGCACGATTGTGCCAAGTTGACAAAGGCCTCCGAGCGGGTGGAATTCGTGCGCGGCGAATTCCGGAATGCCGGGGTACGGGTGTCCAGCGAGGTCGTGCAGGTGATGCTGGAGGCGGTCGGCTCGGATCTGCGGGAATTGTCCGCCGCCTGTTCGCAATTGGCCTCCGACACCGGCGGCAAGGTCGATATCGCCGCGGTGCGCCGCTACTACTCGGGCAAGGCCGAGATCTCCGGTTTCGATGTCGCGGAACTCGCGGTGGCGGGGGATCGGCCCGGCGCCATGGAGGCACTGCGCTGGGCCAATGACCGCGGCGTGCCGCATGTGCTGCTCGCCGACGCGCTCGCCGACTCCGTCCACACCATCGCCCGTGTCGGTTCCGCGGGCCGGGGCGACCCGTTCAAACTGGCCCAGCAGTTGGGCATGCCGCCATGGAAGGTCAAGAAGGCCCAGGCCCAAGCGCGCGGCTGGAACCCGGCCAGCATCGGCTCCGCCCTCCAGGTCGTCGCCACACTGAACGCCGACGTCAAGGGCGGCGCCGCCGACCCCAACTACGCCCTGGAACACGCCCTCACCCAAATCCTCGACCTACACTCCGCAAGCTGACCCGCCCCATCACAAGACCGCGGGCAGCCCAAGCGCTACGGCCGAGGTCCGGTCTGCCGCGCTGCTGAGCGAACCCGATTGTGCGTCGGAGCGCTGCCGGGCAGCGGTTCTCGGCAAGCTTGACCCGCCCCACCCCACGCCCCGGCGTGGCTCGAGGCGTCGCAGCGCTGCCGGGCAGTGGTTCTCGGCGAGCTGACCCGCCTCACCCGCACGCCTCGGCGTGGCTCGAGGGCTCTGGCCGGGGTCCGGTCTGCCGCGCTGCTGTGCGATACCGATTGTGCGTCGGGGCGCTGCCGGGCAGTGGTTCTCGGCGAGCTGATCCGCCCCGCCCGTCGCCCCGGCGTGGCTCGAGGGCTCTGGCCGAGGTCTGGTCTGCTGTGGTGCTGCTGAGCGAACCGATTGTGCGTCGGGGCGCTGCCGGGCAGTGGTTCTCGGCGAGCTGATCCGCCCCGCCCGTCGCCCCGGCGTGGCTCGAGGGCTCTGGCCGAGGTCTGGTCTGCTGTGGTGCTGCTGAGCGAACCGATTGTGCGTCGGGGCGCTGCCGGGCAGTGGTTCTCGGCGAGCTGATCCGCCCCGCCCCTCGCCCCGGCGTGGCTCGAGGGCTCTGGCCGAGGTCTGGTCTGCTGCGACGCTGCTGAGCCATAACGATTGTGCGTAGGAGCGCTGCGGGGCAACGGTTCTCGGCGCTCCAGGCACCGCCGCCAGTCCTGGTCGAGGTAGGTGGCCAGGGTTACGGGGCGCAGGAGCATGTTGGACCAGCCGAGGGGCCCGCCGCCGTCGTGGCTTTGCCAGAGGGGGGTGATCTCGGCACCGGGCCGGTCGGGGGATGCGGTATGCCAGGATTTCGGCGATATTGTCGCGGTCGTCGCGGTCGTCGCGGTCGTCGCGGTCGTCGCGGTCGTCGCGGTCGTCGCGGTCGGCGGTCGTCGCGGTCGGCGGTCGTCGCGGGGGTCGCGGTGGGCACAGTCGGCCTATGGGATGCTGATAATTTGCTCCAAATGCTCCGCGTGCGTGTCCGCGCAGCTACATGAACAGCGTTTACTACGATTTCTGGCACATAACGGACACTGGTCTGCCATGGCAATCCAAGAGAGTGGCTATGGACGAGCAAACAATATCTGCAGTCGACGATTCCGAGCGTGCCCCGCAATGGCACGTTCGTCGCCGTCACGGCCGGGGCGCACACCGCTCACGGCCGCGACGGCGGTTCGGGCGGGCGATCGCGAAGGTCGCCGCGGGCGGTTTGTCGGTGGTGGTGCTCGCCGGTACCGCGGTCGGCTGGGCCACGGCGGGCAGTTTCGACAATGGTTTCGGCCGCTCGGCCGCCATCGAGGCCGATGCGCCGCGCTCGCTCGGCGGCGATATGAACATCCTGTTGATCGGCCTGGACACCCGCAAGGATCAGAACGGCAACAACCTGCCGGAGGAGATCCTGTCGCAGCTGCACGCCGGTGACGGCGAGGAGGGCGGATACAACGCCAACACGCTGATCCTGGTGCATATCCCCGCCGACATGAAAAAGATCACCGCCGTCTCCATCCCGCGCGACGACTACGTCCCGGTTTCCGGAATTCCCGGCTACACCAGCGCGAAGATCAAGGAGGCGTACGGGCTGAAGAAGGCCGCCGTTCAGGACCAGCTCATAAATATGGGCGTGACCGACCCCAAGACATTGGAGCGCGCGGGCCGCGAAGCCGGGCGCGCATCGATCATCCAAGCGGTGCGCAATCTGACCGGCGTCCCGATCGACCGCTTCGCCGAGGTGACCCTCGCCGGTTTCTACGATCTGGCCACCGCGCTCAACGGCGTCGAGGTGTGTCTGAAGAATCCGGTCGAGGATCTCGAATACTCCGGCGCCGATTTCCCCGCGGGCCGCCAGCGGCTGGATCCGGCCCAGTCACTGGCCTTCGTGCGCCAGCGCCACGGCCTGGAGAACGGCGACCTCGACCGCACCCACCGCCAGCAGGCCTTCCTCACCTCGGTCGCCAAGGATCTGCGCAGCTCCGGCGCCCTTACCGACCTGAACAAACTCTCGGCGCTGATGGATGTCGCCCACCGCAATATCGTGCTCTCCGACGGCTGGAACGCCACCGACTTCCTGAGCACACTCGGCTCCGCCGATAACCCGACCATCGAATTCCGCACCCTCCCGGTCCTGCGCTACGACGTGATCGATGGCCAAGACGTCAATATCGTCGACCCCGTGGCCATCCGCCGCGAGGTCCGCGCCGCCTTCGGGCCAGCCGCAGCGACCTCGACCACCCGCCCGTCGCCGCCAACCGACAACGACCAGCCTCTCGAAACCACGACGACCGGTTCGACCACCCCCACCCCTGACGCGGGCAAGCCGGTCGAGACCCCCATCTCCGGCAACACCATCCCCTGCGTGAACTGAGGCCCGCATGCGGTGGCGCAAGTCGGGCCGCACCACCGCACGAGACGAAACTCAGTCGCGCCCTTCGATCTTCAGTTCGCCGAAGGTCACTCCACGCGTCATCGGCCGGGCCAGCATGTCGTGCGGGAAGCCGAGTTCCACCGCACTGGCCTGCTCCAATCGAGCCAACTGCGCGGCATCGAATTCCACCTCGAGCGCACCGAGGTTGTCCTCCAACTGTGCGGCCGTGCGCGCGCCGATGATCGGCGCGGTCACCCCGGGATTGCGCAGCGTCCAGGCGAGTGCCACCTGTGAAGGCGTCTTACCCAGTTGTGCCGCAACATCTTTCACCACGTCGGCGATGGCGAGCCCGCGTTCGGTGAGCGAACCGTTGGCGGCGGCCACATTCTTGCGGGTGCCCTCGGGCGAGCCCGCCGCGTCGTGATCGAGATCGGCGCGGCTGTACTTGCCGGTGAGCACGCCGCTGGCCAGCGGCGACCACGGCACCACGCCGAGACCGAGCTCCCGCGCCATCGGAATGAGCTCGCGCTCGACGGTCCGCTCGATCAGGCTGTATTCGATCTGCAGCGCGATCAGCGGCGACCAGCCGCGCAGGTCGGCAATGGTCTGCATGCGCGCGATCTGCCAGGCCGGTGCGTCGGAGATGCCGACGTAGAGCACCTTGCCCGCGCGAACCAGATCGTCCATGGCGCGCAGGATCTCCTCGACCGGAGTCAGGAAATCCCAGGCGTGCAGGTACAGCAGGTCGATGTAGTCGGTGTTCAGCCTGCGCAGGCTTGCCTCCACCGAGCCGACCATGCTCTTGCGGTGGTTACCGCCGGAGTTGGGATCGTTCGGCCGCCGCAGCATCGTGTATTTCGTTGCCAGCACCAGACTTTCGCGATTGTCGGCGCTGAACTCACCGAGCAGCTGCTCGGAGGTGCCGTTGGTGTACTGGCTTGCGGTATCGATGAAATTGCCGCCGCGCTCGACATAGGTGTCGAAGATCTTGCGGGCCTCGTCCTTATCGGCGCCCCAACCCCAATCGGCGCCGAATGTCATGGTCCCCAGCGACAGCGGAGAAACCCGAAGACCCGAGCGGCCGAGCAGCCGATAGGTATCGAGGGTGCGGGCTCCGGACATGTCGTGCTCCCGTCGTTAGTGCTTCGTTTCCGGTGCGACCAAGTCTGGAGCGATACCAGGACATGGGTAAGGGAAGGTTCTTCCTGGGAAAGTGAGTCCTAGTCAGCCGTAATATCGAGGACGATGACGAGCACCGTGAATTCGACACAGCGGGGCGAGCTCAGGCCCGGAGGCGGTAGCTTGCGTGACCATGCAGGGCCAGGGAGTTCCGCGGATTGGGCCCGAGCACTCGCGGAATTTTTGCGCGCTCGGCGCGAGCGACTGAATCCCGGCGATCTCGGGCTGCCCGCACGCAAGCAGGCTCGGCGCACCCCGGGGCTGCGCCGCGAGGAAGTCGCCGAACTGGCAGGGGTGAGCACCGACTACATCGTCCGGCTGGAACAGGGCCGCGGCCTGCGTCCGTCCGCGGACGTCCTGGAGGCGCTCGCACGCGCCCTGCGCCTGGACACCGACGAGCGTGCCTATCTCTTCGATCTGGCCCAGCAGCGCCCGCCGAATACCGGGAAACCGAGCACTGTCCCCGCGCCCGCCCTGGCGATGCTGGTCAACGATCTGTCGCCGCTGCCCGCGATGCTGGTCAACCACCGCTACGACATCCTGGCGTGGAATCCGGAGATGGCCAGGCTGATCGTCGACTTCGGCGCCCTGCCGCCGCGGCAGCGCAACTCCATGTGGCTGTGCCTGATGGATCCCGCACTGCGTGATTTCTACGGCGAACGCGATCGCGTCATTCGCGAGGGCATCGCCGACTTGCGCGCCGCATGGGCGGCCCACCCCGACGATCAGGAACTGGCCGATCTGGTCGCCGAGTTCATCGCACGCAGCGAGGAGTTCGCGCAGGCGTGGGCCAGGCACGACGTCAAGGTGCACGGTCGCGGGCAGAAGCCGCTGCGGCACCCGGAGGTCGGCCCCTTGGTGGTCAACTACGAAGTGCTCATGCCGCTGCAGGATCCGGACCAACGCGTGATCATCTATCGCGCGGCCGATGCGGACTCCCAGGACGCGCTGGACCGTCTATGCGGCGACCTGGGTTGAGCACTCAGAGATCCGCACCCGCTCGGTGCGGGTGCGGATGCGCGGGGCGACTATTCGACGGTGCTGAGAACTAGCTCGATATCGTCTTCCGACTCCTCATAGCGGCCCTCCCACTCCTCGTAGACCGGAATCTCTTCGTCCCGCGTGACGATCCACTCCAGCGAGTAGCCGCCTTCCTCGTCGGGAACCATGACGTTCTCGATCTTCAGCCCGATACCCAGGACCTCGGCGGCGCGGATGATATCCGGCAGATCTTCGGAACGAACCGGCGTCTGATTGGCGTACACGGTAACCATGCGCCGAATCGTAGCGGGAACCTCCGACATGTGGCTGCCGATCCGAATTCGACTCGAGAAGTGGGATGCGGCGATGACCTGGGGATGCTGCCGGATCGGCACTTTCCTGCCAATTTGCCAGGGCAGTCCCGATGACAAGGCATCTGTCGGGACGGTTCTGCTCAGCGCCCAGGGGACGGCATCGACACCGTTGCGGGGGATTGCTGAACTATTGCTGGTGATCTGTCGAAATCGACGCCGCCGAACCGAAAAAGTGATCCTCGCAATAGTCGATCAGGGACGACAAAAGCCGCCGTGGTCATCGAGGCCACGACGGCTGCGTCAACGTATGTGAGTGGTACCGCAGCGGTACCGCTGGGATCAGAGCTTGTTCAGCGCCAGCGCGAGGGCCGACTTCTTGTTGGCGGCCTGGTTGGCGTGGATGACGCCCTTCGAGGCGGCCTTGTCCAGCTTGCGGCTGGCGGAGACCAGTTGCTCGGTGGCCTTTTCCTTGTCACCGGCCGCGGCGGCCTCGCGGAAGCGGCGGATCTCGGTGCGCAGCTCGGACTTGACCGACTGGTTGCGCTTGCGCGCCGCCTCGTTGGTGCGGATCCGCTTCATCTGGGACTTGATGTTGGCCACGCCTGTTTCCTCGTGTTCCTGTCGCTGAGTGGACTGTGCTGAAAAGTTCGCGAGCGCGCGTTGGCAACCGGAGTGATCAGGTAACGCGACGCCGAAGATCGAGGGTACCAGCCGCCACGTCACACGCGAAATCACGACCGCGTCAACGGGTTGCTCGGCGGCGCTACCGACCGTAATACGAGTGTGAAAACAGGAGTGATGCAAGAAATTTACCTGCGTCACACGCGCATCGGTGCTGCGTGTAGCACGATTTTTGCATGACTCCCGCCTCGCCGCCACGCTCGGCTCGATCTCCTGTGCCGACCCGTATCCGGTCGAACGGGCATGCGAATGGCAACGGCAGAGCAACCACAACAGGTCTGTTCGAGGGCTATCGGCCCGGACGGTACGCGGACGCCTTCGACGAGATGTTCGATGGACAGGGCCGGGTGCGCCAGCCGTACAAGGGCATCTTCTCGGCGCTGGCACCCATCGACGTCGCTGATCTCGCGGCGCGTTCGGACGCTTTGGACCGGGCCTTCATCGATCAGGGCATTACCTTCTCGCTCTCCGGGCAGGAGCGGCCCTTCCCGCTCGATCTGGTGCCCCGGGTGATCGCGGCCGCCGATTGGGCCAAGTTGGAGCGCGGGATCAAGCAGCGAGTAACCGCACTGGAGCTTTTCCTCGCCGATGTCTACGGCGAGCAGAACATCCTGCGCGACCAGGTGATCCCCAAGCGGCTGGTGACCTCCTGCCAACACTTCCACCGCGAGGCCGCCGGTCTGGTGCCGCCGAACGGCGTGCGCATCCATGTGGCCGGCATCGATCTGATCCGCGACGAGCGCGGCGACTTCCGGGTGCTCGAGGACAATCTGCGCTCGCCGTCCGGGGTGTCCTATGTGATGGAGAACCGGCGCACCATGGCGCGGGTCTTCCCGGACCTGTTCTCCTCGCACCGGGTGCGCGCGGTCGGCGACTATCCGACTCACCTGCTCGCCGCGCTGCGCGCCTCGGCCGCGCCGAACGAGGCCGATCCGACGGTGGTGGTGCTGACACCCGGCGTCTACAACTCGGCCTACTTCGAACATTCACTGCTGGCCAGGCAGATGGGGGTGGAGTTGGTCGAGGGCCGCGACCTGTTCTGCCGCGACAACGTCGTCTACATGCGCACCACGGCGGGGGAGCGCCAGGTCGACGTGATCTACCGGCGCATCGACGACACCTTCCTGGACCCGATGCACTTCCGGCCCGATTCGGTGCTCGGCGTCGCCGGGTTGGTGAATGCCGCGCGGGCGGGCAATGTGGTCATCTCCAGCGCGATCGGCAATGGCGTCGGCGATGACAAGCTGACCTACACCTACGTGCCGACGATCATCGAGTACTACCTCGGCGAGAAGCCGGTGCTGCCCAATGTCGACACCTATCGGTGCTGGCTCGACGACGAGCGCGAAGAAGTGCTCGACCGCCTGGATGAACTGGTGATCAAACCGGTCGAGGGGTCCGGCGGCTACGGCATCGTCATCGGGCCGGTGGCCACGCCGCGGGAGTTGGAGGCGACCCGGCGCAACATCAAGGCGGATCCGCGGGGCTGGATCGCCCAGCCGGTGGTGCAGCTGTCCACCGTGCCGACCAAGATCGGAAACGAGCTGGTCCCGCGCCATGTCGACCTGCGGCCGTTCGCGGTCAACGACGGCGACGACATCTGGGTGCTGCCGGGCGGTTTGACGCGGGTGGCCTTGCCGGAGGGTTCGCTGGTCGTCAATTCCAGTCAGGGCGGCGGCAGTAAGGACACCTGGGTGCTGGCCGGGCGCGCCTCACCGGCCGATCGTGAGCTCGCGGGCGAGGAGTTGGTGAGCGAGCCGCCGCGATCCGATCAGCGCGAGCTGGGCCGGGAACTGACCGCGCCGCAGGCGAGTCAGCAACAGCAGCAACAACAACAGGAACAGCGGCTGGGATCTATGCGGCCGCGGCAGCGGCCGTCCGGGCCGGGGCAACAGCAGCAGGGCGGGTGATGCGCTGATGCTGGCCCGCAACGCCGAATCCCTCTACTGGATCGGACGATACGTCGAGCGCGCCGACGATACCGCCCGCATCCTGGATGTCGCGGTGCACCAGCTGCTCGAGGACGCCACGGTGGACCCGGACCGGACCTCGCGAGTCCTGTTGCGGGTGCTGGGGATCGAGCCGCCCGACGTCGAGCTCGACGTCTGGTCGGTCACCGATCTCGTCGCATTCAGCCGCGACCACGGCAATTCGATCGTCGACTCGATCGGCAATGCCCGCGAAAATGCCAGGGGCGCACGCGAAGTCACCTCCAGCGAGATGTGGGAGTGCTTGAACGCCACCTATATCGGGCTCACCGCCACCGAGAAGGCCGCCCGCAGCCTCGGGCCGCACGAGTTCTTCCGCTACATCAAGGACCGGGCGGCGATGTTCGCCGGACTCTCCGATTCCACCCTCAGCCGCGACGACGGCTACCGCTTCCTGCTGCTCGGACGCTCCATCGAACGCGTGGATATGACGGTGCGCCTGCTGCTTTCGCGCGCGGGCGACCGCACCTCGTCCCCGGCCTGGGTGACCGTGCTGCGCTCGGCGGGCGCGCACGATACCTATCTGCGCACCCACCGCGGCGCGCTCGATGCCAATCTGGTCGCCGAATTCATCCTGCTGGACCGGCTTTTCCCGCGTTCGGTCTTCCATTCGGTGCGGGTCGCCGAGGCCTGCCTCGCCGACCTCGATCAGCGCCCGAGCAGCCGGGTCGGCGCGCGACACGAGGCGCAGCGGCTGCTGGGTCGGGCCCGCAGCGAACTCGAATTCCTGCCGCCCGGTGCGCTTTTGGAGGATCTGCAGAATCGGCTGCTGTCGCTGCAGCGGACCTGCCGCGAGGTCAGCGAGGCGATCGCGCTGCAGTACTTCCACGCCGCACCGTGGGTGGCCTGGACCGATCTGCGCAGCAGTCACGACAACCACGCGCAGGTAGAGGGAGAGTTGTGAGACAGCGCAGCGAACCAACCATGGGCACAGCGTCTCGAACAGCCACGGAGCCGAGCGCCAGCGAGGTGCAGCGGTGAGTTGGCGGATCAGGGTGGTGCACACCACCGGATATGTATACGACGCTCCGGTTACCCGGTCGTTCAACGAGGCCCGGCTCACCCCGCGCGCGGACAGTAGGCAGAACGTCATCCTGAATCGGGTCGAGACGGTGCCCTCCACCCGGTCCTATCGCTATACCGATTACTGGGGCACCGCGGTCACCTCCTTCGATCTGCATGCGCCGCATACCGAATTGGAGGTCACCGGATCGTCGGTGGTGGAGACCGAACCGTTCGCCGGTCCGGCCGAGGAACTGTCCTGGGAGGAGTTGCACTCCGAGCACATCGGTGACCGTTTCGACGAGATGCTTTCACCTACCGCCTATGTGCCGCAGGACAAGAAGCTGGCCGCGATCGCGAAACAGCTCACCCGTGGCGTGCCGCCCGCGAAAGCCGTTGTGCGCGCGGCCGAATGGGTGCACGGCGAAATGACCTACATCGCGGGCACCACGTCGGTGCACACCTCCGCCGTGCAGGCCTTCGCCGAACGTCAAGGCGTCTGCCAGGATTACGCGCATCTGACCCTGGTGCTGTTGCGCAGCATGGGGATTCCGAGCCGTTACGTCTCCGGATATCTGCACCCCAATCCGGCCGCGGAGATCAATGCGACGGTCGCCGGGCAGTCGCACGCCTGGATCGAGGCATGGACGGGCGGGTGGTGGGGCTACGACCCGACCAACAATATCGCCATCAACGAACAGCACATATCGGTCGGCGTCGGCCGCGACTACGCGGACGTGCCGCCATTGAAGGGCATCTTCTCCGGGGGCGGCTCGACCGACCTCGAGGTCGTCGTGGAGATCACCCGTCTCGCGTAGCCGCCTGCGGGCCGCTCGGCAAGGTCGGCACCCGCGCGGGGCGTTGTAGTGCTCACTCGTCTCGCGTAACGTCCTTTTTCACATCAGCCGTGATTTTCGCAGCACGTCCCAGGCAGCACCCCGCGCACGCGGGGAAGATCCTCTCGGAAGGTGGCCTGTATGTCTCCCACTGCTCAGGAAGTCGTCGAGGAAGTCACCGAACTCGAGCCCACTCCGGAAGCCAAGAAATGGGCGGCCGAGGCGCTCGGCACCTTCGTCTTGGTGATGAGTGGCGTCGGCACCGCGGTGCTGGCCGGTGAGCGCGTCGGCGGGCTCGGTGTGGCGCTCGCCTTCGGCCTGTCGCTGTTGTTCCTGGTCTACGCGATCGGGCCGATCTCCGGGTGTCATGTGAATCCGGCCGTGACCGTCGGGCAGCTGCTGCTCGGCAGGCTTTCGGTGATCTCCGCGGCCGGCTATGTGATCGCGCAGCTGATCGGCGGATTCCTGGCCGGACTGGTGCTGTTCGCGATCGCCAAGAATCTGCCGTCCTACGATCGCGCGGCCAACGGGCTCGGCGCGAACGGGTGGGGTAAGCACAGCCCCTCCGCGGTGCGCGGTCCGCTCGGGCAGGTGGTGATCGAGAACGGATACGGCTTATCCGCGACGATCATCGTCGAGGTCATGTTGACCGCGCTGCTGGTCTTCGTGGTGCTGGCTTCGACCGATCAGATCTCCGATATCCCGCAGGCCGGACTATCGATCGGCGTCACGCTCACGGTCATCCACCTGATCTCGATTCCGGTGGACAACACCTCGGTGAATCCGGCCCGCAGCCTCGCCGTCGCCTTCTACCAGGACGGCGCGGGACCTCAGGTCTGGGTGTTCGTGGTATTCCCGCTCATAGGCGGCGCACTCGGTGCACTGATCTATGGCATCCTGTACGGCCGCTCCCGGGAGATGGTCTCTTGAAACCGACCCGCCCGGCGGCCAGCTGAACCTATGCCGCCGGACGCTTTTCGGTCCCGGCGTCGCAGGTCAGGGAGATCAGCGCAGGCAGCGGGAACAGCAGCAGGAACAGGTTGGGTACCCACCAGAGCGGGCTGAAATCCGCGCGCAGCGTCCAGAATGCGATCGCCTGCAGTCCGGCGACGCTGGTCAGGGTCAGCGATACGGTCATCAGGGTGCGCCAACCGGGCGCGCGGCACAGGCTGGCCAACCCGGTGCCGCTGGCCGCCAGATCGAGCAGCACGAACGAGTTGTTCCAATCGGTCAGGATCGGATCGGTGTAGTCCTTATAGGCCCATTCGGGTGGGATCACATGCGCGAAGGCGATCGCCCAGTAGAGCAGGAAGCCGATATCGGTGACCAGCATGGCGATCTTCGTCGGCCCGAGAACTCGATTCACGACAGCACCCGATCTCGTTCAGTGCCAAGCGTATTCGGCGCACAGACGGTGCGCGACGAGGTCGAAGGTCTTGCGCTCGACGATCGCGCCTTCGCGGCGGATGCCGTCCTCCGGTACGTCGAGCACCCGGTCGAGGCGGACCCAGCTCGGTCGGCCTTCGTGATCCCAACTGCCGCTGCCGATTCCGATCCAGTTGCGGTCGTGCGCGCGTTGCGGATTCGACGACAGCATCAGGCCCAGCAGGGTCCTGCGGTCGCGTCCGACGACGAGCACCGGACGATCCTTGCCGTTATTCGGATCCTCCTCGTATGGGACCCAGGTCCACACGATCTCGCCGGGATCGGCGCGTCCGTCCAGTTGCGGGCAGTAGACGATCTGCCTGGCCCGCTCGGCCGTCGGCACCGGGGTCGAAGCGGCCGGACGGATCGCCACCGCGGGCGCCTTGCGGGTAGCCAGCGAGCCGACCGCGCGTTCGAGCAACGACGAGCGCTGGAACCTGTCGACCAGCTTCGGTGCCTGCTCCTTGACGATCTTGGGACCCTGCTCCTTCGCGATGAGGCCTAGCTGCTTGCCGATCGTGTTCCAAGTTCGGGCCATCCTTGGATGGTAACGGCGCGGTCTCGTCTTCTCATCCGCACCGATACCTACCGCATGTTGGCGATGACGGTCTCCGCGTACTGCTCCAGCCGAGCGATCTTGGTGGCCAGCGGCTCGACATCGCGTCCTTGCTCGTAGGACGGGCGGAACCCGACGATCACATCGGTGACTCCGCG
Source organism: Nocardia nepalensis (assembly GCF_048910785.1). Lineage (NCBI taxonomy): Bacteria > Bacillati > Actinomycetota > Actinomycetes > Mycobacteriales > Nocardiaceae > Nocardia > Nocardia nepalensis. The sequence continues at coordinate 554,308 of NZ_JBKBET010000037.1, read as the reverse complement.
CTCCGCCAGCCGTGCGATCCCGTCGACGGAATAGGCCTGCGGCGAGACGACGTGGATCTCGAACGGAGCCCCCGGATCGGCACGCTCGCCGCGCAATTCATCGATCCGGTCGAGCAGTCGCGCCAACTCCGCATCGTCGCCGCCCGCGTGCATCCACCCGTCGCCGAGCCGCACGGCCCGCCGCAGCGCCGCATCGCTGTGCCCGCCGGATAGGCGATGCTGTCGGCGACGCACATGCTGGTGAATCCGGCGGCCTCGGCGGCTCGCGCCAGTGGCACATAATGCGCTGGATCGGTCATCGACTGCGCGTAGGTGAACCTCATACGCCGGAGTTCTGCGGTACCGCAGCCGAATTCGGCGTGGTAAACGGGCTCCGCACCGGATATCTGCTCACCGAGACCGTATCCAGATCGCGATCGGCGCCGATTCGCGCGACCGAGGCCATCATTCGCCCGACCCGATCCTGGAACTCGGCCATATCGCTCGCGCCGTACCAGGCCATTGGATCGGTGAGCGCCGCGGCCGGAAACTGTTCCTCGACAATGGCGTCGATGTCGGGTGCGTCCGGCGTGATCGCCCGAACAACCACGTTCTGGGTATAGCCGAAGGTCGACTGCGTCTCGATGGCCACCGCGGTGTGCTGCCCCTGCCACCGTCGCAGCCATTCCTCCGGTGTGAGTTCCGCGGGCCTGCGCAGGAATGCCAGGTTGCCGAAGCCGTCGGTTCGAGCCGGGACCGAGTCGTCCAGACGCAGCGGTACCGATTCGGTCACCAGATAGCCGTGTACCGCGGCCGCGCTCGCGCCGAGAAGGTCCGCGGCAGCCGTGGCCTGGGCGCCGTAACTCTGCTCGACCCAGGTCGTGACGACCGCGGCGATCGGCGGATCCATTGTCGCGTAGCGCATCAGCGCGTCCTGGACCGCGGCGTCACGAACATAGACGGTGACACCTGCCACGCCGAGTGCGACGAGACGCTCGGCCACGGTGGTGCGCAGCGATTCGCACCAAGCCTCGGTGGCATCGGCATCAGCGTGCCGCAGGACGAAGACCAGTTTCTCCATCTCGCCGAAAATACGGTGGCGGCCCCGGCGGCGGGAGGGAATCGCCCGATCATCGCCGACCGGTTGGGCGAAGTGGCGCCGCGCATTCGCGGCTCTGGTATGTGAATCCTCGGTTAGAGTCGGGAATTCGGCGTGGAGAGGTGTCCAACAGTGCAGCCGCAGGTGTTCCCTGGGACCTATGCGGACGAACACGGGCGCGAACAGATCGTCTGGCGGATCGGGCCGTCGCGGCACTGGGGTCCGAACCGGTTCGATATTCGAACGGTGATTCGTGGCGTCCCGGTGGCGGGTCCGGACTTCGACGCGCTGGGGCCGTATGACAAGGGCGCCGCGCTTCGGGCCGGACTGCCCATCGACGAATGGGATGCCATCTCGGGCTGCGTCTTCTCCGGCGAGCTGCCGTGCACGGTCGAGGTGCACGGCGAGCGGCGGCCCGGTGCGCTCCACTTCCAGCTGACACTGCCGCCCGGTGGCGTCGGTGAGTCTCTCGAACTCGCCCTCGAGGTCGACGGGCAGACTTATCACGGCACCGACCGGTACTTCGAGGACGCGCTGTTCCGACTCGGACAACAGTTTCCGGAAGGCGTTCGCCTGATCTCCTGTATGACGTGCCTGTTCTCCGATTACTCGCCGTACGGGCACGGCCTCACCGGCATGTGGTGTCATCGCGACGCCAGCGACCGGTACCTCGCGGTCCGCACCAAGGACGACTATTTCGAGGTGCCGGTGACCGAGCAGGTACCCGAGACCTATCTGTGCGCCGACTACGAGCGCCGCATCCCTGGCACCGGCTATCGCGGCTGAAACGTGGTACGGAACGCAGAACGGTGAACCGCTGACAGTGTCTTTACCTGGCGCATGGGACGATGGATGGCAGTTTGCCGATACCCATGAGGAGTGGAGTGCCCGCCAGCTTCGCCGACACGACGTTCACCGATCCCGCCCGGATCCGGAACTTCTGCATCATCGCGCACATCGACCACGGTAAGTCGACGCTGGCCGACCGCATGCTGCAGCTCACCGGTGTGGTCGAGGAGCGGGCGATGCGCGCCCAGTATCTGGACCGGATGGATATCGAGCGCGAGCGCGGCATCACCATCAAGGCCCAGAACGTGCGGCTGCCCTGGCAGGTCGACGGCACCGACTATGTGCTGCACCTGATCGATACCCCTGGTCACGTCGACTTCACCTACGAGGTGTCGCGTGCGCTGGAGGCGTGTGAGGGCGCGGTGCTGCTGGTCGACGCGGCGCAGGGCATCGAGGCGCAGACGCTGGCGAATCTGTACCTGGCGCTGGACAAGGATCTGACGATCATCCCGGTGCTCAACAAGATCGATCTCCCGGCCGCGGATCCGGACCGCTACGCGGGCGAGATCGCGCACATCATCGGCTGCGAACCCGAGGATGTGCTGCGGGTCTCCGGTAAGACCGGCGTCGGCGTGCCGGAGCTGCTGAACAAGGTCATCGAGGCGGTGCCGGCACCGGTCGGCGATCCGGACGCCCCCGCGCGCGCCATGATCTTCGACTCGGTCTACGACACCTACCGCGGCGTGGTCACCTATGTCCGTGTGGTGGACGGCAAGATCATTCCGCGCGAGAAGATCAAGATGATGTCCACCGGCGCGACGCACGAACTGCTCGAGGTCGGCATCGTCTCCCCGGAACCCAAGCCCACCCAGGGGCTCGGCGTCGGCGAGGTCGGTTATCTGATCACCGGCGTGAAGGATGTGCGCCAGTCGAAGGTCGGTGACACCGTGACCTCCGCACGCGGCGGCGCGAGCGAACCGCTCACCGGCTACCGCGAGCCGCGCCCGATGGTGTACTCCGGTCTCTACCCGGTCGACGGCTCGGACTATCCGGATCTGCGCGACGCGCTGGACAAGCTCCAGCTCAACGACGCCGCGCTGACCTACGAGCCGGAGACCTCGGTGGCGCTGGGCTTCGGCTTCCGGTGCGGGTTCCTCGGTCTGCTGCATATGGAGATCACCCGTGAGCGGCTGCAGCGCGAATTCGATCTGGACCTGATCTCCACCGCGCCCAATGTGGTCTACAAGGTGGAGATGGAGGACGGCGCCGAACACGTCGTCACCAATCCGTCGTACTGGCCCGAGGGCAAGGTCCGGCATGTGTACGAGCCGGTGGTCAAGTGCACCATCATCTCGCCGAGCGAATTCATCGGCTCGATCATGGAGCTGTGCCAGGCCCGGCGCGGTGAACTCGGCGGGATGGACTACCTGTCCGAGACTCGCGTCGAACTGCGCTACACCATGCCGATGGCCGAGATCATCTTCGACTTCTTCGATTCGCTGAAATCGCGCACCCGCGGTTATGCCAGCCTCGACTACGAGGAGTCCGGCGTGCAGGAATCGGCGCTGGTGAAGGTGGACATCCTGTTGCAGGGCGAGGCGGTGGACGCGTTCTCCGCGATCGTGCACCGCGACGCCGCCCAGGCCTACGGCCACAAGATGACCACCAAACTGCGCGAACTCATCCCGCGCCAGCAGTTCGAGGTGCCCATCCAGGCCGCCATCGGCTCGAAAATCATTGCCCGCGAGAACATCCGCGCCATCCGCAAGGACGTCCTCGCCAAGTGCTACGGCGGTGACATCAGCCGCAAGCGCAAACTGCTCGAAAAGCAGAAGGAAGGCAAGAAGCGCATGAAGACGATCGGCCGCGTCGACGTCCCCCAGGAAGCCTTCGTAGCCGCCCTCTCCTCCGACGCCGCCTCCGACAAGCCCAAGGGCCAGAAGTAGGGCCTGCCACTCGGCATCGATCGGAAAACTGGGGTGCCACCGCGTGGTCGGGGAATGAGTTCGGCCGTGCCGGAATGGAGTTCGGCTTGTTGGCGCTGTGAGCCGCCTCGAACTACGGGCTGTACGGGTCGGCGTCGACGAGTTGGTCTCGTCGGCACGGTTCCGAGCCGCCGCGTGACGCGTGCTGACCAGGTCCATTGACGACGTCGACATCCGGTCCGGGACGCCCGCGGAAACAGGGCTTCCGTTCTGGTTTCTCCGATGGCAAGGTTGTGTTGCTTGTCACAGTCGTATTCTTTGCGGACCTGCAGAATGTGACAGTTGGGTTTTCCGGAATATCGTTAGTTGATCTTCACTCGGTCTGCCCGGCGTGGTGAGGATGCTGGAAAACCTGAGAGTGGAGCTTGCATGACGAGTGACCTGCCCTTCGACAGCGATGACACCGAAGCTGACGACCGTGCGGGAGATACCGCCTATCGCGTCGCCACCGGCGTCGCGCGGGTAGCGAGGGCGGGCGCGTACGTCACCGGCGGCGCCCTGGTCGCAGCCAACGGCGGTACCGCGCCCGCGCATCCCGGTGGGCAACGGCTCGACAGCTGGATTTCGGCCTACACCCGCGATCCCGATGCGGACGCGCCGAGCCCGGTGGTGACATTCCCGGATCCGGACCCGAATTCGGTTCCGCCCGCGCCCATTCACTCGCAGGTGCCGACACCGCGCGATGTCGGAGTCAGTGCGCCGTTCACCATCCCGAATGTGCCGAACTCCGGTCTGCACCTCGGTACACCGCCGCAGCAGCACACGCCGCAGCCGTGGCAGGAGGGCGCCTACGGGAATGGCCACCAGCCCGGACTCGGCCTCGGTACCGAGACCGATCGGTCCGGACTCGATCTGCGCGGTGAGACGCCGCAGTCGGGCCTCGATTTCGGCACCGAGCACGCGGGCGGCGGCTTCGGTGGATCGCCCGGACTCGACTTCGGCCACGGTTTCGGCCTGCCGGGCCACGGCCTCGGCCAAGAGGGACACGGCTTCGGCCTGCCCGGCCCGAACGGTTTCGTCGCACCCGGCTCGAATCCCTTTGTCCTGCCCCGTGTTCCGGTGGCGGGAACGGCCGCCAACACGTCGAGTGCCGAGTCGGTGAGTGAGGTCGACGACTCCGACGACGGCACCGCGGACGCGAGCAGTGGCGTTCCGTTCTACGGCGGCAACATGTTCCACAGCGGTGCCACCGGGGGCGGTGGCGATCTGTTCCACGGCGCCGACGCGTTCCACGGCGCGGATATGTTCCACGGCATCGGAAATCCGGATGCCGTCGGCGTATTCCTCGACGCGGAGGCGAGTTTCAGTGTGCATACCGAACTCGAGGTGGACTTCGGCGTCGGCCCGAACGGGATGTACCTGACCACGCAGTCCAAGGTCGAGGTCAACGGCGCGATGAAGATCGAGACCGGCGCCGGACGGGTCGGTGACAATATCGACAGGTTCTCCGACTGGCTCGGCCACACCCCCGGCCCGAGCGGACGTTCCGGTCTCGACCACTCCGGCGCATCGGGCCACGGCACGGGTACCGCGGCGACCACGCAGCCCGCCGGATCCGTCGCCCAGTACTCGGCCGCCGCGCAGCCCGTCGCGGTGCAGCCCGCCCAGCCGTTCGCCGCACCGCTGCCCGCACCGGTCGCACCGGCCGTCGCGCCGGTGGCCCCGGTAGTCGCGCCCGCCGCGGTCGCCGCCCCGGTCGCGGCCACCCCGCTGCAGACCACCATCCAGCCGGATGTGGCGAGCACCCCGGTTGCCAATGTGCTTGTGGCGCCGACAGGTCCGTCGCCGCTGACCGCGCCCGCCGCGGTGGTGCCCGCGCTCTTCGAGCCCAAGCCCGCTCCGGCCAAGCCGGTCCTGGTCGACGATTCGCATTCCACGACAACGCCGCCGACCCACACCCCGACCACCGTCACCAAGACGGTGCCGGTTCCGGTCGTCCCCGGCGACAGCACCACCGGACACCCGACCAAGGTGCCCGACCCGGGCAGCACCAAGACGCCCGGCGCGACCACGTTCCCCGGCACGGACATCACCGGCACGACCAAGACCCCGGTCACCCAAGCGCCGACCACGCACGCGCCCAGCACCAACGCACCGAGCCACACTGCCACTCCGACAATCCCGGACGACGACGATGTGACGCTCCCCAGCACCGGCAACGGCGGGACCACCACGGGCCATGGCGGGACTACCCCCAGCACCGGCAACGGCGGGACCGGGGGCAACTCGGCCCCGACCACGCACACCCAGCCGACAGTGGACATCCCGACCAACGAGCCGACGGTATCGGTGCCCCCGGCCACCCACTCCGCGCCGACTCCCGCGCCGACGGTGGATATCGACATCCCGACCGCGAATTCCCCCGCGCCGGTGCCGACTCCGCAGACCCACGCGCCCGCACCGACAATGCCGGCACCGGTAACCCCGATGCAGCCGCCGATCGACGTCAAGCCGCATCCGATCGCCGCCGAACTCGGCGACCCGGCCGATTTCGCGCACCCGGTATTCGAACCCGACCACTCGGCGCTGACCTTGATCGCCGGTGGCCTGTCCACCGCGCTGATGCCGGATTCGACCATCGATGGCCACCACCTGGCAGCAGGCCCGGACGCATCGGGTCTGGACATAACCCTGATCTAGGAACCGGTATGGGGGTCGCGCGCACCTGTCGCGCTGACGCATGTCATCGTCGAAGGCGATATCCGTACGACAGTTAGGAGGAGGGTTGTCTGCCGCAGCCGGGCTGGAGGCCGCCACGGTGAAACATCCGGAGGTCATGGCACCAGTCATCGGAATGCTCGATCAACTGCAGGAGATGACCCGCTCCGCGGGCCGTGACGACTTGGGCGGCCGACTGAATATGGTCCGGGCCAGGGTCGGTGACCCGCGGCTGCGCCTGGTGGTCGTCGGTGCGGCCAAGAACGGTATGAGCACGCTGGTCAACGGTTTGATCGGAGCGAGGGTCAGCGCCACGGAGAGCGCGCTGAGCGTTCCGGTGATCGCGGAGTACGGACCGGAGCCGACCGCGGTGCTGGTGAAATCGCTCGGCGCGGGCCGCATCGAACGTCAGTCGGTCGATCCGCTCGATCCCGGTCCGGCGCTGGCCGCGGACGGGGTGATCCGCGCCGAATTCACCGAGCCGAGTCCGCTGCTCGCCGAGGGTGTCGTGCTGATGGACGCACCGGGCACCAATGGCGAGGACCACACCACCTGGTCGATGATCGCCGCCGCGGATGCCGTGCTCTACGTCGGTGACGCCGGAACCGAATTCACCGCCGAACAGATCGCCTATCTCGACCGCATCCAGCAGATCTGCCCAACGGTGATCTGCGCGCTGAACAAGATCGACCTGCACCCGCACTGGCAGCACACCCAGCAGCGCAATCGCGAGCTGCTGGACGCGGCCGGACTCGGTTTCGCGGTCGCCCCGGTTTCCGCGCTGCTGCACCAGCAGGCGGGCAACTACCAGCGCGATATCGAATCGGGTGTGCCCCAACTCGTCGACCACCTGCGCGATTACGTGGTGGCCAGGGCCGACACGCTGGTCCTGGAGGCCGCGGCCAATGACATCCGGCTGGTCGCCGACCATCTGGCCGTGACCCTGCGGACCGAGGCCGAGGCGCTGCGCGATCCGCGCCGCCGGGTCGAGATCACCGAACAACTGGTGGCCGCGCGCGACCAGGCCGATCAACTACGGCAGCGCTCGGCCAACTGGCAGATCACCCTCGGCGACGGCAGCACCGAGCTGATGGCCGATATCGAACACGATCTGCGGCACCGACTGCGCAGTCTGGTCCGCGATGCCGAGGCCGAGATCGCCCAGACCGATCCGGCCCGGCGCTGGAAGGATTTCGGCGCCGATCTGGACGCGCGCATCTGCGAGGCCGTCGAAGAGAATTTCGTGATGGCGCACTACCGGGCGGTGGAACTATCCGAACAGGTGGCCGCCAAATTCCCCGCCGATCACCGCACTCCGCCACTGCCGGACCTACGCCTGGACAATCCCGGTGAAGTGCTCGGGCCTGTCGCGCCGCTGGATCCCCTGATCAGCGCGAAAGCCGGTGTGATGGCGCAATTCCTGACCGTCATGCGCGGCTCATACGGCGGTCTGCTGATGGTGGGCGTGCTCACCAGTCTGCTGAAAATGCCACTGGTGAACTGGTATTCGGCCGCCGCGGCACTGCTGCTCGGCGCGAACGCGCTGTGGGACGACCGCAAGGCGCGCAAGCAGCGCCGCCAGGCCGAGGCCAAGGTTTCGGTGGCCAGGCTGATGGACGATGTCGTCTTCCAGGTCGGCAAGGAATCGCGAAATCGGCTGCGCGCCATGCAGCGCACGCTGCGCGACCACTTCACCGATATCGCCACCGATGTGCTGCGCACCGCCGACGAGCGGTTGCGGGTGGCGGAGGTGGCCTACGGGAAGTACGGCGATCACCGCGAGGAGCGGATCGCCGACCTCGACGTCCAGCTCGGCAAGCTGGGCGGGCTGCGCGCCGATGCCGATCGCATCAGCGCTGCCGCGTAGGCAAGACACAGCGCGGCCGCGTAGGCAAGACACAGCGCTGCCGCGTAGGCAAGACACAGCGCGGCCGCGTAATTCTGCTGTCAGGCCGGGTGAATCGCCGGTGTATGCGCCGGTTGGAACCCGCCGGAGGTATGCGACTGCTCGGCCCTGATCACATGCGTCACCGCGTTGATCAGTGCCAGATGGGTGAACGCCTGCGGGAAGTTGCCGAGGTGACGTCCACTGCGCGAATCGATCTCCTCGGCGTAGAGCCGCAGCGGACTGGCATAGCCGAGCAGGCGCTCGCACAGATGCCGGGCCCGCTGCAATTCGCCGATCTCCACCAGCGCGGAGACCAGCCAGAACGAGCAGATGGTGAAGGTGCCCTCGGTGCCGGGCAATCCGTCGTCGGTGGTCTCGGTCCGGTAGCGCAGCACCAGACCGTTCTCGGTGAGCCGGTCGGCGATCGAGAGCACGGTGGCGCGCACCCGGTGGTCGGTGGGCGGCAGGAAGCGGTTCAGCACCACCAGAAGCAGTGAGGCGTCCAGGGTGTCGCCGCCATAGGTCTGGGTGAAGACGCCGTCGGCGTTCACGCCGTGGGTGAGGATATCGGCCTTGATCTCATCGGCGACGGTGTACCACTCGGTGGCGCGTTCGTATTCGCCGTGCAGTTCGGCCAGTTTCGCGCCCCGGTCCAGCGCCACCCAGCACATGATCTTCGAAGAGGTGAAATGCTGTGGCTCACCGCGGACTTCCCAGATGCCGCGGTCGGGCTCCTGCCAGCGCGCGATGGTCGCCTCGACCTGACGCTCCAGCAGCGGCCACAGCGACTCCGGCACCTGTTGGCGGGATTTCACGTGCAAGTACACCGCGTCGAGCATGGTGCCCCAGATATCGTGCTGGTCCTGGTTGTAGGCGGCGTTGCCGATGCGCACCGGCTTTGCGCCGTCGTATCCGGTCAGGTTGTCGAGCGTGGACTCGGTGATATCGCGTTCGCCGCCGATGCCGTAGAGCACTTGCAGCGGAACGGGTTCGCCGTTGTCGCCGGTGGTGGCGTCTCGCAGGAAGGCGAAGAAGTCGTTGGCCTCGCGGTCCAGGCCGAGGGTGTACAGGCCCCACAGCGCGAAGCTGGCATCGCGCACCCAGGTGTAGCGGTAGTCCCAGTTGCGTTGGCCGCCAGGGGTTTCCGGCAGCGAGGTGGTGGCGGCGGCCATCAGCGCACCGGTCGGCGCGTAGGTGAGCCCCTTCAGGGTCAGCGCGCTGCGCTGTAAGTAGTTGCGCCACGGATGATCCGGGAAGTCGCCGAGGGTGATCCACTGCCGCCAGCATTCGGTGGTCTGCCACATCTTATGGGCCGCATCCTCGAAGGTGCGCGGTGGCGGCAGCTCCGACCAGGTCAGGGCGACGAACACCTCGTCGCCCTCCCTCATCCTGGTCCTGGCGCGCGCCTCCCGGCCTTCGAGACCCAACCGCAGATCGGTGGTCAGCACCAGGGTCGGGCCCGCGCTGGGGTCGGCGGTGCGGTACGCGGTCGCCTCTTCGTAGACCTTTCCGGTGTACTCCCAGCGGGTCGGAGCACTGTGGTAGTCGAAGGCGGGTTCGCAGCTCATCTCCAGCTCGACCGTGCCGTTCACACACTTCACCGTGCGCAACAGGACGTGCTCGGCATCCCAGTCCATCGGCGTGCGGCGATGGGTCTTGCTGCGCTGATCGTTGTTGTGCCATGGGCCGAGCACCAGCGCGTCGCGCACGATCAGCCAGCCCGTTTCGGTCTGCCAGGTGGTTTCCAGGATCATGCCGCCGGGCAGATACCGGCGCGCCGCGGGCACATTGACCCCATACGGTCCGATCCGGAAGTGCCCGGCGCTGCGGTCGAGCATCGCGCCGAAGACGCTGGGCGAATCGGGCCGGGGCACGCACATCCACTCGACCGAGCCATTGCTGGCGATCAGACAGGTGGTCTCACAGTCGGACAGGAACGCGTAATCGTCGATCGGCGGATAGGTGGCGTGTTGGCGCACCTCCTTCAGCTCACTGAGTGTGGGCAGGTCGGCAGGTTCGTCGACGGTCAGATCATCGGAAGACGCCATACCTCATCTTCGGTCCGTACGAGCATCTCGTCCACCGTCGCGCTGAATCCCGACCGGCCATGAGGCCTGACCATCGGGAAACCCGCCATCACGAACCCAGCCACCACGGAGCGAGTGTTGCGAGCGACGTTCGCGGGCCGTCTGGCGTCCGCGCGAAGGCGCGGTCATTGGCTCAGCCGAGTCGTCGAAGCGCATGCGCCGTAGGCGCGAGGCTCGACGGCGTCGGTGGTGACTGTTGGCGGGTCGCCCGCAAGACCGTGTGGGCCGCGAACACGCAGCGGCGGAGGCGTCGCAATTGAACAGAGCTAGGCTGGGGGCGTGCATAGCATCGCAGGATGGTGGGACGGCTTCGAGCTGTGGGTCGCGGGATTGCCGTTCATCCCGCAGTTCGTCGTGGTGCTGGTCGGTATGGTCCCGGTCAGCTTCGCCATTGCCTACGTGCTCGACCGCGTACTGCGGATCTCCCTGCAACTGCTCGGCCGCAACAGCGAAGCTGTGACGGCCCTGACACCTGAGGATGTCGTGCCCGCAGAACCCGCCCTGATCCCAGAACTCGTCGGGCCGCCGGTCGCGGTGCGCGAGACCGCGCAGAGCGGGGCGCGTTGATGCCACGTTCCCGTGTTCAGCTCGCCCTGGTCGCTCTGCTCGTCCTCATCGTCATCGCGTGGTTGTTGACTCGCTGACGTCGTGCGTCAGCGATATGTCCCGACAAGGATTGTCCGAACGAGAACGCTGTATTGGGTCTATTTGCGGGGCAGCCTATCGAGAATTTCCCGTAGCAGGCTGCCGTGCTCGGCCAGCGTTGTCTTCACATCCGCGAACCCGTCGCGCATTCCTGCCGCAAATCGTTGATGTCTTCCAGAGTGAGGTGTCTGTTCATTCGGTTGGTTCGGTCGCTTTCGGTTCGAATACGTCGAGGGTGGTCGGTTGGACGTCGGTTACCAACCCGGCCTCGACCAGCACCGTGAGCAAGGTCCCGATGTCCTCGCCCCTGAACGCGATCATTTGGGCGTACGAGAACGGGGTGCCGGTCCGGCCGTCCGAGTAGACGGGGCTCCAGGTGCCGTCGTCGTGTTGCAGCCAAGCACTGGGTTCTTCGACGGGTTCCGGGGTTCGTTCCGGCAGGTTCCGCAGACCGTCGGCCAGTCGGGCAAGCTCGATTTCGTTCACCGGACCCACCCCGAATCGCGCACCACTCGCCCTTCGTTCATATCGTGCCTTGTGAATGCTCCTGGGGTGCAAGGCATTCCGCCCAGTACTCGTGTCGTACCGCGTCCCACAACCGCGACAGTTTCGGGAACTGCTCACGCATCTGCGCCAGGTCCGGTGCCGCGTCCGCAGTGGTGACCGACATCAGCGGTAGCGATTCGGATGTATTGCGTACCAGCATCATTCGAATGCGATGGTGATCGAGCCGCCAGGTCGCCTGCCAGCCGTCGACCTCCGTGCGACGCTCGCTCATCCGACTCCGCCGCTACCCGTGGTCGACATTCGAGCCCGCAGCGGGAACCGGTGACGCCAGGTCCGAGAGCCCGTCGAGCACCTCGCGCAGGGTTCGATACGTCGGCCCGCCGCCTGCGAATGGCTCACTGTCCAAGGGCGGGAACTGGATCCCCCGTGCGGCGGCCCGCTCGCGCGGAGTCAGCGACTGCGGCGCGAGTCGACCCGCATCGACCAGCGTGTAATACGCCGCCGCTTTCCACACACACCGCCCGAGGCGGCAGGCGCGATGGACGCGCATCTGCTCATGCGCCAACTCGACATCGGCGTACCCGCACACCCCGGGCGGCGTCACGATCGTCTCCTCCGTGGACATCACGCTGCCCCTGTCTCGACGGAGACCGGGCGCGCGGTCCGCGCCCATGTCGTTGCGGTGCATACGGTTTCGAGGTCGAAGTCCTCGCAGACCCGCGCCGGTTGGTTGTCGACCTGCGCCAAGTCGAAGACCACGATCGCTACCACATCCAGTCCCGCCGCGATGCCGAGCGCGTAGCCGATCGGATCGGGGTCGTCCTGTGGGGGACGCACGGTATAGATGCACTGATAGCCAAGGGCGCGAGCATGGCGTTGGATCGCGACAGCGTGCCGGGGTGCGTTCAGTCCCGACACCTCGCCGCGCACGAAGCCGACCGCCTTCGGCCGAATGCCGTCTGATCCTGTAATTGCTTCTGTCGCTTGCTTGTTCGTCATAGTCTTGACGCCTTTGGTCGTGGGTAGAACCTCACAGCACGGCGTCGCCTGCCAGAACCCGAGTTCGGGCTGTTCAGGGCTTCCGCGTTGCTCGGCTGTGGCCATATGGTGGCGCGTGTCGGTCGCGGCGTGGAGTGTCTGCGTGGGGTGTTCAGAGAAGAGGCGCAAACTCCCAGCATGATTCTTGAGAGTCATCTAGCCTGGCTCTCCGACTGAGAAACATTAGGGGTATCGGTTGAGAAAGCAGGGGGCACAAGAATGCCGAGCAAGGCTGACCTCAGCAGCACGACACTGCCGCGTCGTCAGTTGGGGCGAGCATTACGAGATGCGCGCCAGGCGCGAGGTTTGACGCTCGACCAGGTAGCGGCGGTGACCAGGATCAGCCGCGCTACCCTGAGCCGAATCGAGTTGGGGCAGTACGCGAGGGTCCGCGATATGGAAGTCGATTACCTCGGCCGGTACTATTGCTTACCGGAAGCGCGGATCGAATACCTGAAAGCGCTTGCGAGCGAAGCCAGTACCAAGATGTGGTATCAGAGCTTCCAACCCCTGATCTTACCGGTGTTCAACACCTATCTCGAGCTGGAGTCGTTCGCGTCGGAATTATGGTTCTATCAGCCGATCGTCATACCCGGTCTGTTGCAGACCGCCGACTATGCCCGAACTCTGCAGCGGCTCAGCGCGCCGGATGACCCGGCAGAGGTGATCGATACGCGGGTGGATCTCCGAATGCAGCGGGCGAGGATACTCACCCGGCAACACCTGGCGGTTCGCGCGGAATTCCTGATACAGGAGAGCGCGCTCCATTCTCTTGTCGGGTCGGGCCAGATCATGAGTGCGCAGCTGCGCCACGTGGCCGACCTGAGCACCCGCGACAACGTGACAGTCCGAGTCCTACCGTTCGCTGCTGGTCTCCCGACTGGGTTCTTGATGCCGCCTCACATCCTTCTCGACTTCCCGGACAACGAGCCGTCCGTGGTCTACTGCGAAGCCGCGGTGGGTACGATGTTCTTCGAGGGCGACGAAGATGTGAAGCGCATTCGCGCACTCCACGAAGCCGTCCAGCACGCTGCGCTGAATCAGCAAGCGTCTCGGGATCGAATCAGGAAGCTAGCCAGGAGATACGAGCAGTGACTATCGACCTCTCCAGCGCGCAGTGGTTCAAGTCATCGCACAGCGGCAGCGGCCAGAATGAATGCGTCGAGGTGGCCTGGCTGCAAGCCGGGCATGTCGGCGTCCGAGACTCGAAGAACCCCAATGGCCCAGCACTGGTGTTCACTCCCGGTGAGTGGGATGCCTTCACGGCAGGCATGAAAGACGGCGAGTTCACCCGGCCCACCGCATAACGGTTTGCTCTGCTGACTACGGGCAACGGCCTCAGTCGGACACGTAATAGACTGGGGCCATCACCATTTCATTCTCTACCTGTCCGGGTCGGGGCCAGTACGCGCCGCTGGCACGGATCTCTTTCGCGGCGGCCGAAGGTCAGGAGCGAGCGGTCAACATAGATCGAATGCGCTCCAGCGCGGACCGTCCCTCGGTGGCCAACTCATCCATTCCCGCCTTCTCTGTGGCGCGGACAGTGCGCTGAATCTGGTGTGGCAACCGCAGGCGTTCGGCGGCGTCTATCGCAGTCGTGAATGCGTCCTCGGCTGTGGCCGGTTCGTTGATGGCTACGAGGACTTCTCCGGTAGTTATGCGCTCGATGATGTGCCACTGTGGTGCCGCTGGCGTCCCTACCTGATCGTGCACCATTCTCCCCGCCTCGGACGGCCGCCCGGTACTCAGCAGCCCACGGAGCTGAATCTCTCGCAGCGTGAACGGCTGGAACAGAAGACCGCTACCGGGATTGCTGTTGAGTAGATCGCTGTAGACGGCCAAAGCCGCATCGAACTCGGCGGCATCTCCCAGTTCTCCCACGGCGCGGCAGAGGAACGCGAGCGACCCGCCACGGTCGGCTGGATCATGGGACAGCTCCAACGACTGTTCCAAACGCGCGACGGCTGCACCGGGGTGCCCGGCCTTACGCAGTTCATTTCCGTGCATTCGGAGAGTGAGGGCGTAGAACTGTGAATCTTCAAGGTGCGCAGCAATTTTGACTGCCTGCCTGGTCCAATGAGCAGCGGATGACAACCGTTCTTCGGGCAGCACGGTGCCGAGCGAAACACCAAGTGCGACACGCGCTTGCGCCAGTAACGCCAGACTGTCTCGTTCCATGTGTCCCTCAGATGCCCGCGCTTCGAGTCGAGCCACCAGCGGCCAGAGTTCGTTGACGGCCTCGACTGCGCGCCCGGCCTGCCGGGCGATCTCAGCGAGCCGAACTGTCGAATCTCCGAACTGGAGCATTGCTCGATACTCCGCGTCGTCGGCGCCGGTTATTCCGAGAACGTGCGGAGGGATGCCAAGACGGGCGGCAATGTGCCTTCGGGTAGCTATGTCACTGATTGCGCGCCTACCGGTTTCGAGCATCGACACGTATGAGTTGTCGTATCCGAGAAGTTCGGCAAGCGCTAATTGGCTCAGTGCGTTGATGCGTCGATAGGCGCGGAGAATTGTCGGTAGGTCTCTGGTGGCTACGGCCGTTGCTGCCTCTGGCGCGGCCCACAGCCAGATTGCGGACGCGATCGGTGAAGCCCGGACGTCGGACCGGCCGGTGGCGGTGGTGGCGGCGCAGGTGGGGCATACAGGGGTCACCGCATAACGGCTGATCGTTACCCCGCACGCCTGGCACCTGCTACCGGCCACAGCATCCCCTAGACGTTTTCTGCTGCCCTCAGCTGGGCGAACCAAGTCATGATCGAACGCTTGTATCCGTCCGGCATGTTCAGCCCGGCAATCTCGTCTTCAGCGAACAGGCCGACCTCTTTGTGTTCGTGCGACAGCACCGGCTCAGCGTCGGTGTCCGGGTAGCAACCGTAGGTCACGATGAAGACGTGCCGTTCGACTTCGTTGATGTAGTAGATCCATGAGTCGAGAATTGGCCCGGTCGTTACCGGCCACTGCGTCTCCTCGGTGATTTCACGGGCTACGCACTCCACCGGAGTTTCGTCGGGTTCGATTCTGCCGCCGGGCAATTCCCACTCTTCGCGCTCGTTCTTCAACAGCAGCGCTCGCCCGTTACGAACGACGACACCCTTGATCGAAATCGAGTACATGTGCGGTACGTATCCGGAGGTCATGACCGCGACGCTAGCACCGGCCGAGCTGTATCGGTGGCTGCTCGGCATTGACAGTCTGTCAGTGGACACAGCAATCGGGCCTGGGCCACGGTTTGAGGCATGTTCGTTGACTTACAGCAGGATTGGGCGGCAGGGGTGGCGGCTGGGCTCGCTGCTGATGGGTTCGCCAGGTTTGACCGGATTCGCACACGAGCACAGTTGGTCACGCTGGCGGCCTCGCTCGGGCGAATTGTCCCGCACCGGGACAGTGACGACGACGGGGTGACGACGCTCGAGAATCGGGCAGGGCTCGCGCGTCGACTCGGATTCGAGGGGTTCGGTACGGGCGCTCTGCCGCCACACACCGACCGATCGGGGGTGCCGGAACCACCCGCGCTACTGCTGGTGCTGTGCGGGCGCAGGAGCGTCACCGGAGGCGAGTGCATCGCAATCGACGGGTGCTCCGTGTATGTCGATCTGACGATGAACGCGCCGGAAGCGGTGACCGCCCTATCACAGCCTCGCACAGCCCTTTTCGGCGGTGCGGCGGGATACCTGGCATCGATCTTCGAGCAGGCCCAGGGCGGCCGGATACGAGTTCGGTACCGACGCGACGGTCTCGTGAAGTACTCGCCCGAGATCACGCGTTGGCTACCGGCTCTGAATGACGCAATCGACCGTCACGCAATGCAATTCGTTTTGGAGCCGGGCCAAGGCTACGTCCTGCACAATCATTGGTGGATGCACGGCCGGACCGCCTTCACAGGCGACCGGATCATGTACCGGCTGGGTCTGGAGCCGCATTCCGAGTTCGCTATTCCCTCGGGTTTCAAGGCACCCAACATTGTAGGGGTGGCTTCGTGAACGTGGACTACGCGACTGTACGTGTACCGATCCGCTTCGAGAACGGCTCGGACGAGCCGAACGACTACCCGCACTACGACCATTGCGGTTTCGATCCTGGGCCGCTCACCGTCGAGCAGGCACACCGGCTGTTACAGATCCACCTGCACAGCGCATCGGTGCAGTGCAGGCAGAAGGAGGCAGCGCTGCGGGTGCTCGAGAATGAGGGCCGACTGGTTCGACGACTACACCGAAAGCTTCGACGCGATCTGGACTGACGCGCAGCCCTGGGCCCCCTGACGAAAGGCAGATCATGGGAAGGATCGAGTACTACTACGACCCGAAGGCGCCCAAGCCGAATTCGCTTGTGGTGGCATGCAATCTGCTTGTCGCCGACGAGTCCGGCGCGATTCTGCTTCAGCGCCGTCGCGATACTGGGCAGTGGGCGTTGCCGGGCGGGGCTATGGATATGGGCGAGACAGCGGCCGAGTGCGCTATCCGGGAGTGCCGGGAGGAGACCGGAATTCTGGCCGAGGTCACGGGTTTCCTTGGCGTGTACAGCAATCCGAATCACATCGTCGCCTACACCGACGGTGAGATTCGCCAGCAGTACGAGAACTGCTATATCGGGAGTCCGGTCGGCGGAAAGCCCACTATCAATGAGGAAGCGGACGGCGTGACGTTCGTGCATCCGAGGGATCTGGATAACTACGACATTCACCCGAGCATGCGCCAGCAGATCGGGGACTACCTGTCGGGAAACTATCCCTACCTCGGATAGTCGATGAGCGGAATGTGGACTGAACCGTGTTCCAAGAGTGGTGACACCGGAACACCTGCGGTTTAGGCTTTAGGACCATGACCGCCTTCACCGGCAAGGTCGTACTCATTACCGGCGGCGCGCGCGGTATCGGCGCTGAGGTTGCCCGGCGGTTGCGTGCGCGGGGCGCGCACCTGGTGCTCATCGATGTCGACGAGCCCCCATTGCGGGAGCTCGCGGCGGAACTCGGCGGCGATGAGCATGTCGTTGCGGTCTCTGCCGACGTGCGCGACTTCGCCGCGATGGAGGCGGCGGTCGCGCGGGGGATCGAGAGGTTCGGCGGCATCGACATCGTCATGGCCAATGCGGGCATCGCCAGCTACGGGTCGGTTCTGATGGTGGACCCCGCCGCCTTCCGGCGGGTGATCGAGGTCAACCTCGTCGGCTGTTTCCACACCGTCCGCGCCGCCCTGCCGTCGGTCATCGAGCGGCGCGGGTACGTGCTGATCGTCTCCTCGCTTGCGGCCTATATGGCGATGCCGGGGATGGTGGCCTACGACGCTTCCAAGGCCGGGGTCGAGCAGTTCGCGAACGCGTTGCGGCTCGAGGTCGCGCACCACGGCGTCGATGTCGGGTCCGCGCACATGTCGTGGATCGACACCCCGCTCGTGCGGGAAAGTTTCGCCGACCTGCCCGCGGCCACCCGAGCGCTCGCCGCGCTGCCGCCCCCGATCCGTAAGACGACCTCGGTGCAGGAGTGCGCGGCCAGGTTCGAGCGGGGAATCGCCCGGCGTGCCAGGCGGATCAATGTGCCAGCCTGGGTCGGCGTACTGCGCTGGCTGAGGCCGCTGCTGCAGACGCCGCTCGCCGAGCGCGCGAGCGCCGAAACCACCCCGACCGTGCTGCCGGAGATCGACGCCGAGGTGACCAGACTCGGTCGTTCGTTCAGCGCCCGGACCCAGGCACTCGGCGAGGATTAGGGCCTGTCTCATAGCCGAGCCGCGGCCTCGCACTCGCCAGCGGCGCTCGATCCGTCTGGCGTCCGTGGAACGGCTAACGGGCCGAACCCGTTCGCCAGACACATTCGAGACCCCGGTCCGAAATATCCCCGCCTGCATGCTGTGCTGGCTGCTGCCGCCGCAGACGCCATTCGCCGAGCGCGCGAGCGTCCAGCAGCTCGCCGAGCGTAGTGATGTGCAGGTTCGTGCGACCACCATTCGACTACGCTCGACGGACCCTCCTCGGACCCAAGGCTCGGTGCAGCAGAAGCTATCTGCAAGCGGCACTAGAGAAAGGGCGCGCGGATCTAGGTGGAGGCGTCCTTGTCGCCGCCGAATCCGAAGCGCTTGCCGATCTTGGAAACAGTTTCGCCGACTTCGTGGCCTACCGTGCTCACCGCGGATCCGACGTCGCGCCCCAGATTGCGCACGGTGCGGATCAGCGGGTCCTCGGACTGGTCGAAGTTCTGCCGGTAGGTGCGCGCGGCTTCCTTGATCTCGTCGCTGATCTTGGTGCTCTTATCGTGTTCGCGACGCGGATAGTCGCCGCCGAGCATGCGGTTGTAGTCGCCGGACTGGATCCAGCGGCGCAGTTCGGCGGCCCGCAGCACCGAGAACGGATGGCTCTGCAGCTCCAGATTGAGCAGCTTCAGCACGCCGTCGCGCAGATCGCCGGATCGCTCGTAGTCATCGGCCTGCTGCAGGAACGCGCCGTGGTTCATCTCCTTGATCCAGGTGCCGCCCGCGGTCTTCATATGCACCCGCACCGAAGCGTCCACATCCTGGCCGCACAGCAGCCCGGCGCGGTCGCCGGAGAGTTCGGACTTGCGGCTCCACTCCATCAGCGCGGCCACGATCGCGCGTAAAGCCCAGCCGCCCACCGGCATCCAGCCCAGATTGGCCGAGATGCGCAGCAGATGCATGAGCATGGTGCGGTATACCGCGTGCCCGGACAGCGCGTGCCCGAGTTCGTGGCCGACGATGAAGCGCAGTTCCTCGGTGTCCATCAGATCGATCAGCCCGGTCGTCAGCACGATGAACGGCTGGTCCATGCCGATGGTGAAGGCGTTCACGTGCGGACTCTGCAGCACGAACATCTCGGGTGTGGTGCGCGCGTCCAGGATCTCCACACAGTCCTGACGCAACTGGTGTAGCGAACGGAACTGGCGTTCGTCCACCCGTACCGCCGTGGCGAGGTAGAGCAGCCGATGCTGGCGCTCCTGCAGCAAACCGGACAGGGTACGCAAAATGGTGTCGAACCCGGCGAGTGAGCGCAATGTCACCAGTGCGGTGCGGTCGGCGGGATGCTCCCACGCGCGAGTGCTGATATCCGGGAACCGGGTACGTACGCGGTCCGGGCTGGTAGTCATGGGATGAAACCCCCCTCTTCCTGGAACTTTGTCGGTTTTTACCGCCTGCAAGCGGATAGCTAGCGTTGATTCGAACTGGTGGCGTTTCCTCTGCTACAGTCTGCCCGTGTCTTCGAGTGCCGTCCCGCAGGTCCGCCATGAATTGGCGTTGATCGCTGTCGGCAATCTCGCGGTCGCGGACATTCTCTGTCGCTGATCGGCGCCGGGCACTGCTGTGCACCCATCTGTTCTCTAAACTGGCGCGCAAATTTTTCGCAGCAGTGTCCGAACCCCAGCGACCCCTCGGTCGGTAGTCGCGCCGCGGCAGTTCGACCGTTCGCGACCCCTAGTCCACGTCGCGGCGGAGCACATACGAAAGGTTCCACCGATGTCACCCAGGTCCTTGCTTCTTGGATCGTCCCGATCGCACCGTCGCCCGGTCGTCGCAGCGCTGACCGCTGTCGCCGCCGTTGTGCTCACCGCGTGCGGTGGCGGAGCGAGCGACACCGTGGGCGGTGGTGGCGCGGACGGCAGCGGCGGCACCCTCAACCTCTACGCCTACGCCGTCCCGAAGCCCGGTTTCGACAAGGTCGTTCCCGAGTTCAACAAGACCGATAAGGGCAAGAACGTCCAGATCAACGGCTCCTACGGCGCATCGGGCGATCAGTCCCGCAAGGTCAAGGACGGCGCCGAGGCCGATATCGTCAACTTCTCCGTCGAGCCCGACATCACCCGCCTCGTCGACGCCGGTCTGGTCGATCCGAGCTGGAATGCCGACGCCACCAAGGGAATTCCGTTCGGCTCGGTCGTCGCGATCGTTGTGCGCAAGGGCAACCCGAAGGGCATCAAGGACTGGGACGACCTGCTCAAGCCGGGCGTCCAGGTGGTCACCCCGAACCCGTTCAGCTCGGGTTCGGCGAAATGGAACCTGCTCGCCCCGTACGCGGCCAAGAGCGACGGCGGCAAGAACCCGCAGGCGGGTCTGGACTACCTGAGCCAGCTCATCTCCAAGGAGCATGTGCAGGTGCAGCCGAAGTCGGGCCGCGAAGCCACCGAAACCTTCCTGCAGGGCACCGGTGACGTGCTGCTGAGCTACGAGAACGAGGCGATCTTCTCCGAGCGCAACGGCGATCCGATCGAGCACATCGTGCCGCCGACCACCTTCAAGATCGAGAACCCGGTCGCGGTCCTGAAGAACAGCAAGCATCTGGACAAGGCCACCGCCTTCCGTGACTTCCTGTTCACCCCGGAAGGTCAGAAGGCCTGGGCCTCGGCCGGTTTCCGTCCGGTCGACCCGAAGGTGGCCGCCGACTACGCCAAGGACTTCCCGACTCCGCAGAAGCTGTGGACGATTGCCGATCTGGGTGGCTGGAAGACCGTCGACAAGGAGCTGTTCACCCCGAACACCGGATCCGTCGCGGTCATCTACGACAAGGCCACCAAGTAGCTCGGTGATCCGAAACACACGGGATACTGGACGATCGTGACAGAAAGCAGCAGCGCCGAGATCGGGCATGCGCCCGATCTCGGCGGCTTCGAAGACGCGGGTGAATCCGCCCCCAGAACTACGAGCCGATCTTGGTCGTGGCTGCGGGTGACCGGTTCGGTGGGTCCGCTCGGCATCGCCACCGCGGTGCTGTGGCTCAGCATCATCGTGCTGCTACCGCTGGCCGCGCTCACCGTCACCTCTTTCGACGACGGCTGGTCGGGGTTCTGGGATGCCGTCACCGCGCCGGCCGCGATCGACTCGCTGCGCATCACGGTCGTCGTCTCGGTGGTGGTGGCGATCATCAACGTGGTGATGGGCACGTTGATCGCCTGGGTCCTCGTGCGTGACGAGTTCCCGGGCAAGAGCATTGTCAACGCACTCATCGATCTGCCGTTCGCGCTGCCGACCATCGTCGCCAGCATCGTGCTGCTGTCGCTGTACGGACCGCAGAGTCCGATCGATATCCATCTCAATGCCACCCAGCCCGGTCTGGTCGTCGCACTGGCATTCGTCACGCTGCCGTTCGTGGTCCGCTCGGTGCAGCCGGTGCTGATCGAGGCCGACCGCGAGGTCGAGCAGGCCGCGCTCTCCCTCGGCGCGGACAACTGGACCACATTCCGCCGCATCGTCCTACCGACGCTCGCGCCCGCCGTCATCAGCGGTGGCGGTCTGGCCTTCGCCCGCGCCATCGGCGAATACGGTTCGGTGGTGCTGATCGGCGGTGCCATCCCGCGCAAGACCGAGATGGCCTCGCAGTACATCCAGAAGCAGATCGAGATCGACCGGCCGGTGAACGCGGCCGCGGTCTCGGTCGCGCTGCTGGCCATTTCATTCGCGACCCTGCTGGTGCTGCGGCTGTGGGCCGAGCGCACGGCGCGCAAGGAGCAGGAGGCGCGATGAATCTGTCTTGGCCGACTCGTATTTCGCTGCGCACGGTGGCGCTGGGCTACCTGTTCGTGCTGCTGGTGCTGCCGCTGATCATCATTCTGTGGCGCACCTTCGAAAAGGGCATCGGCGCGTTCATCGACTCGATCTCCACACCGGCGGCGATCTCGGCATTCCAGCTGTCGATCCTCATCGTGGCGATCGTGGTCCCGGTGAACGTCATCTTCGGCATCGTCACCGCGATCGCCCTGGTGCGCGGCAAGTTCCCCGGCCGCACCCTGGTGCAGGGCATCGTGGATCTGCCCTTCGCCGTCTCGCCGGTCGTGGTCGGTGTCGCGCTGATCCTGCTGTGGGGTGCGGACGGCTGGTTCGGCGGGCTGGAGGATCTGGGCTTCAAGGTGATCTTCAACCTGCCCGGCATGGTGATCGCCACCATCTTCGTCACGCTGCCGTTCGTGGTTCGCGAGGTCGAGCCGGTGCTGCACGAGATCGGCGACGACCAGGAGCAGGCCGCGGCCACCCTCGGCGCCTCCAGCTGGCAGACGTTCTGGCGAATCACGCTGCCCGCCATCCGCTGGGGCCTGACCTATGGCATCGTGCTGACCGTCGCGCGTGCGCTCGGCGAATTCGGCGCGGTGATCATGGTGTCCTCCGCGCTGCCGGGTAAATCGCAGACGCTGACCCTGCTCGTGCACGGTCGATACATCAACGACCACAACACCTTCGGCGCCTACTCCGCCGCGACCCTGCTGATGGGCCTTGCCCTCGTAGTCCTGCTGTTGATGACCCTCCTCGAACGTAAGCGGGGCACCAAGTGATCACCGTGACCAATGCGAAGAAGAACTACGGTTCCTTCGCCGCTCTCAACGATGTCAGCATCGAGATCCCGTCCGGGGAGCTGACCGCGCTGCTCGGCCCGTCGGGTTCGGGCAAGTCGACCCTGCTGCGCTCGATCGCCGGCCTGGAGTCGCTGGATTCCGGCATCGTCGCCATCGCGGGCAACGATGTCACGCACGTGCCGCCGCAGAAGCGTGATATCGGCTTCGTCTTCCAGCACTACGCCGCGTTCAAGCACATGACCGTGCGTGACAACGTGGCCTTCGGACTCAAGATCCGCAAGCGGCCCAAGGGCGAGATCGCCAAGCGCGTCGACGAACTGCTCGGCATCGTCGGCCTCGACGGCTTCCAGCACCGCTACCCGGCCCAGCTCTCGGGCGGCCAGCGTCAGCGCATGGCCCTGGCCCGCGCGCTCGCCGTCGACCCGCAGGTGCTCTTGCTCGACGAACCCTTCGGCGCCCTCGACGCCAAGGTGCGTGCCGATCTGCGCACCTGGCTGCGCCGCCTGCACGAGGAGGTCCACGTGACCACCGTGCTGGTCACCCACGATCAGGAGGAGGCGCTCGACGTCGCCGACCGGATCGCGGTGATGAACAAGGGCCGCATCGAACAGGTCGGCAGCCCCGAGGACGTCTACGACCGTCCGGCCAACGAATTCGTCATGTCCTTCCTCGGCGATGTTGCCCGGCTCAACGGACATCTGGTGCGCCCGCACGATATTCGCGTCGGCCGCGACTCGAGCATGGCGCTGGCCAAGGACGAGGGCACGGCGGAATCGGCCGGCGTCACCCGCGCAACGGTGGAACGCGTTGTGCACCTGGGTTTCGAGGTGCGCGTCGAACTGCGCAATGCCGCGACCGGCGATCTCTTCGCCGCCCAGGTGACCCGAGGCGACGCCGAGGCACTGCAGCTCAACGACGGGGAAACCGTCTACGCCCGCGCCACCCGGATTCCGGAACTGCCTGCGGGATAAGTCCTGGGTGGACTACTCGGCGAGGTTGGTGGCATCGAGCCGGTGACCGTGACGGCGACCAATCACCCTGGTGGCGGCGCTGTTCTCACGATCACCCTCAATTCGGATAAAGCGGGCGGCGCGTCGAAGTAGAAATTATTCACCCATTCATGGCGTGTCGAAACCGAAATCTGGTTTCGACTTCTCATATTGTGCTGAATGCGAAACATGCGCTAGTGGGTTCCGATGAGTTATCGGAACGTAATCCGAAGTGAGCATTCGCATTGGTCGTCGAACGCGGCCCGGATAAACGGATCCGGCCGCCCGATCGCAGCCTGCTCGACCTGCTCGGTGTGGGTCAGGCCCGCGACGAAGGTCGTGTGCAGGCGGCGGGGAGTTGATCGATCGCCATGTCCATTCGAAGACAGTTATTTCTCGCGCTGGCCGCTGCCGGCGCCGCGGTGATAATCCAGTCCGGGCCGGCAACGCCCGCACCACCACCGGGAACGCCCACAGTGCGCGCACCGGATGGTCCGGTAATCACCGAGATCCCCTTGGATTCGCCCGAAGTGGCCACCCGGAGCCCGGAATCGGTGGGGAAGCCGATCCCGAACTCGTCTACCGGCCACACCCTCGCGCAGTTACTGCCACACGGAATCGAGGGCGATCAACGGCATTTCACGCCGAATCCGGAGCAGTGGGATAACGCGTTGACGATTGTCGAGGCGGTCCGGCACCGCGACATGCCCGCCTATGCGGCGGTGGTCGCGGTGGCCACCGCACTGCAGGAATCGATGTTGCGCAATCTGACCGAGATGGTCGACCACGACTCGCTCGGGGTGTTCCAGCAGCGTCCCTCCGCCGGTTGGGGTGCGCCGGAGCAGATCACCGATCCGCGCTACGCGACCGACCGATTCCTGGACGCATTGCTGGTCCATGCGCCGGACTACCAGGCGATACCGCTGTGGCAGGCGGCACAGGCCGTGCAGCGTTCGGGCTTTCCGACGGCATACGCGCGGTGGCAGGAACAGGCAGCGCAGATGGTGCTGCGGCTGCTCGGGCCGCAGGGGCCGGTGCGGAGTCCGGCGCCCGTGGCGAGTGCTCAGGCTGTCCTGGGATGTTGCTGATCAGTCGCCAATGGTGGTAAGGGTTCTGATTTCCCGCACCGGATCCGCTCGCGAATTCCGGTGCGGGGAATTGGAACTCGTGCAAGTGGGACGGCGCACCGGCGGCATGCGGACAACTGTATGTCCGGTGGTTGGCAGGCAGGTCGCGGGGTGGTTGCCTGATCAGGTTCGAAGCAAATCGGCTCGGCGATCAGAGGATTGCGATGGCGGTTGGTCTTGGTTTGAGCATCGGCACGGTGAACACGGTTTCCGCCCTGGCGGAGGAGGATTCGGCCAAGGCTCCGCCGGGTCGCCGCTCCGCCGCCGAACGCTCGCCCGCCATCACCCGTCGCACCACCCTCACCTTCGACAGCAGCGGCATGGCCAGGGTCGGCATGATTCCGCGGCACGGGCGTGCGATCACCGAATTCGCCGATCTCGGCCAGCGCAATAAGACCAAGCAGGCCAGGGTCGGGCACCGGGCGCTGACCGCGGCCGATCTGATCGCGGTCGTCGCGGACTGTCTGATCACCGAGGCGCGTCGCGATCGCCGGGCGGTCGATGCCGGAGTCACGCTGACACATCCCGCGGGCTACTCCGAGGGGCAGGTGGGGGAGTTGCGTGCGGCGTTGGACGCGATCGGCCTGCGACATGTCGCACTGGTCGCCGAACCCGTCGCGGCGGCGACCTGGCTCGAGGTCCAACGCGGGCCGCTCATGCCGGGCCTAGCCCTGGTCTATGACCTGGGTGGTGCCAACCTGGACATCACCCTGGTGCGAGTCGGCGCCGGCTGTCCGCGCAATCCGATCGTCGGCGTGCCCGTCCGTTCGCCGGAGTTCGGCGGACGTGCCTTCGGCACGCTGGTCGCGGCGCGGGGCGGGAACGGGACTGTTCCGGCCTCCGTATCCGGTGCGGTCACCGGTATCACCGCCGACGAGTTGCGCACCATCCATATTCGATCCTCGCTGAAGCTGGTGTACCGCTGCCTGCGGATGGCCGATGTGACCATGGCCGATGTGGACTGTGTCCTGGTGGTCGGCGGCGCGGCCCGCCCGGTCGAGGTATCCCAGGTGCTCGCGAGTGAACTGGCGCGCCCGGTGATCACGGCCCCGGATCCGGAGCGCACGATCGCCGACGGCGCGGCCATCATGGCGCGCCGCGCCGCCGCCGCGGATGAGGAGGCGGCCGGACAGCACCACCGGCGCAGACATCAAGGCGCGCACCGCAGGGCGACGACGCGCGCCCGCCTACTTTCACGGCGCACCAGGCGCCGCTTGACCCGGGTGGCGATCGCGACGGGCATGTCGGCCGGTGGGGTGGCGCTTGCGCTGGCGCTGCCCGCCGACTCGGTGGTCGCGGGATTGTCGCAGCTCGGGCTGGGGTAACGGTGGCCCCGGGGGCACACCGCACCGCCACCAGGAATGCCGATCACGCGCCAGGTTGACGTTACTCTTCGTAGGTGTAACTATGGGATACAGTAAATCCCTACGAGGAGAGGCAAGTGACGACGATGTCCGCAGCCGTGACGCCCACAGTCGATCCCGACCTGGAGAAGGCGCAGGAGTACGCCGCGAAGCTGCTGCTGCTCTCCGAGGGTTCGGTCAACAAGCACTTCGACCCTTTCGAGGACATCGACTGGGACAACCCCGACTTTGCCGCCGATGCCGGTGAAGAGCGCTGGATCCTCCCGGTCTCCGGCGATGCGCTCGGTCGTCATCCCTGGTACCAGGCGCTGCCGCAGGACCGCAAGATCGCCATCGGCAAGTACCGCCAGGCCAATGTCGCCAAGGTCGGTCTGCAGTTCGAATCCATCCTGATCAGCGGCATGGTGACGCACAGCTTCGGCCTGCCCAACGGCTCGCCCGAATTCCGCTACTGCTCCCACGAGATGATCGAGGAGCACAACCACACCCTGATGTTCCAGGAGATGGTCAACCGGATCGGGATCGATGTCCCCGGTATGGGCCCGCTGGTGCGCAAGTTCAAGTACATCGGCGCGCCGGTGGCCGCGCTGTTCCCGAATCTGTTCTTCATGGCCGTGCTCGCGGGTGAGGAGCCGATCGACCACATTCAGAAGGCGATTCTGCGCTCGGGTGAGGAAGTGCATCCGATCATGCGTGGCGTGATGGCCATCCATGTCGCCGAGGAGGCGCGCCACATCTCGTTCGCGCACGAATTCCTGAAGCAGCACGTCCCGGATAAGAACGCGTTCAACAAGCTGGTGCTCTCGATCGCCATGCCCATCGTCATGTGGATCCTCGGTCGCTCCATCTACACCCCGCCCCGGTCGTTCTTCCGCGAGTTCGATATCCCGGACGAGGTGCGCAAGGAGCTGTTCTACGGTTCGAAGCAGGCCAAGCAGGAGTTCAGCGACTTCTTCGGCGACGTGCGCACGCTGGCCAATGACATCGGCCTGATGAACCCGATCGGCAAGGCGGTGTGGAAGCTGCTGAAGATCGATGGCCACACCACCCGCTACCGCTCCGAGCCGTTGCGCTCGGCCAAGGTCGGCTGACGTGCCCTACGTCGTTACGCAGTCCTGTTGCAGCGACGCGTCCTGCGTCTACGCCTGCCCGGTCAACTGCATCCATCCCACGCCCGACGAACCGGATTTCCTGACGGCGGAGATGCTGTACGTGGACCCGCAGGCGTGCGTGGACTGCGGCGCTTGCGCCACCGCGTGCCCGGTCGACGCCATCACCTCGTCGAAGCGGCTGACCGCTGAGCAGAAGCCGTTCATCGAGATCAACGCCGACTTCTATCGGCAGGCGCGGCCGCGGCCGCTGCTCGCGAAGCCGGTGCCAGCGGCCGAGGTGCACACCGAGCATCAGCCGCTGCGGGTGGCGATCGTCGGATCGGGGCCGTCGGCCATGTACGCGGCCGATGAACTGCTGACTCAGCCCGACGTCACTGTGACAGTCTTCGACCGACTTCCGGTGCCCCATGGGCTGGCCCGCTTCGGCGTCGCACCGGACCATGCCAAGACCAGGCAGGTCAATAGGCTCTTCGACATCATCTCGGCGCAGCCCGGTTTCGGTTCGTACCTGAATGTCGAACTGGGCAAGCACATTTCGCACGCGGAGCTGCTCGCGCACTTCCACGCGGTGATCTACGCGGTCGGCGCGTCCTCGGATCGCAAGCTCGACATTCCCGGAGAGGGGTTGGCGGGCAATGTATCCGCCACCGACTTCGTCGCCTGGTACAACGGGCATCCCGATCACGCGGGACGCACCTTCGACCTGTCGCAGCGCCGGGCCGTCATTGTCGGCAACGGCAATGTGGCCCTCGATGTCGCGCGCATCCTGGCCAGTGATCCGGAAGCGTTGGCGGGCACCGATATCGCACCCCATGCGCTGAGGGCCTTGCGGGAGAGCAAGATCGAGGAAGTGGTCATCCTGGGCCGCCGTGGTCCGGCCGAATCCGCTTTTACCGTTCCGGAATTCGTCGGTCTGCTCGGGGCGGATGTCGATATCGCCATCGAGGGCGAGGTGCCGGAGTTGACGGACGGGCTGCCGTACCAGGTCGAGCAGAAGCTGCGGCTGCTACACAGCGTGTCCGAGCGGCCGTTCGGTGCGCGTAAGCGGATCGTCTTCCGTTATCTGGCCGCACCGACCGAGATTCTGGGTACCGATGAGGTGACCGGCATCGAGGTGAGCCGCAATGAGCTCGTCACCGATCCGGACGGTCGCGTCCGTGCCGTGGCGACGGGGGAGACCGAGCGGCTGGATGCCGGGCTGGTGCTCACCTCGGTCGGCTATCGCGGCGTTGCGTTGCCAGGGTTGCCATTCGACGAACAGGCCGCCGTTATCCCGAATCTGAACGGTCGCGTCTTGGAGCAGTCCGGCGGCGCGGTGCTGCCGGGCACTTACGTCACCGGCTGGATCAAGCGCGGCCCGACCGGGTTCATCGGCACCAATAAATCCTGTGCGCAGGAGACGGTTCGGCAGCTGGCCGATGATTTCAATGCCGGTCGGTTGCGTGAACCGGTCGGCGGCGCGACGGACTTCGATCACTTGGTGCACCGCCGTCGGCCCGCAGTGGTTGCCGGTGGAGCCGTTGTGCGGACGCCTCGGGTGCGCCGCCTGCTCGCCCGCGCCTGATCGGTCGCGGCGCATTCGCGCCGATGTCGCATTGGTGATGTGTAACGGATTCCGTCCCCCGCCGACATGTCGGATGCGAGGTAGGGTCCGAAAGGGATGGTCGGCACCTCGGCTGTCGGCAACGCGATGAGGGCGTATGCCGGGCCGAGGTGCCGGTTGGGGGTTACTTGGCGGTGAAGCCGCCGTCGATCGCGAGTGCCGCGCCGGTGATGAAGCTGGCTTCATCGCTCAGCAGGTAGGCACAGAAGGATGCGATCTCCTCCGGCTTGCTGATTCGGCCCAGCGGATGCAGTGCGGCGATGGCCGCCTCACCTTCGGGTGTCGCACCCATCGAATTGCGGAATGCCGGAGTGTCGACCGCGCCGGAGACCAGCGCGTTCACCCGTACGCCCTGTTCGGCGGCCTCCAGCGCGACCGCGCGGGTCAGTCCGACGACACCGTGCTTGGCCGCGACATACGGCGCCACCGAACCCATGCCGACGACGCCGAGGTTCGAGGCGTTATTGAGAATCGCGCCGCCACCGGAGGCGACGATGGCCGGAACCTGGTGGCGCAGACCGTAGAAAACGCTGGTCAGGTTGAGCTCGAGATCGGCGCGCCAACCCGCCTCGTCGATCTGCGAGACCGGGCCGAAGGCATTGACGGCGCCCGCGTTGTTGAATGCCGCGTCCAGCCGTCCGTATTCGGTCAGCGCCGACTGCGTCAGCCGGGCCACGTCGTCTTCGACGGTGACATCGGTCGGCACGAAGACCGCCCGGCCACGCGCCGCGCGGATATCGGCCGCGATCTGTTCGCCCGCGTCTTTACCACGAGCGCCGAGCACCACCGCCGCGCCCTCGGCCGCGGCGCGCAGCGCCACCGCCTTGCCGACACCCGAGCTCGCTCCGGTGATCAGCACGACCTTCTCCGCGAAACGTGTAGACATCCTCTTCGTGTTCCCTTCTCGTCCTTGCGATTTCATGCTCGATGCGCTGGTGCGTGGTCTCGGTTCGCCCGAGTGCTTGCTCATCGCTGAATCCAGTCAAGCTGTCGGGAAGTGATAGCGCTGGCGAAAAAAAGACATTGCGTTTGACGCGTCATGTTCTAGCGGATGGGACGGCCGTACTATGAAATCCCTAGCGCTGGCAACGTTTTGGTTACCGACCAGTCGGTGTGCGTTGTCGGTTCTGCGCGGTTCGGGTTCCGGCCCGTTTTGTCCGGCTGGCCGGTGCCGAAGTTCGAGTTACTGTGTGGTAGCGGAATCCGGCTTGCCGCAGTGGAATCGGGTCCCCCGATTGCGAAACGCCGATCGTAGAGGGGTCTGGATCATGAATTTTCGAGCGATCTAGCTGGGAGTTTGCGTCAGCATCAACGGAAGCCGAACGTTTCATATCAATTCGACATCCCAATCGATCCGATAGCAGCTAACCTGTGGGAGCTGTTTGGGAAGCGACCGCGGCCACATGGATCTCCTATGTGATGGACGTGGTCTCGGTGCGTTGACGGGATAGCGAATGACTACAGGTCTAGGCTTCAGCATCGGTTCAGTGAACTCGGTATCCGCCATGGTGACCGGCGAGCGACCGTGGTCGTCGGTGCGCACGCGCCGCACCGCCGTGACCTTCGACAGCGCGGGCGGCATCCGGATCGGTGGGATCCTCGAATTCAGCATGGCGGTAACGGATTTCGCCGATCTGGGGCGTGACCCGGAATCGGTGATCGTGGGCGGTCGGCTCTGGTCGCCCGCGAATCTGGTCGCCGCGGTGGTGAACAGCCTGGTCGAATCGAGCCCGCCGACCGCGGGAGCCGTAGCGACCTATCCCGCAAGCTATTCCGACAAGCAGCTGTCACTGCTGCGACAGGCATTGAATCTGGCCGGGGCCGCCGATGTGCTGCTGGTACCCGAACCCGTCGCGGCCGCGGAATGGCTCGAGCAGGAGCGCGGGCCGCTGGAGCCGGGCTTCGTGCTGGTCTACGACCTCGGCGGGGCCAGCCTCGACGTCTCGATGGTCCGGGTCGGACCGGACTGGGACGACCATCCGATCGTCGGAAAGTCCGTGCGTTCCTACGACTTCGGCGGGCGTCCGCTCGGTTCGATGATCGCGCGATACGCGCGCGTCGCGGCGCCCGGCGATAACGGGTCGATGCTGCAGATGACCTCGATCGTGGATGTCGCGAGTCTGCGCACCCAGCACATCCGGGATTCCTTCGACGTGGTCCACGAGTGTGTGGAATCGACGGGACGCACCCTGGCCGATGTCGATCGCATCCTGCTCGTCGGCGGCGCCACCCGGCCCGTCGAGGTCGCGCGCACCCTCGCCGAACTCGGGCGTCCGGTGGTGATGTCGACCGATCCGGGACAGACGGTCGCCGTCGGCGCGGCCGGTTACGCCGCCCGCAGCTTCGCCCCGCTGTCGACGGGCGGCCGGCATCGAGCCCCGAAGGTCGCCGTATTCTCCAGTGCCGCGGTGGCATCCGCGGTGGCCGTATCGGCGGTTACGGTATTCGGCGGACCCACCATTCCGGAGATGCCGTCGTTGCTGGAAGCCTCCCCGGGGGGCGGACACCCGATGGGCAATCTGCTGTTGGAGCCCCACGTCGAGGCGCTGGTCGATGCCGGTGCCGTCGTGTCCAGGGCGGTGGCGAGGGCGAGCTCGGCCGCTGGCTTCGGCTACTCCGGTCGGCCCGCCTACGGGATCGCTCCCGCCGACCACGCTACAACGATCGGCCCGTCGGTGGCCGAGGCACACTTGGGGAGCCACCAGAATCCGCGAGAGTCAGCGCAATCCGGCGGTTCCACCTACGCCAACCCGGCGCAGTTCCTGAACCCGTTACCCTTCTTCCAAATCCCGCAGCCCATCCCTGCGGTGCCCAATCAGTCCGCAGCTCCCGTGCCCATTCCGCGCGTCAGCGTCCCGGGTTCCCTTCCCACACTGCCCAATTCGGCTCCCACCGCCCCGGCATCGCCGCCCACCTCGGGTGCGGGTACGGCGACTCCCGGCACCGGAACCACAGGCACGACCGGCGCCGACACTCCGATCCCCAGCGCAACCACGCCCGGCACCCCATCGGGCGAAATCCCCTCCGGGCCCGGGACTTCGGGCGGACATACCTCGGAGGGCAGTTCGTCCGGAGGTACTGCGACGGGTGATACGGCGGGCGGAAGTGCCCGGGGCGGCGCGTCTTCGGGCGGCGCGGGTGGATCGACGTCAGGGGGATCCACCGGCGGCTCGACGACTGGCACCTCCGGGGCCGACAGTGGTGCATCGGGCGGCTCGACCAGTGGGAGCACGGCGGGCGGCTCGACCAACGGCGGCACCTCGGGTGGTTCGACCGGTGGTGGCACGTCGGGTGGTTCGACCGGTGGTGGCACGTCGGGTGGTTCGACCGGTGGTGGCACGTCGGGTGGTTCGACCGGTGGTGGCACGTCGGGTGGTTCGACCAGTGGTGGTGCATCGGCTGGCTCGACCAGTGGTGGTAGGTCCGGCGGTTCCACCGGAGGCGCCTCGTCCGGCGGAATCTCCTCCGGCGGTTCGAATTCGGGTGGCAGCACCAGCTCGTTGGGCGGTAGCCACCCGGGTGGTTCCGCGCCCGGCGGTTCGGGCGGTTCCGGTGGATCGGGCCACTCCGGCGGTGGCACCCACAGATGATCGCTGCGGCCGCATCGGCAACCGACCGAAGCTCATGGCTCGAGCGGTCGACGTAGCGGCACCACCGCTGGCGCAACGTCCTCCGGTGGCACCTCGCGGGTGCTTCGTTCGGCGGAACTTCCTCAGCGGTCCGACATTCGGCGGCAGCTCCAGCTCCGGGGGCGCCTCCTCCTGCGGTAGCTTCGCGTCTGGCGGCTCTGTCGGTCTGGTGGATCGGGCCACTCCGGCGGTGGCACCCACAAATGATGACTGCGGCCATCCCCTCCGGCGCGAGGTCGGCAGGCGTTGGCTGCGCTCAGGACCGCGAGCCGTCCGCAGCGAACCGCACCTTGTAGATCCGCAACCATGTCGGGGGATCCGTACTCC
Source organism: Nocardia nepalensis (assembly GCF_048910785.1). Lineage (NCBI taxonomy): Bacteria > Bacillati > Actinomycetota > Actinomycetes > Mycobacteriales > Nocardiaceae > Nocardia > Nocardia nepalensis. The sequence continues at coordinate 521,200 of NZ_JBKBET010000037.1, read as the reverse complement.
TTTGCGGCGCGGCATGGAGTCGTCTGTGGCGGTGTGCCGCCTTGCGGCTGTTGCTGAACGCGGCTGTTGGGCGCACGTTCGGACCGGTCGAATTCGTATGACGCAGAGTGCCATAGCGATGCACAATGGGTTGGTGGTGAACGGGGGACCTCAGCTCATTGCGTTGGATATCGACGGGACGTTGCTGCAGCCGGGGTCGGCGATCAGTGAACGGGTGGTCGATGCCGTGCGGGCTGCCGTGGGCGCGGGGGCGCATGTGGTCGTCACGACCGGGCGGACTTTGATGACGACGCGGCCGGTGCTGGAGGAGCTCGGCTTGGTCGACGGACATGCGTTGTGCTCCAACGGTGCGGTGCACATCGATGTGGCGAAGGGGGAGCCGGTGGCCGTGCAGACATTCGATCCGGGGCCCGCCGTTGCCGCCTTGCGCGCGCTGTTCCCGGAGATGATTTTCGCGGTGGAGAAGGTGGGCGTCGGCACCTGGGCCACCGGGGTCAGTCCGGGCGAATTCTCCATCGGTGAATACGTTCTCGTCGATGACGGTGCGTTGAGCAGCGAGCCGACCCCGCGGCTGAACGGCTGGTGGCCCGAGGGTTCGTTGGAAGAGATGCTGCGCCTGCTCACCCAGCTGCGCGTGCCCGGTGCGAGCTGGGTACACGGCGAATTCGGCCCGTGGCTTACCGTTTCGCGCCGCGGTGTCTCCAAGGGCTGGGCGCTGGAGCGGCTGCGCACCGCGCTCTGCGTCCCCCGCGCCGCGACCCTAGCCATCGGCGATGGCTACAACGATCGCGAAATGCTGCACTGGGCAGGGCATTCCGTGGCGATGGCGAATGCACCGCACGAGGTCCGGGACTGGGCGGACGAAGTCGCCGACGATGTGGCCGACGACGGCGTCGCCAAAATCCTGGAACGCTGGTTCGGGGCCTGATCCGGCCCCGCGAACCCGCACCGCCTGGGCGGCGTTATGCGGACCCGGTCTTCGCCAAGATCTCGAGGTAGTGCGGGTTCTGCATGATCCCTAGGACGTTTCCGAACGGATCCACCACCGACGCGGTGATGAAATCCCCACCGCCGCGCGGCGTGACCGGGTCGTACTCCTTGGCTCCCAGTGCCAGCAGTCGGTCGAAACTCGCCTGCAGATCGTCGACGTGCCAGTGCAGGATGGCCCCGCCGGCCTGATTCTGCGCGCCCGCCGGAGCGAACTTGCGATTGATGATCCCGAGTTCGTGCTGATAGTCGCCGATGCGGAATTCGTAGTATCCGCCGGGCACGGCGTAGTAGGGCTCGAAGCCGAGGACCTCGGTGTACCAGTTCTTCGCGGCCTCGAGGTCGTCGGCATAGAACGAAACGGTGGCCATTCCTCGCAACATCTTGGTCTCCTCGGATCGGGTGTTCTTGCTTGTGGGATCAATCATTCCGATCAAAGTGCTCACCGAATGAGCACTTTTTTGGGCAGAATTGTGACCATGCGAGCGGACCGATTGGTGGCGACCCTGTTGTTGATGCAGACCCGTGGACGGGTGACGGCCGCCGAGATCGCCGCCGAACTCGAGGTATCGGTCGCGACCGCGCGCCGCGACCTGGAGGCATTGTCGGCCGCGGGTGTCCCGGTATATCCGCAGCCGGGTCGCGGTGGCGGCTGGTCCCTGGTCGGCGGCGCGCGCACCGATCTCAGCGGGTTGACCGAACCGGAGGCCCGCGCACTGTTCCTGCTGGCCGGACCGTCCGCGAGCGCGGTGCCCGAGGTGAAGTCGGCGTTGCGAAAGTTGGTGCGCGCCTTGCCGCAGACTTTCCGCACCGACGCCGAGGCGGCGGCCGATGCGGTGGTCATCGATCCCGCGCGCTGGGGTGAGCGCGATCAGGAGCGACCGAAGCTCGTCGGATTGCTGCAGCGCGCGGTCGTCGAGCGCCGCAAGGTGCGCATGGACTACGAGCGGGCGGGGCAGCGCAGTCAGCGCATCGTCGACCCGTGGGGCCTGGTCGACAAGGATGCCGTCTGGTATCTCGTCGCCGGCACCGATCGCGGCCGCCGCACCTTTCGCGTCGACCGCATCCTGGATGCCGAGATCACCGACGAAACCACCCACCGCCCTGCGGAGTTCGATCTGTCGACGGCATGGGAGGAGGTCGTCGGCGAGGTCGAACAGCGTCGCGCCGCCACCTCCGCCAAAGCACTCATCGCAGCGCGACTCGTGCCGATCCTGCGCAAGCAGCAGGGCCGACATTGTGAGGTGGACGGTCCGGTCGCCGATGGTCGCGTCCAGGTCCGGGTGACCGCCCCGACACCGCGCATGATCGCCGAGCAATTGGCGGGCTGGGGCGCCGAAATCGAGGTGCTGGCACCGCGATCGGTACAGGCGGAGCTGGCCGTCCTCGGTGCCGAACTCGTCGATCGATACGGCGGACAACGCGCGGTGGAATGAGTTTTGCACGCAACCAATCCGGATGCGAAGAACCACGGAGGAGGAGAACACCACCGGGCCGCGCCGGAGCACATCTGCTCAGGCGCGGCCCGGCGTCGGTCAGTGTGCGGGCTCCCGCGTCGGCAGTCGTTCGGCCAACGCGCGGACCATTTCGGTGGCCACCACCGCATGCCCACTCATGGTGAAGTGAATGAGGTCATCGCTCATGACCTCGGGGCGCAGCCGGAGCGGATGGTCCCAGAACTCCACCAGGATCGCGTCGTAGCGCGCGGCCAGGTCGCGCACGATGTCGTTGAGCGCCGACATCCGTTCCCGCATCGGGCGCATTGGTGCCATTCGCTCCACCTCCCACACGTCGGCGAGGGTGAACGTGCTGATCTGAGCACCGCTGCGAGCGAGCGCGCCGAACAGTGCGTCGAGATTCGCGCGCAACTTGTCGAGGCTGCCGTCCGGAACGAACAGATCGTTTCCGCCGCAGCTGATGTGCACCAGGTCGGGCTCGAATTCGAGCACGCGCGGCAGTTGGTCGGCGAGCACCTGGGCGGTCGTCGCGCCGATTCGGCCGGTATTCAGGTACGCCAGTGCGGGATTCGTCGCTGTCAGCACTGCGGCGACGCGATCGGCCCACCCGAGGGTGTCGTAGCCGGGACTCGGGTCGCCGACGCCCTGTGCGATCGAATCCCCCAGCACCGCATAGCGTTGCCATGGGGCGGCGGCGAGCAGGTCGCGTGCCGCCGCGGTGGACAGCAGCATCGGATCATTGGCTTCGGTGCGAATATCGTTGTGTATCAAGGTGACTCCTAGGTCTCGGCGGGAACAGCGACAGCCGGGACCGGTATGCGCGCCGGAATGGCCATCACCACGGCGGCCACGCCACCGATGCCCGCACAGACGGCGAACAGCGTGTGGAAGGCGGCCAGCGCATCGTCGGCATTGGAGGCGAAAACCGCGGCGAGTACGGCGACACCGAGCGCGCCGCCCACCTGCCGTGCCGTCAGATTCATTCCGATACCCGCCGCGAAGCGCTGCGGCGGAAGCGAACTCGCGGCCGCTGTGCCCAGTACGGTCACAACGATTCCGACGCCACCGCCGCCGAGCAGTCCGGCGGGCGCCCATGCCGACCACAAGGCCGGTGTCGCACCGAAGGAATCGGTGCTCATCCAGAGTGTGCTGCCGGTGTACATGAGCGCGCCGAGGACGCCGAACCAGCGTCGGGTGGTCGGCGCCGTGATGCGACCGGCGAGGGTCGCGGTCACCATCGAGGACACCGCGCCCACCGTGAGTGCGGCGGCCGAACCGAGTACCGAGTACTGCCAGATCCCGTCGAGGAACAGTGGACCGGCGAGCAGCCAGGCGAACATGGTCGCGCCGAAGATGAACGAGGCGGCATTGGCCAGCGCGTACGGCCTGCTCTGCCACAGTTCGACCGCGATGGCCGGATTGTGGTGGCGCGCAGAACGAATCAGCGCCGCCGATATCAGCAGCGCGCCCACACCGAGTGCGGTGAGGGTGCCGGGTGCGGTCCAGCCCCACCGTTGACCCTCGGTGACGCCGGCGACCAGTCCGCCGAGGCCGAGGGCAATGGCGACGGTCCCGAGCGGGTCGGGCATGGCACTGCCCGGTTGTCGGGTATCGGACACCGGAATGCGCAGTCCGGGCGCGATCAGCACGATCGCCACCGGAATATTGATCACGAATACCGCACGCCAGCCGAACGTCTCGACCAGCGCGCCACCGATCGCCGGACCCACCACGGCGGCGAAACCGCCTGCGGCAGACCAGGCTCCGATGGCCGCGCCGATCTTCTCACGCGGGGTGACGCTGAGCACCAGTCCCAGCGCGGACGGCACCATCAACGCCGCCGTGGCGCCCTGCAGCAGGCGACCGGCGATGAGCCAAGCCGCGGTGGGCGCGAGCCCGCACAGCAGGGAGGTCAGCGCGAAACCGGCCAGTGCGATCAGGAACAGCCGGCGCCGCCCGAGGGCGTCGGCGAACCGGCCCGCCGGGGTGAGCAGTGCCGCGAAGGCGATCGCGTAGCCACTGACGACCCAGGTGAGTGTGGTCGTCGCGGTATCGGGGAAGTCGCGGGCGATGGAGGGGAAGGCGATATTGACGACGGACAGGTCGAGGAAGGCGATAAACGCTGCGCCACAGGCGATTACGAGCGTTCGCACGGCGGCTTTCGTGGTCGGCGGACTGTCGGTCCGCGCGGACACTTCGGTCATGGTGGAGATCCTTCAGCGGGAGCGGGCAACAAAGCGTACGATCGTTCGTATAATTAACGTACGACCGTACGTTCGTATTTGCAAGCGCCGAGTGGAAGAATGTCGTTATGACCGAGTCGACGATCACCCCAGAGCACGACCAACGCCTGGTGAAGGGCGCGCGATCGCGGGCATCGATCGCCAGACGCGCCGCCGACCTGGCCTCCGTCGAGGGGCTGACCGGCCTGAGTATCGGCAGGCTGGCCACCGATCTCGGCATCAGCAAGAGCGGCATCGCCACCCTGTTCGGCACCAAGGAAGCGCTGCAGGTGGCGGCGGTCAAGTCCGCCCGTGCGGCCTTCGTCGAACGCGTCATCGCCCCCGCCATGACCGAACCGCGCGGCCTACCGCGCCTGCGCACCCTGATGGACCGCTGGTTCGACCACATCATCGACCCGACCTTTCCTGGCGGCTGCTTCCGCGTCGCCACCATCGCCGAGTTCGACAGCAGACCGGGTCCCGTCCGCGACGCCATCGCCGAAGACCACGCCGACTGGCTCACCTTCTTGGCCGGGCAGATTCGCCACGCCCAGGACGAGGGTCACTTCACCGGTCGTAATCCCGACGCCATCGCCTTCGAACTGGACGCCCTGATCAGCGCCGCCAACACCGCCCGGCAAATGGGCGACGACCACGGCGTCACCACTGCCCGCGCCATCGTCGATTCTCTGCTCGCCTGAAGCGCCGATCGCTACTGAGCGCCGCCAGGTCAGTGCTGGGAGTTCCCGAAGCCGATGGCGATGGCGCCCCACCAACAAATCTGCGATATCGCACCGGATGCTGCGCCCCAGATCAGCAGTCGTGTCGTCAGGGGCGTCGAAACATGGTTGGACAGGCGTTTGCTCAGGATCATCGCCTGTAATCCGTTGATGGTCAGGATGAGGATTAGCGTCATCTTGATGCGCGTCAACGTCGAATCCAGATTCGGCTCCAGCAGGCATCCGCTGACGATCAAGCCGAGGAGGCCGATCCAAATGGGCGCATGCAGGCGTGACATTCCGGCCACGGCTTCGGTGAGGGTGCTCCGCCCGGCCAGCCACAGCAGCATCAGATAGTCCGCGACCAGGACGCCGCCGAAGCCGAGTACGAGGGCGGCCAGATGAGCGAACAGTCCCGCCGTGTGCAGCTGTTGATCGACATCGAGGTGGACCGCGACCCATAGGGCGGCAGCGAGCGTCAGGGTTGCCAGCAACCCTGCGGCACTCACCATCCACCACGAATCATGGAGTGCCAGTGGGCGTTCCGGATCGTTCTCCGGCCATCTGCGCCGCAGCGTCGGGCCGGGGTCGTGCTCGCCCCAGAGGGTGGCGGCCGCTGGCGTTCTCGGCCGCACCACGATAGCGGTGGTCGAGATCGGACCAGGTGCTTCGTTGATCCGACCATCGGACATGGGGCCTCCAAGAGCGCTCAAAAACAATTTCTTAGGAAAGGCTAATCTATGTCTTCGGTCGGGTAAAGACAGTGGATCATCCGTGCGGGCAGGCGCGGACCGGGTGTGAGGATTAGATGAGAATGGCCCTGGCGCTGGGGATGAGCATCGGCTCGGCGAACTCGGTATCCGCCGCGATGGCCGCGGATCCGGCGGATCCGGTGGTGACGACCCGACGCACCACGGTGACCTTCGATGGCGGTGCCGAACCGCACGTCGGCGCGGTCCCGCGGGACACCTCGGTGATCGCTGATTTCGCTGACCTGGCCGCCGCGCGGAATCCGGTGGTCATCGTCGGCGGACGAACCTGGACCTGCGCGGATCTGGTTGCGGCAGTGGCGAATCGGATGCTCGAGGCGGCTGATGTTTCGGCGATGCGGACCGTATTCGCCTATCCCGCTGTGTATTCCGGTGACCAGGTGGCCGAACTTCGGCAGGCGTTGGACCGTGTGGGCGCAACAGTAGCCGCGCTGGTGCCGGAGCCGGTGTCCGCAGTCGCGTGGCTGGAAACCGCCGGTGTGGCAGGGGGATCCGAGCTGGTGTTGGTCTACGATCTCGGCGCGAGCAGTCTCGATATCGCGGTAGTCGCGGTGGAGGCTGGCGCTGGCAGGCTGCGCGGACGACCGGTGCGTTCCTACGATTTCGGCGGCAGGCACTTCGACATCGCCATCGCCCGCTACGTCCACGACATCGCACCGGACGACAAGTCTCGTAGCGCGGTGACATTATCCGCCGACGATATCTCCGAGCTACACACCCGGCAGTTGCGCGAGTCGGTGCGGCTGGTGCACGAATGCGTCCGTGCGGCCGGAGCCACGATGCCCGATATCGATTGCATCCTGCTGATCGGTGGCGCGGCCCGGCCCGCACTGGTGGCACGCGTGCTGGCCGACGAACTCGGCCGACCGGTCGTGATGGGGCCCGATCCGGCGCATACGGTCGCACTCGGCGCGGCACTGCTCGCGGCCCGTGCCGCCGAATCGGACGGTGGCACAACGGTTACGCCCGTGGTGCGCCGAGTGCCGCGCGTCGCCGCGTTGGCAGCAGCGGTGCTCACCGCCGGTCTGGCTCTCCCCGCTGCTTACCTATTCGGACGACTTGCCGACCATGCGGCGGTAACAATGGTTGCTCCGACCAGCGTCCCCTCCGCACCGCGGCATGGCCCGCGCCCCAGCGCGCTGCCCGCTGGTGCGGACGCGAGCGTGCAACCCGTCGCTCCGCCGAAAGCGCCCCTTGCCGACAACCCCATCGTGCCGCCAGTGCTCGCCCTCCCCGCAGTGTGGCGGGCGGCTCCGCCAATTCCTGCGGCCCACGACATCTCGCCCGCTCGCGCCGCTACGCCATCGGAAGATGAAGCGACCGCAACGGCCGCGACGACCGACTCCCCGTCCGCGCCCGCATCGCTCGCCGATGCCGTGCCTTCGGGTACCGCCGGTTCCGTGCCTTCGGGTACCGCCGGTTCCGTGCCTTCGGGTACCGCCGGTTCCGTGCCTTCGGGTACCGCCGGTTCCGTGCCTTCGGGTACCGCCGGTTCCGTGCCTTCGGGTGCGGCTGGTGGCATGCGTTCGGGTGCGGCTGGTGGCATGCGTTCGGGTGCGGCTGGTGGCACGGGTTCGGGTGCGGCTGGTGGCACGGGTTCGGGTGCGGCTGGTGGCACGGGTTCGGGTGCGGCTGGTGGCACGGGTTCGGGTGCGGCTGGTGGCACGGGTTCGGGTGCGGCTGGTGGCACGGGTTCGGGTGCGGCTGGTGGCNGTGCGGCTGATGGCATGCGTTCGGGCACTGCTGATGGCACGCACCCGGGTGCGGCTGACGGCATGCGTTCGGGTGCGGCTGACGGCACGCGTTCGGGCACTGCCGACGGCACGCGTTCGGGTGCGGCTGACGGGACGCATTCGGGCACTGCCGACGGCATGCGTTCGGGTACGGCTGACGGGACGCATTCGGGTTACGGCCGACGGCATGTATTCAGGCGCTGCTGACGGCACGCACCCGGGTGCGGCTGACGGCATGCATTCGGGCACTGCTGACGGCACGCATCGGGTGCTGCTGACGGGCACGGATCCGGGTGCTGCTGACGGCACGGATCCGGGCACGGCCGAGACCGTGCCTTCGAACACAGCCGTCACCGATTCGTCCTCGAGCTCTGCCAACCCGAGTGACACATCGTCGGGCGCTTCCGCCTCGAATTCGTCCTCGAGCCCGTACGAGTCGACCGACACGTCATCGGCGCACGCGGCGACCGGATCGACGGATAGCAGCCCGTCGTCGTCCACTTTCGATTCGGCATCGAGCTCCGATTCCGCTGCCGCGTCCAATGATTCGGCGCAGTCCGCACCTGCGGCCGCGCCGTCCACACAGTGACGACGGATCGGCGAGTCCGGACTCGAGCTGTCAGTCGGTGAACGGCGGGCGGTCGCGACGACGCCGAAGCGGCGGCTGCCGAATTCGCCTGATAGATAGGAACTTTGCGGTTAGGATCGGCGGATTTCGCGGGGGGTGGCGCCGTAGCGGCGGCGGAAGGCGGTGCTGAAGGAACTGGCGGAGGTGAAGCCGAGTCCGGCGGCGAGGGTGGCGATATTCCAGTGGTGGTATGCGGGATCTCGCAGTCGTCGATAGGCGAGTCGCAGGCGCTCTTGCTTGATGAGTTCGCGGGGTGTGGTGCCGCCGTGCTGGAGCGCGAGTTGGACTTGGCGTAGCGACCAGCCGAGGGCGCGGGCGACGGCGGCCGGGGTCAGCTCGGGGTCGTGGGCATTGGTGCGAATGTAGTGGCGGACTCGGGATTCCACGTCGGTGAGATGACTGTGTTCGGTTGGGTGGTCGCCGACGATGTGCATGCACAGCAGCTCGACCAGGCGCTCGGATACGGCGTCGAACTGGCGGGGCGTGAGAATGTCGCGCTCGGCGACCAGGCCCGTGGCGAGGTCGGCGACCACTCGTCCGAGCCCCGAGGTCAGGTCCAGGAGCGGTTCGGGTGGCGTGGCGCGGCCGAGACGATGGTCGACCTCGCCTCGGGGAATGGTCATGGTCAGTCCCTCGGTGCCGGCGATCTGACTGAACGCGAATGGTTGATCGATGGTCACCAGGGCGCCGACGCCGGGCGGCATGGGTACGTGCTGGTCGTCCTGCCAAATCGTGACGTACCCGGTCGTCGGCAGCATCAGGCGATAGTCCTCGTCGGCGTCTTCGCGCACATGTCCGGCAGTGCGGTAATAGGTGACGGCATCGGCCTGCCATCCGACGATTTGGTAATTGTCCGTGCGGCGCAGCGCTACCCGTCCGTGGAAGTCGGATCGACTGGGAAATGCGTAGCCCACGCGTCGGCGGTGGCACGACTGGATCAGTTCGCCCCAGTAGTCCGTGCGCTCGTGTGGAGCGACGGCGCTAGTGGTGGCGGTCTCGATGAGGTCGACTCCGTCTTTCATTGGCATCATCTCCCGCCATCGATCTATCACCACGCCGCGTACCGGTTGGTCTGGTGCCTTCATAGAGTGGCTCTACTCGCTGCGCACTAAACGTGGTGCAGGACACGGCCGAGGTTGCGCACGGCGGCAATTCCCCTGCGCTCACTGGCAATTGGAGCGCACCGCCCGCCCATAACATCGTGATCTCACGATCGCGGCAATTTCCGGGCGATGGCTGCTGGGCACGTCCGACGGGATGCATAGGAACTTTGTGGCCATCACCGACATCAAGGCATTCGCCCACCTCACCGAGGCCGACATCGAGGCTTTCGGTCGCGAACTCGACCAGATCCGGCGAGATATCGAGCAGTCACTCGGACAACGCGACGCGGACTACATTTGGCGCGCCATCAGGATTCACCGCGGCCTCGAGGCGGCTGCGCGTCTGTTGTTGTTCGCCGGGCGATATCGGGTGCCGCGACTGGCCGGGACCGTGATGTTGGCGGCCGCCAAGTCCATCGAGATGATGGAGCTGGGCCATAACATCAGTCACGGTCAGTGGGATTGGATGAACGATCCCGAAATCCATTCCACCAGCTGGGAGTGGGATTTCGTCGGCCCGTCCGGCCAGTGGAAGCATTCGCACAATTTCGTTCACCACACCTACACCAATGTGTACGGCTTGGATGAAGACCTCAGCTTCGTGGTCCAGCGGATGAGCCGCGATGAGCCCTGGCGTCCGATCCACCTGATCCAACCCGTGACGAGCCTGGCCATCGCGGCAGGGTTCGAATGGGCCATCGCCGTGCACGACTGGGCGCTCGAGCGCCGCCACACCGGCGTCCCCCGCGGCCAGCTGCGGTCGAAGCCGAACATCGAGTTCGCGCGAAAGATCGCCCGCCAGCTCGGCAAGGACCTGCTGCTGTTCCCGGCGCTGAGCGGTCGAGGGTTCGAGTACACGCTCGCGTCGAACGCGTCGGCGCTGCTGCTGCGGAACCTGTGGTCCTACCTGGTGATCATGTGCGGGCACTTCCCCGACGGCGCTGAGAAATTCACCACCGAGCATATGGCGACAGAGACCCGTGGTGAGTGGTATCTGCGGCAGCTGCTGGGTACCGCGAACTTCACCGCCGGCCCGGTGCTGGCATTCATGAGCGGCAACCTTTGCTACCAGATCGAGCACCACCTGTTTCCCGACCTGCCCAGCAACCGCTACTCCGAGATCGCCGAGCGAGTCCGCGCGCTGTGCGACAAGTACGACCTGCCCTACACGACCGGCTCGCTGCCCACACAGTTCTGGCTGGCTTACCGCACCGTGTGCAAGCTCGCGCTGCCGGACCGGTTGCTGCGCCGCACACCCGACGACGCCGCGGAAACCAGATCCGAGCGGAAGTTTCTCGGGATTCGGTCCACATGGCAGGCGAGCGATCCGATCACCGGCGCACGGCGGGGGCTGCGCACCGCTCTGGCCGCGACCGACTCATCGAGGCGGTCGGCGGGTCGCGGTCGGTGGTTCCGGCGGCGATGGATCACCTCGATCGCCGGTGAGCGCTGACAACAGTGGCTCGGTGTCCTACGCGCTAAACGTGTTGGAGGACACGGACGCCATTTCGCTCAGCGAAAACTTCTCTGCGCTCACCGGAAATCGAAGTCCGCGCACCGCCCCTACCATCGTCATCTCAGCAGGACACGGCCGAACGATGAGAGGTAACAGCCGATACGGCAACGGTTATCTGTTCGGGCAACACCGACGCCTGCTGACCGGGTGTGGGTCCACCCACTTCCTGAACACGACATCACACGATTACAGCTAGAGGAGTTCTGCGTGAGCAACGCAATGAAGATCGTCGCGGCCTGTGCGGGGGCGGCCGGAATCGCGACCGGGGCAGCGTTTTTCGTTCCGGCTACCGCTTCGGCGGCGTCGTACGGCAATCAATGCGGTGCCGGGTACAACGTGATCGATACCCACGAGTTGAAGGGCGGCACGATCTTCCTCACCTATAACGGGGAGAAGAATTGCGTCGTCACGGTGCGCGATCAGCCGGGCGCGCCGGTGCGGATGGCGGCCGGAGTCGAACTGTCCGAAGGCAAGAAGAATGTGGCCATCGATGAGGGGCAGTTCACCGAATACGCCGGGCCGGTATACGTTTCCGCGAAGGGCCGGTGCATCGACTGGGCGGGAATCATCGGCGATGACAAGTGGGAGATCTTCGACGTGCACTGCCAGTGAGCCACTGAGTCATAGAAAGGGTCCTCATGCGTAAGACGAATAGGCTCCTCGCCGGAATCGCAATCGCCGCCGCCTCGATCGGATGCACCGTCGCCACCGCCGCCACGGCCTCCGCCGAACGCGGCGAAAGCGGTTGCTTCTCATACTCTTATGAGCCCGGCACCTTCACAACCACGGTTTACTACCACAATCGCTGTGGGGTAATGCGCAAGCTCACGATCTACCGCTCGAGCAATTCGCCCTGCAACGACGACAAGATCGAGCTCTACGTCGACGCCGGTGCGAAGGGCGACGAGGTGGTCCGCTGCGGCGACGTCACCGACGTCGTGGGTGAGTAAGCGCGCCCTAGTGCCGAATAGTGCGGCGTCACGATATATTCCGTGAGGCAACACGCCGGCAGACCGACGAGTCTTGCCGCGGGCGTTGCACCACGCCCGCGGCAAGACTCGTCGCTGCGTGCAATTGGCTCTTGTCGAAGGTGGTGCGCCCGTCGCTGACGACCTCGGCCAGGGCGGGTCGGGACAGGCGAGCTGTCCTCCTCAGGTTCTTCTCCGGACCGAACACCACCGCAAGACGCGGGGTCTGGGCTGCGAGGTGCTCAGACAACGCCCGTGCGGCTGACCACGGCATTTTCGCGTTCATTAAGGTCCTGGAAAGCGTTGCGGCGCAACCTCCTAGCAGGTTCATATACCGACCGTTTCGGTTCGAGTCTCGAGGAGGATGGCGGCATGCGCGTGCGATTCGCTCACCTGTTCGTCGTCATCGGTGTCGCCGTAGCAGCTCTCACGGGTTGCGCCACAGTGGGCGACCAGGTGCGATCAACAATCGCGAGCAGGACAACCGCACAGATCCCATCGCCTGACGCGGACGACTATCCCGAGCGGCCGGTCGCCATGCCGACCGGGCAGCAGGTCGCCGACCTACCGATCGAGACCAGCGCGCAGGTCCTGTGCGCCGCCGCGACTCCGCAGCAATGGCAGGCGATTCTGGGTGAGCCGGTTACTCTGCGGCGAAAGCACATCGGCGGCTGCGAAGTCTTGACCGCCGGACTGCGGGCGTACGTATCTTTGTCCGACAGCGCGTTTGGCGCCGGACAGCCGCGACCTGCGATCGCGGGCAGACCGGCCTATGACGAGGTCGTCAAAGGCGGCCAATACCAGTTGGCCAAAACCGATTTGGCGATTCGGCTCGTCGACGACCTTCCGACAGGCTGGGACCTCCGACCCATGCTGAAGGTCGAGGTTGCCGCCGGCAACCATCAGGTCGAAAGCACCGAACGGCAAGCTCAGCAAGCTGCGGAAATGATCGTGCCCCGCCTGATCGGACCTGGGCCACGGCTTCCTGGTTCGGGCGTATACGTCTCCACCCCACCGACCCACGGGGTCAGCATCCTCGACCTCGCCAGACAAGTGCGCGTCAATCAACTGTGCACCGTGGCGCTCGACATCATCGGACCCACGCCATCAGGCACGACCATCTCACCGGAAGAGGACTTCTGCCACATCGGCTATACCAGCCGCCACGAATCCACAGACCCTTTCCCGCATTGGTGGTCTTACACGATCAGTTTCGACTCGCAGCCCTACAGTCCTGCGGAAAACGCGGAACCCGGGCAACTGCAATCCGATGGCGAAGCCTTCGCCGTCCGTCTCACCTCGGCACCCGGACCACGACCGCTGAAGATCACCGTAAGCGGCGACAACGGCCCGCTGCCGATCGCACCCCGCGAATTCGCCCAACGCCTCGTGACCAGCCTGCTCGTGAACTAGATCGCCAACCATGCCATGCCGATTCCCGCGTCATCGTGGACCGCGACCACTTGCGTTGCGGACACGTTCGTAATGTCTATCGTTCACACGGGGGACTTCGGTGTGCGACCGGAAACCGTTCCCCGCCAACCGATTCAGGAAGTGGTATGAGCGTCGAGGAACGTTGGGATGAGATTCGGGCGGTTGTCGCGCGAGGGAAACGGTCTAGCGGGCACTTTGCGATCGCGTCGGTGGACGCGGACGGTGCGCCGCATGTGACGCCGGTGGGAACGGTCTTTCTCCGTGACGACCAGACCGGCTTCTACTTCGATCAGTACACGAGCGCATTGGCGCGCAATGTCGACGCCGACCCGCGGGTGTGCGTTATGGCCGTCGATACCGGATTCCTGTTCTGGTTTCGCTCGCTATTCCTCGGCCGCTTCATCGCTGCGCCCGGTGTGCGCTTGTACGGAACCGTCGGCGCCCTACGACCCGCGACCCCATCGGAACTCGAACAGGTCCGGCGCAGCGTCCGCATCACGCAATGGCTGAAAGGCGGCAAGCTCCTCTGGTCCAACTTCAGCCACGTCCGCGACATCACCTTCACCGACTTCCGCCCCGTCCGCTACCCCGTAATGATGTCCCACCTGTGGGAGGGCGGGTGATCAAGATCAGGTGGCACTGGTGGCGGAGGCTTCTCGGGCGATGCCGCCACAGCTTCCACGTGATCACACGTCCAACTGAGGTCAGGCCGATAGGGGTAGGACGGCGGTGAGGGCGGTGTCGTAGTGGTTCCAGATGATGTTGGCTAGGGTTGGGTGCGGGCCGATGACCTGCGCGTGGGTCAGATCGGGCGCTGCGGCTTCGAGGCGATCGGTGAGCAGGCCGGGTGCGAGGAACCATGGCGCCACCAGCACGCGCTCGGCGCCCCTGGCGTGCAATCGCGAAACTGCCTGGGCGAGAGAGGGGTCGGTGGTGGCGAAGCAGATCTCGGTGCGCCAGCCGGTGATCGCGGTGAGCTGCCGCGCAACGGTCGCGGTGCGGGCATTGGCGGCCGCCGAGGACGAACCCACCGCCGCGACAGCGACGCCGACGTTGCGATCCATGCCATCGACCGCGAGCACCCGGTCACGCAGGGCCGCGATCAGCCGCGCGTCGGGCCCGAGGACGTCGGCTTGGGTGAGCTGCAGCCGCGGATGACGAACGCGAGCCGCCGCGAGCAGCCCGGGCAGATCCACTCGCGCGTGGAAGGCGTTGCCCAGCAGCAGTGGTGCCACTACCGCATGCGTATGTCCTTGCGCCGCAACGGCATCCACGACCTGATCGACCGACGGCGCGCTCAGATCGAGAAATGCGAGCCGGACGTCGAGATCCGGTCGGGCGGCGGCGATATCGGCGACGACCGCCGACATGGTCGCCGCCGAGCGCGGATCACGACTACCGTGCGCGACCGCGATCAACGCGGGCCGGTGGTCGACCGGGGTCGTCAGCAGTTCGAGCTGCGCCCACATGGATCTACCGCCCGGCAGCCCCACGGCCGAGACAGCGCCGCTGCCGGGCGAATTCACCTCAGGCTCCGACCTCGACCGCGGTCAGCACGTCGCCGACCAGACCCGCGGCCAGCGTATTGCCACCGGCCGGATCGATGAGCAGGAAGCTGCCGGTGTGCCGGTTGACGCGGTAGTCGTCGGCCGCGATGGGTTCGGCGACCCGCACCGAGATCCGGCCGATGTCGTTGAGCTCCAACGACTCCGGGTTCGGCGCCGCGGTCAGATTCTGCTCGTCGAACCGCTCGACGATCGCGCCGACGATCGCCTGCGTGCTGCGCGTTCCGTGCTTGAGCAGCAGTCGCGCGCCGGGGCGCAGCGGCTTATCGCCCAGCCAGCAGACGGTCGCGTCGAACGAGTCGATCGGCTCCGGGGCGTCGGCGGGCGAGGCGATGATGTCGCCGCGCGAGATGTCGACATCGTCGGCCAGGATCAGCGTCACGCTGCGGCCGACCTGCGCGACGGCGAGTTCACCGTCCGGCGTATCGACCCGCTCGACGGTGGAGCGAATTCCCGAGGGCAGCACCACGATTTCGTCGCCGGGCGAAACCGAGCCCGCCGCGATCTGGCCCGCGTAGCCGCGGTAGTCCGGGTATTCGGCGGTGCGCGGCCGGATCACGTACTGCACCGGGAAGCGCAGCCCCAGGGCGTGCGCGCCCGAGCTGTCGGCGTCGACCGGCACCGATTCGAGATGCTCGATCAGCGACGGCCCGTTGTAGTACGGGGTGTTCTCCGAACGCGACGCGATGTTGTCACCGTGCAGCGCGGAGACCGGAATCTCCAGCACGTCCTCGCTCGACCAGCCGAGAGTGCTGGTGAGCCTGTTGAATTCGGCCGAGATCTGCGCGAACACGGTCGCCGGATCATCCACCAGGTCGATCTTGTTGACCGCGAGCACCAGTTTCGGCACGCCGAGCAGCGCCAGCACCGCGGCATGTCGACGGGTCTGCTCGATGACACCCTTGCGCGCGTCGACGAGCAGGATCACCAGCTGCGCCGTGGACGCGCCGGAGACGGTATTGCGGGTGTACTGCACGTGCCCGGGGGTGTCCGCGAGCACGAAAGACCGCTTGGGCGTTGCGAAGTAGCGGTAGGCGACATCGATGGTGATGCCCTGTTCGCGTTCCGCGCGCAGCCCGTCCACGAGCAGCGAAAGATCCGGTGTGGCAAGGCCCTTGTCCACCGACGCCCGGGTGACGGCGTCGATCTGGTCGGCCAGTACGGATTTCGTGTCGTAGAGCAGCCGTCCGACCAGGGTGGACTTACCGTCGTCGACAGAACCGGCGGTGGCCAGCCTCAATAGGTCGGACATGTCAGAAATAACCCTCTCGTTTGCGGTCTTCCATCGCGGCCTCGGACACTCGGTCGTCACCGCGGGTCGCACCGCGTTCGGTCAAACGGGACGCGGCCACCTCGGCGAGGATCGCCTCGTTATCGGCCGCGTCGGAAAGAATTGCGCCGGTGGAGGAGCCGTCGCCCACGGTGCGGTAGCGCACCGAGCGGGTCTCGAGCACCTCACCCTCGCGCGGGCCGCCCCACACACCGGGCGTCATCCACATGCCGTCGCGCTGGTAAACCGGACGCTCGTGCGAGTAGTAGATGCTCGCCAGATCGACATCCTCACGGGCGATGTAGCGCCAGATATCGAGCTCGGTCCAGTTGCTCAGCGGGAATACCCGGACATGCTCGCCGGGTGCGTGCTTGCCGTTGTACAGATTCCACAGTTCGGGCCGCTGCCGCTTCGGATCCCACTGCCCGAAGGCGTTGCGCAGCGAGAAGATGCGCTCCTTGGCGCGCGAGCGCTCCTCGTCGCGGCGGCCGCCGCCGAAGACCGCGTCGAAGCGGTGCTCGGCGATGGCATCCAGCAGCGGCATGGTCTGCAGCGGATTGCGGATACCGTCCGGGCGCTCGGTCAGGCGACCGTCGGCCAGGTAGTCTTCGACCTTCGCGACATGCAGTCGCAGGCCGTACTTTTCGACCACCTTGTCGCGGAACTCCAGTACCTCGGGCAGGTTGTGCCCGGTGTCGACGTGCAGCAGCGCGAAGGGCAGCGGCGCGGGCCAGAAGGCCTTGAGCGCCAGGTGCAGCAGCACCGTGGAATCCTTACCGCCGGAGAACAGGATCACCGGCCGCTCGAATTCGCCTGCCACCTCACGGAAAATGTGGATCGACTCCGATTCGAGCGCCGCGAGGGTGTCGAAATCGGTGATGCCCAGTGAACGTGTGCTGATGGTTTCGGTCATGACTGGTGTAACCCGCATTCGGTCTTGGCGAGGCCAGCCCAGCGGCCGCTTCGCGGATCGGATCCCGGCTCCGGCTTCCGGGTGCACGGAGCGCAGCCGATGGACGGATATCCCTCCTCCACCAGGGGATTGACGAGGATGCCGTGCTGTTCGATGTAGGCCTGCATCTCGTCGTCGGACCAGGCGGCGATCGGGTTGATCTTCACCAGTCCGAACGCCTCGTCGAACGAGATGAGCGGGGCGTTGGCCCGGGTCGGGGCCTCCACGCGGCGGATGCCGGTGACCCAGGCGTTGTAACCGCCGAGCGAGCGCTTCAGCGGGACAACCTTGCGCAACCGGCAGCATTCACCGGCATCACGCGCGAACAAATCCTTGCCGAGCAACTGATCCTGTTCGGCCACAGTGTTTTCCGGCCGCACATTGATCACGTTCACCCCGTATACGGCCTCCACCGCGTCCCGGGTGCCGATGGTCTCGGCGAAGTGGTACCCGGTGTCGAGGAACAGCACATCCACACCCGAATGCACTTGCGCCGCAAGGTGAACCAGCACGCCGTCCTGCATGTTGGAGGCGACGATGTAGCCGGTGCCGAAGTTGTCCTCGGTCCATTGCAGCAGCTCCAGCGCCGAAGCGTCCGGCCCGAGTTCGGCCGCGCCTTTTTCGGCGATCGCCCGCAACTCGTCTTCGGACAGCTTCGCGGGCAGGTCCGCCGTTACTTGATCTGTTGTCACGCTTGGTCTCCCGTTCACCTGAGGTCGGCCTCGTCGGCGCGAACGGCCCACTGGGCGAACCGTTCGCCGTCCTCGCGGTGCTTGATGAAGTTGCGCACCACCCGCTCGATGTAGTCACCGAGTTCGTCGCTGGTCACCTTGTGCTGGCGCAGTTTGCGACCGAAGGCGCTGTCGAAGCCGAGGCTGCCACCGAGGTGAACCTGGAAACCCTCGACATGATTCCCGGAGCCGTCGTCGACCAGCTGACCCTTGAAGCCGATATCGGCGATCTGCGAACGCGCGCAGGAGTTCGGGCAGCCATTGATATTGATGGTCACCGGAACATCCAGCTGCGCATTGAGATCCGCGAGCCGCTCCTCCAGCTCCGGCACCAGCGCCTGGGACCGCTTGCGGGTCTCGGCGAAGGAGAGCTTGCAGAACTCGATGCCGGAGCAGGCCATCAGGTTCCGCCGCCACAGCGACGGACGTGCCTGCAGGCCAAGGGGTTCCAGCTCGTCGATCAGCGCGTCGACCTTATCGTCGGCGATGTCGAGAATGATCAGCTTCTGGTACGGGGTGAACCGGATCCGGTCCGAGCCGTACTTCTCCGCCGCCTCGGCGACCTTGGTCAGGACGGTGCCCGACACCCGGCCCGCGATGGGGGAGAAGCCGACCGCATTGAGCCCGTTGCGCAGCTTCTGCACGCCGACGTGATCGATCGGCTTCTTCGGCTGCTCCGGCGCGGGACCGTCGATCAGCTTGCGCTTCAGGTACTCGTCCTCGAGCACCTGACGGAACTTCTCGATGCCCCAGTCCTTGATCAGGAACTTCAGCCGGGCCTTGGTGCGCAGGCGGCGGTAGCCGTAATCGCGGAACACCGAGACCACGGCTTCCCACACATCGGGGACCTCGTCCAGCGGCACCCACACGCCCACGCGCTGGGCCAGCATCGGATTCGTCGACAGACCGCCGCCGACCCACAGATCCAGACCGGGGCCGTGCTCGGGATGATTCACCCCGACGAACGCGACGTCGTTGATCTCGTGCACCACATCCTGCTGGCCCGAGATCGCGGTCTTGAACTTGCGCGGCAGGTTGGAGTATTCCTTCTTGCCGATGTAGCGGCGCACGATCTCGTCGATCGCGGGCGTCGGGTCGATGATCTCGTTCAGCGATTCACCGGCCAGCGGCGAACCGAGCACCACGCGCGGGCAGTCGCCGCACGCCTCGGTGGTCTTGAGCCCGACGCCTTCGATCCGCTTCCAGATCTCGGGGACGTTCTCCACTTCGATCCAGTGGTACTGGACGTTCTCGCGGTCCGAGAGATCGGCGGTGTCGCGGGCGAACTCGGTGGAGATCTGGCCGAGGGTCTTCAGCTGCGCGACATTCAGCGCGCCCGCATCGCAGCGGATGCGCATCATGAAGTACTTGGCCTCGAGAATGTCGATGTTCTCATCGCCGGTCCAGGTGCCGTCGTAGCCCTGTTCGCGCTGGGTGTAGAGACCCCACCAGCGGAACCGACCGCGCAGATCGCCCTTGTCGATGCTGTCGAAGCCCTGTTTGGAATAGATGTTCTCGATCCGGGCCCGGACATTGAGCGGGTTGTCGTCCTTCTTGGACTGCTCGTTCGGGTTCAGCGGCTCGCGGTAGCCGAGCGCCCACTGGCCCTCGGCCTTGCGGCGCACCGGCTTGCCGGTGCGGGCACGCGGGCCGGTTGGCGTCTCGGCGCGGGGACGGTCCGGGCGGACCCGTCGCTCGGAGGCCGGGCGCTGCGGGCGCGCGTGCGGCCCGGAACCGGGCTGATCCGTGGGACCGGCGTCGGTGCTCGACGTCATGGGGTCGCTCCTGCTGGGTGGGTGGTACATCTGTGCTGAAGGCGTGAGGGGCTGAACTCACGCCTGCGGTGTCAGCGGCCGATGTCCATCGAAATCGGGAGATCACCGGGGGGACCCGGGAATGCGCGCCGCTGAGCTACCGGAGAGATCCGGGCAGACAGCAGGCGCTGCAGACGCGCTTGAAGTCGACGTGGCGACGTGCCACAAGTCGTACTCCAGATCCGCGCATGGGCCTATTGTGCCACGTCAGGGTGGCCGTTCCGACCGCGTGGCCATATTTCCCGCGAAATCGAGGGAAATTCCCTGGACCTTGGGGCCGGATTGTGACGGTGGTCATAGTTAGCGGGCTGAATGCGTCGCATGATTCGTCATGATCATCTCGAGTGACCCGACTCACGGCGCGTTGACCTCGAGCTACCTCGAGGTTGCATGCTCGGTGCCATGAGTACCACCACGAAGGCCGACCTCGACGCGATCCGCGAGGTCGTCGCCACCGTCCAGCACACCCAGCAGAACGAACTCGTCGACGAATTCGTCGGCCTCTTCCGCGAAGACGCCATCTGGACGACCGGCGGCGGTAAGCGCCTGTTCGGCCGCGCGGCCATCGCAGAGTTCACCGCTCAGGTGCTGCCGGGTGCGATGCGCAATGGCACCGCGACCTACGAGGTCGAACACGTGCTGTTCATCCGACCGGATGTCGCCGCCGTGAAGGTGGTCCAGCGGTATTTCGACGGTGACGGGCAGTTGTCCGGGCAGGGGTCGCCCATGTACGTCATGTCGAAGGAGGGCGGGCGCTGGCTGCTGACCGCCAACCAGAACACCGTGGTCGCCGACTGAAATACGGGTGCGGATATCGCATTGCCGGCGGTGTGAGCGCCGCGGCGGGTGCCTGGTGGTGGGGCGTGCGACGGCGACGGTCACACTAGAGGGGTGAGTTCCGCCGCCCCGATCGAAGCCGAGAGCTCCGCCCTCGTGCTACGTGACTTCGGGGGCGGGCCGTTCGGGATCTATATCCACGTGCCGTTCTGTGCGACACGCTGCGGGTATTGCGACTTCAATACCTACACCGCCGGGGAACTGGGCACGTCGGCATCACCGCAATCGTGGCTCGACGCGTTGCGCGGTGAATTGGCGACGGCCGCCGAGCGGTTCGCGGCGCTACCGACGGCGACGCCCGAGGTGGCGACGATCTTTGTCGGCGGCGGCACACCGTCGCTGCTCGGCGGTGACGGCTTGGGCGCCGTGCTGAACTCGGTGCGCGCGAATTTCACCCTCGCCGACGATGCCGAGGTGACCACCGAATCCAATCCGGAGTCGACCTCGCCGGAGTTCTTCGAACGGATCCGCACGGCCGGATTCACCCGGGTGTCGCTGGGCATGCAGTCCGCCGCCCAGCACGTGCTGAAAGTGCTGGATCGCACCCACACGCCGGGTCGAGCCGTCGCCGCGGCCACGGAGGCTCGCGCCGCCGGATTCGAACACGTGAACCTGGACCTGATCTACGGCACCCCGGGGGAGCGCGATAGCGATCTCGACGCGAGCCTGGACGCGGTGCTGAGCGCGGGCGTCGACCATGTCTCGGCGTACTCGCTCATCGTCGAGGACGGCACCGCCCTGGCCCGCCGCGTCCGCCGCGGCGAACTGCCCGCCCCCGATGACGACGTGCTCGCCGCCCGTTATGAGCGCATCGACTCCCGGCTGAACGCGGCGGGCCTCACCTGGTACGAGGTATCCAATTGGGCCGCAAGCGATTCCGCCCGCTGCCGGCACAACCTCGGCTACTGGGACGGCGGCGACTGGCTCGGTGCGGGCCCGGGCGCGCACAGTCACGTCGGTGGCGTCCGCTGGTGGAACGTCAAACACCCTGCGCGCTATGCCGATACGGTCGCGCGCGGCGGACTCCCCGCGGCCGGCTGGGAAACGCTCACCCCCGACGAACAGCACACCGAACGCGTCATGCTCACCGTCCGCCTGCGCACCGGCTTACCCCTGAACGAACTGGCTCCAACCGAACTCGCCGCCGCCGACCGAATCATCGCCGACAGCCTGGCAATTCGCTCGGGCGACCACCTGATCCTCACCGACCGCGGCCGCCTGCTCGCCGACGGCGTCGTCCGAGATCTCCTCGCCTGACCGCTTCTGCCGGTATCTTCGGCCTGAGCGGTGCGTTGATCGCCTACCCGGCTGAGATCGCCTGCCCCATCGGTGGGCGACCGGGCCGTGATCGCCCAGCTGTACGGCCGGTTGGCTGGGGATGGCTTCAAGATCCCGACGTGGTTCGCCCAACGGCGTCGCATTGTGACATATCCACACTTCACGACCTGGTTGATCGGATGCTGGCCGTTGCACTATCACGGATCGGTAAAGACGCGTAGGCTGCGGACCAACCCAAGGAGTCCTATGCCACCGGCACGACACATCACCCTTATTCCTGAACAGAGCGAGTTCGCCGAGGCGCGGGCCGCGGAGAAGGCCGAAAATGCGCGACAGAGCGCGATAGCTGCCCGGACGGTCGCGAGTCACGCGGAGAACGCAGCCGACTGCGAATCGCTACTCGCCATGCTCGGCCTCGATGCGTTGGCGGGGAAGATGGCGAAAAGCCGGTCCGAGGTGTAGCTGCGGGCCGGCGTCCGCGATGGCCGCCGCTCGCTGGGTAACGGGCGACGTTCAACGGCTCCCGAACTCCGGCGGCGGGCGATCAGTGCGGTTGAACGCTGGTGCGAGCCCGGTGGGGCTGCCTGTGAAGGTCCGTGCCGCGACTATGAGCAGGCCCTTACCGGACCTGGATCGTGCGCGTCGAAGCCCTTGGCACCTTCCCAAGGCGTGACTTCCGGATGTCGGCGGTGACCGTCGATCCCGATCCGACTTGGACGAAGATGGCATCGCGGTGCCGATACAGGTCGCGCACTGTGACGATCAGATCGCGCCGATTCGGCAGTGGGCGTGAAGTCGTCTGCCGAACGGTCCTCCGCAGCCTTATCGAGCGCGGATTGTGCGGTGATTTCGTGCGATCTTTCAGGACTTACCTGTTGGCTCTTCGCAAAGAGTGACAGCATCTACAGCTGACAGCATCAAGGACTGACGACAGACAGGACTCTGATGAACATCACTCGTAGCCTCCGCGCCGGAATCGCGGCGCTCATTCTCGCTATCACGCCCGTCCTAGCGGCCACACCTGCGACCGCCGCATCCCTGCCGACGATCGTGCTGGTGCACGGCGCCTTCGCCGACACCACGAGCTGGAACGGCGTCGCCGCGGTATTGCGTGACCGCGGCTATCAGGTGGTGACACCGGACAACCCGCTGCGCGGCCCCGCCAACGACGCCGCAGCCGTACAGCGGACGCTGGACACCATCTCGGGACCCGTTGTCCTGGTTGGTCATTCATACGGCGGCTTCGTCATCAGCAACGTGCACGACCCGAAAGTCCAAGCGCTGGTCTACATTGCCGCCTTCGCCCCGGTGCAGGGTGAATTCGCGCTGCTCGAAATCGACCCGATCCGCTTCCCCGGCACCCAACTGCTGCCTCCGGCACTGCAGTTCCGACTCGTAGACGATGCGAACGGCGTGGCGGGCAGGAATCTCGACAGCTACGTGGCACCCGACCGCTTCAACGCCGTCTTCGCCCAAGACGTGGGCCCCGACGTCGCTGCCGACATGATCGCCCACCAACGCTCCCTAGCCGTCTCCGCAAACCTCGAACCCTCCGGCCCACCTGCATGGTCCTCCATCCCGAGCCGGTACCTCGTCTCGGCCGACGACCACGTGATTCCCCCTGCCTCCCAACGCTTCATGGCAAATCGCATGGGCGCGACCACATCCGAAATCGCCGCCTCCCACGCCTCCCTGGTCTCCCAACCCGCCGCGGTAGCGGCCGTAGTGGAGTCCGCGGCCGGTCGGTGATCGATCGTCTTCAGCCATCGCTTCGGATCCGCAGCGTCCACCATGGGCCGCGCGCCGCCACTCGCGGGGTGCCACGATGAGCGATTCACTGCCGACGAGACTGCAACTGCTGCAAGCATGTCGGGGTTACGCTACCGACTATCCGTTGTTGCGCGCGGCTCGCGAATTGACCGTGCTGGGAGCGCCTGGCCGAATTGGCCGTCGCCTATGAGGATTTGGCCACCGAACTCACCACCGGTCGCCGTCGCCTCCCCCGCACGCCCTGACAAATGCGCGCGAGTATCAGCCCCATCGCCAGGACAATCGGAATCGCGCTCGTCGATATCGGACGCGCTGTGCGGGTGTGGTATCCGCGAGAGGCTACGCGTCCGATTCGGCGACGGCGGGTGTCAGTCGAGGAAGGCGACTACTCGGGCCGGTGCTGCGCTGGTGCCGATCAGTTTGATCGGGAAGAAGCCGACTGTGAAGCCGGTCAGCGGGAGGGCGGCGAGGTTGTCCAGTTGTTGGACTATGAAGGCTTCCTTGTCTCGGATGGCGTAGTGGCCGTCCCAGATTTCGCGGGGGTCGCCGGATTCTTGGAAGGCCCGGACCATGACGGGGATCGGGCGGTCCCAGCCGAGGGCGTCGGTGCCGAGGATTTTCGCGCCCTGGTCGGCGAGGAATCTTGTTCCGGCGCCGGACATTCCGGGGTAGTTGAAGTAGGCCGGGTCGGAGATGGGGTAGCGCTCCTGGCCGGTGCGGATCAATACTGCGTCGCCCGGCTGGATTTCGCGGCCGGTGGCGGCGAGGGCGGATTTCAGTGCGTCCACGGGGATGGCTTCGCCGGGGCGGGCCCATTCGCGGACATCGAGAACCATGCCGGGGACGAAGAGTTCGCAGAGTTCGATATCGCTGATGGTTCGGGCGGGTCGGTCCTCGCTGACGCTGCCGGAATGCCACGGTGCGTCGACGTGGGTGCCGCAGTG
Source organism: Nocardia nepalensis (assembly GCF_048910785.1). Classification (NCBI taxonomy): domain Bacteria; kingdom Bacillati; phylum Actinomycetota; class Actinomycetes; order Mycobacteriales; family Nocardiaceae; genus Nocardia; species Nocardia nepalensis. The sequence continues at coordinate 496,502 of NZ_JBKBET010000037.1, read as the reverse complement.
GGTGCCGAAGTCGTTGAGCACTTCGCCGGCCATGCCCTCCTGGTCCGGGAGATCATCCGGGGTGCAGCCGAAGAGTTCGAGCATCATCGCTCGGCCGGTGTCCTTGTGCGTGAGCCACTGCACGGTGGGGCCGACGATCGAGGCCATTTCGGGTACCGGCACGGTATCGCGGAAGGCAGGGTCGATGGGGTAAGTGAGATCGATCAGGCGCGTCATTGCGGACCTTTCTTTGTGGAGATATGTTCTCTCAGTTCGGTTTTGCGGACTTTGCCGTAACCGTTCTTGGGGAGTTCGGCGACGAAGAGGTAGTCGCGTGGGCGTTTGTAGCGGGCCAGCCGGTCCAGGCAGAGTGCGTCGAGTTCGATGGCGGTCACGGTCGTGTCCGGGGCCGTGACCACGAAGGCGACCGGGAGCTCACCCCATTCGGCGTCGGCGCGACCGACGACGGCGGTTTCGGCGACCGCGGGGTGGGTGAGCAGAACCTCTTCCACCTCGCGCGGATAGATATTCGAACCGCCGGAAATGATGACGTCCTTGGCGCGGTCGACCAGGGTGAGGCGGCCGAGAATGTCCATCCGGCCGACGTCCCCGGTGTGCAGCCAGCCGTCGCGCAATGTGGCAGCGGTGGCTTCCGGGTTGTTCCAGTAGCCGGACATCACGGTGTCACCGCGCACCACGACCTCACCGACGGCATCGGCCGCCAGCGGCGCACCCGCGGCATCCATGATCGCGACCTCGACACCGGTCCGGGCCCGGCCGACGTTCATCAGGCGGCCGTCGGTCGGTAGATCGACATGCTCCTGGGGCGTGAGATGGGTGATGGTGCACGGCGATTCGCCTTGGCCGAAGGCCTGCCACAACCGTTCGGGCCCGAACCGCGCGACCACCTTGCGCAGGTCGTCGACATAGGTCGGCGCACCGCCATAGAAGATGCGCCGAACCCGCGGGATCAATTCGTCCGGCAGCAGCCGCGGTTCCAGAAGTCGCCGCAGGATGGTGGGTACCGCGAAGAAAGACACCGGCCCGAATGCGGTGAGCGATTCGGTCAAGGTCACGACATCGACGGATCCATTGCGCGGCAACAGATTCGCACGGCCACGGGCAACAAATGCCAGCGCGAAAAGCCCACCCGCATGCGATAGCGGCGTGAGATGCAGCAGCGAAGCCGACGCCGCGTCACCGATATCGGCGAGGGTGCTCAGCACTGCCGTGACCAGGTTGCGGTGTGTCAGCGTGGCACCCTTGGATTTTCCGGTCGTACCGCTCGTATAGAACAGCCACGCCGGATCCTCGGGCCGTACGCTGGCGGGTGCCGATCGCGCACCTGCCGCACCGGATGCGGTGAGTTCGGCAACGCCGAGCACGGGCACGGTCTGCGGCGACTCGATATCTTCGCTCGTGACACAGTATTTCGCGCCGCTGTCCGCGATGAGCTCCTCGAATTCGCGCGGATGCAGCCGGGCGTTCATCGGCACCACCACCAGCCCGGCCCACCACGCACCGAACAGCACCGCGAGATATTGCGGAGAGTTCGTCATCGCCAATGCGATTCGCTCGCCGGGCCGCATGCCGAGCACCTCGATGAATCGCCGGCCGATCAGATACGCGGCATCGGCCAGCTCGGCAAAGGTGTAGACCACCTCATCGCCGTGACAAACCGCTGGCGCGTCGGGATCGTGCCTGGCCGACTGATGCAGGACGACAGCTATATTCACGGCGCCTCCAGGATGGTGATCGCCGCCGCGGCCTCCTCGACCCCGAGAAAGCCGCCGCCGTTCTCGGCCAGACCGATTCGCGCGCCCTCGACCTGGCGCGGCCCTGCCGCACCGCGCAATTGGGTGACCAGCTCATACAACTGGCCGAGTCCGGTGGCACCGATCGGATGCCCGTTGCACTCCAGGCCGCCTGACGTATTCACAGGCAGACGCCCGCCGAGCGCGGTGTCACCGCGGGCCGCCGCGTCGGCATCGGCCAAGCCGAGGAACTCCGTCTGCAAGATCTCACCGACGGCCGTAGCGTCGTGCACCTCGGCGACCGAGACGTCCTCGGGGCCGATCCCCGCCTGCGCGTAGGCAATTCGGGCCACGCGACGGCTGATGTGATCACCGTCGGAATCCGTCGCCGAGGCCAGCGCACTGGCACGAACCCGCACCGCTCGGCCATCGGCGAGCCGAGATCGACCACCACACAACAGAACTGCCGCCGCACCATCCCCGATGGGCGCGCACATCGGCTTCGTCAGCGGAGCAGCGATCACCCTCGCGGCGCGAACCTCGGCGACCGTCAGCGGTGTGCGATAAGTGGCGAGCGGATTCAAGGCAGCGTGCCCGCGATTTTTGGAAGTCACTGCGGCAAGCCGTTTTTGGTCGAGCCCATAGCGATCGGCAAGTGCGGCATAAATGCTCATGAACACGGTGCCTTCGCCCGGCCCGACCCCGAGTCGCGCCAGATCCTGATCACGATGAGCGACATCGATACCGCCGTCGAACAGCTTCCCCGCGGTCTCCCGATCGGCCGCCGACAACCGCTCCACACCGATCGCCAACGCCACTTCGACCTGTCCGGAGGCGATCGCCTGCGCCGCCAGGTGAAACGCGGTAGCTCCACTGGCACAGGCATTTTCGACATTCACCATCGGAACGCCCATGACCTCGGTCCCACGCAACGCGACCTGCCCACGGATCGTGTGCTGACCCTCCACCGCGCCCTGACCGGCGTTCGCGAAGAACACCGCACCGATATCGCCATGATCGGCACCCGCGTCGCGTACACAGTCGGCGAGCACGGTCCTGGCCAGTTCAGCGAAGCCACGCTCCGGGAACCGGCCGTACGCGGTCCGCGCCACGCCCGCGATCCGCACGCCGTTCACAGCACCACCTGATTGCGCAGTGTCCCGATGCCCTCGATCTCCAGCTCCACCACATCGCCCGCGGACAGATGCCGTCCCACATCGAAGCCGGTTCCCGATGCGACGGTGCCGGACGCGATGACCTCACCCGCGAAAACCCCTCCGACGCGGCTGAATTGGGCGATCGCGTCGGCGAAGGTATGGGTCATCGTCGCCGTGCTGCCCAACGACAACTCCGCGCCGTTCACCCGGGCACGCATGGTCAGCGCGTACGGATCCGGAATTTCGTCCGCGGTCACCAGACAAGGACCGAGCGTGGTCGAAAAGTCCTTGGCGGCACCCGCGCCGATGCCGGTCTGCATGAGCTTCAACTGCAGATCGCGAGCGCTCCAATCGTTGAAGATCGTGTACCCGAAGACATAGTCGGCGGCATCTTCGCGCGGCACATCGCGCCCGCTGCGGCCGACCACGGCGGCGATCTCCAGCTCGTAGTCCAATTCCGCGGCGCCCTCGGGCGGGGCGATGGTGTCGCCGGGGCCGGAGATGGTGAGCGGATCGACGGTGTAGTAGAGCACCTGCTCGGCGAACAGCGGATGCAGCGTGAACCGGCCGCTCGCCATCAACTGCTCGAAGGCAGTCGCGGGATCCTCGGCCGCGGCGGCCTGGCGTCGCGCCATTTCGCGCAGCGCGGCGGCGAGGTGCTCGGTGAACAGGCCGCAGTCGCGCACCCGGGGTGGCCGCGGCAACGGCGCGCACCACCGGACGTCGGCCGCATCCAGCAGCGCGCCGGGCGGTCGGGTGGCCGCGAGTTCGCGTGTCCGGTCCAGGCCGTCGGGACCGGACTCGATCAGGGCGAGCATCGAGGCGTATTCGGGTCGATCGGGTGCGGCCAGGGCCAGGTCGAGGACGGTTTTGTCGTCGTCGAGCAGGGCTCCGACGCGCTGGCGGTCGGTGGCAAAGGTGATGAGGCGCATATCACTCTCCGATGAGTTATTGGACTTGCATCATATGATTGGACGCTCAGCATAGGCAAGGATGATCGGCATAGGATTTTCGTCATGAGAGAATTCGCGGCATGGCCGGTCGTCGCGAGGAGTCCTCAGCAGAGAGCCGTCGTCGCTTGCTCGAAGCGGCAATGGAGTTGGTGGCCGAGGTCGGGCCGCGAGGGACCTCGGTCCAGGCGGTGGCCGAGCGGGCCGGTATCAGCCGCGGTTCTATCGCCTGGCATTTCGGATCCAAGGACGGGTTGATCGTCGAGGTGATCAAGCACGCCTTCGCGACCGCGGTCGAGGAGTACCGCAAGCGGATCGCCGAGGCCGGGAACCTCAGTCTCGCCGTGCTGATCGACGCGCATCTGTCGGTGGTGAACGGACCCTGCGGGCGGACCTTCGCCACGGTGCTGCCCGAGGTGATGCTGGCTCCGGGGCCGATCCGTGACGCCTACATAGCGGGCTACGAGAACAGCAGGCAATTCTGGGTGGACGCGGTGGGCCAGATCACCGCCGACGCACCGGATATGCCGGACTCGGCGACCCTCGCGGATGCGCTGTTCGGCAGTGGCATCGGCGTCAATGTGATGCACCGGCTCGACGAATCGGTCGATCCGGCAACCGGTCTCGGCGCACTGCGGCAGGTTTTCGAACTGGCACTGCGCAGTTCGCGACGCGGACCGGAGTAGCGGACAGGACCTGGATCACCCGTGCTGGACGGTTGCGCAGGTGTGCGAACGGGCAATTGTCGGATAGGCAATTAGACTGGATAAACAGACATGCCCGAGGACGAGCCAGGAGGTGGGGACCATGTCGAGCACCGAGGAGCGGCGCTTCGAGGTCCTGCGCGCGATCGTCGCGGACTATGTCGCGACCAAGGAACCGATCGGGTCGAAGACGCTGGTGGAGCGGCACAACCTCGGGGTGTCCAGCGCGACGGTCCGCAACGATATGGCGGTGTTGGAGGCCGAGGGTTATATCACCCAGCCGCACACCAGTTCCGGCCGCATTCCCACCGATAAGGGCTACCGGCAGTTCGTCGACCGCATCTCGGAGGTGAAGCCGCTCTCGCCCGCCGAGCGCAGGGCGATCATGGAATTCCTGGAGTCCGGCGTCGATCTCGACGATGTGCTGCGCCGCGGCGTCCGCCTGCTGGCCCAGCTCACACGCCAGGTCGCCGTTGTCCAGTATCCGACGGTCTCGGCCTCCACGGTCCGCCACATCGAGGTGGTCGCGCTGAATCCGGCGCGGCTGCTGCTGGTGGTGATCACCGATACCGGCCGCGTCGACCAGCGTCTCGTGGAACTCGGTGCGCTCATCGATGACCAGGACCTCGCCGCGCTGCGCGGCATGCTCGGCGGCGCCATGGACGGCAAGCGCCTGTCCGACGCCTCGTCGGCGGTCGCCGAACTGCCCGAGCGGGCGCCGGTGCGACTCAAGGACGTGCTGGTGCGCGTGTCCACCGTGCTCGTCGAGACCCTGGTCGAGCATCCGGAAGAGCGGCTGGTCCTCGGCGGCACCGCCAACCTGACCCGCAATGCCGCCGATTTCGTCTTCCCCGGTTCGCTGCGCGATGTGCTCGAGGCGCTGGAAGAGCAGGTGATCGTGCTGAAGTTGCTCGCGGCGGCACAGCATCCGGGTACCGTCACAGTGCGCATCGGCGAAGAAACCCAGGTCGAGCAGATGCGCGGGACCTCGGTAGTGTCGACCGGCTACGGTGCCGCGGGTGCGGTACTCGGTGGCATGGGTGTGCTCGGCCCGACTCGCATGGACTACCCGGGGACCATCGCATCGGTTGCGGCCGTTGCCCGTTATATCGGTGAGGTGCTCGCGGAGCGATGAGGGGCGGCGTCCGGCCGTCGCGATTGCTTGCGGGTCGCTCGACACGGGCCCGTAGCGATTGCTTGCAGGTCGCTCGAAACGGGCCCGTAGCGATTGCTTGCAGGTCGCTCGAAACGATCAGCCGACGTCGCTGTTACCCTCGATCCTTCGGCGGATAAAGTTGAGTGCATCCGACTAATGCTGTTGCAAACCAAGGACTAGAGACTCAAGTGGCACGGGACTACTACGGACTGCTCGGCGTCGCGAAGAACGCGACCGACCAGGAGATCAAGCGCGCCTACCGCAAGCTGGCGCGGGAACTCCACCCCGACGTCAACCCCGACGAGGCGGCGCAGGCCAAGTTCAAGGAAGTGTCGACCGCCTACGAGGTGCTGTCGGACCCGGAGAAGCGGCGCGTCGTCGATATGGGCGGCGACCCGCTGGAGTCCGGTGGCGGCGGCGCGGGCTTCTCGGGCGCCGGATTCGGCGGGCTCGGCGATGTCTTCGAGGCATTCTTCGGCGGCATGAGCGGTTCCAGCGGGACGCGCAAGCCGCGTGGCCGGGTGCAGCCCGGCGCGGATTCGCTGCTGCGGACCCGGCTCAGCCTGGCCGAGTGCGCGGTGGGTGTCACCAAACATCTGACCGTCGACACCGCCATCCTCTGCGATATCTGCCACGGCGCTGGCACCAACGGCAAGTCCAAGCCGGTGCGTTGCGAGACCTGTGGCGGCGTCGGTGAGGTCCAGTCGGTGCAGCGTTCGTTCCTCGGTCAGGTGCTGACCTCGCGTCCGTGTCCGACCTGTCGCGGCGCGGGCGAGACCATCCCCGATCCGTGTCACAAGTGCGGTGGCGACGGCCGGGTGCGGGCGCGTCGCGAGATCGCCGCGCCGATTCCGGCCGGTGTCGCCAATGGCATGCGGGTGCGGCTGGCCGCGCAGGGTGAGGTCGGTCCCGGCGGCGGCCATGCGGGCGATCTGTACGTGGAGATCGTCGAGCAGCCGCACGATGTCTTCATACGTGACGGCGATGACCTGCACTGCACCATTCGGGTGCCGATGGTCGATGCCGCACTCGGCACCACCGTCGTCATCGACACCATCCTGGACGGCCCGACCGAGCTGACCATCCCGCCGGGCACCCAGCCGGGCGAGATCTCGGTGCTGCGCGGCCACGGCATGCCGCGCCTGCGTTCCGGTGCGCGCGGTGACCTGCTCGCGCATCTGGACATCGTGGTGCCGACCAAACTCGACGCCAAGGCGACCGACCTGCTGCGCAAGTACAAGGGTCTGCGCGCTGTCGAGCGCGCCGAGGTGATGTCGGCACAGTCCGAGCACAACAGCGGCCTGTTCGCCCGGCTGCGGGCGTCGTTCAGCGGGCGATAGCCGTTGGCCGCCACGGTCTTCTACCTCTCCGATATTCCGGAGCCGGGTGCCATCGCGATCCTCGACGGCCCGGAAGGGCGGCACGCCGCGACGGTGCGCCGCACCCGGGTCGGCGAGGCGATCACGTTGTCCGATGGGAACGGCTTGCTAGCCGAATCGGAAGTCGTTGCGGCACAGAAGGATCGTCTGGAGCTGAAGGTCCTGAACCGGGCGCTCGCCACACCTGCGACCCCGAGCGTGACGGTCGTCCAGGCGCTGCCGAAATCCGACCGCTCCGAGCTCGCGGTCGAGCTGATGACCGAAGCGGGCGCGGACGCAGTCATTCCGTGGCAGGCGCACCGCTGCGTCTCGAACTGGGAAGGCAAGGCGCACAAGGCCGTCGAGAAATGGCGCGCCGCCGCCCGCTCGGCCGCCCGCCAATCCCGCCGCGCCTATATCCCCGAGGTCGCAGACCTGCACCGCACCCGCGATCTACTCGATCGAATTCCCGGCATCATCGCCGCGGGCGGAATCGTGGTGGCCCTGCACGAATCCGGTACCGCCCGCTTCGTCGAACTCCCCTTCGACAAGGCGACCGAGATCATGTTGATCGTCGGCCCAGAAGGCGGTCTAGACGATTCCGAACTCACCGCCTTCGCTGCCGCGGGCGCCGACGTAACCCTGCTCGGCCCCACCGTCTTGCGCACCTCCACTGCCGCCGCCGTGGCTCTCGGCGCCTTGGGCGCGCTGACCCCCCGCTGGCAGTGAGTCGCGAGTTCGCACCGTGAAGATGGCGACCACGCAGAGTATTGCGACCGCGAAGCACGCCAGTGTGTACCAGAGATTGCCGATGGGGTCGCCATTGCTCGTCGAACCGTCGACGGCGGCGAAGTAATCGGGCAGCGCGGTCACCCAGAGCAACGCCATCACGCCCAAATACACGACGCTGTAAATCCGCACGAAGCCGTTCGTGTAGCGCGGAGTGTCCGAATGGTCTAGCCACTGGCGGGTGAGGATCGGGATCGCGACGATGGTGACGATGACTAATTCGGCCGCATAGAGGAATCCGCGCAACGGGGTATTTCCGACACCGAACAGCGTTGCCGGGATGGGCAATACGGCTGTGCCCAAAGACCCGAGTACGCCGATTACGACAGTGCGCCATACCAATTGCGCTCCGGAGAAGGTGCGCCCCTGGTCGACGTGGCGACCGACGAACAACTGGACGAAGAACGCCAGCGACATCGGCCACAGCGCGGCGAATACCACCACGCTCGGGAGTGGCACCGAATCGAACATCGGTTGATTGAGCGGGTTTTCGATCGACCACTCCCACCAGCGCCGCTGCGGTCCGAGATGGTCGAAGATCTCATAGAAGCCGTGGTGGACGAACCCCACGCAGACTGCGCCGACGAGCACGCCGTACCGCCGGAAGACTCCGAGCATTCGGACGATTTCGAAGGCCAGTGTGGCCATCAGTGGGTAGATCGCGACGATATAGAGGGGGAGTCGGCCCCATAGGAAATCCACGGTGAAGACGTTGTGCGCGAACATCGTGTCGACGTGTGCGTCGATGCCGAAGGCCGCGGGAAAGTACAGCGGCGGTTCGATAATGAACAGGTAAGCGGTCGCGCCGAACCAGACCACGAGGTTGGTGGGATCGCCGTGACGACGCAATCGCACAATCGCGTAGACCAGCGCGAGCACCGCGCCGAGGACGATGGTGAACTCCAGCACCGGCAGCGTCCAGTTCTCCAATGCGAAAGGGTTTCGCACCTCGACGAGTCCACCGGCCTCCGCACAGGAGAAGCCGAGCGCTTCGGCGAGTTGGTCGAAGGTGGGTGCGCAATGATCGGCCATCAGTCCCCCTGCGCTGCGACGGTATCGGCGGTGTACCAGTGCGATACGTCGTAACCGGCGTTATAGCGCTCGAACCACACATCGGCGAGTGCGGGCAGTTTCTCGTGATCCGGGTTGTGCTTGGGCAATTGACTGCGGACGATGCCGACCAGCGCGATCAGTTGTGCACCGAGTCGTAGATCGTCGAACGCGCGCGACATCGGGCCGTTGTCCTCGACGGGCAGCCGCAACAATTTCCGCAGCTTCTGCTTACCCCGGTGCGTCGCGAACATCGCCAGTGCATCGATGCGCCGATCCTCCAGCGGCACATGCTTATTGAATCCTGCGCAGGCGATCCTGATGACCTTCATGACGTGCCGGAAGATCGACGGGGCCATGCGCATGCGGTAGGTGTCGCTGCCGACAATGGAATCGAAGATGATCAGCGCGGAACTGCGATGTTCGACTTCCTCGACGAAGTGCCAGATGAACAGCGATGCGACGCGGTCGTCTCCCGGCCGGAACAGGGTCGAATCGTTGTCGAGCATCAGTTTGAACACCGGGGTGAAGGTGGCCTCCAAGTCGGCGGTGTAGGCGAGCCGATATTCCAGGGAGGTATGCACGGTGAGGCGGTCGAATTCCGCGATTACTTCGTTGAGGGTTTCCTGGAGCCCGGGGTATCGCCTGATCAGAGCATTGGCGTGCTGGCGGTGGGCGGTCGAGTGCTGTCCCTCTTGGCGAACGAACGCGTCCGCCTCTTCCGCGACCGCGGGATCGGTTATCCGCGGCATGGCCTCGCGAATCATATTGACGATCATCTTCTCGAAGCCGATTGCCAGCAAGGACACCGCGTTGGCCATGGACGAGAAGGCCGGATTCTGTTCGTTCCACAGGAACGGTACGTCGTAGTCCGCGAATGCGAATCGCATCTTTCGGACCTGTAGATCGGTCACTTGGCTGCACCTCGTGTTTCGGAAGGGGGCTTGTTCGGACGCGCCGAGCCTCGATGCGGCTGATCATACACAGATCGGTCGAAGTGTATGATCAGAATCGGCCCCGCTTGCTCGAGCTGGGACAACGGTGGCCCTGTGGTAGCGTCGAGCCCCTGATCCGGACGGTCGGCGGGGTTGCCCCGCAGTCGGTTTCGCACGCGACGGACATGGTTCGAGCCAAGGAAGCGAGCAGTGGCAGGAAGGCGCGGATGGGGTGGGAGTCCCCCGAACAGCGATGAAGAAGCGTCCCGTCGAATAGTCGCCGCCGCGGTCGAGCTGATCGGGCGAACGGGGTCGGAGATCAGCATCGCCGACGTTGCGGAGTCGCTGGGTGTCATCCGTCAGACGGTGTATCGGTACTTCCCCAGTGCGGACGCGCTGATGCAGGCCGCGGCGATCGCATCGGTCGACGGTTTTCTGGATCGGCTGACACAGCAGGTCAGCGGTATCGAGGATCCTGTCGAAGCCATGACCGAGGGTGTGGTCTACACGCTGGCCGAGGTGCGCCGGACGCCCCACCTGGGCATTCTGCTCTCGAGCACATATTCGAATGTGCACCCCGAAAGCCTTACCTCCGAAGAGGCGCAGACCTTCGGAATGACGATGATCAAACGCTTCGACGTCGACTGGGAGCAGTACGGGTACGACGACACGTCGCTGTACGAACTCGTCGAATACATCCTGCGAACGATGCAGTCGTTCTTCGTTTCTCCGGGCAATCCGCCACGGAGCGACGATGAGCTGCGTCGATATCTACGACGCTGGATGGGAGCCGCGATCATCGCCCAGCCGATGCCGGACGGGCGACGCAGGGGCTGAGCCGGTCGCGGCCGGTGCGGGCCGTCATCCCATTGCGGCCGTATGCCGTTCGGGCGCTGCCAGGGGTGTTGGCGCGCCAGGGGCAGGCTGCGCACCCAAAGCCCCGGTCGGTTGGCGTTGGGGGCGCCGAGGGCGGGCTGCTGCCGGTGTCAGTCGGCTACGGTTGGTCGTTGTCGGCCGACCGTAGCTTCGGTCAGCCCGCGCCAGGGGCAGGCTGAGTCCCCAACGCCCCTGTTGGTTGGTGTGTGTGCGCCAAGGGCGGGCTGCTGCTGGTGCCAGTCGGCTGCGGTCGGTCGTGCTGCCGGTGTCAGTCGGCTGCGGTCGGTCGTTGTGGGCCGACCGTAGCTCCGGTCGGCCCGTGCCAGGGGCAGGCTGTCCCTGCCCCCAATGCCCCTGTTGGTTGGTGTTGTGTGCGCTGAGGATGGGCTGCTGCCGGTGCCAGTCGGCTGCGGTCGGTCGTTGTCGGCCGACCGTCGCGCGGGTCAGCGCTGCCAGGGCGCGTTCGGCGCGCCGGGGTCAGGCTGCTGCTGCCAGGAGGCGTTGGGTCCGCCGGGGGCGGGCTGCTGTCCGCCGGGGGCGGGCTGTTGCCAGTTGGTGTTGGGCGCACCGGGGGCGGGCTGTTGCCAGTTGGTGTTGGGCGCACCGGGAGTGGGCTGTTGCCAGTTGGTGTTGGGCGCGCCCGGAGCGGGCTGTTGCCAGCTGGTGTTGGGCGCACCGGGGGCAGCCTGCTGAGGCCAGCCCGCATTGGGTGCGCCTGGGGTGGTCTGCTGGGGCCAGTTGGGTGCCCCAGGAGTCGGTTGCGCGTTGGGTGCACCGAGGGCGGGCTGCGCATTGGGGACACCGGGGGCAGGCTGCTGGTACTGGGCGGGACCCGCGCTGTCGGCGTTGGCGCGGGCGAGGAGGTCCGGGACCTGGTTCGCTGCGAGCGGTGACGATGCGCCGCACCAGGTGCATTCCAGGGAGTGCTTGGTGCTGAGCGGGAAGAGCGGGATGAAGAAGAGCGTGAACTTGGTGACGAGTTTGCGCAGTGCGTGGGCGGCGGGATTGCCGCAGTTGCCGCAAACCAAGGTGATCATGGCGAGCGTGTGGAGACGCTTCTGCCAGCCCCAAATCAGCATGTGAAACCCCCGAAGAAAGAGAATCTGATATCGGTCACTGTAGTAGATCGACCAGACTTCCGTTCTAGTTAACATGTGGCGACCCTCGATATTCGCTGCATGTGATCCAACGCCTGGGATTTATCCATGTGCCGCTATCTGGTGACATTGCTTTCCGATTGCTGGCGACGTCACTCGGGCCGCGCACATGCAGCCATTCGCCCTCAGCGGCGGCACCGAGATCGTGTCGGCCTGAGATTCGCCGTCATGAGCGCCGACATGGCAGCCACCGCCGGGTATCAGGCCGTGGGCGCGGCGCATACTTCGGAGGTGGCGCGGGTCTCGTACCCGCGGTGAGCGTGAATCGTCAAGTACCACACCAGAACTGCGGCCAGCGCCACTAGCGCCCCGACGCAGGCCGCAAGGCCGATCCATCCGCCCTTGGCATATGCGATGCCGGCGCCGCTGCCGATGATGGCGCTACCGAGGTAGTAGGCGAACAGGTACAACGATGACGCGGCGCCGCGGTTTCCGGTAGCCATCGCGCCGACCCAGGTGCTCGCAACCGCGTGAGCACCGAAAAACCCTGCGGTGCACAGTGTTATCCCGAGGATGACCGCGATCAACTGGTCCGGGATGGTGACCAGGACACCGACGCCCATCAGTGCGACGGAAGCCGCGAGCACTCGGTGCTTGCCGATGCGATCGGCCCAATGCCCGGCGGCGGCCGAGGCGAGCGTGCCCGCCAGATACAGCAGGAACACCGAACCCGCCACGGCAGCAGGCAATTCGAAGGGCCGCCGGATCAGCCGGTAGCCGAGGAAGTTGTAGATCGATACGAAACCGCCCATCAGCACGAAAGCCAGTCCGAACAGGGCCAGCAGCCCTGGGTGCCGCAGCGGTGTGCCGAGATCGCCGAGCGCGGTGCGCATTCCGGCGGGTCGAGCGAGGAATCCACGCGACGGTGGCAACCCGCGTACGAACCAGGCGGTGCAACCGGCCGCCGCGACCGCGATCGCCGCCTGGGCCCAGCGCCACGACGTCAGGTCCAGTGCGTAGGCCGGAATCAACCGTCCCGCCAACCCGCCGATCGAGGTGCCCGCGACGTAAACGCCCATCGCGGTACCCAACCCATCGCCGCCGATCTCTTCGGCCAGATACGCCATCGCAACGGCGGGCACGCCGGCGAGCGCCACACCCTGCAGCGCCCGCCCCGCCAGCAGCAGCTCCAGTGACGGACTCAGCGGCAGCAGCAGACCGATCGCGGCCGAGATCACCGCGGATCCCGTCATCGTCCTGGTCCGCCCGATCCGCGAGGACAGCGCGCTCACCGGGATGATCGCCAACGCCAGAAATCCGGTCGTCAGTGACACCGCCAGCGCGGCCTGCGCCGGGGCGACGCCGAAGGCCGCCGACAGACTGGGCAGCAACGCCTGCGCGCTGTACATCGACGCGAAGGTGGTCAGCCCCGCGGCGAATAGCGCCGTGGTAATCCGACGTTCGTGCGTTGTGTTCCTGGAGCGGGTATCCGTGCTGGTCATGGCACCTCCTCCGTCCAGGATCGGCAGTCAACCCTAGAAAAGGAAATGAATAGTAATCTGATAGTTGATGCGTCAGATGCATAAGGAAAGGCCCACGCATGTTGGGTGAGGACCTGCTGTGGTTCACGACACTCGCCGAACTGGAACGCGTCGGCGCTGCTGCCGACCGGCTGCACATCGCCCAGCCGACCCTCTCGCGGATGCTGGCCCGCCTCGAGCGCCGCCTCGGTGTCGAACTCTTCGACCGGCACGGAAAGCGCATCGCACTCAACGACTTCGGTCGCATCTACTACGAGCACGCCCGCCGCGCCCAATCCGAACTCGATGCCGCCGCCCAAGCCGTCGCTGATCGCATCGATCCCGCGAAAGGCGTTGTCCGCCTGTCCTTTCTGCACTCCTTCGGCAGCTGGCTGATCCCGCAGCTGATCGGCGGTTTCCGGCGTGGTTCGGCCGGCATCTCGTTCACGCTCTGGCAGGGCGCGTTCGACGCGGTAGTCGGTCAGATCCTCGATGGCACAGCGGATTCGGCGATCGTGTCGCCGCGCCCATCGGCCGCCGGACTCGGCTGGCGCAAACTGCTGGATCAGCCGCTGGTGCTGGCCGTGCCCGCCGAACATCGGCTCGCCGCGCGCCGACAGATCCGTCTCGCCGATCTCGGCGACGCGGAATTCATCGTCATGCATTCGGGATTCGGTATGCGCCGCATCTTCGAGGAACTCTGCGCGGCCGCGAATATCCGCCCCCGCATCGCCTTCGAGTCCAGCGATCTGGTCACCGTCGCGGGTCTGGTGGCGGCCGGACTCGGTGTCGCCGTACTGCCGCTGCAGGATCCGGTTCCGGCCGCGGATTCGCTATCGGGCCTGGTGACCGTCCCGCTCGCGGATGCGGGAGCGTCGCGTGATGTCGGGCTGATCTGGTCGGCGACCGCCCCGCCATCGGACGCGGTGCGTCGATTTCGTGACTTCACCGAGGATTGGGCACGACGGCGCGGGGGAATCCAGATGACTGGTCGTTTCGAGCGACCCGCAAGCAGTCGCTACGGGCAGCGATGAGCGGGACACCGCTGACCGGCCAGGTAGCCATTTATTCACTGCGTCTTGTCAGTGGGGCGCGTTAAACTTTCATCAACGACGTAGCAATTCGAGACCGGAAGCAGGCTATAGCCACTTTTGAGAACACAAGGCGAGATCGGCGACCCGACTACACCAACGGCAGGCATAAGCTCATCCACCCCGCCGACCCCGTCGGCTACCAGCCCCCGTGGTGCCGCAGACAACGGTTCGGGCCCCGCAGCGCGCACCGTGCGTTCCAGTATCGAACTCGCTCCCGAATCCGTGTTCCCGTTCCTCGGATCGGCCGACCAGAACCTGCGTGAACTCGAGCAGCTGCTGGATGCGGATATCCACGTCCGCGGCAATTCCGTCACCCTCACCGGTAAGGCGGCCGATGTCGCCCTCGCCGAGCGGGTGATCGAACAGCTCGTCGCGCTCACCGGTCGCAATCGAGTGGTGACGCCGGAGGCGGTGCGCCACACCGTATCGATGCTCACCGAGGGTTCCTCGGAATCCCCGGCCGAGGTGCTCAGCCTGGACATCCTGTCCCGGCGCGGCCGGACCATCCGGCCCAAGACGCTCAACCAGAAGCGCTACGTCGACGCGATCGACGCCAACACCATTGTGTTCGGCATCGGCCCCGCGGGTACCGGCAAGACGTATCTGGCGATGGCCAAGGCCGTGCAGGCGCTGCAGACCAAGCAGGTCAACCGGATCATCCTCACCCGTCCCGCGGTCGAGGCGGGCGAGCGGCTCGGCTTCCTGCCTGGCACGCTCAACGAGAAGATCGACCCGTACCTGCGCCCGCTCTACGACGCGCTGCACGACATGATGGATCCGGAGGCCATTCCGAAGCTGATGGCGGCCGGTGTCATCGAGGTCGCGCCGCTGGCGTATATGCGCGGTCGGACGCTGAACGATTCGTTCATCATTCTCGACGAGGCGCAGAACACCACCGCCGAGCAGATGAAGATGTTCCTCACCCGCCTGGGCTTCGGTTCGAAGATCGTGGTGACCGGTGACGTCACCCAGGTCGACCTGCCCAATGGCGCGCGCTCGGGTCTGCGCGCCGCCAGCGAGATCCTGACCGGCATCGAGGACATCCATTTCGCCCAGCTCACCAGCAGCGATGTGGTTCGGCACCGGTTGGTCTCCGATATTGTCGACGCCTACGAACGGGCCGAGGCCGAACGGGTTACCCAGGTCGGACCGCACTATCCGGGCAACCGCGCCCAGCGCCGCGCCGCGAGCCGGGGAGATCGGCGCTAGCCACCCAGGTGTGCGCACCCGCCGTGCCGAGAGCCGGGCGGTGCGGGTGCGGGCGGACCGAATACCCTGTTCAGGTGAGCATCGAGATCGCCAACGAATCGGGTATCGACGTACCCGAAGAAGACCTGGTCAGTGTCGCGCGATTCGTCATCGGCCGGATGGACGTGCACCCCGCGGCCGAGCTGTCGATGGTGCTCGTCGATCTCGACACCATGGCCGATCTGCACATGCGCTGGATGGACCTACCCGGCCCGACCGATGTGATGTCGTTCCCGATGGACGAGCTGGAGCCCGGCGGTCGCCCCGACAGCGCCGAACCGGGCCCGTCCATGCTCGGCGATATCGTGCTGTGCCCCGAATTCGCCGCGGGCCAGGCTCGCAAGGCCGGGCATTCGCTCGATCACGAACTCGCACTGCTCACCGTGCACGGCGTGCTGCACCTCCTCGGCTACGACCACGCCGAGCCGGAGGAGGAGAAGGAGATGTTCGCGCTGCAGGCGCGACTGCTCGAGGAGTGGTACCAGAGCCTGCGCGAGGCGCAGTTGCGTGCCGAATTGGCCGAACGCGACGCCAGGCTGCTGGGGAAGGCGGGTTTCACGACACCTGGTGAGGCGCTGGGCCCCGCGTGAATTCGCTGACTCTCATCCTGCTGGCGATCCTGCTCGTCCCGGTCGGCGGGGTGTTCGCCGGTGTCGATGCGGCGCTGAACACCATCTCACCGGCGCGCCTGGACGATATGGTCCGGGCGGAGCGGCCGGGTGCGGTACGGCTGACCAGGATCGTGGCCGATCGGCCGCGGTATGTGAATCTTCTTGTGCTGCTTCGTATTCTGTGCGAAATCAGTGCGACGGTGTTGTTGGCGGCGGCGCTGATCCCGATATGGAACGAGAATTGGGCGCTGCTGTTCACCGCCGCCGTCATGGTGCTGGTGGATTATGTGGTGATCGGGGTCGGCCCGCGCACGCTCGGTCGTCAGCACGCCTACTCCATCGCCTTGGCCGCGGCGCTGCCGCTGCAGTTCATCGGCACGGTCCTCGGTCCGGTCAGCAGGCTGCTGATCCTCATCGGTAATGCGATCACCCCGGGTAAGGGATTTCGCAACGGCCCCTTCGCATCCGAGATCGAGTTGCGCGAAGTGTTCGAGATGGCCAGCGAACGCGGCGTGGTGGCCGATGACGAACGCCGGATGATCCAGTCGGTCTTCGAACTCGGCGACACCACAGCCCGCGCGGTGATGGTGCCGCGCACCGAGATGGTCTGGATCGAAGCGGATAAGACTGCGGCACAGGCGACCTCGCTCGCGGTGCGCAGTGGCCACTCCCGCATTCCGGTGATCGGCGAGAACGTCGACGATATTCTCGGCGTGGTGTATCTGAAAGACCTTGTGCCGTATGCGGATAAGAGTCGCAAGGTGCTCGTGCGCGATGTCATGCGCCCGGCCGTGTTCATGCCCGACTCCAAACCGCTGGACAGTCTGCTCGACGAAATGCAGCGCAGGCGAAACCATATGGCGCTGCTGGTCGACGAATACGGCGGCATCGCCGGGCTGGTGACGATCGAGGATGTGCTCGAGGAGATCGTCGGTGAGATCGCCGACGAATACGATACCGACGAGACCCCGCCCATCGAGGATCTCGGCGAGGGCCGCTACCGGGTATCGGCGCGGCTGTCGGTCGACGATCTGGCCGAGCTGTACGGGCTGGAGATCGAGGAGGAGGACGTCGATACCGTCGGCGGCCTACTCGCACACGCACTGGGCCGGGTGCCGCTGCCGGGCTCCAAAGCCGTTGCGCACGGCCTGGTGCTGCGTGGTGAAGGCGGCGCGGACGCGCGCGGGCGGGTGCGGGTGCACACCATTGTCGTGCGCAAGGCGACGGAGAAATCGCGTGCCGAGAAATCCAACGGCAGGCGCAAAAGTAACGGATCGGAGCGGGATATCCCGGCCGATCGTGATCAGGACGGAGTTGACGATGACTGATTTGGACGCAGAGGACAACAAGCTCCTCGTGCTGGCCAAGGGCGCGCTCGGCCGCACCGGTGGCGGCTCGGGCGCGGCCATCCGTGACACCGACGGCCGCACTTACTCGGCCGGTGAGGTCTCCCTGCCGTCGCTGCGGCTGACCGCGCTGCAGGCCGCCGTCGCTGCCGCGATCTCCAGTGGCGCAGAGGGATTCGAGGCGGCCGTGGTCGTCGGGGGCAGGTTGTCGGATGCGGGGGTCTTCGCGGTTCGCGAGGTCGCGGCCGAGGCGCGCATCATCTTCACCGATCGCTCGGGTGCGGTCTTCGAGATCGTCGACGATGCCGCGGGCGCGGAGGTGCAGGGTGGCTGAGCAGACCACCGAATTCCGATCCGGCTTCGTCTGTTTCGTCGGCCGCCCGAATACCGGCAAGTCGACGCTGACCAATGCGCTGGTCGGCCAGAAGATCGCGATCACCTCCTCGCGCCCGCAGACCACCCGGCACACCATCCGCGGCATCGTGCACCGCGACCACGCCCAGCTCATCCTGGTCGACACCCCAGGCCTGCATCGCCCGCGCACCCTGCTCGGCCAGCGCCTGAACGACCTCGTCCGCGATACCTATTCCGAAGTCGACGTGATAGCCCTGTGTATCCCGGCCGACGAGAAGATCGGTCCCGGCGATAAGTGGATCCTGCAGCAGATCAAGCAGATGGCGCCGAAGACCACCCTGCTCGGCGTGGTCACCAAGATCGACAAGGTGAGTCGCGACCAGGTCGCCGAACAGTTGATGGCCCTATCGCAGCTGCTCGGTCCGGACCACGATGTGGTGCCGATCTCCGCCGTCAAGGGTGAACAGGTCGAGGTCCTCGTCGACGTCATCGCCTCGAAAATGCCCGAGGGCCCGGCCTTCTACCCCGACGGCGAGCTCACCGACGAGCCCGAGGAAACCCTCATGGCCGAGCTCATCCGCGAGGCCGCCCTAGAGGGTGTCCGCGACGAGCTCCCGCACTCGCTCGCGGTGGTCATCGAAGAGGTGCTGCCGCGCGAAGAGAACGAGGACCTGCTCGACGTGCATGCCCTGCTCTACGTCGAACGCCCGTCGCAGAAGGCCATCATCATCGGCAAGGGCGGCGCCCGGCTCAAGGAGGTCGGCACCAACGCCCGCAAACAGATCGAGCACATCCTCGGCGTCCGGATCTACCTGCACCTGCACGTCAAGGTCGCCAAGGATTGGCAGCGCGACCCGAAGCAGTTGGGCAAGCTCGGTTTCTGACGCCTGAACCCCCGAAACGGGGGATTCGAATCCGCTGTGGCATGAGTGCGCCGAGATCTGCTCGACCGCTGGTGGCGAAACGCCCCGGTCTAGCGTCGGAAGGTCTTGTACCGTCTAACTACTCATCCACGGGGGAGGTCGCTGCGATGCCGGGTTCGAACGATATCGGCAAGCTCCTGGAGTTGCTTCGGACGCTGTATGTGCCACAGGAGCGGCCTCGGGTGCTGCGTACGCTGTTGCGCGGGCGCCGGAAGTTGCCGCGGCCACTGATTTCTCTGGTGGGCCCGGCGGCCAATGGCGATCTGCTGATGGAGATCTACCGCTGGCTGGGTGAGTCCGGGGGACGTCGCGCGGTGCCGCGTGCTCGCGTCGAATTGCATAATCTGCCACCCGATGCCATTACCCCCGACCCGAATGCGACCGGGCAGGAGGTGGATGCGCATTGCATGCCGATTCTGCAGCAGTTGGTCAAGGGGTTCTCGACCGAGAACACCGCTATGGGCCCGATCGCGTTCCCGCGCTATCGGACCGCGGACTGGCTGACCAGACAGCGGGTCACCAGTGACGAGACCGAAGCCGCGGTGGAGCTGCGGGCTCGGCTGCCAAAGCTATTGCGGCTCGGTTCGCGCGACTCCGATTCGATGGGCGGTGAGGTCGGGGATTGGATCACCAGGGTGGTCTTCGCGGTGCTGGCGCTCTGGCCGGTGCTGCGGCTGTGGATGTGGGTCAGCGGCCGGGTTCCCGGGTTGTCGAAGGAGACCCGCTGGTTCATGCACCAGCGATACATGGCGCCCGAACTATCGGACAGTTTCCTCGGATTCGCGACGCGGTTGACCGCCTCGCTGCGCAATGACGAGAACGAGGACCAGGTCGCCAAGCTATTGGTGCACGCATTCCTGGAAGATCTGCGCGACGCTTACAGACAACGGATCTGGCGGCCGTCGAGCTGGCGTCGGACCGCCTATCCAGTGGCGCTGCTCGATACCGTCGCGGTGGGCAGCGCTGGCGCCGAGCTGCTGCGCCGGATCAACGACATCCGCAATGAGACCGGGACCTTCGATCCGCTGGTGGTAGTCGCCGCCCTCGACTACGACCCGCGCGATCTGGAACCCGCGCAGCGCGTGCACGAACTCGCCACCATCGGCGATCTGCACAGCCTCGACAATCTCGAAAGCCTGGTCGACAGACCGGCTTCCGGGCAGGAGCCGGATCCGCTGCAGCAGTGGCTGCGCGATATCGACAACAGCCGTACCAATCGGCTGGCGGATGCCTGGTACCTGCCGCTGGCGCTGCCGGACCCGGCGGAAGGCCGCATCGGCGACCCGAACCGCACGCATCTGGCCGTGCCGCCCGTACCGCCGTTGGCCGCCCGCAAATGGTTTGTCACGATCTGCGTGCTGGTCCCGGTTGCGGCATTGGCGGCGACGGCGCTGGTGTATGTCCCGGCGCTGCGCGGCGCCCCCTGCTCACACTGGCCGTGGACCTCCGGCATCGCGGTGGCCGAACACGGCGGGGAATGCGTCGGTTACAGCGATAACGACCGGCAGGTCTTCGCCGACGACCGGGAACTGTCGGCGATGCAGCGGGAAGTCTTTCGGCAGAACAAGATCGCCTCCGATATCCACCGCGACAATCCGCGACGGCCGCTGATCTCGCTCGTCTATTTCGCCGGAATCAGCTACTCCGACAGCAATGTTCGGTATCCGCATGCACAGGTGCAGGAGCTCGCCGGGTTGGCCGTGCGGCAGCGGCGTGCCATCGGCGCACCCGACGAATCGGAGCCGCTGCTGCGCATCATCGTCGCCAACGGCGGGTCGAATATGCGCCAGGCCTCGTGGGTGGTCGATAATCTGCTGGCCGATATGCTGCGCAAGGACCCCGGGGTGCTCGGTGTGGTCGGAATGGACCGCAGCACCGCGGAGACGGCACGGGCGATCGGCAAATTGGGCGATCTCGGGGTGCCGGTCGTCGCGACGACGCTATCGGCCGACGGGCTGGAGGCCGCATCGCCGATGTTCTTCCAATCCGTGCCGAGCAACCGGGTCCAGGCCAGATTGATCGCGGATTATGTTGAGGGAGCGCATTATCCGGGCGGCCCACCGGAAACCGGACAACGACGCTACGACCGTGTGCTGGTGTATTACCCAAAGGTCACCGACGACGTCTACGTCAACACCTTGGTGGCCGACCTGAACGCCGAACTCGACCGACGCGGGGTGCCACACGACAGCCGCAGCTGGGACGTGCAGCAGGAGCTGTACGGCTTTCCTGCGCCGTGTGAGACACCGGGTTTCGATCGCCACACGCTGCTGTTCTTCGCCGGGCGCAACGACGACTTCGCGACCTTCGGCAATGCCGTCACCCGGGGTTGCCTGGCCACGGAACCACCCGCGATCCTGGGCGCCGACACGGTGACCCGCCTGATCGCCGACCCCAAGGCGATGGCGGCGCTACCGGCGAGCCTGACCGTGCGCTACGTCGCCAAGGGGGTGCCCGTCATTCTGGGCGGCACGGAGTGCGTGCGCGGCAACGGTGTGATCGGCGTCGAGGCACCCAGCCTCGACTTCCAGGAGCTGTGTGGTGAATTGTCCAGGCTCATAGCCGATCTCGCCGCCTATCCGGACCTGGCGTCTTACCACCCGTCCTGGCCCGGCGACCGCACCGGGCTGGCCTACGATGTCGCCGGTGTGATCCTGCAGGCGGTTCGGGTCAATCGCGCCCGGCCGGAGCGCCCGCGCGAGGTCAATCGTGCCGCCATCGCACTGCAACTACGCGGCACCGACTACCTCGGAGTCACCGGGACGCTGTACTTCTCCCGAGGTCGAGTGGCCGATGACTCCACAATCGGCATCCTCGTCGCCACCGGCCTCGGTCGGTCCGATCAGCCGCAGCAGTGCTTGCTGATGTATCCGCAGGGCATCGTCAAGGGCCGCGGTCCGGACGGGTGCCCGGTAGGCACCAAGAGTGATACCGAGGTCTGGACCCCGCCCGAGCGCTGAACTCACCACCAGGGTTCGGGGCGGTGCCGATCCCAGCGGAGTTCCGATTCCAGTTGTGCGGCAACGGAAACCAGTAGCGGTTCGGTATTCGCGGTGCCCATGAGTTGTGCGCCGACCGGCAGGCCCGCGTCGGTGAAGCCCGCGGGAACATTGACGGCGGGCCAGCCCAGCACATTCCAAGGCCAGGTGTAGGGACAGGCGGCGGTGATGAGGTCGTTGGTGGCGTTGACGCCGATGCCATCGATCTGCTCGGCGCGCGGCGGGGGAGTCGCGGTGGTCGGGGCGAGCACCAGATCGTAGTCGCGGAAGAAGCCGCCGATTCGCTTGTGCAGCAACGGTTCCGCCTGGCGTGCCGCGAACAGTGCCGGTCCGCTGAGCGCACGGCCGAACCAGACGTTGGCCGTGGTGCGCGGATCCACTTGCGCGCCGGGCATTTTGTCGTACGCGGCCCGGATGCCCGCCATCGAGCGCGGCAGGAAGGATGCGCCGATCATGATGCCGTAGTGCAGATCCGCGACGGTCACCGAATGTCCGAGGCGACGCAGCGTCGCGGCGATGTGCTGGACCGCGACTTCGACCTCCGGATGCAGCGCGGTCTTGGTGGCGGTGAACGGAATTCGCAGTGACAGTGCGATGCGCAGTCGCCCCGGATCACGGCCGACGGCATCGGACACGGTGAGCGGTTCGGGGGTGTGCAAATCGCCGGGATGGGGTCCGGCGGCGGCATCCAGCAGCAGTGCGGCATCGGCGACGGTGCGCGCCAGCGGTCCGTTCACGGTGAGCCCCTGGAAGGCCTCGGCCTCCGGCCAGGTCGAGATGCGGCCGCGCTGCGGTTTGATGCCGACGAGGTTGGTCCAAGCGGTCGGAATGCGTACCGAACCCGCGCCATCGGAACCCAGTGCGGCGGGCACCAATCCGGCCGCGACGGCGGCTGCGGAACCGCCGGACGAACCGCCCGGGGTATAGGTCGCGCCCCAAGGATTGCGGGTGTGCCCGAATGCCGGACCGCTGGTGAACGGCAGCTGACCGAGTTCACACGTATTCGTCTTGCCGACGATCACCGCACCGGCCGCACGCAGCCGCCGAACCGCTTCGGCGTCTTCGGTTTTCGGTGGCAGGTCGCCGCCGCAGCCGAATGCCGTTGGCGCACCGGCGATATCGGTGTCGTCCTTGATCGCGATCGGCACGCCGAGCAGCGGGAGTCGTTCGCCCGCGGCCAAGCGCGCA
This sequence comes from Nocardia nepalensis, assembly GCF_048910785.1. NCBI lineage: Bacteria > Bacillati > Actinomycetota > Actinomycetes > Mycobacteriales > Nocardiaceae > Nocardia > Nocardia nepalensis. The sequence goes on along the minus strand of NZ_JBKBET010000037.1, from coordinate 473,414 downwards.
TCGGCCGCGGCCGCCTCGGCGAGCGCTTCGGTGCGCCGGAGGATGCGGAAGGCGTTCAGGGTGGGCTGGCTGGCCTCGATCCGATCGAGCGCGGCGTCGACCGCTGCCACGGAGCTGATCGTGCCCTGCGCGAGTGCCGCCGCGAAGTCGGCGAGTCCGAGTTCGGCGGTCGCGGCCGGGGGTAGGGCGGGGTCGGACACCGTCATGTGAGCTCCGTCTCCTTCGTTCGTTCGTTGCACGGTAGCGCGGAGTTGGTCAACCGTCCACATCGGCTCGTAAATCTCCACCCCAGGTAGGAGGCCGGACTATAGACATACATACGGTATGTATGTAACAGTGGATGCGCACTGCGAACACATGGAGGAACCATGGGAATCAGTACGTCACTCGGCCGCGCCCACGAGGTGGATCTGCCCGGCGGCCGGATTCGGTATCACGACACGGGAGAGGGCGCGCCCGTCGTCTTCGTCCACGGCCTGCTCGTCAATTCCGACCTCTGGCGCAAGCTCGTCCCCACCATCGCGGCGGCGGGCTATCGCTGTCTCAGTCCGGACTTGCCGCTCGGCTCACACGAAATCCCGGTCCCCGCAGCGGATCTCACGCCTACCGGGGTCGCCGACCTGATCGCCGACTTCCTGGAGCGACTGGACCTCACCGACGTCACCGTGGTCGCCAATGACACCGGCGGCGCGATCACCCAGGTGTTGCTGACCCGTCGACCCGAGCGGATCGGCCGCGTCGTGCTGACCTCGTGCGACGCCTACGAGGCGTTCTTCCCGCCCGCCTTCGCGGCGCTGCCCGTGTTGGCGCGGCTTCCCGGCTCGCTACGGCCGCTGACCGAACTGATGCGCATCCGCGCGCTGCACCGGCTGCCGATCGCCTTCGGCTGGGTGGCAAAGCGCCCGGTCCCGCCGGAGATCGCCGACTCCTACCTGCTGCCGAGCCGGAATTCGGCGGCCATCCGCAAGGATCTGCGCCGGTTCCTGAAGACCGTGCACCGTCGCTACACGCTCGACGCCGCCACCCGATTTCCCTCGGTGCGGGTTCCGGTGCTGATCGCCTGGGCTCGCGAGGACAAGCTCTTCCCGGTGAAATTCGCCGAGCGCCTGGCCGCCGAGTTGCCGGACGCCACCCTGAAATTCATCGACGACTCCTACACCTTCCTCCCCGAGGACCAGCCCGAGTTGCTCTCCGAAACGATCCTGGAGTTCACTCGGCTGCATGCAACGCCGTAGTCAGGAGGATCGCTCCCGCGCCACCCGGGCCGCGCTCGAGCAGGCAGGTCGCCGACTGTTCGCCGAGCGCGGATTCGCGGCGACCTCGGCCGAGGAACTCGTCACCGAGGCGGGGGTCACCCGCGGCGCGCTGCACCACCACTACGGCGATAAGCGGGGGCTTTTTCTCGCGGTGCTCGAACAAATCGAGATCGAGAGCACCACGGAAATCGAAAACGCCATCGGCGCGGTGAATCCCGATGACATTCTTTCCTCGATGGCCATCGGCCTCGGTGTCTTCCTGGAAATCTGTCAGCGCCCCGAGATGATTCGAATCACCCTGTACGACGGTCCCGCCGTGCTCGGCTGGCAGGCCTTTCGCGAGTTCGAGGCGCGCCATGGGCTGGGATTGGTGATCGCCGAACTGGAACGGGCCCGCGATGCGGGTCTGATCGCCGACGCGCCGATTCCGGTCCTGGCCCAGCTGATCTTCAGCGCGGTCACCGAGGCCGGCCTGATCGTCGCCCACGCCACCGACAAGGACACGGCCCGTACCCAGGCCCAACAGTCCCTGATGCTGCTCATCGGCGGCATCCTCCGCGCCTGACGCGTGCGGTTGCGAGGTGTCGCATAGCTAGTGGTCTCCTCGCATAGGTTGCGACTTGTGCGAGGAGACCACTAGTTATGCGCCGGGTATCAGTGGATGGCGAAGTCGAAGTACGTGCTGGGGAACGGCTCGTTCTCGAGGGTGAAGTGCCACCATTCCTCGGCGAGGTTTTTGAAGCCGTGCTCGTCCATGAGGTTCGTCAGTAGCTCGCGGAGGGCGCGCTGGGTACCGCTCGGTGCGAGGTTGGCCGTGTGCGCGAGGGGATCGAAACAGTCGTAGCCGGTGCCGAAGTCGAGGCTGTTGTCCCGGAATCGCTGGTCGGCGGGCAGTGTGCAGGCGCGCAGCGGATCACCGTCGCGATACTGCTCCTGATCCGGTGCCGGTAGCGCGACGATCGTGAGATCCAAGGTGCTGCCCCGACTATGCCCGGACTTCTCCGCGATATACCCGTCCCGGAACAGATTCGCCTTCTCCACCGTCGGGTAGAACTCCCCCCGCATCTTGGTATCGCCGAGATCCTTTGCCCAACTGACGAATTGGTCCACCGCGCGCTGCGGCCGATAGCAGTCGTAGGTCTTCAGCCCGAGCCCCATCGGCCGCAACTCCCGCTGCACTTCCGCAAGCGCCGCAGCCGCCTCCTTTGTCAACAAACACTTCGGCGCCTCATACCCATTGATCCGCGTGCCGATGAAGTTGTGCTCACCGAAATACCGCGCATCGACAACGATGGTTGGATCGATCTCCGTCACCGAGACGAACGCCGTCTCGTCGGCCTTGGGCGAACTTGGTTTCGTATCCGCGCAGGCCGCTACCCCAACCGCGCCCACCACAGCCAATACCATTGAGCCGAGCCGCATTCTGCGCATCCCGCGATGGTAGCCGTGCAGTCCATCGCGGGTGGCTCAGTCTGCGATGCCGAGGAAGACGACAAGGTATCGGTCAATGCGCAACATGTCTTGTTTCGATGCCTGCCCGATTCGTTGACCCAGCTTTTCGCGCGGCGCGGTCGTGACCTTATCGACCATCACATAGCTGGGCTGGCGTAAGCCATTGTCTTCGGCCGGTTCGATCATTACACGCGCCAGCGGTGCGTCAACATCGTTGGAGGTGATTGGGCAAACCGTCACCGATTCGGTGCTGTCGAACGCGTCGCTTTGGACGATGATCACTGGTCGGGGTTTACCTGTGTAGCCGCTGCCGGTGGCGATGGTCCAGAGCTCGCCTCGTTTCACTCGTCATCCAGTGGGTAGCTGATGGCGTCCACGAATGCCTGGTCCTCGCCCTCATACGGGTTGTCAGCGAGCAGCACGGATTGCCGGTGTGCTTCGGCCAGGAACTGCGGGCTGCGGGTGTCGGGCACCCAAATTTGTATTGGCCGCAGCCCCTGCTCTCGCATCCGGTCACGGTGAGCTTGCACGCGATCCTTTGCTGCCATGCGTTACATGTTACGTATGCTGGGCGGGATGCGCTACACCTCGCGAGTCAACCCTGCTCGGCCTTGCCTGAAGGTGGGCGTCGTCCATTCGTGGGAGGATGACGGTGTGCGGTTGTACAGGGATGAGGCGGTGGTGGTTCGCCAGCACAAGCTGGGCGAGGCGGATCGCATTGTCACGTTGCTGACTCGGCAGCACGGATTGGTGCGGGCGGTGGCCAAGGGGGTGCGGCGGACCAAGTCGCGGTTCGGGGCGCGGTTGGAGCCGTTCGCGTATGTGGACGTGCAGCTGCATCCGGGGCGCAATCTCGACACGGTCACCCAGGTGCACACCATGGAGGCGTTCGCCGCCGACATCGTCGACGACTACGGGCGCTACACCACGGCCTGTGCGGTGCTGGAGACCGCGGAGCGGCTGGCCGGTGAGGAGCGCGCACCCGCACCGAAGCTGCATGCGCTGACCGCGAGCGCGCTGCGGGCGATTGCCGCCAAACAGCGGCCGCACGAGTTGATTCTCGACGCATATCTGTTGCGCGCCATGGGTTTTGCGGGCTGGGCCCCCGCACTGGACGAATGCGCGCGCTGCGCGACACCCGGTCCGCACCGTGCGTTCCACGTCGCCGCCGGTGGCGCGGTCTGCGTGCACTGCCGCCCGCCCGGTTCCGCCACCCCGGCTCCTGGCGTCCTCGACCTGCTGATCGCCCTTTTGAAAGGCGAGTGGGACTACGTCGAACAGGTCCCCGACCAGATCCGCAGACAGGCGAGCGGCCTGGTCGCCGCCCATCTACAGTGGCATTTGGAACGCCAGCTGCGAACCCTGCCGCTGATCGAGCGATCATCCGGAACCGCCGTGCGGGAATCCGCGACCGCCGGACAAGCGGGCTGACGGGTACGTCCGCACAATCTCTCCACAACCATCAGGCAGGATAGTTGCCGTGATCCTCCGTCGAGACTCTGCCGCGCCGACCAGGTCGACCAGGTCGGGCGCCGAACGCACCGTCCGTCCGCCGTCGCCGCACCCATCGGGGGCCACGCCGCCGGAACTGCCGCCGGAGTTGGTGCCCAAACACGTGGCGCTGGTGATGGACGGCAATGGCCGGTGGGCGCAGGAGCGCGGGCTGCCGCGCACTGCCGGGCACGAGCGCGGCGAGGCGGTGTTGATGGACACCGTCGAGGGCTGTATCGAGATCGGTGTGAAGTGGCTCTCGGCCTATGCCTTCTCCACCGAGAACTGGCGGCGCAGCCCGGAGGAGGTGCGCTTCCTCATGGGGTTCAACCGCGACGTCATCCGCCGCCGCCGCGACGAGATGCACGAGATGGGGGTGCGGGTGCGCTGGGCGGGTCGCCGACCGCGCCTGTGGCGCAGCGTGATCAACGAACTGGAGACCGCGCAGGAGCTGACCAAGGACAACACGGTGATGACCCTCACCATGTGCGTCAACTACGGCGGTCGCGCCGAAATCGCCGATGCCGCAAGGGAAATCGCGCGCCGGGTGGCGGCGGGCGAGATCGATCCGGAGAAGGTGACCGAGGCGACGGTCGCCAGATACCTCGACGAGCCGGATATGCCGGACGTCGATTTGTTCCTGCGCCCCTCCGGCGAATTCCGCAGTTCGAACTTCCTCATCTGGCAGTCCGCCTACGCCGAATACGTCTACCAGGACACGCTGTTTCCCGATTTCGACAGGCGCAACTTGTGGGAGGCCTGCCTCCAGTACGCTTCGCGTGACCGTCGCTTCGGGGGGACCAAGTGAACGGCGGCACCCGATGAACGGCGGCACCGACATGGACGCAGCAGTGACCCCCGAACAAGAGCTACAGGCTCGGGCTGGCGCCTGCCTCTCGCTTTACGACGTCGATGTGCGTGTCGACTCGGAGGGTTCGATCGGTTTCGAATACGAGGGCGCGCTGTGCTCACTGCGCGCGGTGACGTTGGCGCCGGGCCTGGACGTGCTGACGCTGACCTGCGTGCTGGCCTGGGACCGCCCGCTCAAGCCGCAGTTGCACAAGCGAGTCGCCGAGCGCAACAGCGCGATTCAATTCGGTTCGATCACGCTGATCACCCGCGGCAACCAGGCCGATGTCATGTTGCGCTACACCTTCCCGGCCGCCGGTCTGGACGATCAGGCGCTGGCCACCATGTTGCTGCTCGTGCTCTCCGGCGCGGGTAAGGCCAGGCAGGGCCTGCTGCCCTGAGCGACGTCATGACAGATGTCATGGCAGGTTCGTGACACTCGTGCGAGGTGCCGGGCCGCCGATTGCGTGACCGTTGAGTCATGACATCGGCACTGACATCCACGGCAATCTTCGCCGCGGCGGGGGGCTCGGGCAGGCACTGGGCATCGTCCGCGATCGAACTGCGCGACCTGCACAAGAGCTTCCCGCTCCCGGGCGGCGGCGAGGTGCGCGCCGTCGACGGACTCGACCTGGTGGTCGCGCCGGGCGAGATCGTCGCCTTCCTCGGCCCCAATGGCGCGGGGAAGACCACCACCATCGATATGCTGCTCGGTCTGGCGGCACCGGATTCCGGCAGCGTGCACGTCTTCGGTGGCACACCGGCGCAAGCGCTTGCGGTGGGCCGCATTTCGGCGGTCATGCAGTCGGGCGGGCTACTGCCCGATCTCACCGTCGCCGAGACCGTGCAACTGGTGGCCACGCTGCACGCGCAGCCGCGCTCGGTCGCCGAGGTACTCGACCGCGCCGGTATCGGCGATATCGGCGGCCGCCTGGTCGGCAAATGCTCGGGCGGGCAGCGGCAGCGCCTGCGATTCGCACTGGCACTGCTGCCGAACCCGGATCTCATCGTCCTCGACGAGCCGACGACAGGCATGGACGTCGAAGGCCGCCGTGAGTTCTGGAATGCCATACGCGAGGACTCCGACCGCGGCCGGACCGTACTGTTCGCCACCCACTACCTCGACGAGGCCGACGCCTACGCCGACCGGATCGTGCTGGTGCGAGCGGGCCGGGTGGTCGCCGACGGCAGCGCCGCCGAGATCAAGAATCTGGCCGCGGGCCGCGCGGTCAGTGCCACCTTGCCCGGCGCCGATCCGGCCCGGCTGCTGTCGATCCCCGGCGTCGACGATGTCGAGGTGCGTGGCGACCGAATCATCCTGCACGCCAAGGACTCCGACGCCACCGCCCGCTATCTGCTCACCGAGACAACTGCGGTCGATATCGAAATCACCTCGCACAACCTCGAATCCGCGTTCCTGGCGCTCACCACGGGAGACAACTGATATGACAACCCTTGCCTCACAATCGGTTTCGACGCGCGTGCCGCTCGGCGGCTTCGGCCTCGGGTTCCTGCGCCTGGAACTGCGCCGCATGTTGCGCAACCGGCGCACCATGACCTTCACGCTGATCATGCCGCCGCTGTTCTTCGTCATCTTCGGACTGCAATCCGATTACAAGACACAGTCTTTCGGCTCGGGCAATGTCACCGGCTACGTCATGGTGTCGATGGCGGTATACGGCGCGATGCTGGCGACCACCAGCGGCGGCGCCATGGTCGCGATCGAACGCGCGCAGGGCTGGAGCCGCCAATTGCGACTCACCCCACTGCGTCCGGTCGCCTATATCGCCACCAAGGTCGCCGTCGCCATGGTGCTCGGCCTGGTCTCGGTCACGGCGGTCTTCGTCATCGGCGGGATCTTCGGCGCCCACCTGACGGCCAGCGCCTGGGTGAGCTGCTTCCTGCTCGCCTGGATCTGCTCCCTGGTCTTCGCCGCCTTCGGCCTGTTCGTCGGCTACCTGCTGCCCTCGGAGAACGTCATGCAGCTGATCGGCCCCGCCCTCGCGGCCCTGTCCTTCGCGGGCGGCCTGTTCATGCCCCTGCACGGGTGGTTCGAGACGGTCTCCAAGTTCTTCCCCACCAATGGCGTCGCCACCTTGGCCCGCATGCCCTTCGGCGACACCAGCACCGCCTCCATCGCCCTGGCAATCCTGAACGTCATCGCCTGGGCCACGGTCTTCACCGGCGGCGCCGCCATCCTGTTCCGCCGTGACACCGCCCGCTGACCCACCCGGCGCCAGCATCACCGGCCGCCCGCCCGTCATGGCGGGCGGCTCGCCGCGGGGCGGATCGGCGACAGCGGGCAGGGGTGGTTCGGTAGCGTCGGTGCTCGTGATCAGCCACTGTGCGCGGGGCCGGGGTTTCGGATGCGCGGGGGTGGGGCGGCGATGGGTGTGAAGTCGGCGCTCGATGCGCTGCGGGGTGGGGCGGCGTCCGATCTGCTGGATCGGGTGGTTCAGGACGGGGGAGTCACGGCGGACGGGAAGCGGCGCGGGTGGTTCGGCGGGCTCATGTCGGTGGCGTGGCTGTCGTTCATGGTCGGACCGGTTATCCGGCGTTGGGTGAATGGGGACCAGCCGACGGCGAGCCTGGCGACGGCGGCACTGCTCGGCTATGCGCTGTTGATCATCGGATCCTTCATCGCCTTCCGTCGGCCGAGTCGCACCGACCCGTTGGTGGAACGTCCGCTCGACCGGCGATTGTGGCCGGTGCTCGCGGCCATGACGGCATGTACGGCGGCGCTGATCGCGCTGCTCGGCCCGGTTGCCCTGCCGACCTTGATCTTTGTCGGCGTGATCGCCGTTTTCCACATGCCCTCGCGTGAATCCGCATATGTGGTGTTCACGGTGATGCTAGCGATGCTGCTCGTGCCGGTGGTGCGGCCGAGCCTGTCCGGCGTGCCGTTCTACGTATCCTTCGTGCCCGTCGTGATCTGGGTGGCCAGGCAGTTGGGGTTGCGCGGCGAGCGGTTGGCCGAGCTCACCCGGCGGCAGCAGGCAGAGATCGCGATCGTCGAGGAACGCAACCGCGTCGCGCGCGACGTGCATGACATCCTCGGCCATTCGCTGACCGTGATAACGGTGAAAACCGAACTCGCACAACGCCTCATCGATGTGGATCTGACGCGGGCGAAGGCCGAGATGGCCGATGTCGAGCGGTTGGCGCGGGAGGCATTGGCCGGGGTGCGCGACACCGTCGGCGGCCTGCGCGAGGTATCGCTGCGCGGTGAATTGGCCAATGCGCGAACGGCATTGGCGGCCGCCGATATCGATGCGGCGCTGCCCGATGCCGCGCGACTGCCCGATGTCCGCGACAGTGAACTGTTCGGTTGGGTGCTGCGCGAGGCCGTGACGAATGTGATCCGGCACAGCGCCGCCCGGCGTTGCACGGTCACCGTGACCGATACGAGTATCGAGGTGGTCGACGACGGTCGTGGGCTCGGGACCGTCGAATCCGGGTCCGGACTGTCCGGCCTGCGCGAACGAGTGCGCGCGGCCGGGGGAACATTGACGCTGTCATCGCCTGAAGGAGGTGGAGTTCGTGTGCGTGCCACGGTGCGCGAGTGATCCGGAAATGGGGCTGAACGTGCACTTTTCGCGCATACGTGGCGACTTCTGCCACGATTCGGCCGACAGTGCGTGCTCAGACCAGTCGTCGAAGGGCCATAGCGCATGATCCGCCTCTTACTAGCCGACGACCAAGCCCTCGTCCGCGGCGCGCTCGCCGCTCTACTCGGCCTCGAAACCGATCTCGAGGTGGTCGCCGAGGTCGGCCGCGGTGACGAAGTCCTCGACGCGGTGGCGCGCACGGCACCCGATGTGGTGCTGCTGGATGTGGAAATGCCGGGCCTGGACGGCATCGCGGTCGCGGCGCAACTGCATGCCGCCCATCCGGGCCTGCGCATCCTGATGGTCACGACCTTCGGCCGCCCCGGCTATCTGCGGCGCGCAATCGACGCGGGCGCAAGCGGATTCGTCGTCAAGGACACCCCGGCCCGCGAACTGGCGGATGCGGTGCGCCGGGTTCACCTGGGCTTGCGTGTGGTGGATCCGGCGCTGGCCACCGAGACACTGACCGTCGGCACCTCGCCGCTGACCGCCCGCGAACGCGAGGTCCTCGCCGCCGCGGCCGACGGTGCGACCGCGGGCGCGATCGCCAAACAGCTGCACCTGTCGGAAGGCACGGTCCGCAACCACCTTTCGTCGGCCATCGGCAAAACCGGAACCAGCACCCGCGCCGAGGCCGTCCGCGCCGCCGAACGCCTCGGCTGGCTCTGACCGCCGCACGAGTTCCGTCGAACGTAGTCGAATGGTGGTCGCGCACGCTGCATCCAACCGCCATATGACTACGCTCGGCGAGCTGGCGTTGTCAGGCGGCCGGTTGGGGGGCGGGGTGGCCGTAGGGCAGCAGGATCGCGACACCGTGAGCCAGGGTTTCCGGATCGGTGTCGCCGATGATCAAGTGTTGCAAGATGAATCCCGGTACCACGCCGACGATCGCGGTCGCGACGGCGTGGATATCGGTATCGGGCGGTAGCCAGCCGGCCTGCACCATGCGCTCGGTGTACTCGGTCCACCGGTCGCGCATCGCGACCACGGCGGCCTTGACGTATTCGGCCGCCTCGGTATCCACCAGCGCCAGCGCCCATGCCTGTGGCGCGAGCCGGACATTTCCGTCCGGACCGCTCCGTTCGACTACGTGCTCGGCGACCGCTCGGACGACCTGGGCCGGGGTCGGCAGCGGATCGGACCGGATCGCCCTGGTCAGGGTGGCGCGCAGCTCGACCGTGGTATCGGTCGCCAGAGCGGCGATGATGTCGTTCTTGCCCTTGAAGTACCGATAGACCGCCCCCGCCGATAGTCCCGATTCGGTGAAGATGTCCTGCATCGAGGTCTCGTAGAAACCCTTGCGGGCGAAGCAGAGCTGCGCGGCGTCGAGGATCTGCTGCCTGCGACGTTCCAGGTGTTCTTCACTGACTCTGGGCATGGATCCAACGTAAAACGAATGCTCGTTCTTGACAAGCCGCGTGGACCGTGCGACGGTATCCACATCGAAAGAGAACGATCATTCGATTTTCGGGAGAAACGTCATGAATACCACCCAGCGGGCACTCGCCGTCGGCGTCGGCGCTGCCCTGCTCCAGGCATTGATGCTGATCGCCTTCGCCTGGCCCGCGGCACGTATCGCGCCGCGCGATCTGCCCATTGCCGTCAGCGGCCCGCAGGCCGCGATGGTCGCAGACAAACTGGCCCAGTTCGATCCCGACGGCTTCGATATCACCAACCCGGCCGACGAAGCGGCGGCTCGCGCCGCGATCGAGAACCGGGATGTCTACGGCGCCATCATCACCGGCGGCGGCGCCCCGCGCGTACTGGTCGCCTCCGGTGCGAGTCCGGTTGTGGCACAACAACTCACCGCGATCGCACAGCGGTTGTCCGGCATCCCGGCGGCGCCGGTCGAGGATGTGGTCGCCGCCGATCCCGACGATCCGCGCGGCACCGCCTTCGGTGCGATGGTGCTGCCGCTGGTCATGTCCGGTATCGCCGCGGGAGTCGTACTCAGCCTGTTGATTCCGGCGGTCGGGGGTAAGGCGATCGGCCTGGTCACCTTCGGTATCGCGGGCGGGCTGCTGAGCATGGTGATCATCCAGATCTGGATGTCGCTGGTGCCCGGTCCCTACCTGACTCTGGCCGCGGTCGCCGGTCTGGTGTCCTTCGCGGTCTCCGGCGCGGTCGTCGGCCTGTCCGCCGCGATCGGCCGTGCGGGCATCGGCATCGCTGCACTGACCATGCTCCTGGTCGGCAACCCGTTCTCGGCCGCGACCTCGGCCCCGGAACTGCTGCCGCGGCCGTGGGGCACCATCGGTCAGCTGCTGCCTCCCGGCGCCGCCGCCTCGCTGCTGCGCTCGGTCGCCTTCTTCGACGGCGCCGCCGCCACCAAACCCCTTGTGGTCCTGATCGTCTGGGCTCTCGCCGCCCTCGCACTCCTGGCCGTAGGCGCACTCCGCGGACGCCGTCCAGCCGCGGGGCCCACTCCGGTCCGCTCCGGCGACCCCGTCGCCGCCTGATCCCGCACGGCTTTCGAAATCGACTGCAGGCCACCACTGCTCGGCAGTGGTGGCCTGCATCATGTGTCGGACCGCAAGGTGTGTCAGGAGATGGTGAAGGAGAAGTTCGGGGCGGTGCCCGCACCCTTGTTCGCGTCGTAGCTCACCACATACGTGCCGGTGGCCGGGGACGGAATCACGAAGACGACGTAATTCTTGGCGTTGTCGATGGTTTCGTTCGCATTCAGCAACTCGTTGATCGGGCCGCGAACATCGGCGGGAATGGTTTGGCCGCCGGGGGTTTTCACGGTGAAGTAGTCGTAGAAGACGTTCAGTCCGCCCGCGGAGATCCCGGGCCCGCCGATGATCTTGATGCGCAACGAGAGATCCATTTTGTCGCGCTCGTTCTTGGTATAACTCGGTGCCAGTGTGCCGCCGGTGATTTCGATCGTCGTCTGATCCTGCACCAGTTTGCCGGTGACACTCAATGTCTTCGGCGCGACGCCCTCGACCTGAGCCGAGGCCTTCAGCGGAATCTTGGTCTGATTATCCGAGGCCTGCCCGTAGATCACGGTAATCGTGTCCAGCAGGTGCTCGACATCGTGCAGTGTCTTGACCGAAGTGGTGACTTTGCCTGTGGCCGAACCCTTTCCGGGCACGGTCGGGGAGTCGAAGCTCGCTCCGCCGTCGACCTCCTTGTCGACCTGCAGGTAGGTGTTGATGCCGATCGCCTTGTTATCGAGGGTGGTGTTCTTGTAGGTGATGTCGATCAGCACCTTGGCTCCGCCGAATTCGTCGGGCACCACGGTCGCCTTGTCCACCGTGATATCGAAGCCCTCGTACCAGCCGGTCTTGCCGACGGTTCGGACGGTCGATTGACCGTTCTTCGCGCCCGGCAGTCCTTGGCCGATAGTGCTCTGTGCCGAAACCGCTGTCGTGGGGCCAGCTTTGGTGTCTTTGTCGTTGCACGCCGTCATGAGCACGGCGGAACTGCCGATGAGTACGGCCGCCCCAATTGTGGTGAGATACCGTCGTTTACCCGACGGAGAAACCGAAGATCGCACGCTGCCTCCCAGAAGATTTGCCATCTCAGTGCGCGACGCCCGGAACGCCCGGACGCTACCTGATTCGCAGTGAAATCTTCCTCGGCGGCCGCCTTGTTAACTATGTGATCGCGATCACATCTTGGAGCTGCCCGCTTTCGCGCATTCGCAGCAGGTGCCGAAGATCTCCATGGTGTGGCTGACCTCGGTGAATCCGTGTTCGCCGGCAATGGATTCGGCCCAGGCCTCCACCGTCGGCCCCTCGACCTCCACGGTGCGGCCGCAGTGTCGGCACACCAGGTGGTGGTGGTGCCCGGTGGAGCACTGCCGATAGACCGACTCGCCGGTGTCGGTGCGCAGCACGTCGACGAGCCCGGCATCGGCCAGCGACTGCAGGGTGCGGTAGACCGTGGTCAATCCGATGCCCTCACCGCGGCGACGCAACTCATCGTGCAACTCCTGCGCGGAGCGGAATTCCTCGATATCACCGAGCAGCGCGGCGATGGCGCTGCGCTGGCGGGTACTGCGGATGCCGACCGGCTTATCCGGCAAGACCGTCTTATCTGGCACGTTCATCCTTCCTCGGCATGTGCGACGGCGTCGACGACGATATGCGCCAAGTGGTCGTCGACGAGTTCGTACAGCACCTCGCGGCCGGAACGTTCTCCGTGCACCACGCCCGCGGACTTCAGAATGCGCAGATGCTGGCTGACCAGCGGTTGGGTGACGCCGAGAACGTCGACCAACTCGTGCACGCAGCGCGGCGATTCCCGCAGCTGCAGCACAATGGCGATACGCACCGGGGCGGCGAGAGCGCGCAGCAGCTCGCCCGCGTCCTCCAGGACGGTCCGCGAGGGCACCGGCGCTGGTGCGGGGGACCGGTACGGGTTGTGCGGATGGGCGGTGGCGGTCTCGGCGGTCATCGAACCAACTCCTTATTGGAAAGCGATCCCATTTTGATATGCACAGTTGCGCATGTCAAACGAGCACGCCGACCACTAGGCGTGTGCGGTGCAAAACCGATTGGCCCGTGCCGATAGGCTGGAGTCCTTAGTCTGCAGTGCAAACATATGTTTGCATCGAAAACAAATCCGATTCGTAGTGGATGGAGAATTCTCGAGTGGCACCCAAGTCGAAGGTGGACACCGTTGCCAACCTCGCCAAGCGCCGGGGTCTGGTGTACCCGTGTGGTGAGATCTACGGAGGTACCAAATCGGCGTGGGACTACGGTCCGCTGGGTGTCGAGCTCAAGGAGAACATCAAGAAGCAGTGGTGGCGTGCGATGGTCACCAGCCGCGAAGATGTCGTCGGCCTTGACTCCTCGGTGATCCTGCCGCGTCAGGTGTGGGTCGCCTCGGGCCACGTCGGCGTATTCAACGATCCGCTGGTCGAATGCCTGAACTGTCACCACCGGCACCGGCAGGACCACCTGCAGGAGGCCTACGCGCTCAAGCACAAGATCGACGACCCGGACTCCGTCTCGATGGAGCTGGTGGTGTGCCCCGACTGCGGCACCGTCGGCCGCTGGACCGAGCCGCGCGACTTCAACATGATGCTCAAGACCCACCTCGGCCCGGTCGAATCCGAAGAGGGTCTGCACTACCTGCGCCCGGAGACCGCGCAGGGCATCTTCGTCAACTTCGCCAATGTGATGACCACCGCGCGCAAGAAGCCGCCGTTCGGCATCGCGCAGATCGGCAAGAGCTTCCGCAACGAGATCACCCCGGGCAACTTCATCTTCCGCACCCGCGAGTTCGAGCAGATGGAGATGGAGTACTTCGTCAAGCCGGGCGAGGACGCGGAGTGGTACAAGTACTGGATCGATACGCGGCTGTCCTGGTACACCGACTTGGGCATCGATCCGGAGAACCTGCGGCTGTTCGAGCACCCGAAGGACAAGCTGTCGCACTACTCGGCGGGCACCACCGATATCGAGTACCGCTTCGGCTTCCAGGGCAACGAGTGGGGTGAGCTGGAGGGCATCGCCAACCGCACCGACTTCGACCTGAAGACGCATTCGGAGCACTCCGGCAACGATCTGAGCTACTTCGACCAGACCACCAACGAGCGCTACACCCCCTATGTCATCGAACCCGCGGCCGGCCTGACCCGCTCGCTGATGGCGTTCCTGGTCGACGCGTACACCGTCGACCAGGCCCCCAATGCCAAGGGTGTGATGGAGGAACGGATCAGCCTGCGCCTGGACCGCAGGCTCGCGCCGGTGAAGGCGGCCGTGCTGCCGTTGTCGCGCAACGCGGATCTGACGCCGAAGGCGAAAGATCTTGCCGCACAGCTGCGTAAGAACTGGAATGTCGAATTCGACGATGCGGGCGCGATCGGCCGCCGCTACCGGCGCCAGGACGAGATCGGCACGCCGTTCTGCATCACCGTCGACTTCGACACCCTCGAGGACCAGGCGGTCACCGTCCGTGAGCGCGATTCCATGGCGCAGGAGCGGATCGCGCTGGACAAGGTGCAGGGCTACCTGGCGCAACATCTCATCGGCGCCTGAGTAGCTGACGATCGACGCCCGGTCGCACTGCGGCCGGGCGTTTTCGCAGGTCAGTGACCCCATGGATCGCGGGCCATTGCGATTCGTCGTTCGATCGTCCATGCGATGGCGGTCGAATTGCGCTGCCGCGGTGCAGAAGTCCTGGTGCTGACCAGTCGTGGCGATCGTGGTGCGCTGCCGCGGTGCAGAAGTCCTGGTGCTGACCAGTCGTGGCGATCGTGGTGCGCAGTCTCGGTGACGTGCCTCTGCCCGCCCACGTCATCGGTCGCGGACGGCATGGAAATTTCTCGCCGGGTTACTCCGTTGACGGTCGGAGTTGCTGGATGTCACCGAGTAGGCGGGAGTCGAACATGGCACGTGCGGTGAAATTCGATCGTTACGGCGGAATCGAGGAACTGAAGGTGGTCGAGACGCCGACGCCGACGGCTGGGCCGGGACGGGTCGTCGTCGAGGTCGTCGCCGCGGGGATCAATCCGGGGGAGGGGTATATCCGTTCGGGCGCGCTGCACGAGCGCTGGCCCGCGACATTCCCGTCGGGAGAGGGCACCGATTTCGCCGGTCGCATCGTCGATATCGGGTCCGGCGTCGGCGGGCTCGGGATCGGCGACGAGGTGCTCGGCTTCACCGACGAGCGGGCCAGCCACGCCACCCATGTGGTGGTGCCGGCCGAACAGGTGACAGCCAAGCCAGCGGGTCTGGATTGGAATGTCGCCGGATCGCTCTATGTCGCTGGCACAACGGCTTTCGCCGCAGTGCGGGCGGTGAACGCGGGACAGGGCGATACGGTCGCGGTCTCGGGCGCCGCGGGCGGTGTCGGCTCGATCACCGTGCAGCTCCTGCGGGCCAGGGGCGCAACGGTTCTCGGCATCGCGAGCGAGGCCAACCACGACTGGTTGCGCAAGGTCGGGGTGATACCCGTCGCCTACGGCGCGGGCCTGATCGACCGGATCCGCGCGGCCGCCCCCGATGGCGTCGACGCGTTCATCGACACCTTCGGAGCCGAATATGTCGAGCTCGCCGTCGAACTCGGCGTGCCGGTCGAGCGCATCGACACCATCATCAACTGGGAGGCGGCCGAGAAATACGGGGTGAAGACCGAGGGCAACGCCGCCGCGGGCACCATCGATGTGCTCGCCGAACTCGCCGAGCTGGCCGCCGCGGGCACGGTCGAGGTGCCCATTGCCGCCGTCTACCCGCTCGACAAGGTCCAGGAGGCCTATCGCGAGCTGGAGCAGCGCCACACCCGGGGCAAGATCGTGCTGCACCCCTGACGTCAGAGCGGTACGTCCCAGAAGTCGTATTCGTGACGCATGCCCTGGAGGAAGAGCTGTTCCGCACGCGCCGGATCACCTCCGGCCTCGTCGAGCATCTGCCCGCAGCGACGGGTCAGCGCGGCGAATCCCGGGTCGGCGTAGGTGTCGACCCAGCGCCGGTACCGGGGGTCCGACGGCGGATTCTCGGCGAGCATGGCGCCGAGCGTCGAGTACCCCCACATGCACGGGTACAGCGCGGCCAGTCCGTCGGCGTAGCACGCGGCCGACTCCAGCAGGAACGCGGTGTACGCGGCGCACGGCGACCCCTTCGTCGCGCCGTCGAGGTCCGCGCCGAATTCGGCGGCCAGCGAGCGGTGCAGCGACAGCTCCTCGTGGTAGGTGGCGTGCGCGAGGTCCACCAGATCGCCGAGGTGGGCCGCGGGCGCCTGCCAGGCCAGCCGGGCGAATACACGGACGTAGTCCAGCAGGAACAGATAGTCCTGTTCGAGCCAGGATCGAAAGACCGGCTCCGGCAGCTCGCCGTTGGCGATCCCCGTCACAGTCGGGTGCGCGAGCTGGCTCTCCACCAGTGGAAGGCCCAGCTCCTCCAGATGTGTCGTAAGACTGATGTGTGCCGCGGGACTCATGTGGGCAGTCTCTCTCAGTCGGAGTGGCATCGGGTTTGCGCCCCGGTCTGTTGTTACCGCACGCTGTGCGATGTGTCGTGGGATGAGGAGGTTTTGGTGCGGGTGTTGGGTGCCTCGGAACAACGTTTCGTGCGCGCGGGGACCTACACGGGACGGTCCGT
The DNA here is from genome assembly GCF_048910785.1 of Nocardia nepalensis. Classification (NCBI taxonomy): domain Bacteria; kingdom Bacillati; phylum Actinomycetota; class Actinomycetes; order Mycobacteriales; family Nocardiaceae; genus Nocardia; species Nocardia nepalensis. The sequence continues at coordinate 456,704 of NZ_JBKBET010000037.1, read as the reverse complement.
CACGGTCGTCGGCGAGCTCGATACGACGGCGTTGGGGGCCGCCTTCACCGCGCTGCAGCGCGCCTATCCGGTGGTGACCTGCCGGATCGGAGAGGACGGCACGGGCCGCGGCTATCTGCTGCGGCGGGGCGAAAAGCCGGTTGTCGGCATGACTGCGAGTCTGGGCGATCCCGATGTCCTCCGGATTCCGGAATCGATCGATCCGGCCGAACAGCTCGCCTACCTGGACGTTGTGCGCTCCGAGCGCGGCCGGTCACGTGTCACACTGTTCGCCCACCACAGCATTGCCGACGCCGGCCACTGCGTCGAGTTGCTGTCCCGACTATGGGACTACTACACCGATTACGTCGAATCCGGCACGACAACCGTTGTGCCGCACGACTACCCGCAGTCACTGGAGTGGCATGTGGCGGCGCGCGGAATCACCCGCGGTTCGGTCTCCGGATTCGAGGATGTGACCCGGCCGTTGGCAGCCACCGTTGTGCCACCCGCGCCCGCGATCCCCGCGCCGCCATCGCTGGTCCGGCCGCGCCGCATCATCTTGGACGAGGCGGCGACCGACCGCATCATCGGTCTCGGGCGCGATCCGGGTGTGACCGTCAACGGACTGATCACCGCCGCCCTGCTGCGTGCCTTCGCCTCGGAAAAGGCCGGGGCCACCGGCGATCCGGTGCCGCTCGGCTGCCTGTATCCGGTCGACCTGCGCACCCGCCTGCAGCCGCCGGTCCCGCGCGCCGAGGGCACCAATATGGCGGGCCTGGCCTCCTTCGCCGCCGAGGTCGACATGTCCGCGGACATCCTCGAACTGGCCCAGCGCATTTCGTACCGACTGCGCCACGACCTCGCCGAGGGCATTGTCCAGCAGTCGGTCCTGCACTTCCCGAACTACTTCGGCCCGACCAGGATCCATTCCCTGGCCGGGCACATCGCGGTCACGAATACCGGCGCCGTGCCCGTCTTCCGGGTCCCGGCGAATATCGCGCTGACCGATTACGAGATCGTCTATGTCTCGGCGCATCCACGCCCGTCCGCGGGTGCCTCGGCGGCGGTGACCTTCCTCGTCTACACCTTCGAAGGCCGACTCACCGTCGGCGTACTCGGCGGCGGCGATATCGACCGGTTGGTGACCGTGGTGCGCGACGAGTTGACCGCCCTCGCGGAGGAGGCCGTCAACTCCTGAGGGCGCAACGGCTTTCGCGGCGCTACTGGAAGGTGGCGTGCGTCGGCCGCATGACCATCACGACACGGCGCGGATGGTCGGCGACGGGGCGCTCGTAGGGCAGGTCGTAGCGGCGGGCGAGCACATCGAAGAATTCGCCGTTCGGATCGGGCTCGATGGCCTCGATGACACCGCGGACCTCGAGGTAGCGGTAGGGCTTGTCCGGATCGTTGATGCTCACCGCGACATCGGGATTCTGCTTGGTATTCACGGCCTTACGCCGATCGATCGTGGTGGTGAAGCGCAGCCGCCCGCCGTCCCAGACCTGCCACACCGGAGTCACCTGCGGGGTGCCGTCGGGGTTGAGCGTGGCGAGGTGGGCGAACAGCGGCCGCGATAGTAGATCGGCATGGCTCTCGGGTATCACGGGATGGTCCATATATTGAATATTATCAAAGCTTTGATGGCTGTTCTATCATTGACACTCATGGGAATGCCCGCGCACGAGCGGCTCGGTCTGGATGTCAAGCGCGCCGAGCAGGAGCTGATGGCCGTCAAACATGAGGCGGTCAAACCGCTTACGGTGCCGCAGTACGCCGCACTCTACGCATTATCGGACAATCCGGGCATTTCCGCGGCCGCACTCGCGCGGGCGTGTCTGGTTACGCCGCAAGCGATGACGGTCGTGCTCAAGAATCTGCAGGAGCGCGGGCTGGTGGAACGAACACCGCATCCCTGGCACCGCGGCGTCCTGGAGACCAGGCTGACACCGGCGGGCCGCAGAGCCTTCGCCAAGGCCGACGCCAAGGCCGCCGCGATCGAGCAGCGAGTGGCGGATGCGTTCACCGCGAAGGAGCGCGAGCAGTTGCGGAAGCTGTTGACCCGCTTCACCGAGGCGCTGCAGGAGTGACGCCGCGTGCGCATGGGAAAGTGGCTGCTCGGCCGGTAGGTTCGTGGAGAATGCTGGTACGGCTGATGATCGACGAAAGCGGGTGTTCGGACGGTGCGGAGTAACGCAGACCGGGGGCGTGGGCTCGGAGCCGCCGCGATCGGTGTCGGGGCAATGGGCGTCGGCGAACTGATCGCGGCCACCCGCGGCGATTCGCTGATCGACGCCATCGGCCGGGTCCTGACCGATACCGCGCCGGTGCCGGTGGTCGAGACGACCGTGGCCCTGTCCGGCAAGCACGACAAGATCGTGACGCGCCTCGGCGTCGGAGCGGGTGCGGTCGCCGCGACCGTCGGGCTCGGGACGCTGTCCGATCGGGCGCGTACGCCCGCCGTCGCCGCCTTCGGTGCCGCCGCGGCCGGGCTGGGTTTGCGTCGACCGACCCGATCTCCCGCCACGGTCGCGGGTGCGACCGTCGCCGCGGGTGTGCTCGGCATCGGGCTGCGCAGGCGGCCGCGCGGGCTGTTCGGCGCGCTGGTGTGGGCGGGCGTCGGTGCCGGACTGCTGGCGGCGGCGCGGGCGCTGAATCGCGATTACGACCGCAGGCAGGACGAGGCGATCCATCGGGTCGGCCCGATGGGCGGGATCTCGATGGTGCCGCAGGACGGGTTGGAGGATGAGCCCGGACTGTCATCGCTGATCACCGGGAACCGGAGTTTCTACGTAGCCGACGTCAATCTGAGTCCGCCGCGCATCGATCCGACCCGCTGGCGACTGTCGGTCACCGGTAAGGTCGCGCATCCGCTGCGCCTGTCCCTGGCCGAATTGGCCGCGGACGCAGTGGAATTCGACGCGGTCATGGTGTGCGTGCACAACCGTCCCGGCGAGCGTCGCGCGGGTAACGGTCGCTGGTACGGGGTTCCGCTGGCCAAGGTGCTGGCCCACGCGATCCCCGAAACCGGGGCGACCCGGCTGGTGACCAGGGCCGTCGACGGCTACACCATCTCGCTGCCGGTCGAACCGCTGCGGTCCGGCGCATGGCCCGGATATGTGGTGATCGGCGTGAACGGCGAACCGCTCAGTCCGGAGCACGGTTTCCCCGCCCGCGTCTTCGTGCCCGGCCTCTACGGTCAGTACACCGGCGCGAAATGGCTCGCCGAACTGGAACTCACCGACGACAGCCACGTCGACTACTGGTGGAAGCGCGGCTGGACGCCCGAACCGATGTGGGTGACCCCGCAAGCCCGCATCGACGTGACCGCCCCCGGACGCGCCGCGGCGGGCACCACCAGCATCGCCGGCGTCGCCTGGGCTCCACCGCACGGCGTCGACGCGGTGGAGCTCCGTATCGACGAAGGCGATTGGCGCCCGGTCGATCTCGGCACCGAAATCGCCCCGGCCGCCTGGCGTCGCTGGCGGACCACGATCGAGCTGCCCTCCGGCGAACACACCGTGCAGGCCCGCGCCATCAGCCGCTCCGGCGAGATCCAAGACGGCACGCCGCGCGCGCCCTTCCCCTCCGGCCCAACCGGCTTCCACACGGTCACGATCGAGGTCTGACCGCGCCGCCGCCTCGAATGAGCCGAGCCGATTCTCCAGGCACGGTTAGCATCGATTCGTGATCACGATCGACCTGCCGTACACCGGTCACGTGTCCCCTGGAGCGAATCCGCAACAGCGGGACGTCCCCGGTGCCCGCATCATCAAAATGTCCGTCGGCGGAATGGACAACAACTGCTATCTAGTGCAGTGCACCGCCACCGGCGCCGCACTGCTCATCGACGCCGCCAACGAATCCGACCGCATCATCGAACTCATCAACCAGGAAACGCCCGACCGCGTCGCCCTGGTCGTCACCACCCACCAGCATCGGGACCACTGGTGGGCCCTGGAAAAGGTCGCCGCGGCCACCGGCGCACCAACCGCCGCGCATACCCTCGATGCCGAACCGCTCCCGGTGCGCCCCGACCGGTTACTCGCCGACGGCGACCTGATCGAGATCGGCGACCTGGCCTTCGAGGTCGTCCACCTACGCGGACACACTCCCGGCTCGGTCGCCCTCGCCCTCGTCGACGGCCCCGGCGTGCACCTGTTCACCGGCGACTCCCTCTTCCCCGGCGGCGTCGGCCGCACCACCAACCCGGAGGATTTCACCTCGCTCTACACCGACGTCACGACGAAGATCTTCGACCGCTATCCCGACGACGCCGTCGTCTATCCAGGCCACGGTGACGACACCACGCTCGGCGCCGAACGCCCGCACCTCGGCGAGTGGCGCGAACGCGGCTGGTAGCCAACGGTCTTACGCGGCCCGCGGGTTGAGGCTTTCGAACATCCGCTCAGTGCTTTCCGCGCCATGGCCGTCGGCGACCTGGCGATCGACGAGATTCCTGATCACGCCGATGATGTCGAGGTCGACGCCCGCGTCGCGGCTGGCCGACACGATGGCGTCCACGGCGGCCTTGGTGAAATCCAAGGGCTGGAACGGTTTCGAGTAGTCGCCGGAGTCGATGGTGGCTCCGGCCCTCGGAAGTGATCCGGTCATCGCGGCGATCCAGCCCGATGCGCGTTGTCCGAAGTCCTCGGCCGACATGCCGATCGTGCGGACCATCGCGGCGCCGTGGTAGAAGCCCGCGAACATGGTGTACATCCCGGCGAGCAGGGCGAAGTCGACCAGTGCTGCCTGCCCCGCGTCCGCGCCGAAATACTCGGCGCTGCCGAGCAATTCGAGGGTGGCGCGGTGCTCGTCGAAGACCGCTCGGGAGCCGCTGTAGAGCACGGACGAGCCGGGCTGCCCGATCATCGGGGGGACGGCCATGATGCCGCCGTCGAGGAAATCAATGCCGTGGCTCGCGGCCCATTCGGCCAGTTCGCGCGAGCCGCGCGGTTCGGTGCTGGTCAGATTCACCAGCGCGCGGCCGACCAGAACATCGGCGACCGGGTCCAGCACCGCGCGCACGGATCGAAGGTCTAACAGGCACACCACCACGAGATCGCTCGCGGTCGCCGCTTCGGTGCTGGTCCGCGCCGACTTCGCCCCTGCCGCAATGAGTTCCGCGTCCCGGCCGGTGCTGCGATTCCAGACCGTGGTCGGGTGTCCGGCGCGCACGAAGGCCGCTGCCAGCGCCCGTCCCATCGCGCCGAGTCCGAGCACCGTCACCGATGTTGTCATGTGTCCACTCCTCAATGTGCCGAAGGATCCAGCGCCGGAATTGATTCTGGATACGCGCTGCACTATGAACAAGTACTCACTTATAGGTCTGGTACTTACCAAATGGTAAGTATGAGCAGTCGGTACGCGCCGGTGACGTACTTGTCGCCGGTGACCTGGCAAACTTGGTGAGGTGAATTCGGCCTCCCTGGCAACGGCTCCCGGATCCGGCGCGGCACGCGGCGCCGGAGGCGCAGGGCTGCGCTGGGCTCGACGGCTGGTCATCGGCGCGATCTTGATGGGTGCGGTCTTGGTCGGCGGCACCGCATTCCGGGTGTGGCAGGTGGCGCGAATCGACGACTACAGCAAGGCCGATGCGATCGTGGTACTCGGTGCCGCGCAATACTCCGGCACACCGTCGACGGTGTTCGAGGCGCGACTCGACCAGGCCTACAAACTCTTCAAGGCCGGCGTCGCACCCAGGGTGATCACCGTCGGCGGCAAGCAGGAAGGCGATCTGTACACCGAGGCCGCCTCCGGCAAGAACTATCTGCAGGAGCGGGGGATACCCGGCGACCGGATCCTCGCGGTCGAAACCGGTTCGGACACACTGCGCAGTATCGAGGCCGTCGCCGCCGCGATGAGCGCCCGGGACCTGTCGTCGGCGGTGCTGGTCAGCGATCCGTGGCATTCGCTGCGCACCAGAACCATGGCCCGTGACGCCGGGCTGGAGGCCTGGACCGCACCGACTCGCACCGGCCCCGCCGTCTACACCAGGGAGTCGCAGGCGCACGGAATCGCGAGGGAGACCGGCGCTTTGCTCTGGTATCAACTCACGCACTTCTCTTCGGACTTCAAGTACTCAGCGGGGCAGTGAGATTCGATGAAGCATCGCTACACCGAGCACGACCGCGAGCGAATGGTGGTCGAGGGCGCCAAGACCGCCGGGCTCGGCCCGCCGCGCAGTGAATTCGAAACCGGCCACCGCACCGAATTCGCCCGCGACCGCGCCCGCGTGCTGCACTCCGCGGCTCTGCGCAGACTCGCCGATAAAACCCAGGTCATGGGGCCGCGTGACGGTGACACCCCACGCACCCGCCTTACCCATTCGATCGAAGTGGCGCAGATCGGGCGCAGTATCGCCGACGGTCTCGGCTGTGATCCGGACCTGGTCGACCTGGCCGGATTGGCCCACGACATCGGCCATCCGCCCTACGGCCACAATGGTGAGACGGCCCTCGATATGTTCGCCGACGCCTACGGCGGCTTCGAGGGCAACGCGCAGAACTTGCGCATCCTCACCCGGCTGGAACCGAAGGTACTCGACGCGGACGGTACCAGCGCAGGACTGAATCTCACCCGGGCCGCGCTCGACGCCGCCATCAAATACCCTTGGGGCAGAACAGGTTCGGGCACCAAGTTCGGTGCCTACGATATCGATCTGGACCGGCTGGAATGGGTGCGCAAGGATGCGCCGGACCGCCGCAAGAGCCTCGAATGTCAGATCATGGACTGGTCCGACGATGTCGCGTACTCGGTGCACGATGTGGAGGACGGCGTCATCGCGGGGCGCATCGAATTGCGGGCCCTCGCCGATGCTTCGGAACAGGTGGCGCTGGCCGAGCTGGGACACGGTCAGCACCCGACGCTGTCGGTGGATGCGTTGGTCGGTGCCGCACAGCGGCTCTCCGAGCTGCCCGTGGTGGCCGCGGCGGCATCATACGACGGAACTGTCGCCAGTTCGGTGGCCTTGAAGCGCCTGACCAGTGAACTGGTCGGCCGCTTCGCCACCGCCGCGATCACCGCCACCCGGGAGGTCGCCGGGCGACATGCGTTGTCCCGGTATGCCGCGGACCTCGAGATTCCGCCGATCGTCGCCGCCGAGGTGGCGATGCTCAAGACCGTCGCGCTGCGCTATGTCATGTCGGATCTCGATCACAAACAGCGCCAAGCAGTGCAGCGCGAGCGGATCCTGATGGTCGCGAACCGGCTGCTGGCGACGGCCCCGCACGGCTTGGATCCGCTACTGCTGCCGTGGTGGCACGCCGCCGCCGACGACACCGCCCGGGTGCGCGTAATCGTCGACCAAATCGCGTCGTATACCGAGAGTCGGCTCGAACGCGTATCGAGGTCGCTGGCCGAATAGTTCCGATGGCTAGACGCGTGACCAGCCGCTGGGCGTGTCGGGGCCGGACTGGCCTAGACTGACCGCCGTGGCCGGACGACTCCCTGATCGCGATATCGCGGCAATACGCGAACGCGTCCGGATCGAGGATGTGGTGGGGGAGTACGTCGCGCTCAAGCGGGCGGGCGCGGACTCCATGAGGGGCCTGTGCCCGTTCCACGACGAGAAGTCACCGTCGTTCCACGTTCGGCCCAACCACGGTCTGTATCACTGCTTCGGCTGCGGTGAGGGCGGCGACGTCTTCGCATTCCTGCAGAAGGTCGAACACGTCGGCTTCGTCGAGGCGGTCGAACAGCTGGCCGATCGCATCGGCTACCAGATCAACTACGAGGGCGGCGGCACCTCGGTGCAGCGCGACCGGGGCACCCGGGCCAGGCTGGTCGCCGCCAACGCCGCCGCGCACGAGTTCTACATGGCCAAACTGCGCGAGCCCGAGGCCGAGGTGGCGCGCAAATATCTGACCGACCGCAACTTCGACGGCAATGCCGCCCAGCAATTCGGCTGCGGCTACGCTCCCGCGGGCTGGGACGCGCTCACCAAACATCTGCTGCGCAAGGGTTTCGACTTCAAGGAGTTGGAGGCGGCCGGACTGTCGCGGCAGGGCCAGCGCGGCCCGATCGACCGGTTCCACCGGCGGCTGCTGTGGCCGATCCGCAATCTCGGCGGCGACGTCATCGGCTTCGGCGCGCGCAAACTCTTCGACGACGACACCATGCCCGGCAAGTACATCAATACGCCGGAAACCTTGCTGTACAAGAAGTCTCAGGTGCTCTTCGGCCTGGACCACGCCAAGCGCGAGATCGCCAAGGGCCACCAGGCAGTGGTCGTCGAGGGCTACACCGACGTGATGGCCATGCACCTGGCCGGGGTGAAGACCGCCGTCGCCTCCTGCGGTACCGCCTTCGGTGACGAACATCTCGCCCTGCTGCGCCGTCTGCTCATGGACGACAACTTCTGGCGCGGCGAAATCATCTACACCTTCGACGGTGACGCGGCCGGACAGGCGGCGGCGCTGAAAGCCTTTGCCGGCGACCAGAAACTGGCCGGGCAGACCTATATCGCCATCGCCCCCGACGGTCAGGACCCGTGCGAACTGCGCCAGCACTCCGGCGACGGCGCGGTGCGCGATCTGGTGGCCCGGCGAACCCCGTTGTACGAGTTCGTGATTCGCGGCCTGCTCGCCGACCACAACCTGGACACCGCCGAGGGACAGGTGGAGGCGCTGCGTCGCGCCGTGCCGGTGGTCGCCCAGATCAAGGACAACGCACTGCGCAAGGCGTACGCGACGAAACTGGCCGGATGGGTCGGCTGGGACGACATCCAGACCGTGGTGCGCCGCGTCGGTGAGGAAGCCAAACGCAACCGCAACGGTGGGCGCGGGAACGGCTCGGGCGCCCGGGTGAGCGCGCCGCAGCCCAGTGCGGTTGTCGAACATCCCGCCGCCCGTCCCAACCCGAACGACCCCGCGCTGCTGCCGCAACGTCAGGCGCTCGGCGCGGCACTGCAGTATCCGGCGATGGCCGGTGCGGTCTTCGACTCGATCGAAACCGAGGCCTTCACCCATCCGGCGTACGCGGCCGTGCGCGCATTGATCGCCGAAGCGGGCGGCACCACATCCGGGCTCAGCGGCGCGGAGTGGGTCAACGCCGTCTCCGACGGCACCGACGACCTGACCATGCGGGCCCTGGTCTCCGAACTCTGCGGCGAGCAAATGCCGGTGAAGTCCGCCAACGACATCCCCCGCTTCGTCACCGGCGTCCTGGCGCGCGTCCAGGAAGCCTGGGTCGGCCGCCAGATCGCCGAACTGAAATCGAAGCTGCAGCGCGTGTCGTCAACCGAACAACCCGATGCCTACATGGCCCTGTTCGGCGACCTCGTGGCCCTGGAGCAGTACCGCAAGAGCCTGCTCACCCAGGCCATGGGCAATCACGACGACTTCGCCGCAGGCTGAGTAGCCCAGGGCCCTTCGCGTTCCCGTTCGGGCTCAGCGACGCAGTTGATCCTGCGGAACCAGCAGGGTGGTGCGCTCGTCCAGCGGCTCCATCGGCTCCAGCTTCGCCTGCGTGCTGAGCTTGTCCGACAGCTTCTGCCTGCCCACGAGCACCAGCTTGCGCGTCACCGGACTCTCGGTCACAGCACGGGTCGCCGCACTGATCTGTTCATAGCGAACCCGCCCGGCCTTCGTGCCGAGCACGTAGCCGGCCGCAATGCCGATGATCAACCGCAGCATCCGAAGAGCTCCTCCCAAAGTGCCTGTGCGCGCGGCTACCATCCTGCCCGACGCCCGCTACGCCTGTCGATTCGGATCCACCCCACAGCGTGCCACCCCCAGACACGCCGAACCCCCCGCATGTCTCCAGGTAGAGACGCGATTTGGGAAGGCGAGCGCCGATACGCTAAAGTTTCACCTCGGCCCGCCCAGTACGGACGAGCCAAAGGATAGTCCCCTATAGCTCAATTGGCAGAGCAGCCGACTGTTAATCGGCAGGTTTCTGGTTCGAGTCCAGATGGGGGAGCCGAACACGGCCTCTGACCAGCGCATCAACGCGGACGGTTAGAGGCCGTAGTCGTATCTAGGCCCGGAAACTCGCCAGAAAGTCTCCCAAAAGTCGGAGCCGGTCCGTCCCCATCCTGATCTTGCTCACTGTGACCCAGGCCGCTCATCACCGCATTATGGATGACCGCCGCGGCACTGTGGTGCACTCGCCCGCGCGCCATGTATTTGCGCTGAGTCATTGCCGGATCAGCGTGCTGCAGCACATCAGCGGTCACCCTGGCGGAAAGCCCTTCATCGTCGAGGAGAACGGCAACTAGTTTCCGGAACGCGTAGGGGCTGACATCGTAGGGAAGCCCCAGCGCCTCACGAACCCGTTGCCATTGATGACTGACATTCACCGGATCGCGCAACGTCCATTCGAACGACGGAAAGATCAAATCCACGTCGTAGTCGTCCGGCGGTGGATTCTCGCCCTTGCGCAGCTGCATTTGTTCCCAGCGCCGATCGAGTATCTCGACAGCGAACTCCGGAAGCGCGATCGTGCCTTGCGGATTCTTCGGGTCGTTGTCCTTGACCACCCGCACCAACCCCTTGCCGGGAACCCGGATCACCTTGCCGACCGTCTGAATGGTGCGCCGCTTGCGGTCGTAGAACGGCCACGCAAAGCCCAGGACCTGACTTGGTCGCTGACCGACCGCGCCCATGATCGCAATCAGGTCCGCTAGATCAGCGCCGTCGCAGTATTCCGCCACGGTCGGCGGTGTGTAGGAACGGATTCCGCGCTTCTGCTCAGCCTTCGTCAGCTTCCGCGGGCATGGAACCGTGGACCAGTAGACCGACGCCAGGATGAAGCACAGGTCCTCGACCTCGATATACGCGGCGCCACCCGTACGCCCCTTCGCCTGCACGTTCACCGGAATCTCGGCTTCCCGCACCGGGTTCACGCTCAACGGACCGCGACGCACAGCGAAGCGGAACATCCCCGACAGCATCGACCGAGCATTCAACATCGAACCGCGGCCATGGTTCGCCGCCACCCATTCCAGGAACGACTCAGCGGTACCCGTCGTGAACTCCTCCGGCCCGATACGGCGAAACCCATACTCAGTAACCAGCATGGCCGCCCACCGGTCATACAGGCGGAAGGTGTTCTCGGCACGACCCTTCTTCACAAGGTAGGCCCTGTACGCCGTCCACAGCTCCGCTACCGTCGTGCGAGCGGATATCTCACCACTGCCCTTATCGGGCGCAAGAGCCGATGCGGCAGCACGAACCGCCGCCTCCGCACGACTTCCATCCTTGTCGGGTACGCGTCGCCCTCGACTGTCGAAACGGTCCGGAGACACACGATTCACCCGCCGACGGCGCCCGCTACGATCACGAACCCACGTATCAGCTTCCCAGTGCCCGGGGCGTAACTCGGTCAACCTCACCACGCCCGGCACACCCAGTTCACGAGGAGGCCGCCCCGTTCTCGCCATGACGCCTACTCGCACTCACCGTCAGCCGGAATCGACTCCATAGCCTCGTTCAACGCCTGAACATCCCAAATGAACTGACGCCCACGACGTTTCGGCTTAGGCAACGCAAAAGGCGCAGAACCTTCACGATTCCACCGACGAAGAACCTCCGGATGGCAACGCACAATCTCGGCCGCCTCTTCGGTAGTCGCCCACCGCTGGTGATGACTCACGAACTCCGCTCGAACTCTCATCTCCGCCACCCCGTTCCTATGCCGCTTCCTGAATTGCCGAAAGTTCTTGCGTCCCTGGTGGGTCCGTTATCAGGCCCATTGCTTCGCGGTATTCGTTCTGCCTGACCGTGCGTTGCGCGATGGAGGACATGATCATCTGTTCACGGGAAGGAACGTCGGGATCACTCGGTTCGGTCAGGCGCACCACCCATTTGTTGGCTTGTTCGGCCTTGGCGATGCCGACCGCGGCGAGGACTTGCCGAACGAATTCGATGCGATCGGCTTTGTGGTCGGGCAGGGTCTTGTTGCTCCATCGGCGTGACACCAGAACCCGCCGACCGCGTAGGCCGAGGGTGTCTCGGCGGTGGGCTTTGCCCTTGCAGCGACCCGGCTGAGTTTTCGCATTCGCATTTTTCGGGGCGATGCCGTAGCGCAGCCACACCGCACACGTGGGTGAGCACGGGGTGCGCTGCAGCTCGTGGTGCAGGCGTTCGTAGTGGCGACGGGTGCGTTCGTTCGGAGCGTCGAGAACCTCAGCGATGGATTTGGTGAGGTATTTGGTCAGGTAGCCGATCAGCTTCCGGGCATCCTGACCGGCGATGACACCCTTGGCTTTGCCGGGACGTACCGGGCCATGGTCCCCGTCGGCATCGAGGCTGGTGCCGTCGTCGTCGCCGATGTTCTTGGTGTCGGTTTGGACGCCCCAGCGGATGACGTGCGCAGGTTGCTGGTCGTCCATTTCCTGCATGTGGGCCAATGCTTCGTCGAAGGTAGGCAGCGGCACCGGTTTCCCGGTCTCCGGGTCGACCTGGTCCGGATCCACGAAACGGCCGGCCGGGTAATCCCAGACCGGCATCCGGTCGTCGGTGTAGACCTCGTGGTCGAAGTGTGGCCACCACACCTGGTGGTAGGTCGCGGCAACGATCTGATTCAACAGCGCGTGCGGATCGGTGCCACGCGCGGCGATATGGATGTGCGGAGCTCCGCGGCGCTGAGGTTCCACGGTCGCGAAGTACTGCACATCACGGCCCGCCGAGCGCCGCCAGTTCTGGACCTGGCGATCCCACAACATCGGGAAGAACATCGCATCGCGTGCCGCACGCCGATAGTCATAGGTGTCGGGATTGATCGGGGAGCCGTCTCCGCAGACCTCGCCTTTGCGGTTCACCGCGCCGTCACGGTGGCAGCGACCGTAGGAGGGCAGTGTGAGTGTCTCGAACGTCGAGGGGCGATGTTTACCAGCGAACTGCCGACCGATCGTGGCCTTGTCGATCTTCTTGCGTGGCAGGTTGGGCATGTCCTGGCGCCGCTTGGTCGAACGAGACCGGCGAGGTTTCGCCGTGGCGTCGATACCGGGAATCCTGCCCTGTAGGCCCGACTCGCGTAGTTCTCGGTCCAGGTCAGCGATGACGTTGCGGAAGCCCAGCGCGGCGTCCTCGTCATCGGCTTCGCGGGCCGTCTTGTATTTGGCAAGGAAATCGGCGCGAGCGGTCAGCACGGCTTGCTGGTGTTCGGTCGGGGGCTTGCGGTCGTTGACCGGTTCGTCTTCCATGTGCCAGCCTTCCTGGCATTGAGTGAACCGCAGCGCGCGAGCCTTCGCCGCACAGGAAGGGCAGTCCGATTCTCGGGTTGATTTGCAGGCTGCGGCAATGTATTTCGACTCACCGGTATCGGGGTTGAACGCGCGCATCGGGATCGGCCGTTTGCACACACCCCACTTCTCCGCAGCCGCTTCGGCGATATCGACCAGGTTCGGCATGGCCCGTCGATCGGCAGCAGTTTCGCGCTTCGGAGCTCCGGAATCGGGTTGTGTTTCGGTCATGCGGCGGCCTCCGGTGCCAGCGACCGCAGATCGAGCAGGTTGCCGACGGTTCGATGCAGGTGTTCGCGTTTCGACAGCCCGGTACCGGCGAATTTCACCTCACCGACCTGGCCACCGTGGATGATGAACGGCTCGCACATGTAGTCCTGCGGGGCGATCCACACCAGGCCGCCGATCTCCTCGCTGTAGCGGCGGGCACGAGCGACATACTCCGCAGGAGTGGTAGTGACCCAGCCGCCGAACTTCTGAAGCTCGGTGAAACCACCAGAGTCCAACGCCCACTCCCCCAACGCCCGCGGGAAGCTGCGGCGATCACGCAGTTGACGGTCACTGACGAACAGGTCCTTGTCGGTGCGCTTGAGCCAGACCGGGTGATGGGTTCCCAGGAAAAACCTCATGCCGCCACCCCCTTGCCCCATCCGGCGTCCCGACCAGGCAACGCGATGGTTTCGGCGAGCGAATCGGCGCGCCGGAACACCAGTTCCACCAGAGCAGGACCGACGATCGAGACACGGCATTCCAGAGCTCCGAAAGCGTGCGCCAGATGAATGGCACGGTTTTCGAAGTCGGCGGGGCAGTGGCCTTCCAGCATCCGCACTCGCAACCGGTCCACCGTGTCGCCGATCTCGACGGATATCAGCCGCGGTACGAGTGTCCAGTCCTCGCGAGTGATGTCGAGATGGCAGGCTTTCGTCAGCCGAACCCAGCGACGCCGGTAGCGGAACCAGGCCAGGAACCGGGTGCGTGCACGTCGAGTTACCCACCGCTCGAACATCTCCGGACGACTACGCCGCCACAGCATGATCCCCGCGGCGGACACCCCGACCACCACGACACCCACCGGCCAACCCACCAACACCCCAACAGCCACCGCGACCGCGAGCGGGATCGAGATCATCGGGAACAACACCGCCCACCACAGGCCGACACCGGCAGCGATGAACAGCCACCACACGGTATTCAGGATCGCCAGCCCGATCAGGTCAGACAGGTCACGGTCGTTGCGCTTACCGGTCGCTGTGGTCATGGTCATCTCCTTGCAGGTCGAACAAACTCAGTTGGCCGCGGCACGGCGCGTGTAGATCGGTTTTGGAGCGCTTACCGCGGATGCTGGCCGCAGCGGCAGCCACGATCGGATTGACTTGCGGGACTGTTCTTTTCGACCGGTCAACCATTGCGATCACCGCCGGAGGTGACGACCTTGATAGCCGAGATGGGTTGCAGCTGTTCACCTTTGACCGTGAGCGCCTCCCCGATCGCGCCGTGCAGGACAGCGAGAACAGCGAGAGCGTCATCGACGGTCATGACCAGGTGCGCGACGGCTTTGAAGCCCGCTTCGCGATGGAAGGTCAGCTGTACTTCGCCGTCGTATGTGGTGTCGTCGCTGAATTGAGCGAATACCTCGCAGCGTTCCCGGATACGTCCCTCATCGACCACGACACCGACGCGGTAGAAGTCGATATCGCGGGTTGGCTTCCAGTACCCGCTCATGCCGCCCACTCCCAATCGGAGTCGTCGTCGATGTCGAGTGCGTCATCCCAGCCGGGAAGGTCACCGGTTTCAGCGAGCAGGCGCACCGCGATGCCGATCGAATCCAGGCCGGAGCGCTCCAGATGGCAGCGACGCGCGGAGCGGACATGCACAACGGCGTCGAGCTCGTCCCGGTCGCGGTCGATATGTTTCTTCACGGCAGATCCTCGATTTCAGGGACACCGCACACTTCGCAGGTGCGGGAACGAGTAGGTATGCCCAGCAGCCGTGTCACGGTCTGCCAGGAGTCGGGGAAGGTGTGGCCGTTGGCCTCGCAGCGGGCAGCGACACGGCAGCCGTCGCAGATGACCTTGTCGCCGTCGTAGAGCCAGCCGACGCCCGCGGAACGCGCGTTGAGGTGGTTCACCGCTTGGTGCACGGAGTCGAAACACGCGGCCTGACTGTCGTTGTCGGAGTAGATGTCTCCGCAGACATCGCAGTAGATGACCACGTGCACCTCGCTGACGAACCCGCACTTCATGCCGCCACCCCCGCCATTCCGTCATCCTCGTCGCCGAGGTCATCAGGATCGAAATCGCTGTAATCCGGTGCCGGAGCCTCGAATTCGTGATGCGGAGCGTACTGGCGTACAAGTTCGGAGATGTTGTCGTCGGAGACCCAGTAGAAGCGGATACGAGTCAGCGCGGTCGAGCCGTCTTGCTCGATGTAGCCGACACCTGGTGTGGCATCGGAGATCTCATCGGCACGGGCACCGCGGTCACGGGCGCCGGAGCCGAACACCATGCCGACCTGATTCGGTTCATCCAGACGCAAGGCGATCCGGATCGGGAACAGTTGCCGTTGCGGCATGTTCTCCTTGGACGGGTCCTGCACGAACGCCCACACACTCATCGCAGTCGCGCGAGCCTGAGTGAGGAGCAGGCCGAGCAGTTCTTCGAACTTGGTCCGGGTTTCCCGGTCGGTGTAGGCCGACAGTGCCGCCGCCTCATCGAGCAGGATCAAGATGAGTGGTTCGTCCTTGGTCGGGATGTGCTTGCGCAGGCCAGCGGCGTGCAGGTTGGCTTGCCGGTTCCGCATCACGCCGACCGCTTCGGTAAGCAAGGCAAGGATTTGCTCAGCCGATTCGTAGGCGAAGCGGACGAACATGTCGGCCGCGGGACCGAACTCGACACCGCCCTTGGGGTCGATGCACCAGACATCCACCAGGCCGTCACGGATGGCAGGCGCGACACCGGCGAGGATCGAGTAGGCGACGCTGCCCTTACCGGAGCCGGTAGCCCCCGCACACAGGCCGTGGGTGCCCAGGATCGGCAGGGTGCCGATATCGCCGTCTTCAGTGATCCCGACCGGGACCGCTTGCAGGTCCACGCCGTTGTGAACCCCCGACAACGCTGTCGGTGCCGCGAGAGTGTCAAACACTCGCAGCTGCAAGCGAATCCAACCCGGAGCAGGCGACAACGCCGTCACCTTCGGCACACCGAGAACATGAGCGAACGCATCCAAGATCTGATCGTTGGCCCAGTCCTTACGGGACTGACCAGCCAGCAGCAGGAAATCGGCATCCAGGCCATGCGGTGCGTAGTCGTAGCCCTCCAACGGCGGAAACCCCTTGTCCACCGAACCCAGACCCAGCGCCTCCAACATCCGGCAGGTTTGCATCGGATCAGCCAGCACGAACACCGCGGGCCGCAACTCCGCAGGAGCCGAAGCCACAATCTGCTCGTGCGTCAACTCAGCCGGTCGGCGCACCGTCACACACGAACGCACAATCGCCGCGGTCACACTCATCGTGAAACCGGTCGACAACAGAATCGGCGCAATCGACATCACCGTTCACCCCCAACGAAAGGTGTTGTGTCGCAGAACATCACACATCCATCAGGACGCGGAGCAGGCGACGGAATCGACGCGGCCGGTTCACGACCCACGGTCAGCAGCAGCGCGAGAGGCAAGACGACCAGCGTTGCGACGACGAGCACTCCCGCGAGCATCGGCCGGATAAACAGGTTCTCGACCATCACGCAACCCCTGTCCGCAGTTCGCGGTCGAGCTTGGCGACCCAGGCTTGAGCGACCGCGGCGACCTGGATCAGCTCCATCCGCAACGCGATCGGATCAGCTTCGGCGAACGCTTCGGCGATCTCTTCCATCAGGATGTGGCGGAAGGTGAGCCGACCCGCGGCAGCAGCCGTCGCGCAATGCCAGCGCATCAAATCGGCGTACTCGGTGGCAGTGAGTTTGCCTCCCAAACCACCGAACTCGTCACGCGCCCACACCGGACCCGTGCCATCGGGATGATTCTGTTCACCCCAGCGCGCATCCTGGCTCGCGCGTTCGGTGAGGACTTCCGCCGAAATCCGGCGATCCTCCAGACTGATCAAGACAGACATTGCCCCTCCTAATTGGGCACATCAAAATGAGTTAAATAGGTTGAACCACAAAGCCTTTGGAGACTCCGCCGTATCAGGCGGGCAACCCTTCCAGCGGCAGCATTTCGGTTTGCAACGGCCACGACGCACGACTGCGAGATGCCGGACGCACCGGCAGCGCTTCCCGGACGGGTGCCACAGGTACTGCCGGTTCGGCCACCGGTTCCACGGCCTCCGCCTCATACACCGGCTCCGATGACTCCTCGATCACCGGTTCAGGAGCAA
This sequence comes from Nocardia nepalensis, assembly GCF_048910785.1. Lineage (NCBI taxonomy): Bacteria > Bacillati > Actinomycetota > Actinomycetes > Mycobacteriales > Nocardiaceae > Nocardia > Nocardia nepalensis. The sequence continues at coordinate 439,164 of NZ_JBKBET010000037.1, read as the reverse complement.
CCGCGGAGGCCACGTTTCGTTGTGCGGCACGGAACAACACCGCCAAACCGTGCGTATCGACCAGCAGCGAAATCGGGGCGATAGCCGCCACCACCGCGCACAACCAGCCCGGAAGCGGATTACCACCAGCGACAGCGTGAATGCTGTTGCCCGCCACCGACACCAGCGCACCCACCGCCAGAACCCTGGTGAAGAACTTGCGTTCCGGTGACTTCGCCAACACCAACGCACCAGCCGTTGCCTGCACGATCGTGCCGTCGATGATCAGCGGGAACAACCACGCATCCGACGCCGGAATATGCGCCAGCTTCGCCAGATCCCGCAGGGTGGTGAACGAGAGGCGGAACGCGGCAGCGCCGACGCCCACGATCACCAGGACCGCGAACACCCGCGCTGCCAACATCCCCTTGTGCGTGGACATCACGCATCCGCCTGCCTGGTACTCGACGGCCAGCCGATTGCCGACAGCTCCGACGGCTCGAACACCGTCATCGAGGCATACCGGCCCACACCGTAGCGGTCCGCACGATCGAGCATCTGCGTCAGAGCTTCGGATACCAACCGGTTGAGTTCGCGATCGACCATCACGCCACCGCCTTCTCAGCAGCCAGACGCTCAGCGGCATCGTGCAGCATGATGATCTGCGGCAAAGCCTCCGCGACCGCGCGAGCATCCTCAATGGTCAAAGCCACGTAGGCGTTGCCCCCGCCGTCCCGGAGATTCAGGTACACCACCGGAGGCAGAGGCCCGTACTCACCTGGCCGGGCAGACTTGTACTCAAGTTCGACGCTGTCGTATCGACTGGTCACAACGCTCATGTACGACATGACGATCACGCAGCCTTCTCGTCACGCGGACGTGCAGCGCCGACATTGTTCGCAGGCTGCTTGGCACCCGAGTTATCGCCCACGATGCCCGTCGCGAAGTACGAGTAGATCAGCTTGGCGAAGTCACCCGCCTTGGTCGCCCGCGGCTGAACCATCAGGTTCTCGAAGACCACCTCACGCATACCCGGACGGAGCTCCGGACCCGTCGGAATCGGCTGCACCGCCGACAAGAAGATCAGGTCAATGCCCATGTCCGAGCCCCGGACATCCGCCGAGAAGTCAATGATCTTGGCCTTCCACTTCAGAAGACCGGTCTCCTCGTCGCGCTCCTGCTCGTTGGTATAGGCCCGCTTGCGCTCGTTGAACTTCATCACCGGCTCAGGCACGTTGATGATCGCCGCCCCCGCCTCGAATCCGATGTCGTGCGGGATCGGGAACCGCTGAAACTTCTTCACAGCCATTGGTTGAACTCCCTGTCTCGATGTGGGAATAGATGAGACTCATACGTCGTTTGGAAGGACTGCCGTCTCTTGATACGACTAATTCGTCTAGTCGTACTATAGGACTAGAACGTCACATCCCGCAAGAGTTCGAGGCAAAGGAATCCATGACGACGAAGATGGCTATGTCGGAGGTGATCCGGACACGTCGAAATCAGTTGGGGCTCACGCAATCTCAGATCGCCGAGACGATCGGCGTGAACCTTCGTCAAGTCGTTCGCTACGAAGCCGGAGAGCAAGAACCCGCGTTCTCCGTGGCCGTCCGACTTGCGAAGGCCCTCGGCATCTCCCTCGCTGAGCTAGCTGGCGAAATACCGACCGGGCTGAACCTCAGCGGCGAATGGTGGGCGGCGTGGGAGACATCAAAGGATGGCGTCCCCCGCGTCGACGTGCACAGCATGTTCGCGAATCAGCAAGCCGACCAGATCCACCTGGACGCAAGCCGCGCAGTGAACGTCAGCCTCGAAGGCGGCACGTATGCGTGGCGTGGAGAAGTCCGCATATGGGACAACGAAGCTCTCATTGGCTGGTACCGAGCAACCGATGGGGCGGTGCGGTCGAAAGGCTCGATTTACTTCCACCTGCACCAGCACGGTCAGAGCGCTTACGGCCGATGGGTCGGCATGAGCTACGACGGCGAAGTGATTACCGGTTGGGGAGCAATGGCCCGCGATGTCGACAGCGTTAAGCGCATAGTCGAACAACTCATCGAGACAAACGGAGCATCCCGTGGACGAATTAGTTGACGTGACAATTTCTGCCGAAAGTGCCGACTGGCTTGCGTCGTTCACTCGCGAGCTTGTCAGCGACCGGCTTGCCGCCTGCGGCAACGTCATCCCTGCTATTCGCTCGATCTATCGGTGGCAAGGAGACATCTCCGATGACGCCGAAGCGCTCGTAGTCCTTCACACGCGGAAGTCTCTCGTACCCAAGATCATTGAGAGAGCGAACCAACAGCATCCATACGACACGCCTCAAGTAATCGCCGTCCCAGTGGTCGACGTGCACCCTGGATACCGCGCTTGGGTGCTCGACTCCACCGACGACCAATAGCAACCGCCAGCACAGGAACGGCTGAGGTCTCCGCCTGTCCCATTCATGGGGGCTAGAGACCTCAGCCGTTCCTTTGTGTTCTCTCCGTCCGAACTCCGCACGTCTTCCCGGTCGCACACCGCGATCACAAGTTGTTGCCGAATTTGGCTATATAGATTCAAGAGCGCCTGCGGCGGCGCAGAGCGCCACCGCCGCGCTACGACACGCAGCGCGCTCCCTGAACGGCGGTCGCACGGCGCGTCGGCGCGTCGGCACCGCACTGCGCCATCCAAAGGCATCGGTCCTGTTTGCCTGTAACGGCATCCACTTTGGCAACGTGGCAGAACGCAGACCGTTCGACCCTGACCGCTTTCTCGATCACCGGACCGTGCTGGGCACGACGTTAGCCGTACCCGACCTACAGAGAGCAGCTGGACACGAAACCGCGCGGGCTCTCTGCCCGGTCAACCGGCTGTGGTCACCCTCGCCGACGTTCAAAATCGGATGCGAAGGCAGCTTTATAGGCTCGCTGTGCCCCGACAAGCCGTTCGATGTAACTGTTGGTGGTCGACGCCACTGCCAAGACATCCGACACCGTCCACGCCTGCTCCTGACCGAAGACCTGCCGGTAGCGGCTGCGGTTCACATGGAAGAGTGGTTCGTCGTTACGTCTAGAGCGGGACGACCTCGGCGTGCATCTCGGGAGTCCCCCATCCTCGAAGTCCGCTTCGTCGTAGTCCGCGAGCCAACATTTCGCACGCCACACGCCATGCACGACGATATTGCGGTCGTTCTTGAGCGCCGAGGCACTCTTGGTCAGCTCTCGCAGTTCCAGTAGGGCTGAGTACGTTTCGGGCTCGCGCTCCACCAGGCTCGGCACACTCAGCTCCGAGTCAATGACAGCGACCCCGTTAGAAATAAGCCAGTCCATCGACTGGCCCTCAAAAATTACGGATCCGTGGCCGAGTCCGGTGTCGGCGTGATCAATGGCGATATCACGTATCGCCTCTTCCAACCTTGCACTGGCAGCGGCTACGCGACCGATCGCCGCGAAAAGGTCGTCGGGAAGCAACTGATCTGCCACAGATGAAGTCTGGTGCAATGACCTGTTCAGGCCAAGTCATTTCCTGTGAGTATCGAGCGATTCGGCGGTATCGACGACCTACGGACCGGAAGTGGATCACGCGGCAGTTCCCAGCCACCTCATACGCCGATTGTCTCGCTCCACTCGGCCGAGTCAAGGGAAAGAGCGCCCTTGACACGGCCGAGTTCCGCTGAGGGGCGCAAGTATGAGGAAGCAGGGAGGGACGTAGGTTCCGGACACGTAGCTACACGACATCGGGCCACGCTTAGCCGCAGGTCAGGGACTCGGCCTGACCAGAACCTGCTATGGCTCTACTAAGCGAAAATTTGCCGCAATGCGCTTGAGACGGCAACGTCGTCGCGGTTGTTATCCACGCGCTCCACTGACGCCCTAAGCCGAGACACCTGGGTGGCATACTGCGAAATCTTATGCGCCGCCTGGTCTCTTCCTAGCTGGTACTCGGCCTGCCGAAGCTGGATCCGGTCCAACTCAGCTCTTGCTCCAGCAGTGACCGCCTCGACGTACTCGGGCAAGGTTTTTGCTGCAATCAACAGATCCGCAATGAACTCAGGCTCAAGCCCACGCTCCGGTATCTCGTAGCGCCGCGTGGCGACGTCTGCGTCGCTGATCACAGCTAGGATCCCGCCACGGTTCGTCAGCTTCCCCCGAACGGGCTCAAGCATCCCCGCGTCCACAGGAGCGTCGTAGACTTTCTGGGACTCGGCATCCGTCAGATACACGAACAAGTGATACGTCGTGTCGTAGTCTGGCTCGTCAAACACCCAGTTCAACAGGGCGCCAGACCGTAGCTTGGCCATGCTAGATAGACCGTTCAGGGGCACAACCTTAGTCGGCTGTTGAAGCTCCTTGAGCTGGAGCTCCTTCGTCCAAGCAAAGGGGGCACGACGCCTAAAGCGGAACATGCTCAACCTCCGGACCTGCTACCAATGCTTCGAGTGTGACACGCTCTGACCTATCCCACCAGGCTTTATGTTCTTTGACACTCGTTCCGTTGACCGGTGCCGAGATCCTCCCATGGATGGGATTCCTATCTGTCGGCTGGCTGTAAACCCAGTATTCATTGTCCCGTAGTACGCCAACGTTGAAATATCGCACTATGTCGCCCGGAATGTACGAACGTCCAAAAGCTGCGTACACCGCTTTTGCAACATCTAGCTTTCCTTCTACTACCGATATCGCATATTCGCCGGGTCGATACCATCGAGGATGATTTGGGAACCTATCTGGTTCCTTGCCGCAATGTGTAACGCATGTGCCCGCTGAAAACAGTTGTGGCTCAGCATATTCCAGCTCCCACCAGGGGAGCTGTCCCCTCTTCTTCATCACTGCAACGGTAACCTTCAACCGGTCGCTCAAGTAGCTGAAATCGCAGGTTGCTCGATCGCAAGCAGATTCAGACCGGTCGTTTTTAACTTTGTTGGCCGATACATGATGCTTCCGACCTGCGAACTGGATTCCTATACGGACCCTGGTTGTGGAATCTATCGTTACGGCGACTGTCAAGGGGCGTCTACGCAGCTCGGCGTGTCGCGCGCAGTCAGTCGCTGGCCATCTGGCGGTGCGCGGGCGGGTTCTTGAGAGGATCGAACTAGTCGCCAGGAAGTCTCCACTATGTGGCCGGTCGTCCTGGTTGCATGCAGTCGCCCCGAGTTGTTCCAGATGGTCGGTCGCGGCTGATTAGTGTTGAGGGGCAACAACTTTGACACTTCTCTAGTTGTCCATCGCTGTCTGTGATAGCCCCACGTTCTGCTAGTCGGCAGGTTTCTGGTTCGAGTCCAGATGGGGGAGCGGGAAACAGCCTCTGACCAGCGGAAACGCTCTGACGGTCGGGGGCTGATTTCGTGTCGGCACCCGCTGAATCGTAGATAAATTGCGTGGTTTGTCACTGCTGTTTCGTGGCTGATAGCGGCTGTGTACCCCACCCGGTTCGACACCTGCGCGCGCCCGGACGAGGCGTCGGCGCCGCCACGGTCCTGGCCGCGATGCGGACCGCAGGCCCAGCCTCGGCCGCGCTGTCGGTCAGAGGCCCGTTCGGATGCGGAAAAGGGGCGCCAGCGGCCCGCCATCAGAGCGCCCGCGAGATGATGAATCGTCAAGTGCCCGTCCGCATCCCGATTGTGTCGATCACACATTCCGTGATCGTCGGCCGCTGTGGTCCGCCCGAGATGCGCTACTGGACAAGTGATCACGTGGAACTGACGGCGGGACTCTCTTGGCCGATGCCGCCACCAGTTCCACGTGATCGGCCGACCAACTGTGCGGAAGGTGATGTGGTGGAGAAGGGGGGTCCTGTTGAGTGGGTGAGGGGTCCTGTGGAGTCGCGGAGTGTGTGCCAGATTCCGGATTCGCGTTCCGTTGATACGACGCGAGTGGGCTGCGCCACGATCGCGGGCGCTTTGGTTGGGACCTCATCGCAATTTACATCGGCCATGCTGTCGGTAAAGCCGCTGCGCACCAATGTGTCTCGGCCTTCTCCTGCCGGGAAGCGGCAATTGGGTGGCGTGTGCGTGCGAGTCGATCAGGCTTTCGACGGCAGTTCGGGAGACCGGCCCGAATACCTTCGAAACATCGAGCTGCGGTGGCCACTTGGAGGTCCAGCGCTGCCCGCGTAGATCGCCTACGCCGGGGACGAAGGTCCGACCGGTGCTGAGACTGTGTCTCACGTGGTCGATTTCGCGAGCTCTTTGTGGCAGGTCAGTGCTGCGGCGAGAGTGCGGAAACCGAGGAAATGGGGCGGCTGGTTGATGGCCGAAACGACCAGCGACACAGGGATTCCCGGGCGGCCGGACAGGACAAGGTGGTCTTCGCAGGGCCCAACTCGTGGCGATTCGAGCTTTGCGCGGACTGATCTGTCAGATCGAGGGATGTGCCGCACCGAACGACATTCTTAACCTCGGTCACCAGGCAGAGGAGAAATTCGCGATGAGTTCCCGATTCACCCCGGTGTACCCGAATTGGCCACAGTTCGACGACACCGAGCGCGAGGCCGCGGCATGACCATACGCACGGCTTTGATCGGCTTCGGCTGGTCCAGTCAGCACATCTGGTTACCACGCCTACAGGCCGCCTCGGACTACGAGGTAGTGGCAGCGGTCGATCCAGACCCTGATCGTCGAGCCCGCTTCACCGTGGCGACCGGCCGACCTGCCACGCTGAGCCTCGAAGAGTTCGACCCCGACCTTGCCGATTTGGCGATTGTCGCGCTACCGAACTACCTGCACGCGCCGGTTGGCCGCACACTGCTGGAGCGCGGCATCGCGACGTTCATCGAGAAGCCGGTGTGCGTGTCCACCGCGGAGGCGGACGCACTGGCGGCGGCCGAACGCTGTGGCGGCGCACCGTTGCTGGCCGGAAGCGCCGCTCGCCACCGCGCTGATATCGCCGAGCTTCGGGCCCTGCTGCCACAGCTCGGCGAGCTGCGCACTGTCGACCTGAGTTGGATGCGCGCAAATGGGATTCCGGGGGCCGGTGGATGGTTCACCAATCGGGAGCTGTCCGGTGGCGGAGTGCTGGTCGACTTGGGCTGGCACCTGCTCGATGTCCTCGAGGACATCACCGGTCCGGCGACCTTCCGTCAAGTCACGGCCATGACGTCCTACGACCATGTGAACACGCCGTCCAAGAGCACGACGTGGCGTGCGGACCCGGAGTCGATAGGCATGGTCGCCGACGTCGAAGACACCGTTCGCGCATTCATGGTGACCGATAGCGGAATCGGGGTCGGACTGGCCGCCAGCTGGGCTTCGGCCGCGGTTACTCACGACTCGACGTCGATCCGGGTCACCGGCAGTGCTGGAACGGCGACACTGCGCTGCACATTCGGATTCAGCCCGAATCGCGAGCAGCGCCCTGGCATCACCCTCGTTTCCGACCGGCGCATCCGGGAGATCGCGGTGCCGAGGGAGCTACCCGGCACCGAATACGACCGCCTGCTCGATGAGATTCGGGACCGGCTCACCGACCCCCTCGCGCTCGGAACGGCGATCAGGGGAGCACGCCGGATCGTCGGCACGATCGAGGCAATCTACGCGGCTGCGGGCGAGCCCACCGCACTGACCGCCGCGGCTGCGATGGAGGAGGTCGGATGATGACCTTGTCGCCGGGCGTCGCGAAGTGACCCCGGATCCGGTTCGCACGCTGAGTCGGGGGCGCACCTGGCTTGGAATCGACGTAGGCGGCACAAAGACAGCTCTGCGAGCCCAAACCGACGGCGGCGTGGTACAGGACCGGGTGTTTCACTGGGCCGCGCGCGGGGTCGAGGCCGATCTCGCGCAACTATCGAGGGAAGTAGGTCTGCTGCGCGGGCAGCTTTCGACCGGGTTCGACTCGGTGGGTGTGGGATTGCCGGCCACCCTCGACTCGAACGGTGTGGTTTCGGCCTGGCCGAACCGCCCCGAGTGGGTTGGCCTGGATATCCACCGCGTATTCCGGGAGCTGTTCGGCGGTGTCCCGATCCGGTTCGCCGATGACGCAGACCTGGCAGCGCTGGCCGAAGCCGAGGCAGGCGGTAGCGATCGTCTCTTCTACATCGGGGTCGGCACCGGTGTAGGCGGGGGAATGGTCATCGGTGGGGTAAGCGCCGGGATAGCGGACACCGGGTCGTTCGAGATCGGCCATCTGATAACCGACGCGGACGGTCCCGGCTGCCGATGCGGTAGACGGGGTTGCCTGCAGGCCACCGCGAGTGGACCAGCCACCCTCGAGCGTGCCGGTCGGCTACGCGGCGCGCCGGTGACGTTCGCGGAGTTGCGTTCCGGCGTCATCGGCGAGGAGCAATGGGCTGTGCAGTCGGTGGATCTGACGTGCCACCGGCTCGCGGTGGCGATCACCGGGGTGAACGAGCTGCTGCACCCGGATGTGGTCGTCGTCGGGGGTGGCTTCGCGGCCGGGTTGCCGCACTTCGTCGCCAGGATCGACGCGCATGTGCGCACACTGGCCCGCCCTGGTGTGCCGAGTACCCCATCAATTCGAGAATCCCGGTTCGGCGGGCTGTCGACACTGCACGGCGCTGTCGCATTGGCTCGGCTGCTCGCTCCGAGCTGAAATCGGGGCTCCGACACTCCCCGCGCAAGATGCGGGCGGCGACAGCGCCGGGTCAGCAGACCGGCCCACCGGCGACATGGATGATCTGGCCGGATACGAACGACGCCTGGTCGCTCGCCAGGAAGGCCACTGTGTCGGCGATGTCCTTCGGTTGACCGACTCGGCGCAGCGGAATCGTCGCCGCGGCCTGTGCCTGGTGTTCCTCGGCCGTGCGGCCGGTTTGTGCCGCCAATGCCGCGGTCATCTCGGTGACCACGTAGCCGGGCGCCACGGCGTTGACCGTGACGTTCAGCGGACCGAGTTCCAGGGCCAGCGTCTTGGTCAGGCCCTCGATTCCGGCCTTCGCCGCCGAATAGTTGACCTGGCCGACGTTGCCGACCGCCGCAATGCTCGACAAGTTCACCACCCGGCCCCAGCCGAGCTTGGCCATGTGCTCGGCAACCGCGCTCGTCATCAGGAATGTGCCGCGCAGGTTCACGTTGATGACCAGGTCCCAGTCGGTCGGCGAGAGATAGAAGAGCAGGTTGTCCCGGGTGATGCCGGCGTTGTTGACCAGGATGCCGGGCGCACCGAGGCGGTCGACGACTTGGTCGACCGCCGCGCGGACCGAGTCGGTGTCGCTGACGTCGACCGCGATGGCCGTGGCGTGGCCGCCCGCCCGCTCCAAGCCGGCGGCGGTATTCGCCGCGGCTACCGGATCGATGTCGAGGACGGCGATATCGATGCCATCCTCGATCAGCCGACCAGCCACGGCAGCACCGATACCCCGGCCCGATCCGGTGACGATGGCGACGCGGTTCACGCCGGCTCCGGTGTCAGCACCACCGGCAGGGAGCTCATGCCGTGCAGGATGCTGGAGTAGATCCACTTCTCCGGCCCGGTCTGCTCCGCGGCCGATACGAGCGTGCGCAGCGCGTCGAGCACTTCCTCCACCTCGATGCGTGCCAGGGTGTGTCCCAGGCAGATGTGCGAGCCGAACGCGAAGGTCAGGTGTTTGTTCGGCGTGCGATGGAGCAGGAAGCGGTCCGGATCGGCGAAGATCTCGGGATCCCGGTTGGCCGAAGAGATCCAGACGCTGACGATGTCGCCCTTCTTGACGGGCTGCCCGTTGACCATGGTGTCACCGGACGCCAGGCGCCCGCCGTGCAACGAAGGAACAGTCCAGCGCAACACCTCGTTGGCGGCGGTGTCGACGCCGACGGTGCCCTCTTTGAGGGCGCGCCACTGGTCCGGCGACTCGATCAGCGCCTGCAGACCGCCGGAGATGGCATGACGTCCGGTCTCGTCCCCGCCGATCATCAGCCCGTAGCAGTTGGACATCAGGTCGGCCTCGCTCAACGGCTGACCGCCGAGGTGACAGTTGGCCAGCAGGCTGACCACATCGTCGGAATCACTACCGCGCCGGGTCTCCGCCAGGTCGGCGAAGTAGAGCAGGATCTCGCTCTTGGCCTGCCAACTCTCCTGAGGCGGGGCGTCCGCGTAGTCGGAGCTCCAGGCGTGTGAGGTGAGCCCGAGCAGATAGCGGCGGTCCGCCTCGGGCACGTCCATCAGACCGCAGATGGCACCCAGCGGGATGCTCGCGGAGACGTCGCGGACGAAATCGCACTGGTCGCCCTTCTCGATCGCGGCCCTGATCAGGTCGTCGATCGTGCGCCGGATCGCCTCTCGGATGTTCTTGAGCCGACCGGGGGAGAACGCCGCGTTCAACACGTTGCGCAGCTGGGTGTGCTTGTCGCCGTCGGTTACCGCGAGCATCGAGCCGGATGCGGAGTCACCACCGGTGAGCAGGGTCGCCAGCGCGTTGCCGCCCTCGGTGGTGAAGTGTGCCTTGTCGCGGTAGACCGTCATCGCGTCGGAGTGGCGGGTGAAGACCCAGAAGCCGGGGCGGTCCCCCTTCGGTGGGTGCCAGTAGTGGGGCCGGTCCTCGCGGAGCCGGCGCCAGACCTCGCAGAGTTCGTTCTCGGCGTGCAGCACGGGGTCGGCGAGGTCGAGCGAGTCGAGGAGCTCGGGGCTGACTACTGGTCGGGTCATCGGTGGCCTTCCAGGTGAGGAGTCTGGGCAGGTGGGGACGACAGCGATGTCGACACCGCAGCGAGTGCGCCGATCGTGGGGTTTGCCAGGATGTCTTTGGGGGAGAGGGCCAGACCCGCTTCGCGAGCGCGCCGAATCAGCGTGATGGCCAGCATGCTGTCACCACCGAGCGCGAAGAAGTTGCTGTCGACGCCGACGTCGGTGGCGTCCAGCAGCTCCTCGAAGATAGCGGTCAGCGCGCGTTCTGCGGGGGTCCGCGGAGCCAGCTGCGCCGTCGCGGGCGGGGGGCTCTCCGGCTCGGCGAACGCGGGCAGTGCGGCCAGGTCGAGCTTGCCGTTCGGTGTCACGGGAAGGGCCTCGACGACTACGTACTCGGTCGGCACCATGTGCTGCGGCAGCCGGTGTGCGGCGTGATCGCGGAACTGCTCGCGGGTGGGCGCCGACCCGTCGGCGGTCACGACCCAGGCGACCAGCCGGGCGCGGCCGTCGCCGTCCTCGCGTACGCCGACGACTGCTCGGGTGACCGCGGGCAGTTCCTCCAGCACCGCCGCCACCTCGCGCGGCTCGATCCGGAATCCCCGCAGTTTGAGCTGATCGTCGGCCCGGCCGTGGAAGTCCAAGTCACCGTCGTTGCGCCAGGAGGCGATGTCGCCGGTGCGATACATCCGGCTGCCGGGCGGGCCGAACGGGTCCGCCACGAAGCGTTCGGCCGTCAATGCGGGCCGGTTGAGGTAACCCCGGGTGACACCGGGGCCCGCGACGTAGAGCTCCCCCCGGAATCCGGGTGGCACCGGCCGCAGACCGGGACCGAGCACGTAGACGCGGGCACCGGCGACGGGCCGTCCGATCGGGGGCCGGCCACTGTCGGTGAGCGGTCCGCTCTGGGTGGCGCAGACGGTGACCTCGGTGGGGCCGTAGGCGTTGACCATCCGGCGGCCATTCGACCACCGCGCGGCCAGTTCGGCCGGACATTCCTCACCCGCGCTGATCAGGCCGCGGAGCCCGGGCACAGCTGCGGGATCCATGCTGGACAGCGCCACCGGCGGGAGGATGGCATGAGTGATCCGGTGTTGGACCAGAACCGCCGCCAGCACTTCTCCGGCGAGCGGGCCCGGCGGCGGCACGACCACCGTCGCTCCCGAGGTGAACGCGCCCATCAACTCGGCGACGAACGCGTCGAAGCTCGGCGAGGCGAACTGCAGCAACCGGGCGTTGCTGTCCAGTGCCAGGCCCTCGCGCTTGGCCGCGGCCAGGTTCGCCAGCCCGGCATGGGTGACCACGACGCCCTTCGGCCGGCCGGTGGTGCCGGAGGTGTAGATGACATACGCCGGATCGGCCAGTTGCGGCGCGACCAGGGGAAACCCGTCCGCCGGACCGCCGGGCTCCTGGTCGTCCACGTGGATGCGCGGCCAGGGACGAGTCAACGGGAGGTCGGCCGACGCCGTCGTGCAGACCGCCAACGGGTCGCAGTCCTCCAGCATCGCCGCGATCCGATCCCGTGGGTATCCCGGGTCGACGGGTACGAATGCCGCACCGGTCCGGACGGTCGCGAGGACCGCGGTGATCAGATCCAGAGAACGGGGCAGCGCGAGCGCCACCATCCGCCCCGGTGCCGCACCCACCGCGGCGAGCGCCGCCGCGAGGCGCTCGGCCCGGCGATCGAGTTCGGCATAGGACGTCGTGACGTCGGCCTCTTCCACAGCCGGCCGCTCGGCGTGCTCGTCCACGGCACGTTGCCACAGTCGGCCCAGAGTCACGGCGTGCTGTGCTTCCCGGGCCGTATTCCACTCCCGCAGCAGCCGGTGGCGGGTGTTCACGTCGAGAAGGTCCAGGCGCGCGAGCAGTTGGCCGGGTGCCCCGTGAAACGTCCGGAGCAGGAGCACGACCAGGTCGAGGAGGCGTTGCGCGGCGTCGGGGCCGACGCGCCGCGGGTCGGTGACCAGGGTCAGAACGAGTTCGCCCTCGTCACGGCCCACCCTGAGTTCGGCGGCGAGTGGCCGGGCGAGATCGGGCAGCGCCTTCCCGCGGCGGGTGAAGCTGACCGCGGTGTCGAACAGGGTATCGGCGGCGGAGTCGAGCATCGCTCGCCCCTGCGGTCCCAGCGAGGCATGTTCGGCCGACGCGGCTGCGGCGTGCCCGGTCCGGTCCGCGACAACGCTGAGCGAGTCCCCGGGCGCGACGGTCACCAGGAGTGGCCGCAGGCCGGGGTCCGCACCGGCGTCCCGGTTTCCGAAGACGACCGGTGACCCGGCCCCCAGCAGATGGAGCAGCGTCGCCCATACCGCGCGCAGCGTGCTCTCCGCGGCGGGCTCCTGCGGGGTGCACCCGGCCGTGACCGCGTCGATCCGGCGCTCGCGGATCGAGGCGTCGGCCGAGCCCTCGGCCGGAGGCGTGAGCAGATCCCGGAGCAGGGAAGTCCCGGTGACTCCGTCCAGCGACGAGCGCCAGAACCGCGCGCCCAGCGCCTGCTTCCGCAGCAGGTTCCGATCCGGCTTGGCCGATCCCAGCAGGGGCAGCCCGGATCTGACTTCGATCTCCACCGGGGCGTGGCTGTCGCCGAGTGCGTCCGCCACGTACGTCCGCAGGTCGGCCGGTCGTGGCGTACCGCCGGAAGCCGGCGTCACCACCGCGTGGACCAGCGCCAGGTGGTCGTCGTCTTCGATCCCGAACACCGCCGCTTGGGCCACGTCCGCGTGCTCGAGGAGCACGCGCTCCACCGCCTCCGGGTAGATCCGGACGCCGTGGCCCTTCAGCACGCCATCCAGGCGGCCGTCGAGGGTCAGGTATCCCGACTCATCGAGTCGTCCGATGTCGCCGGTGTGCACCCATCCGTCGCGGATGGTCCGAGCGGTCAGGTCCGGGTCGTTCCAGTAGTGGCTCATTGCCCAGCTACCGGAAGAGCAGATCTCGCCGGGGACGCCAGGCGGCAGGACCCGGTCATGATCGTGCGGATCGCGGATGGTGATCCGCACGTTCGCCGGGGGCCGGCCCACGGTGCGGCGCAGGTCGGGGTCCAGGTGGTCCTGCGGGGTGAGCATGCTGATCATGCCGGTTTCGCTCGTGCCGTAGACCTGGAACAGCACCGGGCCGAGGGATTTGGCGGCGCCGGCCAGTCGCTCCGGCGCGGCCGGACTCCCGGTGTAGTACACCTCGCGCAGGCTGGTGAGGTCGTAGTCGTCGTATGCGGGATGGTCGGTGAGGGCATACACCTGCGGAGACGCGAGGACGAGCCGGGTGACGCGGTGTCGTTCGACGGCCCGGAGCACGGCCTCGGCATCGAACCCGTTGTGCAGTACGACGCTGCCCCCGGCGATGATCACGTCATCGGCGGAGAAGCCGCTGGAGTGGGCGAGGGATCCCGTGATCAGGCACACGGCCGGCTCGGCGTCGGCCATGGCCGCAGCCATGCCGTTCTTCACGGCGAAGGGCCAGCTGATGCCCTTCGGTCGGCCCGACGAGCCGCTGGTGAATGTCACCGCGGCGATCTGCGGCGGCTCGGCCGTCGAGTCGTCGAACTCCGCGGCCGGGGACCGGGTCATATCCAGCACGCCGGGCCCGGACGGACCGGGGGCACTGATGGTGAATTCCGATCCGGCCGCGGCACGCAGGCCGCGTGCCCGTTCGAGGTTGTCCTGGTCCACCGCGAGCACCGCCGGCCGGAGATCGGCGAGGATCTCGGTCTGGATGTGCGGGCCCATCTCGTCGTGCGGATCCGCGGCGTTGATCCCCCGAATGTGAACCGCCGTCGCGCCGACGAGATTCGCCCCGTACCGGTAGATCAGTGTGGACGGTGTGTTCGGGCTGGTCAGCACGGCGACCGAGGTACCAGGGCCGACTCCGGCCGAGCGCATCCACGCGGCTGTCGTGCGGATCGCCCGGGCGACACGCTCGGCCGAGAATGGCTCGTCCCCGAGTATTACCGGGATGGCGTCAGGATCGGCGTCGAGCCGACCGAGAATCCGGCGGACGTAGTGGTCGTTCCTCCGCAATGTTGATCTCCGATGCAGCTCGACGATCGCGACCGGCGGATCGACCGCGCGGCCGGGCACCAGGGCAGACCAGCCCGTCGTAAAGGTGTGCGGAGCAACGCTAAGTGCGGTGTCGGCCGCCGCGGATCCCCCGCATTGACAGTGATTGCCACCGCAGGGCCGCTGGTCAGCCGTCGGCACTGTCAGGGCGAGCGATGGTAGCGCGCCACGTCGACTGCGTATGGTCGCGCAGTCGCAACAGGGTTCAGCAGAAAGGCGTGACATGGCTACCCCGTCCTCACCGGCCGACGTCCTGGTGGTCGGCTGCGGTCCGAGCGGTGCCGTGCTCGCGAGCTTGCTGGCCCGCCGAGGACGCCGGGTGACCGTACTCGAGCGACATCGCGAGGTCTTCGGGCTGCCGCGGGCCACCAGCTTCGACGGGGAGACCGCCCGGCTGCTGGCGGCAGCGGGTGTCGGCGCCGGGCTGTCCGAGATATCGGTACCCGCGACCGGCTACCAGTGGCGCGGGGCGGACCAGCAGGTCCTGCTGAACATCAGGTTCAGTGAGGTCGGCCGGTACGGGTGGCCGGACGCCAACACGATGCACCAGCCGGCGTTGGAGCAGCTGCTCGGCACCGCGCTGGTGGCCGAACCCGGGGTCGATGTCCGGCGTGGCCTGTCTGTCGTCGACGTTCGCCAGACCGACGACGGCGTGACCGCGATCGCCGAGGATGAGACCGGCACCGCCCACACCTTCCAGGCCGACTGGCTGGTCGGCTGCGACGGGGCCAACAGCATCGTCCGCGAACTGACCGCCGTGCCGATGACCGACCTGAAGTTCTCCTTCGAGTGGCTGCTATGCGACGTCGAACTGCACGAACCCCGCGAATTCGTACCGACAAATCTGCAGCTGTGCGACCCGGCCCGGCCCACGACACTGGTTGGCAGCGGGCGCGACCGGCGGCGCTGGGAGTTCATGTGCCTGCCGGAGGAGTCCGGCGCCGAGCTGGACAACGTCGAGACGGCGTGGCGGCTGCTGGCGCCGCACGGCGTCACGCCACAGACGGCGAAGCTGCTCAGGAGCGGGGTCTACCGATCTCATGCCCGGTGGGCCCAGCAGTGGCGGCAGGGCCGGATTTTCCTCGCGGGCGACGCAGCTCATCTGATGCCACCGTTCGCCGGTCAGGGCATGTGCTCGGGCATCCGCGACGTCAGCAATCTGGCGTGGAAGCTGGACCTGGTGCTGGGCGGTCGGGCCGACGAGCGGCTGCTCGACACGTACACGCTCGAGCGGCGCGGCCACACCAAGGCGGCCGTCCTGGCCTCGGTCAAGCTCGGCCGGGTCATCTGCGTAACCGACCCGGCCGCCGCGGCCGACCGCGACGCGGCGATCCTGGCCAATGGCGGTGGCCGCCGGACGTCACCGCCCGAGGCGACACCGTTGGCCGCCGGACTGCTCCGGCCCGGCGGTGGTGACGTGATCCCCGGCGGCCGGTTCGACGACCTGATCGCGGCGGGCTTCTTGCTGATCACCACAGAGCAGCCGGACGCTGTCGGCGACAGCCAGCGCGCCGTGCTGTCCGGGCTCGGTGGCACCGTCGCCCACCTCGGACCCGACGAACAGGCCGACGGCAGGTATCTGGACTACCTGCGGGACCGGAGCGCGGCGTCGGTTCTGGTCCGGCCGGACTACCACGTCTACGGCACCGCTGCCGCGGGCGCGCTGGCCGCGCTGCTGGAGGGCCTGCGCGACCAGCTGGGACGGCATCGTCCGTCAGGCTGAGGGATCCCGACCACCATGTCGCGCCCTTAGCGTTGACCGGCGTGAGTACCTCAGATCACGACCTCGTCCGGGCATTGCGCGAGTCGGTCAAGGAAACGACGCGACTGAAGCTTCGGAACAGCCAGTTGCTCGCCGCGGCCTCGGAGCCGATCGCGGTGGTCTCGATGGGGTGCCGCTTCGCAGGGGGCATCGCCGGGCCGGAGGACTTCTGGCGGGTGGTGTCCGAAGGCGTCGACGTCTACACCCCGTTCCCCAGCGACCGGGGCTGGGATCTGGCCAATCTGTTCGACCCGGACCCGGACACGCCTGGTACGACCTACGTCGAACAGGGCGCGTTCCTGCACGACGCCGCCGAGTTCGACGCCCGGTTCTTCGGGATCTCGCCGCAAGAGGCTATGGCGATGGATCCGCAGCAGCGGCAGCTGCTCGAGGTCTGCTGGGAGACGATCGAACGCGCGGGAATCAACCCGGACAGCCTCCGCGGCACCACCACCAGCGTCTACGCCGGAATCGTGCATCAGGACTACGCGCCCGACGTCGCGGGTGCGGAGGATTTCCTTAGTCTCGAGCGTGCGCTGGGCAGCGCCGGTGGCATCGCGTCGGGCCGGGTGGCGTACTGCCTCGGGCTCGAGGGGGCGGCGGTCACGGTCGACACGATGTGCTCCTCGTCGCTGGTCGCGATTCACCTGGCGAGTCAGGCGCTGCGCCGCGGGGAGTGCACGATGGCGCTCGCCGGCGGATCGACCGTGATGGCGACGCCGGGCGGCTTCGTCGGGTTCGCCCGGCAGCGTGGACTCGCGCGCGACGGCCGGTGCAAGTCCTTCGCCGCCGCGGCGGACGGCAGCAGCTGGGCCGAGGGCGTCGGTGTGGTGCTGCTCGAGCGGCTCTCCGACGCCCAGCGGAACGGACACCCGGTACTTGCCGTGATCCGAGGCTCGGCGGTCAACCAGGACGGTGCATCGAACGGCCTCACCGCCCCCAACGGGCCCGCGCAGCAGCGGGTCATCCGCGCCGCGCTGGACGCCGCCGGGCTGTCCGCGGACGAGGTCGACGCCGTCGAGGCACACGGAACGGGCACCACGCTCGGCGACCCGATCGAGGCGCAGGCGCTATTGGCCACCTACGGCCGGGGCCGCGACCCCGAGCGGCCCCTGCAGCTGGGCTCGGTCAAGTCGGTTCTCGGCCACACGCAGGGCGCCTCGGGCGTCGCGGCGGTGATCAAGACCGTGCTGTCGCTGCGCAACCGGTACCTGCCGGCCACACTGCACGTCGACGCGCCGACCCCGCAGGTCGACTGGTCGCCGGGCACCGTCGAACTGCTGACCGAGGGCCGTGCGTGGCCCGACACCGGGCGTCCGGCCCGCTCCGGCATCTCCGCGTTCGGCGCCAGTGGAACCAACGTCCACATGATCCTGGAGGAGGCTCCGGCTGCCCCCGAGCCGGGCGAGCAGGCCGTTCACGGCGGGGCGCTTCCGTTCGTCGTCACCGCCAAGACCGCGACCGCCCTGGCGAACCTCGGCCGGCGTCTCGACGACACCGTGGACGAGAGCATCGCGCTCGGCGACCTGGCCCATGCGCTGGCGACCGAACGCGCCGTGCAGAGCCGTCGGGCGGTGGTGGTCGCGCAGACCCGGGAGGAGCTGCGCGCGGGTCTCACCTTGGTGGCCCAGGGCCGGACCGGGGCCGGGGTGATCGCCGGGTCGATCGGCACGAGTGGGCCCGGCAAGATCGTCTTCGTCTTCCCCGGCCAGGGCACCCAGTGGATCGGCATGGGCCGTCAGCTCCTGGACACCTCGCCGGTCTTCGCCGCCCGGATAGCCGAGTGCCAGAAGGCGCTCGAGCAGTGGGTCGACTGGTCGCTGGTGGACGTCCTGCGCGGTGAGGACCCCGAGGGCCTCGAACGCGTCGACGTCGTGCAGCCTGCGTGCTTCGCGGTAATGGTCGCCATGGCGGCGGTCTGGGAATCGCTCGGCGTGGTCCCGGACGCGGTCGTCGGCCATTCGCAGGGTGAGATCGCGGCCGCCTGTGTCTCGGGCGCACTCACCCTCGCCGATGCCGCCCGGGTGGTGGCATTGCGCAGCCAGGTGATCGCCGAGCTGCTGCCGGCCGGAGGCGGGATGGCGTCGATCGGGCTGGCCGACGACGCGGCGCGCGCCCTGATCGAGCCGTGGGGGGAACGTCTGCAGGTGGCGGCGCTCAACGGACCCTCGTCCGTGGTGGTCGCCGGAGAGGGCACCGCGCTGGACGAACTTGCCGCGCAGCTCGCGGACGGCGACACCCGGTTCCGCCGGATACCGGTCGACTACGCCTCCCACAGCCACTATGTGGAGAGTGTGCGGTCCGCCCTGCTGGCCGATCTTGCCGCGGTCACGTCCGCGGCGCCGCGCATCCCGTTCTACTCGACGGTCGAGCCCGGTTGGCGCGACGACGAGGCGTTCGACGCCGACTACTGGTATCGCAACCTGCGTCAATCGGTTCTGTTCGAGCCTGCCGTCCGCGAGCTGATCGCCCAGGACCATCGAGTCTTCATCGAGCTCGGCGCCCATCCGGTTCTGCTCCCGGCGATCACCGAGATCGCGGCGGAGCTGGATGCGGACGTGCTCGCGGTCGGGTCGATCCGGCGGGACGAGGACGGCCCGGCCCGGCTGATCACCTCGGCCGCCGAGCTCTTCGTCCGTGGCGTGCCGGTGACATGGCCGGCCCTGCTGCCCGAGGGCGCCGGAGCGGCCCGGGTCGAGCTACCGACCTACCCGTTCGACCACCAGCGGTACTGGATCACCATGCCGAACGCCGCCGCGGGCGCCGAGTCGCTCGGTCAGGCGACCAGCGCTCACCCGCTGCTCGGCGCGGTGGTGGAACTTCCGCAGACCAACGGCGTGGTCTGCACCTCCCGCTTGTCCCTGGCCACCCACCCGTGGCTGGCCGGCCACCGCATCCAGGACAACGTCCTGGTGCCCGGCACCGCCTACGTCGACCTGGCGATCCAGGTCGGCGACGAGCTCGGCTACGGCGTGCTCGACGAGCTGGTGATCGAGGCGCCGCTGGTGCTCGAGGCGGACGCGGCCGTCAGCTTGCAGGTCGCCGTCGGCGCGCCGGACGCCGCCGGCCGCCGGGCGGTGGAGGTGCACAGCTCGCACACCGTCGGCGAGTGGACCCGGCATGCCGTCGGCCTGCTGTCCGACGACTACGACCGGACGTCGGGCGGCGGCTTCGACTTCGGTCACTGGCCGCCCCCAGGTGCCGTTGCGGAACCGGTCGACGACTTCTACGACCGCCTTGCCGACCGCGGATACCAGTACGGGTCGGCCTTCGCCGGGCTGACCGCCGTGTGGCGGCGCGGTGCGGAGATTTTCGCCGAGGCGGCGCTGCCCCCCGACCACCGGGACGATGTGGACCGGTTCGGCATTCATCCGGCGCTCTTCGACGCCGCCCTGCACGCGAACGCCTTCCACCGCCGCGCGGACGACAGCAACGTGCTGCCGTTCGCCTGGAACGGCGTCCGGCTGCACGCCGGCGGTGCCGTCGCGTTGCGAGTCCGGGTCGCGCCGTGCGGACCGGACGCGTTGTCCTTCGACGCCGCGGATGGGACCGGTGCGCCGGTGCTGTCCATGGAATCACTGGTGTCGCTCCCGATCGCGGACACCGCCGGGCAGACGGGCGGCCGGACGCCGGACTCGCTCTGGCAGGTCGACTGGACGCCGCTGCCCCTGCCGCCGTCGGCTACGGCGTCGGGGCACCAGGTCGTCGTCGAGAACTCGGGCGATGTGGTGCGGCTGGCGCTGGACGATGAGCTCGGGGATCCCCGCCCGGACGTCGCCTTCCTGGACGCCCGACCGGTCGCTGACGCGGAGACCGAGCCGCTGCCACTGCTGGGCCGGGTGCTCGAGGTGGTGCAGGCATGGCTGGACGAGCCGGAGCTCGCCTCGATGCCACTGGTGGTGCTGACCAGCGGTGCGGTTGCGGCGTCGGGTCCGGTCGTGGATCCGGCGGGTGCCGCGGTCTGGGGGCTGGTGCGGTCTGCGCAGGCCGAGCACCCGGGCCGGATCCTCCTGGTCGACATGGAGCCGGGCGCAGACCGCGCGGCGTCGATCGCTGCGGGTCTCGCCGCCGGCGAAGCGCAGGTCGCGGTGCGCGAGGACGCCGTGCTGGCCCCGCGGCTGCGCCGAGCCGTCCTCACCGGGGAGGCGGCCGGGTTCGCCGACGGCGGCACCGTACTGATCACCGGCGGGACCGGCGTGCTCGGCGCACTGCTGGCCCGGCACCTGGTGGCCGAGCACGGCATACGGCGTCTGGTCCTGGCGGGCCGGCGCGGCGCGGCGGCCGACGGGATGGCCGAACTGGTAGCTGAACTGGGCGCCCTCGGCGCGTCGGTCGAGGTGGCCGCATGCGACGTGACCGATCGGGACGCGCTCGCCGCCCTGCTCGCCGCCGTCCCGGCCGAGCATCGGCTGACCGGCGTCATCCACGCGGCCGGAGTGCTGGACGACGTCGTCATCACCGGGCTCGACCCGCACCGCATGGCTCGGGTGTTCGCACCGAAGGCAGCGGCCTTGCGGACGCTGGATGAACTGACCCGCGACGACCCGCCCGAGGTCTTCGCCGTGTTCTCTTCGGCCGCCAGCGTCTTCGGCTCGGCCGGGCAGGGCAACTACGCGGCCGCGAACGCGTACGCCGAAGCGGTTGTGGCCGCGCGCGCCGCGGCTGGTCAGCCGGCGGTGGCGCTGGCATGGGGGCTCTGGAGCCCGGCGACCGGCATGACCGGTCGGCTCGCCGAGGTCGACCGAACCCGGATGAGCCGGGGCGGTGTACGACCGATGCCGACCACGGACGCGCTGGCCTGCTTCGACGCGGGCATCCGCTCCGGCGCCCCGTTGCTGGTGCCGATCGGACTCGACCTCGGCGCGGTCCGGGACGAGGCGGGCGCCGACGGCACCGTCCCGGCACTGTTCCGGTCGCTGGTGCGGCCGCCACGGCGGACGGCGCGGACCGGCGCCGACCAGCCCGGGAGCGCGCTGGGCCGTCGGCTGGCCGGGCTGACAGACGAGGAGCAGACCGAACTGCTCCTCGCTCTGGTGCGCACCGAGCTCGCGACCGTGCTCGGCATCGCCGATGCCGACCCCTCCGCCGATGACACCCGCTTCGGCGAGATCGGGTTCGACTCGCTGACCGCGGTCGAGCTGCGCAACCGGCTGACCGCGGCGGCCGCGGTCAAGCTTCCGGCCACGCTGATCTTCGACTACCCGACTCCCCGGCAGCTGGCCCACCATCTGCTCGAGAAGGTGCGCGGGTCGGCTGACAACGGTGTCGCGCCCGCGCCCCGGATCCCCGAGCGATCGCCGGCGACCACCGACGATCCCATCGTGATCGTCGGCATGGCGTGCCGCCTGCCCGGCGGTGTCACCTCTGCGGCCGAGCTCTGGGACCTTGTGGCCGAAGGCCGCGACGGTATGTCCCCGCTGCCGGTCGACCGCGGCTGGGAGGTGGACCGCCTCCTCGGTACCGACCCGGATCAGGCCGGTACCACCTACACCCGGCAGGGCGGCTTCCTGCACGATGCGGGCTACTTCGACGCGGCGCTGTTCGGCATCTCGCCGCGTGAGGCGACCGCCATGGACCCTCAGCAACGGTTGCTGCTGGAAACCACATGGGAGGCCCTGGAGACGGCGGGCGTCGATCCCTCGTCGCTGCGCGGCGAGTCCGTCGGCGTCTACACCGGTATGTCCATCCACGACTACCTCGGCGACCTGACGCGGGTACCGGCGGAGTTCGAGGGCTTCACCACCACGGCGACGGCGGGCAGCGTCGCCTCCGGCCGGGTGGCGTACGTGTTCGGTCTCGAGGGCCCGGCGATGACGGTCGACACGGCGTGCTCGTCCTCCCTGGTGGCGATCCACCTGGCGGCCCAAGCACTACGCCAGGACGAATGCGAGATGGCGCTCGCCGGTGGCGTCGCCGTCATGGGGTCCCCGGTCGGCCTGACCGGGTTCTCGCGGGCCCGGGGCCTGGCCGCGGACGGCCGGGTCAAGGCGTTCGCCGCGGCGGCCGACGGCACCGTGCTGTCCGAGGGTGTCGGCGTGGTCGTACTGGAACGGCTGTCCACCGCACGGCGCAAGGGACATCGTCCGCTGGCCGTCGTCCGCGGTTCCGCGATCAACCAGGATGGCGCGTCCAACGGCCTCACCGCCCCGAACAGCCTGGCCCAGCAGCGGGTCATCCGGGCCGCTCTCGCCGCGTCCGGCATCGGCCCGGACGAGGTCGACGCGGTGGAGGCGCACGGCACCGGCACCACGCTCGGTGATCCGAGCGAGGCGCAGGCCATTATCGCGACCTACGGCCAGGGCCGTCCGGCCGAGCGACCGCTGTGGCTCGGCACGGTGAAGTCCAACCTCGGCCACACCCAGGCGGCGGCCGGTGTCGCGGCGGTGATCAAGATGGTGGAGTCGATCCGGCACGGGCAGTTGCCGCCCACGCTGTTCGTCGACGAGCCCACCCCCCATGTCGACTGGTCCGAGGGCGCCGTGCGGTTGCTGACCGAGGCCCGGGACTGGCCCGACGTCGACCGGGTGCGGCGCGCCGGAATCTCGTCGTTCGGTATCAGCGGCACCAATGCCCACCTGATCCTGGAACAGATCCCCGAGTCGGACGCGCCGGAGGGGGGCGGGGACGTCGCGCCGGTCGTGCTGCCGTTCGTCCTGTCCGCGCAGAGCGGGACGGCACTCGCCGGGCAGGTGGGACGGCTGCGCACCGCCGTGGTGCAGGGCTTACCGCTACCGGGTGCGGCCCGGTCGCTCGTCGTCAACCGTGCGCTGCTCCCGCACCGGGCGGTTGTCGCCGCGGGCGACCGGGACGCTCTGCTCGCCGGACTGGACACGGTCGCCGCGGGCGAGGTCGGCCCGGGCACCGCACTGGGCGCCGTCTCCGCCGGTGCCGCGGCGTCGGTGGTGTTCGTGTTCCCGGGCCAGGGAGCGCAGCGGCCGGGAATGGGCCGCGCCCTCTACGACCGGTTCCCGGTCTACGCCGCCGCGTTCGACGAGGTGTGCGCGAGGCTGGACGAGCGGCTGGCCGGTGCCGTGCACTGGCCCGTCCGGGACGTGGTCTTCGCGCAGCCGGGTAGTCCGGAGGCGGCCGCGTTGAACCAGACCGTCTACACGCAGGTAGCGCTGTTCGCGGTGGAAACCGCGCTGTTCCGGCTCGTCCAGTCCTGGGGCGTACGACCCGCTCTCCTGCTCGGGCATTCGGTGGGTGAGATCACCGCGGCGCACGTCGCGGGCATGCTGTCGCTCGACGCCGCGGCGACCGTGGTGGCCGCCCGCGGCCGCCTCATGCAGGCGCTGCCCGCGGGTGGAGCGATGGCCGCGGTGGCTGCGACGGAGCAGGAGGTCCGGCCGCTCCTGGGCGGGGGTGTCTGTCTCGCCGCAGTGAACGACCCGGCGTCGGTCGTGCTGTCCGGTGACGAGGACGCGGTGGAGGCCGCCATGCGGACGCTGCGGGAACAGGGCCGTAAGGTGCACCGGCTGTCGGTGTCGCACGCGTTCCACTCGGCGCGGATGGAGCCGATGCTCGCCGAGTTGCGATCCGCGATCGCGGACGTGGTCTGGCATCCTGCCCGGATTCCGGTGGTCGCCCACGACGGAGCCGACCTGACGGACCCCGGCTACTGGGTCGACCATGTCCGGCGCACGGTGCGCTTCGCCGACGGCGTCCGCGCCGCGCTGGACCGGGGTGGGCGGCTGTTCGTCGAGCTCGGGCCGGGTGCCGGGCTGTCCGCGCCGGTCCTGGAGACGGCGGCGCGGTCCGGGTACGAACCGGTGTGCGTGCCCGCGCTGCGGGACGGACAGGCCGAGTCGGAGACCATGATCGGTGCGCTGGCCGCGCTGTTCGTGCGGGGAGTGCCGATGGACTGGCATCAGCTCGTCCCCGCGGACGCCCCTGCCGTGGCGGTGCCGACGTACGCGTTCGACCGTCGGCACTACTGGCTGACCTCGGCGCCCGGCGCGGTGAACGCGGCCGATCTGGGACAGGTCGAGGTCGAGCATCCGCTGTTGTCGGCGATCGTGCCCGTCCCGGACACCGGTGGCCTGATCGGCACGGCCCGGCTGGCGCTCACGACCCATCCCTGGCTCGCCGGGTACCGGCTGCACGACGTGGCGATCCTGCCCGCCGCCGCGCTCGTCGACCTCGCCGTGCGGGTGGGTGACGAGCTCGGCTGCGGCGTACTGGGAAACCTGGCGGTGGAGGTGCCGCTCGTGATCCCTCCGGCGACGACCGTGCGGCTGGAGATCGTGGTCGGAGCCGATGCCGGCGGCAGTCGCCCGTTCACCGTCTACGGCGCGCTGGACAGCGAGGGAACTTGGGTCCGGCATGCCGGCGGCACCCTCGAAGCCGGCGCCGTCATCGACGCCGAGCCGGTGCAGACGTGGCCGCCGTCCGGCGCCGAACCGGTCGCGACCGACCCGGAGGACGCCGGACGCTCGGAGCTTGTCGGACTGTGGCGTCGGGGCGAGGACACCTTCGTGGAGGTCGCGCTCGCGGATGAAGAAGCGTCCGAGGCGTTCGGCCTCGACCCGGCCCTGCTCGATGCGGTGACCGGGGTGGTGATCGACCCCGGTTCGCTCGCGACGCGATGGGAGTCGGTGGTGCTGCACGCCACCGGGACGCGCCGACTGCGGGCTCGCCTCGCCCGACTGGACAACGATCGCTGGAGTCTCGAAGCCACCGATGAGACCGGTCGGTCGGTGCTGTCCGTTCGGTCGGTCGGCTCGATGCCGGTCCGCCCCGAAGACGTGGGCGCCCGCCCCATGGCGGATGCCATGTACCGGGTGATGTGGCACTCCGTGGCCACCCGGGCCGTTCCACCCGGCCATCCGGAGACCGTCGGTATCGACAGCGCTGAGGCTGTGGCCGCGCTCGCCGCCGCACCCGGCCGACCGTCGGTCGTCGTGTACGACGTACCGATGGGCCCGCCCGCCGAGGTCATCCTCGCCGACGTTCTCGCCCTGCTCCAGGCGTGGCAGCGCCATGCCCCTGCGGACACCCGGCTCGTCATGCGGACCCAGGGTGGCGTCGACGGCGGGACCGGCGGCCTCACCGACGCGACCGGCGCCGCAGTGTGGGGCCTGGTCCGTGCGGCCCAGGCCGAGATGCCCGGTGTACTGCTGCTCGACGTGGAGCCGGGCCTCGACGCCGGACCGGTCCTCGGTACCGCGCTGGCCCTCGACGAGCCACAGCTCGCGGCCCGGACCGACGGTTTCCGGGTCCCCCGCCTCGCGGCGGCCGGGGCCTTGGATGCGGAGCCCACCTCGTGGAACCCGGACGGGACGGTGCTGATCACTGGTGGTACCGGGTCGCTCGGCGCGCTCGTCGCGCGGCACCTGGTGCGGACCCGAGCCGTTCGGCGGCTGCTTCTGGTCAGCCGACGGGGAGTCGCGGCCGACGGCGCCGAGGCGCTGGTGGCCGAGCTGTCCGAACAGGGTGCCGAGACATCCGTGATCAGCTGTGACGTCGCGGACCGGGACGCGGTGGCGGCATTGCTCGCCGCGATCCCGCCGGAGCACCCGCTCACCGCGGTCGTGCACACCGCGGGCGTGCTGGACGATGGGCTGCTCGCCGAGATGACTCCGGATCGGCTCGGCGCCGTGTTCGGCCCGAAGGCGGCCGCCGCCCGTCACCTCGAGGAGCTGACCCGCGACCACGACCTCGCCGCGTTCGTCACGTTCTCCTCCGCCGCCGGGCTGCTCGGCTCGGCCGGGCAGGCCAACTACGCCGCCGCCAACGCCTATCTGGACGGCCTGATGGCCATCCGGCGCGCGCACGGGCGGCACGGCGTGTCGCTGGCCTGGGGCCTGTGGGCTCAGGACGGCGGCATCACCCTCCATCTCGGTGACGCGGACCGGGCCCGGATGCGCCGCTCCGGTGTGTCGCCGCTGCGCCCCGAGGAAGGGCTCGCGCTCTTCGATGCGGCCGTGGACAGCGGTGCGGCCCACCTCGTGCCGATCAAGCTCGACCTCGCCGCCGCGCGGGCCGACGCCGCCAATGGCGGACCGGTCCAGCCAATGCTGCGAGAGCTGGTGCGCGTGCGCCGGCGGGCCGACCCGACGGCACCCGCCGGTGACCTGGCGGGCTCGCTGGCGGGCCGGTCGGTGGCGGAGCAGGAGCGCACCCTGCTGTCCCTGGTCCGGGCCGCGGCGGCGCTGGTATTGGGGTACCCCTCGGCCGAGGACATCGCGCCCGACGCCCCGCTCCAGGCCGCCGGTATGGACTCACTGGGCGCGGTCGAGCTGCGTAACCGGTTCAGTGCCGCGGCCGGGTTCGCCATGCCCGCGACGCTGGTCTTCGACTATCCGACACCGGTGGAGCTGGCCCGATTCCTCCGGGAGCGGCTCACCGGCCGGGACGCGGCGGCGCAGGTCGAGACCGTCGTGGCGGCGAGCTCGTCCGATCCGATCGCGGTGGTCGGGCTCGGCTGCCGACTGCCGGGCGGTGTTCGCGGCCCGAACGGGTTCTGGGACCTCCTTGCCGCGCGCGGCGAGGGTCGGTCGGCGGTGCCGACCGACCGCGGCTGGGATCTGTCCACCATCCCGGTGGAGGCGGGCGGCTTTCTGACCGACGTGGCCGAGTTCGACGCCGGATTCTTCGGCATCTCCCCGCGCGAGGCGACGGCCATGGACCCGCAGCAGCGGCTGTTGCTCGAGGTCGTGTGGGAGGCCTTCGAGGACGCCGGGCTCGACCCGGCCGCGTATCGGGGTTCCGATGTCGGCGTCTTCATCGGCGTGATGGGCGAGGGCTACGGGATGCAGGGCGGTGACCCGGAAACCGACGGCCTCCGGGTCACCGGCGGTGCGCTCTCGGTGGCGTCCGGCCGCGTGTCCTACGTATACGGCTTCACGGGGCCGGCGATATCGGTCGACACCGCGTGCTCCTCGTCCCTGGTCACGATGCATCTGGCTATGCAGGCCCTGCGCAACGGTGAGTGCTCGCTCGCCGTGGTCGGCGGCGTGACGGTCATGGCGACGCCCAATGCGTACGTCGAGTTCGCCAAGGCTGGCGGGCTGGCGGTCGACGGCCGGTGCAAGGCCTTCGCCGCGTCCGCGGATGGGACCAGCTGGTCGGAGGGGGTCGGTGTGGTGCTGCTGCAGCGACTGCCGGACGCCGAGGCCCAGGGCAGCACGGTGGGCGCCGTGATCCGGGGCTCGGCGGTCAACCAGGACGGCGCCTCGAACGGCCTGACCGCTCCGAACGGGCTCGCGCAGCAGCGGGTCATCCGGCGGGCCCTCGCCGTTGCCGGGCTCACGCCGTCCGAGGTGGACGTCGTCGAGGCGCACGGTACCGGCACGCGGCTGGGCGACCCGATCGAGGTGCAGGCACTCCAGGCGACCTACGGCCGGCGCGAGACGGAGGAGCCGCTGTGGCTGGGGTCGGTGAAGAGCAACATCGGCCACACTCAGGCGGCGGCAGGTGTGACGGGCGTGATCAAGATGGTGCTGGCGCTGCGGCACCAGATGCTGCCGGCAACCTTGCACGCGGACGCGTCGACCCCCGAGGTCGACTGGTCCGCTGACACCATCCGGCTGTTGACCGAGGCCAGGCCATGGCTGACGCGCCCGGACCGGCCGCGCCGCGCCGCGGTGTCCGCTTTCGGAGCAAGCGGAACCAACGCACACCTCATCCTCGAGGAGCCGCCTCGGCATACGCCGGTCACCACGACCGAACCGACCGAGTCCGGCGCGGGAGGCCTGCTTCCGTTCGTCGTGTCGGCGGGCGACGCAGGCCGTCTCGCTGTGGTCGCTACCCAGCTGGCGGACGCCGTCGAGAGCCGGCAGCCTTCGCTGCCCCGGCTGGCCGCCGCGCTCGCGTTCGGCCGGACGAAGCACCGAGCGCGCGCCACCGTGCTGGCGGCAGACCACGTCGAACTGGCCGGGCGGCTCCGCAGCCTCGCCGCCGACGAGGCCGACCCGGACGTGGTCAGCGGTCGGTCCGGGCCCGGCACCGGCGCGGTGTTCGTCTTCCCCGGCCAGGGCGGTGGCTGGGTCGGCATGGGCCGTGAACTGATGGCCGACTCGGCAGAGTTCCGGGAGTGGGTACGCCGCTGCCAGAAGCTGCTCGATGAGTACGACTGTGACTGGACGCTGGAAGAAGCGCTCGGCGGTGACAACGACCTCTCCCGGACCGATGTGGTCCAGCCCGCCGCTTTCGTGATGATGACCGGGCTGGCGCAGCTATGGGCACGGGCCGGGGTTTCGCCCGAGGTGGTGATCGGGTCGTCACAGGGAGAGCTCGCTGCGGCGTACCTGGCCGGCCTCCTCTCGCTGGACGACGCGCTGCGGATCTGCGTGGTGCGCTCCCGGCTGGCCGCGGCACTGCCTCCCACCGGCGGAATGCTGGTACTGGGCGTCAGCCGCGCGCGGGCCGAGGAGTTGCTGACCGCGTACGTGGGCCGGCTCGAGCTGGCCGCGGTCAACGGACCCGCGATGGTCGGCATCTCCGGTGAGGTTGCCGCCATCGAGCAACTCGCGGCCTTCGCCGCCGAGCAGGAGATCTGGTTCCGCAGGCTGCGGGCGGACTATGCGTCCCATTCCTTCCTGGTGGACGAGTTGGAACGCCCGATGCTGGCCCAGCTCGACGGGGTCGGCGAGCACCGGCCGCGCGGGCTCGTCGGTTCGTGCCGGTTCTACTCCACGGTCGAGAGCCGGTGGATCGGCCCGGACGAGGTTCTCGACGCGGGCTACTGGTTCCGGAACCTGCGCCGACCGGTCGAGCTGGAATCGGCCGTCCGCGCGGTGACCACCGATATGCGGGCCGTCGTCGAGGTGTCCCCGCATCCGGGGCTGGTGCCATCGATCCTTGACATCGTCGCCGACACCGGTCGGCCGGTCGGGGTGATCGGCACGCTGCGGCGTGACCGGGGTGGTGTACGCCAGGTGCTCACCGCGATGGCCGAGGCGTTCGCGATCGGGTTGCCGGTCGACTGGTCGGCGGCCGTCCCGGGGGACGGGTCGGCATGGCGTGAGCTGTGTCGCGACCTGCCCACCCATCCGTTCGAGCATCGCCGCTACTGGCTGCGTGGCGGCTCGGGAGCCGTTGCGGCAGCGGAGGAATCGGTGCACCCGCTGCTGACCATGGTGGTGGGCCTGCCGGATTCCGATGGCGTGCTCGCCGTCGGGCGGTTGTCCCCGCACCAACAGCCGTGGCTCGCCCATGCGACGGGGGCGGGCACGGTCGAGGTACCCGCCTCCGTCTGGGTCGAGCTGGCTATCCGGGCCGGCGACGAGCTGAATTGCGGCACGCTGGCGGAGCTCGACCTGATCGAGCCCGCGTGGCTGGACCGAGGAGCGTCGCTGGCGGTGCAGGTCTGCGTCGGTGGGGCCGACCTTTCCGGTCGGCGATCGGTGACCGTGCGGTCCGCGCCGACCTCGGCAAGTGGCGACCGATCGGTCTGGAAGCTGAATGCGACGGGCCTGCTCGTCTCGAGCCCCGCCGGCACCGCAGCCACGGAGTCCGGTCTTACGGTCTGGCCTCCGGCCGACGCCGACCCGGTGACACCGGCCGACCCGCGAGCGGACGTCCGTGGCGTCTGGCGGCGGGGCGAGGAAACCTTCCTGGAGTTGGTCCTGCCCGACGAACTCCGCGAGGACGCCGCTGCCTTCGGTATCCACCCCCTGCTCCTGGACGCCGCGAGCCGTGCGTTGGACGGAGACCCCGCGCCGGGGAGTGCGACCCTGTGGCGCGATGTCGAGTTGTACGCCACCGGCGCCGCGTTGTTGCGGGTCCGGCTGCGCCCGGCCGAGAACGGTGTCGCGCTGACCGCGGCCGACGAGACCGGCCAGATGGTATTGGCCGCCGGTCGGATCGCGGTACGGCCGACGCGCGAGTCCCGGCCCAGCGGGCCCGGCGGTGCACTGCGGATCGCGTGGGAAGAACTCGACCGGGAGACCGCCGCCGCCCCGCCGCGAACCCTTCCAGTGAACAGCGACGACGAGGTTCTCGAACTCAGCGGTGATCCGTCCGCCATGGCCGACGCCGTCGCGGTCCTCGACGTGCCGCTCGGCGAGCAGCCCGTCGCGGCGTGCCGACGAGCGCTCGCCATCGCGCAGGCGTGGCTGGATGAGCCCGAGCTGGCAGGCCACCGGCTGGTGGTCCGGACCCGGAACGCGGTCCCGGTCGAACCCGCCGCGATGCTCGATCCGGCCGCTGCGGCCGTGCGAGGCATGATCGCCGCCGTCCAGGCCGAGTACCCCGATCGGTTCGTTCTCGTGGATGTCGATCCGGATGCGGATCCGGACGTCGGTCTGGGCCCGGTGCTGGCCGTCGGCGCAGCGCAGGCGGCGGTGCGGGCCGGACGTGTCCACATCCCGCGATTGGTGGCCGTCGCCGAAGCCGGACCGGCTGTCCGGCCGCTCGATCCGGCCGGCACGGTCCTGATCGTGGGCGGCACCGGCCGGGCCGGATCCCGCGTGGCCCGGCATCTGGTCGCCGACCACGGCGTGCGTCATCTGGTCCTGGCGGGCCGGCGCGGTCCGGCCCACCCCGGGGCGGCGGACCTGGTCGCCGAGCTGGCCACGTTCGGCGCGTCCGCGACCGTCGTGGCCTGCGATGTGACCGATCGGGACGCGATGCGCCGCCTGATGTCCGGGATCCCGGCGGAGCACCCGCTGACCGGGGTGGTGCACGCCGCCGGGATGGCCGACCGCACGCCGCTCGCGGAGCTGGATTCGGAGCGACTGGAGATGGTCCTCGGAGCCCGGAGCGAGTCGCTGCGGCACCTGGCCGAGCTCACCTCGGATCACGACCTCGCCCTGTTCGCCGTGATCACTACGGCGGCCGAACTGATCGGTCCGGCCGACCAGGTGGCCACGGGCGCGGCCGACGGGCTGGCGCGGGCTGTCGCCACGAGCTGCGGTGCCCGCGTACCGATGCTGGCCCCCGGCGAGGACGGGGCTCTGACCTCGGCGATCGAGACCGGCGAACAGTTCCCGATGCCCGGCAGGCCCGAGCGATGGGCGGCACCCGAGCCCGGTCGGCCGGTTTCTTCGTTGCTGCGCGGTCTGGTGCGCCCGAGGCGGCGTTCCGCATACCGAGCGCCGGTCGACGCGGAGCCGGCCAGCCGGTGGGCCGAGCTGCTGAGCACACAGGTCGGCGCCGAACGGGAGCAGACGATCCTGGACCTCGTGCAGGCGCAGCTGGTTCGGGTACTCGGTCTCGACGAACCGGTCGAGCCGGAACGCGGCTTCTTCGAGGTCGGTCTGGACTCCCTGATGGCCCTCGACCTGACCCGGCGGCTGAGCAGTCACACCGGCACCGCGCTCACCCCGGCCGCGGTGTTCAACAACCCGACCCCGGTGGCGCTGGCCCGATATCTCATGGAGCGGCTCGAGACAGCAGGCCAGGATGCCCTGAACTAGGTGGGAAATGGGCGAGCCATGCCGTGGCCTGCGGTCGTGCCCCTCGCCGGGGCCGCCGCCTCCTGTGCGATCGTGGCCGGTCGATCGGAACGGGATCGCTGGCGGAGGCGGCGGCGACGTCGACCGCAGTGATCGGTGCGGACGGGCTACTCGGTAGCAGGCTGGTCGCGGCGTCGCGTGCGGGGCCGCTTACAGCCTTGTTCGTCAGATCTGCGGGCGACGAGGAGAACACGGTGACCCGCGGCGGCGCTCAATCCCTGCGGTGTGGAAGGACATCGCCGCCGGTCGGCCGCAGCCGACCGGTTGAAGCTGAGGACAGTCTGTCTCTCTGAGCGCCGACCCCGTCGAAGGGTTTGGGAATGAACGCGGGAATGGGCCGCTGCCGCCTTCGGGACCGTCGGTGACGGCCCGGACGACGCGATGATGGAGAGTTGCTGGTCCTCGATGCAGATTGCAGAAACACGCTGTCAGTCAGCCACCACGACTGGAACCCGAACGATGGGGCAGATCAGCTTTGTCACCGGTGGCGGCCTTGATGCGCACCGTGGAACCGACAGCACGAACCGAACCGACCACTAGTCCGTCGAGGTGCGGGAACAGGACGTTCAACACCCCAAGATCAGAACACCGACCACCCATCAACCATGAAGAGCCCCAACGCATCCCAGGTCCGATTCCGCGCCGAGCCAGGTTCCGGCTCGCCGTTCGACCCGTTACTGCCGATGCGGAACCGATACCGGTGGGCACACCGGCAGAAGCTCATCGGGGGAGTGAATGACCAGATCCGGGCCGGCCGACATCAGATCGTCTTCGTCCACGGTCGCCCAGGTCGCCGCCACGGCGGTCACCCCGGCACCTCGGGCGCTACGGATGTCGGCCGGGGCATCCCCGACCATGACGGCCTCCTCCGGTGTCGCGTCGAGCAGGCTGAGCGCACGCAACACAATGTCCGGGGCGGGTTTGGCGTTGACGACCTCGTCCGAGCCGACCACATGGTCGAAGTATTGGATCAAGTCGAGGGTGGACAAAAGGGCGCGAGCCCGCGGCCCCGCCTTCCCCGTGGCGACCGCGAGCCGAAACCCGCGCGTCCGGAGCGTTGCGAGCAGGTCGGCCACCCCGTCCACCACGGGCACCTGGTCCGCGAGCCGGTAACTCTCCCGGACGAACGGTTCCTCCATCTCCAGCGGCAGACGCATCCGTCGCATGATCTCCGGAAAATACAGGCCCTGGTAACGCTGGTATTCGGCGAACGGCGCCGGTCCGGCACCGACCACTTCCGCATATGCCGCGGCGAATGCCAGGCCCATCACCTCGTGACTGTCCACCAGGACGCCGTCGAGATCGAATATCACTACACTGCGCATCGGTACGCTCGCCCTCGAGTCGTCGCGGTGGGGACCAGAACGGTGCGGATCCTCATCCGGCGGCCACCGTGTCGGCCACGATGGCGGCGGTGTCGGTGAGAGCCTGCTCCGACGCGAGCAGGACGCGGTGGTGCAGCCAGACGCAGTCCTGGCTGATCGCGTCGGCATTTGGGCATCGCTCGGCGATCGCGTCGACGGACTCCTCGGGTGCGCCGGTCTCCCAGAACGCCGCTGTGCGGTAGACGGCGCGGAAGCCCGCGAAGGCGGGGATCCCGGCCTCGACCAGGCGGTCGACCAGCAGGTTTCGCCGCTCCTCCGACCAGCCCGGAAGTCGGAACATCGCCATGTAATGCGGATTCCGGTCGGCTCGCGCATCGCCGGCCTGCGGCCGGACGCCGGGGATCTCGCTGAGCAGCGCCGATAGGAACGGCCACCGCTGCTCCCGCAGCTCGATCTGGCGGTCGAGGCGACCCAGCTGCGCGCGCAGGACGGCGGCCGAGAACTCGTTCATCCGCATGTTGGTGCCCGCCACCTGGTGGTGATAGCCACGGTCGGTGCGTGGCCGGCCACAGGAGTGGTGCAGAAATGCCTTCTCGTAGTCGTCGGTGTCCGGGAACAGCACGGCGCCGCCCTCGCCCGCGGTCATCAGCTTGCCGTTTTGAAAGCTGAACGCCGCGATCGAGTCCAGCTCGCCCACACGCTTGCCCTGCCACTGGGCGCCGTGCGCGTGGGCCGCGTCCTGCAGAATCCGGACACCGGCGTCGGCGGCAAGCTTGTCCAGGGCGTCGATGTCGGCCATGAGACCCGCCATGTGCACCGGCATGATCACCCGGGTACGCGGCGTGATCGCGGCAGCGGCGGCGGACACGTCGATGTTGTAGGTGTCCGGATCGACGTCCACAGGTACGGCGACGGCCCCGATCCGCTGAGCGGCCTGGGACGAGGAGATGAAGGTGAATGCCGGCACGATCACCTCGGTGTCCGGTCCCACTCCCATCGACTGCAGGGCCAGTTCCAACGCGTGCGTGCCGTTGGTGACAGCGAGCGCGTGGCCGGCACCGTGGTATTCGGCGAATTCCCGCTCGAAGCTGTCCACCTCGCTGCCGCCCATGCGCCACCACTGGCCCTGGGTCAACGCACGATCGAGAGCTCGGCGTTCGGTGTCATCGAATTGTGGCCAATCCGGAAAGGCCGGCCGAGGTCGCGGACTCATTTCTACCTGGCTCCTTCTCGTCGATTCGGCCTCACGGTACGAGGTTCGGCGGCGGCGCCACTATCCCTCAATCTGACAGCGCGATAACCGCTTTCATCCCGGGGCGGTGACAACTAGCAATGTGAAGGATGTCCGGGTGGTTCGGACCGGACCTACCGTGGCTCAGGGATATCGCGGAATCTGGCGGAACAAGGGATTGAGCTTTTATGAGCGTGAAACAGTCCGAGCGGACACTGTCCAATTTTCTGGCTTATATGGATGGGCTACGTGAGCGCGGAGCCGTGCATTTCGACGAAAAGATCACGGCGTGGCACGTGCTCGGTTATGACGACACCTTGCAGGTGCTGACCGATCCGGTGACCTTCTCCTCCGACGTCGCCCCGCTGGCCCCCAAGCAGGAAGACTTCGACCTGTTCAAGAAGGGCAACTTCGTCCGGGCGGACGATCCGGTGCACAAGCGGCTGCGCGGTCTGGTCAGCCGGGCGTTCACCCCGAAGATGATCGCCGACCTGGAGGCGCGGATCACCGAGGTGACCGTGCAGTTGCTCGACGATGCGGACGCCGGCGGCAACCAGTGGGATCTGATCGAGCAGCTGGGTTATCCGTTGCCGTTCATCGTCATCGCCGA
This sequence comes from Nocardia nepalensis, assembly GCF_048910785.1. Taxonomy (NCBI): domain Bacteria; kingdom Bacillati; phylum Actinomycetota; class Actinomycetes; order Mycobacteriales; family Nocardiaceae; genus Nocardia; species Nocardia nepalensis. Next base: position 404,272 of record NZ_JBKBET010000037.1, on the reverse strand, counting down.
GATGCTGGGCATCCCGGTCACCGATCGCGCGTTCGTCCGGCGGCTGTCCGACACCTTCTTCGAGGTGCACAATGTCGATCCGGAGGAATCGCTGGATTCCCTGGGGAAGAGCGCGGTCGACAATGTCGCGCCGCTGCTGCGCGAGTTGAACACGCACCTGCTGGAATTCGTCCGTGACCGTCGCAAGAACCCGGGTGACGACCTGACCAGCAAGCTGCTGGCGGTCGAGGATGACGGTGTGCGGCTGGATGACGAGGAGACCGTCGGCTTCCTCGGCCTGCTGCTGCTTGCCGGGCACGTCACCGCGACCTCCACCCTGGGCAATACGGTCCTCGCACTGCACGAGAACCCCGAGGCGTGGGCGCAATTGCGGGCCAATCCGGCATTGATTCCGGCCGCGGTCGAGGAGTCGATGCGTTTCCGCCCACCGTTCCCGCGTCTGGGGCGGCAGGTGCTGAAGGATACCGTGATCGGCGGGCAGGAGATTCCGGCCGGTTCGTTCGTGCTGGTGTGGCTGACCACCGCGAACCGCGATGAGCGTATCTTCACCGACCCGGATCGGTTCGATATCCACCGGGAGTCCAATCCCCACCTGACGTTCGGCAAAGGTATCCATTTCTGCTTGGGTGCGCCGCTGGCGCGGCTCGAGGTGCGGATCGCGATGCAGGTTCTGATGGAGCGGTACAGCGATATCCGGGTGCGTGACGACGTGCCGGTCAACCTGCGTAATCCCTGGGCGATGATCGGCGTCAACCAGTTGCCCATCGAGGTCCGCCGGGCTTGACGCCATGAAGATCGTCTTCTCCAGCCTCCCCGGCTATGGTCACATCCACCCGTTGCTGCCGCTGGCCCTCGCGGCCCGGGAGGTCGGCCATGACGTTATTTATGCCACCGGCGAGGCATTCCACCCGTTGTTACAAGGGCTTGGATTCCGTACTGTTCCGGTCGGAATGCCGATCCACGAGGCCTTCGGCATTGTTTTCGCGGAGACGGACGGGAAGGCCGGAGAACCGCCACGGCAGGATCGGCTCGAGCCCGCAGCCCGGGCATTCAACGAGGTACTACCCCGCAGGCTTGCTGCCGACCTGCTGCCCGTGCTGCGGGCCGAGCAGCCCGACCTGGTGGTGTACGAAATGCTCAACCCGGGAGCCGGGCTTTCGGCACACCTCCTGGACATTCCCGCCGTATGCCACTCCAACGCCCAAGCGGAGGCGGTTGACGCGGGAGACACCGACGACGAGTCCTTCCGGCGTGGAAACGACCGTCTCGCGGACCGCGTGTCTCGGATCGCAGCCGATCCCGTGCTCCCGTGGACACTCGCGGCAAAGTGGTGGCGGCAGCGAGGCGTGGAGCTCATTCGCTCCGTCGCGGCCGAGATCGGTGTGGAGCTGCCCGACGGGTGCTACCTCCTGGGCGACCGATACCTGGACATCTATCCCACTTCGCTGCAGGAGACGTCGTTCTTGGCTCGTCCGGAGCGGTCGCTGCTGCGCCCGGTGGCATTCTGCGAATCCGGCGAGCTGCCGGAGATCGTCCTGGCCGAGCGGAAGCGACCGCTGGTCTACCTGACGTTGGGTACCACGGTAGGCACTGCCCCCGCTCTGCGCGCCGCCATCGAAGGGGTGTCGACCCTGGACATCGAGGTGGTGGTGGCGGCCGGGCCGAGGATCCCGCTGGCCGAGTTCGGTGTGCTGCCCGGCAACGTGCACCTCGAGCGCTGGGTGCCGCAGGCGGACCTGCTGCCCCACGTCGACCTCGTCGTCCACCACGGCGGCTCCGCGACCACTCTCGGCGCGGCCGGTGCCGGGGTGCCGCAGCTGTTCCTGCCCATCCGGTTCGACGGTTTCCGCAACGCGGGCGCGGTGTCCGCCGTCGGCGCCGGGAGGCGGCTGCTGCCCGAGGAAGTCGAACACGCGGACGTCCGTCGTGTCGTCTCCGCCGCGGCCATCGCCGAGGCAGCCGACCGACTGCTGACCGATCCCGGCGCCGGACAGGCGGCCAAGGCTCTTGCCGAGGAGATCGCCGTCATGCCGAGCCCCACGGAAGTCGCGGCCCGCCTGTCCGAATTTTGTTGATGCGGTCCAGATTTGCGCATTCTCGGGCGGTGACAACTAGCGGCGTGGGGGATGTCCGGGCGGTTCGGCCCAGATCTACCGTGGCTGGCAGGTATCGCGGGGAGCGGTACGCACCGGAGAAGGGGGAATTCATGAATGTGAAATGGTCGGAGCCTGCGTTTTCTGACTTTCTTGCCGATTTCGACGAGCTGCGTGAGCGCGGGCCCGTGCATTTCGACGAGAAGATCAAGGTATGGCACGTGCTCGGTTACGACGACGCCCTCCAGGTGCTGACCGATCCGGTGACCTTCTCCTCCGTCGCCCCGCTGGCCCCCAAGAAGGACGACTTCGATCTGTTCAAGAAGGGCAACTTCGTTCGGGCGGACGATCCGGTGCACAAGCGGCTGCGCGGTCTGGTCAGCTGGGCGTTCGCCCCGAAGGTGATCGCCGACCTGGAGCCACGGATCACCGAGGTGACCATGCAGTTACTCGACGACGCGGACGCCGTCGGCGACCAGTGGGATCTGATCGAGCAGCTGGGCCACCCGCTGCCGTTCATGGTGATCGCCGAGATGATCGGCATCCCGGTCGCCGATCGTGAGTTCGTCCGGCGGCTGTCCGACACCTTCCTCGCGGTGCACGGCGCCGATCCGGCGCCGCGGCGCGAGTTGACCACTCACCTGCTGGAGTTCGTCCGCGACCGTCGCAAGAACCCGGGTGAGGACCTGACCAGCAAGCTGCTGACGGTCGTGGATGACGGTGTGCGGCTGGACGACGAGGAGACGGCAGGCCTTCTCGGCAATTTGCTGCTCGCGGGGCACGTCACCGTGACCTGTGCTCTGGGCAATACGGTTCTCGCGTTGCACGAGAACCCCGAGGTCTGGACCGAACTGCGGGCCGATCCCGCGTTGATTCCGGCCGCGATCGAGGAGTCGATGCGTTTGCGCCCGCCGTTTTCTCGCGTCTCCGGGCGGCAGGTGACGGACGATACCGTGATCGGCGGGCAGGAGATTCCGGCAGGTTCGTTCGTGCTGGTATGGCTCACCACCGCGAACCGCGATGACAGCGTGTTCACCGACCCGGATCGGTTCGACATTCACCGGGAGTCCAACCCCCACCTGGCATTCGGTAAGGGTATCCATTTCTGCTTGGGTGCGCCGCTGGCGCGGCTCGAGGTGCCGATCGCGATGCGTGTGCTGATGCAGCGTTACCGCGATATCCGGGTGCGTGACGATGTGCCGATCAACCTGCGAAATCCGTGGACGATGATCGGCGTCAACCAGTTGCCCGTCGAGGTCCGCAGGGCATGACGGACCGGAGTGCGAGCGGAGATGGGCGGCGTCCCGGCGGGTCCGGCGGGGCGCCATTGGAGTCGCTGATCATGGGAGACGAAAACGCTGTTCCGGCAACCGAATCGGCCATCGAGCCGTTCGAGTTGACCGATGACTTCTACCAGCATCCGCACGCCGCCTACGACGAGTTGCGCGGGCGGGGCCCGGCGCATTTCGTGCGGTTCCCCGATGGCGGCACCGGCTGGCTGATCACCGATTACGAGGCGGCCAAGGCGGTCTTCCTCGACCCCACCATCAGCAAGGCTCTCAAGTCCGAGGGCGCGCGGGCCGCGCTGGCGAACGCCGGCGTGGGTGCACGGGGCGCCGGCGGCAGGTTCGGCGACATGCTGGTCTTCCACGACCCGCCGGAGCACACTCGGCTGCGCACCCTGGTGAACCGGGCCTTCAGCAGCCGCGCGGTCCGCGAGCTGGCGCCCCGCATCACCGAGCTGGCCGATGCCCTGCTCGCCGACCTGGCCGGGGACGCGGCGACGGATCTGGACCTGTTGGACCGCTACGCGTTTCCACTGCCCATGCTGGTCATCTGCGAGTTGCTCGGAGTGCCGAACGAGGAACGCGACAATTTCCGCGCCTGGTCGACCACCCTGGTCTCCAATGACGAGACGGCCGAGGCTCGGGGAGCGGCCCTACAGCAGTTCGTCGCCTACATCGATCAGCTGATCGGCGCCAAGCGCGAGGATCCCGCCGGCGATCTGCTCTCCGAGCTCATCACCGTCAGCGAGGACGGCGACAAGCTTTCCTACCGCGAACTGATCGGCATGGTGTTCCAGCTGCTGTTCGCCGGTTTCGCGACCACGGTCAACCTCATCTCGAATGCGGTCGCGATCCTGGTGTCCGACAACGGCATTCGCGCCGCGCTGGTGCAGGACCCCGGGCGGGTTCGGGATTTCGTCGAAGAGGTGCTGCGCTACGAGTCACCGGCGAGCGAGGCCGGCTTCCGCTACACCACGGTCCCGGTCACCGTGGGCAGCGTCGAAATCCCCGCCGGGCAGCGCGTTCTGGTGTCGATGGCCGCGGCCGACCGCGATCCGGCCCGCTTCGCCGATCCGCAGACGTTCGACCTGGATCGCGCCGACAAGAACCACCTCGCCTTCGGATACGGCATCCACCGCTGTGTCGGCGCGTCGCTGGCGCGCATGGAGGGCGGTATCGCGCTCGCCCGCCTGCTGGCGGCCTACCCGGACCTGGAACTGGCCGCGGGCGCCGAATTGAGCTGGCGCAAGAGCCTGAACGTGCGAGGTCTGACCGGTCTGCCGGTGCGGCTTCGCCCTTGATGGCCGGCGGCAAGAGCTCCGCGTGGATGCGATCCCAGGTCGCGCGCGATGTCCTGGGCTCAGTTGAACTCTTCGATGTGGTCCTCGGTCCACTGCTGGAACGAACGGGGCGGGATGCCGGTGATCTCCTCGACGGTGGATGTCACGACGCACGGAGCCTTCATGAGCTCGGACTGGGTTCGGACGTAGGGGGCCGGGAGCTTCTCGAGGTCCTCCGGAGCCATATCGACGACATCGACCGGCCGCCCGATCGCGGCTGCGATCGCCTCGGCGTGCTCCTGCTGCGTCATGGCCTGCGGACCGGTCAGCCAGTACCCCTGCCCCTCGTGCCCGGTGCCGGTCAGGGCGTGGACCGCGACGTCGGCGATATCGCGTTCGTGGATCGAGGCGGTCTTCATCTGCAGGAACGGAACCCGCAACACTTCCCGGGACCGGATTGCCGGAACCCACCGCAGCTTCGTCGCGGAGAAAGTGGTCGGGCGGAGGAAGGTCCACGCGATTGCCGACTCCTGCAGCGCCTCCTCCACCACCGAGTGCATCTGCGCGGCCCGGCTGTGCCGGGCCGCGGGGTCGACCACGGCACACGACGACAGCAACACGATGTGTTCCACTCCGGCCTTCCGTGCCGCGCTGACGAACTCGGCGATGCGGTCCGGGCTGGCGTAGAGAAAGACCTTGTCGACGCCGTCGAGCGCCGCGGGCAGGGTCTCCGGCTTATCGAGATCGAGGCTGACCATCTCGACGGCGTCCGGCAACTCACTGGTTCCCGGTGCCCGGCTGGTTCCCCGAACCGGGATTCCGGCGGACCGAAGCCCACCCACCACATGGCTACCCACGTTGCCGTACGCGCCGATTACAAGAACGGACATAGCTTCTCCTCCAAAGGTTTGCGACGCTGGTGCGAATCGCCGCCGAGACAAATGTCATCGGCGAACGACAACCAGCAACACTTCCGCGACACCACCCCGTCCGTTGACCCTCTCGGCAACATTTAATTGCTTCGAGCGGGGCCCTGGACATCCCCTACCTTGACAGAGCCGCGACGTGCGCGAGGAATGTCACTACCAACATTGAGGATGGTGTCCGGCGGCCGCTGGACGCTAGCGTCCGAAATCGGTCGAACACATAGTCATGCGTGCAGCTTGGAGGGTCCAAATAAGTACCAACGAGAACGCGAAGCCTTCCGCATCCGGCCCGAGTGCGGCCGCGGTGTCGATCACGCGTGTCGCGGACGGGCAGTGGCATGCCGTGGATGAGGATCTGGGGAGAGTGGTCGGCCGCACGGATGCGGAGCACCGTCCCGACGGGCGCTTGTTCGTCAGTATCGACGCCTGGCATGACGCGGTTTTCGATCGGCTGGCCGAGGTGCTGGTGGCGGAACTGCCGGCGCCGTTGTACACGGTGGTCGACGAGGCCGATGCCGATCTGACCGAGTGCTGGCGTCGAGCCGGTTTCACGGTCGGGCGTCGTGAGTTGGAATACCTCGTGCCGACCGACTTGCGGGTCACCGGACTCGGGGAAGCATTGCCGCCTTCGGGTGTGGCGATCGTGCCCGCCGGTGAGGTGGACGAGGGCCTGTTGCGGGCGGTGGATCGGGCTGTCCGTGCGGAGGTCGAGGCGACCCTGGGGTGGCAGTCGATGCCCGCGGAGGTTATTGCCCGTTCCGAGGATGGTGTCATCGGCGATTTGTCGATGTATGCGGTGGCTGCGGCGCCGGATCGATATCTGGGTTTGATCCGGGTGGAGGCGGTGAATCAGCCGCGTATCGGGTTGGTCGCGGTGCGTGCTGGTGAGCAGCGTCGTGGTATCGCGCGGGCGTTGCTGGCGCATGCGTTGGGGACATTGCACCGGTCCGGTGTCGCCGAGGTTTGGCTGGAGGTCCACGAGTCGAACCAACCGGCTCTGGCCTTGTTGGAGGGCCTGGGGGTCCGTTCGGGCAGTAGCAATGTGGAGTTGGTCCGATGACTAGAGTCAAGCGGGGCGTCGAACTCGACGGCACGGTCATCGAGTGTCTGCGCAGCACGAGGTTCACCGTGGAGCTCGAGAACGGGCACACGGTGCTGGCGCATATCAGCGGCAAGATGCGCAAGCACTACATCAAGATCTATTTGGGCGACAAGGTGGTTGTGGAGCTCACGCCTTACGATCTGTCGCGCGGCCGGATCGTATTCCGGTATCCCCTCCGCAATAGCTGATCCCAGCCCTCTCACAACCGGAAACAAGTATTCGGCGTCCGGCCTCGAGTCGGACGCCGATCATATTTATTGCCCGGACTCGGTCAATGTGAGGGATACGAGCCCCGACACCCTCTGGTTATTCTCAGCGCCATCTCGCTCGACCGACACCATTACCATTCTTCCCAGATCAGGAAGGCGGAGGCCGGGAAATGAAGATCGTTTTCTCCAGTCTTTCCGGTTATGCTCACGTCTACCCTTTGCTGCCGCTGGCCCTCGCTGCCCGTGAGGTCGGCCATGACGTCATTTACGCCACCGGCGACAGATTCCACTCGTTGTTACGAGGGCTCGGATTTCCTGTTGTGCCGGCCGGAATTCCGATCCGGGACGCCGTTGGTTCCGCCGACCCGATCCGGGCGTGGAACGAGGTGCTACCCCACAGGTTTGCCGCCGATCTGCTGCCCGTGCTGCGGGCCGAACGGCCCGACATGGTGGTGTACGAAGCGCTCAACCCGGGAGCCGGGCTGGCAGCGCACCGCCTGGGCATTCCCGCCGTATGCCACGCCAACACCCGAGCGGAGGCGGTCGACCGGTCGCGGCAGCGAGGCATGGAGATCCTTCGCGCGGTGGCCGCCGAGATCGGTGTGGAGCTGCCCGAGGGGCACTACCTCCTGGGTGACCGATACCTGGACATCTATCCGCCCTCGCTGCAGGAGACGTCGTTCTTGGCTCGTCCGGAGCGGTCGCTGCTGCGCCCGGTGGCATTCTGCGAATCCGGCGAGCTGCCGGAGATCGTCCTGGCCGAGCGGAAGCGACCGCTGGTCTACCTGACGTTGGGTACCGTGGTCGGCTCCGCCGCCGTCCTGCGCGCTGCCATCGAGGGATTGTCGACCCTGGACATCGAGGTCGTGGTGGCGGCCGCCGGGCCGAAACTCTGGGGGGTCGAGTTCGATGCGCTTCCCGCCAACGTGCACTTCGGGTTCTGGGTGCCGCAAGCGGACCTGCTGCCCCACGTCGACCTCGTCGTCCACCACGGCGGCTCCGGCACCACTCTCGGCGCGGCCGGCGCCGGGGTGCCGCAGCTTTTCCTGCCCGCCGCGATCGACGGGTTCCTCAATGCCGGTGCCGTGTCCGCTTCCGGTGCCGGGATGCGATTACTGTCCGGCAGCTTCGAACACGGCGACGACCTCGGCAAACTGCCCGAGGGATTTGCGCAGGGGGACAACCGCCTCCCCGCTGATGTCGTCTCCGCCGCGGCCATCGCCGAGGCAGCCGACCGACTGCTGACCGATCCCGGCGCCGGACAGGCGGCCAAGGCTCTGGCCGAGGAGATCGCCGCCATGCCGAGCCCCAGGGAAGTCGCGGCCCGGCTTCCCGAGTTCTGTTGATGCTGCCAGGTTGAGGGATAGTGGCACCGGCGCGGACTTCCTAACGTGAGTTCAATCGATCTGAAGGGAACCGGGCAGGCATGGGTGGTAGCGAGGTCGGAAGCTTCGACGTGTATTACGCGGGCACACCGCTCTGGGACATCGGCCGCCCGCAAAAGGCCATGCGCACACTCGCCGAGGCGGGCGCCTTCCGCGGCCGGGTACTCGAGATAGGCTGCGGCACAGGCGAGGTCGCGCTCATGGCAGCGGCCCTCGGCCTCCCGGCGGTCGGCATCGATTCGGCGCCGACAGCGATTCGGACCGCGCAACGCAAAGCCCGTGAGCGCAACCTGGACGCGCGCTTCCACGTCGGGAACGCGCTGGAACTCGACCGGCTGGGCGAGCAGTTCGACACCGTGCTCGACTGCGCCCTGTTCCACGCGTTCAGCGACGCCGAGCGAATCCGGTACGCCGACAGCCTGGCCACCGTCATGCCCGCGGACGCACGATTGTTCCTGCTCTGCCTCAGCGACGGCCATCAACCCGGCGGCGGACCGGGACCGGTGGGCCAGGGCGGGATCCGGCCCAGCCAGGGTGGGATGCGCGCCAGACGGGTGAGCCAGGACGGGATCCGCGACACCTTCGCCATCGGCTGGCGGATCGACTCGATCGAAGCCACGACGTTGGAGAACAACAGAGACATCGACGGGGCGCCGGGCTGGCTGGCGACGATCGCCCGTACCTGACCACCTTCATACGGAGATGTCCACCACTGCGGGGAATCGGACCCTCGCTTACCTGATCGGAAACACGGGATCGCCATGGACGTCGCCATAATCGGAGCTGGCCCGACCGGCATTACTGCCGCGCTATTGCTGGCACGTCGCGGCCATTCGGTCTCCGTGATCGATTCCGACCCCGGTCCCGATGAATCGGGGGAATGGGCGCGGCCCGGGGTCTACCAGTTCCGCCAACCACATCTGATGCGTGCCCCGACCGTGACCCAGTTGCAGCGGCTGCTCCCGGACGTCCTGGCTCAGCTGCTCGACGCCGGAGCACAGACGGTATGCCGCCGGGGAGAGCCCGGCTACGTCATCGGGATGCGGGTTCGACGCATGACCTTCGACAGAGCCCTGCATGCGGCGTTGTCGGCCGAGCCCGGTGTGCGGCACATAACCGCTCGCGCTCTCGGCGTCGAGATCGACGGCATCACGGTGCACGGAGTCCGGTTGCTCGACCGGGTGCTCCCCGCCGATCTCGTCATCGACGCCACCGGCCGCTCCGGCCTCACCACAGCTCTGCGCGAGCCGGCGGGCGACAGCAGCTGCGGCTTTTCCTATGTCTCGCGCACCTATCGACTGCACGATGGGGCCGATCCCGGACCGATCAATGTCCCGCCCGGCTTCGCGGTCTTCCAGGACGGCTACTTCTGCATCGTCTTCGTCCAGGAGAAGGGCTGGTTCCAGGTCCAACTCGTGCGCGCCACCACCGACAACGATCTCGCCGAACTACGCCACGAGGCGGTCTGGGACGCCGTCATCCCCGAAATCCCCTCGGTGGCCGAGTGGATCGACCCGGCGCGCTCCCGTGCGACGGGGCTACCCAGCGCCGGAAATTCGGGCCGAAACACCTACCGCCACCAGGCCACGGCGGTGACCGGACTGCTCGCGATCGGGGATGCGGTCTGTACCACCAACCCCATGGGCGCCCGTGGCATCTCCCTCGGCATCTCCACCGCGGCCGCGCTCGCCGATATCACCACCGAGCTCGACCGGCATCGCTGGGCGCCGGAGCTGGAACAGTGGTGCGAAAGCAACGTTCGCCCCTGGTTCGACGACCAAGTCGAATCCGACGCGGCCATGCTGCGGCGATGGGCCGGTGAGCCGATCGACCTCACCGGCCGGCTACCCGTCGACCTGGTCGCCGCGACCGCGCAGGCGGACCCGCTGATCATGCAGGTCGTCGGTCCCTACAACCTGATGGCGACAACGTCCGCGCCCTTGGACTCCGTCCGAGAACGAGCCCGCGCGGTCTTCGCGGGCGGATGGCGTCAGACCATCCCCGACTCACCCACGCACAGTGAACTCGTCCAATACGTCAGGGCCGCCGGACCAGCCGGCGTGCCCGCCAATGGCCTGACTCATCTACCGCCGGAGGCCCCCGTCCTCGCACCCCACTACCCGCGGCACCAACCTCAGGACCGCAACAACTAGCAGTGTGAAGGATGTCCGGCGGGTTCGCCCCGGACCTACCGTGGCCGACGGATATCGCGTAATCGGGCTATACGAGAGAAGTGAGCTTTCATGAGCGTGAAGCAGTCGGAACGGACACGGTCCAACTTTCTTGCGTATCTCGAGGGGCTGCGCAAGGCCTTCATGAGCGTGAAGCAGTCCGAACGGACACTGCCCAACTTCCTTACTTATCTCGACGAGTTGCACGAACGCGGAGGCGTGCATTTCGACGAGAGGATCAAGGCGTGGCATGTGCTCGGGTACGACGACACCCTGCAGGTGCTGACCGACCCGGTGACCTTCTCCTCCGACGTCGCCCCCTCGCGGGCCCCCAAGCAGGAAGATCCCGAGCAGGAGGAGTTCGACCTGTTCAACAGGGGCAACTTCGTGCGGGCGGACGATCCGGTGCATCGGCGGCTGCGCGGTCTGGTCAGCCGGGCGTTCACCCCGAAGATGATCGCCGACCTGGAGTCGCGCATCGTCGAGATGACCACGCAGCTGTTCGAGCACGCGGATGCCGGCGGCAATCAGTGGGACTTCGTCGCGCAGCTGGCTTATCCGTTGCCGTTCATGGTCATCGCCGAGATGCTCGGCATCCCGGTCACCGATCGTGATTTCGTCCGGCGGCTGTCCGACACCTACTTCGAGGTGAGCTATGTCGATCCGGAGGAATCGCTGGATTCCCTGCGGGACAGCGCGATCGAGAGTGTCGGGCCGTTGTTGCGGGAGTTGAACACTCATCTGCTGGAGTTCGTCCGTGACCGTCGCGAGAACCCGCGCGAGGACCTGACCAGCAAGCTGCTGGCGGTCGAGGATGACGGTTCGCGGCTGGACGACGAGGAGACCGTCGGCTTCCTCGGCCTGCTGCTGCTCGCGGGGCACGTCACCGCGACCTGTGCCCTGGGCAATACGGTTCTCGCGTTGCACGAGAACCCCGAGGTCTGGACCGAACTGCGAGCCGATCCCACGCTGATTCCGGCTGCGATCGAGGAATCGATGCGTTTCCGCCCGCCGTTCCCCCGTTTGGGGCGGCAGGCGACGAAAGATGCCGTGATCGGCGGGCAGACGATTCCGGCGGGTTCGTTCGTGATGGCGTGGCTGACCACCGCGAACCGCGATGAGCGTGTCTTCACCAACCCGGACCGGTTCGATATCCACCGGGAGTCCAACCCCCACCTGACGTTCGGCAGGGGCATCCACTTCTGCCTGGCCGCGCCGCTGGCGCGGCTCATGGCGAGGATCACGATAGGCGTTCTGATGGAGCGCTACAGCGATATCCGGGTGCGCGACGACGTGGCGGTCAACCTGCGTAATCCCTGGGTGATGATCGGTGTCAACCGGCTGCCCGTCGAGGTCCGCCGGTTCTGAGCAGACCCGGGCACCGGCCCGGCGGTGGAGCAGCCGAAGTGCGCTGCCCCTCCGCCGGGCCGGTTTTCGTTCAGCTGCCGGAGCCGAGTGCCCGCTCGATCAGACTGTCGATATCCATGGCGTCGATGAGCTCGTCGTCGGCCGTCTGCGCTGACCCGGGGCCCTCGTCCGCCTCCCCGCCCGCCTCGGCGTCGGCTAGGCCGAGCAACGCCTCGAGGACGCCGGCCTGCTTGAACCGCTCGAACGGCACCGAGGCCAGGATCCGGCGCACGTCCTCCTCGCGGGCATCCACGTCGTCCTCGGCCCCGAGCAGTTCCGAGCGTAGGTATTCGACCACCGCCTGCGGCGTCGGATAGTCGAAAATCAGTGTGGCCGGCAGCCTCAGGCCGGTGGCGGTGATCAGACTGTTGCGGAAGTTGACTGCCGCCAGCGAGTCGAAACCGACATCCTGGAACGCCTGGGCCGGACCGATCCCGTCGGCACCACTGTGACCGAGGACCGTGGACGCCTGGCTGCGCACCAGCCGGAGCAGGATCCGCTCCTGCTCGGCCGCCCCGGCCGCGCGCAGCGAGGTGATCAGCGCTGACGCGCCCTCCGTGGACTCGGTGGACGGCTGTGCCGCGTCGATCGCCGCCTCGGCCTCCGGCAGATCGTCGAAGAGCGGGCTGGTGCGGGCCGAGGTGAACGGCACGATGAAGGCGCGCCAGTCCATGTCGGCGACGACCACCGATTCTGTGGCCGTCTGGATCGCCATGTCCAGTGCGGCCAGCGCCGTATCGGGTGCCATCGGGATGACTCCGCGCCGCCGGAGCTGGGCCAGAGTCTCCTCGTCCATTCCCGCCCCGGTCACGGTCAGCGCACCCCATGCGATCGCCTGCGCCGGGACGCCGTCTGCCCGCAGGCGCCGCACCAGCGCATCGAGGACCGCGTTCGCCGCGCCGGCGGCCGCCTGACCGCCACCGCCCCAGACACCGGCGATCGAGGAGAAGACGACGAACGCGTCGAGCGGAAGCTCGGCCGTCAGCTCGCTCAGCCAGAGCGCGGTGTCCACCTTGGCCTGGAAGACCGCGGCGACCTCCACGTCACCGGTCTGGTCGATCGGGCTGGTCAGCGACATGTCGGCGGCGTGGATGACTGCGGTCAACGGGCAGCCCGGGGCGTGGACGAGGTCGGCGAGCGCGTGCCGGTCGCCGTCCGCGCACGACTCGACGACGGTACCGTTGCCCAGCTTCGCCAGCTCCTCGCGCAGTGACTCGACCCGCTCGCCGGGCTCGGACCCGCTGGTCGTGACCACCAATCGGTCGGTTCCGGCCTGCGCCAGCCACAGCGAGACGTGCCGTCCGAGGCCCTCCGCACCACCGGTGACCAGGACCGTCCCCCGAGGCCGCCAACGCCGTTCACCCCCGGTCGCCGCCGGACCGGTGGCATGGCGCAGCCGCCGGACGTGGACGCCGGACCGTCGAATGGCCACTTGGTCCTCACCTGTGACCCCGGTCAGCACGCCGAGCAGGTGCCGGACGGCACGGCCGTCCAGTTCGGCGGGCAGATCGATCAAGCCACCCCAGCGGTCCAGGCGCTCGAGTGCGGCCGCCCGGCCCAGGCCCCACACCGCCGCCTGGGCGACGTGGGCCGCCCGCACGTCGGCGTCGCGGACACCGACGCTGACCGCGCCCTGGGTCAGGCACCACAGCGGCGCGGTGACACCGGCCGCGTCGAGCGCCTGGATCAGGGTCAGCGTGGAGGTGGTGAGCGCCACCGGGTCCGGCCGGTCGTTCTCGGTCGGGTCCGGGAGCGCGAGCAGGGACAGGACTCCGGCCACTCCGTCATCGGCCACGACTTCGCCGAGCCGACGGGCGAGTTCATCCCCGGACAGGCCGGTTTCTACCGCCCAGGGCACCACGGCGAGGCCGTTGGCCCGCAGTTGGTCGAGCACATCCGCGCGCGAGAGGTCCGCGGCTGCGGGGGTGATCACCAGCCAGCGACCGTCGGGCACCCCCAGGGCTTCGCGCCGGGGCGGGACCCAGCCGATCGTGTACCGCAGACTCGCCGAGGCCGACCAGCTTTCGCGTGCCTGCCGCCAGTCGGCGATGGCCGGCAGTACCGCGTCCAAGGCCTCGCGCTGATCGGCGGACAGCTCGAGCATGGCGGCCAGAGCCGCCGGGTCGGCGTCGTCGATCGCGTTCCAGAAGTCGGCATCCGGCGTGGTGCCGGTCGATCCGTCATGATCCGCAGCGGCTTCGGTCAGCCAGAAGTGCTGGTGGTCGAAGGCATAGGTGGGCAACTCGGCTGCGCACCGGGGCCGTTGCGGCGGCAATGTCGCGCCCCAGTCGAGTGGCACACCGCCGACGAAGAGCCGCGCGGCCGCGGCGAGGAAGGCTGCCGGACCGTCGGCGTCCCGCCGCAGCGTGCCGCAGACGATCGGTCGCCCGGCGCCGCCGGGCTGGGCGGGCGAGTCCGGATCGTCGATGACGTCGGTCATCGGCTGTACCAGGACCGGATGCGCGCTGACTTCCAGGAACACTCCGAAACCCTGGCTCAGCAGGCTCGCCGCGGCCGGGCCGAAACCGACCGGCCGCCGCAGGTTCTGATACCAGTAGTCCGCGCCGAGCGAATCGCCACTGTCGACCCAGCCACCGGTCACCGTCGAGTAGAACGGAATGCGCAGAGGTTGGGTGCCGATCCCGCGCAAGGCCGTCGCCAGGACGTCCTCGATGCGCTCGACGTGGCGGGTATGCGAGGCGTAGTCCACCGGCACCGTGCGGGTCGGTACGCCGGCCCGCTGGAAGGACTCCAGAGCCTCGGTCAGCGACTGCTCGTCACCGGCGATGACCACCGAGGACGGGCCGTTCACCACGGCCACCTCGAGCTTGCCGGACCAGGCGGCCAGGCGGTCGTTCGCCTCGCCCGCGCTGAGCATCACCGAGGCCATGCCGCCGCTGCCGGAAAGTAGGGTCGCGATCGCCTGGCTGCGCACCGCGACGACGCGGGCCGCATCGGCCAGCGACAAGGCACCGGCGACGCATGCCGCCGCGATCTCTCCCTGAGAATGGCCCACCACCGCGTCGGGCCGCACGCCCACCGAGGCCCAGAGCGCGGCCAGACCGACCATCATCGCGAAGCTCGCAGGCTGGACGACGTCCACGCGTTCGAGGGTCTGTTCGTCGACCTCGCCGCGCAGGACATCGGTCAGCGACCAGTCCACCCAGGGTTCGAGCGCCCGCGCGCACTCGTCGATCCGCGCTCGGAAGACCGCGGAACCGTCCAGCAACGTGCGCCCCATGCCCACCCATTGCGATCCCTGGCCGGGGAAGACGAGAACCAGTCGGCCGGGTGCTCCGGAGCCGACGACACTGCCCGTGGTCAGGTTGGGCGCCGCCGCGCCGCGGGCGAGCGCGTCGAGACCCGCCAGCGCCTCATCTCGCGATCCGGCCAGCACGACCGCTCGCTCCGGCAGCATCGCCCTGCCGCGCACGAGGGCGTCGGCTATTGCCGGCAGCGCCGGTTCGCCGGATTGAACGGGGCTGTCCACAATCGTCCGCAGCCGGGCGGCCTGCGCGCCGAGCGACCGGATGCTCTTGGCGGACACCACCAGCGGCACGACGTTCGTCGCGAGCCGCCGCGACGGTTCCGAATCCTCGGACAGGGCGGTCGCAGCCTCTTCCTCGGACGGGGCCTGCTCGAGGATCAGATGCGCGTTGGTTCCGCTGGCGCCGAACGCGGATACGCCGACTCGCCGGGGCCGGCTGGTCGACGGCCATTGCTGTGGCTCGGTCAGCAGCGCAAGGGTGCCGGCCGACCAGTCCACCTGTTCGGTCGGTTCCTCGACATTGATGGTCGGCGGCAGCACACCGTGCCGCAGCGCCTCGACCATCTTGATCACGCCGGCCACGCCGGCGGCCGCTTGGGTGTGCCCGATGTTGGATTTCAACGACCCGAGCCACAGCGGCTGCTGGGCATCCCGGGCTTTCCCGTACGTAGCGAGCAATGCCCCCGCCTCGATCGGGTCGCCGAGTACCGTGCCGGTTCCGTGGGCCTCCACCGCGTCCACGTCGGCCGGACCCAGGCCGGCCGCGGCGAGGGCCTGCCGGATCACCCGTTGCTGCGCCGCCCCGTTCGGCGCGGTCAACCCGTTGGACATACCGTCGGAGTTCACCGCCGACCCGCGCAGCGTGGCCAGCACGCGGTGGCCACGCTGCTGTGCCACCGAGAGCCGCTCCAGCAGCACCACGCCGACGCCCTCGGACCAGCCGGTGCCGTCCGCGGAGGACGAGAACGACTTGCACCGGCCGTCGGCGGAGAGCCCGCGCTGGGTGGAGAACTCGACGAACGCCTCTGGGCTGGACATCACCGTGGCCCCGCCGGCCAGCGCCATCGTGCACTCGCCGTGCCGGAGTGCGTGCGCGGCCTGATGGATCGCGACCAGAGAGGACGAGCACGCGGTGTCCAGGGTCACCGCGGGCCCCTCGAAGCCGAAGACGTACGCGATCCGGCCCGACGCAACACTCGCTGACGTGCCGGTCATGATGTATCCCCGGACATCCTCGGGAATCCGGTTCAGCCGTGTCGCGTAGTCGTGGTGCACGATGCCGGTGAACACACCGATCGCTTGGCCTCGGGCGGACAGCGGGTCGATACCGGCCCGCTCCATGGCCTCCCAGGATGCCTCCAGGAGCAGCCGTTGTTGCGGGTCCATGGCCAGCGCCTCGCGTGGGGATATCCCGAACAGCCCGGGGTCGAACTGGGCGGCGTCGTAGAGGAAGCCACCCGACCGGGTGTATGTGGTCCCGGGGTGCGCGGGATCCGGATGGTAGAGCCCGTCGATGTCCCAACCCCGGTCGGCGGGAAATCCGGAGATCGCGTCGCGTCCCTCGATGACCAGCCGCCACAGGTCGTCGGGGGTCTCCACGCCGCCGGGCAGTCGCACGCCCATGCCGATGATCGCGATGGGCTCGTCGGGGTCGGCCGGGGGCGCCGAAACCCGATCGGTCAGCTCGGCGACCTCGCCGCCCAGTAGGCGCGCCGCGAGGATCTTCGGCGTCGGATAGTCGAAGACCGCCGTCACGGGCAGGTCGACGCCAGTGAGGTCATACAGCCGGTTGCGTAGCCGTACTCCGCCCAGCGAATCGAAGCCCAGGCTGTTGAACGACTGGTCGTCCTCCATCGCGGCGAGATCGCCCCGCTGATAGCCCAGCACGACCGCCACCGACTCCCAGATCACCTCGAGTGCGATCCGCTCGCGTTCGCCGCGGGACCGGCCCGCCAACAGGGTGGCGACGCTCTCCTGAGCGTCCTCCTCGCCGTCGGCCGCCTTGTCGGTGACCGCGAGGACCGCGTCGCCGAGCGACTCCTGGTCGAGCCAGTACCGCCGGCTCTGGAACGCGTAGGTCGGCAACTCGGTGGCCAGGACGCTGGCGGTACCGGCCGGTCGGCCGACGACCGCGGGCCAATCCAGGGCCACGCCGCGGACGTGCAGTTCGCCTAGGGCCGCCACCACGTCGGCAACTTCCGCGCCGTCCGCGCGCAGCGTCGCAACGCAGGACGCCGCCGAGGAGTCCAAGCACTCCGAGGCCATCGTGGTGAGCACACCGCCCGGCCCGAGCTCCAGGAAGGTCGTCACGCCCTGATCGCGCAGCGAGGTCACCGCATCCCCGAACCGGACCGTGGCGCACACCTGGTCGACCCAGTAGTCGGCCGTTGCGAACTGCTGTCCGGCATCCAGTCGGCCGGTGACCGTCGACACGACGGGCACCCGGTTCGGCCGGTAGGTGAGCGACTCGGCGACCTCCCGGAACTCGGCGAGCATCGGTCGCATCAACGGCGAGTGGAAGGCATGACTCACCGGCAACCGGCGGGTCTTGTGGCCGAGCTCGGCGAGTGTGCTCGCCACCCAGAGCACGCCGACCTCATCTCCGGACAGCACCACCGACCGGGCGCTGTTGACCGCCGCGAGGTCGACGACGCCGGGCGCCTCCACCAGCAGCGGTATCACCTCGGCCTCCCTCGCCTGGACGGCGACCATGGCTCCGCTGGTCGGCAGCGCCTGCATCAGCCGGGCACGCGCGGCGACCAGCTTTCCCGCGTCGGCAAGGTCGAGTACCCCGCTGACGTGGGCGGCGGCGATCTCACCGACGGAGTGTCCGGCGAGCAGGTCCGGGTGCAGTCCCCACGACTCGTAGAGCCGATACAGCGCGGTTTCCAGGGCGAACAGACCAGCTTGGGTATAGATCGTCTGATCGATCAGCCTGTCGGCCTGCGCATCGGGGGCGGCGAAGACGACCTCGGGCAGCGGTGCCGTGGCATGACCGGCCCAGTGCTTCTCGACGGCTCGGCAGGCGTCGGTGAACGCCTCGGCGAAGACCGGGAAACCGGCCGCGAGGTCCCGGCCCATGCCGGGCCACTGACTTCCCTGCCCGGTGAACAGGACCGCCAGCTTGCCGTCGACCGGGGCACCACCGATGGCCGGAGCCGAACCCTCGGCCAGACTGCGCAGATCGCTGACCAACGTGTCACGATGCCGGACCACCAGGACCGCCCGCCGGTCGAGCTGCGCCCGGCCGGTGGCCAGCGCGAGGGCGAGGTCGGCGGGCTCGAGCTCCGGTCGCGATGCCACGAAGTCCGCCAGCCTGCCGGCCTGGGCCCGCAGCGCGACCGCTGTGTGACCGGAGACCGGAACCGGCACGCAGAACTCGTCCGAGGGCCGATCCAGGGCAGGGGCCGCGGTCATCTCGTCGGTGTCGTGCTCGGCGGTCTCCTCCAGGATGACGTGAGCATTGGTCCCGCCGATGCCGAACGACGACACCCCGACCCGGCGTGGCTGCCCGGCACGAGGCCAGTCGCGGCGCTCGGTGAGCAGCCGGACCGCGCCCGCCGCCCAGTCCACATGGGTCGACGGCCGGTCGACATGCAGTGTCCGGGGCAGGACGCCGTTGCGCATCGCCATCACCATCTTGATCACGCCCGCGACACCGGCCGCGGCCTGGGTGTGGCCGATATTCGACTTCACCGACCCGAGCCAGAGCGGCCGCTCGGCCGGTCGGCCGCGGCCGTAGGTCTCCAGCAGCGCCTGCGCCTCGATCGGGTCGCCGAGCGTGGTCCCGGTTCCGTGCCCTTCGACGGCGTCGACCTCATCGCCCCGCAGTCCGGCCGCGGCGAGCGCCTTGCGGATCACGCGCTGCTGCGACGGGCCGTTCGGTGCGGTGAGTCCATTGGAGGCGCCGTCGGAGTTCACCGCCGTCCCGCTGACCAGGGCCAGCACCTGGTGGCCCTGCGCACGGGCGCGCGAGAGCGGCTCGACCAGTAGGAACCCGACTCCCTCCGACCAGCCGGTACCGTCCGCCGCGTCGGCGAACGCCTTGCAGCGGCCGTCGGGGGCGAGCCCGCGCTGCCGCGAGAACTCGACGAAGGTCTCCACGCTGCTCATCACCATCACGCCGCCCGCCAGCGCCATCGAGCACTCGTTGTTCCGGATGGCCTGCACGGCCAGGTGCAGGGCCACCAGTGAGGAAGAGCAAGCGGTGTCCACGGTGATCGCGGGTCCCTCCAGGCCCAGGTGGTAGGCCACCCGTCCGGACAGGACACTGCCGGAGCCGCCGGTCAGGCGGAAGCCCTCCACGTCGGATGCGTGATGCGTGCGTAGGGTCCAGTCGTGGCTGTTGACCCCGACGAATACGCCGACGTCTCGGCCGGCCAGACTGCTCGGGTCGATGCCGGCCCGTTCGAGCAGCTCCCACGAGGTCTCCATGACCAGCCGCTGCTGCGGGTCCATCGCCAGCGCCTCATGCGGCGAGATGCCGAAGAAGGCGGCGTCGAACGCGCCGGGCTCGTCGAGGAAGCTGCCGTGGCGGACGTAGGTGGTGCCGAGGTGGTCCGGATCGGGATCGAACAGCCGGTCGGTGTCCCAGCCGCGGTCGGCGGGAAACTCGGTGACCGTGTCGGTCTCCGCGGTGAGCAGCCGCCACAGGTCCTCGGGGCTGCGCACGCCGCCGGGGAACCGGCAGGCCATCGCGACAATGGCGATCGGCTCCCCGGTCGCCGCCCTCGGCTCCCCGGTCGCCGGCCGAGCCTGCGTGTCGTCGAGGAGCTTGGCCTGCAGATGGGCCGCCAGGGACCGCGGCCGCGGATAGTCGAAGATCATCGCGGGGGACAGGGTCAGCCCGGTCGCGGTGGCGAGCCGATTGCGCAATTCGAGCGCGGTGAGCGAGTCGAAGCCCGAGTCCTTGAACGTCCGGTCGAGCCGGACCTCGTCCGTGCTCGCATGGCCGAGGACGAGGGAGCACTGCCGGCGGATCAGGTCGACCAGGGCGTCGAACTGCTCCGCCGCGGGTAGCGCGCTGATCCCGCCGGACGGGGCGGCCGGCACCGCTGGAGCCGGCCGCACGGTCGCACCGGCCCGGTTGACCGGCCGCCCGGCCGGTGCCAGGCCGCGCAGCACGAACGGCACCCGCGTTTCATCGACCGCCTGGAACGTGGCCGGGGCGAATCCGGCCGCGACCACGGCCGCGTCGACGTCGTCGCCGATCCGCAAGGACTGGTCGAACAACGCCATCCCGTCGCCGTCGGACAGGCCGATCATGCCGATGTCCCGGTTCCGCCGGTGGTCGGCGTGGCCGAGATGGCGGGTCAGGCCACTGGCTCGGTCCCAGTAACCCCACGCGATCGAGACCGCCGCCAGCCCGGTGCGCCGGCGGTCCCGCGCCACGGCGTCCAGTGCCGCGTTGGCCGCGGCGTAGTTTCCCTGTCCCGGGTTGCCGAGCACACCCGCGGCCGAGGAGTAGAGAACGAAGGCGGCGAGGTCGAGGTCACGGGTGAGGTCGTCCAGGTGGCGGGCCGCGTCCACCTTCGCACCGAACACGGCGTCGACGCGTTGTGGGTCGAGCTCGGTGATCACCGCGTCGTCCAATACCCCGGCGGTGTGCACGACCGCGGTCAGCGGGTGCCGCTCGGGGACGGTGGCCAGCAGCGCCGCCACCTGCTCGCGGTCCGCTACATCGGCGGCCACGAGCCGAACGGTCGCGCCGAGCCCGACCAGTTCGTCGTGCAGGGCCGCCGCTCCGTCGGCCGCAGGGCCGCGCCGACCGGCCAGGATCAGGTGACGGATGCCGTGCTCGGCGACGAGGTGCCGCGCGGTGACCGCCGCGAGCGTTCCGGTACCACCGGTGATCAGCACGGTGCCGTCGGGATCGAGCGGCCGGGTTGCGGGTGCAGGTGCGACCGGGTCCAGCCGCGCCAACCGGGGCACTTGCACCCGGCCGTCCCGGAGCCTGAGCTGCGGTTCACCGCTGTCCGCGGCCGCGAGGACGGAGGCGGTCGCCTGGGCCGCCCCGTCGGTGGCCACCAGCACCAGTCGGCCGGGGTGCTCCGACTGGGCGGAGCGGACGAGCCCCCAGACGGCGCTGGTGGCGATCCCGTCCTCGTCCGGCGTGACGATCACCAGCCGGGCGTTGTCCGCACCCTGGGCGAGAAACGCCTGGATCAGCTCGAGCACCTTGACGACCGCCGCGCGCGGGTCGCCGGCCGAGACGTCGGCCTCGTGGATCAGCAGTGTCGCCGCGGCGTCGGCGACATCGGCGGCATTGGTGACGTGCTGGGCGGCGCGGCCGGACGCAGGGGTGTCACGGGGCATCGGGTAGTCGACCCAATCCAGGTGGAAGAGGGTCGCGGTGGACGCGTGCTGCTCGGCGACCAGCTCGGCCACCGCCAGCACCGGCTGCCCGGCCGGATCGGCCAGCTCGACGCGGAAGGCCGGTCGGTCGCCGACGGGTGTGGACCGGACGCCGACAGTGTCGGCGCCGGAGGCCAGGAGCCGGACGCCTCGCCAGGTCTTCGGCCGCTGATCGGGGGACAGCACGGACCGGACTGCCGCGTCGAGCAGTGCCGGGTGGATGCCGTAGCGGTGCGCGTCCAGCCGCTCAGCGTCGTCGAGAGCGGCCTCGACCGCGGGGCCGCCGGCGGGCTCGGCGGCGGATCGGGCCGCCGGTGCCACGGTGCCGGTGGCGTGCGGCGTCCACTCCTCGGGGGCTCCCGCCGAAGCCGAATGGATCGTCAGCGATCGCCGGTGGGTAGTGTCCGGCGGCCCCACGACGATCCGTACGTTGCGGCCGCCGTGGCGTGGCAACGCGACGGCCCGGTCGATGGTCATCTCCTCGACGACCGGGGCGCCGACCAGGTCACCCGCCCACAGTGCCAGCTCGACGAGGGCCGCCTCGGGTACCTGGTCGCCGGCCGACCAGGGCAGAATCGACGCGGACCAGCGCCCGGTCGCGATCAGGCCGCCGGAATCGGGCAGCCGGACGAGCGCGCCGAGCAGGGGGTGCCCGGCGTCGTCCAGGCCCAGGCCGGACGCACCGGCGGCAACCACCGGACGTCGCCAGAATCGTCGCCGCTCGAACGGGTAGGTTGGCAGGTCGATCCATGCGGCCTGGTCGGCCGCCGGGAGCAGACTGCGCCAATCGACCGGGACGCCGCGGACGAACAGTTCGGCCATCGATCGAAGCAGACGGCCGATCCCTCCGTTGTCCCGGCGCAACGAACCGGCGACGACCGCTTCCACGCCTGCCTCGTGTATGGCCTCGGCGACCGGCTGTACGAGCACCGGGTGGGGGCTGACCTCGACGAATGTGCCGAAACCCTGCTCGAGCAGGCGGTCGATCGTCGGACCGAAACGGACCTGTTGCCGCAGGTTGCGGTACCAGTAGTCGCCGTCCAGCGCACCCTCGGCCCGATATGTGGTCACGGTCGAGTGGAGGGGCACTGTTGGCTCGGCGGGAGACAGACCGGCCAGCGCGACCGCCAAGCGCTCCCGGATGGCCTCGACCTGGTCGCTGTGCGATGCGTAGTCGACTTCCACCCGCCGGACCTCGACACCGGATTCGGCCAGTTCGCGCAACGCTTCGGTCAGCACCTCCGAGTCACCGGAGATGACCACCGAGGACGGGCCGTTCACCGCGGCGATCTGGACCCGGCCGTCCCATTTCGCCAGCCGCGCCGTCGCGTCGGAGGCGTCGAGGCGTACCGATGCCATGCCGCCTCGGCCGGACAAGGCCTCGGCGATCGTCTGGCTCCGGACCGCGACGACCCGCATGGCATCGCGCAGGGAGAGCGCCCCGGCGACGTATGCCGCGGCGATCTCGCCTTGCGAGTGGCCCACTACCGCATCGGGCCGGACCCCCGCCGACGTCCACAGCGCGGCCAATCCGGCCATCATCGCGAAGCTCGCCACCTGGATGACGTCGACGCGTTCCAGTAGTTCCTGATCGGCCTCGCCGCGCAGTACGTCGATCAGCGACCAGTCCGCCCATTCGGTCAGCAGCTGAGCGCACTCCTGGACGACCGCGGCGAACGCCGGGGAGGTATCCAGCAGCTCACGGCCCATTCCGGCCCACTGCGCGCCCTGCCCCGGAAAGATCAGCACGACGCCGGACGACGCGTCGGAGGTGGCGCTGCCACGCAGCACGAGGGGACCGGCCTCGTCCCCGGCCAGCGCGCGCAGGCCCGCCAGCGCCTCGTCCCGGGAACCGGCCAGCACGACGGCGCGCTCGTCCATGGTCTTTCGTCGAGCCGCCAGCGCCACGGCGACGTCGACCCACGACGACTCGTCGGCGGATTGGATGAGCGGGATGAGCCGGTCCGCCTGCCGGCGCAGCGCCCGTGCTCCGCGGGCCGACAGGATCAGCGGCATGATCGGCTGCGCCGGCGGTGCGGGCTGCGGGACGGCTGGACGCGGGGGTGCTTCCTCCAGGATCACGTGGGCGTTGGTTCCGCTCAGGCCGAAGCTGGAGACTCCCGCGCGACGCGGACGACCACGGTGCGGCCAGGGTCGGCTTTCCGTCAGCAGCGCGACCGCGCCGGCCGACCAGTCGACACGCGATGTGGGCTCGTCCACGTTGAGTGTCGACGGCAGGACACCGTGGCGAAGCGCCTCGACCATTTTGATCACGCCGGCGACACCGGCCGCGGCCTGCGTATGGCCGACATTCGATTTGAGCGAGCCCAGCCACAGCAGCTGGTCGGCGTCCCGGTCCCGGCCGTAGGTGGCCAGCAATGCCTCGGCCTCGATCGGGTCGCCCAGCACGGTCCCGGTGCCGTGCCCCTCCACCGTGTCGACATCCGCCGGACTCAGGCCCGCCGATGCCAGTGCCTGCCGGATGACCCGTTGCTGCGCGGCGCCATTCGGTGCGGTGAGGCCGTTCGACGCGCCGTCGGAGTTCACCGCGGAACCGCGCAGCACGGCCAGGATCCGGTGCCCGTTGCGGCGCGCGTCGCCGAGCCGTTCCAGGACCAGCATCCCGGCGCCTTCCGCCCATGCGGTGCCGTCGGCGGCCGAGGCATAGGACTTGCACCGGCCGTCCGCGGCCAATGCCCGCTGCCGGGAGAACTCGACGAAGGACTGGGGGGTGGCCATCACCGTCGCACCACCGGCCAATGCCAGCGAGCACTCGCCCCGCCGCAGTGCGTGGGCGGCCAGATGCAAGGCGACCAGTGAGGATGAGCACGCCGTGTCCACGGTGATCGCCGGTCCCCGCAAGCCGAGCAGATAGGAGATCCGGCCCGACGCGACGCTGCCCGCGGTTCCGGTCGTCTGAAAGGCTTCGAGCTCCTCGGGCACCGGTCCGCCGGTGCCGTAGCCCTGCTCCATCAGGCCGACGAAGACCCCGGTGTCGGTGCCCTGCAACGACGCCGCGTCGATTCCCGCGTGCTCCAACCCCTCCCACGCGACCTCCAACAGCACCCGCTGCTGCGGGTCCATGGCAAGCGCCTCGCGCGGGGAGATGCCGAAGAAGTCGGCGTCGAACTCCGCCGCGCCGTCGAGGAATCCGCCGCGGTCGACATACGAGGTCCCGGCGCGGCCCGGGTCGGCATCGAACAGTTCCGCCAGGTCCCAGCCGCGGTCGGTCGGAAACGGCCCGGACGCCTCCCGGCCCTCGCTGACCAGACGCCACAGCTCGTCCGGTCCGGTGATACCACCCGGCAACCGGCAGGACATCCCAACGATAACCACCGGCTCGTCGATCCCGGACCCAGTGCCGACGGCGGGGCCGGTGGCCGTGTGACCGACCAGTTCGGCGTGCAGGTACTCGGCCAGCGCGCGCGGCGTCGGATGGTCGAACGCCACTCCGGTCGGCAGCTTCAGACCGGTCCTGGCCATCAGTCGCGTACGCAGTTCGACGATCTCGGCCGAGGTGTACCCGAGATCCCGGAACGTCCGGTCCGCCGGGACGCCGACCGCACCGGGCCGGGGCCGGGTCGCCGCGGTCTCGCCTCGGACCATGGCTTGCAGCAGCGCGTGTTGCGCGTGCCGGTCCAGGAGTGCCAGTTCTTCTCGGAGCGCGGACCCCGTGTCGTCGAGTCCGTCCTGGGCGAGCGGCTGCCCGACGGCGTCGGGCAGCAGAACGGGCACGCCGACCCCCGGCTCCCGCCGGCGCGCACCCAGGGCGAACAGCGGCGCGGGATCCGAGGTGGCGAGGAGCGTGCCGAGTGCGAACAACCCGTCTCGCATCCAGGGCGAACCCGGAGTGTCCGGTTCGCACCAGGTCAGCAGTGAGCCGGCCAGACCGCGCCGACGGCGATCGTGGACCACGGCTTCCACCATGGCCGCCGCGACCGCCCGGCCGGGGTCCGCCCCGGTGACGTCGTGCGGGTCGGCGATCGCGATGAACGGGGTCCGATCGGAGTCCGCAACGATGCTCAGCCTTCGGGCCAGTTCCGGGTCGCCGTCGGCGAGGATCACCGCGGCGACGGGGCCCGCCGCGATCGCTGACTCCCACGCGGTGTCCCCGTCGCCGATCAGCAGCAGTTGCTCGTTCGGGTGGACGGCGGCCAGGTGGCGTGCCACCGCGGCACCGCGCGCGGTGTCCGCACCGGTCAGCACGACGATGCCGTCGGCGCCCGACCACGAATCCCGCATCGAACGGTCCGGGACGGCCTGGCGGGTCAGCCGGGCCACCAAGAGTTCGCCGGAACGCACCGCCCAGCGCGGTTCGTCACGCAGGATCGCGTATGGCACGGCGTCGATCGGTGATTCACCGTCCACGTCGACCAGGATTGCGCGGCTCCCCAGAACTCGGGCCGTCGCGGCCGCCAGCATGGCCTGAGCGGGATCGGTCGGCTCGTCCCGGTCCGACACCGCCACCGCGCGCCGGGTCAGCAGGACCAGGTGCCCCGATTCGACTCGAGCGGCCCACGCGGTCACCTCGTCGACCAGCTCCCGGGTCCGGGCGCAGTGTTCCGCCCAGGTGCCGGACGTATCGGGCGCGAGCAGCACCGTCATCTCGGCGGCGTCGGCCGTGGCCAGATCGGCGTAACAGGAGGACCGACCCGCGACGGCGGCAAGGTCCGAGCCCACGAACACGCAGGTCGTCGGCGCGGGGCGGGCGGTGCCGGGTGACGGCGCGGGCACCCATTCCATGCGCATGACTCCGTCATGCCATCCGCTGGCCGTGTACCGCAGCACGGCGGGCTGATCGGCCAGTCGGCGGCGCTGGATCTTCCCCGATGCGGTCCGCGCAACGCTGACAACCTCGTAGATCTCTGTGGGCACCTTGAACGTGGACAGCTCCCGGCGGCACCGTTCGATCACGGCACCGATCTCGACGCCCGCGGGGTCCGCGACCACGTAGGCGACGGGCACTTCACCCAGCACCTCGTGCGGCAGGGCGGCCACGCCGACGTCGGCGATCCCCGCAGCGCCGCGAAGAACCGCCTCGATCTCCTCCGGATGGACGTTCTCCCCGCCCCTGATGATCAGATCGCTGATCCGGCCGCAGAGGGTGAAGTACCCGGCGGCGTCCCGGCGAGCGAGGTCACCCGTGCGATACCAGCCGTCCCGGAACGCCGCCGCGGTCGCCTCCGGTTTGTTGTGGTAGCCCGACGTCACGTTCGGGCCGCGCACCCACACCTCGCCCTCGACGTCGACCGGCATGTCACGGCCGGTCTCCGGGTCGACGATACGGACGTCGACGCCGGGCACCGGAAGCCCGCACGACCCGTCGACGCGGACGCCGTCCGGTGGGTTCATGGTGATCGCCCCGCACGTCTCGGTACTGCCGTACGCGTCGACCAGCGGCACCCCGAAAACCTCGCGGAACGACCGGCACAGCTCGGGACCGGTGACCGCGCCCCCGACCAGCCCGATCCGCAGATCCGGCAGGGCGATTCGGCGCTGCCCGCGCGCCTGCAGCAGATAGTGGTAGGTGGTCGGCGCACCCGCCACGAAGGTGGCCCGGGTTTCCCGGGCGGCCGCCAGGAACTCCTCCCCGGATGGGCTGTCCATGATCCGGGCGGTCGCGCCGACCACAGTCACCGCCAGCACGCACGCGATATGGGAAAGGCTGTGGAACAAGGGCAGCGGCCACAGCACGCGATCGTCGGCCGACAGCCCCGGGATCGGTACATAGCTCGCTGCCACCGAGTACAAGCAGTTGCGCTGAGTGGACAGCACTCCCTTCGGCTGTCCGGTGGTCCCAGAGGTATAGAACATCCACGCCACCTCGTCCAGGCCGAGATCGTCCCGGGCGGGTTGTGTTGGCTCGGTCCGGATGAGCTCCTGGTAGGCGTGGACCGACGGGTGCGCGGGTGCGTCGCCGGTCACGAGCATCGAGGCGTCGGGGGCCAGGGACGGCGAGCGCAGGAAGCCCGCGACGTGCACGGGGTCGGTGATGACGACGGCCGCGCGGCTGTCGGCCAGGAGATAGTCCAGTTCGGAGTCGGTGGACGCGGGGTTGACCGGCACCCCGACCGCGCCGGCGCGAACGATGGCGAGGTAGCTCTCGAGCATCTCCACGCTGTTGCGCAGGCAGATCATCACGCGGTCGCCGCGCCGCACGCCGAGGCCCGCCAGGTGCCCCGCCAGCCGCCGGGTCCGCGCCTCCAGATCGCCGTAGGTGACCGCCCGCTTGTCGTCCTCGAAGGCGACCTTTTCAGCGAAGCTGCCCGCGTGCTCCCGCAACACCAGGGGGAGGGCTCTGATCAGTTCGGCACGCACGGGTCCCACGTCCTCTCGTAGAGCGGACCCGGTCCGGCACCAGATGGGCGTAACCCTTCGGCCCGCGTTAGGAGAGTAGAAGCGGCCGAGCTGACCGGGGCATCCCTCAGCCTGGTAGACGCCACGCAGAGCGGATCCTTCCAAGGGATCCGCGCCCTTCAGTCAGGTTGACAGTCTTGCTCGTGATGCCCGCACTTGCCTGGCCGGCCTGTCTAGCGTGAGAGCCGTGACGATGCATACGGTTCGGTCCACATTGGCCACTGTCCGGCCGGGAGTTCTCGATTCCGCAGCGGCGCCGGCCGCCAAGATCGAGCCCGGTGACGAGGTTCTCTACCCGGACACCTGGACGAACTGGCAGAACCAGCTGCGGTACGGCATGTCCTCGGCGGACCGTGCGCGGCTGCGCAAGGAATATCCGGGCTGCCCGTTCCAGATCATCGGCCCGGTCGAGGTGACCGGTGCCGAACCGGGCGACATCGTCGAGTGTCGGCTGATGGAACTGCGGCTGGCCGACTGGGGCGGCAACGCCTTCCCCACCAGGGCCGGCGCGCTGCCGTACGACTTCGACGAGCCCTACTTCCACGACTTCCGGTTCGACCCGACCCGCACCCGAGCCGACTACGTTCATGGGATCTCGCTGCCGCTCGACCCGTTCGCCGGCATCATCGCGGTCGAACCGCCGGGCGACGAACAGGTGAGCGCGCTCATCGGCGGCGACCACGGCGGCAACCTGGCGCTTCCCGAACTCACGGTGGGTTCCTCGCTGTTCCTTCCCGTGGCCAAGCCGGGGGCCCGGATCTGGATCGGCGACATACACGCGCTGCAGGGCGACGGTCTGGTCGACCAGACCGCCCTGAAATCCACGGCCGAACGGCTGCGGATGCGGTACGACCTCCACAAGAACGTCGGCCTGACCCAG
The DNA here is from genome assembly GCF_048910785.1 of Nocardia nepalensis. Classification (NCBI taxonomy): domain Bacteria; kingdom Bacillati; phylum Actinomycetota; class Actinomycetes; order Mycobacteriales; family Nocardiaceae; genus Nocardia; species Nocardia nepalensis. Next base: position 375,554 of record NZ_JBKBET010000037.1, on the reverse strand, counting down.
CCCCTGGCCGAGACCGACACACACTGGATCGGCATCGGACTGGCCGACAACCTGGAGACCGCGCTGGTCGACTGCCTGCGCGGAATGATCAGCTGGTTCAGCGCGGCATCCGGCGTCACCCGCGCCGAGGCCCACGCATTGTGCAGCATGGCGGCGAGCTTCCGGATCACCCAGTACGCGGACCAGAGCGAGATCCACCACGTCGACGTCCCCCTGCCGCCCAAGGGCGTGCACTGCCTGTTGCGCAAAGACGTCTTCCCGGCCGAATTGCGCGCCCGGGTCGACCGTTGGCTGCGGCCCTCGGCCTGACCAATTTCGGCCTTCCCGGGAAATGCCGGCAGGTAATTCGCGGCGAGCATGTGCCGTCAATGTGAGGGATGGGAGCACCGGTACCCGCCGGTTAACCTGCGCTTATCCCCGTTCGGCCACTGGTCGTCGCATTTCCTGGAAAGAAAGGAAACCGGGTTATGAGTACTACGCATGTGCATTATGTTCAGCAATTGTTGACCCATTTCGATGCGGATCCCGACCGTGCCGCGGTGGTCAGCGATGGTGTGGTCCTGACGGCGGGGGAGCTGGCCGGTGCGACCCGCCGGGCCGCGGCCGCGATGGGCCGCAGCGGCATCGACCGCGGAGACGTCGTCGGCATTCTGACCGAGCCCAACACCGCCGGCACGCTGATTCTGCGATGGGCGGCCAACCTGGTGGGCGCGACGGCCGCGCATGTGCGCGGGATGAACGCGGTCGTGCCCGACGATGAGTTGCGGGTTGAGCTGCAGCGCGCCGTCGTCGCGGATGTCGGTGCACGAATGCTGGCGGTCGACCCGGCCAACGAGGGGCGGGCGCGGGAGCTGTTGGGAAATGCGAGTAATCGGCCGATGCTCGCCGTGCTGGGCGCCGGGCAGCCGGACACCGTGGATCTGACCGCCGGTTCCGGTGACGGCGTGGGTCCGTGTGCGGACATCGCCGACGGCGACCTCGCGGTCATCACTCAGACCAGCGGGTCGAGTGGCCTGTCGAAGGGTGTCTGCTGGCCCTTCGGGGTCAAGAACGAGATGGCCACATCGGCCGTCGGCCGCAGCGGCCCGATGAACCTCCTGATCACCGCGCCGCTCACCCATTCCAGCGGATTCGGTGCGGACGACACGCTCGTCAGCGGTGGCATGGTCGTGCTGCACACCGGCTTCGACGCGGGAGCGGTGTTGCGGGCGGTCGCCCATTACCGGATCGGCCGACTCATTCTCGGCACGCCGCAGGTGTACGCGCTCGCCGAGCATCCGGACCGGCCCGACACCGACCTGTCCACCCTGACCGAGCTGATCTACACCGGCAGCCCCGCGGCACCGCTGCGGCTGCGCGAGGCCCGGGAGATCTTCGGTCCGGTGTTGATCCAGGTATACGGCACGACCGAGACCGGGGTACTGACCATGCTCTTGCCGCACGACCACGACGAGCTGAACTCCTGCGGCACCGTCGGACGCCCGCTCGACCCCGAAGCGTTGAGCATCCGGCACCCCGAATCCGGCGTGGCGCTGCCTACCGGCGAGGTGGGTGAGGTGTGCGCGATACCGCGCTGGCCGATCGCCGGTTACTGGCACGAGCCCGAGGCGACCGCGGCATTGGTGCGTGCGGGTTGGGTACGCACCGGCGACCTGGGATACCTCGACACCGACGGCTATCTGCATCTGGCCGGCCGGCTCGCGGACATGATGAAGGTCAAGGGAATCCGCATCCATCCCGAGGCGGTGGAGAAGGTACTCAGCCAGGCCCCGGGTGTGTCCCAGGCCGCGGTCTGCGGGGTCGAGGACGCCGACCGGGTGGAGCACATCTACGCCGCCGTCGTGCCCAAACCGGGCACGATCGTGGACCCGCAGCAGTTGCGCCGCCATATCGCCGAGGCACTGTCGGACAACCACGTCCCCACCATGATCGATATTCGCCACGAACTGCCGGTGACCGGCCCGGGCAAGCCCGATCGGGTCCAGCTGCGGGCCGATGTCCGTGCGGCGTCGGCCCGGCCCGTTTCCCAGGTCTAGGGGGACCAGATGGATCTCCGTCAGGCGCAGCCCAGGAAGAGTCTCGTGAACCACACCTCCACTCGCTACGCCGATCACCTTTCCGCCGACCTGCGCAGGGCCTGGGCCGACGCGGGCCACTACCCGGGTCGGGACCTGTACTCCCTGTTCCGTGGCCACGTCCAGCGCGCGCCTGATGCGCCCGCCGTACTGGACGCCGGGGGGCCGGTCCGCTACGACGAACTGGACCGGACAGTCCGACGCCTGGCGGCGGGGCTGGTGCGGCTCGGCATCGGCCCCGGCGACGTGGTGGCGGTCCAGTTGCCCAACGCCCGCCTCGCGTGTGCCGTCGACCTCGCCGTCGCGGCGGTGGGCGCCATTGTGCTGCCGTTTCCGCTCGGCCGCGGCGACCGCGACGCGGTGAGCCTGTTGCGTCGCTCCGAGGCGGTCACGGTGATCACGGTCGCCGATCATCACGGCTATCCCTGCGCCGAGCGCATCCGGAAACATCTGGACGCCCTGCCGATGCTGCGTACCGTCATCGTCGCCGGGGACGGTGCCGCCGAGACGCCGGGTTGTGTGCCGATCGAGACCCTGTTCGCCGCGACCGCGGACGAGTTCGTGCCGCGGGAATTCGACCCCGACGGTCCGGCGCGGATCCTGGTCACCTCCGGTTCCGAGGCGGAACCGAAAATGGTCCTGTACTCGCACAACGCGCTGGCCGGCGGGCGGGGTGCCATGATGACCGGCCTGCACCGCGGGTCTGCGACCACGATGCGCAACCTCTTCCTCGTCCCGCTGGCGTCGGCCTTCGGTTCCAGCGGTACGCCGGTCACCCTCGCGACCCTGGGCGGCACCCTCGTGCTGAGGTCGGCCTTCGACGCCGCTGCGACGCTGCGGACCATCGCCGACACCCGCCCCACCCACCTGCTGGGTGTGCCGACGATGTTGCGCATGCTGCTGGACCGTCCGGAGCTCCGGGACACCGACCTCAGCTCTCTGCAAGCCGCCGTGGTCGGTGGGTCCGCGCTCGACCTGGACACGGCACGGCGCGCCGAGGAACTGCTGGGCTGCACGGTCGTCTCGCTGTACGGCTCAGCCGACGGTGTCTCGTGCAACAGCGGTCTCGGCCGGTACAACGGTACGGTCGGCCGTCCCGACCCGGCTGTCGCGGACATTCGCATCGTCGACCCGGACGGGCTCGAACTCCCGGCCGGAGAGACCGGCGAGGTTGTCGCGCGCGGCCCGATGTCGCCGATGAGCTATGTGAATTCGCCCGAGCTGGACGGTGTTCTGCGCACTCCGGACGGTTGGACACGTACCGGGGATCTCGGGTTGATCGACGACCAGGGGCGGCTGCGGCTCGTCGGGCGCCGCAAGGATGTGGTTATCCGCGGCGGCCTCAACATCAGCCCGGCAGAGATCGAGTCGGTGCTGATCACCCATCCCGCGATCCGTGACGTGGCCTGCGTCGCGGTGGCGGACCCGCTGTACGGCGAGCGCGTCTGCGCCTGCGTCGCCACCTCGGCCGAGCTGAGTCTGGCCGATGTCACCACCCACCTCGCCGCAGCCGGGATGGAACCACGAAAGTTCCCGGAACACTTGTTGTTGCTGGCCGCCCTGCCGCTGAGCGCCGCGGGAAAGGTGGACCGGCAAGCGCTTCGGATGCAGGCTGCGAACCAGGGATCCGGCACGGCCCGGTCCGGAACAGAGGATGTCACCGCATGACTGAGGAAATCCCGGAGCCGATCTCGTATCTCCGACACTGGGATCGCACCGAACCGTTCGATCCGCCGGCGGTGCTCGGTGATCTGGTCCGGACCCGGCCACTGACCAGGATGGTGTATCCGGACGGTCACGTCGGCTGGCTGGCCACCAGCCACGACCTCGCCCGTGAGGTGCTCAGCGGTCAGGCGTTCAGCCACCGGTTCTACGACACCCACGCCCCCGTGACGAAGAAGGGCGAGATCTTCCCGTCCGTACCGATCGTGCCGGGCGGGTTCATCCATATGGATCCGCCGGAGCACACCCGTTATCGGAACCTGCTCAGCGGCGAGTTCAGCGCCCGCGCCACGGAGGCATACGCCCCAGGGGTGGCCGAGCTGGCCACCGCGCAGGTCGCCGAGGTGCGCGAGCACGGCTCGCCGGTCGACCTCCTCCCGACCTTCATTCGGCCGCTCTCGCTGCGGGTGTTGTGCGAGGTGATGGGCGTCCCGTTCGCCGGCAGCTCGGTACTGTCCGCCCTGAGTGACAGCGCCACCGATGACGAGGTCGGCCTCGAGGGGGAGCGGGAGGCCGGGACGCGGGCGTACCACCACCTGATGGATCTCGTGGGCAAGGCACGGGTGGAGCCGGGCAAGAACGTCATCGGGCGACTGGCCGCCGATCCCGAGCTGACCGACCGTGAGATCACCAACATGCTGCTGATCGTCTTCGCGGCGGGCTTCGCCAGCTGCGAGGGCGCGCTCGCGTCGTCGTTGCTGGCGCTACTGCACCATCGCGACCAGCTCGACGCGCTGCGTTCGGCCGCCCGGAGCGGCGGTTCGAGCGGTATCGGGGGAATGGTCGAGGAGCTGCTACGGCACACCTCGGTCAACCAGTTCCAGATCTTCCGGACCGCACTGTCCGATGTAGAGCTCGCTGGGGAGCTGATCCGCGAGGGGGAGACGGTGACGGTCGCCTTGCCGGCGGCCAACCGTGATCCGGCCAAGTTCAGTTGTCCCGACAGGTTGGATCTGAGCCAGGACGCGTCCGCCCACCTGGCCTTCGGGTATGGCGTCCACGCCTGCGTCGGGCAGCGGCTGGCGCGGCTGGTTCTGGCCGAGGCGCTGACCGCGCTGGTGCTCGACCTGCCCGGACTCGCTCTGGACGTGCCGCTGCAGGAGGTGCCGGTCCGTCTGAAGACTCCGGTGCTGAGCGTACTTCGCCTGCCCGTTCGCTACTGATCTCGATTTTCCCGAGCGGCCGGTTCGCATCCGGCCGCTCGGGACGCGCTATCGCCGCGGCGCCCGATCAGCGCATGCCAGTAGCGAACCGCGGATGTGGTCGTGGATCGAGTCCATCTGCTCGGTCGTGAAACACTGTGTGCTGTACGGCATTTCGATGCTGAACCGGCCGTAGATCGTCGTCGGCGACGCAAGCAACGGGCCCGCGCCGCGCTCCGGATCCCACCGGCTGGACAGCGGGAATTTGGTCATGTCGACGATCTCGAGTCCCTTCGGCGACGGCGGCCCGTCGATTTTCCCGACATTGGTGAGCACCAGACTGGTCGGCCAGAGCTGAGGGTGCGGGAGCAGCCGGTCCAGGGCCTGCATCTCCATCGCCGCGTCACCACGCGCGACGCCGGCGCGCAACCCGGTGGTGAACCGCTGGCCGAGCTCGACCAGATCGACCGCGGCGGGCACCTCGAGCAGATCGCGATACCAGGAGACCATCGGCACCATCGCCGCGTGGCTCAGGCCCGGCGCTACTTGGTCGCGCAGGTCGACCGTGCAGAAACTGGACAGCCGATGGCCGTCCAGTTCCTCGGGCAGACCGGCGCGTACGGCCGCCAGCAGTGCCGCGGCGACCAGTCCGTTCACCGACACTCCGGCGTTCTTGGCGAAGGCCAGCAGACCGGTGGTCTCCGCTTCGGTCAGCCAGAGCCGACGCGAGGTCATCAGGCTCTCGGCCGGTACTGGGGCGGACCCGGCCGCCCGGAACGGCAGCGCGGCAACCGGTGCGCCCTCGGCCCGCTCGAGCCGCTCCTGGACGTAGCTGTCGAGCTCGGCCTCAGTGCGCGGTGGGAGCACATCATCGAGCGGCCCCGGCCACTCCTGCGGCTGCGGTAGGGGGGCCGAGTAGTTGCCGGATTGAATGTCGATGTAACGCTGCCAGATCCGGCGGCAGAACTCGGTCGCGCTGCGGCCGTCGCATATCGCGTGGTCGACGCCGAACATCACGACGTCCTCGTCGGAGCCGGTCAGCAGGACGGCGCGTGCGAGCGGGCCACCGAAGTACAACGGCTTGTTGTATTCCTGAATCTGAGCGCCGGGCTCGTTACGCCGGACGTGCAGGCGCGGCAACTCGTCCGGCTCCAGCAGGCTGAGATAGTAGTCGTCACCGTCCTTCTCCAGACGGCTGCGCGGACCCGGCGCCTCCGCGAGAACGGCGGTGAACGCCGCGTCCAGAAGCTCCGCGTCGACGCCGCCGCGCACCACGCAGATCTGCAGCGCCTGCGTCCTGATCTCGCTGACGTACATCATTTCCGACCGGGCAATTCGTCGGCGCATGAAGTCCTCCTCGTTGTCGAAATTCAGCCGGCTTCGCCGGCCAGGATCGCGCTGCGATGCGCGTACCAATCACCGTCGTCGGTGACGGTGCGGGTCTTCTCGATGCCCGCCCGGACGGTCAGGTAACGACGGCCCTTCAACACCACCTGGCCGTCGCGGACCGCTCGGCTGTAGAGCTCGGTGCCGTCACCGGCGGCCGCGAGCGCGGCGTTGATCGCCTTTTCCGCCGGCGCCCAGTCCGACCGGTCGCGGACCTTCGCGGTGAACTCGTAGACCGTGCTCCACTGGCCGAGTCTGGGGCGGCGCTGCAGCGATATGCCGTCGGCGCCGGAGGTGAGCCGGTACCGGCAGCCGTACTGGCGCTGCTCGCCGGCGTCGCCGTCGAGACGCAGCGGCTCGATGAAAGACGGCCCGGCGTAACCGATATCGGCCAGCCAGGACCCGCCGTGCACGCGGACCAGTATGAGCATGTGCTCGACCTCGACCCCGTACGACTGACGGCCCTCCGCCGTAGTGCCGGCGATCAGGTCGGCATCGAACCCGAGGTCGCGCAGCAGCCGCAGGAACAGCCGGGTCATCTGGACGCAGCCGCCGCCCCGGCCCGCCGCGACCACCGAGTCGAACGTCGCGTCCTCGTCGAAATCGACCAGATCGACGAGCCGACCGCTGGGCGCCGGCACCGCAAACGAACCCGCGCTGTTGAACGGAATGTTCTCCATGTGCCGCTTGTGCAGTGCGACCAGGGCCGCCAGATCAGCCGCCGGCCGGCCGGCGGCCGGGTCGTACCCCAACCGCCGCAAGTACGTATCGCAGTCGTACATCGTCTGTCTCTCTCCGGGGCGTCCTAACGCAGACAGGCGGCAGGCCGGAAGGCCTGCCGCCTGTCGGATCCGACCGTGAACCGCTATTCGTCGTTGTCCTCGAACGAAGACACCAGCGGCCGCAGCGGGGTGAAGTCGTGCCAGGGGTCTTGGATGATCTGACGCCACGTCGCGTCGTGCCCGCGGACCTTCAGCCGGAAGTAGACCGTGCGCCGGACGGCGTCGGAGGTGTTGCTGCCGACGTTGTGGCCGACCATGTAGTGCTTCAGCAGCAGGTCCCCCGCGCGGGCGCGCACCTGCTCCCGTTCGGGCAGCTTGATGTCCGGATAGGAGGTGAACGCGTCGGGCCCGTGCTCACGGAAGTACTTGGCGTGCTGGCGGTGCGTTCCCGGCCAGACATAGAGGTTTCCGGTGTCGTCGCCGTCCTGGTCGGTGAGGAAGAAGCCGGCGAGCATGGTGAAGGTCCGCGGCGGCTCATCGGCCTTGCGACGCATGCCGCCGTCGATGTGCGGCATTCCCCGGTCATCGATGTAGGGCGGGTAAGTCATCGCGATCTGCGTCTGCCACGGGTATTCCATGGCACCGTCACCGGTGAGTTCCTCGGCGAGCGAGAATGCCTCGGTGTCTCGCAGCAGCGCCGCGAGGTCTGGCTCCTCCTCCCACATCGGGAACATGAAGTGCGGTCCGGCGTGCCCTTCTTCTGGCGAGTGCGTGCGCAGCTGCTTGTCCACCGCCGCGTTGGCCGCGGCCAGGATGTCCGGGGGCACGACGTCCGGGATCACGATGTAGCCGCGTTCGGCGAACTCCAGCAGCTGTTCGCGGGTCAACTTCCGCTGCACGCTCAACGTCTGCGAGTCGATGCTGCCCGGCTTGGCCGCGGTGGGAGGGGCGGGTGCGGCGCGCCTGGCCGATTCCAGGATCGCTCGCTCGATCGCCACCGTCGCGGACGCGCCACCACGGGTCAGGGCGGCGATCGCTTGCTCGATCCGGTCGTCAACGCGAATGGTGATCGTGTTGTTTTCAGCCACGAACTTGCCACCCTTCCTGTCGCATCTGATGTCTGGGACGTGGTGCCGATGCTATTTCGAATGCGGATGGATCTATATCCCTCGATCTGACAGCACCTGGCGGGCATTTCGTTGGCGTATTTATCGCTCGCCAAGCTCTCCATCTCGTAAGAAAGCGCGGCCGACGCGGGGCGGCGTATGCCAGAGATCGACAGTGCGCTCGGCGGTTCTTCCGCGACGGCTGGACGACTAGCAAGGTGAGGGATCCAGGTCGGGTGGCCCGGACCTACCGTTTCCGGTGAGCATCGCGCGACCGGGCCGGATGAAAGAAGTGAGCGTTATGAGTGTGACTCGGGGAGCGGGAGTGGTGGGTCGCACGGTCGATGCAGCGTTCGCACACGAGGGAGGGCAACGGTGACGATCCGGGTGTGGGACTATCTGCCGGAGTACCAGGACGAACGCGAGGAAGTGCTCGCCGCGGTAGCGAAGGTATTCGAGTCCGGCCAGTTGATACTGGGTCCGAGCGTGGCGGGATTCGAGGCGGAGTTCGCGGCGTATCACGGTGTCGCGCACTGCGCTGGCGTGGACAACGGCACCAACGCGATCAAGCTGGGGTTGCAGGCGCTCGGCGTTGGCCCCGGCGACGAAGTGATCACGGTCGCCAACACCGCCGCGCCGACCGTGGTGGCCATCGACGGGACGGGTGCCACGCCGGTCTTCGTGGATGTGCGCGAGGACGACTTCCTCATGGACACCGACCAGGTCGAGGCCGCGATCGGCCCGCGAACCCGGGCGCTGGTCCCCGTGCACCTCTACGGTCAGTGCGTCGATATGGCTGCGCTGGGCCGGTTGGCCGCCCGGCACGGCCTGGCCGTCCTGGAGGACTGCGCCCAAGCGCACGGCGCGCGCCACCACGGCCGCGTGGCCGGCGCGATGGGTGATGCCGCCGCGTTCTCGTTCTATCCCACGAAGGTTCTCGGCGCGTACGGCGACGGCGGTGCCGTGATCACCGGCGACGAGTACATCGACCAGAACGTCCGGCGGCTGCGCTATTACGGCATGGAGGACCGCTACTACGTGGAGCGGACTCCCGGGCACAACAGCCGCCTCGACGAGGTACAGGCCGAGATCCTGCGGGGCAAGCTGCGCCGTCTCGACGCCTACATCACCGGGCGGCGCATGGTCGCGCAGCGCTACACCGAGGCACTGGGCGATCTCGCCGAGCCGGGCGGGCTCGTACTGCCGGCGGTGTCGCCCGGCAATGAGCACGTTTACTACCTGTACGCGGTTCGGCACCCCAGGCGGGACGACATCATCGAGCGGCTGCGCGCATACGACATCGCGCTGAACATCAGCTACCCCTGGCCGGTGCACACGATGACCGGATTCGCGCACCTGGGCTATGCCAAGGGCGCACTGCCGGTCACCGAGAAACTGGCTGGCGAGGTGTTCTCGCTGCCGATGTACCCGTCGCTACCGCTCGACAGGCAGCAGGCGGTGATCCGGGCCCTCCGCGAGGTGCTGGCCGGACTCTGAGACAACTATCCGGTACGGAGGAACACCATGCCGCAAGAACTTGCGACCGCAACCTGCAGAGTGTGCGACGGGACTGTCGAGGAGTTCCTCGACCTCGGCCGTCAGCCGCTGTCGGACGCATTCCGTGAACCGGACAGCGCCGCAACGGAATTCTTCTTCCGGCTCGCCGTCGGGCGATGCGAGTCGTGCACGATGGTGCAGCTCACCGAGTCGGTGCCGCGGGAGAAGATGTTCCACGAGGATTACCCGTATCACTCGTCCGGGTCGGCGGTGATGCGCGAGCACTTCGCGAGCGTCGCACGACGGTTCCTCGATACCGAGCTGGCCGGCCCGGACCCGTTGATCGTCGAGATGGGCTGCAACGACGGCGTCATGCTGAGCACGATCCACCGGGCCGGCGTACGCCATCTGGGCTTCGAGCCCTCCGGGCGCGTGGCCGATGCGGCCCGCGCCCAGGGCATCCGGGTACGCACCGCGTTCTTCGAGGACTCGACGGCGGCGCAGGTCCGTGCGGAGGAAGGACCGGCCCAGGTCATCTTCGCGGCGAACACCATGTGTCACATCCCGTACCCGGCTTCGATCTTCCGTGGCGTCGACGCGCTGCTGGCGCCGGACGGCGTGTTCGTGTTCGAGGATCCGTACCTCGGTGACGTGGTGGCCAAGACGTCCTTCGACCAGATCTACGACGAGCATTTCTTCCTGTTCAGCGCGCACTCGGTGCGGGCCATGGCCGAGCACTACGGATTCGAGTTGGTCGACGTGGAGCGGCTGCCGGTGCACGGCGGCGAAGTCCGGTACACACTCGCCCGGGCCGGAAAGCGCACGCCCAGTGACGCTGTCGCCGCATTGCTCGCCGAGGAGGACGCCCGCGGGCTGTCCCGCACGGCCACCCTGCGTGGCTTTGCCGACAGCGTGATGCGCGTGCGCGACGATCTGGTGCAACTGCTGCGACAGCTGCGCGCCGACGGATCCCGCGTGGTCGCCTACGGCGCCACGGCGAAAAGCGCCACAGTCACCAACTTCTGCGATATCGGGCCCGAGCTCATCTCCTACGTGTGTGACAGCACGCCCGCCAAGCAGCACCGGATGACGCCCGGCAAGCACATCCCGGTACGCCCGCCGACGGCGTTCCGGGATCCGTACCCGGACTACGCGTTGCTGTTCGCGTGGAACCACGCCGAAGAAATCATGGCGAACGAACAGGAATTCCGCCGCTCCGGCGGGCGATGGATCAGCTACGTGCCAAACGTCCGGGTGCTCTGAGGGATCGAAGAGGCTATGCAGGAACAGGACACCGCGTCACCGTCCCCCGTCGGTACCGCGTTGATGGGGACGGAACCGGACAAGCCACGGCCGGCCGTGCCACCGGGCGACCTGGCTACCGCGATCACCGAGCCGGGTCGAGAATTGCTGACCGTCTTGGCTCGGCACCTGCCCCGGATACGGGCCGCGGCGGCGCCGAACGACCAGGACGGCACATTCCCCGCCGAGACGTTCCGCGACTTCGCGCGTGACGGCGTGCTGGGCGCGACCGTGCCCGCCGAGCTGGGCGGCATTGGTGTCAGCGGGCTGCACGATGTGGCGGTCGCGCTGCTGCGCGTCGCCGAGGCGGACGCCTCGACCGCGCTGGCTCTGCACGCCCAGTTCAGCCGAGGGATCACCCTCACATACGAGTGGCGATACGGCCCACCGCAGACCCAGGAGCTTGCGGAGCGGCTGCTGCGCGCGATGGCCCGCGGCGAGGCGGTGATCTGCGGCGCGGTGAAGGACCACGGGCGAGAGGTCACCCGGCTGCGCCCCGACGGTTCTGGTGGTTGGCTGCTGTCCGGCCGCAAGACCCTGGTGACGATGGCGCCGATCGCGACGCATTTCGTCGTCTCCGCCCAGGCACCGGTCGCCGGGGGACCAACGCTGCTGTACGCCCCGATCGTGGCCCGGGACACTCCGGGACTCTCCGTCATCGACGGTTGGAGCGGTCTGGGCATGCGCGCGTCCGGCACGCTGGACCTGGCGTTCGACGACTGCCCGGTGCCCGCTGGCGACGTGCTGGAGCGTGGCAGCGTCGGCGCCCACAGCGATGCGAGCCTCGCCGGGCAGGCGATCAGCTCGGTCGCCATGCTCGGCATCTACGCCGGTGTCGCCCAGGCTGCCCGCGACCTCGCGGTGGACGCGGTCACCCGGCGGCTGGCAGCACCGCCCGCGGCATCGCGCACTCTGATCGCCGAGATCGAGGCGCGGCTGTACACGCTGCGTGCCGCCGCGTCGGCCGCGCTCGTCAACATCGACGAACTGTCCCCCCGTCACGACATGGATCCGGATGAGCGTGGCCGACGGATGATGACCCCGTTCCAGTGCGCCAAGCTCATGGTCAACCACCTGGCGGCCGAGGTGGTCGACGACTGCCTCACCGTCGTGGGCGGGGCCACGTATACCGAAGGCCATCCGCTGGCCCGGCTGTATCGGGACGTGCGTGCGGGCCGGTTCATGCAGCCGTACACATACGCCGACGGGGTCGACTATCTGAGCGCGCAGGTGCTGGGCCTGGAAAGGGACAACAACTACGTGAGCCTGCGGGCGACCCGGCCGGTGGAGGGCCGGTAGCGAGGAGCGGCCCGCGTCAGCCGATGCCGCGGTCGAATCGGAAGAACCCGTCCGGATCGTAGTCCCGCTTGATACTCACCAGCCGGGGGTAGTTCTCGGCGTAATAGGAGTTCTGCCAGTCCTCGAGCGCCGGGTCCATGTAGTTCTGGTAGCTCTCGTGCAGGGAATTCCGGTCGAGTACCGCGAAGCCGTCCGCGAGCCAGCGCTCACACGACGTCGTGTCCTCGTCGGTGTAGGTGAGGTCGGGCAATTGCGCGGTGAGACCGACGACAAACTTCGTGGTCCGGTGCACATACGCGGTGTCCGTGCGGGCCGGTTCGTTCGCGGCGCCCCCGAGTGCTTCGAAGTACAGCTTCCGGGCGTGCTTGTCCCGGTAATTCCGCGGATCGGTCAGAACTGCCAGGAGGTCCGCGACGTCTGCGCTCGGCATCGCCGAGTCGAACATCCGGCACCGGGTGCGGTAGTAGTTGTAAGGCGCTACCCGCGCGTCGGGAGTGGTGCCGGCACGGTGGCACTGCGCGGTGGTGAGATTCGAGCACCCATAGATCTGCATCATGGCGTCCCGCACCGAACTATCCTGGGCGGCCCGTCTGGACGGCGCCACGCCGATCGCTCCGACCAGTTCGTCGAGGCGGCGCTCGAGCTCCTCCGCGGTCCCGTACCAGGTGCCCGCGATGAGCGCCATCGTGTCGGGTGCGGGCGGTTTCTGGATGCTGCACAGCAGGACCGAGGAAAGATCGTTGGGTGCCGCCAACATCCACTGCTGCCAGTGCTCGATCACGGTGGCCGTGTCACTTCCCGACCACATCAGCAGGTAGCCACCCACGGTGTCGCGCTGCACCGGTTCCAGCGTGTAGCTGGTGATGACGCCATAGTTGCCGCCGCCGTTGCCGCGTAGCGCCCAGTACAGATCGGGATTCTCCTGGGCCGAGGCCCGCACGAGACGCCGGTCCGCCAGCACCACGTCGGCCGAGACCAGCCGGTCGCAGGCCATGCCGTACTTGCGAGTCTGATAACCGATACCGCCGCCCTGGATGAAGCCGCCGGCGCCCACCGTGGGACAGAGGCCACTGGCCAGGGCCAGCCCATGTGGGGTCAGGGCGTCCAGCGCGTCGACCTGCTGGATGCCCGCGCCGATGGTGACGTGCGGTCCGTCGATGCTGACCCGGTTCATCCTGGAGACGTCCAGGATCATGCCGTTTGTCGTCGAATAGCCACCGAAACTGTGCCCCCCGCTGCGTGGAACGGCATGCACGGCATTGTCCTGGGCGAACGCTATGGCGGCCTGCACGTCCTTCGCGCTCTCGCAGTAGGCGATCGCCATCGGATCGGTCTTGTCGAACATGGCGAGCGACTGCTGGCTGGCCTGCCCGTAGCGCGAGTCCGACGGCAGGATGACCTCACCATCGAAGTGACGGCTCAGCGAGCTCCAGTCGACCGTGCCGTCGCCGCCTTGGTCGGGGAGGGCCGTGGCGAATCCGATCGGCCTCGAGGCGCTGGTCACCGCACCGGCCGCGGTCGCGACGGTCAGCCCCAGGAAGGTGCGACGACTGAAGTTTCCTGTCACAGCGGATTCCCCTATAGGAGTTGAGGCGTCGCGCGGCGGCGGATACGTCTGCCGCATTGCGTGCCGCGACAGTGGCGGGCCGTTCCGCCCGCGGCACGGGCGGCGGGTCGGCAGCAAAGCCGCGGAGCACTACCCCGCGAGATGGCGCTAACGGTAATCAAGGGGTGTGGTGGTTTGGATCCCTCACCTTGACTGCGTGTGGTCGGTGTGGGCGCAGGACTACTCATTCGACCGGCTGCCGGTCGCGCGGTGGCGGGTGTAGAAAAAGTAGCTACCCGGGCTCGCCCCGGCTGGCGGACGCGTGGGAGGCGCAGTTATGACTGATCAGGTGTCGCCGGCGTCGCCGGTGTCGCAGGGGTCGTCGGTGCATCGGCGGTACGGGCCGAGCGCGCAGTGGTTGCATATCAACGAAGCGCATATCACCCAGGAGGCTGTGGCCGATCTGGCCGGGTTCAAGTCGAACGGGGTCAATTTCAAGTTGGCGTTGTGGAATCCGCAGCCCAACGGCGTGCGGTATCTGAAGGCGCTGACCTTCGCCTTGGGTATGGGATTGAGTCCGGCGAACAGGGACAGGTTGCGCCGCACGCGTCACCGTGAGGTCGGTGATCCGTATTCGGTGCGTTGCCACGGTGAGCCGATGTGCCTGGATTACTTGCAGGCGGTGCACGAGGTCGAGTTCATGGCGGCGAATGTGCCGCTGGACGGTGCCCAGATCATGGAGATCGGTGCGGGGTACGGACGGACCTGCCACACCCTGTTGTCCAACCACGAAGTCGCGGCGTACACGATCGTGGATCTGCCGAACACGCTGGCGCTCTCGCGCCGGTATCTGCGGACGGTGCTCGAGCCCGAGCAGTTCGAGAAGATCCGTTTCGTGGGCATCGACGAGATAGACGAACAGGTACGCGGTGCCCGTTTCGATCTGTGCGTGAACGTCGACTCGTTCGCCGAGATGGATCCCGATACCGTGCGGGACTACTTGGCGCTCATCGATGCGACCTGCGCGCATTTCTATGTCAACAACCCGGTCGGCAAGTACCTGGACAAGACGCTGGACGGCCACTCGCAGGGCACGGCGGTGGTGGAGCTGGCGCTGAGCAGCGGGCTGCTGCGTGAGGTCATCGATATCCACGACAGCGAGGCGGTGCTCGAGCAGGTGCCCGCCTTCCTGTCCGCGTACCGGCCCGGCGAGCGGTGGCAGTGCGTGGCGAACGATCGCGCGGTGTCGTGGAGCTACTACTGGCAGGCCCTGTACCGCGCCGATCCGGCGGGGCAGTGAACGCCGCCGGTGCCGGGAACGTCGCTGGCGGGGATCGGCCGTCGGTCGTGGTGCTGGGTGGTTCGGGTTTTGTCGGCGCCGCGGTCGTGGAAGCACTTGCGCGGCGGCCGATCCGGTTGCGCACGGTCGGTCGGCGGCCGCCGATGGTGCCGACCGACCCGGTGGCCGAGGTCGAGGCACTGTGCACCGACCTGACCACCGCCGCGGGCCTGAAAGCCGCGGTGGCCGACGCGGACACGGTAGTGCACCTGTTGATGCACACCGGCGGCTGGCGTGAGGCCGCCGATAACCCGGCCGCCGAGCGGGTGAACGTCGGGGTAATGAGTGATCTGGTCGGGTTGGTCGGGCAGAGCCGGCGCCCGCCCGTGGTCGTATTCGCCGGGTCCACCTCACAGGCCGGTCTGCCCGAGCGGATACCCCTGGACGGCAGCGAACCCGACCGGCCAACGACCGCCTACGACCGGCACAAGCACACCGCCGAGCAGGTGCTCGGGGCGGCCACCGCCGCAGGGCTGGTCCGCGGGGTGTCCTTGCGGCTGCCCACCGTGTACGGCGACAGCCCGCGGGGGCAGCTGACCGGCCGCGGCGTGGTCTCCACCATGGTGCGCAAGGCCTTCGCGGGCGAGGAGCTCACCCTGTGGAACGACGGCACCGTGGAACGCGACCTGTTGTATGTGCACGACGCTGCCGACGCGTTCCTGGCCGGGATCGACCACGCGGACGGGCTCGCGGGTCGGCACTGGCTGCTGGGCACCGGGCACGGGGTGCCCCTGGGCCAGGTGCTGCACACGATCGCCGACCTGGTCGCCGCCCACTTGGGACGCCCGCCGGTACCCGTGGTCTGCGTACCGCCACCCGATCTGGCCACGGTCACCGACATGCACAGCGTCGTGATCGATTCCTCCAGGTTCCGGGCGGCCACCGGCTGGCGCCCCCGGGTACCGCTGCACACCGCCCTGCAACGTTGCGTCGACGCCTACGCCCGCCACATCCGATAGCGGCGCAGACCCGCGGGGCCTTGTGCTACAGGGGCCCGTTGAGCAGTCCGACGACGGCGAGCAATGTTCGGGTCTGCATATTGAGGTAGTGCCCATGCCGGGCAAGCGAATTGAGCTGACCGGGGGTCACCCAGGCGAACCCGGACGGAGGCTCGGTTTCCGCCTCGATCTCCCCGGCATCCACGAGCAGGTAGCGGCTGACAGCGTTGAGGAAACGGCCACCCTCGTCGGAATGCATTGCGGCGTAGCGGATCCGGTCGGCTCCCGCGCGGCGCACCATATCCAGGAACGGCGGCTGCTCGGCCGCGGGCAGATGAGCGTAATTGTCCGGGATGCACTGCACTGTCGGCCCGAGTTCCACGGTGTCGAGCAGACCGCCCTCGGCCCGGGCATGGACGAGCAGGTGCGGCACGCCGCTGAATCGGCGGACCAGGAACGCGCACAAACCCACACCCACCGGCTCGAACAGCGGCTGCATCCACGAGGTCACCTCACGGTTACCTGCCTCCACACGCACCCCGCCGACCCGGAAATACCGGTTCCCGACATGCTGGATGTTGTGCTCGGTCCGCACCCAGTCGTTCACCTCGGCCAACGGGATGCGCCGGACCCGCACATCGTGCCGGGCCCGCTCATTGGTGAACCACGACAACATGTCCGTATCCGAACGCACCGCGGCCGCCTCCGCCGACGCCGTCGGGGCACAGGCGAGCACACTGCGCGCATCCATGTTCACCACATTGTCGCGGTGCAGCAATGTGCCGATCTGCCCCAACGTCAGCCAGCAGAAATCCTCACCGGCCACCACCTCGTCGAAAGTCTCGATGATCATGTTGCGGTTGGTCTTGCACAGAAACCAGGATCCGTGCTCGGACTGCAGCACGTCGGCAAGCACCCGGCCCCGGCCCGGCCCGTTGAAATACTCCACATACCGCACCTCGGCACCCTGATGCACACCGGTGTAATTGCTGTGCGTGGCCTGCACCGTCGGCGAAAGTTGCAATAGGCCGGGATTACCCGGCTCCATCTTGGCCTGCATCAAGAAATGCAGCACGCCATCGAACTCCTTGGCCAGGATCCCCAAGATCCCCACCTCCGGCTGCACGATGATCGGCTGCTGCCACTCGTACCCGTCGATCACCGCATGCAGCCCTTCCACACTGAAGAACCGCCCACTGCGATGCACCAGGTTGCCACTGCCCCGCTCGAACGACCAACCGTCGATCTTCGCCAACGGCACTCGATCCACCACGAAACGATGCGCCTGACGGCGCCCGGCCAACCACGCGTCGAAATCCTTGGTCCGCATACCCACACCGGGCGCACCGGACACCACAGCCTGCCGCGAACGCGCCAACCGCACCGGCAACCGAGTATCGTCCCGCGCCGCCAACCGAATCGCGACTGTCATCCTGGATCCCCTTCGACGCAAGCGACGGCGTCCTCGCCGATCTGCATGAACATGCGCGCGAGGGCGTCCGGGACGGTAGGAACGGCTGAATCGACAGACCCGGTCGTACAGCTCGACGCCGTCCTGTCGGAAGCGTGACCGACGTGGGGCGGGGCACGGTATCCCACAGGTTGACAGTGCGTTCACCCGCGGCGACCGGCGGACTAGCAGTGTGTGGGATGTCAGGGTCGCGCGGTCCGGATCTACCGTGTTCGGTGACTTTCGCGCTACCGGGCACCGCGTGCGCGACGACGTCCCGGTCGACCTGCGCAATCCTTGGACGATGATCGGCGTCGACAAGCCGCCCAACGAGGTTCGCCAGTATTGAGCGGTCTCGCGGTGGGTCCGGCTCGGCGTATCCGTCACGTTGACGGATTGGTGCCGGGCCTATTGCCGGCCCGCGCGGGCGGCGGATACGTTCCCGGCATGAAGGCGATTGTGTATTCGTCCACCGGTAGCAGTGATGTTCTGGAATTCGTCGATCGGCCGGTGCCGGAGCCGGGTCCCGGTGAGGTCCGGGTTCGCATCGCGATATCCGGGGTCAATCATTCCGACTGGAAGGCCCGGGAGTTCGGTCACCGGGGCGGTGCCTTGATGTACCCCGAAGTGGTGCCGCATCACGATGGCGGCGGTGTTGTCGACGCCGTGGGGGAGGGTGTCGATCCGGGAAGAGTCGGGCAGCGGGTGTGGGTCTGGGAGGCGGCGTACAAGCGCCCCCATGGCACGGCCGCGGAATACACCATCGTTCCGTCCCGTAACGCGGTGCCGTTGCCCGACAGCCTGTCTTTCGAGGTCGGCGCGAGTTTGGGTCTGCGGTCGGTGGCCGCGCACCGCTGTCTGCTCGCCGGCCAGGACGGTCCGAGCCGTCTGGGCCCTGGCGCGCTTGCGGGGTGCACCGTACTCGTCACCGGAGGTGCCGGAGGGGTCGGGCAGGCCGCGGTTCAGCTCGGAACCTGGGCCGGGGCGTCGGTGATCGCTACGGTCAGCAGTCCGGAGAAGGCGAAGCTGGCCCTCGCCGCTGGTGCGGCGTACACCGTTGACTACCGGTCGGACACGGCGGTGGCGGACATCCGCGCGCTGGCCCCGAGCGGGGTGGACTTGATCGTCGAGGTGGCGTCGACCGTGAACATCGGCACCGCCATGGAGGTCCTCGCCCCCAATGGCACCGTCGCCTCGTACGGTACCGAGGGCACCAGCACGCTGACGTTTCCGACGCGGCAGGCGATCGGGCGGAACCTGCGCTTCCAGTTCGTCATGGTGATGACGATGCCCGAGGCCGACAAGGACCTCGCATCGGCCGATATCACCGAAGCGGCGGCCGCGGGAGCGATCACCGTCGGGGAGGAGGCCGGGCTGCCGCTGCACCGGTTCCCGCTGCACCGCAGCGGCGAGGCGCAGGACGCCGTGCAGGGTGGCATCGTCGGCAAGGTCCTTGTCGACATCGGTGAGTCAGCTCCCTGAGCGGCGATTCCTGCCATCGGGCCAGCAGACCGTGACGACACGAAGGCGAGTGTGGTGAGGTGCGGATTCTCGGCGTTTCGGGATCGCTTCGTAGAGAGTCGCTCAACACCCGGCTCCTGGCGGCCGTTCGGTCGCTGGCCCCGGCGGGGATGACGATCGACGTCTTCGACGGGCTCGGCGACCTGCCGCTGTACAACGGGGATCTCGATTCTCGGGAGGGCGTCCCGGCTCCGGTGGACCGGTGGCGCGACGCCGTCCGCGAGGTGGACGGTCTGATCATCGTCACACCGGAGTACAACAGCTCGATTCCGGGCGTGGTCAAGAATGCCATCGACTGGGTCTCACGCCCCGTCGTTGATGCCGCGCTGCACGGCAAGAGCGTGGTGACCATGGTGGCCACTCCCGGGCGAGGTCTGGGTCGCAACGTGCTGACCGATCTGGGCCGGGTGCTGCACGACTGCCACGCGCACGTGATCAGCGGGCCATGGGTGGTGCTCACCGAGGCGCAGAACAAGCTGGTCGACGTCGAGAACGAACTGGGCCGGTTCGTCCCCACCATTTCCGACCCGACCGCCCTGCGCCTCGCCACGGTCCAGCTGACCGCGTTGGCCGCCGCGATCGACGCCGGCGCGGGCGAACATGCGGTGGCGCCGTTGCGCGCCTACTTCGCCGCCGGCCGCAACAGTTGATGGATGCGAGCTGTCCGAAGCTCTTCTGGACCCGATGCCGCGCCGTAAGTAACCAGGTGGGGACTGTGGCGCGGCATCACGCGGTGGCGGCCGTGCGCAGGATCCGCTGACGGCCGGTTACTACTTGGCGGGTGTACGGCCATCGAATCGCGCACGTCCCTCGGCCTCTTTGAGGGTGATCAGCTCGGTGCACCGGCTCGCCGCCGCGAGCGTGTCCTGGTCCCCGGTACGCGTGAAGGCGTCCAGGGCGGCGTCGGCGAACTTGATGACATGTTCGTCCCCCTGGTCGACAGCCATGGCCATGGTGTCCTCGGTCGTCGAGACGCCGTTGATGTGGACTGCGAGGTCCACGCGGTCGGCGGCGTCCGGGGGCGTGCACGCGGCGGTCAAGGCGGCTGTCGTCTGCCACACGGCGTCCAAACCCGGCACCCACAGCTCACGCGGCAGGGCCGGCAGCGTCCGCAGGACCGCGGTCGGCGCCGTCGAGGCGTGGACCAGCATGACTGGGTGGCCGTGGCCGTAGCTCAGGTACCAGAGCACCGAGGCGTCGATCAGCTGGGACAACAGCGTTGGCACCTGCTCGGGATCATCCGCGGCGCGCAGCGAACCGAGTGCCGATTGCCAGCCTTCGGTGGTCGGGAGCTGGGCGATCCGGTAGGGGACGCCCTTCTGCTGGTCGGCGACGGTCGGCACGGCGGCCAAGGCGTCGGCCGGCCTCAGCGTCCCGGACCGGCGCGAGGGGTCACCGGCCACCGGCGTCCAGCTGGCGGCCCAGTAGCCCAGGGCGTCGGCGAGTTCGACAACGTACGGGTTATCCGTGGAACCCACCAGCCCCGAGTCTGGATCCGCTTCGGCCGCCATCAACGCGTGGACCACGTGTCCGACCCGGATCGCGGCGTGCGCCGTGCCGCCGACAATGCCGGGCACCAGCCGCGGCCACCACGTTGCCAGCACCTCCCGCCAGGGACGCTCCGCGACCTCGTGCTGGAACAGGATCGTCCAGTCCGCCACCCGCTTCAAGTCGCCGAGGGCCTCCCGCCAGTCGTTCTCGGTGACCGGGGCGAACCCGCGCGGCTGATCCTCCAGCCGTTTCTCGTAGTTGTCGATCCAGCGATGCACCGAGTCGGTGTGGCCGTGTCGGATCATGGCCTCGACGGCCATCGGACCGTGGTTGCTGAGATGATGGCCGCCCCATTCCGGTCCCGTCTTGTGGAACCGCTGGTAGGCCTCCATTAGGACTGACTTGTTGTCACTCATTCGGACCCTCCGAGCTGGACGCAGAACTATGTGTTCGACCGATTTCGAACACTAGGTCCGGCGAGTGCCGGACGATATCCCCGACATTGGTAGTGGCATTGGGCGCACAGCACCCGTCGCCCGCTACGACACCGCTGGAACACCGGCTATGTCCAGGCCCTCTCGCACGACGAGCTGCTTCCACATGACCGCGAGCTCGATGCGCGACTTGGCGCCCACCTTCTGGAAAATCTTGCGGAGGTGGAAGGCGACGGTGTGGCGGGACAGGAACATCTTGCTGGCGACCTCGGCGTTCGTGAGTCCGCCCGCCACCAGTTCGGCCACCGCGTATTCGGTGTCGGTCAACACGGGGATCCGGCTGTTGGGCCAGAACCTCGCCGCGGCCATGGACGTGTTGTGCGGCCGTAACTTGCTGCGCACCCGGGACGAGTCGCGCGGGGAGCCCGCCTCCGCGTAGGAGCGCATGGCCGTCTCGTAGTGCATACATGCCTGCCGGAACTCTCTGGAGTTCTCGGACAGGAGATCGCCGATGTCCTCGTTCATCACCGCGAGGGTCCACGGGTCGCAGTCGGAGGTGGCGGTCTGCTGCAGCAGGCTGACGTCCTTCTCGAGCAGACCCTCCAGGTGCCGGGAGACGGCCGAGAGTACGCGGAAGTCCGGGTTGTCCGCGGCCAGCGTCGCCGCGCAACGCCGAGCGCGCTGGGCGGGTTCCCGGTCCTCGGCCCGCAACAGGATCCGCACCAGAAAAGACGCCGCTGTGGGCTCCGAAAGCAGCAGACGCCGGGCCGACGATTCGGAATCGAGGACCCTGCGCGCGAGCGGTACGGCGACCTCCCAGCCCTTCTCCGCCTCGATGATCTGGACGACGAGCCATGCGGGCGAGTTCCAGGGAAAGGTGTCCCGACCGAAAATCACGTCCTCTTTGAGCTGGTCGGCATGACGAATCATCGTGGCGACCGCGCCACGCCGCATTGCGGTGAGCGCGCGGACCATGTTCCCGATCGGGGCCCATGACGCCAGACGCGGGTCGGCCGTCACGGCCATTCCGGTGTCGGACAGGTCGTCGGCCTCGTCGAAGCTGCCGTCACAGAGTGCGATCTTGGCTCTGACCAGTGCCGTCGCCGCGTTGACCGCAGGGTCGTCGACTGTCGTGGTGGCTTGCTGCACCGCGCGCCGGGCCTCGTCAGTACAGCGGAGGTTGGTCAGCAGCAGCGCGAGTTGCAGGCTTGCGAGCGCCGTGCAGCACTCGCTGCCTCGTCGGCATCGGGCTGTCGCCGCCGCCTCGGCCAGCGAGATGGCGGAGACAGCGTCGCCCTCGAGCCAGACCGAACCGGCCGCGCGCAGGATTTCGAGGTTGATACAACTGTGGGTGGAAAAAAGTGATGTGCTTAGACCCGAAATGTCCAATCGAAACCCCCGGCGTGCTCGAGTGTGATAATGCTTCAAGTTTCGTAATGCACTGGGCTTATCGTGCGCGACTCAATTTCGATTCCTTATGTCTCTGCAAGTGATTGTCTCGCAAATTGAGTGACCGCCCCGTCCTGGTAGAAAGTACCGTTGCATCCGCTAACGGTCAAGGGGGTCCAGGGTTGCATTTGGCGTCGATGACTTCTATCAAGCCTGATGGGGTGGGCCGACTGGCTTTCGTAAGAAATTGCCAGGTAGAGCAGTTGTTAGTGGCTATCGATGGTGACGCTCGATCGCAGATCTGATTGCGGTGGAATAGCCATTTAGCGCATGCGTGAAATGTCGCCGTGAATTCGCTGCTGCGCTTCGGTACTGCGGTTGATGCAGTGGCATCCGGAGAATTTCAGTTGCGTTTTCGCGGGGCGAAGGTTCCGAGTGGAGAGTGATACGCGGTCGGCACGTTATGTCAATCTGGTCGGCAGGTTGCCGAGTTTTCCCGTTGGTTTTCTGGTCTTGACGGAATTGTCGGCCGGCCCGCGCATCAGGGCGGATCGCTCCTCGGGCGATCGGCGAGTCGAGAAGATCTTCGCAGGTAGGTCGCGGACCTGCCCGGTCGAACCCGGCCCGACTCGCGACGAGCGCTCCGGGCTCGGCGCGAGAAGGGCTGTGGTAAAACCGATTCCGCTCGCCGAGTTGCCGATCCGGTTCGACCACCATCGCAAGCAACTGCTCGACAGTGAGCGCAACCGGTTCGCCGACCCTGCAAGCTCACCGGTTGCCGGGCCCGCGGATCAAGCCCCCACGACACCAGATCGCATGCAACGCAAGGGGATAGCCGCGATCGGACAGCGTCGTGCCGGGTAGTCGTCATGGCTACCCAGTGGTTGCAGCGATCGCGAACAAGGTTGGCGCCATGCGTCTTTCGTCGTACCGGCGGCACCGGAACCAACTGGACCGGTCCGGCCGGCACGCGAAAGCTCCTGCGGGGCAGCGTAACCCGACTCGGCTGCGGCGACCTCAGCGGCTCCTCCGTCACCGATCTCGACGCCTCGACCGGGTTCCTTGCCGGCGTGCGTGGCCGCGCTGCGTGATCAACGACGACAACCCCGGCGGGTGCGTGGTGGTCCCGGCGGTGGCGGTGGGACGTCTGTCAAGCTGGGGGATCCCAGCTCGGTTCAGCCGCCTTTAGCCTGCTGAGTGCGGGCCGAAGGGTTTCGTCTTTGCCGAGTCTTGGCTGATGGGGTCCGCTCTAGGAAAGGACAGGGTGTCGCCCCATGACCGACAAGCCGTTCAAGTTCGCCGTGATCGCCGAGCCGAAGGATCAGAAGCAGTGGCTGGGGATCGCCCAACAGGCCGAAGATCTGGGGTATACGAGCCTGCTCAGTGCTGACGTATTGACTGCGCCGTCGCCGTTTCCCGCTCTCGCGCTGGCAGCCGGTGCGACGACAACATTGCGGCTGGGCACTTGGGTGGTCGCGGCCCCGTTGCGCGGGCCGCGGATGACGGCCTGGGATGCCCACACCGTGTCGATGCTCAGTGGTGGGCGATTCGATCTGGGTATCGGGACGGGCCGGCCGTTCGTCCTCGAGGACGCGGCAAAGCTGATCGGTCTGACGCCGGGGTCGGGCGCGCAACGGCTGGCGCAGGTGGAGCAGACGATCGATGAGTTGCGTGCCCTCGACGGAGAGGGATACACCCCGGTGCTGATCGCCGCCGGTGGTCCCAAGGCCCGTGCGCTGGCCGCGGCCAAGGCCGACCGGATCACGGTCGCCTCGAGCCCGTTCGCCACCCGGGAGGAGATCGCCGCGCTCGTGGCGCAGATCCGTGAGCAGGCCGGGGAACGAGGTGAGGAGATGGAGTTCGTCGCCCCGATCTACGTCATCGGAGACGAAGCGCCACCGTGGGTGTCGCGGCTGCTGAAGACCGACATGAAGACGCTCATCGAGCGTGATTCGCTGGGCATACTGCGCGGCACCCCGCGGGATATGGCCGATGAACTCTTGCGTCGCCGCGAGACCCTCGGCGTCGACTCATTCACGATCAACGCCGTGTTCGCCGAGCAGTTCGCTCCGGTACTCGACCTCCTCGACACCTCCCGCGAATCACCGAGGGTGCGGACGGCAACGCCTGTCAAGCCTGCGCTGTTCGCGACCGACTCGTCTCACAACACCGGCCCGAGGTGAGCGCCGACAGCATGTGCTCGCTGCGGTTCACCACCGAGTCGTCCTCGGATGGCATGGTCGAGCGCGACTTCATCGTGGGCGAGGTTCCCGGGGTTCTCTGGTCGCCCGCCCGCGGTGCCGATCGGGCGCCCCTGGTGCTGATGAGTCACGCCGGGGGCAACCACAAGAAACATCCGTCGATGTCGGGCCGGGCACAGCGTTTCGTGACCGACGGCGGCTTCCATGTCGCCGTCATCGACGCGCCCGGTCACGGCGACCGGCCG
This sequence comes from Nocardia nepalensis, assembly GCF_048910785.1. Classification (NCBI taxonomy): domain Bacteria; kingdom Bacillati; phylum Actinomycetota; class Actinomycetes; order Mycobacteriales; family Nocardiaceae; genus Nocardia; species Nocardia nepalensis. The sequence goes on along the minus strand of NZ_JBKBET010000037.1, from coordinate 350,749 downwards.
CGCACGGCACACGACGAGCGGGAGCTCGCCGCACTGCATGCGGCGAAGGCGGCTGGGGAACCCGAAGGCCCGTCTGCCCGCCGCTACAGCGCGTATCTGGCGGAGCAGGCCGTGCCCGAGTGGCGCGCGACCCTGGACGCCCTTCAAGAGCTCGCGGAGATCGGCGCCGATGGGCCGGTGGGCTACTTCGGCATCAACCTGGGCACGGCGATCGGGGTGCCGCTGGCGGCGGTCGAGCCCAGGATCACCGCCGCCGTCTTCGGCCTGCACTGGCCCGACACCCTGGCAGAGAAGGCCGAGCGGATCACCATCCCGATCCAGTTCGACCTGCAGTGGGACGACGAGGACATCCCGCGCGAGGCCGGTCTCGCGCTGTTCGACGCCTTCGCCTCCGAGGAGAAGACGTTGCACGCCAACGCCGGTACGCACCACGAACTGCCTCGGTTCGAGATCGACAGCGCGACCCGATTCTTCTCCAGGCATCTCGGCCGCGTAAGTCACACCCTGCCCGAAAAAGACTGGCCATAAGGCGAGAGGGACCAACGTTGCTCGAAACATCTTTGCAGTACGACGTCATAGTCATCGGTGGCGGCCCGGGCGGTGCTATGGCCGCCACGCTTCTCGCGGATTACGGTAAGCAGGTTCTCGTGCTGGAGTCGGAGCGCTTTCCGCGCTACCACATCGGCGAGTCGCTTATTGCGGGAACCGTCGACCTTTTGAGACGTATCGGTGTGCTGGACCGCATGGAGAGCGCGGGGTTCATAAAGAAGTACGGTGTTCAATGGGTCTGGGGTGAAAACCGGGAACCGTGGACGGTCTATTTCAAAGATGCCCTGACGATGGTCTACGGTCACACGTACCAGGTTGAGCGTGGCCAATTCGACAAGATGCTGCTCGACAATGCCGCGGAACATGGGGCCGATGTTCGTGAAGAGCATAAAGTTGTCGACTTCGACTTGTCCCCGGATGATGTATCCACCGTCGACTTCGTCGACCCGAGCGGGACGCGTCATCGAGCCCGAGCTCGCTGGATCGTGGACGCTTCCGGTCAGGGCGGCGTTGTGTCCAACCGGCTGCACAAACGGGAATGGGACCCATTCCTGAAGAAGAACATGGCGGTCTGGACCTACTGGAAGAACGCGGAACGTCCCACGGGCCTCGATGCGGGCAACACCTTCCTGCCGTCGTTCGAGGACGGTTGGTGGTGGTTCATTCCGCTGAGCAACGATATTACGAGCGTCGGCATGGTCGTCGATACCAGCGTGTTACAGGAGTACCGCGACTCGGGCATGGAATCTTATTACGCCAAGTGCCTGGCTGCCACGCCCGAGCTGGCCGCACGCTTACAGGATGCGGAACAGGTGGAGGATATCAAGGTCGCGCGCGACTGGTCCTATGCGTTCGAGCGTTTTTCCGGCGATGGATATATCGCCGTGGGTGACGCCGCATGCTTCATCGATCCCCTGTTCTCCACGGGTGTTCATCTCGCGCTGCTCAGCGGCTTTCTCGGCGCGGTGACGATCAACACCATTTTGGACAAGACCGAGATCGACCGCCATAAGGTGCTGGATTTCTACGAGCGAACTTATCGCGCGGAGTTCTCGCGACTCAGAGATCAAGTGTATGTCTTGTACAGTGGGCAGGGTGGGGGAAAGGAGTCCTATTTCTGGCACGCCAGAAACAAGTTCGAGGTACCCGGTATTACTCCCGAAAAGGCATTCATCTCGCTCATTGCGGGGGCTTTCGCGCACCGCCCTTGGTACGGCAGATATCTGGACCAACTCGACATTCCATCGAGCCTGCGCGATGCGATCGAAGACGTCTTTGCCGGCAATTCAACGGGTATCGGGGTCGACCCGGGAGAGTTGGTCTGCAAATATCGGGACATAGCCGTGAACGACGATTTCGCGATCGACGGCGAATATCTACGTGCGGCGCAGTCCGTCGTAGGTTCGGTCGGTGTTCCATTAGCACTCACCCCGGCCATGGAGTCAGTGCTCGCGATGGCCGATGGCTCGACGAGCAGCGCGGATCTGGTCGACAGGCTGATCGAATCAGGCGATCACCAGCCCGACCCGGCTCGGCGTCTCGTACATGAGGCAATCAGTTACGGTCTCATTGTCCCGCAGTCATGACACCCGGAGTGGGGTTCGACGGACCGAATACTCGGAATTCATGGCTATTTCTTCTGGAGAACAAGCGATGGCGCCGACACATACCCTGATCCGGCAGCTGTCACCGACCGAGTCGCGCTCCGCCGATGGCGGCCGGTACGTCGGCTATTCGACCCAGCTCGCCGGCCCGGTGGACTTAGCGGCGTGGCAGGAAGCATTCGCGATCCTGCGCAGCGCCTACCCCGTACTGGCCGCGCGGATCGGATACACAGCTGCCGGGCAGGCGGTCCTCGAAACCGATGACGCGTCGCCCGGAGTCGTCAGCGCCCCCGAGACCGCCGACACAGATCCGCTGTTCGGTTTTCCCGACCTCTGCGGCCGGACCTCGGCACTGTCGGTGGTACGCCACGATGTCGGCACATCCTCGGTGACACTGGTGACCCACCACGCGATCGCCGATGGTCCGCATTCGCTGCGGCTGCTGGCGGACCTGTGGACCTACTACACCGGCGTCATCGAAGGCCGACCGCAGCAGCCGGTGCCCCATCCCTATCCCGAGTCGCTCGAAACCCTGTTGTCGGAGCGCGGTTTCGTGCCCGAGGCCCCGACCTGGGAGATGCCGCCCACAAGGGAACCTCTTCGCCCGCGGACCACCCCGCCGTCCCGGACCCGGGTTCGGTTCACCGCGGACGAGACCGATGCCCTCCACAGTGCGGGACGTCGACTGGGGACCACGATCAATGGATTGGTCTCGGCGGCATTGTTGCAGACCGCTGCCCGGACCCATGGCTTCGATGTTTCTGATCTGATCCATCGGTACGCCATCAACCTGCGCGAACGGGTGGACCCCCCGATCGGGCTCACCGAGGGAACCAGTGTCTTCGGAATGGTTCACTTCGTAGCCGATCCCGCCGTGGACACCAGCGACGCGGGCACGGCCGCACTTGCTGGCGCAATCGTCGATCGACTGGCAGATGAGTTGTCCACCGGCCGGATTCAGCGAGCGGCCCTCGCCGAGGCGCTCGGCCCCGCAATGCCGACCGCCTCGCCGATGACCGTCATATCGACCAACTTGGGGACTGTGCCCGACCTCCCGACACCCACCGGCGTCACGGTCACCGACTTCCGCGTCGTCGTACCCCCGGGGCAGTCCAGGCCACCGCGAACCACGCCACCGCCACCGCAAACCACACCGCTGTCGGCCACGATCATCACAACTTTCAACCGTCAACTGGCTCTCGATTCCACGGTTTCGCCCGACGAGATGACCGAAATCGTGCAACGCATCCGCCAACTCCTGTAAACCGGATTCGGGTCGCTCGACGAGCAGGTAGCCCTGGATCACGTGCAGTCCCACCAGATCCACCACGTTCGGGCCGCCCGCCGCGCGCCCCTCGACCAGGGGAAGCAGTGGATATCAGCCGGATCGGGGCAGCCGTCGACTGAACTCATCGATGTACGATCCCATTGTCCGCCAACCAATTAGCGAACCGAATGGCCGGGAAAGTCGAACCGTAGTCGCTCTGGTGGATCAATTGGCCGTCACGGACATCGCGGCTCCAGACCGCGTATTCCAAGCGCTGCGAACGGCCACTCCAGTTGCTCGGCCCGCGTGCGGCCTCCGTGCATGCCTCGGCGCCGCAACGTGGCATTGGTATGCATTTCGACGATCTCGGCCAGCAGTTCCTCGTCGGCGATCCGGCCGTCCGACGGACCGCATGATCACCGCCATGTCGGTCCGTCGTCGTCTCGGCTTGCGGCGCTCAGGTGCGGGTGATCGTGGCCAGCCACGCCGGCACCCCGTCGGCGTATCTGGTGTTCGCCAGCGTCGCGGGTTCGATGGAGTCGATCCGCCAGCCGTTGGCGAAGGTGTCCCGGATCTCGTCCTGGCTTACTCGTCGTGGTCCGATGCCGGGTGGATGCCGGTCGCTGAAGCTGAGCAGGAACAACCGTGCGTCCGCGGGCATGACGGCGGCCAGGCTGTCGGCGTATCGGATCCGCTCGGCGTCGCTGAACGCGTGGAAAAGGCCGCAGTCGATCACGGTGTCGAACTGCTCGCCCAGCCGGTCGAGCTCGAGCGCGTTCCCGACCAGGAAGCGCGCCTCTAGATCCCGCTCCTGGGCTTTGCGCCGTGCGATCTCGATCGCCGTCGACGCTGTGTCGATGCCGACTGCCGACAGGCCGAGCGCCGCCACCATGAGCGTCTGCTCGCCGGTGCCGCACCCCACCTCGAGCACCCGGCCGCGGAAGGCGCCCGCCTCGGCGAGGCTCGACAAGGCCGGTTGCGGGCCGCCGGTGTCCCATGGCGGCGTTCCGGCGTAATGCGTCCCGGAGTAATACGTTTCGAAGTGCTCCGTCGAGAAGGTCACGGTCAGTCGGCGCGCCAGTTCCTCGAGCGTTCCGATCATTTCCTTGGCCTTGCCGGGGTCCTGGATCCCAGCGGCCGCGGCGAGCCGCTGGTCGATGAGCGCGGCTGGGTGGTTCCGGGGGATCAGCCGGGCCATGGTGCGTTCGGGGGCGTTCGGGTCGGCGGCGGTGATGGTCGCGGCGTCGCGGTCGCTCAGGGTGGTGACGGACGCCTTCACGTGGCCCGCCGGGGAGCCGGCGCGGTCGGTGATCGCGGTGTCCGGGTGTTCGAACACGTCGGTCGTGACGTGGCGCTCGCCGGGGGATAGCTGTCCCAGGCCCGTTGGGTCCGTGATCGCGTCCTCGCCGATTTGCATCAGCTTGCGCGCAAGCTCGTACAGTTCGTAGCCGTCCATGTCGGAAGCGTCGTCGACGAAGGCGGGGGCACACCATCCCACAGGTTGACAGTGTGCGCGGTGTCCACCCGCGACGGATAGCTGACTAGCAGTGTGAGGGATGCCAGGGGCGAACCCACGGTGGTCGTCCCGACTCGAAAAAACCCGATCCCCACCCCTGGGACTCGGGGTGGGGATCGGGTTTTCCGGTTTGCGATTGGCGCGGATAAGGCTATTGGCAGGCGTGCGGGCCGGCGGAAGCCGGGGTTCGGTGGTGAAAAGTTGTGCACATACGACAGGGTTCCGGCGGCAGCCAATGGTTTCGCACAGAATCTATCCATCTATCTGCCGTCTGCACCCAGGCTGCCGAGTTGGTCCCACCGAATTCTTTTTGTTCGCTGCCCGTTCCGAATTCCATCCAGGGCACCTTGTTCAGGACCGCGCTCACGGCTTCTGCGCAGTCGAGAGGATCGCCACCGGTAAGGGAATTCGGGATGTACGCGTGGGGGTTCGGCGCAGGCCGCAGACCCAGGGGATCAGGGGTGAGGTAAGCGCCGGTCTCGGGATCGTAATAACGGCGATTGCCGTAATGGAGCCCAGTTTCTTGATCGTAATATTGACCGGGGAATCGCAGCGGGGTGGTTGCGGTATCGCGCTGCCAGGAGGCTAGTCCCCACCATGTGCGCTGCTGGTTGTCCACGATGGCTCCGTCGGGGGAAACCAGTTCGGTCGGTGTACCACTCGGGTCTGTGATTACGGAGTGGAATTCCTGGTCGATTGTCTCCTTGCCGGAGTCAAGGCGGATAACGGTTCGCGAGGCCTGAGTCAGCGGGATACCCGAGTCGTTCCGATAATTCCATGTGATGACCTTATGGCTATCGCTACCGATGTCCTCCTGCTCGGCGAGAAGTTCGCCGTCCCACGAGAACTGCGTCCGCTCCAAAAGTTCGCCGTCAGCGGAAAGATGACGCTTGCCGATGCGGCGGCCGATGGGATCGTATTGATAGAGCCATTTGCTCCCGTCGGGGAGGGTAACCGAGTAGAGCCGACTGTCGGCGTCCCACGTATAGCGCCAAGTATCGGGATCGCCGGATGCCCGTGTTCGGATCCGTGTTGTGACGCGCCCGGCGGCGTCGTAGCGGTAGCTGACGTTTCCGGCCCGGGTGGTGAAGGTTCCGACTATCTCGCGGGGCCCTTGCGCTGACACCTCCCCGGTTCCGGCGGCAGTACCAGCGACCGAGGCCGGCCAGACGGCATTCGTGATGTTGCCCGCGGCGTCGTAGTCGTACTGCTCCAACCATCCGTCACTTCGGCCGGTAACGGCGGTAACCCGCCCGGCGGAATCGAGACGGAACGCCCGGTCGCCGGTGCGGAGGTCGTCCACGCCCGTGACGAATCCGTCCGGACTGTAGGTATACGCGCGCCGTTGGAGCGGCGGCTCCGCGACCATGGATCCTTCCTGACCGGAGGAAACAGCCGAGCCGGTGAGGGCCTGAGTCACGAGGCGACCGAGTTGGTCCCACTCCTGGGTGAGGCCGGCTCCGGGCAGGTCCCGCTGGATTTCCCGTCCGGCGGGGTCGTAGCCGAACCGGAGTTCCCTGCCGGCGGCCGTGAGCGCCGAAGGCATTCCGGCGGCGTTGTAGACCCAGGCAGTATCGGCCCCGGACGGAGTGACGCGGCTCGTCACGTTTCCGGCCGCGTCGTAAGTCTTGGTGACTGCGCGACCGTTGCAGCTTTCGGTGACCACCCGGCCGAGCGAGTCCCGGACGAAGACCAGGTCCACATCGTCGTTTTTCGCGCGCACGAGGCGGCCCGCCGGATCGTAGTCGAACGTGGTCACCGTGCCGTCGGCGTTGTGCGAAGACGCCACCTTGCCGAGGGGGTTGAAGGAGTACGAGGCTTCATGACCGCTGGCGTTCACGCGGTGTACGAGATGTCCCGCGGCGTCATACCAGTACTGGGTAGTAGCGCCGTTGTAATCAGTCTGCGCACTCAGCCATCCGGCGGAGTCGTTCTCGTATCGCCACTGGAGTCCGCCGTGGGTTACCGAGGTGAGACGGCAGCTGTGGTCATACTCGAACTCAGTGAGTGTGCCGCCCGGCCAGGTGATCGACACCAGCTGACCGAACGCCCCATATGTGTATGCCGTGACCGATTTCGTGGCCGAGATCCGTTGCAGCAGGTTCTCTTCGCCGTCCCAGGCCCAGGACTGGGTCGACCCATCCGGCAGGGTCCGGGACAGGGGCAGGCCATCGGTCGTCCATGTATAGGCCGTTGTCCCGCCGACCGAGCTCGTGACACGCACGACTCGTCCCAGCTGGTCGCGCTCATACCTGGTCGTTTCGCCGGTGGGTTCGGTAATGGTCACGGGCATCCCGGTGGAATCGCATTCCATCGTGGTGACCGCGCCGTCGGCACTGGTTATCCGGGCGAGATGCCCGCAGCTGTCATACCCGTACACGAGCACCGAGCCGTCGGGTGCGGTCACTTCGGTGAGATTGCCGTTCTTGTCGAAAGACCGCAGCCAGACACCTCCGTCAGGCCCGGTGATCCGTGTCGGGAGGCCGGCCTCATCGGCCTCGATGTGGGATTCGCGACCGTCCGGATCGGTTACCGAAACCAGATTGCCGCGGTCGTCGTATGCATATCGCGTGACCTTGCCGAGCGGATCGATGCGGGCCGTGGCCCGGCCACGTTCGTCGTATTCCGTCCGCGAAGTCTTTCCGATCGGGTCGGTGATCGCGGCGACCTGGGCGGACTCGGTGATCGCGTAGGTGGTGACATCTCCGTCGATATTGGTCCAACGGGTGATGCCGGGCTCGTAGGCGAAGGTGCCGGACAGGGTGCCGTGGGGGCCTTCTCCGCTGGCGCACCGGCCTTCGGAGTCGAAGGTGTAATGGTAGGAGTAGCCGTTGCGGTCGGTCCAGGCGGTCAGCCGGCCCGCGTCGTCGTAAGTGAAGCGCCGCGGCAGGTCGGACGAGTTGATGACGCCGGACAGATTGCCGGAATCGTCGTATTCGAAGCGGCGCAGGGGGACATCGTCTCGGCCGTCGCGGCCGGCGAGGGTCAGCGCGGTGACGCGCTCGTCGGTGACCGACACCACGATGCGATAGCCACCGGAGTGGACGATGTCGAGCGGGCGGCCGAGCGCATCGTAGCCGAAAGTGATCTCGTGGCCGCCGCGGTCCGTGACCGAGGTCAGGGGTAGTTCGTCGTCCTCATGTCCGGCCCGGCGTTCGAACTGCCAGGTGCGGCCGTGCTGCGGATCGCTGACGGTATAGGAACCATCCGGGTTCTGCCGCAATGGCCATGCGGGGCCGGTTATCGGGACCGCGGGGAGGTTGCCGGTGCCGCCGGGGACCATCCAGGTGAGGATCTCCCCGTCGGCGAACCGTGCGCGGATCCGGTCGCCGGTCACCTGCAGTCGCTGGTCGAAGCTCGACATCCAGGACTGCCCGAACCACCGGCCGGCGCGCAACGACGACCGGTGGGTCCGCTCGAGCACGAGGGGTAGAACGCCGGGCAGCGTGACATCGGTCTCGGCCAGAACAACGTCCCCGGTCGCCACGTCCACTAGATCGCTGACGTCAGGCATAACAGTCTCCGCCCCTACCTTGCTGATAGTGATTGATTCTTGTTCCCAATTGATCGGCTTCCGCGAGCGGATCTACCGCTGCTGACCGGTTTCGGCGGACGGCGGCACCAACTCTCGCAGCGGTGCGAAATCGTGCCAGGGATCTTGCAGGGCCTGATCCCACGTCGCCTCATGCTGCCGGTGCCGGAGCCTGAAATAGACCGTGCGCCGAACGGAATCGCCGGTGTTGTTGCCACCGTTGTGGCCGAGCAGGTAGTGCTTCAGCAACATGTCGCCCGGACGACCGCGCACCATGTCCACCTCTGGCAGCTCGACAGTGGGATAGGTGGTGAAGGCCTCCGGTCCGCGCTCCCGGAATAATTGTGCGTGAGCGCGGTGTGTTCCCGGCCAGACGAAAAGATTTCCGGTGTCATTGGTCGACTGGTCGGTCAGGAAAAATCCGGCGAGCATGGAGAATGTCCATGGGGGATCACCGGGTTTGCGTCCCTTACCGCCGTCGATGTGCGGCTTTTGCCGGGCGTCTCGGAAAGGCGGGTAAGTCAGTGCGGTCTGTACCGTGTCGGGAAACTCCAGCTCGCCGGCCCCGATGAGGCTTTCGGCGAGCGAGAAGGCCGAGGTGTCACGCAACAACGCCGCAAGTACCGGCGCGTCCTCCAACTGCTGGAATCGGTAGACCACCCCGACGTGCCCTTCCACCGGCGGCCGCGCGTTTATCTGCTCATCGACCACCGCATTGGCAGCGGCTATCAGGTCCGGCGGCACGACATCCGGGATCACGACGTAACCGCGCTCGGCGAATTCTTTCCGCTGCTCGAGAGTCAGCACCTGTTTTACGCTCGACGCCGCCTGCCGGTCACCATTGTTCGGCATCGTTTCGGTTGAATCAGCCACGAAATCTGCCACCACCCTTCTGTCACGCTCCTGGGATATCCGCCGATGCTAGGTCGCGTGAGGAGGGGATCCATATCCCTCAGCCTGACAGTTGGAATTGGATTTCGTCGGTGCCGTTGACCCGCCTAAGCCGGGGAGGCGGGTCGGGTCAAGAACGCGTGGGCGTCGGCCCGTAGCTGGATCCGATCGGGTTTGCCCCAGCCGGTCTTCCGTAGTTCGTGGCGAATGTCGATCATGGTGGGGACGTGGTTGTCCGACAGTGCCTCGGCGACATGGCGGCGCAACTGCTGCGGGTCCACGATGGTGCCCGGTTTGGGCACGACGGCGGCGTAGATGTGCTCCACCCGGTCGGCGTCCTCGACCCCGCACACCGCGGCCTGGGACACACCCGGGGCCTGGCTGAGTACCTTCTCCACCGCCTCGGGATGGATGCGGATTCCCTTGACCTTCATCATGTCCGCGAGCCGGCCGGCCAGATGCAGATAGCCGTCGGTGTCGAGGTATCCCAGGTCGCCGGTGCGTACCCAACCCGCACGCATCAGTGCCGCGGTCGCCTCGGGCTCGTGCCAGTAACCGGCGATCGGCCAGCGCGGAATCGCGCACACCTCACCCACCTCGCCGGTGGGCAGCGCCGCGCCGGTTTCGGGGTCCTGGATGCTCAACGCCTCGGGGTCGAGCGGGCGTCCGACGGTGCCGCACGAGTTCGGCTCGTCGTGATCGTCGGGGAAGAGCATGGCCAGTGCCCCGGTCTCGGTCGTGCCGTATACCTGGATCAACACCGGACCGAAGACTTCCCGGGGACCGGAGCCGCCGCCACAGTACAGCTCGGTCAGGCTGGACAGGTCGGTGTCGGGCCGGTCCCGATGCTCGGCCAGCGCGTACACCTGCGGCGTGCCGAGAATGAGCTGGCCGATCCGGTGATGGGCGATCGTGCGCAACACCGCCCCCGCGTCGAAGCCAGCGTGCAGCACGACCATGCCACCGCTGACGAGCGTATCTTCCGCGGCGAACACGTCGGTATGGATGAGCGGTGTGGTGATCAGCAGGTTCTTCCGACCGCCGCGGCCGTCGATCGTGGGCAGCAGGCACGGTGCCGCCGAGACCATCTCGTTCCTGACGCCGAAGGTCCAGCAAATGCCATTTCGGCCGCTTGACAGCCTGACCTGGGTGATGACCGCGAGGTCGTCGTCGGCGATGTCCGCACACGGACCCACGCCGTCACCGGAACCGGCGGTCAGATCCACGGTGTCCGGCTGCCCGGCGCCCAGCACGGCGAGCGTCGGCCGATCGGCCACGTGCGCCAAGAGCTTCCGCATCCGCTCCTCGTTGGCCGGGTCGACCGCCAGCATTCGTGTACCGACGTCCGCGGCTAGGGCGCGCTGCAACTCCACCCGCAACTCATCGTCGGGCGCGTCCGGGTGCAACCACCGCAGATGCGCGGCGGTCGCCCCCACCAGGTTGGCCGCCCACTGCAGAATCAGCGTGGCGGCGGTGTTGGGCTCGGTCAGGATGCCGACGACGTCTCCGCGGTCGATGCCGCTGCGGCCCATCGCGGCCGCGGCCCGGCGGGTCGCACCGGCCAGTTCCCCCGCGGTCAGGACCACACCATCGCTGACCACCGCGGCACGGTCGGGTTCCGCATCGAAATGGGTCAACAATTGCTGAACGTAATGCACGTGCGTAGTACTCATAACCCGGTTTGTTTCTGTTCGATCAGCTGAAGTCTTTGACGTGGTCGTCTGCCCACTGCCGGAACGAGCGGGCCGGTGCCCCGGTGATCTCCTCGACGATGGACGTCACCACACACGGAGCCTTCATCAGCTCGGCCACCGTCTGGACCAGCCTGGGCTCGATGTCTTCCGGATCCTGCTCGACAGCAGCTATCGACCGCCCGATCGCCGCCCCGATCGCCTCGATGTGCTCCTGCTGCGTCAGGGCTTGCGGCCCGGTCAACCAGTACCCCTTCCCCTCATGCCCGGCCCCGGTCAGCACACTGACCGCCACATCGGCGATGTCACGCTCGTGAATCGACGCGGTGCGCAGCTGCAGAAACGGAATCCGCAACTCCTCCCCGGACCGGATCGCCGAAGCCCAGCTGAGCTGCTTGGTCGCAAACGTGGTCGGGCGCAGAAAAGTCCACGCGATTCCGGACTCCTGCAACGCCTCCTCGACCGCCGAGTGCATCCGCGCACTCCGACTCTGCTGCATGGAAGGTTCCATCACCGAAGCCGACGACAGCAACACCACATGCTTAACCCCGGCATTCCGTGCCGCCTTCACGAACTCGGTGACACCCTCCGGGTTGGCATAGAGGAAGACCTTCTCGACGCCCTCCAGCGCCGCCGGCAAGGTCTCCGGCACATCCAGATCAAGACGAACCATCTCCACGGCGTCGCGCAACTCACCGGTCCGCGGCGACCGGCTCGTTCCACGGACCGAAGCTCCGGCGGACAGCAGCCCGTCCACCACATAGCCGCCCACGCTGCCGTACGCGCCGATGACAAGAACAGACATGTCTCTCCATAAGGTTGGTTGATCGAGGTTCAGGCGAATCCGGTCCAGCCGGCGTGTTACGCCGAGCGGACTTCGGGTGCGGCCGGTGAATCCGATGGCCCGACAAGGACGGGAGTCAGGCTGCGCAGGCCGGGGAGGACCTGCTCGGCGAAGTTCGTGAGGAACCGCTCCTGGTCGTGCCCGGGGCCGTGGAAGACCAGGTGGTTGAAGCCGGCATCGACGTACTGCTTGATCTGGGTGATCGCCTGCTCCGGGGTGGAGGCGACGATCCAACGCTTGGCGACCTGCTCGATGGGCAGTTCGTCGGCGGCCTTCTCCATCTCGACCGGGTCGTCGAAGCCGGCCTTCTGTTCGGCACTGAGCGAAAGTGGCGCCCAGAACTTGCAATTCTGCAGCGCCCGGTCCGGGTCCGGGTCATAGGAGAGCTTGATCTCGATCATCTTGTCGATCGCGTTGTGGTCCCGGCCCGCCTGGTCCGCGCCCGCTTCCACGGCCGGCAGGAGCTTCTCGGTGTACAGCTCCATGCCCTTGCCACTGGTACAGATGAAGCCGTCGCCCTTGCGGCCGACATATTTGGCCATGACGGGGCCTCCGGCGGCGAGGTAGATGGGGACGGGCACCTCGGGCCGGTCGTAGATGGACACGGCGGTGGTCTGGTAGTACTGCCCCTCGAACGTGACGCGGTCTTGCGTCCACAGCTGGCGGATAAGCTCCACGGCCTCGCGCAGGCGGGCGAACCGCTCCTTGAAATCGGGCCAGGTGATGCGTGCGACCGCGACCTCGTTGAGGGCCTCACCGGTGCCGACCCCGAGCGCGACCCGGCCGGGGTACAGCACCCCGAGAGTGGCGAAAGCGTGCGCCACCACGGCCGGGTTGTACCGGAACGTGGCAGTCAGCACGCTGGTACCGAGCTGGATCCGCTCGGTGCGTTCCCCGACTGCGCTGAGCCAGGACAGGGAGAACGGCGCGTGGCCGCCGTCGTGCCGCCACGGCTGCAAGTGATCGCTGATCCAGACGCTGTCCAGGCCGTGGCCTTCCGCGCTGACCGCGTACTCGAGCAGTTCGCGCGGGGCGAACTGCTCGGCCGATGCCTTGTAACCGATCTTCAGTGCCATGCTCCCAGTAGTAGGGCGCGCTGGCAGGGATCCACATCCCCAGGCCTGACGGTTGGCGGACGGGTCGGCGAGACGCCGCTACCGTGCTTCGCGGGAGGTGTCGAGGAGGTCGAGTACCGGTGCGAACTGTTCGGCGAATACGGCGTTGATCGTGAATGAGGAGATCCCGAGGGTTTCGCGGCGACGCAGCAGTTCATCGGCCATGTCCTGGGGGGTGCCGCGCAGGATGGCCAGCGAGTCTCGCTCGACGAGCGTTTTCATATCGGTTCTGAGCAGCCGCGAAATTTGCGGTGGCGCTTCGTCTCCGATGACGTAGATGGGCGCGACGAACTCCATCTCCTCGCCTCGTTCCCCGGCCTGCTCACGGATCTGCGCCACCAGCGCGGCGATCTCCTCCCGGGTGGCGAACGGACTCGAGGCGACCGTGATCCGGTCGGCCTTGGCCGCGGCCAAGGCACGGGCCTTGGGACCACCGGCGGCGATCAGCACCGGGGTGTATCCCTCTCCGTCGAGGGCACGCAACTCATCGATCGTCTGCTCCACCTGTGCGAGCCGTTGCGCGGCCGACCCCGGGGTGAGACCGATCAGCTTCGCGGCGTCCGCGAGGACGAACGGCATCCCGGTCCCGATACCCAGATCGAATCGCCCGCCACTGAGCATCGACAGGGTGTGGGCATCCCAGGCCGTCATCCGCGGCCCGCGCAGGGGCCCCGCGATCACCCATGTCCCCAGCCGCAATGTCGTCGTCGCACCGGCTGCCAGCGCGAGAGCGGGAAACGGCGACGGCGCCGTCAACACGTCGGAACTCAGTAGGCTCATGTACCCGAGATCTTCGGCCTGCCGGGCGATGCCCAGCCACTGCTTCTGATCCTTCGGCTCGGCGATCACGGCGAACTTGAACGGCTTGTCGGTCATGGGGCGATACCCTGTCCTTTCTTGGAGCAGTTCGGCAGCTGCTATTCGGCAGCGTCGTCGAGGAGCCACAGCCCGTCGATATTCACCTCGAGCCGCGGAGCGAGGGGTATCCGGCGATGCGGATCGTCCCTGTCGGGGAAAACCGGCATGGTGAGGAAATAGAACTCCGCCGGAAGGCCATAGAAGGTGAATCCCGCCGCCGCGGCGGGCCCGGCCCACTGGCGGAAATACTCCCTGAACCAGAAGCCCATTGTCTTTCCTTCGCTGTCCGGAATCGGGGAAGCCCGCTGCCACTCCGCAGTATCGTGGCCACCGCTCGGTCCCGACGACAACTACCCGGTCTCATAGTTTTCCGGCGCTGCGCTGCCCGCGTCGTCGTCAGCGCTGCTCGAAGGCCGGAAATCCTGTCAGGCCGAGTGATCCCTAGTCACCGTGCCGGCACCTAGCGTCGGGCAGCACAACGTCGACGATCGGGGCTCTAGCACAAATGGGTGACATCACCGAAATCCTGGACGGCATCCACGGGCCGCTGCTGTATCTGGCATTCGCATTGATCGCCGTTGGGTTGTTCTGGTTTCCGATCGGCATGCTGTTTCCGGGTGAACCTTTGGTGATCCTGGCGGGCTCGTTGGCGGCTGATGGGGAGATATCGCTTCCGGGAGTCTTCGTGCTGATGATGGCGGCAGCGACAATGAGCATGAGCCTGGCGTACGCCACAGGGCGGCGATTCGATGGCTGGATTTCGCGCCGCCCGCAATCCAGACTGCGGCGGCTGCTCGACCGGGGTGAGAATATCCTGCGCCCGCGTGGTGCCCTGGCGATCGTGTCGGTCTCGTGGATCCCGCCGTTGCGAGCGACCTTGCCGATGCTCGCCGGTGCCACCCGATACCCGTTCCGCCGGTTCCTGGCCTTCAACGTGGTCGGCGCGACGGTGTGGACCACGGTATTCATGGGCGGCGGTTACCTGGCGGGGCCGCTGCTGCTGGGGAACCCCCGGCCCATCGTCGCGAGCATCATCGTTGTGCTCCTGGTGGTGGCGGTGGCCAAGTGGATTCGGCGGCGGCGAGCGGACAAGGTCACCGCACCGATCGATGAACAGCTATCGGTCGGCGCCGAGCAGGTGCAGCAGTGACCGTGCGGCCAGCCGATAACCGAAGGCGCCGAGGCCGACGATGGCGCCCTGTGCCAGCGGGGCCGTCACCGACTGGTGGCGGAATTGCTCGCGCGCCCAGACATTGCTCAGATGCACCTCGATCCACGGGGGCGGATAGCTGGCGAGGGCGTCCCGCAGGCTCCATCCCGCGATCATCAGCGCTCCCGGGTTGACGATCGCCCCGGCTGTCGAATATCGATGCGCGTGTACGGCGCGGATCAGCTCGGCTTCGCTCTCGTCCTGGATCGAGATCACCTTCCAGCCCGCATCGGCTACTTCGTCGCTCACCGCTGTCACGATGTCGGCCAGCGTGTCGTAGCCGTAGATCTCGGGTTCTCGATCCCCGAGTATTCCGAGGTTCGGTCCATTCAGGAGCAGTATGTCGGTCATCTGCGCACCTTCTTCCACGGCGACCACGGATTGTTCGGTGGGCCATCGTCGCAACGTGCCCGTGGCCCGGACAACTACCCGAACTGACGGTGTTCTGGCCGCGTCGCGTGCGTTTGAATCGGGCATGCCCAATTCCACGCATCCGTGGCGACAGCCGGAGATCGGGGCTGAGACGCAACTGATCCCGGTCCTGGGAGACCCGATCGCCCAGGTGCGCGCGCCGGCGCTGATGAACGGGTTGCTCGCCCGGCACGGTGTCGACACCGTGGTCGTCCCGGTCCATGCGCGGGCCGAGAACCTCGATTCGGTCGTCCGCGGCCTACAGGCGGTCGGGAATGTGCGGGGCCTGCTGATCACCATTCCGCACAAGATCGACGTCTTGCGCCATGCGGCCGTACACAGCCCGGCCGCGGCGCTCGCCGGCAGCGCCAACGCGTTGCGTCGTGAGCCGGATGGGTCCTGGCACGCGGAGAATTTCGACGGCGCGGGATTCGTGGCCGGACTTGTGGCGCACGGCTTTTCGCCGGCCGGTCGGCAGGTGGCCGTGATCGGCGCCGGCGGGGCCGGTTCGGCCGTCGCGGCGGCCCTGCTGGACGCGGAGGTATCCCAGTTGACGGTGTACGACCGTGACGGTGATCGGATGACCGCGCTCGTGGACCGGCTGGGATCGAGGTGGCCGGGGCGCGTCGAGCCCGGCGCGGCCGCCCGCTTCGGCTCGGCCGACATCGTAATCAACGCCACCCCATTGGGTTTGAGCCCAACTGACGAACTGCCGTTCGACCCCGCTGGCCTGCGTCCCGGTGCGGTGGTGGCCGATATTGTCATGAAACCCAGGCGGACTCGGTTGCTGCGACTGGCGGAGACGCTCGGGCATCCGGTTCACTACGGGGAACCGATGCTCACCCATCAGGTCGAGCTGTACTGCGCCTACTTCGGGCTCGTCGCCGAGCAAGTCCGGTCATGATTCTGGCTGTCGGCCCGGTCGCGCCGATCCCCGCTCACCAACTGCTGGTCCTGCTGGTTCAGCTGGCTGTGCTGCTGCTGTTCGCCCGCACCTTCGCGGGCTGGGTGGGCAAACTCGGGTGGCCGTCGGTGGTCGGCGAGCTGCTCGCGGGAGTGGTTCTCGGCCCATCGCTTCTCCCGCACGTGCTGCCGTCGGTGTCGCGGTGGCTGTTTCCGCCGCAGGCCGAACAGCTGCACCTACTGGACGCGATCGGTCAGGTCGGAGTGTTGATGCTGGT
Source organism: Nocardia nepalensis (assembly GCF_048910785.1). Lineage (NCBI taxonomy): Bacteria > Bacillati > Actinomycetota > Actinomycetes > Mycobacteriales > Nocardiaceae > Nocardia > Nocardia nepalensis. The sequence continues at coordinate 334,080 of NZ_JBKBET010000037.1, read as the reverse complement.
CGGCCTCGCCGGTATGCAACTGGACCTGGGTGCGGTTCGCCAGCGGATGGGCAGTGCCGCGGTGGTCAGCCTGGCCGGATTGCTGGTCCCGTTGGCGGTCGGCGTCGGGGCGGGTCTGTTCGCGCCGACCCCGTTGCGCCCCGAGCACACCAGCCCGGCGGTCTTCGCGATGTTCATGGGCATCGCCATCTGTGTCTCCGCGATCCCGGTGATCGCGAAAACGTTGATGGAACTGAACCTCACCCACCGCGATATCGGCCAGTTGATCATGACCGCGGGCATCATCGACGACACGGTCGGCTGGTTCCTGCTGTCGATCGTCGCCGCGGTCGCCACGCACGGCCTGTCCGCGGCGACCGTCGCGTACTCCCTCGGATCCATCGCTGCGGTCGTCGTCTTCGCCGTCGTGATCGGCCGGCCCGCGGCGCGCATCGTCATGCGCCGAGCCCAGCGCGCCGGCGGACAACGAGTGATGAGCGTCGTGGTCGTCCTGCTGTTCGCCGCCGCTGCGGCCACCCAATCACTGGGGTTGGAAGCGATTCTCGGGACTTTCGTCTGCGGTGCCCTGCTGGGCTCCAGCGGCGTCGAGCTGTCGTCACTGGCTCCGCTCAACAGCGTCGTTGGCAGCGTGCTGGCCCCCATCTTCTTCGCGACCGCGGGCCTGCGCATGGACCTGTCCAAGCTGGTGACGGCCCCGATGCTCATCGGTGCGGCGGCGGTCCTGGCGATGGCGATCCTCGGGAAGTTCGCGGGGGCGTTGCTCGGCGGAAAGCTCTGTGGCCTCGGCCGCGCCGAGTCGATCGCACTCGGGGCGGGGATGAACGCACGCGGAGTCATCGAGGTCATCATCGCGATGGTCGGCCTCAGGATCGGCGTACTCGGCATCGAGGCCTACACGATCCTCATCCTCGTCGCGGTCGTGACCTCCCTGATGGCCCCTCCGATCCTGCGGCGCGCGACCGCCCGAATGGAGGTCACCGAAGCCGAGGCGGCCCGGGCGAAGCGCACCTTGGCACTGACCCGATACGACACGATCGCACCGGATCAACACTCGTACGGCCACGGCGCGTCCGCGTAAAACCGTTGACGACTGCGGCTGCTGCTGCTACCTTTTTCGACGGCCGTGCTAAAGAACAAGGAGGTGGTATCCGTGAACGCAGTATCGACATGGGTGCTCTCCTCCGGGGTCATGGTCGGGCGATAGGTCGTCCGGGAGCGCCATTCCGCACTCCCGAAAGGCACGACCATGCAATTCCTTTCAGAACAGCGCCTCGACGACGGCATCCTCGAGCGCGAATTCACTCTCGGCGAGATTCCTGGCTTCGTGTGGGCGCCCGAATCGGCATCCGCATCCGAACCAGCCCCGCTGATCCTGCTCGGCCACCCCGGCGGACTGCCGAAGGTGTACCCCCGGCTTTTGGCCCGGGCCCGGCACGCCGCGGCGGAGGGCTTCGTCACCGCCACCATCGAGCTTTCCCGTCCCCCCGCCGCCGAGCAGGCCCGCGACGAAATGCTGCGGGCGATGCGGGCCGGCGAGCCGATCGCCGACGAGATCGTCGACCAGCTCGTCTTCCCGATGCTCGAGGAGGCGGTCACCCCATGGCGGGCAGCCCTGGACGCCCTGCTCGCGCTGCCCGAGATCGGCGGCCCGGTCGGAATCTCGGGAGGGCTTATCTCCCTGGGCATCCGGCTGGCGGCGGTCGAGCCGCGCATCCGTGCCGCCCGCCTGTTCGCCGGGACTTTCGTGCCCCGCACCATGTTCGAAGAGGCCCGGCAGGTCACCATTCCGCTGCAGGTCCTGCTGCAGTGGGACGACGAAGGAAACGACCGGCAACTGGCCCTGGACCTGTTCGACGCCTTCGGCTCCAAGGAGAAGACGCTGCACGCCAATATGGGCGGGCACACCGGCATCCCGCCGTCCGAGGCGGACGAGGGGACTCGATTCTTCGCCCGGCACCTGAAGCAAATCTGACCAGTAGGGCGCTGCGCCAACACGTTCGACGCTCCTCGGCGAATCCAGCAGTGGCACAAGGACTGTGCTCGATCCGGCCTGCCGCTGCTCGGTAATCGCCTCGGCGCAACCGTGGTAACCCCCTGCAGCACAAGAGATTTGCGCGAAACGCGCACCGTCGTTAAGCTGGTATCGACCGTGAAGTCGTTGAAGGAGGTGAGACCCATGAACACAGTCACCCATGGGTGCTCCCTCAGTCCGTCACGGTCCGGCGGCTGACGTTCGGTGTCGCGGGGAGCGCCTGAAATCAAGGCACTCTTAGGAGACTCCGATGAATACGAAACCTTTCGTATCCGGCCCGGGCGAGAACGTCGTGTCGATCACGCGTGTCGCCGACGGGCAGTGGCATGCAATAGATGACCGCTTACAGGTGGTGGTCGGGCGTACGTTTGCTGAGCGTCGTTCTGATGGGCGCTTGTTCGTCAGTATCGACGCTTGGCATGACGCCACGTTCGATCTTTTGGCCGAAGCGATGGTGGCGGGGTTGCCGGCGCCGTTGTACACAGTGGTCGACGAGGCCGATGTCGATTTGACGGCCTGTTGGCGGCGGGCCGGTTTCACGGTCCGGCGTCGTGAATGGGAATACCTGGTGCCGACCGACCCTCGGGTCACGGGACTGGAAGACGTACTGCCGCCCTCGGATGTGCGGATCCTGCCCGCTGGTGAGGTGGATGAGAGTCTGCTGCGAGCGGTGGACGCAGCGATTCGCGCGGAAGTCGAGGCTACCGTGGGGTGGCTATCGATGCCTGCGGAGGTGATTGCTCGTCCCGAGGGCGACACCATCGGTGATTTGTCGATGTATGCGGTGGCTGCGGCGCCGGATCGGTACCTGGGTTTGATCCGGGTGGAGACGGTGAATCAGCCGCGTATCGGGTTGGTCGCGGTGCGTGCTGGTGAGCAGCGTCGTGGTATCGCGCGGGCGTTGGTGGCCCACGCGTTGGGAACGCTGCACCGTTCTGGTGTCGGCGAGGTCTGGTCCGAAGTCCATGAGTCGAATCAACCGGCCTCGGCGTTGTTCGAGGGTCTCGGGGTTCGTCCGGTGAGTAGCAACTTGGAGTTGGTTCGATGACAAGAGTCAAGCGGGGAGTGGAACTGGATGGCACGGTCATCGAGTGTCTGCGCAGCACGAGGTTCACTGTGGAGCTCGAGAACGGGCACAAGGTTCTCGCGCATATCAGTGGCAAGATCCGCAAGCATTACATCAAGATCTATTTGGGCGACCGGGTGGTTGTGGAGCTGACGCCCTATGACTTGACGCGCGGCCGGATCGTGTTCCGGTACCCCATCCGTAACTGATCCCCCGGTTCGCGCCTGCGGACAGCTGTTCGGCGTCCGGCCTCGAGCCGGACGCCGAGCACGGATGCACCGAGGTGCCGAAAATACTGTCAGGTTGAGGGATCTCAGTGGCCGCACCGGCGTCTAGCGTCGTGATTCGCGCCACTCCGGCGCGACCCGCCGTCCGTGGGCGGTCGAATCGACTTGGGAGGACGGGGCATCGCGGTAATGACTGTCCGAGTTCCGGTCCGTTGTAGCGACAGCTCATACGACGTGGTGGTCGGTTCGGGGGTCCGTTCCCTCCTGCCCGAGGTGCTGCGTGACCTCGGCGTGCGGCGGGTGGCCGTGGTGTCGGCGCGCCCGCCGGACTGGGTTCCCGGCACGGGCGTGGAAACGCTGTCGATCCCGTTCCGGGACGGCGAACGGGACAAGAATCTCGGCACGGTCGAAGCCCTGTGCGCGGAGTTCGCGCGCTTCGGGCTGACGCGTTCGGACGCGGTGGTTTCTTGCGGCGGCGGCACGACCACCGATGTCGCCGGTTTGGCCGCGGCCCTCTACCACCGCGGTGTGCCGGTCGTGCACCTGCCGACGACCTTGCTGGCACAGGTCGATGCCAGTGTCGGCGGGAAGACCGCGGTGAATCTGCCGTCCGGGAAGAATCTGATCGGCGCGTACTGGCAGCCGGCCGCGGTGCTGTGCGACACCGATTATCTTTCGACGCTGCCACCGCGTGAGCTACGCAACGGATACGGTGAGATCGCACGCTGCCATTTCATCGGTGCGCCGGATTTGCGTGGCCTCCCGCTGGAGCAGCAGATTGTCGCCAGCGTCACCCTGAAGGCGGGCATCGTGGCCGCCGACGAGCGCGACACCGGTGTACGGCATCGGCTCAATTTCGGGCACACCCTGGGGCATGCGCTGGAACTCACCAGTGATTTCGCGATGCGGCACGGTGAGGCGGTCGCGGTGGGAACGGTTTTCGCGGGGCTGCTCGCCGGGGCACTGGGCCGGATCGGACCGGCTCGGGTGTCCGAGCATCGCGAGGTCGTCGAATCCTATGGGCTGCCGGTCGCGCTGCCTGCGGGGGTGTCGGTGGCGGAGCTGATCAGTGTGATGAAGCGGGACAAGAAGTCCGTCTCCGGGCTCGCGTTCACGCTGGATGGTCCCGGTGGTGCCGATCTGATCCAGGACGTTTCCGAGGAGATCGTCGCAGCGACTCTGGCGCGGATGCCGCGGTCCCGGGAAGGTGCGCGGTTTCACCGATACGAGAAATCTATAAATACCCGACAGTCGAACGTCTCGCGACATCTGTGAGGACTATGTTGATCCGACTTCTACGCACCTTCCTCGGCCCCTACCGCACCCAGTTGGCGGGGGTCGTTGTGCTCCAGCTGATCTCGGTCATCGCCAATCTGTATCTACCCACGCTCAACGCCGACATCATCGACAACGGCGTCACCAAGGGCGATATCGGCTACATCTGGTCCACCGGCGGCTGGATGCTGCTGGTCGCCGCTGCCCAAATCCTCGCCCAGGCCGCCTCGGTGTACCTGGGCGCGCAAGCGGCCATGGGTGCGGGCCGCGATATACGCGCGGCCCTGCTACGCCGGGTTGGCACCTTCTCCGCGCGCGAGGTCGGTGTGTTCGGCGCGCCGTCGCTGATCACACGCAATACCAATGACGTCAGCCAGGTGCAGCTGCTCATCGTCATGAGCGCCACCATCCTGGTCATGGCCCCGATCACGTGCTTCGGCGCCATCTTCATGGCGCTGCGCGAGAGTATGCAGCTGTCGTGGCTGCTGCTCATCGCGGTGCCCGCGCTGGGCCTGTGCATGGCCTTCATTATCAGCCGCATGGTGCCGGGCTTCCGGCGCATGCAGGTCCGTATCGACGCGGTGAACCGCGTATTGCGCGAACAGATCACCGGTATCCGCGTGGTTCGGGCGTTCGCGCGGGAGCGGCAGGAGACCGGGCGCTTCGAGGTCGCCAACACCGAGCTGACCGAGCAGTCGCTCTATGTCGGCAAGTACATGTCGCTGATGTTCCCGGTGGTCATGCTGATCTCGAACGTGACCACGGTCGGCGTGATCTGGTTCGGGGGTCACAGCATCGATAACGGTGACATGCAGATCGGTTCGCTGACCGCGATGCTGGCCTACATCATGCAGATCCTGATGGCGGTCATTATGGCCTCCGTCCTGGCCGTGATGGCCCCGCGCGCGGCGGTCTCGTCCGAGCGCATCATCGGGGTGCTCGACACCGAATCCTCGGTGGCGGAACCGCGGCTGCCGCAGCCGTTCAAGGGTGATCCGGGCACGGTCGATTTGGCTTCGGCGGAGTTCAAGTTCCCGGGCGCGGAGAAGCCGGTGCTGCGGGCCATCCGATTCCAGACCGCGCCGGGCACCACCACCGCCATCGTCGGCGCGACCGGTTCGGGCAAGACCACGCTGATCAATCTGATTCCGCGGCTCATCGACGTCACCGACGGCGCGGTCTCGGTGGGCGGCACCGATGTGCGGCACCTCGGATTGGAGGCGCTGCGTTCGGAGATCGGCCTGGTGCCGCAGAAGGCGTACCTGTTCTCCGGCACCGTCGCCTCCAACCTGCGCTACGGCAAGCCCGACGCCACCGACGAGGAACTCTGGCACGCGCTGGAGATCGCGCAGGCCGCCGACTTCGTGCGGGAGATGCCGCGGGGCCTGGAAACGCCTGTGGCGCAGGGTGGTACGACCGTCTCCGGCGGTCAGCGCCAGCGCCTGGCCATTGCCCGCGCGCTGGTGCGCCGCCCGCGCGTCTACCTGTTCGACGACTGCTTCTCCGCCCTCGACGTCGCCACCGATATGCGGGTGCGCGAGGCTCTGGAGCCGGAGACCGCGAACGCCTCGGTCATCATTGTGGCGCAACGGATCTCGACCATTCGCGATGCGGATCAGATTGTGGTGCTGGAGGACGGCGCGATGGCCGGCATCGGCACGCACGACCAATTACTCAGGGACTGCTCGGAATACCGCGAGATCGTGGAATCGCAGTTCAGCGTGGAGGAGGTGCGATGAGGCCCGGAGGCGTCAATCCCGGTGCGCCGGGCGCCAAGGCGAAGTCCTTCGGCCCGTCGCTTAAGCGCTTGCTGCGCATGCTCGCCCCCGAGCGGGCCTACCTGGTGGCCGTCTTCCTGCTGGCCGCGGGTTCGGTGGTGCTGAATACCCTGGGCCCGCAGATTCTCGGCAAGGCCACCAACCTCATCTTCGACGGCGTGGTCGGCAAGCGGCTGCCCGCAGGGCAGAGCAAGGATCAGCTGGTCGAGGGGCTGCGCGCGAGCGGCAACACCACCTTTGCCGACCTGCTGGCCGGCATGGACGTGATTCCCGGTACGGGAATCGATTTCACCGCGGTCGGCCGTGTGCTGGCCTGGGTGCTGGCGCTCTACATCGGCGCGTCGGTGTTCCAGTGGCTGCAGGCGCAGCTGCTGGTCATCGTGATCAACCGGACCGTGAAGCGGTTGCGCGCGCAGACCGAGGAGAAGATCCACCGGCTGCCGCTGCGCTACTTCGACTCCATGCCGCGCGGCGATGTGCTTTCCCGTGTCACCAATGACGTCGACAATGTGGCGCAGTCGCTGCAGCAGACCATGTCTCTGATGATCCTCAATGTGCTGACGGTGATCGGCATCCTGATCATGATGTTCTGGATCTCGTGGATTCTCGCGCTGATCGCGCTGCTGACAGTGCCTTTGGCGGTCGTGGTTACCGCGCAGATCACCAAGCGCTCCAGGCCGCACTTCGTGGATCAGTGGAAGTTCACCGGCGAGGTGAACGCGCAGGTCGAGGAGGCGTACACCGGGCACGAGGTGATCAGCGCCTTCGGCCGGGTGCGCGAAGTGAGTCAGCGCTTCGACGAGCCGAACGAGAAGCTGTACAACTCGTCGTACAGGTCGCAGTTCATCTCCGGCCTGGCCATGCCCGCCATCATGTTCCTCGGGAACCTGAACTATGTGCTGATCGCCGTGGTCGGCGGTCTGCGGGTGGCCTCGGGCCAGCTGTCGCTGGGTGAGGTGCAGGCGTTCATCCAGTACTCGCGCGGGTTTACCCAGCCGCTCACCCAGATCGGCTCGATGATGAACCTGCTGCAGTCGGGTGTGGCCTCGGCCGAACGCATCTTCGAGATCCTCGACGCCGACGAGCAGTCGTCGGATCCGGATCCCGAGGACTCGCGGCCGGTGGACCGTGGCCGGGTGGCGTTCGAGAACGTCTCCTTCCGCTACGAGCCGGCGACGCCGGTCATCGAGAATCTCTCGCTGGTGGCCGAACCCGGGCATGTGGTGGCCATCGTCGGGCCGACCGGCGCGGGCAAGACCACGCTGGTCAATCTGCTCATGCGGTTCTATGAAGTCGCTGATGGCGCCATCACCATCGACGGGGTGGACATCACCGGCATCACCCGCGACCACCTGCGCTCGCGCATGGGGATGGTGTTGCAGGACACCTGGCTCTTCGGCGGGACCATCCGGGAGAACATCGCCTACGGCAAGACCGATGCCTCCGAGGCGGAGATCCTCGAGGCCGCTCGCGCCGCCTACGTGGACCGGTTCGTGCACGCGCTGCCGCACGGCTACGACACCGTCATCGACGAGGAGGGCTCCGGCGTCAGCGCCGGTGAGAAGCAGCTCATCACCATCGCCCGCGCCTTCCTGGCCAAGCCGTCCATCCTGATCCTGGACGAGGCCACCAGCTCGGTCGACACTCGCACCGAGCTGCTGGTGCAGCACGCCATGGCGGCGCTGCGCCGGGATCGCACGAGTTTCGTGATCGCGCACCGGCTTTCGACGATCCGCGACGCGGACACCATCGTGGTGATGGAGAAGGGCAAGATCGTCGAGCAGGGCACGCACGAGCAGCTGTTGCAGGCCCAGGGCGCCTACTACCGCCTCTACACCGCCCAGTTCGCCGCGGCCATCACCGACGGCGAGGGTGGTGGCAGCTCGGATCTGACTGACGCGGACGCGATGATGCTCGGCAAATAGTGGGCTCCATGGCTGAACGAGGCCGCCCGTGCCAAAAGAGGTGCGGGCCGGCCTGCCTACTCACTCGGACCAATCGCTACGCGGTGACCGACGGGTCACGGGGTGGCGGGCAGGATCGGGGGGACGTATTCGAATGTCATTCCGAGCAGCCAGACGAGAAGCAGTACCGCCGGCAGGTGGAATAGGAACTGCAGGAATGTGAATCCGACGAGGTCGCGCGCCCGCAGTTTGAGCACTGCCAGCAGCGGCAGCATGAAGAACGGGTTGATGAGGTTCGGCAGCGCCTCGGCCACGTTGTATATCTGCACCGTCCAGCCGAGGTTCATGTGGACATCGGTCGATGCCTGCATGACGTAGGGGGCTTCGACCAGCCATTTGCCACCGCCGGACGGGACGAAGACGCCGAGTACCACGGTGTAGACGGCGATGACGATGGCGAAGCTTCCGCCGCCGCCGATGCTGGTGAAGAAATGCGCGAGGTGTTCGGAGACGGTCAGGCCGCCCCGGCCCTTGGCTTTGGTGAGGATCGCGGCCATGGCGGCGTACAGCGGGAACTGGACCAGGATTCCGGCCGTGGCGGGCACGGCGAGGGAGATGGCTTGTAAGAACTTGCGCGGGGTTCCGTGCAGCACCAAGCCCAGCATGAGGAAGACGAGCAGATAACCATTCAGGCTGCTGACCACGGTAAGCACCGGTTTGGTGGTGAGCTGGGAGATCAACCAGCCCGCCGTCATCACCCCGGCCAGGATCGGCAGGATACGGCTGTACTCGAGCCATTCCCCGGGGCGGGAGCGCGGAGCCACTTCCGCGGGCTGGTCATCCAGTTCGATGTCCAGTTCCTCTGCGGTCTTGATCGCTGTGCCCTTCGGCGCCGAGAAGTGCGCGATCACCACCGTGAGCGCCATGATGATGGCGCACATGAGCAGGGACTGCCATGTGAAGATCGTGTGTCCGAAGTCGAGGACACCGGTGATTCGCAGCAGGGCCGGAGGCAACGAGGCGGCGGTGGCCTGTAGCTGGGCGGCCGAGGAGGATATACCCAGCGCCCACACGGCGCCCAACCCCATGAACGCCGCCGCGCCCAGCGCGCGATAGTCCACGCGTAGATCGGCCCGACGGGCGATCGAACGGGCCAGCAGACCGCCGAAGACCAGGCTGAGTCCCCAGTTCAGAAACGATATCGACATCGAGACGAACGCGACGAAACTCACTGCGCTGCTGGCGGTTTGCGGCAAGGTGGCCAGCCGGTCGATCAGCCGGGCGACAGGTGGGGAGGTGGCGATGACGTATCCGGTGAGAACCACCATGGCCATTTGCAGGGTGAAAGCGGTCAGATCCCAAAAGCCGTCGCCGAACGCGTTCGCGACCGTTCGCGGCGACGAGCCGTTGGCCAGTGCGGCGATGCCCACGATGAATACGCCCGCCAGCGCGACGACGTAGGCGTCCGGGAACCACTTCTCTGTCCAACCGGCGAGCGACTGCGCAACCCGGGCAAGGCCCTTTTCCGGGCTGGTTGCTTCAACCTTGTCGGGGCTGGTTTCTGTACTGGCGGACGTCATCGGGTCATTCCTCATCTCTCTTCCGCACGAGGCTGCCCGATGCATGTGACGCACCGCACAAGGCTCGCCTGGCGAGTATTGACGTCTCACTTGTGTCCGGACAAGAACGAAATGCGCAGGTACCGTCTGCAAAAATGCACAAATAGCCGGTGGTGTGGCACTCCGGGTGAGCGAACTCGATCGCCACCCCTCAGCCGAGCTCAGCGAGTTTGCGCCGCAGCACCGTCCGTTCGCGCTCGTTGCCGCAGAGCTTTGCCGCTCGCTCCAGTTCGGTGCGCGCCTCATCGATGCGTCCCAGGCGGGTGAGCAGCTCACCGCGGACGCTCGACAGCAGATGCGAATTCGACAGCGCCTCAGCCGCCGCCAACCGGTCCACGATCGGCAGCGCCGCGGCCGGGCCGTGGGCCATCGAGACGGCCACCGCCCGGTTGAGGTCGACCACCGGCGACGGGGCCAATCTGCCGAGCGCCTCGTAGATAAGCACGATGCGCTCCCAGTTCGTCGTCTCGACCGAGGCTGCGACGGCATGACATTCGGCGATCGCCGCCTGCAAGCCGTAGGGCCCGAGGCCACGGCCGACCTGCTCCGCGCGGGCCAGGGCGGCGCGTCCCCGGCGGATCGCGGCGCGGTCCCACCGGCCGCGGTCCTGCTGCTCCAATAACACCGGCTCGCCGTCCGGTCCGGTACGGGCCGGGAAGCGCGCCGCGGTCAGTTCGAGCAGCGCGAGCAGACCGTAGACCTCGGGCTCGTTCGGTACCAGCCGGGCCAGCACCCGCGCGAGTCGCTGTGCCTCGCCCGCGAGCTCGAATCGGATCAGCTCGTCACCGGAGCTGGCCGAGGAACCTTCGGTGAAGATCAGATAGATCGCGCTGAGCACCGAGCCCATGCGCTCGGCCCGCTCCTGGGGCGACGGCACCTCGAACGGCACCCGCGCCGCCGCCAAGGTCTTCTTCGCGCGGGTGATCCTGGCCTGCACGGTGGCGGTCGGCACGAGGAACGCTTTGGCGATTTGATCGCTCGTCAGACCGCCGACCACGCGTAGGGTGAGCGCCACCCTCGCCTCCCGGGACAGCACGGGGTGGCAGGAGATGAACATCAACGCGAGCACGTCGTCATCGATCCGGTCCGGATCCCAGGGCATGTCCTCGGCCGCGCGGGTTGGTTCGCGCCCGGAGACCACCCCGCCCTCGCCCAGATCACGGGCGAGGGCGGCGTATCTCTCGTCGAGGGCGCTGCGCCGACGGAACGCGTCGATCGCGCGACGCCGACCGACGGTGAGCAACCACCCCGCCGGGTTGCGGGGCGTGCCGTCACGCGGCCAAGTCACCAGGGCCTCGGCCAGTGCCTCCTGGGCGAGGTCCTCGGCCAGCGCGAAATCGCCGGTGTACCGCGCGAGTGCACCGACGATCCGCGCCGACTCGATCCGCCAGATGGCGGCGACGGCCGCACGGCCGGTGTGATCAGCCATCGCCGTTCGATCCGCTCAGAGCTGACCGGTCGCTTCCCGCCACGTCCGCTCCTTCTGGACCCACTCGTTGTCCTGCGGGAACTCATCGATCGTGGTGACCCTGCGGATCTCGGTCTTGAAGCCGGGACCGGTGATCGGCGACCGCTTGGCCCACTCCACGGCTTCCTCCTTCGAAGCCACGTTGAGAACGTAGAACCCGCCGAACAGCTCCTTGGTCTCGCCGTATGGTCCGTCGGTGACCACGGGCGTCTCGGCGGAATAGTCGACGACCACGCCATCGGCGGCATCGTCGAGGCCCTCCGCGGCGACCAGCACGCCCGCCCGGATCATCTCCTCGTTGTACCGACCGACGGTCTCGAGCATCTTGTCGAAGTCGATATTCGCCATCCCCGCGTAGGCCTCGTCGGTGGCGCGCCAGATCAGCATGTACTTCATGGTTCCGTCTCCTCGGGTATCCGGGTCCCTTCGGACCCTCTCACCCCTGAGTCGAATGGGGAACGTCGAAGATCGACGCGCCGCCGACAAAATCTTCACCAAGTCATGTGATCGGTCCTGCTACGTCCCGAGGTCTACTTCGATGGTGTCAGTAGGTGTAGAAGCCGCGGCCGGTCTTGCGACCGAGGTATCCGGCTTCGACCATGCGGCGCAGCATGACCGGGGGCGCATAGTGGGCCTCGCCGAACTCTTGGTAGAGCGATTCGGCGACGGCGAGGGTGACGTCCAGGCCGATGGTGTCGGTCAGGCGCAGCGGGCCCATGGGGTGGGCGCAGCCGCTGACCATGCCTTCGTCGATGTCCTCGGCCTTGGCGAAGCCGGTCTCGTACATGCGGATGGCCGCACACAGGTAGGGGATGAGCAGGGCGTTGACGATGAAGCCCGCCTGATCCTTGGACTCGATCGTGCGCTTGCCCAGTACGTCTCGCGCGTAAGCGGTGACCTTCTCGGTCACTGCGGCCTCGGTCTTCAGCGTCACAACGATCTCGACCAAGGGCAGCACCGGCACCGGGTTGAAGAAGTGCACACCGATGACGCGGCCCGGGTTGGCGGTGGCGTTGGCCAGCCGGATCACCGGGATGGACGAGGTGTTGGTGGCCAGGATGGTCTCGGGGGAGACGATGGCGTCGAGCTTGGTGAAGAAGTCGGTCTTCAGCGACTCGATCTCCGGTGCGGCCTCGATGACCAGCTCCCGATCGGCGAATTCTTCGATCTTGGTGGTCACGATGATGCGCGCCCGCGCGGCATCGGCCGCGGTCTGCTCGAGTCGTCCGGACTTGACCGCGCGAGCCAGGGACTTCTCGATGCGCGCCACCGCGGCATCGGCCGTGTCGGTGTCCCGCTCGAGCACCAGGACTTCGCCCCCGGCGCGGGCCGCCACCTCGGCGATGCCCGCGCCCATCGTGCCGCCGCCGATGACGCCAATGCGTTGCACTCTTTGCTCCTTAAGTCTTACGGATATCGGTGACAGCCTTGCAGCCGTCCGCGCGGCGGTTGTCACCGGTCCGCGCACAGTGACTCGATCTCGGCTGCGAGATCGCGTGCGTTGCGGAGGAACCGGTCGACGCGATATACGGGTCGACCGCTAGCCGCGTTGCGCGTGGGGTTCGGGTAGTGCATTACCCGAGTCGCGCCACTGTCGCTCTGGAAGCGTTGGCATCGAACCATTGGCGACGGACCGCAGCCGAGGAGGACGAGATGTCGCAGAAAACAAGCCAGCCGGTTGATCTCGTACTCGAGGGCGGCGGGGTCAAGGGGATCGCGCTCGTCGGTGCGGTTCTGCAATTGGCGGAGGCCGGGTACCGCTTCCAACGGATCGCCGGCGCCTCCCAAGATCGCCTGATCGACCGAGTCACGCCCCGGATGAGCGGCTGCGGCTCGTCCGCTCGCGGTCCGTGGCCAGCATCTGACGCCCCGACGTGGCGAAACCCAAGACCAAACCGATCAGGAATCGAGAAGCGCAGGTCATCGAGCAGGCAATAGCGTTGCTGCCATGAACATCACCACTGACCAAGCCGCCATCGAATCCGTCATCCTCGAGGTGCCCGACGCCGCGACCGCCGCGGCCTTCTACAGCGCCGCGTTCGGTCTCGGCGACAAGTTGCGCGTCCGCGCCTCGCAGGCGCCGACGAGCGGCTTTCGTGGCTTCATCCTGTCGCTCGTCGTGTCTCAGCCGAGCACCGTCGACAGCCTCATCGGCACCGCTGTCGACGCCGGCGCCACGACACTGAAGCCCGCCAAGAAGAGTTTCTGGGGCTACGGCGGCGTCGTCCAGGCCCCGGACGGGGCGATCTGGAAGATCGCGACGTCGTCGAAGAAGGACACCGGGCCCGCCACCCGCGAGATCGATGATTTCGTAGTCCTGCTCGGGGTCGACGATGTCAAGGCGACCAAGCAGTTCTACGTCGATCGCGGTCTGACCGTGGCGAAGAGCTTCGGCAGCAAGTACGTCGAGTTCGAGACCCCCGCGTCCTCGATCAAGCTGGCGCTCTACGGGCGCCGTGCCGCCGCCAAGGATGCCGGTGTGCCGCCGGAGGGCTCCGGGGCGCACCGGATCGTCATCAGCGGCAGTGCCGGAGCCTTTTCCGACCCGGACGGGTTCGCGTGGGAGGTAGTCCCTGCGTGAGCCGGTCGGTCGGGGTGGGCGCCGCACCGCGCATCCTCATTTGGCGTCCCAGTAGCACTCCACCACCGCTGTCGTGAACGGGAAGCGCACCGGTGTCGGCCCGAAGGCGATCCGGCCTGCGGTCTCTGCCGCGGTCGCGATCACTTCGGCAACCGTCGCGGCTTCCTCGGCCGGGCAGTGCACGATTACCTCGTCGTGTTGGAAGAAGACCAGTTCGGCGCGAAGCCCGGCACGCGTCATCGCATGACGCACCCCAGCCAGTACCAGCAGGGCCCAGTCGGCGGCGCTGCCCTGCACCACGAAGTTACGTGTGAAGCGGCCGCGGGCGCGCGTCGCGGAGGTGCTGCCATACCCGCTTAAATGCTGCCCCTCCTGGGATAGGTCCGCCTGGTCGGGTGATGCGACGGAGACCGGCGGGCAGGTGCGCCCCAGCCAAGTGCGCACCAAGCGGCCCTCTTCACCGGCGCGAGCCGCGTCATCGACATACGCCACCGCGGCCGGATAACGTCGGCGGAGTTCGGCCATGTGGGTCAGGGCATCGCCGGAGGTCTGGCCGTAAATGGCGCCCAGTAGGGCGATTTTGGCCTGGGCGCGGTCACCGCCGAAGGCACGGTCCGCCAGATCCGCGTACAGGTCTTCACCCCGACCGGCCACCTCCATCAATCCCGGGTCGCGGGAGACCGCGGCAAGTACTCGCGGCTCCATTTGGTCGGCGTCGGCGACCACCAGACGCCATCCCGGGTCCGCGCGTATCGCTTGACGGATCACCTTGGGGATCTGCAAGGCGCCGCCGCCGTTGGTGGTCCAGCGGCCGGAAACCGTACCGCCGGGCAGGTATTCGGGACGAAAGCGGCCGCCGTGTACCCACTGCTCGAGCCAGGACCAGCCGTGGGCGGTGTAGAGCCGGTAAAGCGATTTGTAGGCCAGCAATGGTTTCACCGCGGGGTGATCGATCCGCTGGAGCTCCCATTTTCGGGTGGAGGACAACGAGATCCCGACGCGGGCGAAGGCTCTGATGATGTCGTTGGGCAGGTCTGGTCGGACCCGTACACCTTCGCCGAAGGCTCGGGACACTTCGTCGGCCAACTCCGCCATCCGGCGCGGCTCCAGCCCGCCGGGAAAGCGCTCACCCAGCAGCTTGTCCAGCAACTCGCGATGGACGTCCGCGCGCCAGGGGATCCCGGATCGCGACATTTCCGTGGCAACCAGCATGGCCGCCGATTCGGCCGCGAGCAGCAGCCGCATTCGCTGCGGATGTTCGGTCTTCGCCGTGCGGGCGAGCTGGCTCGCGTAGACCTCCAGTAGGGCGTTGAACTCGTCCGTGCCGGGTGGCAGCGGTACCGGGCCCGAATCGAATAGCGACGGCTGGGTGTCGGCGGCACGCGCGGGTGCGTCCGGCGGGACGGGCAGGTTGTGCAGTCGCGCCCAAGCGGCCGCCAGCGAGCGGGCCTGGCCCGACTGGCCCTGCTCATGGCCGATCAGCAGCGCCTCCGCGGCCTGCACGTCATAACAGCGCTCGACCCGCACGCCCGCTGCCAGCAACGATCGGTACATCTCGGCCGTGGATCGCCAGACCCACCGCTCGACCTCGGGGCGTGAGCGCACCGCCTCGGCGAGCGAGGGCTCACGTACGACTGGTCCGGCGGGCCGACCATCCTGATCGAGTGGACACAGACGCGCACCTCCGTCGCCTGTTTCCGCCACCGCCCATCTCACGTCCCCGAGTCTCGCATCGGCATCCGACACCCACCCCGACCGAACACTTTGGTCACATCTGAAGCGAGCTGTATCGCGCCTTGCTCCCGGGAGGTCCCGTCGAACGGTCGTCACCCACGCCGCATTCGGCCGCCCTATCACTACGCTCGGCGAGTAGCCGGAGTGGGTTGCGCAGCGATCTATGTGGACGGGGCACTAGCTGGAGTTGGACACGCGTCGCCGAAGGGGATCTAGGTGCAGCCGGTGATTCCGCCGTCGAGGGGGATGACGGTGCCGGTGAGGAAGCTGCCCGCGCGAGAGGTGAGGAAGGTGACCAGTCCGGCGATATCGTCGGGCCTGCCGATGCGGCCCAGGGGGATCGTCTGGGCGATGTGCATGCGGGCGGCGTCCGTGTCGAGCAGGAAGGCGGTCATCTTGCTCTCGAACGGGCCGGGGGCGATGGCGTTGACGGTAATCGCTTCGGCGGCAAGGCGTTTGGCAAGGTGGCGGGTGAGCATGTGTACGGCGGCCTTGCTCGCGCCGTAGCTGTAGTTGTCCATACCGGACGGTCGGATTCCGTCCACCGAGCCGATATTGACGACACGGGCCGGGTCGTCCGGTTCGGCGGCGGCGCGCAGCAGCGGCAGCAGGGCGACGGTCAGGTGGAAGACGCCTTCGACGTTGGTGTGTATCACCCGATCCCATGCGGCGGGCGGGAATTCATCCAGCGGTGCGCCCCAGGTGGCGCCCGCGTTATTCACCAGGATGTCCAGCCGGTCGAACCGGGCGGCGACCTCGTCGGCCAGGGCGTGCGCTCCCGCCGGGGCGGACAGGTCGGCCGTGACCGCCACACAGTCACCATGGGTGGCCAATTCGCTTGCCGCCGCAGTGATATCGGCGCTCTTGCGGGAGGCGATGATCACCCGCGCGCCCGCGGTGAGCAGGCCGCGCGCGATCATGAATCCGATGCCGCGGGACCCGCCTGTCACCAGTGCGGTCTTTCCCTCGATGTCGAACAGTCCCTTGGTCATTCAAGTCCACCTGTCGGATCGGTCTGTGCCGCTGGTGTTTTCAGCGATCGACGAGAGCCGCGCGCATTTAGTCGGCAGTGTATCCCCGGTATGCCGCCGTCTGCAGGGGGCAATCGCTGCCACCCGAGAGGATTCTGTCCGCTCCGCGGCCGGGCGCGGTCATCGCCCCGACTGCGCCGCCGCCGCGCGGCTATCGAGCTGGGCCAGCGACAGTGGATGGCGCGGCGCGGAATCCAGGACCGTGCTCGATCGGACGCGCAGATGGTCGTCGACGTGCAGTAGCTCGCCCGGTGCCAGTGCCCGCCAGCGCGGGTCCTCGTCGATGCGCTCGCTGGCCACGACGACCGCGGGGTATTCGCGCAGGTGTCCACTGCGTGCTCGGATTCCCGCCCGCCCGGCCTGGTCCAGATGCCGATCGCCCCGCGGGCCGCCTGCCGTGCGTTCGAGCACGAAAAGGCTGTGCGTCTCGGGGTATCGGAGCGCCCACAGGTTCGTTGCCGTGGTGAGCACCAGATTGAGGGCGTAGACCGGCAGCCGGTCCGCGATCCACCCGACCGCGTCGGTGATGCCGGCGGTGACGTCGCCGCCGTGCCGATCGGTGCGCTGGGTGATCAGGGCGAAGAACCGTTCGGAATCGGTATCGCCGTGCACCAGATCGAGGTAGTCGCCGAGTTCGGAATCCAATTCGTCGAGGCCGTGCAGCACCCCGTTGTGCGCGAACAGGCGACCACGCTGTTCGAACGGGTGGGTGTTGAGAGGTTGCAGGCCACCTGTGGTGGCGTAGCGAATGTGCGCGACGAACGTCATCGATTCTCGTTCCCGCGCCTCCCGGGCGAATTGGACGTCCTCGTATGCGGCGATCGGCTGCTTCTCCACCAGCGGGACCCCGTTGGCGGCGAAGGTGCCAAGGCCGACGCCGTCGGGTTCACGTCGGCTCTGTATCGACAGACTGTCCGGCGCGTCCAGCAACCAGAACGTGGCCCGCACGCGCTGCGGTGCGGCCGACAAACCGAACAAGCGACACATGGGACTCCTGCCTGGGCGTTGTCCGCGTGTGATGAGTGTCCTGCGATTACGGCATTACCGGACTCGTTCCCGATGCACAACCCGAATCGCTGCGGGAGCTCATGTCGAGACGCATCTGTGGCAGTCGTGCGCGGTCCTGCTGACCGCCGGGTGCGCCGGTGATGGCAGTGGGGGGTGTGATCCCCACCCATGGGTCGGTTCCGCGCAATGGCTGCGGAGTCGAATCTATTTGCATGGTTCTTGTCATGATCGTCACGCTGACCGTCTGCGCCGGCATCGCCCTCGCCTCGGGCTTGATGGCCCGCAGATACCTGCGTCCCGTGCGGGAATTCGAGGCGGCCGACATCAAGGCGAGTCGCGAAATATCGCATGCCATGACGATCGGCGAGCTCCCCGCCGGCGCCGAGGCCGCGGACTGGGCCGCCCGGCTCGCACAGGGCGAGCTGGCCGCGCGGCGGCAGCGCCGCTTCCACGCGGTACTCGTAGCGTTCTGGTTCGCGCTGCTCATCGAAACAGTGGTCACCGACTTGCATCCGACAAACGTGCGCCTGTATCTGCTGGTCGTCGTCATTGCGACGCACACCCTGGCGCTGTACACCGCGCACCGCCGCATCCGCGGCGTGGAACGCCTCGGTCGCAGGCTGGGAGACGATATTTCGACTCGTCCGGATCGAGCGACCAGCTCTGCGCGCTCGGTCCAGTTCTGAACCGCGTGGTGCGCTACCCGGCATGGTTTCCCAGCAGCGAGAGGTAGCGCTGCCGATGCCGGAGGGCGGCGAACTACGGTGAGGCGGTGGTACTAGAGCCTGATGACCAGTTTGCTGGATTCGTTGTGCGGGCCCGGCTTGGTCATGGCGGTAGCAGCGATGTGTATCTGGCCGAGGATCGGGAACGGTCGCGGCTGGTATCGCTGAAGATTCTGGGGCCCGAGGACAGCAGGTCACCCGAGGCGCGTGCGCGATTTGTGCACGAGTTCGACATCTTGTCCGCGCTGCGGCATCCCAATGTTGTGCGGATGTACACACACGGTGAAACCGACGGCAGGCTGTGGTCGGCGCACGAGTACGTGGCGGGCACAACAGGTTCGGCATTGGTGCCGATGCCGCACCGGCGTCCGGACCTGCCGAGGGTGCTGCATGTGCTGGCCGGTGTCGCGGCGGCGTTGGATTTCGTGCACGCCAGCGACGTGGTTCATCTCGACGTCAAACCGGCGAACCTGCTGGTCGGTGCGGACGAGTCCGCGACGATGAAACTCTCGGACTTCGATCAGGCCCGGTGGCTGCACCGGCCCGAACCGCCGCTGGCCACCAACGGTTTCGTCGTCGTATCGGTGCCGTATGCCGCGCCGGAACTGCTGCATGCGGGCGCGGTGTCACCGGCGACGGACCAGTACGCGCTGGCCTGCACGGCTATCGAACTGCTCACCGGCCGCCCGCCGTTCCCGCACCCGAACCTCATGGCCACCGCGGACGCGCAACTGCACGATTCGCCCCCGGAAATCTCCGCGCGCCAACATTGGATCCCGCCCGAGGCGGACGCGATCCTGCACCGTTCGCTGGCGAAAGATCCGAGCGCCCGCTACGGCTCGTGCACCGAACCGATCAGCCTGCTCACCGAGGCACTCAACGACATCGATCCCCACGCGCACACGCCCTTGCGCAACCGTCTGAACTCGGCAACTCATCTGCTGCGCACCACGTTGAGACGCAACGGCGTGCCCGACCACCGATGAATTCGACGACCGGACAGCGTCTACACCGGCAGACCGCAAGTTGTGAACATGACCAGTGAGGAACCTCATGCGCACTGATGCACTGCCACCCGTCGTGGACGCCGAGACCTGGCATCGTCAACTAGAAGAGCTGCGTGTTCGGGAGAAGGCCGCGACCCGCGAACTCGATGCGATCGCCGCCCAGCGCCGGCGCCTGCCGATGGTCGAGATGCCCGACTACACCCTCGAGGGCGAGGACGGACCGGTCCGGCTGGTGGACCTGTTCGGCGGTATGTCACAGCTGATCGTCTACAACCACATGTGGTTTCCCGGTGAGCGGTGGCAGTGCGGGGGTTGCACCGGATTCACCTCGCAATTCACCCGGTTGGAGTTCCTGGACAACTACGATGCCAGGTTCGTCATCGTCACCCAGGGGCCGATCGACGAGGCACTCGCGTACAAACGGCGGGTCGGGAACAAAATGGACTGGTATTCCACGGCGAACAGTCCTTTCGGCGCCGATGTCGGCGCTGCGCCCGGCGCAGGGTTCGCGGTCAACGTATTCCTGCGCGACGGTGACACCGTCTACCGCACCTGGCACACCAACGGCCGTGGCACCGAGCAGCTGACTCACACCTTCGCGCTGATCGACCTGTTGCCTTACGGGCGGCAGGAGCAGTGGCAGGACTCGCCCGAGGGGTGGCCGCAGGACCCCACCTACAGCCGATGGAGCGGCTCCGAAGAAATCGCCGCACGCTACGGCGACCCGGATGCGTGAGGGCCCTACCCCGTCGCAGTAGCCGACGTGGGAGTTCGTGTGTGCGGGATCCGGCGCGGCAATGACGGCAGCCCGTCGCGACGGGCCCGCTCGAGTCCGACCCGCGTCACCGCGCCGACGACCGTCCGCCATACGAACCGGGACCGTGTAGCTCAACCGGTGTGCGGTGCGTATCGCAGTGCGGCGCACAGCGTCGAGTTCGTCGGTCACGTCGGGCGACGCTACGGCCGAACGCCGCCGCGCGCGTCGTGCCGCGAGCGGATATCGCTGCCCGCCCACGGGATGATGTCCTGTGCCGCATGCGATTCCGATGAATTCGATCCGGTCCGTGTCCGAGGCCGAGCGTTGCGCGGGTGTGCCTGATGGCGGGGCCGCTTTTCCGCAGAGAATTCATCGCGTTGTCGGAGAATGGGGTGGTTCGTTGATCACTCCTCCGGTCCGATGGGAGCCAGCGCTGTGCACGATGACCGTCGGTTGATCGAAAATCGCCTCGGGCGGGTCCTTACCGAGCGGATCGCTCCGGCGATCTATCCGGATTCGGTGCCGCTGCGGGCGTCCATTTGGGTCGCGCCGGATGAGCCGGTGCCGGTCGCCGAGGGCTTGGCCGCGCCACGGACGCCTATCCGATCCGGCGCCGCGTGGGGTGCGCCGTGGGGGACCAGTTGGCTAACGGTCGAGGGGACGGTTCCGGCCGAGTGGGCGGGCAGAACCGTCGAGGCGATCATCGACCTCGGTTTCGACCAGAACATGACGGGTTTCCAGTGCGAGGGCCTGATTTATCGGTCGGACGGATCGCCGGTCAAGGGGCTGCACCCGCGCAACCAGTGGGTGCGGGTGGCGTCCCCGGCGGTAGGTGGCGAGCAGGTGGTGCTGCATGTCGAGGCGGCTTCGAACCCGATCATCCCCTTCTTCCCGCCGACCGCGCTCGGCGACAAGTCCACCGCGGGCGACCAGCCGCAATACCGGCTGGGGCGGCTGGATCTCGCGGTTTTCGACGAGGAGGTCTGGCAGCTGGTGCTGGATCTGGAAGTGCTCGGCGAGCTGATGCACGAGATGCCCGAGGATCCCGCTCGCCGCTACGACATCGTGCGCGCGATCGAACGCGCGCTCGACGCCGTCGATCTGCAGAACGTGAACGCCACCGCCGCGGCGGCGCGCGCGTGCTTGGCCGATGTGCTGGCCCAGCCGGCGATACCGTCCGCGCATACGATCTGCGCGGTCGGGCATGCGCATATCGACACCGCATGGCTGTGGCCGCTGCGTGAGGCCGTGCGCAAGGTCGCGCGCACCACCGCGAATATGACCGCACTGCTGGCCGAGGAGCCCGAGTTCATCTACGCGATGTCGCAAGCCGCGCAATACGACTTCATCAAGCGGTACCGCCCCGAGGTCTACGAGCGGGTCGAGCGGGCGGTGGCGCAGGGACGGTTCGTGCCGACCGGTGGCATGTGGGTCGAGTCGGATACGAATATGCCGGGCTCCGAGGCGATGGCGCGGCAGTTCGTGCACGGCAAGCGGTTCTTCCTGACGGAGTTCGGTATCGAGAACCAGGAGGCGTGGCTGCCCGACACCTTCGGTTTCGCCGCCGGGCTGCCCCAGATCATCAAGGCCGCCGGGTCCAAATGGCTACTGACACAAAAGATCTCCTGGAGCCAGCACAACCAGTTCCCACACCACAGCTTCCTGTGGGAGGGCATCGATGGAACCCGGATCTTCACCCACTTCCCGCCGGTCGATACCTACAACTGCGCCATGCAAGGCCGCGAGATCGCCCACGCCGCAAGGAACTTCAAGGAAAAGGGCCGCGCCTCGATGTCACTGGCACCGACCGGCTGGGGCGACGGCGGCGGCGGGACGACGCGGGAGATGGTCGCGAAGGCGGCCCGGATGCGAAACCTCGAGGGCTCGCCGAAGGTGTTGTGGGATAAGCCCGCCGACTTCTTCGCCAAGGCCGAGGCGGAGTACGAGAACCCACCGGTGTGGGTTGGGGAGCTGTATCTGGAGTTGCATCGCGGCACGCTGACCAGTCAGGCGAAGACCAAGCAGGGCAACCGGCGCAGCGAGCACCTGCTGCGGGAAGCCGAGCTGTGGGCCGCAACGGCGGCGGTGCGAAAGAACCTCGAGTACCCGTACGCGGCACTGGATCGAATCTGGAAGACGGTGTTACTGCACCAATTTCACGACATCTTGCCGGGATCGTCGATCGCGTGGGTGCATCGGGAGGCGGAGCAGACCTACCGGGCGGTGGCCGAGGAGTTGGCGACAATCATCGAGCGGGCGCAATGGGTGCTCGGCGGTGCGAGGGTGGGACCGAATATCTTCAACTCCGCACCGCACACCTGGCGATCGGTTCCGGCCGGTGCCGCGGCTCCGGTGGCGCAGCCGGAGCGGCCATGCTCGGTGGTCGAGCGCGCCGGAGGCGGATTCATCCTGGACAACAGTCTGTTGCGGGTCGAAGTGGACGCGCGCGGGCTCGTCGTGTCGGTGTTCGATCTCGAGCATCAGCGCGAGACACTGCCGCCTGATTCGGCCGCGAACCTGCTGCAGCTGCACCCGGATCACCCCAACGCCTGGGACGCCTGGGACGTCGACCTCTTCTACCGAAACCGGGTCGTCGACCTTGTCGAGGCGGATTTCGTTGTGGCAGAGGGAGATTCGATAGACACAGCCGTGGTGCGCGTCGGTCGAACGTTCGGGGCCTCCAAAGTCGAGCAGTCCTTGGTGCTGCGCGCGGGCGCGCGCGGCCTGGACATCGACACCAGTGTCGACTGGTACGAGACCGAGAAATTCCTCAAACTCGCCTTCCCCCTGGACATCCACACCGACCGCTATGCCGCCGAGACCCAGTTCGGACACCTGTTCCGACCTACCCACAGCAACACCGGTTGGGAGTACGCGAAGTTCGAGGCCTGCAACCACCGGTTCGTGCACTTCGCCGAGCCGGGCTGGGGCGTGGCGCTCGTCAACGACTCCACCTACGGTCACGACGTCACCCGTGCGGTCCGTGCCGATGGCGGAACGACCACCACACTGCGGTTTTCGCTGTTGCGGGCGCCGCGATTTCCCGATCCGGACACCGACCACGGTGCACATCACTTCCGGCACGCGCTGGTCCCCGGTGCTTCGATCGGGGACGCGGTGTGTGCGGGTTACCGCATCAACCTCATGCCGTCGACGTCGGGTGTCGCCGAAGCCGTTGCGCCGCTGTTCATCATCGACAACGACGCCGTGGTGACCAGCGCCGTCAAACTCGCGGACGACGGAAGCGGCGATGTGGTGCTGCGAGTGTACGAGGCACACGGAGGTCGGGCCTCGGCGCTGGTGGCCGCCGAGTTCGCGGTCGCCGGGTTCGAGGTCTGCGATCTGCTGGAGCGTCCGCTGCCCGGGGACACCGCCGCGATCGCTGAGGACGCGGGAGTTCGCTTGCGGCTGCGGCCTTTCCAGCTCGTCACCCTCCGGTTCGCTCGGTCCCCGGAATCCACTGCGGGGTGAACGGAAGTCCGGTCCACCGGACCTGCGGGATGGTCGGAAGTTCGTGATGAAGCTGCCTTGGGTGGCGCTGTAGTGCTCGACGGCCGCGAAGAACAGCTCTTGTTTGCCGCCGAAGGCCGCATAGGGGCTCGGCGCGTCGATTGGTGAGCGATGTGCCTTCGTAGCGTGGTTGCAGAAGACGTACATCGCTTGGTCCCGTGCCGACGGTGAGCCGATCCCGCGCCACGCCATCGACCTGGACCGATGCGGCGTTCGGCGGTTCGCACGCACCGAATCGGATGTCGAGGGCGCACACTGGAGGGGTGCCGATTCAGGGAAAGAGCTGAGCCGCATGCGGCTGGCGGGTAAAGCGCTGCGGGTGACGATCTTCATCGGTGACAGTGACCAGTGGCATCACAAACCGCTGTCGCACGAGATCGTGCATCGCGCCCATCGGGCGGGGCTGGCGGGCGCCTCGGTGTTCCATGGTGTGGAGGGGTTCGGGGCGGCCTCGCGGATCCATACCAGCCGGATTCTGTCGTTGTCGGAGGATCTGCCGGTGGCGATCATCATTGTCGACGACGAACAACGCATCCGGGACTTTCTGCCGCAACTCGATGAGCTCGTCGGCGAGGGCATGATCATCATCGACGAGGTCGAGGTCATCCGTTATGTCGCGGGCGAGCAGCAGGTCGCGCGGTAGAACCGCTGGTGATCCCGCACACATTCCCCGGCGGTAGGCGCGGGACCAGTGTCTCGATGGCTAATCTATAGCGGATGCGGCGGTGGGGCTCGCCGCTTCCGGACCAGTCCGGAACAACCGCGGAACCGATCGCCAACAGTCCCTACCCGGCCAGCACCCCGTGTGGGGTGGTTCGAGTAGGAGACGTGTGTGACCGGTGAGCTGCGGACAACCGACGAACCGGCATTCGCCGAGCCGGTCGATTCCGATATCGACCTGCACGCGGCAGGACAACGCCGCGAACTTCTGCGCACCCATGGCGCGGTCCTGGTCGTTATCGCCGCTGGCGGTAGTCTCGGCGCCTTCGCCCGCTACGAACTCGCACGGCTCTTACCAACGCACCCCGCTGGCTTCCCCTGGGCAACCTTCATCACCAACGTGACCGGCTGCTTCCTTATCGGCATCCTGATGGTCGCCATCACCGACATCTGGGTCGCCCACCACCTGCTGCGCCCCTTTCTCGGCGTCGGCGTTCTCGGTGGGTTCACCACCTTCTCCACCTACCTGGGCGAAACTCGAAACCTATTGCAGCCCAACACCATTGGCATCGCGTTCGGGTACCTGGCCGGAACGCTGTTGTGCGCCTTGCTGGCGACGCTGACCGCGGTACGCCTCACCCGAGCCGCCTACGAATACCGAATCCGCCATCGACAGGAGGCGACCTCGGCATGACCGCCCTGTTCGTCATCCTCGGCGCGGCAGTCGGCGCACCCCTGCGCTATCTCACCGACCGCGCCGTGCAGACCCGCCACGACAGCCTATTCCCTTGGGGCACATTCACAGTCAACATCATCGGCTGCCTGCTCCTCGGCGCGCTCACCGGCGCCGGCACCGCCCTGCCGACCCCGCTGTTCGCGCTACTGGGCACCGGTCTCTGCGGTGCGCTCACCACCTACAGCACCTTCAGCTACGAAACCATCCGCCTGACCGAACAACGCGCCTATCTCTACGCCGCCCTCAACGTCACCGCCAGCGTCCTGACCGGCCTCGCGGCAACTCTGTTCGGCTACACCACCACCCACGCGCTGCTCGCCTGATCAGAGGATCCGGACCGCCGACCCCGCCGGGGCCGAGCACCACCGATGGCACGGCTCGGCTCCGGTAATGGCCGCCATGCAACGATCGGATTCTCAGTAGCCGAAGGACTGGAGGATCGGACCGCAGACATGCCATTCGTCGCCGCCGTCGTGCGCCTCGTGCCGTAGATGCGCGACGTACCACATGACGACGTCCTGCCCGTCCACGTTCTCGCCGTTGACGTGCTGCCACAGCTGGTCGTCGTTCGAGGTGCCGAGTGCCCCGCGAAGGTCTTCCGGTCCGTGGTAGAGGGTGATCGCCACGTCCATTCTGGAGAACCAGTCGCTGGCGCCGTCGAATGGTCCCTTATCGATCAGATAGCCCCGGTTGGTGCCCTTCTTCAACACCGCCCAGCGGTTGTCGCCGATATGGATGGTGGACAGTTCCACCGTTCGTGGGATCCAACCCGGACCGTAGCCCCAGTTCTGGCTGGTCAGCGCGTGCTGGAGGGCGAGATTATTCGCGAGTCCATCGATATCGAAATCGAAGCGCCAGTACACGTGATGCCGGTGGTTGGCGGGATGCTGGAGCCCCGCGCTGTACAACTGCGGCAGGATGATGCCGTCGCTGCGGAATATCCACCGGTTGAGCAAGCGATACCGGCCGATGGTGTGATAGCTCTCCACCACCAGGAATCGGAAATTCGGCGCGGGTGATCCCTCGTACACCGCGACCGGTCGCCGCATATTCCCCGCGCTCAACGCGTCCTTGTACGGACCGTCGCCGCTGTCGTATTGGACGCGGATCATCGGCAGACTCGCCTTGTGCAACACCTTTATTCCGCGATAGAAGACATCGCGGAAGGCGATGGCCTCACTATTGCCGTCGATGATTTCCCAATTGAATCTCCAGACCGGAGCTTCCGGGGGCCAACTCACCGTTCCTGATGCGCTCATGATCGTTCCCTCGGGACGAGGCCGGATTCGACGATCTCCTCGGCGCTGAGATCGACAATGGCGAAGGCGGTGGGCAGGCGCCGGTCGGCCGGTCCGAACCGCAGGTCCACCAGCCGATGGCCATACCGTGGGCTGCGGGAATCGACCTCCTCGACAATCAGACCCGCGCCGGTGTCGACATCAATTCCGTTGTCGGCCAGGAGACCGACCTGCCGGGCCAACTCGATCGCGCGCTGCTCCTCGGCCGCGGAGACCGGCGGCTGGGAGGTGGTGGAGGTGGTGACCGATACGACGTTGCGCTCGGTGGTGTCGGTGATGGCTTCGACGACCGTATCGTCGGAGTAGTTGTAGATCACGACGACCGAATGCTCGGAGTCGTCCGCCAGCGCCCGTGTCCCGACGCTGAGCACCGCATAGCGTTTGCCGTTCAGCAGTTCGCCGACATCCGTTGCGGCGAGGGCGATTTCGGGTGCCGCCGCGGCGGCGTCGTCGAAGGCTCGCATATCGTGTTCGTCGAACTGCACCGGAGTTTTCTCGATCTGCGGGAGGAATTCGCTCCAGTCCCGCGCGTCGGTGAACTTCGGGTCTATGACCGGCCCCAGGTTCATGATCTCCACTCGGCCTATTCCGGGTGGTGGCAGCGTGAATTCTTCGGACATATCCGCCCCTGTTTCTGAATAATTCTGATATCCGAGCCCGCCGAATTAGTATGCGCGGCCGCCGCTCCGGTTTCGCGAGTAAACGACTACTCGAAACCCCGCCCGCGCCCATCGGCCACTCCTGCGTATCGGAAGATCCGCGGATCAACTGGGCGGCGGCCCAGGGGTTTTCGCGTTCGATGTGCACGTGGTCGGGCGGGTGCTTAGGCTCACGGAGCTTGTATGTTCGATCACCTGGAGTCTTCTCGATGACGATGCCGTTACCAGCACACAGCCGATCCGGTCGCGCCCCACTCACCTCGCCGATCGATACGGATGGGCCGCGGGTTTCGCTGTATACGCCGGAGTTCGCGGCGGATCCGCACGGAGCGTATCGGGAGATGCGGGAGCGGTACGGGGCCTTGGTGCCGGTGGACTTGGCGCCGGGGGTGCCCGCGACATTGGTGGTGGGGTATTACACGGCGGTGCGGATTTTCAACGATCCGGACCATTTTCCGGCGGATCCGCGCACTTGGCAGAAGAGCGTGCCGGCCGACTGTCCGGTGTTGCCGATGATGCAGTGGCGGCCGAATGCCCTGCGCAATGCCGGTGACGAGCATGCCAGGTATCGGCAGACCAATACCGCCGGTCTGGACAAGGTCGATCAGTACGGCCTGCACGATACGGTGGCCAAGCTCGCGGTACCGCTGATCAATTCGTTCTGTGCCGACGGATCCGCGGATCTGGTGCGCCAGTACGCGTTTCCGCTCGCCTTCGCGGTTTTGAACGCCGTACTCGGCTGTCCGGCCGAGATCGCGCAGAAGGCCGCGACCGGAATGGCCGCGATCTTCGAGGGCGTCGACGCCGACCACGGGAACCAGCTGCTCGTCGGCGCGATGCTGGAGTTGACCCAGCTCAAGCGCGTCGAGCCTGGCGACGATGTCACCACGCGGATGCTGCGGCATCCGGCGGGGCTGAGCGATACCGAGATGGTGCACCAGCTGGGGACGCTGTACGGCGCGGGGATCGAGCCGCAGCAGAATCTGATCGTCAACACTCTGCTGTTGATCCTGACCGACGAGCGCTTCGGCGGCAGTGTGCTCGGCGGGACCCTGTCCACCAGGGACGCGCTCGACGAGGTGTTGTTCAACGATCCGCCGATGGCCAACTTCTGCATCAGTTTTCCGCGCCAGCCCATCCTGATCGATGACGTCTGGCTACCCGCGCACCAGCCGGTCGTCATCAGCATCGCCGCCTGCAATACCGATCCGGCGATCACCGCGAACCAATACGCGGGCAACCGCTCGCATCTGGCCTGGGGCGCCGGGCCGCATGTGTGCCCCGCCAGTTCGATGGCGTATCTGATCGCGCAGGACGCCATCGATCAACTGCTCGACGCGCTGCCCGAGATCCGCCTTGCGGTGCCGCCGGCCGAACTGGCCTGGCGACCGGGGCCGTTCCACCGGGCACTGGCCGCGCTACCAGTGGTCTTCCCTGAATCGCCGCCACTGCCGCAGGTGTCCTAGGACCGACGGTGCCTCCCCGGCGTGTGCCGGTCGTGCCACGCTCGGGTTATGCGACTGAGTATTTCCCTTGCCGACTTCACCTGGCCGGATTCGCCGGGCGCGATCGGACCGCGGGTCGACCGGATCGTGCGCGCCGCCGATCAGATCGGGCTCGACTCGGTATTCGTCATGGATCACCTGTTCCAGATCGGCCCGAACGGCCCGGCGGAGAACGACATGCTCGAGGCATACGCCACGCTCGGGTTTATCGCGGCCCGGACCGAACGAATTCGCTTCGGCGCGTTGGTCACCGCCGTCAGCTACCGGGATCCGGGCCTGCTGGTCAAGAGCGTTACGACCCTCGACGTGCTCTCCGGTGGCCGCGCCTGGCTCGGCATCGGCGCGGCCTGGAATGCCGATGAATCCGCGGGCCTGGGCCTGTTCTTTCCGCCGACCTCCGAGCGGTACGAACGACTAGAGGAGACCCTGCGTATCGCGAAGCAGATGTGGGATGGTTCCGAAAAGCCGTTCCACGGAAAGCACTACACGCTCGAACGCCCGCTAAACGTACCCAATTCGCTGACCCGCCCCCACCCGCCGATTATCATCGGCGGCCAGGGCGAACGCAAGACACTGCGGCTGGTCGCGCAGTACGCAGACGCCTGCAATCTCTTCGGTGCATCCGTCGACACCGTGGCAGCCAAACTCGCCGTCCTGCAAGAACATTGCGAAGCAGTCGGCCGACCATACGAGGACATCGAGAAAACCATGGTCGCGTACTGGTACCCCGATAAATCCATTGCGGAGCAGGCAGATTCATTCGCCCGCTTCGCCGAGGTCGGCATCGACCACATCGTACTCGGCCGCCCGGGCCCATTCATAGACGCCGACTTCGACAAACTCTCCGACCTACTACACAAAACCACCAACCTCTAACCCCCCCCCAATTGGTCGACTGATCAGGTGGAACTGGTGGCGGCATCGGCCGAGAGAGTGCCGCCACCAGTTCCACGTGATCACATGTCCAGTGTGTGGCGGCGGCGCAACGGAGTGCGACGCGCCGCGAATGAGTTGCGCTGGGCGATTCTGGATCGAATGGGGCTGGGGTGGGCGGGGATTCGGCTGGCGATGCTGGTCACGCACGGCCCGATAGGTCGATAATCAGCGCATGAGGCGGCGGCCGACAAGATGGTGGGCAGTGGGCGTATTGGTGGCCGTCGCGGTCGTAGTCGTTGCCGCGGTATGGGGACTATGGCCACGACCGCATCAGAGCGGCCCCGCGCTCGCCGGGTGGGAGGTGCAGGTCGACCTGCCGATGCCGGTGTTCAGTCCGGCCGGGATAGCCGTTTCGAAAAACGGCGACGTATACGTAGCCGAGTACGAGCACATTCAGAAATTGCCCGCCGGGCGATTCACGCCGGAACGTGTGAATATCCCTGGCCTGTCACACACATACGGTGTCGCGGTCGGCCCCACGGGCGATTTATTCGTCGGCGACTACACCAATGGGCGGGTGTTTCGGGTGGGCCCCGATACAGCGTCGTCCGTACTGCCGTTCACCGGGCTCGGCGTGCAGGATCCGGCGGCTACCGTGCGGTCGATTGCCGCCGGGGTGGCGGTCGACCGCACCGGTTCCGTATTCGTCACCGACCCGGACAATTCCCGCGTTGTGAAACTCTCCACGGGGTCGGACAGTCAGGTCGTGGTTTTGACCGTCGAGCATCTCGGCGCACCGATTGCAATGTCCGACAACGGCGATCTGGTCGTTACGGCCAGTGGTGTGGGCTCGGGTGACCGACTTCTCATCCTCCGGACGGGAACGACCGCATTCGTCGAAACGACGGTGCCCGATCTGCGGAGCATCGCCGCGATAGCCTTCGACCATCGCGGAAATCTGTTGCTGGCGGACAACATCACGCATGACAATCCGGGCGACACAGACCGTCCTTGGACCTCCGAAGGCAGGTTGTGGACGATCCCGGCCGCCTCGACGACGCCGACCCGATTGCCGTTCACCGATCTCGGTGAGATCGCAGGCATCGCGGTCGACCCGGACGACAACATCCTGATCACTGATAGCGAGGGTAGTCGGGTGCTGCGACTGCCGCGGCGTTGACCACGATCTCACCGGCAAGTCCGGCGATACGGAATCTCCTGGACATACTGTCCCCACCCTGCCTCGTCGAGGCCGGATCCTACAGTGGCGCAAGCGGTTTCAGCGGGTCGTGAGCGCAGATCGTTCAGTGGGCCCAGATCCCAGATCCTTACCACGCCAGAGTCGTATCCGGCGACGAGGCGGTGCGAGTCAGTGCTGAATTGTGCCGCGTACACCGCATCGGAATCGGTGTCGACTCGCTCACCGATCTGGATAGGATGGTCGCGATCGGTGATATCCCACAGGACGATCTGTCCTTCCAGGTCTTGCCCTAACGCTGCGAGCAGACCTCCGGTCGGGTCGAATGTCGCGGTGAATTTCGAGACCCTCGGGCGCAGCGTGTCGCCAACCCGTCGCGGATGCGCGAGATCCCGTACGTCCCAGAGCTGTCCGGTCTCGTTATCGGCAACCGTGACCAGGACATCGACGGCGGCGGAGTATGCGGCGCTCCCAAAGAAGCCGACGGGCACACGGCCCATCTGCTCGGGGGCATCGGTGTCGGAGATGTCCCAGAGTCTCAGCTCTTTGCCTGTGATCGAAAAGGCCAGCAGGCGGTTGTCGTCGGCAAATGCCAGGCCCTGGACAGTCTCGTCATATAGTCCCCGCCCGAGCCGGCGCGGTGCACTCGGTGTTGTGATCTCCCATACCAGGGTATTCCGCTCACTGCCCACCGCCAGGCGTTTTCCGTCCGGCGCGAAGGCGATGGCGCGCACTGCCCCATCCAGGCCGGTCAGCGGTTGTCCCAGCCGCCGGGGGTGCTGGCGATCGCTGATGTCCCACAGCGACACAGTGCGATCCGGACTTCCGGTGGCCAATGTCCTTGCGTCCGGAGACAAGGCGAGGCATGAGATTCTGAGGTTGTTCGTTAGGTCGATGTGCTCGGTGTTCCACGTCGCGGTTCGGACCGGAGCGCGCTGCGCCGAGATATCCCACAGATCGACATTCCCATTGTTTCCACCGACGGCGACGATATCGCTGTCGGTCGCAATGCCGCACGGCGCGACCACCTTGTCGATGCTTCCCACGAGCGGCGGCGTTCGCAACCGCAGCTGGGCGCGCAGTCCGGTTGTCCACAGCGTGGTGCGGCCGTCCGCGCCTCCGACGGCAATCAGTCCAGCCGAGGATGCGAGGGTGGTCGCGGGACTCGGCTGGCCGGTCAGCGTCGCTATGTAGCTGGGCTTCGCTGGATCCGTCGAGTCGTACAGGATCACCTGGTTGGCGTTCTGCGGGGCCGTGACGAGAATCGACTCCTGTAGCGAGAACGCAACGAGGTCATAGCCCCAGCTGTCGTCGACAATGGCGCTGCCGATCTGCCGTGGCCGGGTGGGATCCGAAATGTCCCACCGCACAACTCCTTCAGTCCATTTGTCGACCGCCAATGTGCGCCCGTCTGCGGCGAATGCCAACCGGTCAGGGAATCCCGGTCTCTCCGTGCCGAGTTCGCCGACTCGACGGGGCTGGGCAGGCACGGACACATCCCACAGGGCGATCACCCCGGACCTGCCGACGGCAAGCAAGCGCCCGTCCGGTGCGAATGCCACGGACTCCGACACGTCACCGGGAGCCGACAACGCGCCGACTCGACGTAGCCGCCCGAGGTCGGTCAGATCCCACAGCTGAAACGGCTGCTGCGTACCGGTGGTAACGGCAAGCGCGGCACCCGGCCCGAATATCAGGTGCGCATCCTCCCCGAGATCCGGTATGGCATACCTGCTGATACGCGGATGCAGTAGGTCGTCGAGCTCCACCTCGAGCAGGCCCGCCAGCTTGCTCGCACCGACTACGCCGTCATCCGCGCCCGCACCGGCCAGCAATCTTCTGCTGTCCGATGTAAAGGCCAGGCCTGCAAGGTGACTCGCGCCTCGTATCGGTTCACCCATCCGGCGTGGGCCCGCCGGATCCGCCAAGTTCCATAACACAAGAGTTCCCTCGTTGTGCACTACGGCGAGCAGTCGTTCGTCCGGCGAGAACGCTATCCGGGACACCTCTTCCGCCGGGCCGTCCAGCGCCGCCATATACCGCGTTGTGGAAAGGCTGTTCACCAGCCAGTGCCGAGTCTCGTCACTCGGGTGAATATTGTCGGCCGCCAATCCGAGTCGTATCGCACTGCGCGGATCGACATCGAGTAGTTTGTCCGCCTGCGCCAGCAACTGTCGCGCGACCGCCGTGTGCTGCTGCTGGACGGCCGCACGCTGCTGGACGATGGCAACACCGGCGGCGACCAACGCGGCGACCAACAGCATGGACAGTACGACTGTAGCCCGGCGGCGCCGGAACCGATCCCGCCGATAGCTCTGCTCCAGAAATTCCAGTGCGCGGGAACTGATTTCGACGCGTTCAGCGACCATCCGCCGCAATCTCGGCGACCAACCGTGCCAGCGTGGTTTCGCCATCAGCCGCAATCTCGACCCGGTGTCCGACATCGCCGCGTCGAGGCGCCCGCCTTCCCACAGCCGCTTGACCGAGCGTTCGTCGTCATCCCATTCCGCCGCGCCGTGCTCGACGGCACGACGCGCGCGCAATGCGCTCACTTGCTCCCCGATGGCGGCTTGCAGCGGCACCCAGTTCTGCAGGAACGCCTCGTGTGCCACCGAGATGACGATTCGGTCGTTCTCCCGATCTGTCGTGAGCAGGCGATGGGCGATGAACGCGTCGAAGGCGGCGGTGGCCTCGGCGGACAGTTCGTCGCGCGGTATCCGATCCCGGGTCGGCAGACCCCGCTCGTCAACGGTGACCAGCCGCAGCAGCATGGTGATGATTTCGTCGGTCGACCGGCCGGTCGCGGTGCGCGCTTCGTCGAGCGCGAGGTCGGCTTGCCTGACCAAAGCGCCTCGCACACCGCCGGTTTCGCGGTAGCGCTGATGCGAAAGCACCGCACCCCGGTGCAGTCCGTCGGCAAGTTGCTCGAGTGCGAAGGCGAGCAGCGGGAGCGCTGCACCACTGTCGGTGTCGGCGAGCAGTTCGGCGACCAGGTCGTTATCGACGCCGATCCCGGCTACCCGGGCAGGTTCGGCGATGACGTCGCGCAGTGCCTCTCTTCGCAAGGGCAGCAACGGATATGAGCGGGTGGCCAGCCGCGACAGCGCCGGATCCATCACGGTCTGATCCAGGAACTCCAGCCGTAGTGTGGCCAGCACCTGAACTTGCTGACCGACGGCGGGTGCGAGCAACTCGATGAACTGCGTACGATTCTCCGGCGTGGTGCGGCCGAGCAGCTCCTCGAACTGATCGATCACCACGAGCAGTTTGCGCTGTGTGTTCGGATCGGTGGCGAGCAGGATGTCCTCGGCGAGGGTGCCGAGTCCGTCCGCGGCCAGCCGATCTCGCACCCCCGACGGCAGCCAGTCCAGACCGGCCCGCCGACCGGCGACCACCAGTGACCGGACCAGCGCACCGACCGGATCGGTGCCGGGCGCGATCGGATCCAGTAGCAGCCAGTACGGTTCGTCGGCGATGAGTGGGATGACACCGGCCCGCACGAGCGAGGACTTCCCGCATCCCGACGGCCCGACGACCAGCAGCAGCGAGCGCCCCATTCGGGCGGCCGGTGTCCGCAGCAGCTCGGCGATCTCCACGGCTTCCCGGCGGCGCCCGAAGAACACGCGATGCTGATCGGTGTCGAAGGCCAGCAGTCCCGGATACGGCGAGCGGTCATCGGGCCAGCCGAGTCCGCCGCCCGCGTCGACGGCGCGCAACGACGTGGCCAGACTCGCCCGCGCGAGCATCGGATCGGTGCTGGCGTCGGCCTGCTGGATCGCCTTCAGCAGTGGATGTTTCGCGTCCTTGGTAACCCGGATCGGCAGCAATCTGCTGCCGGTGGTCTTCGCTATCCCGATCTCGGCGAAGCACCAGACCGATTTCAGATAGTCGGTGCTCACGACGCAGACGACCGCATCGGCCCACCGCAGCCGTTCGTAGAGCCGCTGCTCCCACTCCTCGCCGAGTACCAGGCCGTCCGGATCCCGATCTAGGAAGACTTCGTGCCCGTCGGCCACCAGCCACCCGCGTATCCGGCCCGCCCACTCCCGGTCGAGGCTGGCATGACTGATGAAGACCTTGGCCACCATGCCCTCCTCAGCGGTAGGCCAGGCTCAAAGAATAGCTTCGGCGATCGCGCACCGACCCTCGAACGATTCGGTCGTCGCGAGCGATGCTCGCGCGCAACCACATTCCGACGCTGTCGAAGAAGAACCCAACGGCGTTCGTTGGGGGACACCCGACCTCGCCCGAATCCTTACCCCGGGCGGGGTTTTTCCTGTCCCCACAGCAGCGATACCCGGGGGCTGTCGGCGGCGCCCTCTGGTCGGCCCAGATGTGTCGGGCCAGGGGCGCGACCTAGTCCGCAGTGGTTGCGGCGGGTAATGGCGTGATCATGCCGAACAGCATGGCGCGCAACACAACATCCGAACGCTCGGGACAGATGGCCCGACGCGATGTCGGCCGGCGAACATGCCGGGCTCGTAGGAACCTGCTTGTTGGCGCAGACCCGATCCTTGTGACAGCACGGCCACGTGACGCGCGATAGACGCGCGGTTGGGGACGTCGCCGCGCCGGTGGATCGAGCTATGTCGTAGAGCGGATGGCGCGGCGGGCGGCTATGGAGCCGAAGGTTTCGCGGTCGGCCAGGAAGCCTTCCAGGGCGAAGGTGGCGGCGCCGAGGCTGGAGGGGTTGTGCGGGAGCGCGCAGAGTTGCAGGGTTACGGCGGCGTAGGGGTCGGACATGGCGTGGTGGGCGGCCACTCGGCGGGTTACTTCGAGGAGGCGTTCGCCGAGGACATTCGCGACGAGGTCGCCGAAGACCATGGTGCGGGGGTTGAAGAGATTGACCAGGTTGGCTACCGCGACACCCAGGTAGGTGCCGGTCTTTTCGATGACCTCGACAGCGATGGGGTCGTCGCTGGCGGCTATGGCCGCGATGGTGGCGGCGTCGTCGGCCGCGAGCAGTGGGCTGGATGGGGCGAGTTCGCGCAGGGTCTGCACGATGCCGCGTGCGCTCACATACGCCTCGACGCAGCCGCGGCGTCCGCATCGGCATTCGCGCCCGTCGAGGACGAGGTTGGTGTGGCCCCATTCGCCCGCGCTATTGGTGACGCCGCGGTAGAGCGTGCCGTCGATGACGACGCCGATGCCGACACCGGCCCGCAGCGTGACGACGATCAGATCGTCCACATCGCGTCCGGCGCCGAACCAGAGATGCGCTGCCGTACTGGCTTTCAGCGGATTGTCGAGATACAGCGGATGCGGCACGCGCGGTTGCAGCAGGGATTTCAACGACACGTCGTGCCAGTGCCAGTACGGCGAGAACACCGACACACCGCCCTCGGGCTCGACCAGGCCCGGCACACTCAGTCCGACGCCGAGCACCCGCTCGGCATCCTCGGCGGTCAGCTCGCTGATACCGCGAATGATCAGTTCGGTCACGTCATCGGGCTGCGTGGCCGCGGGATCCACCGGAATCTCCACCGACCGCAACACCGACATGGCCAGGTCGAAAAGGTCGAAATGGATGCTGGTTTCGGCGATATCGACCCCGACGAGCGTGCCGCGCGCCGGATTGATCGCGAGCTGGGCCCGCGGCCGCCCGATGCCCGGCGCGTCGTAGCCGAGTTCGGCGAGCACGCCGACATCGAGCAGCTCGGCGATCATATTGCCCACCGTCGCGAACGAGAGTCCGGTGGCGCGGGCGATCTCCTGACGGCTGGTGTGGCCCTCGGCGGCGTAGACCGCCTGCAGTACGTAGAACCGATTCCGCCGTCGGATATCGCGTGCGGTCAGCTGGTACACGGTCGGGCCATCTCCTTCCGATTGATATTCGCAGACGCTACCCGAGCGATTCTGACAACAGTATTTACAACAGTTATCCGAAGTCCTACTGTAACCCAGGTCACCACCA
The DNA here is from genome assembly GCF_048910785.1 of Nocardia nepalensis. Classification (NCBI taxonomy): domain Bacteria; kingdom Bacillati; phylum Actinomycetota; class Actinomycetes; order Mycobacteriales; family Nocardiaceae; genus Nocardia; species Nocardia nepalensis. The sequence continues at coordinate 297,512 of NZ_JBKBET010000037.1, read as the reverse complement.
GACGCCGAGTGCGCGGCAGATCACACAAGGAGCACCCCATGTCCTGGACCCACCAAAGCCGTTGGACCAGAGCCGTTTTCTGCGGGGTGTCGCTCGCACTAGCCGCGTCGGCCTGCTCATCCGGCAAGGACGACAGCTCGCAGGGGACCGGGCCGCAACACACCAGCGGCCCGATCAGCCTGGTTTACGCCCAGAAGCAGGGCGATCAGGAGTACTTCATCGGCGAGGCCGAGGGCGCCAAGGCCAAGGCCAAGGAGTTGGGCGTCGACCTGAAGGTGGTGAACCTCGGCAATGACGCGAACAAGGCGGTCACCGAGGTGCAGAACGCGGTCAACCAGAAGGCCAGCGGCGTAATCGTGGTCGTGCCCGATCCGTCGGTCGGCCCGCAGGTCGCCCAGCTCGCGAAGGCCGGCGGCGTCGCACTGCTGACCTCCGACGACCAGGTCTGCACGAATGGTCCGGATCCATCGTCCTGCGCCAAGGACAATCTCGTGCCCCGGGTCGGCTTCAGCGGCACCCAGATGGGCACCGAGGTCGGCACCCGCGCCGGCCAGGACTTCAAGAAGGCCGGATGGAAGGCGGAGGAGACGGCGATCATCGACGCCTGGAAACAGGACGTGACCGTCTGCACCGACCGGGTCAAGGCCAATCAGAAGGCCTTCAAGGAGGCCGCCGGTGTCGACGTCAAGGTGATCGAGGTCGGTACCGACAACACCCCGTCGGATGCGCAGAACAAGATCTCGGCAACGGTGTCGGGCAACCGGTCGGTGAAGAACTGGATCGTCATGGGCTGCAACGACGAGAACGTCAGCGGCGGCGTCGCGGCGATCCAGAATGCCGGATACTCCGCCGATAACGTGCTCGGCGTCGGCCTCGGCGCCTACCTGGCCTGCAAGGAATGGCGCGGCGGCAAGCCGACCGGCTTCAAGGCGGCACTGTTCATCAATGGCAAAGACGTTGGCGCACTGTCGGTTCAGACGATCTACGACTACCTTAAGAACGGCAAGCAGATGCCGCCCGAGGCGTACGCGCCGACCAAGATGGTCGACTCGACCAACTGGCAGCAGGCGGGCGTCACATGCAGCTGACCGGACTGCGGGTGTCCGGGCTGAGCAAGAACTTCGCCGGGGTGCCGGCCCTGCGCGAGGTGAGCCTGGATTTTCCCGCTGGTGCGGTGACCGCGCTGATGGGTGAGAACGGGGCGGGGAAATCCACCCTGATCCGCATCCTCGGTGGCGATCACCGCCCGGACGGTGGCCACCTCGAGCTGGATGGCGTGCGACTCGAGTTGGCCACCCCGGCCGCCGCGCGGGCGGCCGGGATCCGGGTGATCGGCCAGGAGCCGGAGATCGTGCCGCATGTCTCCGTCGCCGAGAACGTCTACCTGGGATCGCTGCCGCGGCGCGCGGGCCGCCTGCTCGACCGGGCGGCTCTGCGTGCGCGCATGCGCACCGACCTCGCTCGGCTCGGCTTCGACCGCGATCTCGATCCCGGCGCGCTCGGTTCGAAACTTACTGCCGCACAACGGCAATTGGTGGAGATCATGCGAGCGCTGACCACCGATGCCAAGGTGATCGCATTCGACGAGCCGACCTCGTCGCTGTCGGACCATGAGACCGAATCGCTGTTCGCGCTGATCGGTCGGTTGCGCGAGCAGGGACTCGCGGTCATCTATGTGTCGCACCGGATGCGCGAGATCTTCCGGCTGGCCGACCGGGTCGCGGTACTGCGCGATGGCGCGCTCGTCGGCGAACGCGCGACCGACGAGACCACCGATCGCGAGATCGTCCGGATGATGGTCGGCCGGGATCTATCGACGTTGTTCGCGCGCAAGCACAATACGCCGGGGCGGGTCGTGCTCGACGCGGACGCGGTCACCACCGACGACGTGCGGGAGGTGAGCCTGCGGGTGCGCGCAGGTGAGGTGGTCGCGCTGGCCGGACTGGTCGGCGCGGGCCGCTCGGAACTGGCCGGTGCGCTGGCCGGTGACCTGCCGATCCGCTCGGGTGAGGTGCGGGTGGACGGTAAGAAGCTGCGCCTGCGTCAGCCGCGGGATGCGGTGCGGGCCGGGTTGGGCTACGCGCCGGAGGAGCGTAAGGCGCAGGCGCTGCTGCTGCATCGCGGTGTGCGCGACAATATTTCGCTCGCCATGCTCGACCGGCTGCGGCGACTGCGGTTCGTCCGGCGCGGCGCGGAACGGCGGCTGGCCCGCCAATACGTCGAATCCCTCAGGGTGCGAACGCCTTCGATCGAGCAGGAAGTGCGCAAGCTCTCCGGCGGCAATCAGCAGAAGGTGGTGTTGGCCCGCTGGCTGGCCCGCAAACCCAAGGTGCTGATCCTGGACGAGCCCACCCGCGGTGTCGATGTCGGCGCGAAGATCGAGATCTACCACATCATCGAGGAACTGGCCGAATCCGGTGTCGCGGTGCTGGTGATCTCCTCGGAGCTACCCGAAGTGCTCGGCCTGGCCGATCGGATCGTCGTCATGCAGCACGGCCGGGTCACCGGCGAGCTGGACCGCAGCGAGGCCAGCGAAGAGGCGATTCTCGCGCTGGCCATGGCCGCAGACCTGTCGCATACATCTCGAGGAAACCCATGACAGACCAACAACTCTCACTCCCCGTGGAGACCGCGGTCGCCGCACCGCCGTCGTTGCTCGCGCGCGGCGCGGCCTCGCTCACGCCGCGGCGTGTGGTGCAGGCGATCGGCACCGGCAATCTCAGTCTGATCGGCGCGCTCGCCGTGGTCGTCGCGATCTTCGCCTGGCTCAACGACGGCTATCTCGATCCGGCGAATCTGGCCGGAATCGGTGAAGCGGTAACGGTTTTCGGCCTGCTGGCCGTGGTACAGACCGTGGTGATCATCTGTGGCGCGCTCGATATCTCGGTCGGCTCGCAGGCCGGTGTCGCGTCGGTGATCAGTGCGATGGCGTTCACCGCGACCGCCGACAATGCCTTCCTGGGCATTCTGGCCGCGATCGGTGTCGGGCTGGTGCTCGGGTCGATCAACGGGCTGATCATCGTCTACGGCCGGGTCAATCCGGTGATCGCCACGCTGGCCACACTGGCCGCGTTCAAGGGCGTCGCGCAGTTGATATCCGGTGGTAAGGCACAGGGTTTCGTGCTGGGCAACGATGTGTTCATCTTCATCGCGCGCGGCAAGATCCTCGGTCTGCCGGTGCCGGTGGTCATTCTCGCGGTGGTCGCGATCGGCATGCATGTGCTGCTCAAATACACCGATATCGGCCGCAATATCTATGCCATCGGCGGAAATGACACGGCCGCAAGGCTTTCCGGAATCAATATCAACAAGTACCTGATCGCGGTGTTCGTGCTCGCCGGGGCGGTGGCGGCGATCGCCGGGATCATCCTGACCGCGCGGACCGGCTCGGGACAGCCGGTGTCGGGTAGTGAAGGGCTCGAGCTGAAGGCGATCACCGCGGCGGCGCTGGGCGGATGTGCGTTGAAGGGCGGCAAGGGCACCATCGGCGGCACGCTGCTTGCGGTCGTGCTGCTCGGTGCCCTGGACAACGGGTTGAACGTGGTGGGCGTGAATACGTTCTGGCAGAACGTCGCTCAGGGTTCGTTGTTGGTGGCCGCGGTCGTTATTCAGCAGCGGCGCAGTGGGGAACGTGCGGTCGGACTGCCGACCTAGACTCGCCAGGAGCCGATGATGATCGAACTGAAGGCCGAGCGGTGCTCGCCGCGGCCGGGCAGGCTGTGTGAAGGACCGGTCTGGGATGACCGCACCGATGAGGTGCTGTGGGTGGACATTGCGGCCGGGCGCATCCACCGCGCGGCACTGCGCGACGGCGATCTCGAACAGCGGTCGACGGTGGCGGTGGGCAAGCGGGTCAGCGCGGTGGTGCCGTGCGCATCGGGCGGGCTGATCGCCACCGCCGTCGAGACCTTCCTGCATATCGCTGATGACGGCACGTGCACCGAGGTCGCCGGGCTGTCGCTGCCCGACGACGGGGTGCGGCGACGCATGAACGATGCCAAGGCCGATCCTTGGGGTCGGCTGTTCGCGGGCACCATGTCCGAGGACGAAATCACCGGCAGCGCGGCACTTTATCGACTCGACCCCGACGGGACGCTGCGTACCGTGCGTCAGCAGGTGACGATCTCCAACGGTCTCGGCTGGAGCCCGGACGGCACCACCCTGTACTACGCCGACAGCCCGACTCATCGGGTCGAGGCCTTCGACTACGACTCGGCCACCGGCACTTTCGGCAATGGCCGCACCTTCGCGCAATTCCCGGACGGTCTGCCCGATGGATTGACCGTAGACGCGCGGGGTTTCGTCTGGGTCGCGGTGTGGGGCGCCGGACAGGTCCGCGCATTCGACCCATCGGGCCGACCGCATGCGGTCATCGACGTCGGCCCGGCGCAGGTGTCCAGCTGTACCTTCGCCGGTCCCGATCTCGACGTCCTCGTAATCACCACTGCCGCAGAAGGTTCCGCCGCGCCCGGTGCTGGTTGCTTGTTCACCTGTAGGCCCGGTGTGACCGGACTCCCGACGAATACCTACTCCGACGCGAGGTTTGTGAGCCACCCATGACGACAGAACACGGCCTGACCTTGGATCCGCCGGTGATCGCGATTCTGCGCGCCCCAACGGCCGCCAGGTTCGCCGAGGTGACCGCCACTCTGCACGAGGCGGGCATCACGGCGGTGGAGTTCACGCTGAACAGTCCCGGCGCACTGGACGCATTGCGCGACTGCTCCGGCTTCGCCCACCGGGTCGGCGCGGGCACGGTTCTGACCGCCCTCGATGCCGCGCGAGCCGTCGATGCGGGTGCGGCGTACCTGATCACGCCGGCCGTATGCCCCGAGGTGATCGCGGAGGGCCGCCGCATGAGTGTCCCGGTGATCTGCGGCGCGTTCACACCGACCGAGATCCACAGTGCGTGGCAGGCGGGCGCAACGATGGTCAAGGTCTTTCCGGCATCGGTCGGCGGTCCCGGCTATCTGAAGGCGATTCGGGGCCCGCTGAACGAGATCCCGCTGGTGCCGACCGGCGGCATCGGGCTCGCGGATGTCAGAGCGTATTTGGATGCGGGCGCCAGAGCACTCGGCATGGGCTCGCCGCTCGTAGGTGATGCGTGCACCGGCGGTGATCTGGATGCGCTGCGTGAGCGCGCGTCCGCGGTGCGGAAGGCGTTGCTATGAGGTCTGATTCGCAGGATCCGATCGCACTCATCGGGGTTCCGAACGCGCGAAAGTCGCTGCGATGATGGGCGGATTGGTGACTCTCGGCGAAGCACTCGGTGTCGTCGCCACCACCGAACCGGGTCCGTTGGCTCCCGGTGCCGCACTGCGCATGGATTTCGCGGGCGCGGAAGCAACCGTCGCTATCGGCGTGCGCCGGCTCGGCCACGAAAGCTCGTGGGTGGGTAGCGTCGGTGCCGACGCCATCGGCACCATGGTGCTCGATCGACTCCGCGCCGAACAGGTCGACATCTCGCGCTGCCGTATCGATCCGGAACTGCCGAGCGGGCTGATGCTGCGCGAGCGGCGCACCGCCGACCACATGCGAGTCACCTACTACCGCAAGGGTTTCGCAGGTTCGCGACTGTCGCCAGCCGATATCGACCCCACTCAGATAGCCGCCGCACGGGTCCTGCATCTCACCGGCATCACCCCGGCTCTGAGCCCATCCGCCCGCGACGCCGTCCACACGGCCCTCGACGCCGCCGTCGATGCCGGGCGGACCATCTCCCTCGATATCAACTACCGCCGCGCGCTGTGGTCGGAATCCGATGCGGCCGTGGAACTTTCGAAGCTCGCGTCCCGCGCCGATATCGTCTTCGCCGGTACGGACGAAGCGGCCATCCTGGTACCGGCCGCACCCCCTGCCGAGATGGCCGAATCTCTTGCCGCACTGGGCCCTTCGCAAGTCGTGATCAAACTCGGATCCGACGGCGCACTCGCACTGCACAATGGCGAGCTGATCCGACAGCCCGCGCTGGACGTCAGCAGCGTCGACCCGGTCGGAGCGGGCGATGCGTTCGTCGCGGGCTACCTCGCCGGAGTGCTCGACAACGGGTCCGCAACACACAGCCTGCAAATGGCCGCCACCTGCGGCGCGTTCGCCGTATCCGTACCCGGTGACTGGGCGGGTCTGCCGTTCCGGCACGAACTCGGCCTGATCACCGGCGCCGACATCAATCGATGAAGGGATAGAGCATGAGTCGTCTGGCAGACCGGGTCGCGGTCGTCACCGGGGCCGCATCCGGCATCGGTGCGGCCACCGCCCACCGGCTCGCCGCCGATGGTGCCGCGGTCGTCATCGCCGATATCGCCGAATCGGCCGGGCGCGAGGTCGCCTCGAAGATCCGCGCCGCGGGCCATCGGGCCGAATTCGTCTGGTGCGACGTATCTTTGGAGCAATCCTGGATCGAACTGCGTCGCCGGGTCAACGAACTGTTCGGACCGCTGGACTTCCTGTGCAGCAACGCATCCCACCAGGCCACCATCCCCGCACACGAGCTGACCCGCCAGGCTTGGGACGACGGCCTCGCGGTCAACCTGACGCCGCTGTTCCTCGGTCTGCACACCTTCATCGACGATCTGCGCGACCGCCGCGGCAATGTGGTCGCCATCTCCAGCGTGCACGCACAATTCGGACTGCCCGGCTACCCGGTCTACGCCGCGGCGAAGGGCGGGCTGACCGCATTGGTCCGGCAACTTGCCGTCGAGTACGGACGCGCCCGCGTGCGGGTCAATGCCGTACTGCCCGGCCCGATCCTCACCCCCGTATGGGATGACGTCGACGAGGCGGGTCGGCGGCTATCGGCCCAGGCCACCGCCCTGGACCGGATGGGCGCACCCGAGGAGGTCGCCGCCGCCGTCGCCTTCCTCGCCTCCGACGACGCCTCCTTCATCACCGGCGCCAACCTGGTCGTCGACGGCGGCTGGAGTGTGCGAAAGGAGTCCCGGTGAAAATCACCGCACTCACCACCTACCTGGTCGCGCCGCGCTGGTGCTTCCTGAAGATCGAGACCGATGCGGGCATCACCGGCTGGGGCGAGCCGGTACTCGAGGGCCGCGCGCACACCGTCGCCGCCGCGGTCGACGAATTGGCGGACTATCTCATCGGCAAGGACCCGATGAGCATCGAGGCGCACTGGCAGGTGCTCACCAAGGGCGGTTTCTATCGCGGCGGGCCGATCCTGTCGAGTGCGGTCGCGGGCATCGACCAGGCGCTGTGGGATATCACCGGAAAGGCGCTGGGCGTACCGGTTTGGCAATTGCTCGGCGGTGCGGTCCGCGATCGGATCCGGGTGTACAGCTGGATCGGCGGCGACCGTCCCGACGATGTCGCCCAGGCCGCGCTGGAACGAAAAGCCCAGGGCTTCACCGCGATCAAGATGAACGGCTCGGCCGAGCTGGAGCTGATCGATACTCCGCGTGCCACCCGGAGCATCGTTGATCGGGTGGCCGCCGTGCGCGAGGCAACCGGCGACGAATTCGATATCGCCGTCGATTTCCATGGCCGCCTGTCCATTCCGATGGCGCGGCGAGTGCTGCCCTTGCTCGAGCCGTATCTGCCGTTCTTCGTCGAGGAACCACTCGTCCCGGAGTGCAGCGCTCAGATCGGCGAGATCACCCGCGCGACGAGCATTCCCATCGCGACCGGTGAAAGGCTTTATTCGCGTTGGGATTTCAACGCCGTGCTCGATCAAGGCATCGCGGTCGTCCAACCCGATCTGTCGCATGCGGGCGGTATCTCCGAGGTCCGCCGCATCGCCGCACTCGCCGAAAGCCGCGACGTCGCCCTGGCCCCGCACTGCCCGCTCGGCCCCATTGCCCTCGCCGCCAGTCTCCAGGTCGGCTTCGCCACCCCCAACCTGCTCATTCAGGAACAGAGCCTCGGCATCCACTACAACACCGGCTCCGATCTCCTCGATTACCTCGTCGACCCCACCGTCTTCGCTTACCGCGACGGTTACGTCGAACTGCTCGAAGCCCCCGGCCTCGGCATCCAGATCGATGAGCAAGCGGTCGCCCGCGCCGCCGAGCAGGGCCATCGCTGGCGCAACCCGATCTGGCATCGAAAGGACGGTTCCTTCGCCGAATGGTGATCACGTGGGGATCGCTCGGTCGATGACCACCTGCTTCATCACCAGCGTGGAGTTCAGCCGCTGCACCCCCGGCAGCGCGGCGTCTTCTACACACTCGTCGGCCTCGGCGCGCGAACCATCCTGTCGACCAAGCCCACCATGTCGAGGACGATCTCGCGAATCTCCGGAGCGGCGATGATCGTGGTCGGACTCCTGCTCCTGATCGAGCGCGTCATGAGTGTCCAGCGGCGCTGGGTGCCGACCCGCCGGACCCGACCGGGGGCGTTGTCCGGCGGAGGTTTCCCGTAGATTTGCGCGCGTCGGAGACAATCCGGCGCAACCGGACGAATCTCTCAGGGGAAACGCAGTGACCACAACCGAGGAGCGAACGCGCTCGCCCTTCGCATCCTGGCTATTGCAGGGTGCGACCGACGAGCGGTATTCCCAGCATGCGGGTCCGATGCGCAAGCCGGGCGATGCCGAACACGAGCGGTCCTGGTGGCAGGTGATGTGCCTGACCGGTGTCGATTACTTCTCGACCCTGGGTTATCAGCCCGGCATCGCGGCGGTCGCGGCCGGTGTACTGTCCCCGCTGGCCACGCTGGTGCTGGTCGCACTGACCCTGTTCGGCGCGCTGCCGGTGTATCGGCGGGTGGCGCGGGAAAGCCCGCACGGCGGCGGTTCGCTGGCCATGTTCAGCGAGCATCTGCCGCGCTGGACCGGCAAGATCTTCATTCTGGTGCTGCTGGGATTCGCGGCCACCGACTTCGTCATCACCATGACGCTCTCGGCGGCCGACGGTGCCGCGCATATCGTCGAAAACCCTTATGTCCCTTCGTCTCTGCACGACCACAATCTGCTCATCACGCTGGCCCTGCTGGCGCTGCTCGCGGCGATCTTCCTCAAGGGCTTCGCCGAGGCCATCAAGATCGCGGTCGCGCTGGTCGGGGTGTACCTTTCGCTGAATGTTGTTGTCGCCGTTGTCGGTTTGTATCACGTACTCACCGCCGGTGATCTGGTCGTGGATTGGACGCATGCGCTGACCGCCGAGCACGGCAATGTCGCGGCGATGATCGGCGTCTCGCTGTTGGTCTTCCCGAAGTTGGCGCTGGGGTTGTCCGGATTCGAGACCGGTGTCGCCGTAATGCCGCAAATCAAGGGCGCACCAGGGGATTCCGAGGAGAATCCGGTCACCCGCATCGCCGGAGCGCGCAAGCTGCTGACCACCTCCGCCCTGATCATGAGCACCTTCCTCATCGTGACCAGCTTCATCACGGTCGTGCTGATTCCGGAGCAGGAGTTCGAAACCGGCGGATCCGCGAACGGTCGGGCGCTGGCCTACCTGGCGCACCAATACCTCGGCGACGTATTCGGCACCGCTTACGACATCAGCACCATCGCGATCCTCTGGTTCGCCGGTGCGTCGGCCATGGCCGGATTGTTGAATCTGGTGCCGCGCTACCTACCTCGGTACGGCATGGCGCCGGAATGGGCGCGCGCGGTGCGGCCCCTGGTGCTGGTATTCGCGGTCATCGCCTTCGGTATCACCTGGTACTTCGACGCCGACGTCGACGCGCAGGGTGGTGCCTATGCGACCGGTGTGCTCGTGCTCATCACCTCCGCGGCGGTCGCGGTGACCCTGTCGGCGGCGCGAAAAGGCGAGCGCAACAAGGTGATCGGCTTCGGCGCGATATCGGCGGTCTTCGTCTACACAACCATCGCCAATATCTTCGAACGACCCGAGGGCGTGCAGCTGGCATCGCTGTTCATCCTCACGATCATCACGGTGTCCTTCGCCTCCCGCGCCCGACGCTCCTTCGAATTGCGTGCCATCGAGGTGACTTTCGACGACACCGCCGCCGCGATGATCGATAAGGCCGCGGCCGAGGGCATGATCCGCATCGTCACCCATGACATCGACCAGCGTCGGCCCGAGGAGTACCGGGAGAAGGAGGCCGACCAGCGTCTGGAGAGCCACATTCCCGCGGATGCCCCGATCCTGTTCCTGGAGGTCATCGTTCGCGACGCCTCCGACTTCAGCACCGACCTGCGAGTCACGGGTCTCGAGCTGGAGGGCTATCGAATCCTCAGCGTCGAAGCCACCGCCATTCCCAACTCCATCGCCGCGATCCTGCTCGCCATCCGCGACCGCACCGGCCTGGAGCCGCACGTGTATTTCGAATGGACAGAAGGCAATCCGCTGGTCAACCTGCTGAAATTCCTGTTCGTGGGGGAGGGTGAGGTCGCCCCGGTGACCAGGGAGATCATTCGCCGAGCCGTCCCGAATCCGGCCGAGCGTCCGCACATGCACGTCGACAGCTAGCGCCGCTGAGCTCCGCCGAGCGCAGTCGAATGGTGGTCGCCCACGCTGCATTCGACCGCCATATCACTACGCTCGGCGAGCTGCTCAAGCTGCGGCGGACGTGCGACTCAGGCGGCGGCGCGCTCGTCGGCTGGACGGCGCCACAGGCTAACGGTCGAGACGGCAGGTGGGTTGTAGGCCATGTCGAGCATGCCGACATCGGTACCGGCGGGGACGATCTCGTCGATCCGGTCGAGGATTTCGTCGTCGAGGGTGACCTCGGCACCGGCGAGCAGGTCGTCGAGCTGTGCCATTGTGCGCGGTCCGATGATCGCCGAGGTCACGCCCGGGTGGGCGATCGAGAACGCCATCGCCAGGTGAGTCATCGACAGACCCGCCTTCTCGGCGAGCGGGACTAGTTGCTCGACAACGTCGAGTCGACGCTCGTCGCTCAGGTGTTCGAAGCCGAATCCGGCCCGGTGACTGTCGGTCTGCTGGCCCTTGCGGTATCGGCCGGTGAGCAGGCCACCGCCCAGCGGGCTATAGACAAGGGTGCCCATCCCGTAGCGCTGACAGACCGGCAGCACCTCGCGTTCGATGCCGCGATTGAGGATCGAGTACGTCGGCTGCTCGGTGCGCACGCGCTGCAGGCCGCGCCGTTCGGCGACCCACTGCGCCTCGACGATGTCGGACGCGGGATAGGAGGAGGTGCCGATGGCGCGGACCTTGCCCGCGCGCACCAGGTCGGTTAGGGCCGACAGGGTTTCTTCGATGTCGGTGTCCGGCTCGGGTCGGTGGATCTGGAACAGGTCGACGTGATCGGTCTGCAGTCGGCGCAGCGACTCGTCGAGTGCGCGCACCAGCCAGCGCCGCGAGGTGCCCTGCCGGTTGGGGTCGTCGGTTCCCATGGGAAGCCTGGCCTTGGTGGCGAGCACGACGCTGTCCCGGCGGCGCTTCAGCGCCTTGCCGACGATCTCTTCGGACTCGCCGCCCGAGTACATGTCGGCGGTGTCGATGAAGTTGATCCCGGCGTCGAGGGCCTTGTGGATGATCCGGATCGAATCGTCGTGGTCCGGATTGCCGACGGCCCCGAACATCATGGCGCCAAGGCAATATGGGCTGACTCTGATCCCGGTCCGGCCCAGCGTGCGGTATTGCATAACTGATCTCCCAGAGGTGAGTACAGGTCGGCACGGCTTCGGTGCCGTACCATCAAGGAAGCGGAACAACGTTCCAGAACTATACGGAACGTTGTTCCAGTTATGCAAGAGGAGGAGCTGCGTGGGCGAGAAACCGATCGAGCACGGCGACGATCCGGCCGAATCCGGGACGCCAACGGCCAAGGCGACGCCGAGCCGCCCGGCACGTCGGGTGCGCGCCGACGCGCAACGCAATATCGACGCGGTGCTCGACGCGGCCAAGGCCGTATTCGCCGACTCTGGTGTCGATGCCCCGGTGCGCGAGATCGCCGCCCGGGCCGGAGTCGGCCTCGGCACCATCTACCGGCACTTCCCACAGCGCTCCGACCTGGTCGTGGCCGTGTTCCAGCAGGAGGTCGACGCCTGCGCCGACGCCGCCCCCGCCCTGGCCGCCGAGCACGAACCCGGCGATGCGCTCACGCGCTGGCTGCGGCACTACACCCGCTTCATCGCGACCAAACGCGGGCTCGCCACGGCCCTGCATTCGGGCGACCCCGCCTTCGACCCGCTGCCCGTCTACTTCGACCAGCGCCTGCGGCCCGCCCTCGGATCGCTGCTGGACTCCGCGGCGGCCGCCGGTGTGATCCGCGCCGATGTCGACCCCAACGACCTGTTGCGCGCGGTCGCCAACCTGTGCCTCCCCGCCGCCGACGACCGATCCGGCCACGCCCAGCGCATGGTCGATCTACTCATCGACGGACTCCGCTACGGCGCCGACGCCCGCGCAACCGTTGCGCCGCACATCGGCACACGTGCTGAGGAAACGGCCGGGCCGTGAACGGTATGTCAGTGCGTTGCGGCGGGCGTTATGGTCGAAATGCACTGCCGGACAACCGATCAGCGCCCGAACGGAACCTCAGTTCCAGTTGTCGATCTTGACATCGTGCGGATCCGGAGCGCCTTTACCGGTTTCGATCAGCGACTTCAGGCTCAGCAGGAAGACCGCCCACTTGGTGCTGCAGTGGTGCATGAATTCCACCGGCTCCTTCCAGCCTTGATGCTTGAAGAGCACGACGGCGTAGTCGTCGACCTGATCGAGGTCCCAGTCCACGCGGGTGCCGATCCATTCTTCGGGTCCGTCGACCACTTCCCACAGCACATGCTTGCCGGGATCGAGCTCGAGCACCTTCATATCGAATCCACCGGCGTCGAAGCGGAATTGGAGCACACCGCCGACGTCGTTGCCTTTGCCCTGGGTGTTGGTCGCCCACCAGCCGGAAAGCCCCTCGGTGGTGGTCAGGGCCGAATAGACCTCGGCGACCGACGATTTGATGCCGACCTTGTGCAGGATGTCTACCATTATTACCTCCATATGCAATGTTTGGTTGCGTATCAAGCTAGCCCACAATTTGCAGATGTGCAACCATTAGTTGCGCATGCGTGCCGATCGGACGGTTCGAAGCTGATCGAGTACGTGTCGAGACCGCTAAACTGCTGATCGAGTCGGCAGCGCCTCGAGTTCATCAGCGTCGAGCCTGCCCGGCCGCGTCTGCTGTCCCCGTCGCAGGGAGGTAGTGCCGTGTCTGTTCGTCGAAGTGTGCTGGTGGCAGCGGTTCTATGTGCCCTACCCGCGCTGGTTGCGCCGCAGAGCCAGGCCTACCCGCCGAGCGAGGGCAGTGGTGGCTGTCGGCAGGGCAGCTTGATGACCGGCCGGTTGATACCCGGCACCGGCAGCGCTGGGCAGAACATCCGGCGTGAGGCCACCCTGCGGGAGTGCGTCAGCTCGCTGCTTCCGGGTATCGACGCCGGACAGTTCGGTCTGACCATTCCGTGGAACGCGCCCGGCGCGACCAGTACGGCCACATTCGCATGGTCGGACGGCAGCCTCAGCACGGCGACCGGATACGGCAATGGCCTGTGGAAGATCACCGATGGTCCGGCGAGTGGCCATGCGATCCAGGTGAATGTCGCCGACACCTGGAACGGTTGGTACTACAGCTACGCCGACGTCGCCGTCACCTCGGCGACGTTCCTATCCTGAGCCCTGGCGTGCTTGCCATCCACGCCACCTGCGGCGAATGTCCGCTTGACGCAGTTGCGGAGTCGTGAGCTGGGATGGGTCAGGTGCGGTCCGCGTGAGCAGCGATGAGCGGGCCGTCGGGAACGATGCGGCGGGTGTGGGCGTAGACGACGGCATGTACGCGGTCGCGTACGCCGAGCTTTGCGAGCACGTTGGACACGTGGGTTTTGACGGTCTGTTCGCCGACACCGAGGGTGGCGGCGATCTCGGGGTTGGTGTAGGCCTTGGCCATCAGGAGTAGAACCTGATGTTCGCGAGGGGTCAGCGCGGCGAGTTCGGGTGCGGCGGGGAACGGTTCGATGCCGTGCGTCAGGCGCGTGATCAGGCGGCGGGTCAGGCGTGGATCGATCAGTGCGTCGCGGTGTGCGGCGGTTCGGATGGCGGAGACCAGGTCCAGAGACGGCAGGGCTCTGGTGAGGAAGCCGCTGGCGCCGAGACGTAGTGCGCGGTAGAGGTTTTCGTCGGTGTCGTCGGCGGCGAGGGTGAGAATTCGGCTGGTGCCGCCGAGTTCCGCGACTGTCTCGATGGCGGCCGGGTCGGCGAGACCGGGCATGTCGAGATCGAGGATGGCGATATCGGGTCGCAGCCGTCGCATCTCCTGGATGGCGGCGGCGCCGTCGCCGACCTCCGCGACGCATCGCAGGTCCGGCTGGGTATCGATGGCTGCCCGTAGACCCGAACGGAACACGATCTGATCATTGGCGAGCAGCACCGATATCGTCGAGTCCCGCGGCGCGGCCACGATGTCGACATCCGCGGCCTGCGGGTCGAAGCCCACCGTGGCGTTGCGACCGGCGATCGGGGTAATGGCGTGCGCGCTGCCCGCCGACAGCACGGTGGCACTGATCGCGAGCATGAGCGTGGACACCAGCCGCAACAGCAGCGGGCGTGTTGGTGTGGTCGTGGCCATGTGCACAGTCTGCTTCAGCGCAGGAACCCGGTGTAGTTCTTGTTCATCAGTTGGCTCTCGAGTTGTTTGATCGTGTCGAGGCCGACGCTCACCACGATCAGCACCGAGGTACCGCCGAACGCGAGGTTCTGGGCTGGGCCGCCGGAGCCGAAGCGCAGCAACAGGTTCGGCAGCACAGCGACAGCACCGAGGTAGATGGAGCCGGGGAGAGTGATCCGGCTGAGGACGCGGTTCAGGTAGTCCGCGGTCGGCTTGCCCGGACGGTGGCCCGGAATGAAGCCGCCGAACTTCTTCATCTCGTCCGCGCGCTCCTCCGGATTGAAGGTGATCGCGACGTAGAAGTAGGTGAAGAACACGATCAGGGCGAAGTAGCACGCCACATAGACCGGGTTGCTCGGGTTGACCAGATACTTCTGGATCAGCTCCTGCCACTTGGCCGAGCTACCCGAACTCTTCTGGGTCAACTGCGCCAACAGGTTCGGCAGATACAGCAGCGAAGACGCGAAGATGACCGGGATGACGCCCGCCTGGTTCACCTTCAGCGGCAGGTAGGTCGAGGAGCCGCCGTACATCTTGCGGCCGACCACGCGCTTGGCGTACTGCACCGGAATCCGGCGCTGGCCCTGCTCGACGAAGATGACCGCAACGATCACGACCAGGGCGGCGACGCCCATCAGCGCGGTGGTCATCCAGCCGTGGCTGTCGTAGATCTGCTTGCCCTGCAAGGGAATGCGGGCGGCGATACCCGCGAAGATGAGCAGCGACATGCCGTTGCCGATGCCGCGCTCGGTGATCTGCTCGCCGAACCACATGACCAGGGCCGCGCCCGCGGTCATGACCAGCACGATGATGATCATGCCGAAGATCGAGGTATCGGCCAGGATGTCCTGGGGGCAGCCGCGCAACAGCTGTCTGCGTGCGGCCAGCGCCACCAGGGTCGTCGCCTGCAGGACCGCCAGCGCCATCGCGATGTACCGGGTGTACTGCGTGATTCTGGCTTGTCCGGATTGCCCCTCGCTGCGGAGCTCCTCGAATCGCGGGATCACGACGGTCAGCAGCTGGGTGATGACGCTGGCGGTGATGAAAGGCACGATGCCGATCGCGAACACCGACAGTTGCAGCATCGCGCCGCCGGAGAAGAGGTCGATCAGCTGGTAGATACCGGCCGATTCACCACTGGAGACGAGCCCGATACAGCTGCGGACGGATTTGTAATCGACGCCGGGTGAGGGAAGCGCCGCGCCGAGGCGATACAACGCGATCAGTCCCAGCGTGAACAGAATCTTCCGCCGCAAGTCCGGGGTCCGCACAGCCGGCACAAAGGCGGAAAGCACAGATCCTCCTGATGAATGTGGGTGCAGGACAGGGCGTTTGGTGCTGCCCCTGAGGCCTCCGAAGCTACGGATGTTCGCGCCCACCCACGTCGGCCGCGAGGTGTAATCCGACCTCCCCCGATGGAGGGAAAACAACGTGCGTCTTGACCTTCACGCATACGTCAATCCCTAGCGTCGCTCTCATGACTGTTACGACCCGAGCCGCACGCGCTGTCCACCTTTCCGCACGACCCGACGGGTTTCCGGAACTGTCCGACTTCCGACTGGTCGAGCAGCCGGTGCCCGATCCAGTGCCGGGGCAGGTGGTGGTGCGGAATCTGTACATGTCACTCGACCCGGGAATGCTGATGCAGATCGGTGCCTATCCGGGAATTCCCATGCCGCCGTTCACTGTTGGTGCGCCGATGTTCGGGGACGCGATCGGCGAGGTCGTGGCCTCCGCGGATCCGGCGGTGCCGGAGGGTGCGCTGGTCCTGCATCGGCTCGGGTGGCGTGAGTACGCGGTGGCCGAGGCGAGTGCGGTTCACATGGTGGATCCGGACGCGTACCCATCGCCGTCGACCTATCTCGGATTCGGGTTGGTCGCCTATGCGGGGCTCACGGCCGTGGCGGGCCTGCGCAAAGGCGATGCCGTCTTCGTTTCCAGCGCGGCAGGCGCCACCGGCGGCATGGCCGGTCAGATCGCGCGACTGCTCGGCGCGCGTCGTGTCGTCGGTAGCGCCGGATCGGCGCGGAAGGTGCGTCATGTCATCGATGAGCTCGGATTCGACGCGGCGTTCGACTACCACGACGAACCCCTGGTCGAGCAGCTGCGAGCCGTCGCACCGGACGGAATCGATGTGTATTTCGACAATGTCGGCGGCGCCCAATTGCGCGCGGCGATCGAGGTGATGAACGTGGGCGGGCGCATCGCGCTGTGCGGCGCGCTCGCCCGGCAACGTTCCGGTGGTGTGCCCGATGCGGGTCCCGGCGATGTGCTGCCGCTGATCGGCAAGCGGCTCACGCTGCGCGGATTCACCCTGCACGACCATCTGAACCTGGCGCCGGAATTCGGGCAGCGACTGCGGAGTTGGCTGGCCGACGGGCAACTCGTCTACACCGAGACCGTCATCGACGGGCTGGAGAACGCTGCACGGGTACTGCTCGATCTGGTTCGCGGCCACTACACCGGGAAGGTAGTCGTACGCCTCGCGCGTTGACCGTGCGGACGAAAGGGAACCAGATGCTGATCGGTGAACTCGCGGCACGCACCGGAACCACGACGCGCGCCCTGCGCTTCTACGAAGAGCAGGGCCTGCTCACCTGCGACCGCACCACCTCCGGGTACCGCGTCTACGACGAAGACGCGATCAAACAGGTGAACAACATCCGCGAACTGCTGGACATCGGTTTCACCATCGGCGACGTCCGCGCCTTCCTGCCCTACCTGGATCACGACCTGCCCGCCGTATTCCCCTTCGAACCGCGCTGCACCACCGGATACGCGGCCGTCGGACCGCCGCGGGTCGCCGAGCTGAACGAGCGCATCACCCGACTGACCGAGCTGCGCGATCGGCTGCTCGACCGCATGCCCTGGCTGGCGCACGACTACGGCGACGCTCCTATCCCCAACCCGCGTCAGCGGGAGCACCCGAGACTGTGAAGGGCGGGTATTCCGAATCCGCCCGCAGGGCGCATCGTCGTGGCAGGATCGGCCGTGTGCGATGGATGGGGATGCGATGACTGAAACTGATTCGACGGCAACGGTATTCACGACAATCGTGGAGGCCGCGGCGGGTCTGCGGCGGGGGCAGGTGAGTGCGGCGCGGTTGGTGGAGAACGCACTGGCGGCCGCGGATGCGCATGATGAGACGTTCGGGGTGTTTCTGGCTCGGTTCCAGGAGCAGGCTCGGGCTCGGGCCGCCGAGGTTGATCGGAAGATCGCGGCGGGGGAGCGGTTGGCCCCGCTGGATGGGATTCCGTTGGGGGTCAAGGATATTTTCGCGCATTCGGCGGGTCCGACCACGGCACAGAGCCTGGTGCTGGATCCGGCGTGGGGGAAGTCGGTGGGGGATGCCGCGGTGGTGCGGCGGCTCGAACAGGCCGGTGGGATCGTGGTCGGGAAGACCACCACGATGGAGTTCGCGATCGGGGTTCCGGATCCGGAGAAGCCGTTTCCGATACCCCGGAATCCGTGGGATGCGCAGCGGTGGGCGGGCGGATCCAGTTCCGGTTCTGCCAGTGGCCTGTTGACCGGCGCGTTTCTGGGTGCGGTCGGCACCGACACCAGCGGCAGCCTCCGAATTCCCGCGGCCTTCTGCGGAATCACCGGGTTCAAGCCGACATTCGGCCGGGTGCCCAAATCCGGTGTGGTGCCGCTGGCCTACACCCTCGATCATGCGGGGCCATTGGCTCGCACGGCGGCCGACTGCGCCTTGCTGCTACAAGTATTGGCTGGTCACGATGCCGAAGACCCCTACAGTTCGAACGAACCCGTCACCGACTACACGGCCGCGCTCACCGGTGATCTGCACGGAATCACCATCGGCGTAGACAATCTCGACCGCTTCGTCGGCGACGGACGGGATCCGCAACAGCCGCAACGGTTCTCGGCGGCCGTCGATGCCCTACGCGAAGCGGGCGCGACCATCGTCCCGATCGAGGTCCCGATGTACGTCGAGACAACGGCGACCACCTTGATCGTGCTGGCCGCCGAGTCCGCCGCCTACCACCGGCCGACCCTGCGCTCGCGCTACCAGGACTACGCCCGCGGCAGTCGCGTCGTCTTCGCCGCGGGTACCTCCGTCAGCGGCGCGGATTACGTTCAGGCCCAACGCGTTCGGCACGTCGCCCAGCGGCGGATGGCCGAGCTGTTCACCAAGGTGGACCTGGTGGTCACCCCGACCGGACACTTGGGCGCCCCGCGCATCGACGCCATGGAGCAGCTGAACCCGGTGAGCGTGCTCGCCGGATTGCATACGCCGTACTGGAATTCGCTGGGCAATCCCACCATCGCCGTCCCGATCGGGCTGACCGCAGATGGCGTTCCCTTGTCGATCTCGATCAGCGGCAAACACTTCGACGAGGCGACGGTACTGCGCGCGGGCGATGCCTACCAGCAGCGCACCGATCACCATCGCCTGACACCCGCACTGAGCCGAAAGGTATTGCCATGAGCACCGATCCGAGGTGGCCTGCCTCCGACGACGAGAACGCGGCCATCGCCATGCTGGAGCAGGTTCTGCAGGGGATGGCAGGTCTGTTGCACTCGGTCGAGGACGCCAGATACATCGATCCCAGTGGCGGCTACGTGCCGTACCGGGGAGCGCCGCCGAACTGATTCGGCATCCGTACGCCGCAGGGGTGGGGCGGTGAATTCGGCTCTACCTCCACGGTATTCGGCGTAGACACGCGTCGAATTTGTTCCACCGTTTGGAGTTGGTTTCGTGACCCACCAGTCCCCATCCTGTCCTGTTCAGCATGGCTCTCCGATCGACACCGACGGCGAACGCGCTCCGCTCTACACCCCGGAGTTCGCCGCCGATCCACACCGCGCCTATCGGGAGATGCGTCGCAAGTACGGCTCGCTGGTGCCGGTGGACCTGGCTCCCGACACACCCGCGACCCTGGTGGTCGGCTATCGCGCCGCGGTGCGGATCCTGCACGATCCCGAGCGCTTTCCGCGCGACCCACGCACCTGGCAAAAGGATATTCCGCCGGAGTGTCCCGTCCTGCCCATGATGGATTGGCGCCCAACGGTTTTGCACAGCAACGGCGCGGTGCACGCCCGATACCGGGAGGCGGTGAACGCGGCCATCGAGGCGGTCGACCTGCACGCGCTGCACACCACCGTGGCGCAGATCGCCGTTCCGCTGATCAATGCGTTCTGTGAGACCGGTTCGGCGGATTTGATCGCCCAGTACGCACTTCCGCTCGCCTTCACCGCGATCAATGCCGTCCTCGGCTGTCCACCCGAGATCGGCGGACGCACCGCGCTCGGCTTGGCCGCGATGATGGATACGGTCAATGCCGCCAAGGGAGATGAGCTCGTGCACGAGGCGTTGACCGAGCTGATAGCGCTCAAGAAGGCCGAACCCGGCGACGACATCACGACGCGACTACTACTGCACCCCCTCGGCCTCGACGATGCAGAGGTACTCGAACATGTGATGCTGCTCTACGGTGCTGGCATCGAGCCCGCCCAGAATCTGATCGCCAACTCGCTGCTGCTGATGCTCACCGACGACCGTGTCGCCGACAATTTTCTGGGCGGCAGCCTGTCGACCCGCGACGCCCTGGACGAGGTGCTCTTCACCGACCCGCCGCTGGCCAACTACTGCATCACCTATCCGCGGCAACCGATCCTGATCGACGAAACATGGCTGCCCGCACACCAGCCCGTCCTCATCAGCATGGCCGCCTGCAATAACGACCCAGAAATCCACGGCGAGCACACCGGCAACCGCTCGCACCTGGCATGGAGCGCGGGCCCGCACGCCTGCACCGCAAAGTCCATGGCGTACTTGATTGCTCAGGAGGCCATAGACCAATTGCTCGACGCACTACCGGAATTGCGACTGGCAACCCCGCCGGCCGAGCTCACCTGGCGACCGGGTCCGTTCCACCGGGCGCTGACGGCGCTGCCGGTGACATTCCCCAAATCGCCGGCGTGGAGCGGCTGAACCGTCAACGCAGCGCCTCGGCCGCGGCCGTGGCGATCGCGGCAGCGACCCCACTGAGCGCGGGAGAGTCGACTTTCCACTGCTGCCAATACAGCGGAACATCGATGTAGGAATCCCCATCGATAGGCACGAGATCACGCCCGGCCCGACCGCCGCGAGTCTGTAGATCCGGCAACATCCCCCACCCGAGTCCGATCCGAATGGCCTCCGCGAACCCCGCCGACGACGGCACATAGTGGCGCGGCGGATCGACCGGCTGCTTGCACCGACGCCGTAGCTGCCGGTCCTGCAGATCGTCCTTGCGATCGAAAAGCACCACCGGCGCGGCGGCATATGCCTTGGCCGTTGGGCCCTGCGCGAACCAGGTTCGCGCGAACCGCGGATTCGCCATGGGCCGATATCGCATCGCACCGAGCTTCTCGACCCGGCACCCCTGGACCGCGGTCGCGGTGGCGGTGATCGCCGCCATCACCGTGCCGTCGCGCAGCAGCCGGGTCGTGTGCTCCTCGTCCTCGCGATGTATCTCGAAACACACACCGGCCGGTGTGCGCCGCAGCGCGGGCATCACCCACGTTTCCAGCGAGTCGGCATTGACCGCGATCGGCAGCCGGATCGGCCGATCCGCGGGTCGATCGGCATCGCCGAGTTCGCGTGCGGTGTCACCGGCGAGCAGTTCGATCTGCCGCGCCAGCCGCAGCACCGCGAGTCCGGATTCGGTGGGGCGCACCGGTTTTGTGCGCTGCAGCAGAATGCGCCCGGCCGCGTCCTCGAGCGCCTTGATGCGCTGGCTGACCGCCGACGGCGTCACGCGCAGGCTGCGCGCGGCCGCGTCGAAGGTGCCCTCGGTGACCGCCGCGTTGAGCGCGCGAAGCTGATCCAGCTGCAGGTCCATATTTAGAGATCCTAAAGGTGCTTCAGAATCTTTAGCTGGTCTGGTGCAGCGCCTGGTTCTAGCGTCGATTTATGTGACGGCATCATCGGCGGCTCTGGCGGCCATCTCGGGACTCGGCTTCGGACTTTCCTTGATCGTGGCGATCGGCGCGCAGAATGCCTTCGTCCTGCGCCAGGGTCTGCGCGGGCAGCATGTGCTCGCGGTGGTCGCGGTCTGCACGGTGTCGGACATGGTGCTGATCGCCGCCGGAGTCGGCGGGTTGGGGGTCGTCGTCCAGTCGGCTCCGGCGGTGTTGACGGTCATCCGATACGCCGGGGCGGCCTTCTTGATCGGCTACGGGATTCTCGCGGCGCGGCGGGCCTTCTCGGCCTCGTCGCTGACCGCCGAATCGACCGGCGCTACCGTCGCACTCGGCGCGACCGTCCTCACCTGCCTGGCGCTGACCTGGCTCAATCCGCACGTGTACCTGGATACGGTGCTGCTACTCGGCTCCTTCGCCAGCACCTACACCAGCCCCGACCGCTGGTTCCTCGGCGCGGGCGCGATGGTCGCCAGCATCGTCTGGTTCACCTCGCTCGGCTACGGCGCCCGCAAACTCGGGCCGCTCTTCGCCCGCCCGAGCGCATGGCGGGTCCTGGATTCGGTGATAGCGGCGGTGATGTTCGCACTTGCGCTGGGGTTACTGCTCACCAGCTAGGAGTCTGCTGAACTTTGGTTCTCGACAGGGATCGATGTCGTGTCGCGGGAGCACCCGCGCCACCCTCGACATGCAGCGGCTCTGAAATTCGGGGTAATCGGGCTGTTCACCTGCTGGTGACGACTACTGTGCGCTCCTACAATCAGGCGCGTCGACTGACCGCGCGACACCCGATCATCGCCCCGGAAGCGGGGCACTGATCGTGGTGAGTACTGGATCGCGGCTCGGGCGATCGCCGGGCCGGTGACCACTGGCGCATCTCACACCCGACGGCGCGGTTCGAGTCCCGCGTCGCGTGCTGCCAGCACGGCCTGTGCTCGATCACGCAATTCCAGTTTGGCGAAGATGTGCCGGATATGGGTCTTCACGGTCGCCATGCTGATGAACAGTTCCTCGGCTATCTCGGTATTGGACCGCCCGGCCCCGATCAGTGCGAGAATCTCGGTCTCGCGAACGCTGAGATCGGCGAAGCCGCGCGGCAGCCGGGTGCGCGCGGGCGGACGCGCCGAGAAGTGATCCATCATTCGGGCCAGGACAACAGGGGACACCACTGGTTCGCCCGTGGCGGCGCGGCCGACGGCATCGACGAGGCCGTCTGCGGTGACGTCCTTGAGCAGGAATCCGCACGCGCCCGCGCGCAGGGCGTCGACGACATGCTGATCGTGGTCGAACGTGGTCAGTGCGATCACGCGGATGTCCGCGCCGAGTGCGACGATCCGACGTGTCGCTTCGACCCCGTCGACACCCGGCATCCGCAGATCCATCAGCACGACATCCGGTCGCAGTGCGGTCGCCGCCGCCACCGCCGCCTCGCCGTCGGCGGCCTCGCCGACCACCTCGATACCGCCCAGTTCGAGAATCGTGCGCAATCCCTGGCGCACGAGATCCTGGTCGTCGACCACCAGCACGCGGGTCATCGCGCACCCGCGCCGACATCGAACGGGATGGTGACCCTGACATCGAACCGGTCTCGATCCGCGCACACATCGAATGTGCCGCCCAGCAGCTGCGCTCGGTGCCGGATACCGGTCAGTCCCCGGCCGGGTCGCGGCTCCTCGGTTTGCGTCATGCGGTTGGTCGAATACAGGGTGACCCGATCCGGCAGCCAGTCGACGACGAGGTCGACCTGTTCCCCCGGCGCGTGCCTGCCCGCATTGGTGAGACATTCGCGCACGATGCGATTGACCGCGAAGACCGCGTTCCGGCACTCGGGCGGCGGTGTGCCGGTGACCGTGAGACTGTTCGCGATCCCGACCGCCCGGGCGTTGTCGGCCAGATTCACCAGATCCGAGTCGCCGGGCACACCCTCGTCGGGCAGCGGCGCGAGCACGTTCAGGACTTGACGGATCTGCGCCAGCGTGTGGTGCGCGGTCGAGCGGATCGCCTCCACGGGCACAACCGCTTTGGCGGGTGCGACCTTCAGCGCCGAGGCCGCCGCCTCCGCCTGAATCGCGATGAGGGTCAGTTCGTGGCCGACCACATCGTGCAGTTCGCGGGCGATGCGGGCACGTTCGGCGGCGACGGCGGCCTCCTCCGCGCGTCCGCGTTCGTATCGCAACTCTCGGGTCAACGCGCGGATCTCCGCGTTCTGGCGACGTTGATGCGCGACAATCCGGCCCGCCACCACGGGAGCGACGACGACCAGCACCGCACCGATGGTCGCCACCGGCGGTTCGGGGCCGAGCACCGTGCCGACGACCGCGACGACCGCCGCCCATGCGGTGACCGCGGGCACGGCGACACCCGGGCGGCCCCACGCCCCCAGTGCGTAGAACTGCAGAACCACCGCCACGAATCCGAGCAACGGGAAACCGTCGAGCGGGATCAGCCAGAACAGCGACGAAACCACCGCGGAGGTGATCGGGTACGTCCGACGCCAAGCCAGCGGGAGCATCGCTCCGAGGACATACACCTCGCCGACACCGCGGGCCGCTATGGGAAACAACGCGGTCTGGACCAGCCCGGTCACGACGATCGCGGCCGCGAGCGCCGCATCCTGCGGCGTGGTGCGCGATCGCTCGGCCAGGTTCATCTCAGCGAGGGTAAGCGAGCGCGGAACCGGCCGTCGTCATCCCACGGGATGAGTGCCTAACCAGCTCATGGGCCGAGCATCTTCCCGCCCGCGGGTCGATGTGCGCGGCATGTGGCAACTCCTACTCTTCGGCTGTCCGGATTCGATCCGGCTCGACTGCCGAGCACAGAGGAAAAGCCAATGCGCGCAACGTATCTCGGTCCGAAGCTGGCACCCGGTGACCATGCGGCGGCCGCGCTGCTGCGCGCCAGCGCCCGCTTCGGGCTGGCGTTCACCGCATGCCAGTTCACGGTTGTGGCGGCAATGGCGGTTTTCGTCCTGCCCAGCGCCGGATCACCCGGCGCTGCCCCGCTCGAACGCGGCACCCACGTCCTCGACGCGCAGCAGCTCTATCGGCTCGGCAACTTCGCCCTCATGGCCTCGGGAATGCTCTTGCTGGGATTCCTCGGCATGGTGCACGCGCGGCTGCGCGAAACCGACGGATCGGGAGCGCTGGCGACGGTCGCGGTGGCGTCGGGCACGCTGCTCGCGCTGGTCTGGCCGCTGGCGGGCATGCTGCACGACGTCGCGATCGAAACCGCCGCAGCCGGCGCCGACCCGCGGATTCTCGCCGGATGGGACTCGGTCGCCCCCTTCGGGCTCGCGCTGTCGGCATTGCCTCGGTTGCTGTTCGTCGGCGCGATCGTCCTGAGCCTGCGCCGCACCCGCGACCCGAGTGCGCGCGGTGGGCGCAGCACACGGTGGTTGCGCCGCGCGGGCACAGCCGTGCTCCCGCTGAGCATGGCCGGCAGCGCCACACTCGTGCACTCCGGACTGTTCCCGGTGCTGGCCATCAGCACGCTCGGCTTCGAACTGTGGGTCGGCGCCATCGCATGGCACTGGCTGCGTACCGAATCCCCCAACTGATCCCCATCTAAAGGAGAAACAATGCGCGACACCGTGATTCACCATGCCGCTCAGATCGATCTGCCGGGCCAGGCATGTGTCGCCGACGGACCGATCGACCACACCGGCATGTACGTCATGCATTTCGCGCTCCGGCGCGATATGGCCGACCTGGTCTCCGCAGCGGCGCTCACACCACCGACGGACACCGAGACATGGCGTGCGCTCGTCCGCTACTGGGCCTTGTTCGCTGACCTGCTCCATCACCATCACACCGCTGAAGACGATCACTACTGGCCGGTGCTCGCCGCGGCCGTCCAAGAGCGCGGCACCGACGCCGATCGAGCCGTCATCGCCGCCATGGAACGCGAACATTCCGAGCTCGCTCCGGCCGTCACCGAGTGCGGCACCGGGTTCGCGAATATGCTCGCCCGGCCGGATGCCGAGAATGCCGAGGTCATCCATGCACGACTGGACGCGCTCAGGCAGGTCATCGATCACCACATGGCCCATGAGGAGCGCGCGGCACTGCCCATGGTGCAGCGGATGCTGACCACGCAGTCGTATGCGCGGATCGAGCGCGCGATCGGCCGGTCGTATTCATTGCGCCTGGCGCCCACTCTCGTGCCGTGGGCATTCCATGGGCTGACCGGCTCGGCGGGCAAGGAGCTGTCGGCGAAGGCGAAACTGCCCGAGCGACTGCTCCTGCGCCTCAACCGCCGCCGCTTCGAACGTCGGCACGCGGCCGCGTTCCGGTACGTGATCGGCACCTAGGGTCCATCGCTCGCCAGCCAGGCCCGCTGTCCACGCGTTAAGCTTGCCGAAACGCTGCAACGCCGGGGGATCGGATCGCGATCAGTACGTGATTGGTTCGGCTGTGCAGGGTGGGGGTCGCCGCCCCAGGCGTGAGAGGTGGGCAGGCAGTGAATTATCCGTACGGCTTTGGGGAGCAGCCGCCGCGGCAGGATCCGGCGCCGTGGGGGCAGCCGGTGGACTATTCGGCGCAAACGAGCTGGAATCAGACCGGCTATCCGGGATATCCGGGCACGCCGATGCCGGGCCAGCCGCCGCGGCCCCCGAAGTCCAAGACCGGGGTGATCGTGGCGGCGGTGCTCGGGTTGGTGGTGCTGCTCGCCGTGGTCACCGTCGGCCTGGTCGTCCTCACCGGCCGCGATAAGGGCCGATCGCAGGCCTCCGATACCACCGCCACCGTCGTCCCGGCGACGAGTGCGCCGCGCTCGGCCACCCAAACCACCCCACGACCGACCACGACGACATCACGTCCCGGTCAGCCGTCCTCGGGCAAACTCACCTACAACGACTTCGCCGGTGACTGGAACTTCAAATTCGACAGTGTGCAACTGCACGCGGACTGGGTCGAGGGCCGCGACCACACCAGCTGCCGCGATTTCGAGGTGGACGGCAAGCTCACCGGATTGGGCTGCCAGTACGCCGCCGAACTGGTGTACCGGGCCGAGGGCGGCGGGCTGAAGATCACCCAATTCGTCATCGCCATGTCGGATGAGGGTCAAGCCTCTGCCGCGCTCGGCAAGTTCAGCGACGAGGATCTGCATCTGCGCTCGGGCACCTACATCGATCACTTCGTCACCGGAAAATGGCGCGACGGAAATCAGAAGGAGTTCGTCGTGGTCACGGTCGCCACGGCCACCGCGGCCGTCGACGTGGAGACGGTCAAGAAGTACCTCCAGTACCGGCACGCGGATACGCTCGGCGCGCTTGCGTTCCGGTAGCTGATGAACCGCTCGCAACCCTGTGGCAGGGTCGAAGTCATGCGACCGCGAAGCTGGAAGGTGACCGCCGCGATCTGTGCCTGGGGCCTGATGCTCGGCGGATGCGCACAGGACGCGCCCACGCACCCCACGGCAACGGGCACGACGCCGCCGACGGAAGCGGGACCGGAAACGACCCCGGCGCGCTTCATCGCCGATGACCGCGTCGTCGTCATCGACCCCGGACACAATGGCGGCAATGCCGCGCAGCCCGCGCAGATCAATAGACCGGTGCCCGACGGTCGCGGAAAAACCAAGGCGTGCAACACCACTGGCACCTCGGCCATCGACGGATACGCCGAGCACGAATTCACCTGGGACGTCGCCAACCGTGTCCGCGATGCCTTGGCCGCCCGTGGCATCCGCGTCGTCATGACCCGCGACGACGATGCGGGCGTCGGCCCCTGCGTCGACGAACGCGCCGCCATCGGAAACCGCAGTGGCGCAGCGGCTGTCGTCTCGATCCATGCCGACGGCGCCCCCGCGGGCGCGCACGGTTTCCATGTCGCCTACTCCGAACCGCCACTGAATTCCGCACAGGGCGAGCCGTCACAGCTGCTGGCAACGACGTTGCGCGACACCATGATTCGGTCCGGCATCACCCCTTCGACGTATGTGGGCTCCGATGGTATGAATCCGCGCGCCGATCTGGCGGGTCTGAATCTCTCGGAGCGCCCGGTCGCGCTGGTGGAATGCGGAAATATGCGCGACCCGGGCGATGCCGCGCTGATCGAATCCCCGGACGGCCGGGCACGCTACGCGGACGCCATCACCGAGGCCATCATCGCGTTCCTCGGGTAGTGGATCGCCGTGATCGGGATCACTATCTGTTTGCCGGACGCACCTATACCCGCTGAGGTAACGGCGTTACGCTAACGCTGTTACCTCGGGGCCGGTCGAACAGGGGAGTCACTTATGCTCGTACGAATCGCACATCTGGCCACCCGGCATCCGCGCACGATTCTGCTGGCCGCGGCACTGTTGGCCGTGCTCTGCGGCGTATTCGGCGCCTCGGTTACCTCGCATATGAAGACCGGCGGGTTCACCTCGAACGATGCCGAATCGTCACAGGTCTCCAAGCTCATCGCCGATAACTTCGGCGGCGCCGAACCCAACCTCATCCTGCTGGTTCGCGACGATGCGGGCGCGGACAGTCCGGCCGCCAAGGCCGCTGGCGCGAAGCTGGTCGACACCCTGCGATCGCGCGGCGACGTGATCGGCATCCAGTCCTACTGGAACACACCGCAGCCACTGTCGTCCGCACTGCGCAGCAAGGACAGCAAGAGCGCACTGGTTCTCGGCTACATCCCGGGCGAGGAGACCGCCGCTCAGAAGATCGCCGGAGAGATCGCCGACCAGGTAATCGGAACAAACGACGGGGTCACCATCGACCAAGGCGGACTCAGCTCGGTCTACCACGATGTGAACGAACAGATCACCCACGATCTCGCGGTCGCCGAGGGTGTGGCCATCCCGCTGTCGTTCATCGTGCTGATCCTGGTATTCGGCAGCCTCGTCGCGGCCTTCCTGCCGCTGGCCGTCGGCATCTTCGCGATCCTCACCACCTTGGCGATTCTGCGCACCCTCACGGTCTTCACCGATGTCTCGATCTTCGCGCTGAATATGACCACTGCGCTCGGTCTTGCGCTCGCCATCGACTACAGCCTGTTCATCGTCAGCCGCTACCGCGAGGAACTCGCCAATGGTCTCGAGGTCGAGGCGGCCGTGGTGCGCGCGGTACAGACCGCAGGACGTACGGTGCTCTACTCGGCCTTGACCGTCGCGCTCTCGGTGGCGGCGCTGGGCGTATTCAACCTGTACTTCCTGAAGTCCTTCGCCTACGCGGGCGTCGCGGTGGTCGCCGCGGCCGCCGCCGCCTCGATCCTGATCCTGCCCGCGGTCCTGATGCTGCTCGGCCATCGGGTGAACGCCGCTGACCTGCGAAAGCCGCTGGGGCGCTTGCTCGGCCGGACGCCGCGCGCGGATCTCGCACCCGAGCAGACCTTCTGGTACGGCACGGTACAGCGGGTGATGCGCTACGCCGCGCCGGTCGCCATCGTGATCATCGTGCTGTTGCTCGCGGTCGGCTCCCCGTTCCTCGGCGTGAAATTCGGCTATCCGGACGACCGGGTGCTCAATACCAGCGCATCCGCCTCCAGCCGCACGGTCGGCGACGCATTGCGCAGCGACTTCCAAGCCAATGCCGCCACCAATGTCTCCGTGGTGCTCGACGGCTATCGGGGAAACCCCGCCGCCGTCGGTGATTACGCCGCCGCGCTGTCGAAAGTGCAGGGCGTGGCCGGAGTGCTCTCCGGCGTCGGCGTGTACTCGGGCGGCCTGAGGGTATCCGCCGGGCCTCCGCCGATGATCAACGACACCGGCGCATTCCTCACGGTCGCAACAACAGCCGATCCCTTCACCGCCGCGGGCAAGACGCAATTGGCGCAGCTGCGCGATGTGCCGAGCCCGGCTCCCGCGCTGTTCGGCGGTGCCGCGGCGGTCAACGTCGATGCCCTAGACGCACTGGGCGCACGACTGCCACTGGCCGGTGCGCTGATCGTGCTCGCCACCTTCGTCGTGCTGTTCCTGTTCACCGGCAGCGTGCTGCTGCCGCTGAAAGCCCTCGCCCTCAACACGCTTTCGCTGACGGCGGCGTTCGGTGCGATGGTCTGGATCTTCCAGAACGGACACCTGTCCGGCTTGCTCGGCAGCGATGCGACCGGATATCTGGTCCCGACCATGCCGATCCTGATGTTCTGTCTCGCCTTCGGCATGTCCATGGACTACGAGGTATTTCTGCTCTCGCGCATCCGCGAGGAGTGGTTGGCCTCGGGACGCACGGCCGCCGACAGCAACCGCGCCGTCGCGCTGGGCGTCGCGCGCACCGGCAGGATCTTCACCGCCGCCGCACTATTGATGGCCATCGTGATGGCCGCCATGGTCACCTCGAAGGTATCGTTCATCCAGATGATGGGCCTGGGATTGACCTTGACGGTGCTCGCGGACGCCACGCTTATTCGCGGTCTCCTCGCGCCCGCACTCATGCGGATGATGGGCACCGCGAACTGGTGGGCGCCCGCACCACTTGCCCGGCTGCACGCCAAGATCGGGTTGCGCGAGGACGAATCCGTGCCTGGCGCAACCGAATCCGATAATCCCGCATTGGCAGAGCGCGCGTGAGCTTCACCCGTCGGAAGCGTTCGGCGCGCGGCACCGGTGAGGGGCTGCGCGCCGAAATCATCAATGCCACGAGGGAATTGCTGGCCAGTTCCGGTCGCGTCGATGCCGTCTCCATCCGCGAGATCGCCAAAATCGTCGGCGTCACCCCACCAACGATCTACCGCCATTTCGCCGATAAGGATCAGTTGATCGAGGCGGTGGTGGCCCAGGTGTTCGAGGATTTGGACGCGGTGATGATCGCGGCCACCGATCCGAACGAGTCGCCGATGGAGCGGCTGCGCCAGCAGGGACAGGCCTACGTGCGCTTCGCCAGAGAGCATCCCGAGCAGTACCGGCTGGCCACGGCGCCCGGCGAGACCGCTGGCGCGGTCGATCAGGTGCTGACCAGCAGTGCCTTCGCACATTTCGCGGCCACCGTCACCGAATGCATGAATCTCGGCGTGATCACCCCCGGCGATCCGGTCCCGGTGGTGCTGGAACTGTGGTCGAGCGCCCATGGCGTCGCCTCACTGCTGATCGCGAAACCCTATCTGCCATGGGGAGATCTGGACGAGTTCACCGACCGCGTCCTGCGTTCGATCTGCGTCGGACGCGCCGTCATCGACAACGTACTCGGCGAAGAGGTGACCCCTGACGGCGTCGCGCGGTGGCTCGAGGAAAACCGTCGGCAGCCCTGATCACGAGGGCCGCCGACGGATACCCAGAGGTCCCGCTGAGTCCGCCCTACGTTGCGATGGCGTCGCGCGCGGTATCACCACGGCGGGCACCGACTAGCAGCAGGACGGCCGCGAGCAGCAGGAGCAGCAATGGTGAGGGTCCGGCGAGAACTGCGGTGATCAGGGTCCAGCACGCAACACTCCACGCGATGAACGGTGGCGGTGTAATCCTGCGGCGGCCCAACCACAGCACGGTCAGGCCGACCAATATGAGCGGCGGGCCGAAACTGAACGCCGAGTACCAGAACGCGGCAGTAGTGTGGCTCATCGCCACGAGGTCGCTGTCCCACAATGCCCAGCTGAACCAGTCTTCGGCGTAGTGGGGGACCGTCTGCGCCAAGGAGCCCAGCGTGTGTCCGACTCCGCACACGGTGATGAGCCAACCAGCCCACTTGATCATTGGAACTCTCCGTTCTCCGCCGCGAATGTCCCACTCCGGCAGGCCCGTTCGATACTTTGCGCGTTTGCCATGACCTCACCTGCCCGAAAGTGACTCAGTGTCCGGACGGGTGCGGTCGAGCCACGCGCGTTCCCATTGCCGGGTCATGCCCGGGTAGACGATGAAGTACCGGAACGGTTTGATCCCCGCCATGTACAACCGACCGAACAGGCCGTTGGGTTTGACCAGGGCCGCCATCCGCAACTCGTACTCTCCGTCGCCCACCGGCACCCACCCGAGGTGGCAGACGGTGTGGACGGTCTTGTTCGCCAGCGCGATGTCGTGGATCCGCCATGGGCGGCGGGTGTGCTCGGTAACAGGGAGTCTCATTGATGTGTCCTTCCCGGCGGTCGTCGAGCGCCCGGCTGTTATACGGCAACGTATAACATGGAGGTTAGACGCTTTTATACGGTGGCGTATAGATGTGGAGATGTGAAAGGAGTCATGTCATGGGTGTGGCCCGCACGCCGCGCGAGGCGTGGGTCGAGCAGGGCTTACGGACACTGTCCGCGAGCGGCGTAGATGCGGTCCGCATCGAGGTACTGGCAAAGGCGCTCGGCGTGACAAAGGGCGGGTTCTACGGCTACTTCGCCGACCGCGACGCATTGCTGACCGCGATGCTGGACACGTGGGAGCGCGAGAGCATCGACGAAGTGTTCGAGGCCCTGCGACGCGAGGACGACCCCCGCGACAAGATCACCCTGGCCGGCCGCTTGACCCTGTCCAGCGATCGTCTGCTGGGGGTCGACCTCGCGATCCGCAACTGGGCCCGCCACGACGAGGCGGTCGCCGCACGACTGCGCCGGGTCGACAACCAGCGCATGAATCTGGCGCGCGAGATGATCGGCACCTTCTGCTCCGACCCCGACGAAATCGAGGCCCGCAGCCTACTCGCGTTCTGCCTGGCCATCGGAAACCAATTCCTCGCCGCCGACCACAACGGCCGCACCCGCGACGAAGTCCGCACCCGCGCATCAGCGATCGTCCTCAACCGCCCCCCGACCCCGACACCAGCACCCTGACGAGGCCCCCGCCGGGCCGGTGACAAGAAACCCCCAATAGCTCCCCAGGTTGGTCAGCCGATCAGGTGGAACTGGTGGCGGCGTCGCCCGAGAAGCTTCCGCCACTAGTTCCACGTGATCACTTGTCCAGTAGCGCATCTCGGGCGGAGCGCAGCGGCCGCCCGCTCGCTGCGCGCACGCCCCCGCACCCACTTTCGAAACGTGGAGTGATCAGGAGAAGGTTTTGTGCGGGACGCCTACGGTGAGCCCGCCATCGATGACGAATTCGGCGCCGGTCGAATAGGAGGATTCGTCGCTGGCCAGGAAGATCACCAGGGCCGAGACCTCGGCGGGGTCGGCGGCGCGGCCGAGGGGGATCTGCAGGAAGTCCTCCGGGATGCCCTCGGTCATCGGGGTGCGGATCAGGCCGGGGTGGACCGAGTTCACGCGAATTCCGTACTGCGCCAACTCGAGTGCGGTGGATTTGGTGAGGCCGCGGACGGCGAATTTGGTGGCGGTGTAGCCGTGCAGGCCGGGACTGCCGCGCATGCCCTCGACCGAGGAGATATTGATGACCGAACCGCCGCCCGCCTCGATCATCGCGGGCGTCGCGGCCTGCATGCCGAGGAAGGTGCCGGTGAGATTGATGTCGAGGATCTTCTGCCACTCGGACAGTTCGAAATCGACGAGCAGGTTGCCATTGACGATCCCCGCATTGTTCACCAGAACGTTCAGCGAGCCGAACCGCTGCACCGCCTCGGCGACCGCGTCCTGCCACTGCTGCTTCTCGCGGACATCGAGGTGTACGTAGGCGGCGTTGTCACCGATTTCCTTGGCCAGCGCGGCGCCCTCGTCGTCGAGGATGTCGCCGAGCACCACCCGCGCGTCCTCGGCCGCCAGTGCTCGCGCGTGTGCGGCGCCCATACCGCGCGCACCGCCGCTGATCAACGCCACCTTGCCCGTCAACCGCCCCATCGCGGCCTCCTATCGATCCCGCCGAACTCTACTGAAACACGTTACAGAGGATCCCCGATCCGTTCCCGCCTCGGTATCGACCAGTGGAATGCGGCGCTAATGTGCGACCTATGAGCGATAGCGATTCGATGAGGGGCCCTGGTCAGGTGACGGATGGGCGTGAACCGACCATTTTCACCATGGAAGCACTGCGGACCGCAGCGGGCGCCGATCTCGGCGTCAGTCGCTGGATCGAGGTCGCCCAGGACCGCATCGACGCCTTCGCCGACGCGACCGAGGACCGCCAGTGGATCCACATCGACCCCGAGCGCGCCGCGAACGGCCCGTACGGCACCACCATCGCCCACGGCTATCTCACCCTCTCGCTGCTCCCGCCGCTGATGGCGGATCTGATCTCGATCAAGGACGCGTCAGCGCGAATCAACTACGGCCTGAACAAGGTTCGCTTCCCCTCGCCCATTCCGGCCGGTTCCCGCATTCGCGGCCGCGCCCAGATCGTGAGCGTCGACGAGGTCCCCGGCGGCCTGCAGACCGTCATCCAGGCGACCATCGAACGCGAGGGCGGCGATAAGCCCGCCTGCATCGCCGAGTACATCGTCCGGGCCCTGGCCTGAGTTCTGCCAGGTCCTGTGGCATCATCGATGTAGAACGCGTTCTAGTAACGCCGCCCGAAGGGTGCCGAGGAGGCCGACGATGACGAATCCAGGCGTGGTGGCCATGCGGCGGTTCTCCCGGCGGTCGGGCGTGCCCGATATCGCGGAGGTGCCCGGCGGACGGCTCGTCGACCTGCCGGGCCGGGGCCGCACATACGTCGTCGACATCCCAGGGCCGGAGGGCGCGCCGACGCTGATCCTGCTGCATGCCACGGCCTGCACCGGCTACCTCACCTGGTTCCCCGCCCTCGACGCGCTGGCCCAGCGCTATCGGGTGATCGTCTTCGACCAGCGCTGGCACGGCCGCGGCATCCGTTCGGCGCGGTTCTCGGTGCGGGATTGCGCCGACGACGTCATCGCCGTCGCCGATGCGCTGGGCGTCGAGCAAGCCATGCTGGCCGGCTATTCCCTCGGCGGGGTCGTCGCATTGCTCGCCGCGCACCGGCATCCGGATCGGGTGAGCGGTCTGGTGCTGTGCGCGACACCGTATCGATTCCAGGAAAAGCTGCGCGAGCGTGCTTTTCATCAAATGTTCGGCGTATTTGCCGGAGCCATCGGCCCCTATTCGTACCGACGTGCGGAGGAACATGTCGGGCAGCTGCCCGAATTACCCGAACACAACTGGGCGCCGGGACAGCTGAATCGCTGGGCGCTCAACGAATTCCGCAGCAGCAGCGGCTGGGCCATGGCACAGGTCATCGCCGAGGTCGGCCGATTCGATTCGACCGCTTGGCTTTCCACGCTGTCGATGCCGACCGCCGTCGTGATCACGACGCGGGACCGGGCGATTCCGGTCTATCGGCAATTGGAGATGGCGACCATGATTCCCGGGGCGAGCATTCATCTGGTCAAGGCCGGTCACGCGTCCTGCGTGCTCGAGGCCGACCGCTTCGTGCCGGTACTGCTGCAGGCTTGCGCTGATGTCGCCGCGAGGCTGGCAAAGGCTTCGAATGCGGCCCTGTTCGGCGGCGATGGCGAACAGGGCAGCGGTGTGGGTTAGCCCAGATCGCGTGCCGCGCTCAGCAATTCATTGACGACGCCGGGGACCGCGTCGGCGATTGCCTGCAGATCGGGCACCAATTCCTTACAGGCGATGAAGCCGAAGTCCAGATCACCGTTATTGGACAGGACGGTGACCGTCAGTCCCGCGCCGTGGAAAACCGGCCCGAACGGATACATGGCCTCGACCTGGTAGCCGAGGAAGTACAGCGGCATCGGCGGGCCGGGCACATTCGAAACCACCAGGTTGTGCACCACCGGATGGCGCTCGGCCAGTTTCAGCGATGAGTAGACCCGCGCGGCCAGCTGAAAGGTGTTCGGCGGGGCGTACTTCGACCAGTCCATCAGGAAATCCGCGCCGACGAAGGCATGTTCCTTCTTGGCGTCGCGGTTGGCCTCGGCCACCTGCCGCAGCCGCTGCACCGGATCGGCGATATCGGTGCCGAGGTGGGAGAACAGCGAGGAGACCTTGTTGATACCCGCGGTATGGCGGGAGGTGTCGTGCACCGAAACCGGCACCGAGGCGATCAGGGATTTGTCGGGCAGTTCGTCGTGCTTCTCCAGGTAGGCGCGCAGCACACCCGCGACGATGGTCAACACCACGTCGTTGACCTTCACGTCGAAGGCGGTCTTGATCTCCTTGATCGCGCCGAGATCGGTTTCGGTGAAGGCGACCGCGCGATCCGGGCTGATCGCGCCATTGAAGGGGGTGCGCGGTGCGGTCAGCGGTAATGCCATGCCCCCCTGGTTATTTCGACGTCGCTGCGCGAAACCGGCAAGCATGCCAACGGTTTTCGGCACCATTCCGACCAGGCCGAGCTTATTCGGCAGATTGACCACCGCCTCGGCCGCCAACTTCAAGTCGCTGGGCTGGGGTTCGGGCTGCCATTCCGCGGCCGGTTCGGGCTTGCTCAGCCCGGGTTCCAGATCGCACAGATGCATCATCATGTTGGTACCGGTGATGCCGTCGACGGCGGCGTGGTGGTACTTGCAGATGACCGCGACCTTGCCGTCCTCGAGACCCTCCACCACGTTCATCTCCCACAGCGGGCGGCTGCGATCCATCGGCACACTCGCGATCTCGCCGACCAGGTCCGCCAGTTCCTGGCGTCCGAACGGGCGTGGCGTTTCGATGCGGCGAATGTGGTTGTCAAGATCGAAATCCGGGTCTTCCACCCAGACCGGATGATCGAGATTGAACGGCACCTCGTGGATTCGCCGCCGCATCTGTGGGATCAGCGGCAGTCGTCGGCCGAGTTCTGCTTTGAATGTTTCGAAGGTGTAGTGCGCGCCCCCTGCGGCGGGATCCAGGATCAGCAGTGCACAGACGTGCAGGTGCTGGGTCCCGGTCTCGAGGTACAGGAAGCTGGCATCCAATCCGGTTAGTCGCTCCATAGCCAGAGACTACTAGAACGTGTTCTAGTTTACCTGGCTAATGGAGGGATATCGGTCACAGTAGAGCCTTCTATTGTCGGGCGGACTGGCGGCGTTGAGTCCATTTGAGGTGTCGCTGCCGTGTCAGTGCGAATGCGGGGGATGTGCACGCCGACACAATCGGGGACTGCGCGTCGTGCGATTGCGGTCGGCGACGCTGCGGCGGCCCGCCGGGGCTGCGGTTCGCGCGCGCGTAGTGCGGTCGGGATGTGCAAATCGCATCCGGCCGGGCGAGATCCCGGCGTCGGACACACAGCTTGAACGGTGTTCAAGTTGGTTGCTATGGTGCGGCTATGGCGATCGAATCCGCTGCCGCGCACATGTGTGTTACCAGAGGTTTCATATATGTGTATGATCATTGCTACGGCCATGCAGGAAGACATGCAACGTCGCGGTCGTGGCTCGTTACGGGCTGTGGCGCGGCCGGTGAGATCGAGGAGTATCGATGAAGCTACTTCGTAGGACACAGCAGCGAGCGGACGTCGATCCCGGTGAGGTCGCTCTCAATGCGCGCAATGTGCAATTCGACTGGGCGGATACCCCTTTGCACTGGATGCCCACGGAACCCATTGCCTCGCATCTGGTCAACGCGCTGAACCTGCTGCTGCCCGAGGGCGAGCGCATGTTCTGCGCCGCGTATTCCGAGGCGCTGCCGTACGTGAAGGACGAGAAGCTGCGTGAGGCCATGCTCGGCTTCATCGGCCAGGAGTCCATGCACGCCGAGACGCACGACAAGGTGCTGCACGAGGTGCTCGCCGCCAACGGCATCGATCCGGAACCCTACGTGCGGCAGGCGGAATACCTGTTCCGCAAGACGCTCGGGCCCAAGGATGTCGACGGGGTGGCGCAACGGCAGGTGATGGTGGAGCGGCTGGCGTTCATCGCCTGCCTGGAACACTTCTTCGCCTACCTCGGGGACTGGGTGCTCAATGCGGATCTGGAGAAGTTCGGCGCGGACCCGCGAGTGGCCGACCTGTTCCGCTGGCATGGGGCCGAGGAGGTCGAGCACCGGCACGTGGCCCACGATGTGGCCGTGTACTTCGGCGTGGGCTATGTGCGCCGCGCGGCCATCATGACGATCGTCTTCCCGATTTTCATCACGCTGTTGGTGCGTGGCACCAAGTTCATGGTGCGCCAGGATCCTTCGCTGCCCGACCTCGGCTATCCGCGTTTGATCACGCGGGTATTCGGTTCGATGTGGCGCGGTGCGCTGCCCGGTGTGCCGTCGCTGCTGTGGAGCGCGCTGACGACGTTCAAGCCCGGCTACGACCCGGAAACGGTCGGTTCGACGGCACAGGCCGTGGCGTACCTGGCCAAATCCCCTGCGGCGCAGGCGGTCGCGTCTTGACCTGGCGGCCGATGCCGGAGCAGGTGCCCGCCGACCTGTTCGGTAGGCGTGATCAGGATCGGGCGGTCCGGGTGCTCGACGCGGTCGCCTCGGCGCGGATGCGCTGGACCACCATCGTCAACCGCCGTGAGCTGTCGCCGCGCGCCGACGATCACCGGCTGTCGCTGGTGCTGACCGGACGACGCGTCGAGGCGCACGATCAGGATGTGGTCAGCCTGCGGCTGGAATCGCCTGACGCGCAAGAACTTCCGCCGTGGCGTCCGGGCGCGCATCTCGATCTGGAGCTGCCATCGGGTCGGTTGCGGCAGTACTCGCTGTGCGGTGATCCGGCCGACACCCGGGCCTATCGTGTCGCGGTGCGCCGGATTCCGGACGGCGGCGGTGGGTCGGTCGAGGTGCACGACGAGCTCGCGGTCGGTTCGCGCATCGTAGTGCGTGGGCCGCGCAATGCCTTTCCGTTCGCCGTGCCCGGTCACGGATCACCGGCCGCCCGTTTGCATTTCATCGCGGGCGGAATCGGTATCACGCCGATTCTGCCGATGGCGCGGCTGGCGATGCGACTCGGCATCGAGTGGTCGATGGTGTACACCGGGCGCAGCCGCGACACGCTTCCGTTCCTCGACGAGATCGCCGGGTTCGGCGACCGGGTCACCGTGCGCACCGACGACGAATACGGATTGCCCGACGCCGCGGCATTGCTCGCCGGTGTCACCACCGATACCGCGGTGTACTGCTGCGGACCGGTGCCGATGACCACCGCCGTGGCCGCCGCGGTGCGCGAAATGCCCGGTGTGGAGCTGCATTCCGAGCGCTTCTCGCCGCCACCGATCGTGAACGGTGTCGCGTTCGAGATCGAATTCGCCTCCACCGGTGCGGTTGTCGAGGTGCCCGCGGATAAGTCCGCGCTCGACACGATTCTGCAGAGTCGCCCGGATCGGCCGTACTCGTGCCGTCAGGGCTTCTGCCGCACCTGCAAGGTGCGGGTGCTGTCCGGCGAACCCGAGCATCGCGAGACCGTGCTCACCGCCGCCGATCACGCGGCGGGGGAGATGCTGGTCTGCGTATCGCGGTCCCGGGGTGGTCGATTGGTGCTGGATCTATGAGCGGCCGGAGCAAGCGAACCACGGGCACCGCGCCTGTGGGTAGGAATCCCGAGGAGATACGTCAATGACGACGACCGACCTGGACGTGGCCGTGACGCGGCGGACGGTGCGCAGCGGCGAATTCGATATCGCCGTCTTCGAATACGGCGATCCGAGTGCGGAAACCATTGTGCTGGTGCACGGCTGGCCCGACACCCATCACCTCTGGGACGCGGTGGTGCCGCTGCTGTCCGGACGCTTCCACGTCGTCACCTACGACACTCGCGGTCACGGGGAGTCCACTCGCACCCGGCGCGCAAAGGACTTCCGCTTGGACGCGCTGGCCACCGACTTCTTCGCCGTCGCCGACGCGGTCAGCCCGGACCGGCCGGTGCACGTCCTGGCGCACGACTGGGGTTCGGTACAGGTGTGGGAGGCGGTATGCGAACCGCAGGCTGCGGCGCGGGTGGCCTCGTTCACCTCGGTCTCCGGGCCGAACCTCGACCATCTCGCGAAGTGGTTGCGCGCCAGGCTGTCCCGGCCGACACCGCGCAATCTGTGGCAGCCGCTGACCCAGGCGCTGTCGTCGGGATACACGGTCTTCTCCATGACGCCCGGGCTCAACCAGGTCTTCCGGGTGGTGGCGCACGAAAAGCGCTGGCAGCGCATCGTATCGATCATGAACGACACCGCGCCGTCGAATATCGTTCTCGGCCCGACCTTCCGCCGCGACGCGGTCGAGGGCCTGCTCATCTACCGGGCCAATATCCTGCCGCGGTTGCTCGCCCCGCGTGAGCGCCGCACCGACGTACCGGTGCAGCTGATCGTCGCCGGACGCGATGTCGCGGTGCGGCCCGCTGGTTACGACGATGAGCGCAAATGGGTTTCGCGGCTGTGGCGTCGTGATGTGCCCGCCGGGCATTGGATGCCGTTCTCCCATCCGGAACTGCTCGCCACCGCGACGACCGAACTCATCGACGCGGTCAACGGCGATGTGGCGCCGCGTGGTCTGCGCCGCGCCGAAATCGGCCGCAGCCGAATGCCGTTCGAGGATCAGCTGGTGGTGATCACCGGCGGCGGTAGCGGCATCGGCCGTGAGACGGCATTGGCGTTCGCGCGGCTCGGCGCGGAAATCGTGCTGTCGGATATCGATCTGGACGCGGCCAAGGAGACGGTGAAGCTGATCAACGCCGAAAGCGGTGTGGCGCATGCCTATCGGCTCGATGTCTCCATCGAGGACGAGGTGAACGCGCATGCTGCAGAGGTGCTCGCCGCGCACGGTGTGCCCGACATTCTGATCAACAATGCCGGAATCGGGCAGGCCGGTGGGTTCTTCGATACGCCGTCGGCGGAGTTCGACCGGGTCATGCGGATCAATCTCGGCGGTGTGATGAACGGCTGTCGTGCCTTCGGTTCCGCGATGGCCGAGCGCGGACTCGGCGGGCATATCGTCAACCTGTCCAGCATGGCCGCCTACAGTCCGCAGCAAGGGTTCAGTGCCTACTCGACCAGTAAGTCGGCGGTGTTCATGTTCTCCGACTGCCTGCGTGCGGAATTGGCCGGTCGCGGCGTCTCGGTGCACACCATCTGCCCGGGTATCGTGCACACCAATATCGTTGCCACTACCAGGTTTTCCGGTGTCAGCGCGGCGGAGGAGAAGCGCAAGCAGGAGCAGTACGACAAGCTGTACCGGGCGCGGCGCTATGGGCCGGAGAAGGTGGCGGCGCAAATCGTCCGGGCGGTCGAACGCGATCGCAGCATCGTGCCGGTCACCCCGGAGGCGCGGCTGCAGTACCAGTTCAACAAGTTCGCTCCGGCGGTCGTGCGGTTCTTCGCCGCGCGGGTGAAGCTCACCTGAGTCGAATCACCGAAGGCGTCCTGGCGAGTTCGGCTTCGATGGCCGCCACTCGCTGGGCGCCGATGCCCCACGGATGCTCGACGCCGACCTGACTGTCGAGATCCCAGAGCACACACATCTCTTCGGGTGCGGCGACAATCGACCAGGCCACCACGGTGCGGCCGAGCTGTTCGGCCATGGAGCCGTGCGAAATCCCCTGTGTCGGCACGCCTTCCGGAAAGTGATGCAGGAACCGGCCGTATGCGGCGGCGCAGAACGCGGCATACATCTGCGTGCATAGAATGAAGCCGTGCCAGGCCTCGTCGACCGCATGTGACGGCATTCCGATCACCTGACCGTCACGCATCGCGGCGCCGCAGCAGCGCAACCATTGCCGCAGGCCGGTCTCCACCAACTCGCGCGGTTGCCACGGGCTGGTCTTGAAGACCGCGTCGGGGAACTCGAGTGCGGCTACCGCCTTGTCGACAGCACGGAGGTCGATCCGGCGGGAACGGTTTCTAGGACGCAAAAGCACCACGATTCACTGTACGGCGATCTGGGAATT
Source organism: Nocardia nepalensis (assembly GCF_048910785.1). Classification (NCBI taxonomy): domain Bacteria; kingdom Bacillati; phylum Actinomycetota; class Actinomycetes; order Mycobacteriales; family Nocardiaceae; genus Nocardia; species Nocardia nepalensis. The sequence goes on along the minus strand of NZ_JBKBET010000037.1, from coordinate 256,496 downwards.
CCTTGCGGGAGGCAGGACCCGGCGGGCGCAACGGCCGAAGCGGGGGTGCTTTTCAGCGGGCGCCGAGTCGGTCACGGGCGATACCATTCGGGAATGCTGGTCTTCTTCGTTGTGCTGCTGGCGGTTCTCGTGATCGGGGGTGGGGTCGCGGCGTTGATCGCGGTCCTGATCACGCGCGCGACGAGACGACCATTGCCGCCGGGGCGGCGCGGTTACGGGGGGCCGGGCGACAGTGACAGCTCCCCGTGGACTTACGGGGCCGCAGGGTTCGAGTCGGGGAGTTTCGGTGGTTATGACCCCGGCAGCGGTAGCGGGGGTCATGGACATGGCCACGGGCATGGGCATGGGCACGACAGCGGCAGCAGTTGCGGCGGTGGTAGCAGTTGTAGCGGCGGTAGCAGCAGTTGCGGAGGTGGCGGCAGCAGCTGTGGCGGCGGGAGCAGCTGCGGCGGAGGCGGTTCGTGAGCTCATCCGTATACGCACCACGAAGAGATATGTCAGTCTGACGCGATAATCTCACTGCCACAATTGTTTCGAGGGGCAGGAAGTCGGGGGGCATGTCTACACCAGCACGCCGTCAAGTGGCTGGACGCGGGCGGACGCTACGTCCGCCATCACCAGAGCCCCCTTCGCCACAGCCTCGCCTCGAGCGGCTGAGCCGTGTTATCCGTAGGATCTTCGCCTGGTCCGGCTGGACAACGGTCACCGCGGTGACCACGACGGTCGCCGCCATTGCAGCGCTGTGGTTCTCGAGTGAATCCTTGCGAGCCACGCGGGATCAGTACGGGTTATCCCAACAGGTCGCGGTTACCGATCGGTTCCAGAAAGCCGTCGAGCAACTTGCCTCGGACAAGGTGGATACCCGCATAGCGGGCGTCTACTTGCTCGAACGCCTTGCGAAGGACTCGCCGCCCGACCACACCGTCATCTTCGGCGTCCTGACCGCCTTCCTTCGAACGCATGCGAGCAGATCTGATTGTGCTCCGGTCGAGCGGGCCGCAACTCAAAAGGCGCCGCCGGACATCCAGGCCGCATTGACCGTGGTCGGACGTCGGAACATCATGAATGATCCTGACGAGATCGACTTGGCTGGAACATGTTTGGCCCACGCGAGGCTCTTCGGCAATTTCGCTGATTCAACACTCGCCGAGGCGAACCTCACTGATATTCTGACCCGCAGTACGAACCTGGCACGCGCAGACTTCCGTCTAGCGAATTTGTCCAGTGCCGTTCTCCTCGGCGCGAACCTGCATGGCGCGAATCTTCGAGGCGCTAGTCTCTCTAAATCCGACCTGGGATGTGATCTGCTTCCTGACAACACGATCAGCTGCACGAACCTTCGCGATGCGGACCTCGGCTGTGTCTATGAGACTGATCCGTCACCCACATGCGCCGACCTCACTGATGCAGAGCTGACCGGTGCAGATCTCACAATGGTTAACTTTGCTGGCGCGAATCTCACGCGAGCAGTGTTCAATTGCATCATAGAGTCGGACGGTAAGCGCACGTGTGCAGATCTCACCAGCGCATGGCTCGAAAATGCGAACCTCACTGGTGCGCTTCTCCGCGGTGTAAACATGACCGATGCTTATCTCCCTGGCGCCAACCTGACCAGCGCCAAGTTGGAGGAAGCAAATCTCACGAATATCTTCTACGACAACACGACACTTTGGCCCGACGGATTCACACCACCCCCGAGCCGCCCCATCGCCTTCCCCGCCGCCCCGAACGCTCCCCGATAAGCCGACCGCTCACAGCAGGTCCCCTTGGACCAGCATCGCATCCGGCTCCACCATATGAGCGGACCCGTCGCCCCACACCCGGCTCGCAAACGGCGGCTTGCAGCAAATTCTGCACACGTTCCCTCGCTCCCAAACAACGACGACACGAGACGTTCAGGCGACCGGCGTGAATCGGCCGACACTCGTGGGCTGGTCCTGCGGTGTGGCGCTCGCGGTCGCACTGGGCCGACCGGAACCCGCACCGGGCTTGGGCATAGTCGAGGTCGACGGCCCGTAACCGTCGGCCTGGGTCTGCTCAGCGGCTCGATCCGGTTACGCATCCTCCCCGACGACGTCGCCGCCAGGGAGCCGGCTTCAAGCCGCTGAGCTGACAATCCGGGGGGAAGAGAGAGACCAGCCGTGCGGCCTGCTTTTGACACAAAACAATCCGGCTCGATGACAACGGTAGTAGCGTGGATTGACGTAATGGGTAATGAAACTGAAGAAGATGACGCTGCAAGTCCCGGGGCAATCAATGGTTGGATCGAGTGTTCTAATCGACGCCATCATCAATGACTGAAACAGCTGTGTTCTGGTCTCGTTGAATCATTCATGTTGTGATTGTGCAACAACGAGTTATCAAACCAAACGTCGGTTCGTCATCGATAACGGGGTCTGCTGGTGCTTGGATAGAACGAGAACACATAGGTGAGGAAAGTTGATGTCGAGGACGTGGGCCTTCAAGCCTGGCGATGTCTTCGCCGGCTATGAGATTGTCAAAACGCTAGGCGAGGGCGGCGCCAGCGTGGTGTACCTGGCCACCGACAGAGCGCTCCAACGGCAGATTGCGTTGAAGCTGCTGAAAACAGAGTTCCATGATCGCGAGAGCCTCGTTCGTTTCACCCGGGAAGCGACGATAGCGGCGCGGTTGGATCATCCGAACATTGTCACGGTCTACAATATCGGCGGCGAAGACGGTCAGCCCTGGATCGCGATGCGGTACGTCGACGGAACCGATGCTTACGCGGTTGTTCGCAACGGGCCGATCCCGCCCGGACGGGCAGTTTGGATCATCAGCGAGACCGCCGAGGCATTGGACTACGCTCACAGCCAGGGCGTGCTGCATCGCGACATCAAGCCAGCCAACATCATGCTTTCACGTATGACGGACAATCAGCCGGAACGTGTGATGCTCGCCGATTTCGGCATCGCTAAGGCGTCTGATGAGCTGGGCGCGCTAACCCAAACCGGTACGGTAATAGGCACCATCCAGTACGCCGCGCCAGAACAGCTGCTGAGTTATCAGCTGGATCAGCGCGTGGACGTCTACGCGCTCGGCTGCACGCTCTACCACCTATTGACCGGCGAAGTCCCCTACTCCGGCAGTATGGGCCAACAGATCGCCGGACATCTCCATGGCGAGATCCCCCGCCCAAGCCTGCATCCCGCGGCGCAGGCCATCGGCGTACCCGAAGATCTCGACACAGTCATCGAACGAGCCCTCGCCAAAAACCGCGATGACCGCTACTCGACCTGCGGAGAACTCGCCGACGCAGCTCGAGCTGCGCTCAATTCAGCGACAACGGTTGTGTGGGACGGCACGCCAATGCCGGCTACTCCAGCAACAACGCATGTTCCCTTCGAGCAAGCACCCACACAGATACCCTACGGGCAACCCCCGCCGGAGACCGCAATACAGCCCCCTGCAACTGCATGGCCATCTGGAACGACCTACGAAGGCGACCGCACCGGGCAAAGAATCGGTGACCGCTATTACCTTCTGGAACGTATGGCACGAGGCCTATCCGGTGACCTATACAGAGCATACGATCCGATGCGCGGCAAACTGGTTGCGGTCAAAATCATTGGAACAAACAATCCAGACATGCACAGCCGTCTCGAACGCGCGGGACGGGTGTGGCTGAACATCGAGCAGCATCACAACGTCGTTCGTGTTTTCGACGTGCAGAAAGCGTACCGCCACGAGCCCGCATACATTGTCAGCGAGATCGTCGACGGCACCGACCTCGGGACGCTATCGGCCCAACGCGATCTGAGCCTTGAGCAGATTATATGGATCGTCATGCAAATCTGCGATGGGCTCAAACACATCCACGGCGCCGGTGTCGTACACCGTGAAATCAAGCCGAGCAATATTCTTGTTTCCGGTGCAGACCTGCACGTCACGTTGCTGGACTCCGGCATCGCCCGGCACGAGAACCCGGCAGTCGATTTGTTCACCAAGACCGGAGACCTTGTCGGAGATCTCGCCTACGCGGCGCCCGAACAAATCGCGGGCCACCGCTTCGGGCAGCGAGCAGACATCTACGCGGTCGCGGCAATACTCTACGAGCTCATAACCGAATCCAAACTGCCGCTTGCCCTTCCAGCGGATTGGCAGCCCGATACGGCAATACTCGACGACCTACCCGAACGACTGCGGTCAGCCCTGGAACGTGGCCTAGCAAAGAAGCCCCGGCACCGATACGCCAGCATCGGCGAACTACACGATCAACTAGCTCCGCTATCTAAACGCCAGCCTCTATCCGAAGGCGCCGTCGTCGTTGCGCTCCACGGGATACGCACTCAAGCCGCCTGGCAACGCGCGTTTTCAGAGGTTGCCGGCAGAGTAGGCATGGGTGCCCACGCAGACCGCTGGAATTTCGGCTACTTCTCAGTGCTTCGGTTCCTGATGCCGTGGGCACGCCTAGCAAAGGTTCGATGGTTCAGGGAAACATACCAACAAGAGTTCGACGACGCCCCCGTCACCGGACAAAAGCAGCCGTCAATCGTCGCCCATAGCTTCGGAACCTACATTCTGGGTAACGCGTTGCTCCGCTATCCGTATCTTCGTTTCAACAAGGTACTGCTGTGCGGATCCATCCTTCCTACACGCTTTCCCTGGGACCTCATAATCGAGCGAGGTCAAGTGCAAGCGGTGCGAAACGAATACGGCAGCGAGGATGTCTGGACACGTGGAGTCGGATGGTTTGTGCCCGGCACCGGACCGTCCGGTGTCGTCGGATTCTCGGCCAAGCACGCCCGATTCGAACAGGAGCATTTCTTATTCGCCCACAGCGAATACTTCGAGCGTGGTCATATGGTCAGTAGGTGGCTGCCGTTCCTGAACGCTCACATTGACGAACGGCCGGCGCGGGAAACATCTATCGCTCCACCGAAAACCGACGGGCGACCATGGGGTCTATATATCGTTTACGCGCTGCTCGTCCTGACCAGCGCGCTATCTATGACCGCCATCGGGATCTGGTCGTGAATACTGGCGATCGCCGCGGCGAGGACACAAGCGGCAGGTAGGTGGCGTGACCCCCGTAGGTTCGGTCCGCTGGTTGTGAAGTCTGTTGCAACACCGAGGTAATCACACCTCGCCACCACGTCCAGCGAACTCACCTCGGCCCCGACGCTCGTGAACGCTTCGACGCCATCGCCCTGAAACGAGCCCCGTCCGCAGGTTCGGGAATTAGAACTTGTCCGGGAACTGGGTGATGATGCCCTGGCTGAGGGTGTCGGCGAGATCCATCATGTGTGCCTTGGCCTCGTCGAATTTGGCGGTCGCGTCGCTGTAGTTGCCGCTGATGACGGCGGCTGCGTAAGCGACCGTCTGGTCGATGTGAATGCTCATCGCCTCACGCATGTCTTGCTGCGACCAGTTGGGGTTGATCGCCGCGAAGAAGTCGGCGATATCTCGAGCGTTGGCATGCCAGGCCGCGACTGCCGTGTCGAGTGCCGGTTTGTAGCCGATCCTGGTGGTGGCAAGGACTGGCACCGCCTGCAAGATGTGGATAGTCAGCAGGCCGGTGAGCTGCCGGGCGGCATCCTGGCCGTAGTACGGCGCGAACGCGTTGCCGATGTCGACCTGGTTGCGCAGCAGTCGGGTCAGACTGGATGGCAGTGCGAGGGGGTCGTCGGCGAACGCGACCACGGTCGACCAGGTCCCGCCCATATGCTGACCCCATAGCGTCCGCATCTCCGTGTAGAGCTCGGTTTGCGCTGTCGCGGCGGGCGAGGCGTGTAGCACCTGCGCCGACGCGATCGACGCAGAAGTGCACGCGGGGAGAACGACGCTGGACAATGCGAGGGCTGCCATCGTCGCCGCAGTGACCGCGCGTTAACGGACAGTGTGCTGAATGGGCGGGATGGTGCCTTCCTTGAGGAGTTCACCTGGATGCGCTGCTGACCTGACCTGGTTCTACCTGATGGTGACTGGTTCTACCCGATAGTTGCTGAAGTTTAGCTGCAATGCCCACTGTAAATCGCGTCGTACGGTACCGGCCGTCGACTGCGAGCCGCTCAGCCGGCTTGCGCAAGACGTCGTCGTGCGATGGCCTCGTTGAGCAGGGTGATCAGCGGTTGGGCCAGAGGCGCGAACGCGAGGGCAACCCGATGCGGGTGGCGGAAGCGCAGATTGTACCTGTTACACGATTCACCCGTCGTTGATGCAGCCCTGGTCCTGAGGGTGTCGCGCCGTCGCGCGGCGCGACAGCTCGCCCGGTAACGCCGGATCGCCGTCATGCCAGCAGGACCCGGAGCGTGTCGCCGGCTCGAGGTCTCGCCGTGTCTGGATCGAAGGTCCGCTGCGAGATCGGGTCCGCCGCATGCAGTTACGCGGCACTGTCGAAGAATCAACCGAATTGATCATGGAATTCGCATCCGCAATGAAGATCAAATTAAAGATCAAATTGTGTTACCTCGACAAAATATGCCGTTTGCCAATTGTTAACCGTGATTATTTGCACAGCAAGAGGAAGTGGATTTGCAGATAACTTCTTCATAACATTGTGGTGCACGACGCGATGGCGTCGTTATCAATCTGTGAAAGGAAGCTCCATACATGTTCTCTCGCAAGGTCGCTGCCGCCGCTGCCGTCTCCGCCGCCGCCCTGTTCTTCGGCCCGGTCGCGATGGCCTCCGCGGCCCCCGCCGCCACCGGCTCCGCGGGCTCGGGCTCGGCCGACTTCGGCTCTTCCTCGGGTTCGGGTGGCTCGTCCTCCGGTTCCGCCATGCTCGACTCCGGCAGCTCGGCCGTCGATCACGGCACCTCCGCCATCCTCAACATCATCGATTCGATCACCGGCGTCAGGGACCTGAACCAGCCCAAGCCCGCCTCCTGATTCGGTCTCGGTAGATCACTGCTTCGTCCGTATCGGCCCTTCGCCGCCGGATTTCTTTTGTGCCGCTACGCCGAGCATCGGCGAGCATGCCCTATTGCAGTGAATTTGCCAGAATCAAACCTGTCATTCGCCGTGTCGAGTAGCTGCGGCGAGTGAATGCGGAGTCGAGATGCGATGGCGTTCAGTCAGTTTCGATTGTTTCGGATGAAAGATAGAGACCAGCTGGGCGCCTACTCACTGATCAAGCCTCCGCCCAACAGCCCGCTTCCCCCGTCGATGCCCCGCGCACACATGCGGGCGATCAAGCTGTAAAAGCTCCGTCGCCGTTGGCGCGGATAGGTGGAACGAGTGTGCCGCGAATCGCTATGCACGTCATGCTCGTTCGGGTGATCGGATAGCCCGTCGCTTCTCGGCGGGCATCTGCTCGAGCTCAGCTCCGTATCGGTGGAACTGCAACCCGGCGAGGGTTTGTCGCGCCGGGCTCGGACCAACAGAATTTCTGCGCGGCCATCCGTCGAGTCCGATGCCATTCGAGCTGCTTTCGCGATCAACCGGGCCCGGTCCGCCGGTGTCACATAGGCTGCTCGCAGTTGCAGTGCGAGCAAGGAGTTGCGCGTAATGGGCCAACCGTTCCAGCCCGGACCACCGCCATACAATCCGTCACCAAGTCCGGGATGGGCAGCGCCCACGGGCCCACACGTCTGGCAACCGATGCCGGGCTATCGGTCTGGCGGCGGGCGTGGTGCGGCCGATGCGATAGCCGCGGCCGCATTGGCGCTGGCGGCGATCCTGTATCTCGTGCGCCGAATTTGGGTCTATCTTCAGTTCGACAAGTTCTACTGGACCGACGTCATTTTGATCATCACTATCCTGCTTGCCCTGACAGCCACGATTCTGCTGCTCACTACGAGCAAGCCCGCGACTGCCCGAGTCGCCGGCGGGATCACAGCCGGCATGATGTTGGCCCCCAATATCAGCTACGTTTTCAGCGCCTTCGATCGCATCCGGGGCCTCCACAGTGCCTGGCAGACGGTGGTTGGCTGTCGATCCCAGCGACGCTCATCGCGCTCATCGCGATCGGCGCGCTGTTTGTGGCAGCGTCCAGCGTGGGACCGCAGCACGCCGCAGGAGCCGCCCCCCAGCCCCCGATCTCGTGGCCCCAGCCACCGATGGGCCAACCACCCGTCGTCTACCCCGGCCAGCACCAGCCGCTACCGCCGCAGTGAGCCTTTCTGTGGTGTCGTGTGGTCACGTGACCCCCGCCGGTGTGCATCCGACAGCCGATTGATCGACAACCCCGAACACTCGATCGACACCATCCGCGCCGTAGCTCGAGCCCTGAAGCTCGACGTGCGCGATGACGAGACAACCCTCACCAGCGCCGATACCGGCGAAGCGCACCGGCGTGGCTGCCGTGGCGTTGTGCCGACGGATCCAGCGCAACGGCTCGTCGACTCCCACCGGGATTGTCCCGGCCAAGTGGGCCGCCAGCTCGTCATCGGTGCCCGCATCCTGTGCCCAGGCGTCGAGGGGAAAGCCCTCGCTGAAGCCGTACGGCCAGGACGGTGAATCCGCAGCGTTCGACCAGGAAGCGCAGGATGCGCTGCCGCATCTGCTTGAACGGGACCGCGGCCACATGATGGCTACACCGCCTACGCGGGCACTGCCTTCTCCAGGTCGTCGACGGTGCCGGACATGATCGTGCGGACGTTCGCATCGATGTGCTCGATCGGCCAGTCCCACCAGGCGAGGGCCAGCAGGCGATCGATGTCGTCCGCGCTGTAGCGGTGGCGGATGAGTTCGGCCGGATTGCCGCCGACGATGCCGTAATCCGGGACGTCGGCAGTCACCACGGAGCCGGCGCCGACGATCGCGCCGTGGCCGATCCGTACTCCGGGCAGCACCGTGACGCCGTATCCGATCCAGACATCGTTGCCGACCACGGTGTCACCGCGATTCGGCAGGTCCATGAGCAGATCGACATGCTGCGACCACGCGCCGCCCATGGTGGGGAACGGGAAGGTCGACGGTCCGTCCATACGGTGGTTGGCGCTGTTCATGATGAATCGCACGCCCGTGGCCAAGGCGCAGAACTTGCCGATGATCAGCTTCTCCGGACCGTAGTGGTACAGGACATTGCGGGTTTCGAAGGTGGTGGGGTCGTCCGGGTCGTCGTAGTAGGAGTACTCGCCGACCTCGATCAGCGGCGAGGTGACCAGGGGTTTCAGCAGTACCACGCGCGGCTGTCCGGGCATCGGATGCAGCAAGGTGGGCGCGGTGACCGGGGGCTGTTCGGGCATGTGGAATCCGTTCTGTGAGTGAGTGATCGAAGGTTGTGGTCGATGATCGAATCAGGCCGCGGCCAGTGCGCGCATATCGAGCCGGGCACCACGCCAGCGGTCTCGGAGCTGGCGATCGTGGCTGACCACTACCAGAGCACCTCGATAGTCGGCCAGGGCGGCTTCCAACTCCTCGACGAGTCCGGGCGAGAGGTGATTGGTGGGCTCGTCCAGGAGCAACAGCTCCGATGGTTCGCTGACCAGTCGTGCCAGTTCGAGCCGCTGCCGCTGCCCGGTGGACAGATTCTCCACCCGGTTCGTGAGCTGGGCGCGGGTGAACAGACCCAGTGACAGCAGGCGTTCGGTGTGATCGCCGGGCTGCCCCGAACGGCCCTGGGCGAAGGCGGACAGCAAGGTCTGACCGGGTACAGGGGGACGCGGTTCTTGAGCGAGATAACCGACCCGCCCGCGCCGGACAACCGTGCCGCAGTCGGGCGTGAGCTCGTCCGCCAGTACTCGTAACAGTGTGGACTTGCCCGCGCCGTTCGGGCCGGTGATCAGCAGCCGTTCTCCCGCGGACACTCGCACACTCGTGGGTGAGAGCCTGCCGTCTACCGCGATATCGGTGACATCCAGGACGACCCCTTGCGCGCGTCCGGCCGGGGGAACCGCCTTGAACTGCAACGGTTCCGGCGGTGGCGGTACCGGATCGGCCATTAGCCGCCGCAGGCGTTCCTCGGCACTGCGGACCCGGCCTGCCAGCGACTGCTGCACGCGGCCACCTGCCCGGTCGTAGGCCATCTTGTTGTTGTCCTTCATCGGGCGCCCCGGTGCGACCCGCCGTGCCGTGGTGGCGATGGTTTCGCGCAGCTGGTCGGCCTCGTGCTGCCAGCGCAGATGAGCCTGGGCCCAGCGTTGCCGCGCCGCCTCGCGTTCGGCGAGGTAGCCGCTGTATCCGTTGCCGTGGCGCACCACGCATCGACGATCGGAATCCACTTCGAGCAGCGTGGTTGCCACCCGCTCGAGGAAGGTGCGGTCGTGGGAGACGGTGACCGTTGTGCCGCGACGAGTCCGCAGATGGTCCTCCAACCAGGTCAGCGCGTCGTCGTCGAGATGGTTGGTCGGCTCGTCCAGCAGCAGCACCTCGGGTGCCGCGGCGAGTAGGGCCGCCATGCGCAGGCGGACCTGTTCCCCGCCGGACAGTCCACCGACCGCTCGATCCCGCGGAACCACCCCCAGCCCGAGACCGTGCAGGGCTCGCTCCACGCGGGCATCGGCATCGTAACCGCCGCGCAGCTCGAAAACCGTTGCCAGTTCGGCATATTCGCCCAGGTGGGACTCGTCGCCGGTAGACATCTCCATTTCGAGATGGCGCATTCGATCCTCGATCCGGCGCAGTTCGTGCAACGACCGGTCGATGATCTGCTGGACGCTCAGGTGCGCGGGGAGTTGCTCGTCCTGAGCGAGATAGCCGACGCCACCCTCGGCGTGTACGACGACCTCACCCTGATCGGGCTGCTCGCATCCGGCGAACAGTCGCAGCAGCGTGCTCTTACCGGACCCGTTCTCCCCGATGATCCCGGTGCGTTCACCCGCGCCGAGCGAACAGGTGACCGCATCGAGAACCGTGCGGCCGTTGAAGGACTTGCTGACCGCGAGCGCGGTGATCTGAGTGGGCACGAACTACCTCCGAAGCATTCGAGGACGACACGATCAGGGGCGACCGCTGAGCCTGGTGAACACTTCGAATGAGCATTGGCGACCTCACTAGTGCTACGAATGTTGCGTTAGGATGATCGCACATGATGTCCCGCCGAGCAACCGGATACATCCCATGACCCGTGTCACAGAGAGCGCCGCCCCACCGCGGTCACGCCCGGGCGGCCGCACGGCCCGCATTCGCGCCCAGGTCCTCGCGGCCGTTGGGGCGGAACTGACCGAAAACGGCTATGACGCATTGACCGTCGATACGGTCGCTGCCCGCGCGGGCGTGCACCGCACCACCGTGTATCGCCGCTGGCGCGATGTAGGAGGCCTGATCGCCGATGTGTTCGCCGCCGCACGCGATCTGGATTGGCGTCCACCCGACACCGGTTCACTGGGTGGTGATCTCACGGAATTGAACCGCGAGATCCAGGATTCCTTCACCGAGGAATCGTCGATCGCGATGGCGCTGATCGCGGTATCTTTCCGCTCGGAGGACGCGGCGCGAGCACTGCGGCAACTGTGGGAGGACCGCTATACGCAGTGCGAGATCGTGGTGGAGCGTGCGATCGGGCGCGGTGAGATCCCGACCGAAACCGATACGCGCGCACTGCTTATCGCGGCTACGGCGCCGTTGTATCACCAATTGGTGCTGCTGCGCACTCCAGCCGACGCCGGTTTTCCGGAGCGCGCGGCCGCGGCGGCGGTGCTGGCCGCACAAGCCGGTGCTTTCGAATCGCCGATGGCGGAAGCTGATCCCGTTGGAACGCGCAGTGGATAGAAGACGACCAAAGTGCATCTGGCCGCCGACGGGCACGGTCACGGCCTGGCCGTGCTGCTCACATCCTGGGCAGACCAACGACTCACCGCTGCTCGACGCGGTCGCGGTTGCCCGCCTCGACGGCGGCCCACGACGCAATCCGATGTGGTGATCGCCGACCGCGCCTATTTCGCGGCGTCGAATCGAACTCTGTTGCGCCGCAGACCGGCGGAGATCCGACCGCCAGCGACTCGAGCGATTCGGTCGTCCAGCCCTACCACATGTGTGCTGTCATTGATTCGAATGACGGTGAGCCAGCGGGGTTTCGGCTAGGGTGCGGTTCGCTGGCGGTCGGCCTGATGTAGGGGAGGCAGCGATGAGTTCGGGATCGGGTTCGCTGGTACCGGTGGTGGCGCCTGTCGCGGTAGCGGCGGTAGTGGCTACGGGGTTGGCGGTGGTAGTGAATTTGGCGACCGGGGGCGGACCCTGGTGGCTGTGGGTGGTGGTCGCGGTGCTGACCGTGGCTGGTGCCGGGACATCGCTGTGGCAGTACCAGCGCCAGTCCGTCACGTCGCGCGCGCCGTCGGCTTCGGTCGCCGCGTCGGGTTCGCGAAGCGTGGCGGTTGGCCGCGACGCGGGCTCGATCAGCACCGGCGATAACCGAGCATCTACGCCACCGTTACCGCTGCCGCCTCAGCAGGATCCGGCAGGGCCTGACCCGGCACCAAGGTCGGTTTCGGCGCAGGGGGAACGCTCGGTCGCCATCGGCAGAGACGCACGCGGTGACATCGCCACCGGCGACCAGCACGGGCCGACATCGGCGTGAAATGGTTCGGCTTGGGCCGCAAGCGATCCGACGTCCCGGCTGATTCGGCGGCCGGCGCTGTGCACCCTGCTGGCGTGCAGGCTTCAGGCGATCGGGCGGCGGCCGTCGGCGGGAATGCCGGCGTGGTCCAGACCGGCGACAACTCTCGGGTAGTGCAGCTGCCGCCGGAGGCATTCAAACCTATCGCCGAGGTCGACGCCCCACCCGGGATCGACAATCTGCCTGTGCGGCCGGGCCAGTTCGTCGGCCGCGAGGCCGAACTCGACAGGCTCGATACCGCACTGGCCGATCCAGGGCAGGTGCTGGTGCAGGCGGTGCACGGCTTGGGCGGGATCGGCAAGAGCACCCTGGTCGCGCACTGGGCCGCCACGCGCTCCCACGGGCATGCCCCGATCTTGTGGATCACCGCCGACACCACCACCACCATCGAGCGGGGCCTGGCTGGCTTCGCCGCCGCGCTGCAGCCCGCGCTGGCGCAGGCGCTGAAGGCCGAGCAGCTGGCCGAACAGGCGCTGCAGTGGCTGGCCACCCACACCGGGTGGCTGCTGATCCTCGACAACGCCGACAACCTCACCGACATCGCCGAAGTGCTCGCCCGAGCCGGAACCGGTCGCGTTGTGATCACCAGCCGGCGCTCCTCGGGCTGGCAGCCGGGCACTGCGGTCGTGCGCTTGGGAGTGCTCGAGCCGGACGAATCGCTGCGGCTGCTCATCGGCATCCTCACCACCGCAGGACCCCGCGACGAGGACGGGGCCGCCGAATTGTGTGCCGAACTGGGACATCTGCCGCTGGCCATCGAGCAGGCCGGTGCGTATCTGGCGCAGAATCCGCTCACCACACCGCGGACCTACCTACAACTGCTCGCCGACCATCCAGGCGAGATGTACCGGCGGGCGGCTGTCGGCACCGACTCCGAGCGCACGATCGCCAGGATCTGGCGGGTGACCCTGGACCGCATCACCGCCATCGATCCGATCGCTGCCGAACTGCTGCGCGCCCTGGCTTGGTACGGGCCCGACGCCATCCCCCTCATGCTGTGCGAGTACCTCGCTGATCCTCCTGCGCTCAACGCAGCGATCGGGGTGCTGGCCGCCTACAGCATGATCACCCCGGACCCTGTCACCAATTCGGTGTCGGTCCATAGGCTCGTGCAGGCCGTCGCCCGCACCCCTGACCCGACTGATCCCGATCGCAGCCCCGACGCGATCCAATTCGTGCATTCCATCGCTACGACCGCCTTACGCGACGCGCTACCCCAGGGCGCCTCCGACGAACCGATCAGCTGGCCCACCTGGCGAGCCCTGCTCCCCCATATCGACGCCCTCGCCGCCCACACCACAGTGGACACCGCTACGACCGCGGACATCCTCGACGCCACGGGAGTGTTCCTCACCTACCACGGCCAGTATGCCCGGGCCATCGACTATCTCGAGCGTGCTGTCTTTGTCCGGGAACACCTCCTCGGTGCCGAGCACCTTCACACGCTGATCTCGCGCACCAACCTCGCCGACGCATACGAGTGGGCGGGCCAGACCGGGGAGGCGATCACGCTCTACGAGCAAAACCTCACCGACACCGAACGCGTGGCCGGTCCTGATCACCCCGAGACCCTGCGGGTGCGCCACCACCTCGCGCGCGCCTACGGGATGACGGGAAGGAACGGCGAGGAAATCACATTGCACGAGCAGAACCTCGCCGACCGCGAGCGGGTGCTGGGAGCCGACCACAGCGACACCCGCGCCACCCGCTACACACTGACTCTCGCATATCTGGGAGCGGACCGGATCGCAGAGGCGATCACGCTGGGCGAGCAGAACCTCACCGACGTCGAACAGGAGTTCGGGCTTGATCACCCCCGCTTCATGGCCGCCCGTCACGCCCTGGCCAGCGCATACGAGGCAGCAGGTCGGATCGAGGACGCGATCACGTTCTACGAGCAGAACGTCTCCGACGCTGCGCGGGTGCTCGGTCCCGATCACCCCGACACCCTGACCTTGGGCGAGAGCCTCGCCGACGCCTATAAGTCCGCAGACCGGATCGAGGACGCGATCACGCTCTACGAGCAGAACCTCGCCGACCGTGTGCGGGTGCTGGGCGCCGAGCATCGCAGCACTCTGCGCTGCCGCACCCGTCTGGCCTACGCGTACGAGGCGGCGGGGCGGATCGGCGAGGCGATCACGCTCTACGAGCAAAACCTCATCCGCACCGAACACATGGCCGGTACTGATCACCTCGACACGATGGCCATACGCAAATCCCTCGCCGACGCCTACAAGTCCGTGGGCCGGATCGGCGACGCCATCACACAGTATGAGCAGCACCTCGCTGATTCACTGCGAGTGCTCGGACCTGATCATCCCGACACCGTGGTCTCCCGCAAATCCCTCGCCGACGCCTACAAGTCCGTGGGCCGGATCGGGGACGCCATCACACAGTATGAGCAGCACCTCGCTGATTCACTGCGAGTGCTCGGACCTGATCATCCCGACACCGTGGTCTCCCGCAACGACCTCGCCAGCGAATACGAGTCGGCGGGCCGGATCGCAGAGGCAATCGCGCGGTACGAGCAGAACCTCGCCGACACCGAGCGCGTGGTCGGTCCCGACCATGCCGACGCTCTGCGAATCCGCTACCACCTCACTCTCGCGTACCTCAGTGCGGACCGGATCGCGGAGGCGATCACGCTGGGCGAGCAGAACCTCACCGACGTCGAACGGGAGTACGGCCGCGACCGCAATCCTTTCGTGGCCGCCCGCCACGCTTTGGCCTGCGCATACGAGGCGGCGGGCCGGCTCGGCGAGGCGATCACGCTCTACGAGCAGAACGTCTCCGACGCTGCGGGAGTGCTCGGTCCCGACGATCCCGAGACTCTGACGTTGAGCGAGAGCCTCGCCGATGCCTACAAGTCCGCAGGCCGCATCGCAGAGGCGATCACGCTCTACGAGCAGAACCTCACCGACCACATGCGGGTGCTCGGTCCCGACCACCCCCAGACTCTGACTTTGGCTGAGAGCCTGGCCGACGCCTACAAGTCCGCAGGCAGGAACGCAGAGGCGATCACGCTCTACCAACAGAACCTCACAGCCCGCGAGCAAATGCTGGGCGCCGAGGATCTCGCCAGCCTGGTCTCCGCGAACAATCTCGCCAGCGCATATCTTGCGGCGGATCGCCCGCAAGAGGTAATCAGCTTGTACGAACAAACTTTCACCGACCCCGAGCAGGTGCTCGGCGCTGATCATCCCGACACTCTGATCTTTCGCAACAACCTCGCGGTTGCCTACCACTCGATGGGCCGGATCGCGGAGGCGATCACGCTGCTCGAGCAGAACCTCACCGTTTCAGAACGAGTGCTGGGCCCCGACCATCCCGAGACTCAAATCTACCGCCGCAACCTCGCACGCTTGCGCAATCGTCACGAATCTAGAAAGTGAACCCTTCAGCCCGGCCAAGCACGAAAAGATCACGGTCACATCAGTTTTGGCCGCGACTGGCAGGCCTACCAACCGCACAAAGCCCCTCTTTCACGACCTCGACGGGACACCCAATGGGCAGGCTCCCACATTCCGCCGGATCGCTGAACAGGGATTTGTGGGGTGGGCGGGGCTCGACCCCGCGACCAATGGATTCGCAGTCTACGGCTCACCAGCCGATTCGACCGGATTCGATTACATTCGATTTCACCGGTTTAGCTGGTCGAATATTCCAAGAGGGTGAGAGCCTGGGATATGTTGACGTTCTATAGATTTCGATCGTATTCGGATGAAAATAGAGAGTAAATGCTGACCACCTGGATGCCTGTCGGAGGTCGAACATCAACGTTCAGGCGCCGATCCATATCCACCCCGCTCTTGATCCACGCAGATGAGCAACCATCTTGCTACTCAATCGGTTCTGGTCCGTTCCCAATGAATGAGGTGGTGGCCCCATGGGGGACCGGCCAGTTGGAGAAGATCAGTCCGACCATCGAGCGGCTCATGGAACGTGTAGGTGCGAAAGGCGAATTCCCGTCGCTGAGGGTTCGGCTCTCAGCCGAGACGACCGGGACAGCAACCTCGACCAGGTTCCCCATAGTGTCCGTGCCAGCCTGGTAGAGGGCGCGGACAAATCTTCAGGCGCTCAAGACCCTTGTCGTCGATCGACGCGTACTTCATACGGTCGCGCCGCTCACGCTCGCCCGCGGATCGATTGAGCCACTGTCCATGGCACATTGAATTCTGCACCCGGCGCGACGGAACGCGAGGATTCTCGACAACCTACGCTGGCGCATGCGGAATTTCCGCGAGCGGGAGAAGGCGCTTGTCAGCCGCAGTCTTCCGGATTACGTCGAACTGCCGGTGAAGCTCCAGAAGCTGCAGGTCGTCGCTGACCGCTGCGGAACCACCGAGAGCATCAGCGGGCATAGCAGTTTCGACGCAGTCAGTACGTTTGGCCTCAGCGGGTGCTCAGTGTGTCGTTCTCGATTGCCGTGATGGCAGCCTGACTGGATGTTCGTCCGACCCCGAACGGGCCGGAGCCACATGTGCATCGGCAAACACCTGCTCCGGCATTTCGCAAGATCTCGGCGTCCGGGCTGCGATCACGCCGCGTCCCGTCATGGTCGACACCCGAACGACCGGAGTCGCTGGGTAGCCCGAGCAGCAGAACTGGGGCCAACGGCGGCGAAATCCGCATAACCGGCCTTGGAGCGTCGGCCCGTACGTATCGGACAGGGCAGCAATCTACTGTCAACAGATCCTCCTCACCTCTGGTGCGGCACCGTCCACGACGCCGCAATAAGCAGAAGCGCAGCTGGCGAGAGGCTCATCGTCAACGCTCGGTTCCGAACCGGCAACCACTTCCCCGACTAACGACCCGCGACCGAGTTCCTATCCCTGCCAGATTGTCAGGTTGAATTCCGCAAAGCCCGGCGAGGTGCCGCCTTCAGAATTCGCGGTGAAAGCAAGGGCCGCTACGACACCATTTCCGACATAGCACAGCACATCGCCGAGTGTCGGATACGTCAGCCCCTTGACGTATTTAGTACTCTTCTTGCACGATTCGTAAGTGGCTGGCGAGTTTTCCAGTTTCGCGAGGGTTACGTTCTTACCGCTCGCGTCCAGAGAATACGCATACCACCAATACACGCCAATTGCGTCTCCTTTTGTCGGGAATGGACATTCGGAACCGCCGCCGATTGGCAATCGGTAGTCTTTAGCGAGGGTAATTGCGCAGTTCTGGACGAGCACTGCGCCAACCGCTGCGCCCGGAACGCTCGTAGGTTCTACGCCTGCTGGCGCCTCAGTACTATTGGTCGGCGACGACGTGGTCGTTCTCGACGCTGCCGGGGCTGTAGTCGCAGAAGAGGTCGGGCTTGCGGCCGTGTGAGTCTCTGGGGCACCAACTCGCCCTGCAAAGAACCCTGCGGCGCCGACTAGCGCGGCGATCAATGCGGCGATGGCTGTAATCCAGGCGGGCCCGATGTCGCTGATCCTTCCTCGGCGCGGTGGTTCCGAGCCTTCGCGTCGCGAAGGTTCCTGTGGTGCAGGATGATCTGTACGGGTGCCCCCCGTGGGCGGATGCGGTTCGCTCACGCGACAGAGTCTATGGTCACGACTCGATCACCGCTATAGAAGACGCGGTTCAGGTGCACGGGACGCGCCATATGCTACTTCACCGTCGGTCGCTGTAGCCCGGTCCACACTGAACGCTCTCAGCCCTGTTGTCCGGCAGGTCATCTGACGCAAGCGGGGACAGGGTTGATGCCACCCGAGTGCTGCGCTACATCTCGCGGACGATTGGCCCGCGGAACCAGCAGTAGGGCAAGCCGGAGCCAGGGTAGGCCAGGTACAGGATGTAGGTAGCTCGGCCTAGCGCGTCGACCATGTCGGGTGCGGGAGGGCTCGATGAGATACTCAACTGCCGTCGGTTGGATGGTCGTGGCGTGCCGGTCGCGAGAAAGTTCGTCGTCGGTGTTGTGGATGTCGATCCAGGATGTTGTCCCGCCCGGTAGTGCGTCGCCGGTGGTCTCGAATCGTTGGTGAAGGCGGCGGCACGGCTGAGGACGAGAGTGTATATCTTGGGGCGGTAGCCCAGGTATTCGACCATGCCAGGCTCTCGGGAGTATTACATCGAGTGGTGTTGTCGGACTGTGGATGTCGAGCCGTTCGCGGACCTGCCGAGGGGTCGACCCATGACCGTCGACGGTTCCTATCCGCGGTCGTTGTCGCCGGGATGCGCCAGATTCGGGACATGGTGAACGGTCCTTCCGACCGGATGGCAGGGTTTTGCGCCGTGATGTCAGCGGGCTGCGCATGTGATGAGGACGGTGATCGGGCATGGCTGCGCGAGCGTGGCGGCGTGGCCGGAGTCGACGTCGATCGAGATATCGCCCGCGCGGGCGGCCATAGCTGGCTGTCCGCGGGCGGGGAGCATGCCGTCGCCCGAGTGGTCGGCGGGATGCAGGCACGCAACTGAAGTGTGAGAATTGACCGTCGAGGAAGGAGACTGAGCACGATGTTCAAGGTCATCGCGCTGCTGGTGAAAAAGCCCGGCTTGAGCAGGAACGAGTTGATCGAGCATTACGAAAACCATCACGTTCGGCTTGTCACCAGCCTGGCTCCGGCGCCTATGAGCTATCGGCGCAACTACGTCGTGTCCGACGATGCAGCCGCAGGAGACGTGGACATCATCACCGAGCTGGGTTTTCCCGACCGTGCGGCGTATGAGAGCTGGGTGGCGGTCATGTATGCACCGGGATCGGGGATCGCCGAGGACGAGTGCACCTTCCTCGATCGTTCTCGCACACGGTCTTTCACCGTAGAAGAACACATCACCGCCTGACCGAGTTCCTTCGATCACGACCAGTTGCTGTCGGGTCCGGCTGGCCATGATCACCGGTCGGTCGGACCGCTGCGCGCACTTCCGGTATTGCCGCGTTCCGGCCGTTCGACGAACCACGGTAGTTGAGGTACAAGCGATCTCGTGGCACGCCCGCACATGCCGATGAGTGTAATTTCAGGCTCCCTCGCACAGCGGCAACCGGTATCGGCGAACAGTCGGATGATCGCGTTGTCTCGACGCGATTCGAAATCGGTTCCCGAACGCCCGTCGAGCAGCGTCTTCAAAGACTCGATACTCGGGACCGGCACCAGCTTGTCCGGGGCGTCCGGCAGATTACCCGATGTGGACCAGGTAGACGTCGATCGTCTTCTTGGCACGGTTCTTCCGCCGCAGCTCGGTCGCGAAGTCGTAGCGCAACTCGCGGATGTCGTCCAGCGAAACGATCCCCGAGCCGCCCGATACTACCGCGATAATCTATTCGTGGACGAGATCGAAACCTCTCCAGAAAAACAAAAACCCCTGCTCAGAGTGGGTTTGTGGGGCGGGCGGGGCTCGAACCCGCGACCAATGGATTATGAGTCCACGGCTCTAACCGACTGAGCTACCGCCCCGTGCGCGGTGGATACCGACAGCGTTGGGGATGGTACCGGGTGGGTGGGGGTGGGCACCAGTCGGATGCCGCGGAAGGTTGCGGCGGGGCGACGGGGTGGTGGTCGTGGTGCCATTAGGGTGGGGGCGTAACCGTGGAACCGGGCTGGAGGGTGGGCTGTGGCGAGTGTGTTCGCGAATGTGCTGAAGGTGCATCAGTGGGTTTATGAGAACAGCGGTGGGGTGGTGGGGCATCGGCTGCTGTTCGGCAATCCGACATTGCTGTTGCGGACGGTGGGGCGCAAGACGGGGCAGCGGCGGACTTCGGCGCTGACCTACGGACGGGATGGGGCGGATTATTTGGTGACCGCGTCGAATGGAGGGTCGCCGCGGCCACCGGGGTGGTTGGCGAATGTGAAGGCGAAGCCGGAGTGTGAGATTCAGGTCGGGCGGCGCAAGATCGCGGTGGTCGCGCGGGCTACGTTGCCCGGCGATCCGGATTATGCGCGGCGGTGGGCGATCGTCGACAAGGTCAACCAGGGGCGCTACAGCGCGTATCAGAAAATGACCAAGCGGCCGATCGCGGTGGTGGTGCTGACGCCGGTCGGCTGAGTTCAGTCGCTCTCCCAGCCGTCGTAGTCGTCGTCGACGTCGTCACGGTCCCACTGGGATCGGCTGCGCGGCGGGCGGCTGGCCAGCTGCACGATGAGAGCCACGAGACCGAGCACGACGAAGACGACGACAACGACAATCAGTGTTTCCACGCGGGCACCCTAGCGCCGAACCAGGATTACCCGCAGGTAGGTGAGACAGGTTGTCGCAGAAGGGCGTTCAGACCGTAAGAACTGTGCGTCCAATGGCCGTTCGGGACTCGATCGTGGCGTGGGCGCGGTCGGCTTGCTCGAGCGGGAAGGATTGGCCGATAACGACTTCCAGCCGTCCCGCCACCGCCTCGGCGAGCGAACGTTCGGCCAATGCGTGCCAATCGATATCGTCCTTGGCGGTCAGGTCGAACAATCCGAGCACGCCGATCCCGCGCGCGGCCAACGCTTCCCGGTCGTAGTCGGCGAATTGTCCTGCGGCAGCGCCATATCCGATGAACCTGCCGCCGTCCGCCGCGGTCTCGGCGGCGCCCGCGCCCAATGCGCCACCCGCCCCGTCCAATACGACATGTGCGCCCTGCTCGCCGGTCGCGGCGCGCACCTTCGCCGACCAGTCGGGTTCGGAGTAGTCGACGACGGCATGTGCGCCGAGACGTGACGCGAGCTCCAGCTTGGCGCTGCCCCGCGCCGCGGCCACCACGTTCGCCCCGGCGGCGCGGACGAGTTGGATCAGCAGGGTGCCCAGCCCCCCGCCGGCCGCGGTGATCAGCACCCATTCACCGGGCTGGATCGTGGCCCGATCGAAGACGGCGAGCGCGGTCTTACCGTCATGCGCGAGCGCTACCGCCTGCGACAGAGTCAGCCCATCTGGCACTGGAACCAGGGTCTCGGCCTTGGCAAGGGCCCGCTCCGCGTACCCACCGATCGGCAGCCCACCACCGATCCCGCTCGCGGCGGTCTGGGTGGTGACGCGCTTGCCGACCCAACTCGGATCGACGTCCGCGCCGACCGAAGCCACCACCCCAGCAACCGCGCCGCCCGGCACATACGGCGGTTCGACCTTGAAAAACTCTGTGCCCCAACCACTTCGGAGTTGGACATCCAGGAACATCACATCGGCCGCCGCCACATCGACAACCACCTGCCCCGGCCCGGCAACTGGTTCCGGCACCTCACGCACCGAAAGAACCTCGGGCCCACCGAATTTCGCAGCGTGCACAGCGCGCATGACAACCTCCAATATTTCCTTGCTCGATCCGACGGAGACAAGCCTGGAACCTGAAGTCGAGTTGAGGTCAAGCCGAATGGGATGATTACGCTGAGCGCGGAAATACCTCTCCCACTCGCGCCCCACAGCGGGCTCGTCACTAGCCGGGTTGCTCCACAGCACGCCGCGGCCCGTGAGCAGCGATCTGCGGAAACGAGCCCCGGAGCCCCGAGACCCCAGGGTACGATCGTGGCGTTCGATTCAGCGCGAACGCCAAGATGATGGTGCGGCCCGCTAGACGTGCTCTGACCAGCCACTTTGGGAATAGACGGTCGATCATGAAGGCGATCGGACTTAGGCGCTGCGTGCGGCGGTCTGCCGCGAATGTCTACACGAGCTCATCAAGAATCGAATGATCAGGAAAATCCAGCTCAGCCTTTACTGTGCGGTCCGAGGCGTCATTGGAACGATAACCCCCGGCAGATTCAGAGGAGGAGAGATGATCAGTGCATCCTGCAAGCTCCCGTGGGACGCAAAGAATGCGGCGTTGATCAACGGCGACCAGGTATGGCACACCGACTGGTCAGGTCAAACGCTGAGCATCTCGGAATGGATCGGGCGAAACTTCACCGGCCACCTTCCTTCCTGGAAGGCGGTCGATGCGGCGATGCAATTGCCATGGAGCACGAAAAATGTGGCGTTGATCAACGGCGATCAGGTATGGCACACCGACTGGTCGGGTCAGACGCTGAGCATCTCGGACTGGGCCTCCCGAAACTTCACGGGGAAGCTACCCAACTGGGCGCGCGTCGACGCTGCCTGCAAGCTCCCATGGGATGCAAAGAATGCGGCCTTGTTCAACGGCGATCAGGTATGGCACACCGACTGGTCAGGTCAATCGGTAGCCATCGGGGAATGGGTCGGGCGAAACTTCACCGGTCACTTTCCCTCCTGGGACAAGATCGATGCGGTCATGCAATTGCCGTGGAGCACGAAAGATGCGGCATTGATCAACGGCAATCAGGTATGGCACACCGACTGGCCGGCTCAGACGGAGAACATTGCCACCTGGGTCCGGACGAATTTCGGCGGTAACCTCCCCAACGGATGGAACTGAGCAGCAGATCGGCCCTAACCGACTGTGAACTGCGCTGATGCACAAGGCGGCACTCGCTCATGAGAGCGGGGGTCGCCTTGTGCATACCCCGACCCGGATGCCCTGAGCCTCAGCACATCTCGCGGGGCCGGACACCCGATAGGTGGCCGGTCCGCTCCTCGACCGGGTCAGCGGTGAACATGCGTTCGTGCGGAATGTCAGTGGTGGAACAGTCGAACTCCCGTGCGTGCGAGGGTGATTCGGTGTTCGCGGCAAGCCTCGGCGATGGTATCCGCCTGTAGTGCACCGCCCGGCTCGACGATGACCGAGACTCCGTGTTCGGCGGCGACGTCGATGTTGTCGCGGAAGGGCAGATAGCCGTCGGAGACCAGCGTGACATCCCTGAGTCGATGGGCCCATGCGGTCCGTTCGGCGTCGTCGGGGAGGTCGTGGGATCGGATGAGGAGGGTGTCGAGCTCAGCGCGCTGTGAGGTGGTGAGGGTTCCGGCTGCGGTCGCGATTTGCCAGTTCAACCGTTGCTGACGTGGTGTCGTCGCGGGCAGCGGTAGGTCTCGGATCGCGGGGTGTCGCCGACCCCACCAGGTCCGGGCCTTCGCTCCGGCCAGCAGGGTGCAGTCGACACGTGATTGCTGACCGGCGCCGACTCCGATGCTCATGCCGTCGCGGATGTACACAACGGTGTTGGACTGTGTGTAGCGGGCCGTCACCATCCCCAGCAGTGCGTCGATAGTCGCAGCGGGGCCGATCGGTTGTCCTTCGACCGCTTGCAACATGTTCGCGGTGACCGGCAACCGATCGCGGTCCTGTTCGAGGGTGACACCGAAGACCGTGCGGAGTTCGGTGCTCGGCGGCTCGTAAGCCGGATCGATCTCGAAGACGACGAATCTGCCGGCTTTCTTGCGGCCCAGGGCGGCAACGGTTCCCGGTGCGTACCCGGGGGCGATGATGCCGTCGGAGACAACTGTGGCCAGCAGTTCGGCCAGTTCGAGATCGACCGGTTCGGACACCGCGATCATGTCCCCGTAGGACGAACGGGGATCGGCGTCGCGGGCCCGCGCATACGCCGCGGTCAGTGGGCCGACCGAATTGTCGGCCAATCCCCATGTCCGGCATATTGTTTCGTCGAGTTTCCCGGCGACGGCGACGCCTGCGGGGGAGACATGCTTGAACGATGCCGCGGTGACCATGCCGGTAGCGTGGCGGGCTTCGGCAACCAGTTGCCAGGCATTGAGCGCATCGAGGTAGTTGATCATCGATGCCGACCCGTGCAGCACCCTGACATGATCACTGCCGCCGAGGATGCGCGCCTGCTGGTGCGGGTTCATGCCATATCGCAAATCCATTGCGGTACTTCCTATCCCGTGATCGAGATGAGGAGCACCCAGGCGGACGACGCTCCGATACTGCGCTTCCTCGTGGTCTGCCCACGTGACGCCAGTCGCGGTATGTCCCACGTTAATCGACAGAAACCAGAACCGCGATCGCTCGGACACTTCTCCGAAGCAGATGTGCTCCACCTCATAAGGGCCCAGATTGACCTTCACATAGATGTGAATGTTCGAGCATTCAGGACATGAAGATTGGTATCACCACCTTCGTTACCGACGAAGGGATCAGCGGTCCGAAACTTGGTGTGGCGCTGGAGGAGCGGGGGGTCGAATCGTTGTTCCTGCCCGAGCATTCGCATATCCCGGCGAGCCGGAAGTCGCCCGCCCCGGGCGGAGGCGAGCTGCCGCGGGTGTACTACCGCGCGCTGGATCCGTTCGTCACCCTGGGCGCCATCGCGGCCGTCACCGAGCGGTTGATTCTCGGAACCGGCGTTTCGCTGCTGATCCAGCGCGATGTCATCCACACCGCGAAGGAGGTCGCCACGCTCGACCTGATCTCGCAGGGGCGCTTCGTATTCGGCGTCGGCGCGGGCTGGAATCGCGAGGAGATGGCCGATCACGGCACCGACCCACGTACCCGCGGCGCGCTGCTCGACGAGCAACTCGAAGCCATCCGGGCGATCTGGACCAACGACCTCGCCGAATACCACGGCCGCTTCATCGATTTCGACCCGATGTACGCCTGGCCGAAACCCGTGCAAACCCCGCACCCGCCGATTTTCATCGGTGGCGGCGAGGCGGCGGCCAAACGTGCGATCCGGCACGGTGTCGGCTGGCTTCCCGCCGCGGTGGCCGATCCCGCCGCGATACCGGCCCAGCTGGCCCAGCTCGACGGAAACGACCTGCCGGTCACAGTCGCGTTCGCCGCGGCCGATCCTGCCCTGATCGACGGCTACGCCGAGGCCGGAGTGCAGCGATTGGTCTTCAGCCTGCCGACCCTCCCGGAATCGGAAACGCTGCGCGCCCTCGATGAAATCGCCGAGGTGGCCGACCGTTATCTGGTGGGTGGCGGCGTCCTTACCCAGCTCGACGAGGATTCGGCGCACGGCGAACCCGCGTTCGACTACTGAGTGGCATCTCCGGCTGGGCCGGGGGCAGTATGTGGCGACGCCCGGCCCCGGATTTCGTATTGACGAGTGTGATGTCGCCGCCGTAGTGATCCAGCACGCGGTGATCCATGACCGCGCGCCACAATGGCGGCACGAGGGCGAGCACGACCATGGTGGCGTAGCCTGCGGGCAGTTGTGGTGCCTGCTCGGAGTGGCGCAGGGTTTGATAGCGACGGCCGGGATTTGCGTGGTGGTCGCTGTGGCGTTGCAGGTGGAACAGGAAGATGTTCGTGACCAGACGGTCGCTGTTCCAACTGTCGCGTGGCGAGCACCGCACGTACTGGCCGTTGGCGCGGCGCGGGCGCAGCAACCCGTAGTGCTCGATATAGTTCACCGTCTCCAGCAATCCCGCACCGATCAGCGCCTGCATCGCCAGATACGGGATGATGGCGAGTCCGAAGACCAGGATCATCGTGCCGAATAACGCGACGCTCATCGACCACGCTTGCAGGAGATGGTTCTCCGGGCTGAACCAGCGTTTTCCCTTGCGGGACAGGCGTTCGCGTTCCAAGACGAGCGCCGAACGAAAGCCGCCCCACATGCTGCGCGGCAGGAACTCCCACAGTGACTCGCCGAATCGGCCGCTGGCCGGGTCTTCCGGGGTGGCGACGCGGACGTGGTGACCGCGGTTGTGTTCGACGAAGAAATGCCCGTATCCGGATTGCGCCAGCGCGACTTTCGCCAGCCACCGTTCGAGGTGCTCGGCCCGGTGGCCGAGTTCATGGGCGGCGTTTATTCCGATGCCTGACACGACTCCCAGCGTCACGGCCAATCCGAGCTTATCGGTTAGGCTCAGTTCGGTTCGTGCCCACAGATATCCCGCGATCAGCAGCCCGATGAACTGCATCGGCAGGAAAAGGTAATTGCACCAACGATAATAACGATCGTTGGACAATGCCTCGTAGTCCTCATCTCGCGGACTGCTTCCGTCATCGCCAACCGCCAAGTCCAGCAGCGGAATCACCACGAACACGATGATCGGACCGATCCACCAGAAGAGTGTCAGGCCCGTATGGGCCACCAGTTGTGACGGAAGCAATGCGCAACCCGGGGCAATCAAACCCAGTATCCAAAGGTAGCGCTTAGGGTCGCGAGCTTCCGTATCTTTAAAGATCGCCATAGTCGTCCCGCTGGTCCAACAGAACAGCACCCCATCTGGAGTGCGGTTGCCGAAAACGGATGCGCTCAACCTTGTAGATCTTGTAGGCACAGAATAGTCGTTTCTTCGCGGCACACTGGCGATCTTGTGAAAATGCCTCTTGACCGGGCACTTTCGCATTGCACACCGATGACCGGTTTCGTGCGGATCGATCCAGCGGATGACTTCCCTGTCTCGGCAAACAACTGCTGGAGTACCGAGAAAGGCGCGGGTCGGTCCGGCGACCGACCCGCGCCCGGGTATCGCGAGCGGAAATCACGCCCCCGCCCCAGAAACTAGGGCAGGGCCATGCAATTGGCCGGGGCAGGCATGCCCGCGAGCCGATCGGTCAACCACTGCTGCGAGGCCGCCAGTGCCGGGAAAAAGGCGAGCACGTGGGTGCCGACGACTCCGGACACAGCGGGAATCGCGGCGTACGACTCCAGTTGAACGGCCGCCCCGCGACTGCACCAATTGGCGGCCACGTCGCGAATGGGCGTATATGGCGCGCCCTCATCGTTCCTGGCCGAGGAGATGAATACGGGCACCGACGGGGTGAGTGTGCCGATTCGCTGCTCGTCGAATGCTGCTTTCAATACCGGGGACTGATCGATCACCGCGGTGAGAGGTTGTCCGCTGGTGGTCCATTGGGACGAGAACTGATGTTCCTGGGCCAATCCGATGGGGACCGCGCATTTGTTCTGGGACTCGCCCAGGATCGCCTTGCCGGTGTCGTTGAGCTCAGCTTCGAGTACGGGGCGGGTGTCGGGATAGTCGGCGGCGATGCCGTTGAGGATCCAGGCGTAAGTGGGTGCCATGGCGGCTCGGCCGTCGTTGTATCCGATGAAGTACTCGTCATCCACCACTGGCCCGCCGATATAGGCGCCGCGCACATTCAGATCGGGGGCGTAGCTCGGTTGCAGTTCGGCCGCACCGGCGGAGGCCATGCCGCCCTGGGAGTATCCGTAGACGATGACCGGTGAGCCCGGGTTGAGGCCGGTGCCGGGCAGCCGGAGCGCGGCGCGCGCCGCGTCCAATACGGCATGGGCCTGCGCTTTCCGGTTCAGATAGTCGTGAACGTCGGGCGTGCCCAGGCCGTGGTAGTCGGTCACGACGACCGCCATACCGCGCTGCAGCAGCGAATCCAGCGCCACCGCGTCGTATTCGAAGATCACGTCGAGCGGCGGCTGGACCGCGACGAGCTGTGACAACAGCTTCGAAGGCGCGCATTCATCGCCCTGCCCCTTGGTGCCGACCGCGTACGCGATCAACGGGCGCTCGCCAGGGCCGGTCCACGGCTGGGTCGGCTGCAGATACGTTCCCACCACCGCGGTCGGCGCGCCCTGGGTATCGCTGCTGAGGTACATCATGCGCGTCGCCGCGGCCGGGATGACTCCGGGCTGTCCGGGGGCCGACATCGCCACCGGCGCTGGTTCGGCGCGGAGAATGGTGCCCGGGTCGCCCTCGGGCAGCGGCATCGGCGGCAGGTAGAAACCGGCGGCCACCTCCGTGGCCGGTAACGTCCATGCCTGTGGCGCGGAGATCGTACTGCCTCCGCCCACGACGAGTGTTCCCATCAAGACTGCGGCCAAGCTCGTTAGTCGACTCCTCACGGTTCGATCCCTTCCTCGGATTGGGGCATAGCCACGGCATCGAGAATCGGATACCGAGAGTAACTGCATGCGAGCCCCTAGCCAGGCAAAACGCGCCCAGTGTTGGTCCTGACCTTGGAGTCCTCGAAGCGATGAGCGGCCAAGCAGACCCGTGTGCGTTCGGCTGCGCCAACCGGACCGCGACCTCACCCCAGCGGTCCATCCGGGCAACGCCACGAGACGGCTACGTCGCCCGCTCGCCGTCGGTGTATCGGCTGCGCAGGCGCCGGACCGCGTCGTCCATGTGCTCGACGAGCAATGTGCGGGCGCGGCGCACCGGCCCGGACCCGATGGCGTCGCGGAGTTCGACGTGTTCGCGGGCTTGTTCGCGCAGGTCTGGATACGTTGTCTGTAAGGCGCCCAAGCACATTCGGGTTTCGATGAGCAGGGTGCGGGCGGCGCGTACCAGGCGTGGGCTGCCCGCACTGTCGACCAGGGCCTCGTGGAAGGCCTGATCGGCGTCGGAAACTCCGGCGGCGTCGCCGGTCTCGGCGCATGCGCACATAGCGGTGACGCTGGGCTCGAGGGCGGCGTGGGCGATGGCGCGGCGGCCGTCGAGGATGAGGGCGAGGGCGCCGCCTTCGATGGCGGTTCTGGCTCGGTAGATGTCGACGACGTCGTCGATGGTGAGTTCGATGACGAAGATGCCGCGGTTGCGGATGCTGTAGAGCAGGCCCTCGCTGAGCAGTCGCTGCATGGCCTCGCGCACCGGACCGCGCGACACTCCGAATCGGGTTGCGAGGTCGGCTTCCCCGAGCTGGGCGCCGGGTGCGAGATTGCCGCGCATGATCGCCTCACGCAGCCGATCGGCGATCATTTCCGCCGTCGACTGCCGGTTCACCGGCTCGAAATCAACGACCGACATAACTGGGCCTTTCCGAGAAGAGGGTGCCGAGGGAGCCGGCGCCGAGCACGGTGCCGGTGAGCCGCAGGCCCTCCCAGATGGTGACTTGATTGGCCGTCAGCACGATCTTTCCCGTGCGGGCCTCCAGTTCCGGCAACACCGCGATGGTGTGCATGGCGGTATCCGGAATCAGCAGGGCCTGCGCGTCGGGGTGGTCATTGGCCACCGCCAACTCACGCACCTGTGCGGCGGTCAGGGTGCCGACCTCGGCGGCGGTATCGATGCCCGCGCTCGACTGCGAAACCACCTCGATTCCGGCGTCGGCCAGAAACTCCACGAACAGTCGCGCGACCTCGTCCGGATAGCTCGCCGCGACCGCGACGCGCCGCACACCGAGCGCGTGCGCGGCCGCGACGAAGGCGAGGCTGGTGCTGGACGCGGGTACGCCCGCGGCCGCGGCCAGTGCGCTCACCTGCTCGCGAGCGCCCTGCGGGCCGTACACGAAACTCCCCGAGGTGCAGGCCCATACGACCGCGGCGGGCCGCTCGGGCGCGAGCAGTTCGGCACCGTGACGAAGCTTGTCCGGACTGCCCAGATCGAGCAGTTCCGGTATGGCGTGCAGATCGGTGCCGTAGATGTGGGCCACCGGCAGTCGTGCGCCGAGAGTCGCCGCGGCCAGCGGATAGTCGTCCTCGGCCGCGTGGTCGGGATAGATGAAACCGACGGTGGGTGCCTGCATGCGGTGTTCTTCCGTTCAGAAAACGTTGAGTAGCCACTTTCCCGGACCCATCATCGGCAGCTTCATCCGGCCCAGGCAGGCCCACATGGTGAGCTGATTCGCGGTGAGCACGGGTTTGCCGAGGGCCTGTTCCAGCGGCTCGATGACGTCGTAGGTGGGCAGGTTGGTGCAGCTGACGAAGATGGCTTGGGCCTGCGGGTCGTCCGCGCCGACGATGCGTTCGGCGATGGTGCGGTAGTTGACCTTCCAGATGCCGCCGCCCAATCCGAGGTGGTCGGAACGGATTACGCTGCAGCCCGCCTCGGCGAGGAAGTCGTGCAGTTTGTGGGTGAGGACATCGTCGTAGGGGGTGATCACCGACAGCCTGCTGATGCTCAGATGTCGAATCGCCTCCAGTAGTGCACCGGAGGTGGTGACGGCGTCCTGCGCGCCGGCCCGGCAGATGGTGTCGCGCAATGACTTCTCGTAGGCCAGGCCTCTGATGAAACTGCCCGAAGTGCACAGGTAGGCAACGACTTCCGGCTCGACGTGCAGCACATTGTGAGTCGCCGCGGTCAGGTGCACGGGATTGGAGACCAGCTCCGCCATCGCCAGCGAGACCGGGACCGGTTCGTAGGGTGTGCGGGCCAGGTGCAGGCTGACATCCAGCGGCGCCCAGCGCCAGAGTTCACGCTCGAGCGCGAGGTCGAACGGTGCGATGATCCCGATACCCCGTTGTGCTACGGGCCCTTCGATATCGGGAAAGCCGAGTTCCAATGCGGCCCCTCTCGCGCTCAGCCGTTAGACCTCCGAGAACGATCGGATTGTTGACAATCATACGATGCGATTTTAGTGTGTCAATGTGGAACAGGGCCCGATTGTCACCGTCCTGCACAGTGACAGTGTGCCCGACGCGGACCTCATGGCCCCGGTGGCCGAACGAGCCGAAGTGCGCTACACGGAGGCGTCCGGACTCGCCGACGCACTGCGCGGCGCCGAGGCGCTATTCGTCTACGACTTCCTGACTCGCGCGGTTCCCGGCGCCTGGCACGCGGCCGACCGGTTGCGCTGGCTGCATATGGGTTCGACCGGGGTGGATCCGGTGATGTTCCCCGAACTGCGGGAAAGCGAGGTCGTGGTCACCAATACCCGCGGCGTATTCGACACTGCCATCGCGGAATACGTGCTGGGTCAGATCCTCGGGTTCGCCAAGGATCTGACCGGATCGCTGCGCCTGCAGCAACGGCACGAATGGCGCCATCGCGAATCCGAACGCGTCGCGGGCGCGACCGTCCTGATCGTGGGAACCGGTTCGATCGGCCGCGCCATCGCGCGCTTGTTGCGCACGGCCGGGATGAGCGTGCGGGCGGTGGGTCGGCGGGCGCGGGCCGACGACCCGGATTTCGGCACCGTGAGCAGCGATCTGCTCGCGGAACTTCCCGTTGCCGACTACGTCGTTGCGGTCGCACCGTTGACGCCGCAGACCCGGGAAATGTTCGACGCCAAGGCATTCGCCGCGATGAAGCCACACGCCAGGTTTGTCAATGTCGGCCGTGGGGAACTCGTTGTGACCGACGACCTCGTCGCCGCGCTCGGTACCGGATCGATCGCCGGGGCGGCACTCGATGTGGTGGATCCGGAGCCGCTACCGGCGCGGCATCCGCTCTGGGATCTGCCGAATGTGCTTATCACGCCGCACAATTCGGGTGACTTCATCGGCTGGCGAACCGAGGTCGTCGCAGCATTCACCGTCAACTTCGACAACTGGATCGCCGGTCGGCCGTTGGACAACGTGGTCGATAAAGAGCTGGGGTACGTGCCCGGCTGAAGGAGCCCATGCCATGAGCTACCCCGATATCAACAGCACGACTCGACCGGCGGAGATGACCGCTGTCGAGCTGGTCTCGGCCTATGCGGCCGGAACACTCTCACCGGTCGAGGCCACCGAGGCGATCCTGGAGGCCATCGCGGCGCGTGACGGCGAGGTGAATGCCTTCTGCCTGGTCGATCCCGATCGGGCGCTGGTGCAGGCCAAAGATTCGGAGGCGCGCTGGAATTCGGGCTACGCCCGTGGGCTGCTCGATGGCGTGCCGATCTCGATCAAGGACGTCTTCCTGACCGAGGGCTGGCCGACCCGGCGCGGCAGCAGGGCGGTCGATCCGAACGGTCCCTGGCAGGTGGACAGCCCGGTCGTGGCGCGGTTGCGCGAGGACGGCATGGTTTTCCTCGGGAAGACGACAACGCCCGAAATCGCCTGGAAGGCGGTCACCGACAGTCCGCTGACCGGTATCACCCGCAATCCGGCCGATCCGGCGACGACGTCGGGCGGCTCGTCGGGTGGCAGCGCGGCCGCGGTGGCGGCGGGCATGGGCCCGGTATCGGTCGGCACCGACGGCGGCGGCAGCATTCGGATTCCGGCCGCGTTCTGCGGCATCGTCGGCTTCAAGCCGACGCACGGCCGGGTGCCGCTGTATCCGGCGAGCCCGTTCGGTCCGCTGGCGCATGCGGGGCCGATGACCAGGACGGTCGAGGATGCGGCGCTGCTGATGGACATCCTGTCGCTGCCCGATCCGCGTGATCCGACCGCGCTGCCGCCAACGGTGACGACCTTCCGCGGCCAGATGCTGCGTGACGTGCGCGGACTCACCGTCGCCTATTCGCCGACGCTCGGTTATGCCGAGGTCGATCCGGAGGTCGCCGCGGTCGTGGATACGGCGGTGCGGCGGTTGGCCGAGGCCGAGCTGCGGGTCATCGCGACCGATCCGGGTTTCGAGGACCCGCGCGACGCGTTCGAGGTGCTGTGGGCCGCCGGTGCGGCCACCATGCTGGCGAAATTCCCGGACGGTACGCGCGAACAGATGGACCAGGGTCTGCGCGCGGTATGGGAACGCGGCGAATCCATCGGTGCCGTCGACTATCTCGACGCCCGTCACGTCGCCGCCCAACTCGGCATCGCCATGGGCGCGTTCCACGCCACCTACGACGTGCTGATCACCCCGACGATGCCGATCGCCGCATTCGAGGCGGGCCACGATGTCCCGCCCGGCAGTGGGCTGGACAGCTGGCCGCAGTGGACACCGTTCACCTACCCGTTCAACATGACCCAGCAACCCGCCATCAGCATTCCCGCGGGCACCACCGCCGCGGGGCTGCCGGTGGGTCTGCAGATCGTCGGGCCGCGCCACTCCGACGATCTGGTCCTCGCGGTGGCGCGCTACGCCGAGCACGTCCTGGGATCGTGACCCTCAGGCGCGGGCGAACACCAGGGTTTCGCCTTGCACGCCGTGCAGCCACAGGGTGTTGCAGGCGTTGGCGATATCGGTGAGACCCTCTTCGATGGTGGCGAAGACATTCCCGGGCACCCAGCCCAGGTCGCCATTGATGAGCAGGTTGTTGCGGCCGTAGAACAGCGCCAGATCGGTGGCGCCTTGCTCGTGGTGCGCCGCCGTTCCCGGCTCGTAGCCGTAGGCCGGATTGCCGATCTCCCACGCTTCGAAATCGAACAGGCATACGTCGCCCGGGATGGGGGTGACGGTCGGGTTCTCCCGATGCGGCGCCGCCACGATCCGCGGCACCAGGGTGTACACCTCGTTGCGGGCGTATTTGGCGTGGAACGCGTCGCCCTCCTGTGGCAGGGCATCCCATACCGCGGCGCAGGTCCGGGGTGCTTGCGCGTCGAGCAGTCGGGCGCGGCAGGTGACGCCTGCCTTGGTCAGCGTGATGGTGATGTAGCGGGTCACGGGTCCTGCCTCCAGGTCATGCGGCGAGTTCGGCGAGAACGGTCGACCAGATCGCGAGTGCGTCGTCGATCTGAGTATCGGTCACGATCAGCGGCGGGATCATCCGCACCACGTTCATATACGCGCCGCAGGTGAGTAGCAGCAGGCCCTTTTCGACCGCTAGCCGTTGGGCGGCGGCGGCCGTGACGGTATCGGGTTCGCCTGTCGCGGTGGTGAATTCGGCACCACAGAGGAGTCCGAGACCGCGCACGTCACCGATTGCCTTGGTCGCGTTGTCGCGCAGTCCGGCCAGCAGTTGAGTGCCGCGCGCCGCCGCGTTGTCCACCAATCGCTCCGATTCGATGACCTCGAGCGTGGCGATCGCCGCCGCGCAGGCCACCGCATTGCCGCCGTAGGTTCCGCCCTGGGATCCCGGCCAGGCCTTGCTCATCAACTCGCGCGGCGCCGCGATTCCGGACAGCGGGAATCCGCTGGCCAGGCCCTTCGCAATGGTGATGACATCGGGGCGGACGCCGAAATGCTGATGTCCGAAGAACTTTCCGGTTCGGCCGAAACCGGTCTGGATCTCGTCGAAGACCAGCAGGATGCCGTGCCGGTCCGCGCGTTCGCGCAGCCCGCGGAAGAAGGTGCTGTTGCCGGGGATGTATCCACCCTCGCCGAGCATCGGTTCGACCACGAACGCTGCGGTTTCGGCGGGGGTGGTGACGGTGGCGAAGAGGTAGTCCAGTTCGCGCAGCGCGAAGTCGGTGGCCTCGGCCTCGGACCAGCCGTAGCGGTATGCGGTGGGGAACGGCGCGACGTGCACACCCGACATGAGCGGGCTGAATCCGGCGGAAAAGCGGGTGCCCGAGGTCGTCATGGTCGCCGCCGCGACGGTGCGGCCGTGGAATCCGCCGTGGAAGACAACGAT
Organism: Nocardia nepalensis; assembly: GCF_048910785.1. Lineage (NCBI taxonomy): Bacteria > Bacillati > Actinomycetota > Actinomycetes > Mycobacteriales > Nocardiaceae > Nocardia > Nocardia nepalensis. The sequence goes on along the minus strand of NZ_JBKBET010000037.1, from coordinate 222,246 downwards.
ATTCGGCCGTCCGGTCGCCTGGCGGGCCAGCCGCAGCGCCGCCTCGATCGCCTCGCTGCCGGAGTTGGCGAAGAACAAGGTGTCCAGGCCTTCGGGCAGCACCGTGGCGAGTCGATCGGTGAGTTCGAGCAGCGGCTTGTGCATAACGGTGGTGTATTGGCCGTGGATCAGGCTGGCGACCTGCGCCTGGGCCGCCGCGACCACGTGTGGGTGGCAGTGCCCGGTGCTGGTCACGCCGATACCCGCGGTGAAGTCGAGGTAGCGGCGTCCGTCGGTGCCGTACAGGTAGCAGCCCGATCCATGGTCGACGGCTACCGGGGTGGCCTGCTTGAGGATGGGGGATAGCTCGCTCATGGTGAACCGCCTCTCAGGCATGCATCCGCTGATTGTCCATTGTCGGATTGTTGACAATATGCATAACATGGGCACGGGGGTCGCAGCAATGGCCAGAGGCTGCGTCGTGAAGGAAAAGGAGCCCGCGCCATGCTCATCGAGACCACCCTGACCGCGGCCGAACGCGCCGCGATCGACACGGTGCCGACCGGATTGTTCATCGACGGACAGTGGCGCGCCGCGTCCGACACGCTGCCGGTGACCGATCCCGCGACCGGGCAATTGTTGTGTGAGGTGGCCGATGCCGATCCGGCCGCGGGACTGGATGCCCTTGGCGCGGCCGATGAGGCGCAGGCGGACTGGGCGCGGACGCCGCCCAGACAGCGCAGTGACATCCTCATGCGCGCACACGAGGCGCTACTCGCCGATAGCGAGCGACTCGCGCTGATCATGACCCTGGAAATGGGTAAGCCGCTGGCCGAGGCGCGCGGTGAAATCGCTTATGCGGCAGAGTTTTTCCGCTGGTTCGCCGAGGAGGCCGTCCGTCTCGACGGCGGCTATATGCCAGCCCCGGCGGGCCGGTCGCGGTTCCTGGTGACCAGACAGCCGGTCGGTCCCAGCCTGCTCATCACGCCGTGGAATTTCCCAATGGCCATGGGCACTCGCAAGATTGGTCCGGCACTGGCGGCAGGGTGCACATGTGTGGTGAAACCCGCTGAGCAGACACCACTTTCGATGCTGGCGCTGGCGGAGATCCTGGATCGGGTCGGCGTTCCCGCGGGGGTCGTCAATGTGATCACCACATCCGACCCGGCGGCGGTGATGACACCGCTGATTCTGGACAGTCGCTCGCGCAAGCTGTCGTTCACCGGTTCCACCGCCGTCGGCAAGCTGCTGCTCGAGCAGTGCGCGCGTACCGTTATGCGGACCTCGATGGAGCTCGGCGGCAACGCGCCGTTCATCGTGTTCGACGACGCGGATCTCGACGAGGCCGTCGAGGGTGCGCTCGCCGCGAAGATGCGTAATATCGGGCAGGCGTGCACTGCTGCGAACCGAATCTTCGTGCAGCGCAACATCGCTGACGAATTCGCCGCTCGGCTCGGCGACCGGATGGCGGCGCTGCCGATGGGGCGGGGGACCGAGCCGGGGGTGGTGGTCGGTCCGCTCATCGATGCCGATGCGGTGGCGAAGGTGGTGCGCTTGGTCGCCGATGCCCGCCGGCGGGGTGCCACCGTGCGACTCGGCGGCGAGGCGCTGGACGGGCCGGGGAACTTCTATCCCGCGACCGTGTTGACCGGTGTGCCGGACGATGCCGAGATGTGTCGGACCGAGATCTTCGGACCGGTCGCGGCGATCGGCACCTTCGATACCGAGGCCGAAGTCGTCGCGCGCGCCAACAACACACCGTATGGTTTGGTGGGTTACGTGTTCACCGAAAATTTGCGGCGCGGATTGCGGGTGTGCGAGGCGCTGGAAACCGGCATGGTCGGGCTGAATCAGGGCGTTGTCTCGAATCCTGCCGCGCCGTTCGGGGGCGTGAAGGAATCCGGCCTCGGCCGGGAGGGCGGACTCACCGGGATCGATGAATTCCTGGAGACCAAGTACATCGGAGTGCAACTTTGAATTCAGTATCGCGAAGCGATTCCATCAGCGGCGGCGACCGAGTGATGGGTGGGCATTCAGTATCGCGAAGCGATTCCGTGTGGGGTGGCGGTCGGGCGACCGGTGGGCAGAATTATCGGATCGCGACGATTCCCGGTGATGGCATCGGCGTCGACGTCAGCGCCGAAGCGGTCACGGTGCTCGACGCGGTACTGCCCGGCATCGAATGGACCGAATTCGACTGGTCCTGCGAGAACTACCTGCGCACCGGGGCGATGATGCCCGCCGACGCGGTGGGTCAACTGGCCGGGTTCGATGCGATCCTGCTCGGTGCGGTCGGCTTTCCCGGTGTCCCCGATCATATTTCGCTGTGGGGGTTGCTCATTCCGTTGCGCCGGGCGTTCGGCCAGTACGTCAACCTGCGTCCGGTGCGGCTGCTGCCCGGCACGGAATCGGCACTGCGTGACCGTACCGCCGAGGAGCTGGACATCCTGATCGTGCGGGAGAATTCGGAGGGCGAATACTCCGCGATCGGCGGTATGCACCATCCGGGCCGTCCGGACGAATTCGTGCGGCAGGAATCGATTTTCACGCGGGTCGGCTGCGAACGGATCATCCGCTACGCCTTCGAGCGGGCCCTCGAGCGCGACGGCCTACTGTGCTCGGCCACCAAATCGAACGGCCTATTGCACTCGATGCCCTACTGGGACAGCATATTCGAGCGCATCGCCGCCGAGTACCCGCAGGTGTCGACCCGGCAAATGCACGTCGACGCGCTGGCCGCCGAAATCGTGCTGCACCCGGATCGGCTCGATGTGATCGTCGGATCGAATCTGTTCGGCGACATCCTGTCCGACCTCGCCGCAGCGGTGACCGGTGGGCTCGGCCTCGCGCCGTCGGGCAATATCAGTCCCGAACGGACGGCGCCGTCGATGTTCGAGGCGGTACACGGCAGTGCGCCCGATATCGCCGGGCTGGGCATCGCGAATCCGGTCGCGCAGATCCTTGCCGGGGCAATGCTGCTGGAGCACTTGGGCGAGCATGCCGCCGCTGCGGCGGTCGACGGCGCGGTCTGTGATGTGCTGCGCGAAGGTCGTATTCGCACACCGGATCTCGGGGGCACCGCGACGACCGGTGAGCTCGGCAGCGCCATCGCGCGCCGGGCGGTCGAGTTGATCGAGACCGGCTCGGTATCGGCGACCAAATGAATCCCGCCGTATCCTGATGCGCGGCAACGGCTTCTCGAATACCCCTACCTGAATCAACTCAAACTTCACCGAATTCGTCATACGACCGCAAAGAAATCGACCAGGCGATCGCAAAGTTCGTTAGCCAACATGGGTCGACTCGCGGTTGGCGGAAGGACGAGTCATGAAGATCGAATTCGGGGGTTCGCGTGGGCGGTTGCGGCGCGCCATGGCCGCCGCGGTGGCCGCTGCCACGCTGGTGGTTTTGTCGGGCTGTGGATTGGGCGGCGACGATGCGGCGGCGGTGACCTACGAGGACGCGAAATCCTCCGGCAAGATCAAGGTCGGCTTCGCCAACGAGGCGCCCTGGGCATTTCTCGGCGCGGACGGTCAACTGACCGGATACGCGCCAACCGTGGCCCGTGCGGTGTTGAAGAAGCTCGGCATCAATGAAATCGAGGGCGTGGTCACCGATTTCGACGGCCTGATCGACGGCGTCCGGGCGAAGAACTACGCATTCGTCGCGGCCGGGATGTTCATCAACCCGAAGCGCTGCCAGAGCTCGGCATTCGCCACACCCGACTATCAGGTGGGTTCGTCATTCCTTGTGCCGCAAGGCAACCCACGCAACATTACTCGCTTCGAAGACATCACCAGGGAGAACATCCGGATCGCCACCCTCGGCGGTGCGGTCGAGAACGGCTACGCCCAAACCGCCGGTGTGCCATCCCAACTCGTCGAGCCGATGGCCAAACAGGACGACATCTTGCGCGCGGTGCGCAATAAGGACGTCTACGGCGCCGCGATGCTCGACGTCACCGCATCCTGGCTGGTGAAGAATAATCCCGACGCGAAACTAGAGGTCGGCCCGTCCTTCCGCTTCGGCAGCAAACCAGACGTCGGCACCTTCAACTTCCGCATCGGCGACGACAAATTCCGCGAGGACTTCAACCGCGAGCTGCGCGCTCTGCACGAAAGCGGTGAATGGCTGAAGCTGGTGGAGCCGTTCGGGCTGACCAAGGCCAACGAAGCCGATCCGGCGGCCACGGCCGAGCAGTACTGCACGGCCTGACCTCGTGTCGTCGCATTTCTCGACCTACCTCGAGCGGGTATTCCAGGGCCTTCCCTTCACGCTGTGGGCGGCGGTCGGCGGCATCGCCTTGACCGTCGTGCTGTCCTTCGTCGCCGGGATCGCGATGCTGTCGCCCTGGACGCCGGTGCGGTTCGTCACCCGCAGCTACGTCGAGGGATTCCGGGGGAGCTCGGAGGTGGTGCAGCTGTTCTTCTTCGCGGTGGCGATACCGATCTTCTTCGGCGTATCGCTGGGGGCGACGGCGAAGGGGCTGCTGGTCATCGGCATCATCGTGCTCGGTCTCAACCACGGTGCCTATGGCGCGGAAATCGTCAGGGGCGCCATCAGATCCGTGCCCGAGTCGCAGGTCGAGGCCGCGATCGCGCTGAATCTGTCACCGGCGCAACGCATGTGGCGGGTGATCCTGCCGCAGGCCGTGGTGGAGATGCTGCCGTCGTTCAACAATCTGTTCATCCAGCTGGTGAAAGCGACTGCGCTGCTGAGCTTCATCGCGGTGCCGGAGGTGTTCAAGAAGGCCGATGAGTTGCGTGCGGTGCCCGCGTTCTCTCGCGAACTCGGTCTCATCTACGCGATCCAACTGGTGGTGTATCTGCTCATCGCGGTGGTCGTCACGCTGATCATGCGGATGCTGGAGCGACTGGCGGCACGGCGGGTCGGGCGGCAGCCGAAGCGGTCGAGTATCGGGCTTTCGGCGCGGGTGGGGGTCTGATGGAGAAATGGCGGTGGGACCGCTTTTTCGAGGCCTTTCCCTTCATCTGGGACGGGCTGCGCGTCACGATCGAGTACACCCTGCTCGGATCACTGGTCGCGTATGTGCTCGGTCTGGTCTTCGCTGTGATCCGGCGGCTGCGGATTCCGGTGGTCGATCAGCTGCTCTGGGCGTTCATCGAATTCATCCGCAGCACACCGTTATTGGTGCAGATCTTCGTGCTGTATTGGGTGGTGCGGCCGGATCTGCTCGGCGGGCTTTCCATCGACGCCCAACGCATGGTCGTCGGTGTTACCGCGCTCGGCGTGCACTATGCCTGCTACACCTCGGAGGTATTCCGCGCGGGCATCGACGCGGTGCCCGCGGCGCAATGGGAGGCGGCCACGGCATTGAATCTGCCGCGCACGCGCACCTGGATCGATGTGATTCTCCCGCAGGCGGTGCCGCGGGTGCTGCCCGCGCTCGGCAACTACACGATCGCCATGTTCAAAGAGGTGCCGCTGCTGTCCTCGATCGTCATCCTCGACATGGTCTACCAGGTCAAAACCGAATACGCCGCCGATACCGGTGGCGCCGGACCCGAGGCCTGGTTCGCGGCCGGTCTGACCTTCCTCGCACTGAGCTATCCGTGCTCGATCCTGGTACGAAAGTTGGAACGACGTGTCTGAACCGATGATCCGGTTCACCGGTGTGGAGAAGCGCTACGGCGCTACGGTGTGCCTGGACAAACTCGATTTCTCCGTTGCGCCAGGCGAATTCGTCACCCTGATCGGGCCGTCCGGCTCGGGCAAGACGACAATTCTGCGCCTGCTGATGGCGCTCGAGCGGATAGACGGGGGCACCATCGAGGTCGGCGGCGAGTTCCTGAGCCACCAGCAGCGCGGTGACAAACTGGTGCCCGCCGGTACGGCGCATCTGCGCCGGATGCGCCGAAAGATCGGCATGGTATTCCAGCAGTTCAACCTGTTCCCGAATATGACCGTGCTGCGCAATGTCACCGAAGGCCCGATCCGCGGCCTGGGCCACTCGAAGGACGCCGCCGAGGAGCGGGCGCGGAAGTTACTCGAACTGGTCGGGCTCACCGACAAAATCGACGCCCGCCCCGCGCACCTGTCCGGCGGCCAGCAGCAGCGGGTCGCCATCGCCAGGGCATTGGCCATGGAACCGGAAGTGCTCCTGCTCGACGAGGTGACCTCGGCGCTCGACCCGGAGTTGGTGACCGGAGTACTGCATCTGCTGGCGGATATCGCGGCCGATACCGAGATCACCTTCCTCTGCGTTACCCACGAAATGCGGTTCGCTCGCCGGGTTTCCGATCGCGTCATGATGTTCGACGCCGGTCGAGTGCTCGAGGACGGTGACCCGGAGAAGATCTTCACCGATCCCCAGCAGGACCGGACCCGCGAATTCTTACAGGCGGTGTTGGATGAAAACTGACTCCCGATCTTCCACAATCTGATGCATGACCAAGCCGTGTCTTGTCCTGCAATTGCGACCCGAGCGAGCCGCCGCGGACGACGAATACCGCGCCATCCTGCGCATCGCCGATCTCGACGCCGGTGACACGGTGCGCGTGCTGATGGATGAGGAATTCCCCGACCTCGACCTCGACGATTTCTCGGCGGTCATCGTCGGCGGCGGGCCGAGCAATGTCAGCAGCCCCGAGGCCGCGAAATACGGTTACCAGAGGAGATTCGAACCCAAGCTGAAAAAGCTGATGACCGAGATCGTCGGCCGGGATTTCCCGTATCTGGGCGCCTGCTACGGATTGGGCATCCTGGCCGATGTGCTCGGCGGCCCGGTGAGCGACCAGCAATACAGTGAGCCGGTCGGCGCGCAGACCATTGAGGTGACCGAGTTCGGTAGCGTGGATCCGCTGCTGAGGGGTATTCCGCAGCCGTTCCGAGCGTTCGTCGGACATAAAGAAGCCTGCCAGGAAGTGCCACCCGGTGCGGTGCTGCTGGCCGGATCGGCCGATTGCCCGGTGCAGATGATTCGCGTCGGGCAGCATGTGTACGCCACTCAATTCCATCCCGAGTTGGACAGTGATGGACTCGAGCTGCGCATCGAAGTCTATCGACACGCAGGCTATTTCCAACCGCATGAGGCCGAAGATCTGATCGAGCTCGGTCATCGGGAATCGGTCACCGCCCCGGGCGAAATACTGAGCCGTTTCATCGACCGCTACTGCCGCGCCTGACCCCACCACGTCCGCACCCGCACGCCCGCATCCGGCCGCAGGGCCGTCGACGGTAGTCGAATGGTGGTTCGGTAGGGCCCGGACAGCCACCATATGCCCCCTCGATGTGCCAGGGATGTGGTGTGAGCGGCTCGATGTGACGATAGCTGTTCGGCATGTCTGCCGGTTGCGGTGGATTCGCGGATGACGCGGGGCGGTTGGTGACGGATCGGCAGAGACTTCTTGGTGATGCTGATAACGTTGGCGGGTCGTCGAGTTCTGGGCGGCTGGTAGGGCGTCCGGTGATTGCGTATCGAAATCGCCTGTCCTGCAGAGGCTGTGAGGCGACTCCAGTGACCTGCGGTTGCCCGGCCAGGGTTCGGATCTCGGCGCGGACCCATGGGCCGGGGTCACTTATGGTCGGCGTCGCAAGGAGGGCTGAACTGAGTGCTGTGGCCGCAGGCTGTGTTATCGCCGCAGTGCTTTCATTGATCCTGGCCCCCTTCCTGATTCAACGTCTGGAGTCGAGTCTTTGACCACGCCACAGTCTGTCCACACCACCGCGACCGGAGTCTGCCCAGTTCTGCACGGCTCACCCCTGGACTCCGCCGAACCCCGAGTGTTGTTGCATACTCCGGAGTTCGCGGCCGACCCGCATCGGGCCTACCGGGATGCGCGCAGCCAGTACGGTTCGTTGGTTCCGATGGAGTTGGCGCCGGGGGTGCCCGCCACCCTGGTGGTCGGATATCAGACCGCGCTGCGAATCCTCAACGATCCGGAGCACTTTCCGGCCGATCCGCGGACCTGGGAACAGACGATTCCCGACGACTCACCCGTCAAGCCGATGATGATGTGGTACCCGAACGCACTGCGCAATGCCGGTGCGGCGCATGCCCGTTATCGGCAGGCATACACCGGCAGCATCGACGGAATCGACCTGCACGCACTGCATTCGACGGTCGAGAAGATCGCCATACCGGTGATCAATACCTTCTGCGAGGCCGGTTCGGTCGACCTGGTCACCCAATACGCGCTGCCGGTCGTCTTCGAGGTGCTCAACCAGATGGTCGGCTGCTCAGCGGAACTGGGTCAGCGGGTCGCGACCGGTATGGCGATGCTCTTCGATACCGTCGAGGCCGCCGCGGGTATGGCGATGCTCAGCGAGGCCTTGATGGAACTGGTGCAGCTGCGGCGGGCCGAGCCCGGCGACGACGTCACCTCGCGGATGGCGCACCACCCGTCCAAGCTCGACGATACCGAAATGCTATGCCAGCTGATCAGTTTCTACGGCGCGGGCATCGAACCGATGCAGAACCTGATCACCAACACGCTGCTGCTGATGCTCACCGACGACCGGTTCGGCGGCGAAATGCTCGGCGGCAGCCTATCGACCCGCGACGCGCTCGACGAGGTGCTGTTCAACGACCCGCCGATGGCGAACTTCAGCATCACCTACCCGCGCCAGCCGATCCTGATCGACAACACCTGGCTGCCCGCCCATCAGCCGGTCGTCGTCAGCCTTTCGGGGTGCAATAACGATCCGGCGATCCGCGGCGGAGATCGCACCGGCAACCGCTCACATCTGGCGTGGGGCGCGGGCCCGCACGCCTGTCCCGCCAAATCCGTTGCCTACCTGGTGGTGCAGGACGCCATCGATCAGCTGCTCGACGCGCTCCCCGAGATGGAGTTGGCCGTGCCCATGGACGAATTGGACTGGCGGCCCGGCCCGTTCCACCGGGCCCTGGCGGCGCTGCCGGTCCGCTTCCCCAAGTCCCCTCCGTTGCCAGTGTTCTAAGGAGATAACGATGGAGCATGAACCAATAGTCCTGGACCTGACCGGCGCCGATATCCAAGGCGAGAACGAGCGGATTCGGGAGCGCGGGCCGGTCGCGCTGGTCGCATTGCCCGGCGGCGTGCCCGCGTGGTCGGTGACCGACGCCGCCGTGCTCAAGAGTCTGCTTGCCGACCCGCGCGTGTCGAAAGACGCTCGGCAGCACTGGACTTCGTTCATCAATGGTGAGATCACCCAGGAGTGGCCGCTACATCCGTGGGTCGCGGTGGACAATATGTTCACCGCGTACGGCAGCGACCACCGACGCCTGCGCAGGCTGGTCTCGCCCGCATTCACCCACCGTCGCACCACGGCGTTGCGTCCGCGCATCGAGGCGATCACCGCGGGCCTGCTGGACGCGCTCGCGGCCACCCCGAAGGGCGAATCAGCGGACCTGCGTGAGGGATACGCCTACCCGGTGCCGATCGAGATCATCACCGAGATGATGGGCGTGCCGGAACATCTGGGCCCCGGCATGCGCAAGTGCGTCGACGGCTTCTTCGACACCTCGTTCGGACCCGAGGAAGCACAGGCCAACTACCTCGAGATGTACCGTCTGGTCAGCGAACTCGTGGCCTACCGGCGCGAGACGCCCGGCGACGACGTCACCAGCGTGCTCATCGCCACCCGCGACGAGGAGGACGGCTCGCGCCTGAGCGAGAAGGAACTCGTCGACACGCTGATGCTGGTCATCAATGCCGGGCACGAGACCACGGTCAATTTGCTCGACCAGGCGCTGTTCGCACTGCTCACCCATCCGCAGCAGCGCGCCGATCTGGTCGAGGGCCGAGTGCCCTGGTCGGATCTGGTGGAGGAGACGTTGCGCTATGAGGCGCCGGTCGCGCATCTGCCGCTGCGTTACGCGGTCGACGATATCGAGATCGGCGAGATCCGAATCGCCAAGGGCGAGGCCATCCTCGCCTCGTATGCCGCCGCGGGTCGCGACCCGAAACTGCACGGCGTCACCGCCGGCGCCTTCGACGTGCACCGGGCCGATAAGGAACACCTGTCCTTCGGTCACGGCGCGCACCACTGCATCGGCGCACCGCTCGCCCGCCTAGAGGCGACCATCGCCCTCCCGGCCATCTTCGAGCGCTTCCCGAACCTGCGCTTGGCCGTAGACCCGTCCGAATTGGCCCCGGTCGGCAGCTTCATCTCCAACGGACACCGCGTGCTGCCGGTCTTCCTGGACTAGTTCGACCCCGACGTGGAGTGCCGCTCATCGGCACTCCACCTGGTCGGGTGCGCCCGCTGTGCCCTGGGCTCAGCTGCCGCCGAGCTCGCGGACCGCGTCGAGCTGGGCGGGGGTGCCGAGGACGATCAGAATCGTCTGGGCCATGAGCTTGGTTTCGCCGGTGGGGTTTGCGATGAATTGGCCGGTTGACGTTCGGATGGCCAGTACGAGTGCGCCGGTCGTCTGGCGCAATGCCGTGTCCTTCAGGGAACGGCCTACCAAAGAAGAGTCGGGGACGATCTCGACTTCCTCGATCCGGTAGTCGAGTGTCTCGTCGTGCATGACGACATCGAGGAATTCGGCCACGTTGGGTTGCAGGGCGAACGCGGCCATCCGGCGGCCCCCGATCAGTTGCGGGTTCACGGCCCGATTCGCCCCGGCCCGAAGCAGTTTCGACTTCGAACTCTCGGTGCGCGCACGGGCGATGATGACCAGATCCTGTCGCAGCGCCCGGCTCGACAAGGTCACGTAGACGTTGTCGGCGTCGCTGTCGAGCGCCGCGATCAGGGCTCGAGCGCGGTCGATTCCGGCAGCCTCGAGAGTGCTGTCGTCGGTGACATCGCCGAGCACATTCGGGTATTCGAGATCCTGCAGGCGTGCGGCATCGCGATCGACGATCAGGATCTGTTTACCGAGTCCACTGAGGTATTGCACGCACGAGCGGCCGACCCGGCCCCAGCCGCACACGATGATGTGACCGGACATCCGGTCGATCCGGCGGTCCATGCGTCGCCTCTCCATATGTTGGCGTAAGTGCCCCTCGATGAGCGCCTCGAGCACGACACCGAACAGATACAGCGCAGTGCCCGCACCGACGAGGATCAGGACCATCGTGAACACTTGGCCTACCGCGTTGAACGGGTGGACCTCGCGAAAGCCGACGGTCGTTATCGTGGTCACTGTCTGATAGAGCGCATCCAGCAACCCGAATCCGAGAACGGCATAGCCGACGGTTCCGGCCAGCACGATCAGCGCGAACGCCAGCAGCGCTCGGCTGATACGTCGTAACGGGCTCACGCGAGGATTGTCCACCCGCGGCAACGGTCATACCCGGCAATTGCCGCGCAACGTGCGCTATGAAGTTATCGGCTGCTCCTCGGCCGGTATCGGGGAGACGGCGCCGGCGATGGCTCCGACGGCCGCGCCGATGGCGGCGCCGATCGCGGCGCACGGGGCGGCGATCACCGCGTAGCCGATGGCCGCGCCGATAACGGGGACGACCACCAGGCCCGCCGGGGCGAATACGAGTCCCGCGAGGAGACCCGAGACCGCGCCGACGACGGCACTGGTGGCGGCGAGTGGGGTCGACGCCGTGGCGCCCACCGCCGCGCCGACGAGCGCGTCACCGACGACATCACTGGCGATCTGGTTGGAACGAGCGCGTTCGACACCCACCGACTGCAGGGCCTGGGACAGCGCGGCTTCGGTGCCCGCGGACGCGTCGTTGATCTGGGCGGCCTGGTCGGGCGCCAGCCAGTCCGGGCGATCGACCTGGAGATTGCCGACGCGGACGCGGTTGTCGGGAGTGGCGGTGACGAGCGTGAGGTCCAACTGCTGCGGGTCTCGGCTCGGCTGTGCCGCGTCCGTGCCGTCAGGCGCCGCGAAGTGCGGATCGGCCACGGATGCAATGGCGTTGCGCAGCGGCAAGGGTGCGAATGCGGCGGGGTCGTCGGCCGGAGCCGATGGATCGGCGACGAGCGCAGGTCCGTATGGAGTCTGCGAGAGCGTCGGTGTGGCGAGTGGCTGCGGACCGGCGGTCGCTGGTGCGCTGCTGATCAGGGCGACGGACAGGGGAACCGCGCTCGCCAGAACGAGTGCTGCTGCACGCCGACATATGGGACGAACCGGAGCTGCGGGCGGATATGTGCCCATGGATTACCTCATTCCGAACGTCGATGATTACTTACCTACATTCGGAACAGTCCGCCTTTCGGATGAATATGTATTTCCGCCAGTGCGGGCGGCGGCGCGGCTCCAGAGGCTGGGCCAGCCGCCGGAGGGGAGCCAGGCAGTTGGAACGAGTGCCCCGGGTCATCAGTCCGCTGGACAGCTGAGTCCAATTCCGGCACCGCGCCCGTGCATTTTTGTCACCCTGCGGCGCGATACCGAGCCCGGGACAACTGGGCCAAGCGCAGGTTATGGCAAAGCCTTTCGACATCGGCTCGGGCATCTGCGCGGCCGTGCCGACGGCGACTCCCGGTCCGCCGGTGATGGACGAGGCGACGATCTCGATATCGGGCTGACCTAACAGATGCCGAGCAATGGGAACCGAAGCCAGCGCAGTGGGGCTGAGACGACTCGGCCCCGTGCGGCGACTACCGCACAGGGCCGGTGTCGGCTCGGATCAGGCGACGGCGACCAAGCGCGCCGCGTTGGCCGACTCGTCGTCGGCGGCCTTGTTCGCGGCCAGCTCCGCCTCCACTCGCTCGCGGTAGCGGGTGACTTCGCGGTCCGTGGTTGCGGCGTCCCAGCCGAGTCGGGCGCCGATTAGGAAGGCCACAGCCGGTGCGGCGGTCAGACCGCGGTCCGCGGTTTCGATCGAGATGCGGGTGCGGCGGGTCAGGACGTCGTCGAGATGCAGTGCGCCCTCATGGGTTACCGCGTAGACGACCTCGGCGCCGAGGTACTTGTCGGCGCCCGGGAGCGGTGCGGCCAGCTCCGGTTCGGCGGCGATCAGGTCGAACAGCTCGGAGACGCCCGAACCGTAGCGGCCGAGCAGATGCTCGACGGTCGCGACAGGCAGGCCCGCGCGCTGCGCGACGCTGTCCACATCGGCGGCCAGTTCCTGATAGCCGACGGCGCCGAGCAGCGGCAGGTGTTCGGTCACCGACGGGGCGGCGGCGCGGCCGAGGCCCTTGACGGCGGCGTCGACCACATCGGCGGCCATCACCCGGTAGGTGGTGTACTTGCCGCCCGCGATCACGAGCAGACCCGGAACCGGTTCCGCGACAGCGTGTTCCCGCGACAGCGTCGCGGTATCGCTGGACGCGCCCGACAGCAGCGGGCGCAGACCCGCGTAGGTGCCGACAATGTCGTTGCGGGTCAACGGCTCTCGCAGCACCGCATTCATATGGTCGAGGATGTACTGCACATCGGCGTCGCTGGCGACCGGATGGTTCTTGTCCAGCGCCCAGTCGGTATCGGTGGTGCCGATGATCCAGTGCCGGGCCCACGGGATGACGAACAGCACACTCTTCTCGGTGCGCATGATCAGACCGGTATCCAGGTCGAGGCGTTCGCGCGGTACCAGAATGTGCACGCCCTTCGACATGCGCACGTGGAATGGGAATTCCACGCCGGTCATCTTGTTCATCTCGTCGGTCCACACGCCGGTCGCGCTGATCACCCGGCGGGCGCGCACGGTGTATTCGCGGCCGGTCTCCAGATCGGTGACGTGCGCGCCGATGACCCGCTCACCGTCGCGCAGCAGCCCGGTGACCTTGGTGCGGGTGAGCACCGTCGCGCCGTGCTGGGCGGCGGTGCGGGCGATGGTCATGGTGTGGCGGGCGTCGTCGACCTGGGCGTCGAAGTAGCGGATCGCGCCGATCATCGCATCGTCGCGCAGTGCGGGCACCAATTCCATTGCGCGCGTGTGGGACAGGTGTCGGTGCATCGGCAGCGCCCTGGCTCCGCCGATGGTGTCGTACAGTGCGACGCCCGCGCCGATGTAGGCGCGCTCCCACACCCGGTGCTGCAGCGGCAGCAGGAACGACACCGGGCGCACCAAATGCGGGGCGAGTCGGTGCAGCAGCAGGCCGCGTTCCTTCAAAGCCTCACGCACCAGCCAGAAGTCGAGCTGTTCCAGGTAGCGCAGGCCGCCGTGGATGAGCTTGCTCGAACGGCTCGACGTGCCCGCCGCGAAATCCCTGGCCTCGACCAGGGTGACGGTCAGGCCGCGGGCGGCGGCATCGAGGGCGGCACCGGCGCCGACCACGCCGCCGCCGATGACGAGAACATCTATTTCATTGTCGCCCAATGCGTTCAATGCATTGGCGCGGTAGTTCGGGTCCAGACGTGCGGACACGATATGTCTCCTTGATTCGGTGCTACGAAGTCTTCGAGATTCGGGACCAGCGATTGCTTGCCGTCGCTCGAAAGGGTCAGTCGTCGACGTCGATCCAGTCGAGCGTGCGCGAGACCGCCTTTTTCCAACGGGCGTAACCGCGTTCGCGCTGCTCTTCGGTCGAGGTGGGCGTCCAGCGCTTGTCCTCGTGCCAGTTCTGTACGAGTTCGTCGGTGTCGCTCCAGAATCCGACGGCGAGACCGGCCGCGTAGGCGGCGCCGAGCGCGGTGGTCTCGGCTACCACCGGCCGTGAGACCGGCACATCGAGGAAGTCGGCCTGCAACTGCATGCACAGTTCGTTGGCGGTGACGCCCCCGTCCACGCGCAGAGTGTCCAGGCGCACACCGGAATCGGCCTCCATCGCCTCGACGACATCGCGGGTCTGGTAGCAGATCGACTCCAGCGTGGCCCGCGCGAGATGGGCATTGGTGCTGTAGCGGGACAGGCCGACGATGACCCCGCGCGCATCCGAACGCCAATACGGTGCGAACAGCCCGGAGAACGCGGGCACGAAGTACACCCCGCCGTTGTCCTCGGCCTGCCTGGCCAGCGATTCGCTCTGTGCCGCACCGGAAATCACGCCGAGCTGATCGCGCAGCCACTGCACGGCCGAGCCGGTGACCGCGATCGAACCCTCGAGTGCGTACACCGGCTTCTCGTCACCGAGCTGGTAGGCGACGGTGGTGAGCAGTCCGTGCTGCGAGCGCACGATATCGGTTCCGGTGTTCAGCAGCAGGAAGTTTCCGGTGCCGTAGGTGTTCTTGGCCTCGCCCGGACGGAAACACACTTGACCGACGGTGGCCGCCTGCTGATCGCCGAGCACACCGGCCAGGGGCACCTCGCCGCCGAACGGGCCGTCGGCGCGGGTCTTGCCGAACAGTTCCGGATTCGATGACGGTGCGATGGTCGGCAGCATCGCGCGCGGAATTCCGAACAGGGACAACAGTTCTTCGTCCCAGTCGCAGGTTTCCAGATCCATCAGCATGGTGCGGCTGGCATTGGTCGGATCGGTGACGTGCACGCCGCCGTCGATGCCGCCGGTGAGATTCCACAGCAGCCAGGTGTCGGTGGTGCCGAAGATCGCCTCGCCCGTTTCGGCGTCGGCGGCGACGCCGGGAACGTTGTCCAGGATCCAGCGCAGCTTGCCGCCGGAGAAGTAGGTGGCGGGCGGCAAGCCGGCCTTGCGGCGGATGATTTCGCCATGGCCCGCGCGTTCCAGCTCGGCGGCGATCTTATCGGTCCTGGTGTCCTGCCAGACGATGGCATTGCAGTACGGGCGCCCGGTCCGGCGATTCCAGACCACGGTGGTTTCGCGCTGGTTGGTGACACCGACCGCGGCCAGATCGCTCGCGACGAGATTCGCCTTGTTGAGGGTGGATTGGATGACCGATCGGGTGCGCTCCCAGATCTCGGTCGGGTTGTGCTCCACCCAGCCCGCGCGCGGCAGGATCTGCTCGTGCTCCAGCTGGTGGCGGGCGATCTCGTTGCCGCCGTGATCGAACACCATGAAGCGCGTGCTCGTTGTGCCCTGATCGATGGCGCCGACGTACTGGCTCATCGTTGTCCTTTCGGAAAAATGAACTAGGAGAAGGAGATTCAGAACAGGAATTGCGCGGCGAGCCCGGCGAGCGCGCCGCCCGCCAGCGGACCGAGTACGGGCACCCAGGCGTAGGACCAGTCGGAGTTCTTGCGACGGGGCTCAATTGGACGTTCGGGCAGGGGTTCGGCATATCCCACACCAGCCACGGCCGGGACTCGCGCGGACCGCGCCGGCGCGGCTTTGGTGACCGGCAGCAGTGCGTGCGCGATGCGCGGCCCGAGGTCGCGGGCCGGGTTGATGGCGTAGCCGGTCGGGCCGCCGAGCGAGGCGCCGATGCCGACGACCAGCAGTGCCGCGGCGACCGGGCCCAACCCGGTCGGCGTGTGGCCGAACGCCAGGACCACCAGAACCAGGACGAAGGTGCCGATCGCCTCGGTGGCGAAGTTCCACCGCAGTGCCCGGATCGCGGGCCCGGTGGCGAAGACCGCCAGCTTCTTGTCCGCATCGGTCTCGGCGTCGAAGTGCCGCTTATAGGTCAGATAGGCCAGATTCGCGCCGAGGAAGGCGCCGACCGTCTGTCCGCCGAGATAGGCGATGGTGTTGACCGCCGAGATATCGACACCGGGCGCGTACTCTTGCGCACCGCTGAACAGAATGCCGATGGTGACCGCGGGATTGAGGTGGCCGCCCGTTTTATAAGCGGCATACACCCCGGCCATGACGCCGAGACCCCATCCCATATTGATCAACAACCAGCCGCCGTCGAATCCCTTGGACTTGGTCAGCAACACATTCGCGACCACGCCGACACCGAGCAGCACCAGGATCCCTGTGCCGAGTGCCTCGCTTACGAATATCGAACCGAAGTTCACCGTTGAACCTCCATCTGCAAAAGCCTGCCGCGGTCGCGGCTGCTAGGCAGACGTTACGACCGGCTTGCCGAACCGGACATAGCTCGCGTTCGACAATGCCGAACGGGTGCGGTGGCCATCGCTGTGCGCCGTCACTACTGTCCAGCGACCATGGAGGTCACTATGGCGCAGGTCACATCACGTAGCGAGTGCGTTGCTCGACGGTCCCTGCGTGTTCGACATTGTCGAATCAAAAGCTTCCGGATAGGTTTCCGCTTATGCCCGGCCCGATCCAATCGATCGAACGAGCGGCGGCCGTTCTTCAGCTGCTCGCTCGGGGTTCCGGCCGTCTCGGGGTCGGTGAGATCGCGGGCGCGCTCGGGCTGGCAAAGCCGACCGCGCACGGCATCCTGCGCACGTTGCAGGGTGTCGGATTCGTCGAACAGGACCAGGTCAGCGGCAAGTACCAGCTCGGGGCGGCGGTGTTGCATCTCGGGACCAGCTATCTCGACAACAACGAACTGCGCTCGCGGGCGATCAACTGGGCCGATGCCCTGGCCGCGCGCACGGGTGAGTCGGTGCGGATCGGGGTCGCGGCGGAGGGCAGCGTGGTGGTCGTGCACCATGTCTTCCGCCCGGACAATACCGAGCAGGCGCTCGAGGTCGGCGAACTGCTGCCGCCGCACGCGACCGCGCTCGGCAAGGTGCTGCTCGCCTATGACGCCGAGCTGGTCGCCGCGGTCCGCGCCGGTGAGCTGGCGCCGCTCACTCGGCGCACGATCGTTGATCGGGCGGCGCTCACGCGGGCGCTGGCCGCGGTTCGGCAGGCCGGATGGGCCGGGGAAACCGGAGAATTCCGGTCCGGCATCGCGGGTATCGCGGTGCCGATCCGTGCGCATGGCGGACTCGTGGTCGGCGCCATCGGGATCAGCGGCACGATCGACCGGCTCTGCGATCCGCAACTGCGGCATCGGCCGGCGCTGGTCGCTCAGGTGCGCGACGCCGCGTACGCGGTATCGCGGGATCTCGGTGCCGGGCACTGAGTTTCGCACTCCGTAGCGACTGCTTGCAGGTCGCTCGAAGCGATCAGCTCGATCCGAATCACGCTCCACCGAACCGAATTTCACCTCCGACAGGAAGCAGCCGATGTCGCAACGCTATGTGCTGGCGATCGACCAGGGCACCACCTCCACCAGGTGCATCCTGTTCGATCAGCGCGCCCGCCTGGCCGGTGTCGCCCAGCGCGAACACCAGCAGCACTACCCGCGCCCCGGCTGGGTCGAACAGGATGCGATGGAGATCTGGCGCAATGTCGAGCGGATCGTCCCGCAGGCGCTGCGGGAGTCCGGGATTTCCGCCGAACAGGTGGCGGCCCTCGGCATTGCCAACCAGCGTGAGACGACGGTGGTGTGGGATCGGCGCACGGGTGTGCCGATCCGGCGCGCGATCGTCTGGCAGGACGTGCGCACCGATGACCTGGTGCGCGAATTCGAAAGCAAGCCGGGTGCGGAACGGATCCGCGAATTGTGCGGCCTGCCGCTGGCGGGCTATTTCGCCGCGCCGCGGCTGCGCTGGCTGCTGGATACCATTCCGGGACTGCGTGATCGGGCCGAACGCGGCGAAGTGCTGTTCGGCACCATGGAGACCTGGCTGATCTGGAATCTGACCGGCGGTGCGGACGGCGGCGTGCATCGCACCGATGTCACCAATGCCAGCCGCACGCTGTTGATGAACCTCAGCACCCTCGCCTGGGATCGGGAACTGTTGGAGTTCTTCGGAATTCCCGCCGCGATGCTGCCGAGCATCCAGCCGTCGACCGCGTCCTACGGGACGACCAGCCGCGTGGTGCCCGGCATCCGGATCGCGGCGGCGCTCGGCGACCAGCACGCCGCGCTGTTCGGCCAAACCTGTTTCGCCCGTGGGGAAACCAAATGCACCTACGGCACGGGCGGCTTCCTCATGATGAACACCGGGCGTGAGCTGGTGCAGTCCTCACACGGTCTGCTCACCACGATCGGCTATCAGATCGAGCCCGAACCGGTGTACGCGCTGGAGGGGCCGATCGCGGTCGCTGGATCGCTGGTGCAGTGGGTGCGCGACAATATCGGTCTCGTGTCGAGCGCGCCCGAAATCGAAACCCTCGCCCGCACAGTCGAAGACAACGGCGGCTGCTATATCGTGCCCGCCTTCTCCGGCCTGTACGCACCGCATTGGCGCAGCGACGCAAGGGGTCTCATCATCGGTCTGACCTCCTACATCAACAAGGGCCACCTCGCCCGCGCCGTGCTGGAGGCGACCGCCTGGCAGACCCGCGAAGTCGTCGACGCCATGAACGCCGACTCCGGCCTGCAAGCCCGCACGCTGCGCGTCGACGGCGGCATGACCTCCGACAACCTGCTCATGCAGATAGTCGCCGACGTCCTCGACATCCCCGTCATGCGACCTTTCGTGGCCGAAACCGTCTCCCTCGGAGCCGCCTACGCCGCCGGACTCGCCGTAGGCTACTGGCCCGACCTGGAAGGTCTGCGCAGCAATTGGCGCCTCGCGGGCCAATGGGTCCCGCAAATGGACCCGCGCCACCGCGAGGACGAATACGACAACTGGCAGCGCGCGGTAGCGCTGACCTTCGGCTGGTCCCGGTCGAAGCGCGATCCACGCCCGCGCTGAAGTGCGGTCGCGATAGTGTGTGGTGATCTTGCGGGGCTCGTCGATATCGGAGAGGATCCAGATGATCGTGTCGCGCGTTGCGGGCGTTGTTGTCGCCTTTCTTATCGGTACCGTTCTGGTCGGGGGACCGGCGCAGTCCGCGCCGACCGCCTGTGCGGTGGGGAATCCGTTGCAGGCCACCGCGGAGCTGTTCGCGACCGATAACACCGCGACCATTACCGATCCGGATGATCCGCGGTTGCGGAATCGGCTGGAGGTGTTCGAGCTTCAGGTCGATGGGATCGCGCTGGTGAATGTCGGTCTGCCGGTGGGTTCCACATTGGTGAGCGGCGTTTTCTGGTCCGATGAGCGGCAGCAGGCGACCTACGAGCGGTCCCGCGAGTTCCACTTCGCCTGCGTCGATGCCGCCGATCTGCATCGCATCGGCGATCAGGTTCGCACTCGATTCCAGCAGGAGTCGGTGCTGACCTTCCGACCCCTGCTGAGCACCGCGCCGGAAGTCGACGCCTTCACCGTCGAGGTCGCGGGCGTCGATGTGCGCCGATTCCGTGACGCCCTCGTCGCCGATCAGCAGGCGCGCGAGCACCTTGTCGGCGGGTCCGTCACCGAATCCGGCAGTCTCATCCTGGTCGCGGATATCGCCGATATCGGCCTGACCCAGCGCTTCATCACTGCCCTGGGCGGCACCTGGAATGCCGCCACCGTCCGATACGGCGATCGCGAGTTCGTCGGGTAGCCCGGGGCGGCACCCGGCGGAAACCTGAATCGGGCTTTAGACTTCGGCGGTGCGGATTCCCTTGCGAACGGCCGTCTTCGGGCTGATCAGTGCGGTGCTCGTGGTGTCGGTCGGGATGAGTCCCGCGGCGGTCGCGCAGGTTGATCCAGCGGTCTGTGGCACGCCGCTGTCCTCGGATGAGATGGACGCCATCGCGCGGCTCTCCGATACCGGTACGCTGGCCGGAGATGCGTTGCAGCGGTTGGAGATCGCGGTGCGGCGCCATCATGAGATCACCGAAATACTGGTCGCGCACCGGGATCGGCGTGGGCTGTTCCCGCTCGGGCTCGACGGTGTCGAGCAGGTGGCCGTAATGCCGTTGCAGCGTGATCCCGGTGCGTTTCTCGATCGGGAGTACGCGCATGCGATCAGCCTGGAACTGCTCGGTCGGTTCCTGAACAATGTGCACGCGGCCTTCACCGGCGCACCCGTCGAGCCACATTGGGCGCGGTATTTCGAACTGGCCAGCCGGTGTGAGGTATCGCCGGCCCGCGTCGCCATGGCGGGTTACAACGCCCATCTGACCGTCGATCTCGCGTATTCGGTGGCGACCGTTGGGAGTAGGCCGCAGAACGCGCCCGACTACTTCAAGATCGTCGATGCCATCGCGGCCTCCGGGCAGGTGATCATCGATCGCACCAAGGAGATCTACAACGGGGATCTCGGTCCGCTGTGGCGGTTCTATTTCGTCGGCGAGGGACTGGACCTGCTGCTCGGCGCGGGTGTCGCGACCGGTCCGCTATTGCGGGCAGCGGATCTCGGATACAACGTGGTCATCTACGGAAACGGGCTGGCGCTAGAGGATCCCGGACTGCACGATGCGACGGCGGCGGAGGTCCGGCTGCTCAGCGATTCCGTCGAAGTCGCATTGGATGTGCTGACGCTGCTCAGAGGTCTGTGAGGCGGCCTAGTCTGGACGGGTCTGGTCCGGGCACGGCAAGGAGTCTCAGTGGGCACATCACTCGTCAAGGGACAGAACGGCCCGCTGGCGGTGCCGAATGTCGTTGTCTGCGTGCGATCTGCGGCCGCGGTCGATGTTTCGGCGTTATTGGTGAACCAAGCAGGCCGGGTGCGCACCGACGCCGACTTCGTATTCTTCAATCAGCCGAATGCCCCCGGTGTCGAATTGCGGCCCGGAACGCCTGCGTCGCTGGCCATTTCCGCGGCCGCGATACCGGCGGAGATCGCTCAGATCCGGGTGGTCATCACCCTTGACGATGCCAGAGCAACTTTCGGGCAATTCGCCCCGCCCGTCGTGACGGTGGCCGACGGATCCGGAAATTCGCTGTACGAGTACGTGATCAACGGTCTCCGCAGCGAGTCGGTCGTCATCGCATTGGAACTCTATCGACGCAATTCCGAGTGGAAGGTCCGTGCGGTCGGTCAGGGCTATGCGGGTGGATTCGCCGCGCTGGTCACCGACCACGGGGTCAGCGTCGACGAAGAGCCCGCGGCTGCCGGATCCGCGCCTGCGATGCCCAGCGCAGCGGCGGTGCCCGAAGTCCGCACCGTCCCTGGCGAGGCCAGGCTCTCCTTCGAGAAGCGCGCCCAACTCGACCTGCGCAAACGCGAAGTCGCCAAGGTCCTGATCACCAAGAGCGCCTTCGGAATTCGGGCCCGTGTGATCCTGGTCATCGACAAGACCCTCAGCATGAGCAGGCAATACAGCAACCAGGTCGTGCACCGCGTCGTGCAGCGGATGATCCCGGTGGCGACCCAACTCGACGAGGACGGCACCCTGGAGGCCTACCTCTACGCATTGTCCTTTGCCAAACTCCCCGACATCACCGTCGAGCACGGCGACGCTTGGGCGCAGACCTTCCTGCACCTCACCGGCACGCACGCGGGCATCGACTACGCCAGAATCGGTGGCCGCAATGACGAATTGCCGATCATGCGCGACATCATGGCCTCGCTGCGCCCCGGCGACACACCGACCCTGGTGCTGTTCTTCACCGACGGTGGCTTCGCCAAGAAGCGCGAAATCGCCGCACTCATGCGCGACGCGTCCCGCCTGCCCGCGTTCTGGCAGTTCGTCGGCCTCGGTAGGGCCAACTACGGCCTGCTGCGCACCCTCGACGAAATGCCGGATCGGGTAGTCGATAACGCGGGCTTCTTCGCCCTCGACGACATCGACCAGGTGGACGACGCGCAGCTCTATGCGCGCCTGCTCGGCGAGTTCCCGGACTGGCTCCGGGCCGCAACACGAGCGGGCATCCTGCGCTGAATCGTCGGCGAATCGAAAGAAGCCGAGCGCAACCGCCGCCGCGACCTCAGCCGATGACGGCGTTCATGATGGTGCCCGCGCTGGTGGCGACGACGCCGCCGATCATGGCTCCGGCCACCATCTTCGGGGATTCCAGGCCGCCGCCGGTCCACTTCTCCCAGGCGAAGCGGCCACCGGCGTAGATGATGGCGCAGATGCCCGCGAGCAGCACGAACCAGGTCAGATAGCGGACCAATTGCAGGAACTTATCGGACACCGGCGGAGCCTCGGGGGTGGGGTTGCCGATCTGCGCCCAAGTGTCGTAAACGGCGGCCAGGATCATTCGGATTGCTCATTCTGGATGCGGGACAAGGGAGTAATTCGCTCACCGAGGATGGTATCGGGTTCTCCGCGACCGCGCAGTCACTCACTTGCGACCTTGCCAGACCGCACGACGACGGGATCATGGAGCGGGCGTGATCATGAATTCGATTCTCGGCACCGGCTGACCCGCGGCACGGCACTTCACCGCCGCTTGCCCGATTTACGGCAAATCTGTGGCTATACTCCGGCTGATCTCTCGAAGTTGTCCGACCTGATCGGGAAGTTAGGGAGAACGCCATGAGTGAGGTGTCGCGGCGATCTATGCTGCTGGCCGGTGCCGCTACAGGCGCGGGCCTGGTCGCGTGCGGCAAATCGACGGAGTCCGGCGGTGCGGCGAGTTCCAGCAGTGTGCCGCCGGGCGATTCGCGTTCGGTCGCGATCGACGCCTATGTCTTCGGCTATCCATTGGTGCTGATGGATGTCACGCTGCAGGCGAATATCGCGGGCCTGCCCGCCAATCGGATCGGCGCCTTCGGCCCGGTCGATCCCAGGATGACCGCGGTGGTCATGCCGAATGTCGACACCCTCTACGCCACGGGCTGGCTCGATCTGCGAGACGAACCGGTGGTGCTGCAGGTTCCGGAAATGGAGGGCGGCCGGTACTGGGTCATGCAGATCATGGACGCCTGGACCAATACCACCCACGATCCGAGCAGCGTCGCACCGCAGGTGAAGGACGGACACACCGGGCCGTACAGCTACGTGATCACCGGCCCCAATTGGTCGGACACGTTGCCGGATAACCTGACTCAACTGGCGATGCCCACCGCGACCGCGTGGTTGATCGGCCGCATCGAACAGCGCGATCAGGCCGATCTCGCCGCCGCCGAGGGATTGCAGCGTCAGGTGCTGATGGCGCCGCTGAGCGCCTGGCTGCGCGGTGAACGACCGACCCCGCTGATCAATCCGGACACTGCCGCCCCGATCGCGCCGCCGCAACAGGTCGCGCGGATGGATGGACGCACCTTCTTCGAGCGGCTATGCGCGCTGATGCTCATCAATCCGCCCGCTGCCGCCGACGCCCCAGCACTGCAGCGGTTTTCGACGATCGGCATTCGACCCGGCGGCACGGTGTACGGTGCGCCGGCCGCGGATCTCGACGCCGCGGTTGCGGCGGGCCAAATGCAGATTCCGGACTTCGCCAATCCCAAGGCCAGGCACGAGAACGGATGGGACTTCGCCACCAACCTCGGCTCATATGGCACCGATTACCGGTTGCGCGCCTCCACCGCGTGGACCGCGCTCGGCGCGAATCTGCCCAGAGATGCCGTCTATCCCGAGATCAGCGCGAATGCGGGGGAGCAGGGCGCGCCGCGCCGGTACCGGCTGTATTTCCCGGCCGGGCAGACACCGCCCGCGCGAGCCTTCTGGTCGCTGACCGCCTATACCGCGCAGCGCTTCCTGGTGCCGAATAGCGCGGGCATCTACTCGGTCGGCCACCAGCGTCCCGTCGTACCGCTGCCGGACGGTGCGCTGGAACTCGCCATCCAGGCCGAGGATCCGGGAGGTGAGGTGCCGTATGGCAATTGGCTGCCGATTCCGGAATCAGGGACGTTTCGGCTCGCGCTGCGCCTCTATGTTCCAGAGGACCGCGCGCTCGATGGCAGCTGGCAACCGCCGAGTTTGACCCGAGTCGGATGAGCGGGGAGATCCATGGATAACCACGGTGCCATCCTTACCCCGTCGCCGGTCTCGCGTCGGACGGTCCTCGGGTTCGCCGCCGGTATCGGACTTGCCGCCTGCGGGAAGTCCTCGGACAGGTCCGAGTCGACCTCGTCCACGTCCGGCGATATCGAGGCCATCGCCAAGGACGCCTACATCTTCGGCTATCCGCTGGTGTTGATGGACGCCACTCGGGTTGCGGCGGAAGCGATTGCACCGGTCAATACCTTCCAGCACGCCACCGCGCTGCCGACACCGGAGCGCCGCGATATCCTGCGACTGAACCGGGACACCCTGTATTCGACGGCGTGGCTGGATGTTTCGGCTGAGCCGATCGTATTGCAGGTGCCCGCGATCGATCCCGGTCGCTTCTGGCTGATGCAGGTAGTCGATGCCTGGACGAATACCGTGCACGACCCGAGTAGTGTGCGGCCGCAGGTGAACTCGGGTCGCCCGCCCTTCACCTATCTGGTCACCGGTCCGAAGTGGTCGGGCATGGTGCCCGATGCCATGATCGAGTTGTCGATGCCGACACCGACTGTGTGGTTGTTCGGGCGGATCGAGGTCAACGGACCCGATGACATCGCCGCCGTCACGGCGCTACAGCAACAGCTGAAGCTGGTGCCGCTCAGCGCATGGGCCACGAGCAAGGACACGCCGTCGCCGTTCATCAAGACCCCGCCGGGTCCCATGGCCTTCCCGCCGCCGAAGCAGGTACACGATATGGACGCGGCGACCTTCTTCAACCGAATGTGCACGGTCATGGCGGTGAATCCGCCACGTTCCGAGGATGAACCGGCGATGAAGCGCTTCGCCGCCATCGGCATTCGGCCGGGCGGCAGCGTCCACGGCATCTCCAACGATCAGCTGACCGCGGCGGCCGATGCGGCGAAGAAGGAGATTCCGGCCTACACCGCGACCGTGGTGAACGAGAACGGATGGCGCCTCGATCCAGGGGTCGGCACCTACCGCACCGACTACCTGCTGCGGGCCAATACCGCGTGGGGCGGCTTGGGGACCAACCTGCCGCGGGACGCGATCTACCCGACCATGTTCGGCAAGGCCGACCGCAATGGCGCGCCCACCAAGTTTCGGCTGCACTTCCCACCGGGACAACTCCCACCGGTCGATGCGTTCTGGTCACTGACCGCCTACGACGCCGACGGCTACCTGGTACCGAATGCGGCGAATATCTACGCGATCGGACATCAGGTTCCGGTGGTGCCCAATCCGGATGGTTCGGTCGATCTCGCCGTGCAGTATGAGAATCCGGGTGCCAGCGTGCCCGCGGGCAACTGGCTGCCCATTCCGGCGGCGGGCCAGTTCTCGCTCATCATGCGGCTCTACGCGCCGAAAGATGTCGCCATCAGCCAGCATTGGCAGCCGCCCGTGCTGACGGTTGTGGCGTAGGCGGCGAGACGCCATGGGCCGCTTGGCTTTTCCGATATCCCTCGCCGCTGTGGCGGTGCTGGTGTTCGCCGCGCCCGCCGCCGCCGATGCGGGTGCCGACGAGTCATGGGGCGTGCCTTCGCGTACCGCGTTCTCATTCCGTTCGACGATCCCCGGTGTCGGGTGGGGGACCGCGAACGAATACGAGACGCGCACGGGATTGTCGCTGGTCAAGCTCTACATCGTCGAATACGCGCTGCGCCACGGCGATGGATCCGCGGCGGATCTGGCGTTGGCGGAGCGGATGATCCGCTACTCCGACGACTCCGCGGCCGATGTGCTGGGGGCCAAGTATCCGCAGGCGATCGACGCCATCGCCGCCGAGTACGGCCTGACCGGCACCAAAGCGGGTCCGGCCTGGGGTATGTCGTACACCAGCACCGCCGACGTGGCCAGCTTCCTGGCGGCCGAACAGCGCACCGATCCCGGCTCGCCGATCTTCGAATGGATGGCCGCGGCGGGCGCGCAGGCGGCCGATGGAACCGCCCAGGATTGGGGGACCGCGCGACTGCCAGGGGTGCAGGGCACCAAATGGGGTTGGTCCGATAGCGGGCCGCTCGAGGTGGCCTCGGCGTCGTTCGGGCCGGGCTTCGCCGTCGCGGCGCACACCCGCGGCACGCCCGAGGATCAATCGGCCGATGTCGACGCGGCCCTGCCGCGGTTCCTGCTGGGTGTGGTCCTGCGCGCGATCCTGTAATCAGTCGTCGCCGTCCCAGTTCCAGCGCGGCACGGCGCGGATCGGGTGCAGTTCTTCGTCGGACTTTGCGCGCGAATTCTGCTGTGCCACATGCGCACCGAATACCGCGTGTTCGCGCACCGCATCGCGGAAGGCCGGATCGTCCAGCAGGCCCGCCTCTTCGAATGCTTCCAGATACAGCTGGGCGAAGCGCTCGCGCTGTTCATCGGTGATCTCGAGGCCGCGGTGCACCGCGATGATGTAGTCGAAGCCGAGGTTGCGGGTGAAACGGTCGGGCCCGCCGAAGGATTCGGCGGTGAACCAGGTGAGATGGTCGACGTGGGTCGGGCGACGCTCGGTGAATTGGGTTTTCAGCACCGGATCGGCCAGCACCTTGTCATAGAAGGCTGCTTCGACGCGATGCAGTGCCTCGTCGCCACCGGCGTGCTCGTACAGGCTGGGCATGGGAGACCTCCGAACAGGGATCTGTTGAGTCCCATTACAGGCCGGCGCGCGGGGCCGCGTCCAGAGTTTCGCGATAAGCGATCGCAAGAGAATTATAGCTGATTGCTATATTCGCTCGGCGTAAAGGGTGGCTACCGCGATTCAGTTAACATGTTTTACTAAACACTGTTCACGGACCTCAGTTGTGTGGTTTCATCGCCTCACGAACGTGTTCCCCACAACGTTGTGAGGTCTGCAGCCCATGTCAGACCGGTAGGAGATAGCCGTGACCGTGACCACGCCAGCGATTCCCGCAGGATTCGACTTCACCGACCCCGATCTGCTCGCCACCCGCCTGCCCATCCAGGAATTCGCCGAGCTGCGCAAGACCGCGCCGGTCTGGTGGTGCGCCCAATCCGGGCGGGCCAGCGGCTTCGACGACGGCGGCTACTGGGTCGTGTCCAAGCTCGACCACATCAAGGAGATCTCGAAGAATCCGGAGGTGTTCTCCTCGCACGAGAACACCGCGATCATCCGGTTCAACGAGGAGACCACCCGCGAGCAGATCGACATGCTCGGCAATATGCTGATGCTGAACCAGGATCCGCCGCAGCACACCAAGACCCGCCGGATCATCTCCAAGGGCTTCACCCCGCGCGCGGTGGAGAGCCTGCGCGCCGCGCTCACCGAACGCGCGGCCCGAATCGTGCACGAGGCCAAGCAGACCGGCCGCGGCGACTTCGTCGAGCAGGTCGCCTGCGAACTGCCGCTGCAGGCCATCGCGGAGCTCATCGGCGTCCCGCAGGACGACCGCAAGAAGCTGTTCGACTGGACCAACCAGATGATCTCCTACGACGATCCGGAATTCGACGGCAACCACCACGCCGCGACCGCCGAGGTCATGGGCTACGCCTGGAATATGGCCGAGGAGCGGCGCAAATGCCCGGCCGACGACATCGTCACCCAGCTGATCAACGCCGATATCAACGGCGAGAATCTGGGTTCGGACGAATTCGCGTTCTTCGTGATCCTGCTGTCGGTGGCGGGCAACGAGACCACCCGCAACTCGATCACCCACGGTATGAAGGCCTTCGTCGACAATCCGGAGCAGTGGGAGCTCTACAAGCAGCAGCGTCCGCGCACAGCGCCCGACGAGATCGTGCGCTGGGCCACCCCGGTGACCGCCTTCCAGCGCACCGCCACCCAGGACACCGAAATCGGCGGTCAGGAGATCAAGAAGGGGCAGCGGGTCGGCCTGTTCTACAGCTCGGCCAATTTCGACGAGGACGGTTTCGAGGATCCGTTCACCTTCAATGTGCTGCGCAACCCCAACCCGCACGTCGGCTTCGGCGGCACCGGCACGCACTACTGCGTCGGGGCCAACCTGGCCCGGCTGCAGATCGATCTGATGTTCAACGCCATCGCCGATGTCATGCCGAACCTGCGTCAGGTCGCCGATCCGGTGCGGCTGCGCTCGGGTTGGCTGAACGGCATCAAGCGCTGGGAAGTCGAATACGCTTGAATCTCCATATGAACAGCTCCAAGCCGCGGGGGCGGGCTCCGGTGGTATCCGATGCGGATATCCGCCGGGTGGCCCGAGCGCTGCTGGTCGAACACGGTCCGGACGCGGTCACGCTGCGGGCCATCGCGCGCGAGCTCGGCATCACCGCGCCCGCGCTGTACCGGTACTACAACTCCCGCGAGGACCTGCTGGAGAGCCTGCGCCTGGAGTTCTGCGCGGACCTCGCCGCCGAGCTGTCCGAGCAGATCGCCACGCTGCCCGATGACGGTGCGGTGCAGTTCTTCGCCATTTGCAAGGGTTTCCGGCGCTGGGCGCTGGCGCATACCAGGGAATTCACCCTGGTGTTCGCCTCGCCGGGCGAAGCCCAGCGACGGATGGCCCGCCGGTTCGACGAACCGTTCGGGCGGATCTTCCTGGCCGCCGGCGGTCGGCTGCTGGCCACCTATGACGTCGTGACGCCGCCGACCGATGTGATTCCGGAGGAACTGCGCGAAGATCTCGTGCTGTTCCAAACCGAGCTGCTGGCAGCGCTTTCGGAGTCGGGCCAGAAGTTTCCCGCCGAAAAGCTCGACCTCGGCGTGACGTATCTGATGATCCAGATCTGGGCCCGGCTCTATGGGCACGTCACGCTCGAGGTTTTCGGGAATTATCCGATCTCGCTGTCGAATCCGGAGATTCTGTTCGACGCGATGCTCGCGGATCTGGGGCGGACCGCCGGATTCATCAGCGAGTGAGCCGGGAAAGCCATTCGGCGTAGCCGATGCCGATCGCCTCGCCGTGTCCGTCCACGCAGAGCGCGCCGGAACGCAGCGCCCGTCCGGCTCGGCCCGGGATGGGTACCGGCAGCGGAAACAGCTTGCGGCCGGTGTGCTTTCGGTAGATATCCACCAGTTCGGTCAGGGTGTGCACGGACGGTCCGGCGATATCGGAGATGCGTCCGGCCGGTCCGTTGTCCACCGCGTCGGCCAGCCGGGTCGCGACGGCGGTCACGTCGATCGGCTGCACCTTCGCCGAGGAGCGCAGGCCGATCCGCCATCGTGCTGGCATGGCGAGGATTTCGTTGACGAGTTCGTGGAATTGGGTGGCGCGCAACAGCGTCCAGGGGATCTCGCCGGTGGTGACCACGTGTTCCTGATCGACCTTCGCGCGGTAGTAGGCGAAGGGGACGAGATCGCAACCGACGATCGAGATTTCGACGTGATGGCCGACGCCTGCCTGCTTTTCGGCCTCCAGCAGCCGACGCACGCCGTCCACCATGACCGATCGGGTCCGGCGTCTGGCGCTCACCGCGTCGACGACGGTGTCGCAGCCGTCCAATGCCGATTCCAGTCCGGATCCGGTGGCGAGGTCCGCGGCGCGATGCTCCACCGTCTGATCTGCCGGAGCGGTTCGGCTCACCACCCGAACCTGATGTCCGCGTGCGCTCAGCTCGCGTACCACAGCGGCTCCCAGCACCCCGGTCCCGCCGATTACCGCAACCCGCATGATCCACTCCTTCCAAACGGCCCTGTTCGGTATGTCGCACGCTACGGCGGCGCGCAACGCGGCTCAACGTGCTTCATCGCATATGCCTGGTTCGCCACATCGGTGTTCCGGTACCCCGCTGCGTACGGTATCGGACATCCGACCGGATGCGTCAGATCCGCGCACCTTTGGCGCGGTTGCAGGCGCGGCACAGGATCTGCAGATTGGTCGCGCTGGTCGCGCCGCCGCGGCTGAGCGGGATGATGTGGTCGAATTCGAGGTAGTGGCTGTCGCCGCATTCGACGCATTTGCCGCCGTCACGCTGCCACACCTCGGCCTTGACCTCCTGGGGGATGCTGCGGGTGTCGCGCTGGCCCGGGGTCAGGATCAGGCGTTTGGCGACCCGCAGCGCGCCTTCCAGGGCGGCCGCGACGTAATCCGGATCGTCGACGTCGAAGGTGGCGCCGCCGCGCGCCGAGGTTGCCGCGATGACCACCGTTCGCTGCTCGACGTGCACCGAAACCACACGGTTCCAAGGCAATTCGGTGCCGGTATCGGTGCCGACGAAGCGCAGCTTCTTATTGCTGGCGATCAGCCTGCCGTCGGTGAGTTTCGGCCCCCTGGCCAGCTGGCGGACGTGCACCGCGGGCAGATCCAGATGCACCTTCTCCTCCGGATCCAGATGCAGGCCGGGCGTGCGGACGACCGGTAGGTCCCCGCCACGCAACCGCGACAGCGTGCGGCCGCGATGCATCCGCCTGCGCAGATCCTCGATCAGCGGCCCACTGAGCGCCAACTCCGCGATCGCGTACTCGAACGCATCGAACTCCGCCTGCTCGATCTCCCCATCCGCGAATGCGAAGGCGACCAACCGCTCCACATAACTGAGCGCCACGTCCCGCAATGCCGCCCGCCCCAAGTCTTCCGCGATCCGCTGATACCGCAACGATGCCCACAGCGCGTCCCACTCCGCGCCGCGCGGCCCGGCCGCGGTGAGCGCCCGCCAGGCCTGGGTATGCCAGTGCGTCAGGAATTCCTCGATCTCACGCTCGCAGTCTTGACACGGCGCGAGTCCCCCGAACAGCTTGCGGCGTAGGAGATTTCCGCACCGCTCGCAGCTGCGCGGACCAGGCTGCGGTCGCATACGCGTGGCACTCGTCCATTCCACGCCCTCCCACCAGCGCATGCGCGTAGGGTCTTCGGGATCCGAATGCCAGTCCGCGCGTTCGGGATTCGGTGGTGCCGGCACCGGCGGTTCGACCTCGTGCCGCTGCCGCTGCAGGTCGACCGGCCGGCCCGGTCGTGATCGGGCGGTGGGGTCGAGTTCCAGCGAATATGCCATGTCGGCCGATCCGGCAAGTGCCGTGCTGGTCGAGCCCGCAGTCGAGACACGTTGCCGCGCTGGGGAAGTGGTGATCCGGTCAGTGGGATCGGGGTGAGCGGCGTGCGAATGATCAGATGTCGGTTCTGCGGGGTCGTCTACGGTGATGCCGAATTCGGTGACGAGGCCGGCGAGTCCACTCGCCCAACCCTGACCGATGGCGCGAAATCGCCACTGACCGTCGCGGCGGTAGAACTCGCCGAACATCATGGCGGCTACCGCATCGGAGTCGGCGATTTCGAACTGAGCGATCGGCCCGTGGGCGGCCTCGATGGTGAGGGTCAAATCCGCGATATCGCCGAAGGTTCCCTCGTCGAGCGATCCGGCGACGACGATCCGCGCCACATCAGATTCGGTGCGCGGCAGCGAGACGCTGAGTCGCGCGGTACCCGGCGCGGGCTGCTGATCGAGCGTCACCGCCTGCGACATATGTCGGGGTGCGTTGAAGAACACCAGATCCCGATCGGTGCGCACCGTCCCCGCCTGCGCCAGCAGCAGCGCATGCGCATCCACCGCATGCGCCGACCGCCATGAAATAACCACGGCAAGAAGGGAAGTCGGTACCGGCGCATTGGCCCCTTTGCTCAGTTTCATCGTGCTGGAACTATGCCACGAAGGTCCGACACGCCGAATTCGCCGGGCCCCTGGTTCGGCGATGCGAGCGAATGCACGACTCGATAGCGCCGGCAGGTCGCGTCCCTAGCGAGTAGCGCCCGCAGTCGTGTCGATCCGGCGTCCTGTCGAGTCGTGCTCTCCCCATGAAGCCGAGGTAAGGGATCGGCTTGCGACTCAGCGCGCAGAGGCGTGGACGTGGCCTGTGCGCGGTTGGACAGTGAGTCGGGCACGATCTGAGCCCGCCGGGCTGTGTGGCATCACGTCGGTCGCTGTTACCCGCGATGTACGCGGCGGATGGTCGAATAGCGACACAAACCGGTCGGTAGGGGATATCCGGTCGCCAGCACCTCGGGTGCGGCAGAGTGGAGGTATGACGACCCCGAAGGGTTCGGGCCGTAAGCCTTCGACCCCGAAAGTGCCGGGTGGGCGGGTGCCGGGTCCCGGCGACATTCTGGCGGCCGCGCAGTCGGCGGTGGAGGCCGCGCAGTCGGCGGCGAGTCAGGCATTGGAGGCCGCTCAGCTGACGGCTGGTCAGGCCTTCGACGCCGCGGTGCGGCTGCCACCGGCCTCGGCGCAGTTGGCGGCCCAACTGCCGGATCTGATCCAGAGCCTTTCGATCGCCATCGACCGGCTCAACTCCACCATCGACCGCCTCGACCGCACCCTGGCCCTGGCCGATCCGGCCTTCGCCGCCTACGACCGGCTGCTGCCCCGCCTGGAGGCGATGATCGGCCTCGGCGAAGACCTCTTCACCGCCCTGGCCAAGCTCCCCGGCGTCTCCCTACTCGGCCGATTCACCGGCAGAACCCCCGAACCACCGCCACCCCCCGAACCCCCGAAGCGCGGACGCCGCAAGTGACAGTCGGGCCGCGTGAGTGCTCAGTGGGTGGCGGCGCGGTAGGTGGCGGCGGCCTTGAGGAGGGTTTCGTGGTATTCGTCCTCGGGGTCCGAGTCGAGGACGATGGCGCCGCCCGCGCCGATGCGCCAGCGGCCGTCATGGCGCACGGCGGTCCGGATGACGATATTGAGGTCGGCGGTGCCCGCCAGGCCGAGGAAGCCGATGGTGCCCGAATAGATTCCGCGCGCTTCGGTTTCCAGTTCGTCGATGATCTCCATGGTCCGCAGCTTGGGTGCGCCCGTCATCGAGCCGCCCGGAAAACACGCGCGCAGACAATCGATGACGTCGACATTCGGGCGCAGCGTGCCCCGCACGGTGGAAACCAGTTGGTGCATGGTCGTATACGTCTCGGTGGCCATCAATTTCGGCACGTGCACACTGCCGATCTGGCAGACCCGGCCGAGGTCGTTGCGCAGCAGATCGACGATCATCAGATTCTCGGCCCTGGTCTTCGGACTGTCGGCCAGTTCGCGGCGCAGCCTTTGGTCCTCCGCGGGGGTGCTCCCGCGCGGCGCGGTGCCCTTGATCGGCTTGCTCTCCACGGTGCGTGCGCGGTCTACCTTGAGGAAGCGTTCCGGTGAGGAGCAGGCTATTTCGAGATCATCGAAGCGCAGATACGCCGCGTACGGCGCGGGATTGCAGCGGCGCAGAGTGCGATAGAAATCCAGGCCGTCCGATTCGGCTGCCGCCATGGAAGCGCTGTCGGTAATGCAGATTTCGTAGGACTCGCCCGCGTGCAGCCGCTCCTTGCAGACGGCGATATCGGCGAGATACCGCTCGCGACCGCGGGTGAAAAGCGGTGCGACAGCGGCGGTATCGGAGAACACCTCCAGCGTCGGCGGATTCGCCCAGGTCGGCAGGGATTCCAGGATCTCGCGGGTATCGCGCAGCCAATCCGCGCCCGCGCGAAGAGCTTCCGGGGTCGGATCGGTGAGCGCGAGCAGATGGGTGCGCCCGCCCACGTGGTCCACGACCACGATCCGGTCGGCGAATATCCACTGCGCGTCCGGCGTCGCCGCGTGATGCGCGGCGCTCGCACCACAGTCGGCCTTCACCTCATAACCCAGGTAGCCGACATATCCGCACGCGAAATCGAAAGGCAGATCCGGAAGTTCGGTGTGCCGCAGGTGCAGCTGCCCGGCCAGGTAGTCGAGAATTCCGCCGGGCACGGTGCGCCGATTCCCATCCGAGGACTCGACGGTCACCATATCCTCGCCGACCCGATAGCGCACCACCTCGGCCAGCGGCCCGCTGGCATCGCCGAGGAAGGAGAACCGGTCCAGACCCGGTTCGACGTGTTCACTGTCGAGCCAGAACGCGGTGCGGGAGTTGCCGTACAACCGCAGGAACGCGGCCTCGGTATCGATCGCCCGCTCGATCACCGAATGGCGCAGCTGCCAGGCGCGCCGGGATTCCCGGTACTCGTGTCGACCGCCCGTCAGCGGGTCGGCATTCTCGAACGGCGCGATGATGCTCGACCGAATCCGCTGGCCCGCGGTAAGTTTCGCGAAATTGCCGAGCAGGGTCGCCCCGTACTCGCTGGCAATCGATTCGGGATGGAACTGCACGCCCCACTGCGGTCTACTCCGATGCCGCACGCCCATGATCACCCCATCGGCCGCGACTGCGGTGATCTCGAGACTGTCCGGCAGCGGCCGCTGGGCGCATAGCGAGTGGTATCGCACCGCGGTGAAACCCTCGGGTAGCCCGGCGAACAGATCGCTGCCGTCGTGCTCGATGTGATCGAGATATCCGTGCCGCGCGGCGGGCGCGGTAGTCACGATGCCACCTTCGGCGACGACGATGGCCTGATGACCAAGGCAGACCCCGAGCAACGGGAGGTCGGCCGCACCGATGACCGCCGCCGAGATGCCGATATCCCGGGTGACGTCCGGGCGGCCGGGACCGGGAGAAATGACGACGTTGTCGAACCGCTCGAGCCGCAGCCGCGCGATATCGCCGACCTCGTCATTGCGCACGACCGTGGGTTCTTCCCCGTTCACCTCGCTGATCAGCTGATAGAGGTTGTAGGTGAACGAGTCGTAATTGTCGATCAAGAGCGTGCGCATCGTGTCCCGAACCCTACGCCGCACCGGTCGGCGCAAACTGTGGTCATATGCCTTCAGTTAACTGGACGGTGTGGTGCACAATGTGGGGCATGTCTGTTGCGCAACCGGTCGAAGTGGATCGAGAAGTCGTCGACTTCGCTGTCGTCGGTAAATGGATGGATGAGCAGGGTCTGCCGGTCGGCGAGTTCGAGGATGTGACCTCGCTCGGCGGCGGCACGCAGAACATCATGCTGCGCTTCGCTCGCGGCGGCCGCGACTATGTGCTGCGCCGTGGCCCGAAGCATCTGCGCGCCAAGAGCAATGACGTCATACGCCGCGAGGCCAGGCTGCTCGGCGCGCTGGACGGAACCGGCGTGCGCGCCCCGAAGGTGATCGCCGCCTGCCCGGACGAATCGGTCCTCGGCGCCGTCTTCTACCTGATGGAGCCCATTACCGGCTTCAATCCGCAGAACGAGTTGCCGCAACTGCATGCGGGCGATCCGGAGATCCGGCGGCAGATGGGCCTGTCCGCGGTGGAGGCCATCGCTCGGCTCGGCGCACTCGATTACCAGGCGCTGGGCCTGGATGATTACGGCAAGCCGGACGGCTTCCTGGAACGGCAGGTGCCGCGCTGGCTCGGCGAACTCGAGTCGTATTCGGCGAACGAGGGCTATCCGGGTCCGGAGATTCCCGGCGTGCGGCAGGTCGGGGAGTGGCTGGATCGGAATCGGCCCGCGCAGTGGACGCCGGGCATCCTGCATGGCGACTGCCACCTGGCCAACATGATGTTCTCCTACGACGGTCCGGAAGTGGCCGCGATGGTGGACTGGGAGATGTCGACCATCGGTGACCCGCTGCTCGACCTCGGCTGGCAGATCGCGACCCGTCCGGAACCCGGCACCACCGGCGCGGCGCTGATCGGCAAGCTCGGCGCAGTCGGCGGTCTGCCGACACCGGAGGAGATGATCGCGCACTACGGCGAGTTCTCCGACCGCGACCTGAGCAATGCCACCTGGTACACGGTGCTGGCCTGCTTCAAGCTGGGAATTGTGCTGGAGGGCACGCATGCTCGCGCGTTCGCGGGGAAGGCACCCAAGCAGGTCGGTGACTTTCTGCATGCCATCACGCTGGAGTTGTTCGAGCGGGCACATCGTCTGATGGAGTGATCCGCCCGGCCTGAGCGGGCACTCTCCCACCGGAGGGGCCGTGTGAAAGGCGCACGCTCGGGTCGGTTCGTGGTGAGCCCGCACGACGGGGTCGTTTGTCAGAATCTTGCCGCCGACTGGCTGGATATATGTCGCTGAAAATATCCAGCCAATCTAGGCTGACCGCATGCCAATCGTTCCTGATGTGAAGAACTGGACCTGGGTCCTCGAACGCTCCTGTCCCGAATGCGGATTCGACCCGGAGTCGATCACCTACGCGGCGGTTCCCGGGTTGGCTCGTGAATATGCGGGCCGCTTGTCGGCGACCCTCGAGCGGCCCGACGCCGCGGCGCGCCCGGACGACGCGACCTGGTCGGCGCTCGAATACGCCGCCCACGTCCGCGACGTCTGCCGAATCTTCACCTACCGCGCCGCCGTCGCGGCTCGCACCGAAGCGGTGGATCCGCGCATCCCGGGCTTCGACGCGAAAGGCCTCGACGCCACCGAGACCGCCGACGGCATCCCGGTGTTCTCGAACTGGGATCAGGACGTCACGGCCATCGCCGACCGATACGACCGCCAGGATCCGAGCCGGGTCGCCGCGGAACTGACCGTCGCGGCCGATGCCGTCGCGCGCGCCTTCGAATCGGTGCCCGCCGCCGACCTCGGCAACCAGGTGCGGCGCAGCGACGGCTCGATCTTCACCGTCGAATCCCTGGCGCGCTACTTCGTGCACGACGTAATCCACCATGTGCACGACGTGCGCGGCTGAAGTCGGGCAATATCGGAACCGGGCAGCGGCGGGACCGGGCAGAACTGGAACTCGTTCGGGGGTCTCACCAATCCTTGTCGACGAATTTTCGATCCGGTACTAGAACGCGTTACAGTTTTCTCGTACTGTGGGTGCAGTCACATAGAAGCCCGTGCATGCGAGAGGTCGACAGGAATGAAGACGAAAGGCGCGATCCTGTGGGGGATCGACCAGGAATGGTCGGTGGAGGAGATCGAGGTCGGCGACCCGGTATCCGGTGAGGTTCAGATCCGGATGGAGACAGCCGGTATGTGCCACTCGGATCACCACATCGTGACCGGTGCGACACCGATGCCCGCCTTCCCCGTCATGGGCGGCCACGAGGGCGCGGGCGTGATCACCAAGCTCGGGCCGAACTGCCCCGCCGACCTGCAGGTCGGCGACCACGTGATCCTGTCGTTCATCCCCGCGTGCGGGCGCTGTCCGGCGTGCGTGAGCGGCAATATGGCGCTCTGCGACCTGGGCGCCGGACTGTTGATGGGTCAGGCCATCAGCGACGGCACCTACCGCATCCAGGCGCGTGGCGAGAATGTCATCCCGATGTGCCTGCTCGGCACCTTCGCGCCGTATATGACGGTGCACCACACCTCGGTGGTCAAGATCGACCCGAGCATTCCGTTCGAGGTCGCCTGCCTCGTCGGCTGCGGCGTGCCCACCGGCTTCGGCTCCTCCACCCACGTCGCCCAGGTCGCGCCCGGCGAGACCGTGGTGATCGCGGGCATCGGCGGCGTCGGCATGAGCGCGCTGCAGGGCGCGGTGCTCTCCGGTGCCTCCAAGGTCGTCGCGATCGACCCGAACCCGTGGAAGCGTGAGCAGGCGCAGAAGTTCGGCGCCACCCACACCTACGAGAGCATGGCCGCCGCGATCATGCCGCTGATGGACGCCACCGAGGGCCGGATGGCGCAGAAGGTCATCCTCACCATGGGTGAGATGCACGGCGAGTACATCGAGGAGGGCCTGATCCTCACCGCCAAGGCGGGCACCCTGGTCGTCACCTCCATGGGGCGCATGGACGAGAACGACGTCAAGCTGAACAGCTTCCTGCTTTCCATGCTGCAGAAGACCGTCAAGGGCTGCATCTTCGGCGGTGGCAACGCCCGCCAGGACGCCCCGCACCTGCTCTCGCTGTACAAGTCGGGTCAGCTGAACCTCGACGATATGGTGACCCGCCAGTACTCCCTGGAGCAGATCAACCAGGGCTACCAGGACATGCTGGACGGCAAGAACATTCGCGGCATCATCAAGTACACCGAGGCGGACTGGTAAACCGCCGGGTCACCGCTCGGCGAGCCTGGTCGCGATCTGCGTGATCGGCTCGTACGGAACCGGCTTGCCGAGCGGAAGGTTCAACGTCCCCCTTGCCCGCCCCGGTACGGCTCGATGTCCGCTGGCATGCGGCGTCGCCGTCCGGGATCGGGTAGCGGCTGACGTGGTTCTTCCCGCCCGCGAAATGAACGATGTCGCCGTTGCGTGAATTCGCCCGGCGAACGCGAACGTGCGCGGCGTCAGACGGGGCAGCGGAGTAGGGCCTCGCGGAGGTTGCGGCTGCGGACATCGTCCAGGACGGCCAGGCCCAGGCGGTTCATCGAGTAGCCGAAGCCGAGTCCGGTTGCCGGATCGGCGAATCCGAAGGAGCCGCCGAGGCCGGTGGTGCCGTAGGCGCGCTTGTCCGATCCGAAGCGGAACGAGCCGCGGGATTTGCGGAAACCCAGGTGGTAGCGGGACTTGGTGTGCAGCACCAGGTCATCGGCGGGTACGTCGTCGGCGGCGACCGCGGCGAGCCGGTCGAGCACCGTGTCGTCGATCGGGAGCGCGCCGGTGCGTCCGGCCGCAGCGCCGTAGGCCTTGGCCAGCGACCGGGCATTGCCGACGCCGTTGGAACCCGGCATCTCGAGTTCGAGGAGTTCGCGCCTGCTCGCGCGCACCGGCGCGCCCATGCGCGGATTGGTCAGCGCCGCATGGGAAAGCCCGCGCTCGGCGTAGATCTCGGCGCCGATCCGCACCGGAATATCGCGCTCGTAGCGCAGGATATCCAGGCCCTTGGTGGCGGCCAGGGTGGCGATCCGGTCCATGCTCTGCTCGGCAGGTAGGCCGATGAAGAAGTCCAGATCGAGCGGTTTCGCGATCTCCTCGGCGAAGATCCGGCCGAGCGTGCGGTGTTCGGGATCGACGCGTCGCACCAACTCGCCCTGGTACAGGCCGAGGGTTATCGCGTGATAACCGTGCCGCGTGCCCGGCCGCCACGCGGGCTGCTGCGCCGCGAGAATCGTTGCGAGGCCGTCGAGATCGGCGATCTGCGGCAGTCCGACCACCTTGTCCAGCCCCGAGAGTCCGGCCTGATGATCGATCAGCTGTCGCACCGTCACCGCGCCCTTGCCCTGCGCGGCGAACTCCGGCCAGTACTTCGCGACCGGCTCCTCGTAGTCCAATAGCCCTTTGGATACCGCGAGCGCGACTACAAAGGCGGCCATGCCTTTGGTCGAGGAGAAGACCGGCACGATGGTGTCGCGCTCCCACGGCAGCGTCGCGTGGCGGTCGCGATGGCCCGCCCACAGATCCACCACCGGACGGTCGCCCGCGTAAACGGCCACGGCGGCGCCGATTTCACCGTGCCGGGCGAAGTTGCGGCGGAAGGCGTCGGCGACGGGGCCGAATCCGGCCGCCACCTCGCCGTGGATGGTGGGCTGTCTGCTCATGATCAGTAGATGGTACCGACGGTACCGAGTTCCGCGCGAGGACGGTGCGAGCCCGCGGGGTCCTGGCGTCTCGTACGCTCGATTCGTGCGTTCACTCGAGCAGATCAGGGACTGGCCGGTTCGGCATGCGGCGGCGGCCGTCGTCACCCGCGACGGCGCGCAGACCGCGGGTGATGTGGAGCGGGTTTTCCCGCTCGCCTCGGTGACCAAGCCGCTGGTCGCCTATGCGGTGCTGGTCGCGGTGGAGGAGGGTGCGATCGAACTCGATCAGCCCGCGGGACCGCCGGGAGCTACCGTCCGGCATCTGCTGGCGCATACTTCCGGCATCGCCTTCGATACCACCGATATCCTCGCCGCCCCCGGCACGCGGCGGATCTACTCGAGTGCGGGTTTCGAGCTGCTCGCGGCCTTCGTCGCGGAGCAGACGGGCATCGCCTTCCCGGAGTACTTGCGGGAGGCCGTATTCGAGCCGCTCGGCATGACGGCCTCGGTGCTGGCCGGTCCGGCCGGGCACGCTGGCCGGTCCACCGCGGCGGATCTGGTCCGCTTCGCCGCGGAACTGCTGAATCCCCGGCTGATTTCGGCGCCTATGCATGCCGCGGCCACCTCGGTGCAGTTCCCCGGCCGCAACGGTGTGCTGCCCGGTTACGGATCACAGCGTCCCAATGACTGGGGACTCGGATTCGAGATTCGCGACGGGAAATCCCCGCATTGGACCGGCGGGGCGAATTCCGCAGGTACCTATGGCCATTTCGGGCAGTCCGGCACATTTCTGTGGGTCGATCCCGAATTAGGGGTGGCGAGTATCGCTTTGAGCGACGAGAATTTCGGCGACTGGGCACGGGAGGCTTGGCCCGTCTTTTCCGATGCGGTGATCGCCGAGGCGATCCTCGCTCGGAGCGCTGTTCGGAAGTAACGGATCGGACACGCCTCCGAAGTAACACGTGTAACTCGGGACACTCCAGTACACTCAGGCAACGCCAGGTTCGACGGGTCGTTGGGGAAGACGTTCCTCGTCGAAGCTGGAGGTGTCAGTGGTGCGCGCATCGAGTCAGTTCGCGGACGCGACGGCGGGTGTGGTCTATATCCACTCATCGCCAGCTGCGCTGTGCCCACATATCGAATGGGCACTGACCTCGGCCCTCGGCTCACCCGCGAAATTGCGCTGGACCGCCCAACCCGCTGACGGCCAACTCCGCGCGACCACCGAATGGATCGGCCCGGTGGGCACCGCGTCCCGAATTGCTCAATCCTTGCGGTCGTGGAATGTCCTGCGTTTCGAGGTCACCGAGGACCCCAGCGACGGCGTCGACGGCGAACGGTACAGCTTCGTCCCAACTCTCGGCCTCTGGCACGGCTCCACCTCCGCCAACGGCGATGTGACCATCGGCGAAATGCGCCTGCGCGCCATGCTGCAAGCCAACCGGGAACTCGGCAACTACACCGGCTACGACCTGGCCACCGAACTCGACCGCGCCCTCGGCACCCCCTGGGACGAAGACCTCGAGATCTACCGCTACGGCACCGAATCCGGCGCGGAGGTCACCTGGCTGCGCCGCGATGTCGGCTGATCGGCGATCAGGCGTCGAGGTCGGTGGCGACGAGCTTCGCGACCTGTTCGAGTGCGTGTGGGTCGTCGCTGGTGACTACGACGTCGGTACCGTAGGCGGCGCCGAGGGTCATGATCATGAGCGCCGATCCGGCGTCCACGGGTTCGCCGCCGACGAGCGCCAGGGTCACTTGGGCTCCGGCGTCGGTGACCGTTTCGGCGATGATGTTGGCGGGGCGGGAGTGCAGGCCGATGGTCGAGGCGACGGTGACGGTGGTGCTGGCCATGTGAGCGGTTCTCCTTGGGGCGAATGGTTTTCGGATCAGGCGGTGGCGAGGACGGTGCGCGGCTTGACGAGCTCCTTGGCCGCGGTGACGCAGAGGGCGGCGACGGCGGTGCCCGCGGCGAGTGCGGCGAGGAACCAGACGATGTGGCCGACGGCGAAGAAGACGAAGATGCCGCCGTGCGGTGCGCTGAGCGTGGTTCCGGTGGCCATGATCAGCGCGCCGGTGACCGCGCCACCGGCCATCATCGAGGGAATCACCCGCAGTGGATCGGCGGCGGCGAACGGGATGGCGCCTTCGGAGATGAAGGAGGCGCCGAGAAGCCATGCGGCCTTGCCGTTTTCGCGTTCCGCGGTGGTGAACAGGCGCGGGCGCAGGGTCGACGCGAGGGCCATGGCCAGCGGCGGGACCATGCCCGCCGCCATGACGGCGGCCATGATGCGCAGCGAGGCGGGATCGGTGACGGAAAGTCCGGCGACGGCGAAGGAGTAGGCCGCCTTGTTGACCGGGCCGCCGAGGTCGAAACACATCATCAGGCCGAGGATTACGCCGAGAGCGAGCGCGGAGGTGCCGGTCAGGCTGTTGAGCCAGTGGGTGAGTCCGCTGGTGATAGCGGCGAGCGGCTTGCCGAGGACGATGAACATCAGCGCGCCGACAATGAGCGAGGCGAACAGCGGTATGACCACGACCGGCATGAGTCCGCGCGCCCACTGTGGGGCAGGCAGTTTCGCCACCCACAGCGCGGCGAATCCGGCGATCAGACCGCCGACGAGGCCGCCGAGGAATCCGGCGCCGACGAATACGGCAACCGCACCCGCGGTGAATCCCGGTGCGAGACCTGGGCGGTCGGCGATGGCGAACGCGATATAGCCGGCGAGCGCTGGTACCAGGAAGCTGAACGCGAGCGAACCCAGCTGGAACAGCACCGCGCCGAGATAGGTCGGCAGGCCGCCGTTGGGCAGTTCGGTCAGTGAGTTGTCCAGCACGATCGCTTTGGCGTGATCGGCGATTTCATAGCCGCCGAACAGGAATCCGAGTGCGATGAGCAGGCCGCCCGCGGCGACGAACGGGATCATGTAGCTGACACCGGTGAGCAGGATCTGGCGCAGCCGGGTGCCCCAGCCGAGTGCGGGCGGGGCCGAATCGGCCTCGGGGCGTGCCGATCCCGCGACGGTCGCCGCCGTCGGGTCCAGGGCGGCGCGCAATGCGTCCGCGACCATGGTGTCGGGTTCGTTGATAGCGCGTTTGACACCGGACTCGACGACGGGTTTGCCCGCGAACCGTTCCCGGCCGCGCACCCCGACATCGGTGGCGAAGATGACCGCGCTCGCGGCGGCGATGGTTTCGGGACGCAGCGGGGTGCTGCCGCTGGAGCCCTGCGTCTCGACGTGCACTGTGACACCCGCGCGATCACCGGCGGCGACGAGTGAGTCGGCGGCCATGTAGGTGTGGGCGATGCCGGT
Source organism: Nocardia nepalensis (assembly GCF_048910785.1). Classification (NCBI taxonomy): domain Bacteria; kingdom Bacillati; phylum Actinomycetota; class Actinomycetes; order Mycobacteriales; family Nocardiaceae; genus Nocardia; species Nocardia nepalensis. Next base: position 179,485 of record NZ_JBKBET010000037.1, on the reverse strand, counting down.
CGGGCAGGCCGTGACGGCGACGATCGTTTGCTCGGCCGTCGCATCGTCCGCTGCCGCGTAGGCCGAAACATGGTGGGGCGCAGATGTTGTAGTGGCATAGGAGGTTGGGTCGGCTCCAGATGCTGTGGGCACGGTGCGATGCGGGGACGCGTTGTTCGGTACCGGTTCGCGTGCAGCCGCGCCGGTCGAATCTGATTCCCGTGCGGCTGTTCCGGTCGAAACTTCTCTCGCTGCGCAGGTGCGGTTCGAATCTGATTCCGGTACCGATGCGCCGTTCGAAACTGCTTCGGGTGTAGGAGTTTTGGGCGTCATGGCGGGTTTCTGCGCAAGCACGTCGGTGACAAGGTCGACAACCTCGTCGGGCGTCGCGGCGGCCCGCAGCGCGCTGACGAACTCCGGCCGAACCAGCGCGCGTGCGAGACCGGATAGCAGCTTCATGTGCTCAGACCCCGCACCTTCCGGCGCGGCGATGAGGAATACGAGATCGGCAGGTCCATCGGGCGCGCCGAAATCCACTCGTGGATCAAGGCGGGCGAATCCGAGTGCGGCGCTGGTGACGGCCGCATTCCGGCAGTGCGGGATCGCTATTCCGCCGGGAAGCCCTGTCGCGGACTGCGATTCGCGTGCCAGTGCGGCATCGCGCAGTGCGTCGACGTCGGTGGCGCGCCCGTTGTCGGTGAGTCGCTGTGCGAGCGCTGCGATGACCGCTTCCTTGGCGGTGCCGAGGTCGGAGTCGAGGCTGATCAGCTCGGCGGTGATGATCGAAACGGGGGGAGTGGTCGGGTGGGCCATCGCGGGTGTCCTTCAGCGACTGTGCATGGAAGCCAACGCCGTGACGGCCACGGCGCGGGGGTTCGTGTGGTGTAGGCCGGGCAGCCCGGTGCCGGGCAACGCGGCGGCGGCGCTGCCATAGGCGACGGCGCGGCGGAGCCGATCCGGTGCGGCCAGGCCTTCGAGATCGGCCAGGAGATATCCGGCCAGCGCGGAGTCGCCGGCGCCGACGGTGCTGCGCGGGGTGATGACGGGCGCGGCGGCATGCCAGGCGCCGTCCGCGGTGGCCAGCACCGCCCCCGCCCCGCCGAGCGTCGCGAGTACGGCATCGACGCCGCGCGCGACCAGCGTGCCCGCGGCGCGCGCGGCGGCGATGGGATCCTCCAGTTCGGTGGGGTTGGTTCGGGTGAGCTGGGCAAGTTCGTCGGCATTCGGCTTGAGCAGTTGCGGCGCAGCCGATTCCAGCTCGGCGGCGAGCGCGAGCAGGGGAGCGTCGGAGGTATCGACGGCGATGCGGGTGCCGCGCAACCGGTGCAGCAGATACGCATACCAATCGGTGGGAACACCGGGCGGCAACGAACCGGACAGCACCACCCAGCTGGCCCGCTCGGCGAGTTCAGCCAGTCGATCTGCCAGTGCGGCAAGGCATTCGGCGCCAAGCGCCGCGCCGGGCTCATTGATCTTCGTGGTGGTGCCGTCGCGCTCGGCGACGGTGAGATTGGTGCGCGCCGATGCGGTGCACGGCACCGCGCGATGGTCGATGGCGGCGTCGGTGAGCATGCGCAGCAAGGGATCTCCGTCATTGCCGGGCAGCACCGCGACGGTGTCGACTCCGGCCGCGGCGATAACCCGGGACACATTGACCCCCTTGCCACCGGGCTGCGACAACACGGTCTCGGCCCGATGTACGGCGCCGCGCCGCAATGGCTCCCGCAGGCTGACGGTGCGGTCGATGCTAGGGTTGGCGGTGAGGGTGACGATCACGCGGTCACCACCTCGATGCCGTATTCGGTGAGTTTGTTGCGCACCGACGGGAGCAGTCCGGTATCGGTGACCAGGACGTCGAAGTCGTCGACCGAGCCGAAGCTGAGCAGATCCTCCCGGCCGACCTTGGTGGCATCGGCGACCACCACGACGCGGTGGGCGCTGGCGATCATGGCGCGCTTCACCGCCGCCTCATCGGGATCGGGGGTGGACAGTCCGTGGCCGATGGTCAGCGCGTTGGTGCCGATGAAGGCCACGTCGACCCGGAGTTCGCCCAGCACACGCAGCGCCTCGGCGCCGACCGCGGCCTGCGTGACCCCGCGCACCCGGCCGCCGATCAGATGCAGTCGCACCCCGCCGTGCCCGCTGAGCCGGGCCGCGATGGGCACGGAGTTCGTCACGGCGACGAGTTCGCGATCGGTGGGTAGCGCGGCGGCCACCCGCGCGGTGGTGGTCCCGGCGTCGAAGAGCACGCTGCCGCCGGTCGGTGGCAGATAGTCCAGGGCTGCCTTGGCGATGCGGTCCTTCTCGGCGGCGCGGGAATGTTCGCGCTCGTTGGTGCCGAGTTCGATCGCGGTGAGCGCCGCCGCAGGTACCGCACCGCCGTGCACCCGGCGGATCAGGCCCATTCGATCGAGGACGGCCAAGTCGCGGCGCACGGTCTCGGTGGTGACCCCGTATTGCTCGGCAAGATCGGCGACCGATACGCGGCCGCGTTGCCCGACCAGGTCGGCGATGGCCTGCTGGCGCTCCTCTGCGTACATCCGGTCCTCCGATTGGCGATGTTTGTTTATGTTGTTTTATGCCCGTCTATGTTGCTTTGTCAAGAGATTTGAGTAGTCTGAATCACATCGAGCCGCGGTGAGTTATCAGTCGTACTCACTCGACATCGACGTGGAGGAGGAAACGAATGTCCGGATCGCCGCAGGCCACAGGCATATCGCTGGAGGCGGTGACGCTGCGCGGAACCCCGGCGGTACCGGGAATCGCCGCCGCGCCCGCCGTGCGCCCGGCTCCGCGGACCCGTCCGGACCTGCCGTTGGCATCCGTCGCCGAGTCCGATCGGACATCCGAACGCGAAGTCTTCCTGACCGCGACGGCGGTTGTTGCGCATCGATTGCGCGAGCGCGCCACCCGGGCGAGCGGTGCGGCCTCGGAGGTGCTGGCCGCGAATGCCGCGATGGCCGCCGATCGCGGTTGGCTGGGAGCCGCCGAAAAGTTGATCGCCGGGGGCAGTCCCGCGGCCGCGGCGGCGATCGCGGCCACCGATCAGTTCGCCGCGGTGTTCACCAAGCTCGGTGGGCTGATGGCCGAACGGGTCACCGATCTCCGCGATGTCTGCGACCGCGTGGTGGCCGAATTGGCCGGAGCGCCCGAACCGGGCATTCCCACACCCGCGCGGCCGTCCATCCTGCTCGCCGATGACCTCGCTCCGGCCGATACCGCCGGACTCGACCCGAATCTTATTGTCGGCCTTGCCACCTCGCGCGGCGGCCCGACCAGCCACACCGCGATCATCGCCCGCCAACTCGGCATTCCGTGTGTCGTCGCGATCGCCGGACTCGACGATGTGCCCGCCGGAATCGATGTGCTGATCGACGGCTCGGCCGGACATGTTGTCGTCGGCCCGGATCCGGAAACCGCAGCCCGCGCCGTAGCCGAATATCGCACGCAGGAGTCGCGCACGGCGGCCTGGACCGGACCCGGCGCTACCGCGGATGGGCACCGGGTCGAGGTGCTCGCCAACGTCCAGGACGCGGCCGGGGCCCGGGCGGCGCGATCGCATCCGGCCGAGGGAATCGGTCTGTTCCGCACCGAATTGTGTTTCCTGGACCGCGAATCCGAGCCGAGCATCGCCGAACAGGCGGGCATCTATCGCGATGTGCTCGACGCCTACGCCGGCTCGAAGGTGGTGATCCGCACCCTCGACGCCGGATCGGATAAGCCGCTGCGCTTCGCCGATCACCCCGACGAGGCGAATCCGGCATTGGGTGTGCGCGGCATCCGCATCTCCGCCCGCGACAGCGGAATCCTGGACCGGCAACTCGACGCGATCGCGCGCGCCGCCGCGGACCGCGGACCGACCCCGTGGGTAATGGCTCCGATGATTTCCACCGCGGCCGAGGCCGAGTCGTTCGCCGCGAAGGTGCGGGCGCGCGGACTGGTGCCCGGCGTCATGATCGAGGTACCCGCGGCCGCCCTACTGGCCGAGGCCATCCTGGAACACGTCGACTTCCTCTCGATCGGCACCAACGACCTGGCGCAATACACCATGGCCGCCGACCGCATGTCCGCCGAACTCGCGGCGCTCACCGACCCCTGGCAGCCTGCCGTGCTCGCGCTGGTCGCGCGCACCGCGGCCGCCGGTACGACCGCGGGCAAGCCGGTCGGCGTCTGCGGTGAAGCCGCCGCCGACCCGCTATTGGCTTGCGTCCTGGCCGGATTCGGCATCCGCTCGCTCTCCGCGGCCGGTGCCGCCGTTGCCGCCGTCGGCGCCGCCCTCTCCTCGGTCACCCTCGACGACTGCCACCGCGCCGCCGCCGCCGTCCTGGCGACATCCGATCCGGAGGCCGCGCGCGCCGCCGCCCGCGCCGCCCTGCACCGAACCGGCCACTGATCCATGGCGCGTGCGGCCATCTCGGCGGTGTCCGCGCGGAGTAGATGCGGCAGACTCGGTTGAGTGAGCGATGACGCGGCGGCGGTTGTTCGGTGTGGCGGGCGGGTTCGGGTGCAGGCGCAGGTGCATGCGCGGGCGGGGCGATTGGCGGCGGCGCTGGTCGATGCCGGGGTGCGGCGTGGTGATCGGGTCGCGGTGATGCTGCGCAATGACATCGAATTCCTGGAGGTGTCGTTGGCGGTCGCGGCGTGTGGGGCGAATCCGGTTCCGGTGAATACGTTGTGGCAGTCACGGGAGGTCGCGCATCTGCTCGCCGATAGCCGGGCGGTGCTGGTTTTCGCGCATACCGAGTTCGTCGATACCGTCGAGCGCGCGCTCGAACTGGCCGTCAGCGCGGCCCGGATGGTAGAGGTCGCGATGCCGCCGGAACTTCTCGCCGAGGGTGGGTTCGCGGACGGATTGTCGTGTCCGACGGGGCGGTATCCGACGCTCGAAACCTGGGTCGAGACCCATGCCGAGCCACTGGGCTATCTGGAGGGCGCGATCGCCGATTCGATGGGCCTGATCTACACCTCCGGGACCACCGGAAATCCGAAAGGCGTCGCACGCGACCGCATGACACCGCAGCAGCTGCTCTCCGTCGCGGGGGCCACCGCGAACCGAATGGGGTTGGCGCCGGGCGCTCAGATGCTGGTCGCCGGCCGCTCTACCACACCAGCCCGAACGCGGTCGCGGTCCTCGGACTGCGGATCGGCGCGAATATCACCATCATGCCGCGTTTCGACGCCGAACGATTCCTGCAACTCGTGCACGAACACCGGATCACGCAGGCCAAGGTAGTGCCGACCATGCTGTCGCGGCTGTTATCGGTGCCGTCCGAGATCCGGCGCCGCTACGACGTGTCCAGCCTGGCCCACCTGATCCATTCGGCCGCACCTTGCCCGCCCGCGGTGAAGCGGGCCGCGATCGAGTGGTTCGGCGACGCCGTCATCGAGTTCTACGGCTGCACCGAGGCGGGCACCATCACCTGGATCACCGCCGCCGAATGGCTCGACCACCCTGGCAGTGTCGGGCGACCCGCGGACGGCTCGGCGGTCATGGTCGCCGATGACGATGGAAACCCGTTGCCGCCCGGTGAGATCGGCCTGGTCCATGTGCGCGGCGCCGACTACTGGCCCACCTTCACCTATCTCAATGGGCACGAAAAGCCGGGCCGGATACCCGGATTCATCCATGTCGGCGACACGGGCTACCTCGATGACGACGGATACCTTTATCTCACCGGCCGTTCCGCCGAGATCATCATCCGCGGCGGGGTGAATATCTATCCCGCCGAGGTCGAGAACGCCATCATGGCATTACCGGGCGTCGAAGACGTCGCAGTCTTCGGAGTGCCCGACACCGGTGATCTCGGCGAGCGCGTCGCCGCCCAGTTGGTGCCACGCAACGGAATTCACCTCACCGCCGAAGACGTGCGAGCCGGCCTCCAGGGACAACTCGCTACCTTCAAACAGCCCAGCATCATTCACATCGCCACCAGCCTGCCGCGGGACGACTCCGGAAAGATCCGCAAGCGACTCCTCCGCGATAGCTATCAAGCCCAGCACCCCGTATCGACTTCAGCGAAATAGACTGCGCTGCAGGGGCATCAGGTCAAGTCCCCACGTCTCCGCTCGAGATCGAAGGCGGACGCCCCCGCGCCCGACCGAAGCGCCGCATCCAGCAACTACTCGTCGAGCCGAGTCGAGCGGTCGCGCCGCCACCCAATGCGAGCCACCATATGACTCGCCTCGGCACATGATCGGCTGCGCGCCGTGGTGCGGCAAGGTCAGCCCAGGCGCGTGATCGGTTTCGCGGCGGTGAGGTCCTGTTCGATGCGCTGGGCGGCGGTTTGCAGGCGCGGGATCAGTTCGGCCCGAATGGATTCGATGCTGCGGCGGGAGGCGTGTGTCGAGATGTTGACCGCGGCGATCACGCCCGACCGGTCGTGTATGGGGGCGGCTACCGATCGCAGACCCTCCTCCAATTCCTGGTCGACGATGGAATAACCCTGTGCGCGAACCCTTTCCAATGTGGTGCGCAGGGTGTCCTGATCGGTGATGGTGTTGGCGGTCAGCCGGGCCAATGGCGTGCGTGCCAGATAGGCGTCGAGTTCTGCTGCCGAGAGTCCGGCCAGCAGGACGTGGCCCATGGAGGTGGCGTAGGCGGGGAAACGCGTGCCGATATTGATGCTGACGGTCATGATCCGGGATGCGGCGACGCGGGCGACGTAGACGATATCCGGACCGTCGAGCACCGATACCGAACTGGATTCGTGCACGTCGGCGGAGAGCTGTTCGAGGTGCGGCTGCGCCACCTCGGACAGGGTCATGCTGGACAGATACGAATAGCCCAATTCGAGCACCTTGGCGGTGAGCAAGAAGCGTTTGCCGTCGGTGCGGACATAGCCGAGATCGGCGAGGGTCAGCAGGAACCGGCGCGCGGCGGCGCGGGTGAGTCCGGTCAGACGCGCGACATCGGAGAGCGTCAGGTGCGGGTTCTCGGCGTCGAATGCCTTGATGACCGCGAGGCCACGTTCGAGGGACTGGACGTAATGGGTGCCGCGCTGGCCGTCGTCGTCGTTACCGCCGGTCGTCATCGTCGTCCTCCTCGACAGGTGCTACAGGGCGGTATCGTCCCCGAGTTCGGCCAGTACATGCTGCCCGATCGCGAAGGCGGTGTCGGCCGTGGGCACGCCCGCGTAGGCGCAGGTGTGCAAGAGGACTTCGGCGATCTCGGTGGCGGTGAGACCGTTGGTGATCGCGGCGAGTCCTCCTTCGGAAGAGCGAGAATCAGATGATTGACCGCCGGGGCGTTCATGATGTGGCCTCCAGGACAACCGCCAGTCCCTGACCGACGCCGATGCACAATGCTGCAAGTCCCCACCGGCTGCCGCCGCGCCGCATTTCGCGGGCGAGCTGGTTGATGACGCGGCCGCCGGACGCGCCCAGTGGGTGGCCGATCGCGATCGCGCCGCCGTTGACATTGACAATGTCCGGGTCCAGATCGGGCCAATCGGCAAGGCAGGCGAGCGATTGCGCGGCGAAGGCCTCGTTCAACTCGACCACACCGAGATCACCCCAGCCGATTCCGGCCCGCCGCAAGGCGATTCGTGCCGCCTCGACCGGTCCGATGCCGAAGACGTCCGGATCCACCCCGGCCGCACCGCGTCCCGCGATCCGGGCCAGCGGCGCACGACCGAGCCGATCGGCCAGGGATTGGTCGCCGAGCAGCAGGGCGGAGGCACCGTCGTTCAGTGGTGAGGCGTTCCCGGCGGTGACGGTGCCGTCCGGACGGAACGACGGCTGCAACCGCGCCAACCGCTCGACGGTAGTCTCCGCGCGCAGCGATTCGTCGCGAGCCAGTTCGGTGCCGGGCACGGCGACGACATGATCGTCGTAGAAACCGTTGTCCCAGGCCTTCGCGGTGAGCTGATGGCTGCGTGCGGCGAACTCGTCCTGCGCTGCCCGCTCGATACCGTAACGGCCGGCCAGGATTTCGGTGCTCTCGCCCAATGACACCGTCCACTGCGCGGGCATAGCCGGATTCACCAGCCGCCAGCCCAGGGTCGTGGAGTGCAGTGTTTCGTTGCCGACCGGAAATGCCTTGCCGGGCTTCGGCATTACCATCGGCGCGCGGCTCATCGATTCGACACCGCCGACGACAACCGTTGCCGCATCACCGGTTTCGATCATTCGAGAGGCCTGCATCGCGGCGTCCATGCTCGACCCGCACAGCCGGTTGACGGTCGTGCCGGGCACCGAGGTGGGCCAATCCGCCAGCAGCGCTGCCATGCGTGCCACATTCCGATTATCCTCGCCCGCCTGGTTCGCGGCGCCGAAGACGATCTCGTCCACCGTCGCGGGGTCCAGATCGTTGCGATCGGCGAGCGCTCGCAGCACGGCAGCCGCGAGGTCGTCGGGTCGGACGCCGCTCAGCGCGCCGCCGTATCGGCCGAACCGGGTGCGAATGCCGTCGTAGAGAAATGCGCCGCTCATGAGGCCGCCTTCAGTGCTCGCAGTGTGGCGAGTTCCGTCGTCGACGCCGGCTCGCTGATTTCCGGATCCGGTGCACTGCCCGTTCTCGGCGCGACCGAGGTAGCCGCCTCCATAATGCCTCCTTTGTGCGCAATCCGTACAAACGGTTGTTATGCGAACATCATAGGCGAGTGTGGCGGTGACCGAAGATCCCGTTCTCGGCAGCGACCGGATCGGCCCTCTCGGCGCGCCGGACGCTGCCCCGCGAGGACTACTCGCGCCTGCGCGATCGCCGCACCACGGATGGCCCGGATCAATCCTGCGTGCCGTGTAATTCCGCGGCACGATCCGAGACCTCGGAGCGCAGGGCGGCCAATACCGCCCGAACCGCGTTGCTGCGCAACGATTCTTCGCGCGCCACCGACCAATACGAGATTCGGTAGTCGAACTCCGCGCGCAATAGCCGCCGCAGCTGCGAGCGCCCGTCGCCGAGATAGGCGGGCAGAATCGCGACGCCCGCGCCCTCGGCGGCGGCCTCGAGGTGGGCGAAGACGCTGGTGGAGCGCATGCTGGTGACCGGTTCCGGTAGCTGCTTCGCCGCGCGGTCGAGCTCGTCCACCTGCAGCGACGACTCGATGTAGAAGATCAGGCGGTGGTGGGCGAGGTCGGCGAGGTGCTCTGGTGTGCCATGTCGGTCGAGGTAGGTCCGGCTGGCATACAGGCCGAGGCGGTAGTCGGTCAGGTGCCGGGCGATCGCCCGATGCACGTCGGGTTGGCCGACCACGATTTCGAGATCGACCCCGGACCGGTTCTGCCGGACTCGCTGTGTCGCACTGATGAGTTCGATCGACAGTCGCGGATGCGCCTCCTGTAGTCGGGCGAGCGCGGGCACCGCGAAGCGGGCCACGAAGGCATCCGAGGCGGCGATGCGCACCAGCCCGCCGATACCGTCGGTGCGCGTCTGCAGCGGAGTGGCGAGCTGCTGCATCGACTTCTCGATCTCCTCCGCGACCACCAGCACCCCGCGCCCGAGTTCGGTCAGCTCCCAGCCGCGCGGGCTGCGCACCAGTAACCGCCCGCCGACCGCCTTCTCCAGGCTCGCGATGCGACGGGACGCGGTGGTCGAATTCACGCCGAGCGCGGCGGCCGCCGCGGAGAACCTGCCCAGGCGGGCGACGGCGAGCAGGACGAGGAGATCGTCCGGGCTCGGCTGGATTCCGACTGCGGCACCGCTCTGTGTCATGGACCGATTCCACCACTGAACCTGCAAATATGCAGTGCATTACTGCGAAATCGGGCGCTCAACTGCATTGATATCGGGTCTATGGCTTTCGTAGCGTGGTCCGCATCACATCGAGAAACGGAGCGCAGCTATGGCGACCATCGGATGGATCGGCTTGGGGCATATGGGAAGTCGCATGACGGCCAATCTCGTCAAGGGCGGACACACCGTGCTCGGGTTCGATCTGAACCCCGCGGCCATCGAAGCGGCGGCGGTGGGCGGCGTCAAGCCGGTGGCATCGCTGGCCGAGGCGGTGCGCGACGTCGACGCGGTATTCACCATGTTGCCGAAGGGGGAGCATGTCCGCGCGGTCTATCTGGGTGAGGGCGGCGTCCTCGCCCACGCGGCGCCGACAACGCTGCTGGTGGACAGCTCCACCATCGATATCGATTCCGCCCGCACCCTGCACGAGACGGCCAGCGAAAGCGGCTTCCGGTTCGTCGACGCGCCCGTCTCCGGCGGGATCAGCGGGGCCGCGGCGGGCACCCTCACATTCATGGTCGGTGGCGAACCCGCCGCCGTCGATGCCGCCGCGACGCTGATCGAGCCCATGAGTGGCAACATCATTCGCACCGGCGGCGCCACCAGCGGCCAGGCCGCCAAGATCTGCAACAACATGATGCTGCTGATCAATCTGGCCGGTTGCGCCGAGGGGGCGGTGCTGGCCGACCGGCTCGGCCTCGACCCGCAGGTGTTCTGGAATGTGGCCTCGGTATCGTCGGCGGATTCCTGGGCGCTGCGCACCTGGTACCCGGTGCCCGGCATCGTCGAGACCGCCGCCGCCAATAACGGATTCGCCGCCACCTTCACCGCCGAACTGGCCAATAAGGACATCGGGCTGGCACTGGCCGCCGCCGAATCGACCGGAACCGTGCTCCCCGCGGCCCAACTCGTGCGCGACCAGCTGCAACACCTCGTCGACTCCGGGCGCGGTGACAGGGACTGCTCGCTGATCATCTCCCACATCGACCCCGCCATCGGCTGACTCGACGCGAAAGACATTGATATGAACCGCATTCCGCACTACATCAACGGCAAGCGCATCGATTCGAGTCTGCGCACCGCACCGGTCTTCGACCCGGCGACGGGCACCCAGAGCGCCGAGGTGGTGCTCGCCTCCGCCGCCGACGTCGCCGATGCGGTGCAGGCGGCCCGCGCCGCATTGCCGGGCTGGCGCGCCACCGGCCTGATCCGCCGCGCCGATGTCTTCTTCCGGCTGCGCCACCTGCTGACCGAACGTCGTGACGAGTTGGCCGCAATCATCACCGCCGAGCACGGAAAGGTACTCGATGACGCGGCGGGTGAGATCGCGCGCGGCATCGAGAATGTCGAATTCGCCTCCGGGCTCACCAATCTGCTCAAAGGTGAATTCTCCGAACAGGTTTCGCGCGGCGTGGATGTGCACCAGGTCAAGCAGCCGGTCGGCGTGGTCGGGTGTGTCACGCCGTTCAACTTCCCGGTGATGGTGCCGCTGTGGATGGTGTCCTCCGCGATTGCCTGCGGCAACACCGTCGTGCTCAAACCCAGTGAGAAGGATCCCTCCGCCGCGGTGTTCCTGGCCGAATTGTTCAGCGAGGCAGGACTTCCCGACGGTGTGCTCAATGTGGTGCACGGCGATCAGGAGGCGGTCGAGGCGATTATCGACCACGACGAGGTGGCGGCGGTGAGCTTCGTCGGCTCGACACCGATCGCGCAGACCGTGTACCGGCGGGCCGCCGATCGCGGTAAGCGGGTGCAGGCGCTCGGCGGTGCGAAGAACCACATGGTGGTCATGCCCGATGCCGATCTCGACGCGGCGGCCGACGCGGCGGTATCGGCCGCCTACGGTTCGGCGGGGGAGCGCTGCATGGCCGTCTCGGTGCTGGTCGCCGTGGGTGATATCGCCGACGAGTTGGTCGGCAAGGTCGCCGAGCGCATCGCGACCTTGCGGATCGGCGCGGGCACCGACCCGAATTCCGAGATGGGCCCGCTGATTTCGGCGCAGGCGCGGGACCGGGTCGCCGGGTATGTGGCGGGCGCCGCCGCGGCAGGGGCCACCGTGGTGGTCGACGGCCGCGAGGCCCGCTTCGACTCCGCCGGTTACTTCATCGGCGTCAGCCTCGTCGATCACGTCCGGCCGGGCATGAAGGTCTATGACGACGAAATCTTCGGGCCGGTGCTGTCGGTGGTGCGGGTCGGCTCCTATGACGAAGCCGTGCGCCTGGTCAATGCCAATGAATACGGCAATGGTGTCGCGTTGTTCACCCGGGACGGCAAGTCGGCCCGCGAATTCGAATTCGATATCGAGGTAGGCATGGTCGGGGTGAATGTGCCCATCCCGGTTCCCGTCGGCGCCTACTCATTCGGTGGCTGGAAGCGTTCGCTGTTCGGTGACTCGCACATCTACGGTCCGGAAAGCGTCCACTTCTACACCCGCAGCAAGGTGGTGACCACGCGCTGGCCGGATGCGTCCGAGAGTCAGATCCATCTCGGATTCCCCAGCAACGGTTGATGATTCGCCTCGCGGCCGGCCGTCAGAAGGAATAGGGCCCGACTCGTCCCCAGACAACGGCGGCGGCCAGCACCACCAGGACAACGTTCACGCCGGTCGCCGGAAATTCGCGACGCCGCAGGTGCACGACAATGGCGCCGATCATGGCGATGACCAGTCCGGCTGCCGCCACAGCGGTGAGCGAGGGGGCGATGCCGAGAACAGCCGGGGCGATCAGGCCGACCGCCCCGGCGACCTCGAGCCCTCCGATCACGCGGATGACGCGGGGCGCAAAGTCGTGCACCCAGTTTCCGAGCTTCTCGGCGAGGACACTGATGGGTTGGGTGAGCTTGAACAGTCCGGCCGCGGCGAAGGTCGCGGCGAGCAGGGCCTGCAGCATCCAGAGGGCGATGTTCATGGCTGTTCCTTTCCGGGTTTTGCGCCGCGGATGCGGTCGATGATGTCGAGTGGGTGGTCGGGGGCGGTGTCGCCGCGCCAGGCGACGTGCTGATCGGGTCGGATGAGGACGAGGTCGCGTTGGTAGAGGGTGCGGGCGTGGGCGTCGCGGATGTCGACTACCTCGACCGGCACGCCCCGCCGGGCGGCGGCGTCCAGGAGCGCGTCGACGTCGTGGTCGGCGAATCGCACCAGGGTGAATCCGCGGCCGAAGAGGTCGAAGATGGCTCGGCCGTCGGCGAGGCGCACGCTCGGCGGCCGGGCGCCGGGCCAAGTGCTCGGCGTGTATTCGTCCATCCGCTGCGGGGGAGCCTGCGCGCCGGGTTCATGGCACACCACAGGGGAGGTGTCGTAGCGGTAGCCGAGTTCGATGCCGAGCGCTTCGTTTTCCAGGTTGCCCAGGTCGTTGATCTCGCGGCCGAGTCGTCGCCGGACGCGTGCGCCGAACCAGCGTTCGCTGTGCATGGCGGTGCGGGAGGCGGCCATCACCGCTCCGCGGACGACGCTGTGCCGACCGGCGGCCGCGCGATTGCGCAGCGCCACTGCCCGTCGCTCCTGTTCGTATGCACGCAAGAGTTCCGGCGTCCCCCAGCCGTCGAGTTGCGCCGCCAGCGCCCAGCCGAGCCCGACCGCGTCACCGACTCCGGTATTCATCCCGTAGCCGCCGGTCGGTGGCACCTGGTGGACGGCATCACCGGCGAGCCACACCCGTCCACGGCCGAATGAATCCGCGACGGTGAGCCGGGGCGTCCAGGCATTGGCGACCAGTACGTCCATCTCGAATCTGCGACCGAGACGCTGGAAGACGAATTCGCGCGGGTCGATCTCGTCGGCGTCGACGCCGAGACCGAGCGGCGCGTGCAGAGTCCAGGTGTCGCCGTCGTTCTGGGAGATGACGGTCCACCCCTCGGGTGACTGCAGATGCCACACCGTGCCGAAGCGGTTGTGGATCTCCTGGTCGTCGGTGGTGAAGTGCACGAGGTAGAACCGTCCGTCCATGGGCCGCTGACCGGTCGCCAGAAAGGCGCGGGCAACGGCCATCGCGGTTCGCGCGATGCCGAGTTCCTTGACGAACAGTCGGCGCAGGTCGATCTCGTCGAGTCCGATGCCGAGCTGGCGGCGGGTGCGGCTGGTGGCGCCATCGCATCCGACGAGGTAATCGGCGCGAATCGTGCGGCGCTGGCCGGTCGCCTCGGAAACCAGCTGGGCCGTCACACCCTCGCCATCCTCGGTGAAGCTGTCCAGCGCCCATTCGTAATCGACTCGGACGTACTCGGATCGGGCTTCGAGCGCGTCCCGCAGGGCGGGTTCGAGGATCACCTGGGATACCCGCATGGACGGTTCCAGTGGGAGGGTCCCGTCATTGCGCTGCTCGATCATCGCGTAGGTCTGTTCGACGCTTGGGTAGTCGAAGGCGGTGAGTTCCCAGCCGACCGCATTGGTCGCCCAGGTCACCTTCATCCGGTGATCGGCGGGGATGGCGACCTTGCGCAGCTCGTCGGCGACATCGAGTCGGCGATAGAGCTCCATGCTGCGTCCGTTGGTGATGTCCATCTTGGGATGCCGAGTCGTGCTGGCGTTGCGCTCCACGACCAGCGCGTCGACTCCGTGACGGTCCAGCTCCAGTGCCAGCGTCAATCCAACCGGTCCGGCACCGATCACCAGCACCGACGTCGTCTCGGGGGCCTCGTTGCGCCCCGGTGTCGACCTGCTCATTTCGTCGTCCTTCCGTCGGCACAATTGAACACATCTGTTCAAAAGATGTCAATGATGTTCCAAATGATGCATGATTGACTCACTCTGCACGCTGGCATACGGTTCTGGAGGTCAGGAAGGGGTATCGATGAGTGCGACCGAGCAACGGATCAACGCCGCCGCGATCAGGCTCTTCGCTGAGCGGGGCAGCACGGACTTGACCATGAGTGAGCTGGCCACCGAGGCGGGCGTGGCGCGCGGGACGCTGTATCGCAACGTCGAATCCATAGAGCAGCTGTTCGACCAGGTGCGGGCGCAACTCGCCTTCGAGATCCACGACACCAACGCGCGCGTCATGGATGCGCACGGCGAGGTCGATCCGCCGCTGCGGCTGGCCACCGGTGTCCGCATGCTGGTGCGCCTTGCCCATGAGAACCCGGCGATGGGCCGCTTTCTGGTCCGGTTCGGCATGACCGATGAGTCGTTGCGGGAGACGTTGAGCGGGCCGCCGATGCAGGATGTGGCGGCGGGCATCGCGGCCGGTCGCTACACAGTGGCCGCCGGAGCGGAGCTCAGCATCGCATCCATGCTGATGGGGACCGTGATCAGCGCGGTGTGGGTGGTGCTCGAGGGACACCAGGCCTGGCGCGAGGCCGGAACCGGCGCCGCCGAACTCGTCCTGTGCGCACTGGGGGTGCCGCGCGCGGAGGCGCGGCGCATCGCCAGCACCCCGTTGCCCGCGGTCTGAGCCGTTCAGGCGAGGCGGGGTAGATCGGGAATCGCTGTGGCGTAGTGGCTTTCGAGTTCATCGAAGGCGTCTTCGAGGTATTGCGCGATGCGCTGGACATGGGGCAGTGCTGTGCGGCAGGCGATGAAGCCGAAGTTCATCTGACCGTCGTAGGACACGGCAGTGATGTTGAGCGCTTCGCCCTTGAAAAGCAGCGATAGCGGGTACATCTCGACCATCCGCGCTCCGGCGAGGTAGCGGGTCTGGTCGGGGCCCGACACGTTCGACACGATCAGGTTGAACGTCGGCGAAACGCGGGCGACGGCACCGGGTACGAGTTGGCGCAGTGTATGCGGCGCCATGGCGAGCGTCGCGTAGCCGACCAGGGCTTCGTGCGGCAAGGTGGCCTGATGCTCCTTCGCCGCCCGGGTCGAACGGGCGATTCTCGACAGCCGGATGTTCGCGTCGGGTTCGTCGCTGGCCGAGTCGACGAACATGATGCCGATCGAGCTGGCGGCCGCTGAACCTTCCGGTGCGGCGATGGAGACCGGGCAGCCGACCACCAGAGGCTTTTCCGGTAGCGCATCGATGTCGAGCAGGTATCGGCGCAGCGCGGTGGAGCAGGCGGTGAGCACGATGTCGTTGAGGGTGGTCCCGCTGCGCTTCGACAGTCGCTTGATCCGGGCCAATTCGATTGCGGCCGTGCGGATCTGACGTTGCGGACCGGTTTCGCCGGGATTGAGGGCCGAGCGCGGGGCAGTGCACGGTCCGACCAAGGGCGAGTTCGATTGTCCGGCCCGCCACAGGGTTTTGGTGGCCCGCACGATGGCGCTCAGCAGTTCGGCTCGGCTCGGCCGGGCCCGGCTTGCGGCGGATTTCGTCAGCGCTCGTCGGCCTATTGCCCACACCGGCGCGGTGATCGGGGCGTCGGGGTCGGTGGCGAGGGATCGGCCGAAGAGGCGGACCGCGTCGACGCCGTTGATCAATGCGTGATGGGCCTTGATGTAGATGGCGAAGCGATTGTCGTGCAGCCCGTCGATGACATGGACCTCCCACATCGGCCGCCGAGCATCGAGTCGACTCGAGTGCAGGCGTGAAATGAATTGTGCCAGTTCGCATTCGACGCCCGGTGCCGGCAGCGAGTGGTGTCGCAGATGGAAGTCGATCTCGACATCGCCGGTCAGGTCGAGCCGGGCTCGCCGTGGGAAGCGCCTGCCGCTGATCAACAACCGGAATCGCGGATCGACATCGCGGTGGTGCTGGAACGCGGTCACAATTCGTCGCACGACCGCGGCGGCGGGCTCGTCATCCGGCGTGAAGATGGCCAATGCCGCCACATGCATGGGCGTTTCGGGCGATTCGAGCCAGGTCCAGAACGAATCGTCGATCTCGAGGTGCCTGCGCCGCTTCGGACGTCCCATGGTGGTCCCCTTTCGTGCGCGCATGCGCTCGATCAAGAAATTCGGCGCGACGTCGACGGCGCATGGTCGGGGTTCGTACTCGCTCGCAATCCGGCACGGGTTGGACCGGAACATGAGGATGCCCACCCTTGTGATGATTTCATCATGTTTGACATATTCGATCAAATTGGAGGCGGCATAGACGCGCGTCGGCTCAGCATTCTGATGTTTTCATCATTTTCTTCTTGACAGCGATGGTCATCGTGATTGATGATTTCATCAGGAACAGTCGTGGAGGTAGCTGTGACAAGCATCGACAAGGTGGTCGGGGCCGGGCGCAAGGTCCGGGTCGGCGAGCGTGAGGTCTTCTTCAGCGAGGCCGGATCCGGGCCCGCGGTGGTCCTGCTGCACGGCGGTGGTCCGGGTGCGACCGGGCTGTCGAACTACTCGCGCAATATCGAGGTCCTGGCGCAGCGGTTCCGCGTGATCGTGCCGGATATGCCCGGCTACGGGAGGTCGTCGAAGCGGGTCGATCAGTCGGATCCGTTCGGTTACCTGGGGCGCGTCATCGGTGGCCTGTTGGACGAATTGGGCATCGCCTCGGCGCATATGGTCGGCAACTCCTACGGTGGTGCGGCTGCGCTGCGGCTGGCGATGGACCGGCCGGAGAAGGTGGGCCGGATGATCCTGATGGGGCCCGGTGGCGTCGGCTCCACGCGCGCGCTGCCGACCAAGGGCCTACAGGAATTGCTGGCCTACTACCCCGGCAGCGGACCGAGTCGGGAGAAGATCACCCGATTCATCCGCGAATATCTGGTGTTCGACGGAGCGGCGGTGCCCGATGAGCTGATCGAGTTGCGCTTCCAGGCCAGCATCGACCCCGAGGTGGTGGCCGACCCGCCGCTGCGTCGCCCGTCGGGCCCGCTGGCGCTGCGCACGCTGTGGCGGATGGATTTCACCCGAGACTCACGCCTGCGCGAGGTCACCCATCCCACGCTGGTGATCTGGGGTGCCGACGACAAGGTCAACCGGCCCCAAGGCGGCCGGCTGCTGGCCGAGACCATGCCGAACTGCGATCTGTACCTGGCCGCCAATACCGGCCACTGGGTGCAATGGGAACGCGCCGAGCTGTTCAACACCATGGCCACCGCGTTTCTCGAGGCGTGATCATGAGTCGGTTCCTGCGCCCGAACACCGATGGCTCGGTGTTCGGTGCCGTTCATCTGGGATACGTTGCGGTGCAATCGAATCGATTGCCGGACTGGCGACGGTTCGGCGCCGATGCGATCGGTATGCACGTGGACGAGATCGACCGCGGCGCACTGCGTTTCCGTCTCGACGACCACACCTGTCGATTTCTCATCCAGCGTGGTCCGGCCGAGGATGTCACCGCACTGGGCTGGCACGTCGACGACCACCAGGCTTTCGACCGCATCGTGGCCCGGGTGACCGATCGGGATGTCCCGATCGTCGAGGGTGCCCCGGAGGAGGCCGCGCTGCGGGGCGTTGAGCGACTGTGGCGCTTTCCCGGCCCGAAAGGCATTGTGCAGGAGATCTTCACGGTCCCGGTGACCACACCCGAGCCGCTGCGGATGCTCAGCTCCGGCTGGGTGACCGGCGAGGCCGGGCTCGGTCATGTCGCGATCGTCTCGCGGGAGCCGGAAGCGATGCGCGGCTACTACAACACGGTTTTCGACTCCCGGCTCAGCGACTACATCGATGAGAACGTCTCCGGGCTGAAGATGAAGATCCGGTTCCTGCGGGTCAACGAGCGCCACCATTCGATCGCCATTGCCAATCTCCGCGGTATCAAGATCGATCCGATTCGAACTCGGGTGCAGCACATCAATATTCAGTCCGCGACCTTGGATGACATGCTCTGCGCATTCGGACGCGTCACCGATCTCGGTTTTCGGATGGCGTGGTCGGTCGGTCAGCACACCAACGACCGCGAGCTGTCCTTCTATTGCGTGACGCCGTCGGGTTTCGAACTCGAGGTCGGCTGGAATCCGGTCGTGATCGGTCCGGAACTCGAAACCACCTGGGAGCCGAGCACATACCAGGGCATCAGCATCTGGGGCCACACGACAGTGGGGGAGACCGTGCTGGACAAGTTCGCCCAGTTCCGTCAGGCCCTGCGGACCTCGACCACACCGGAAATCACCATTCCGCAGCTGGCAGGAGAAATTCCACGATGAGTACCACCGACTACGACGTGGTGGTCGTCGGCCTCGGGCCGACCGGCCTGACGCTGGCCAATCTGTTGGGGCGGCGCGGGGTGAGCGTGCTCGTCCTCGAACGTGAACCGGAGTATTACGGGCTGGCGCGTGCGGTCTACACCGACGACGAAGGCATGCGCATCTTCCAAACCGCCGGTGCGGCAGACGAACTGGCGGCCGATATGAACGTGGATTCGACCGTGCAGTGGGTGCGCGGCGACGGCCGGGTGTTGGTGCAGTTCCATCAGACCGACCGCCCGCTGGGGTGGCCGGTGGTCAATTTCCTGTACCAGCCTTATCTGGAGAACACCCTCGAACGTGCCCTCGGCCGCTACCCGCACGTCACGGTGCGGCGTGGTCGTGAGGTCGTCGCGTTCGACCAGGACGAATCCGGGGTCAACGTCGAACATGCGCAGTGCCGGGGCACCGGCTATGGCAAACGTGCGCCGGATACCGATCCGCGGACCGCCGAGCGGGTGCGGGCACAGTACCTGGTCGGTTGTGACGGCGGCCGCAGTGTGGTGCGCACCGAACTCGGTATCGATATGAGCGGGACCAGCTTTCCGGAGCGATGGTTGGTAGTCGATCTGAAGGCAAAGGACGGCGTGGATGCGTTCCGGCATCTGCCGTATTTCAACTTTGTCTGCGATCCGGTACTGCCGATCGTGTCGTGCCCGCAACCGGATGGGCATCACCGCTTCGAATTCATGCTGACCGAATCTCAGACCAAGGAGGAGATGGAGGATCCGGAGACCGTGCGCCGCCACATCGCGCGTTTCATAGATCCGGACGAGGTCGAGGTATTGCGCAGGCTGGTCTACACCTTCAATGCCGTGGTCGCCGATCGGTGGCGGGACGGGCGGATCTTGATCGCCGGTGACGCCGCGCACATGACCCCGCAGTTCGTCGGACAGGGCATGAACTCCGGGGTGCGCGACGCGGACAACCTGTCGTGGAAGCTCACCGCAATCCTTCGGCACGGCGCCGACCAGCGGATTCTGGACAGTTATGAGTCCGAACGCCGGCCGCACGCCAAGGCGATGATCGATTTCTCGGTGCTGAACAAGAACATCGTCTCCTTCGACAACAAGCTGGTCGCGGCGGCCAGGGACCTCGCGCTGACCACCGCGCTGCGGGTGCCGGGACTCGGCGGCTGGATTCGGGGCGCGAAGATGAAGCCGTCGCCGCGGTTCCGTCGCGGCGCATATCTCGGGCTGCCTCGGCGTGGGTGGCGCGGGGTCGAGGGTGTACTCGCCCCGCAGCCCGACGTGCGGACCTATGACGGTCACCACCGCCGCTTCGATGACGTTCTGGGCCTTGGTTTTTCGGCTATCGGCTACGGTGTCGACCCGCGCGCCGCGCTCAGCGCCGACGACCTGGCGGCGCTGCGGAGGCTGGGCACCCGGTTCGTCACCGTGTACCCGATCGGCGGGCGACCGCAGGGCGAGCCCGGTGACGGGCGCACCACCGGTGACGACTACACCGACATCGAGGACCACACCGGCGCATTGATCCGATGGTTCGCCAAGGCGGGGGTGGGCACCGGCGGGCTGGTGCTGCTGCGCCCGGACCGGTTCGTCTTCGGCACCGCTGCCGCCGGGCGCGGCGGCCCGCTGATCGCCGAACTGTTCCGACAGCTCACCGGCTCGGCGGTGTACCCGACCGCAGCAGCTCCAACGGGATCCGACCAATCGCCGGTCGCGCCGGTCGATAGGCAGAACCTCCAGGAGGCGCGGTGACACCTGCCCGCGCCCGCGCCCGCAGGTCCGAACGAACGCGCATGACATCGCATGCCCGAATTCGGTTGTGCTGGAAGATAAGTCAGCGAGACAGGACGCTATGACGACCACAAGAACGGATATCCCGGCCGTGCAGATGGCCGCCGAACGACTGGCGACAGCCGCCGTCTCCGGGGTGCCGGTCACCCCGGTGCGTGACCTCATCGGCCCCGACGATGTCGAGTTGGCATATGCGGTGCAGCGCATCGGTCTCCGGACTCGCTTGGCTGCCGGTGCTCGAATCGTCGGACGCAAGATCGGACTCACCGCACCGGCGGTCCAGCGGCAACTCGGCGTGGATCAGCCGGACTTCGGCGTCCTGTTCGCCGATATGGACGTTTCGGAAACCGTTGCGGCGCGGCGCCCTCCGTTGTTGCAGCCGAAGATCGAGGCCGAATTGGCGTTCGTGCTGGGGGCCGATCTCGACACCGATCAGCTGGATGCGATCAGTGTCCGGGGTGCGGTGCGGTACGCGGTCGCCGCGCTGGAGATCGTGGACAGCCGCATTGCCGACTGGGATATCAGCTTCGGCGATACAGTCGCCGATAACGCGTCCAGTGGCTGGTTCGTCCTCGGGACCGATCGGCTCTCGCTGGATGAGTTCGAACCCCATGAGGTCGCGATGACCATGACGATCGACGGTGAAATCGTCTCTACCGGAACAGGTTCGGCCTGCCTGGGCGATCCGCTCAACGCGCTGGCGTGGCTGGCGCGCACCGCCCGCGACCTCGGCGAACCGCTGCGCGCCGGCGAGATCGTGCTGTCGGGTGCGCTCGGCCCGATGGCCCCGCTGCGTGCCGGTGTCCGAGTCCGGTCCGAATTATTCAGCGGCACACAGACACTCGCTGCCGTCGACTTCACGCTGGAGGAAATGTGAGCCGCACAAAAGTCGCCGTAATCGGTTCGGGCAATATCGGCACCGACCTGATGATCAAGGTACTGCGTCTGTCGGACACCCTGGAGATGGCCGCCATGGTCGGCATCGATCCCGATTCCGACGGCCTGGCTCGGGCCGACCGCCTCGGCGTGGCGACCACCGCGGACGGCGTCACCGGCCTGATCGGCATACCGGACTTCGACGAGATCGAGGTCGTCTTCGACGCCACCTCCGCCGGAGCGCACCGCGCCAATGCCGCCGCGCTCGAGCCGCACGGCAAACGCCTGATCGACCTGACCCCGGCCGCGATCGGCCCCTTCGTCGTGCCCGCGGTCAATCTGGACGAGCACCTGGGCAGTGCCAATGTGAACATGGTGACCTGCGGCGGCCAGGCCACCATCCCGATCGTCGCCGCCATCTCCCGGGTCACCAACGTGGCCTACGCCGAGATCGTCGCCTCGATCGCGTCGAAATCGGCCGGACCCGGCACCCGTGCGAATATCGACGAATTCACCGAGACCACCTCGCACGCGATCGAAGCCGTCGGCGGTGCGACGCGCGGCCGGGCGATCATCATCCTCAACCCGGCCGAGCCGCCGCTGATCATGCGCGACACCGTGCTCGCACTGATCGGCGATCCGAGCCCGGAAACCCATGCGGCCGTGCGCGAATCGATTGCCGCGATGGTCGTCGAGGTAGCCGCCTACGTTCCCGGCTACCGGCTGAAGCAGGACATCCAGATCACCCCGGTCGCGACCGACACCGCGCCGCGCACTCTCGTCGGCGATGCCGTTGTCACACACCAGATTTCGGTGTTCCTGGAAGTCGAAGGCGCCGCCCACTATCTCCCGGCCTACGCCGGAAACCTCGACATCATGACCTCGGCCGCGCTGCGCGTCGCCGAACGCCTTGCCGCAGTATCGACCCCGGAGAGTGTGAAGTGAGCACAGCATCGCACAGCGATTCGATAAGCGGTGGCGGCCGGATGGCGGGCGGGACCGAAGTCTTTCTGCAGGATGTGACGCTGCGCGACGGTATGCACGCGCTGCGCCACCGCATCACCCCGGATAAGGTCGCCGCCGTGGCGGCGGCCCTGGACGCGGCCGGTGTGGACGCGGTGGAGGTCGCGCACGGCGACGGCCTGCACGGCGGCAGCCTCACCTACGGCCCAGGCAGCCATACCGATTGGCAGTGGCTGGAAGCCGCCGCGGGTGCGTTGACCTACGCTCGGCTGACCACGTTGCTGCTGCCCGGTATCGGCACCATCGAGGATCTGCGCCGCGCCTACGATCTCGGGGTGCGTTCGGTGCGGGTTGCCACCCACTGCACCGAGGCCGATATCTCCGCTCAGCACATCGCCTACGCCCGCGAGCTCGGTATGGACGTCTCGGGGTTCTTGATGATGAGCCATATGAACACCCCCGTCGGGCTCGCGGCACAGGCGAAGCTCATGGAATCCTATGGCGCACAGTGCGTTTACGTCACCGACTCCGGCGGGCGGCTCACCATGGACGGCGTGCGCAAACGCGTCCGCGCCTACCGGGCCGTGCTGGAGGAGAGCACCGAGATCGGCATCCACGCGCATCAGAACCTGTCGCTGTCGGTCGCCAATAGTGTCGTCGCCGTGCAGGAGGGCGTGACCCGCGTCGACGCGTCGCTGGCCGGACTCGGCGCGGGTGCCGGCAATACACCGCTGGAGGCGTTCGTCGCCGTCGCCGATCTGACCGGCTGGGAGCACGGTGCGGATCTGAACCGGCTCACCGATGCCGCCGACGATCTGATCCGCCCGCTCATGGAACGACCGGTCCAGGTGGACCGCGAAACACTGACCCTCGGCTATGCCGGGGTGTATTCGAGCTTCCTGCGCCATGCTGAAAAGGCCTCCGCCACATACGGAATCGATGTTCGGACGCTATTGACCGAGGCGGGACGTCGCGGGCTGGTCGGCGGGCAAGAAGACATGATCGTGGACATCGCACTCGACTTGGCAGCCCTGACCGCATGAGGCGGCTGCGGTCGAATTCAACACCGAAAGGCGAAACTCTGTGAACGATTCTGCCCGGCCGATGGTCAGCCGTCGACGCGCACTCGGCAGCGCCGTCGCCGGAACGCTCGGCGCGGCCGCGGCGGCAGCGATGCCGAGCGCTCTCGCCGCCCCGGCTCGCACCCAGCAGGCCGCGCCGTCCGGGACCTACCGCATCGACCTGCACGCGCATTTCCTGCCGCCGGATTACCGTGCCGCACTGCTGGATCACGGTCACCTCACCATCGGCGGGTACCCGACGCCGGAGTGGTCACCGGAGCAGGCGGTGGCGTTCATGGACTACTACGGCATTCAGGCTCAAGCGCTTTCGGTGTCGGATCCAGGCGTATCGTTCCTTGACGGTAAAGAGGCCAGCGATATGGCCCGCTACTGCAATACCTGTGCCGCCGGTCTGTTCCGATCGAATCCCACGCGATTCGGGGCCTTCGCCGTACTACCGATGCCCGATATCACTGCCTCGATCGCCGAGGCGATCTACGCCCTCGACGAACTGCATCTCGACGGGGTGATCCTGCTCTCGGCCTACAACGGCGTCTACCTCGGCGATCCGCGGTTCGAACCGCTGATGATCGCGCTGAACCAGCGCAACGCCTACGTCTTCGTGCACCCCGCCGCCATTCCCGATCTCGCCAAGCCGAAACTGCCGCTGCCGGATTTCCTGGAGGAGTTCACCTTCGACACCACGCGGGCGGCCACCATGATGATGGTGACCGGAATGACGCAGCGCTACCCGAACATTCGTTTCCAACTCGCCCACGCGGGCGGGACCGTGCCGTTCCTGTCCCACCGGATCAGCGTGGCCTCGCAAACGGTACTGGGCGAGCTGTGGCCGCAAGATCTGCCGAAACCATCGGTGCTCGATATCAAGAACCAGATCTCGCGGTTCTACTACGACACCGCGCTCAGCGGCTCGGCGGCCGCCATGGCCGGCGTGAGCGCCGTGACGAGCCGCGACCACATCGTCTTCGGCTCCGACTGGCCCTTCAGCGCACTCACATTGCCGCAGAGCGGAACCCGCGACCCCGCACCCGGGCTCAGTGATGTTTTCGACGCCGACCAGCGCATGGAGGTCGAACACCACAACCCGCTGCGGCAATTGCCCCGGCTGTCCGCAGCGGTCAACGGCTGACCTGAAGCAGCAAGCGGGACCATTGGCCGCGTGCGAGATGGTGGATGTGGCGGACCGTGCACAGTCAGATCTGCGGCTGCGGCGGCAGCGGATTGGTGGTCAGCTTCTGCGCCGAGCGCTTGTTCATGCCGAACATCCGCAGCACGTGGAAGGTCATCTCGTCGGTGAGCGCCCCGGCGTCGGCCTCGGGCCGGGCGTCCAACAGTTGCAGCAGTCCCAGCAGTGACCCGCCCGCGGCCATGATCGCCATATCCGGATCCATCGGCTCGAACCGGCCTGCCTCCTGGGCGGCGATGATGTCGCGGCGGGCACGCGGGGCCAGGCCCTCGTCGCGCAGCAGCACCGACGTACCGGAATTCAGGAGCACCCGAACACCCTCGGGAATCTGGCGCTGCAGGCGACCGGTCATCCGGAAGCTCACCGCGAATACCTCGGCAGGATCTTCGTAGAGCGCCACGATATCGTCGCGCATCTCGCTGTAGACCTGCAGCACCGAGCGCACGGCCTCGTCGAACAATTCCTCTTTCGAGGTGAAGTGGTTGTAGAAGGATCCGAATCCCACATCCGCCGCATCGGTGATCTCCTGGATGCTCACCGCGGAACGCCCCTCCGACAGGAACTTTCGTGCCGCACCGAGCAATGCGTTGCGGGTGCGCTCGCGTCGGCGATCGATGCGGTTGCGCACTACGGGCTCGGCCATCGGCTCCTCTTCCCCTCGAATTCGTCACCGAAATCATATCTGAGGAAAGGATCAGAGGCGATTGTTGCAGGTGGTCAGGCGGCGGTGCCGGTGTCCGGCAGCGCGTCGAGGGACGGCAGTGGGCGCTGGCAGATGTCGTGGGCCTCCTCGGCCGGCAGCCCGAACATGCGCAGTAGATCCTCGGCGACCTGATCGGTGGCCGCGGCGTCGTCGCGGTCGAGCTGCTCGTGCAGCAGTTGGCCGAGGCAGATGGCGGCGCCCGCGACGATGGTCATCGCCAGCTCGACGTCGCGAACCTGGAATCGGCCCGCACGGGTCGCGGCCTCGATATCGCGGCTCGCCCGCGGGGCCAGGCCCCGGTCCGAGCGGATCAGGGCCAGTCCGTTATTGAGCAGCACCTTGCTGAGGGTGGGATTGCGGCGGTGCAGCCGACCGGTGAGCCGGAAGCTCTGCGCGAAGACATGCGCGGGATCGTCCATGTTCGCGCACAACAGATCCAGTGCGGCGCCGTGTCGGTCGAGTGCCTCCTCGACCGCGGCCTCGAACAACTCCTCCCGGCTCTGGAAGTGGTTGTAGAACGAACCCATACCGACATCGGCCGCCTGGGTGATCTCCAGAATCGGCGCATTCAGTTTTCCGGCCGCGATAAACGACTGTGCCGCGGTGACCAGCGCGGCACGGGTCCGCGCCTTGCGGCGCTCCAAGCGGTTGGGTTCCTCGCGAGTCTTGTCGGCCATCTCTCTCCCCGATCTGTGAACGCCCAGCATAGCCCATCGGCTCAGTATTGACGAATTCTTCAAAACCTCTTGACTGACGCGATGCTCTTGAGTGACGATATCGTCAGTAGAAGGGAGTGTCCGATGACCGACCAGCACGACCCGCATGCGGGTCTGCACAGCGCGCAGGGCGCCCGGCCCGGCGAGCATCCGGGGCGGGCGCGGAATCCGATCGTCAAGGTGCACGATCTGGCCTGGCTGGAGTTCGAGAAGCCGGACCTCGAGCGTGCCGAAATATTCGCTCACGCATTCGGATTCACCACAGCGCTGCGCACCGCCGAGGAGTTGCAGCTGCGCGGCACCGATGCCGGGTCGCCCTGCGTGCTCATTCGCCGAGGTGCGCGCTCGCGGTTCATCGGCCCGGCGTATCAGGCGGCGGATGCCGCCGATCTGGTGCGCCTCGCGGAGGCGGCCGATGCGAAGGTTCTGCCGCTGCCCGACAGTCTGGGCGGGCTCGTCGTGGATTTGACCGACCCCAGTGGCCTGCGCGTCCGGGTCGTCGCCGAGACGCAGGTGCTGGCTGCCTTACCCGCCCAGGAGCCGCACGCCTTCAACTTCGGACAGCAGCTGGGGCGGGTGAACGGCACGCAGCGGCCGCCGCGTGAGCCCGCCCGGGTGCAGCGGCTCGGACATGTCGTGGTGCAGACGACCAAGTACCGAGAAACGCTCGACTGGTATCTGCGGCATCTGGGCCTGATCGTCAGCGACTTCCTCTACCACCCGGGCCAGCGGGAACGCGGGCCGGTGATGAGCTTCATCCGCTGCGACCATGGCTCGGTCCCGACCGATCATCACACCCTGGCGCTCGCGCTCGGCCCGTCCAATCGATACATCCATTCGGCCTATCAGGTGGTCGATCTGGATGCGCTGGCCGCGGGTGGTGAATATCTGCGGGAGCACGGATACCACCGGTCGTGGGGGATCGGCCGCCACGTCCAGGGCAGTCAGATCTTCGACTACTGGCGCGATCCGGACGGGTTCATGGTCGAGCATTTCAGCGACGGCGACATGTTCGACTGCACACTCGAGCCGGGCTGGGCGCCGATGAGTGCGTCCGGACTGTCCCAGTGGGGGCCGCCGGTCACCAAGGACTTCCTCGGCATCGCTCCCGGCCGGGAATCGGTGCGCGAGCTGCGCGCGATCGTCGACGCGCTGCGCGAGGACAACGAATTCGATCTCCGCCGCCTGCGCGGCCTGTTGAAAGTAGCCAATTCATGAGTCTTTCCGTACTTCGCACCGCCGACGCCTGGTGGGTGCTGGCGTCGGGTGGTGCCGCCCGCATCGACACCGCGGCGACCACCACGGGTGAGTTGCTGGCGGACCGTGCGGCGATTGTCGCCGCGGCGGGGAGTTCCGATCTCGTTGCCGTCGAGAGCCTTTCGCTCGTCTCGCCGGTCACCGCCCCGTGCCGGGTGGTGGCGCAGATGACGAATTTCGTATCGCACGTCGAGGATTCGGGCATGGATCCGAAGACGGTGCCGCTGACCTTCTTCCGCAAGTCCTCGGGCTCGATCAGCGGTCCGCATGACGACGTGGTGCGGCCCGCGCATGTGCGGCTGCTGGACTACGAGGTGGAGATCGGGCTCGTCTTCGGCCGCGAGATGGCGGTCGGCACCGAGATCACCGCCGAGAACCTCGCCGACTACATCGCGGGACTGGTGGTCACCAATGATGTGTCCGCGCGTGATGTGCAGTTGCCGAAAACCCAGTTCTACGAGGCGAAGTCGTATCCGACATTCACGCCGGTCGGTCCGGCGCTGGTGCTGCTGGATGCCGACGAGCTGAAGCGCTTCGTCGATCTGCGGCTGCGACTGTGGGTCAACGGCGAAGTGCGCCAGGACATGACGGTCGCGGACATGATCTACCGGCCGGTGCAAACGCTGCGTGAACTCACGCGCTTTCAGCGGATGGACGCGGGCGATCTGCTGCTGACCGGAACCCCGGTCGGCACGGCGATCAGCGCTCCGCCCAAGCCGGTGCAGTTCATCGCCAATCTGCTGCCGCCGGCGGTCAAATGGAAGCTGTTCTTCCAGGGCCAGGCCAAGAACTCGAAGTATCTGAAGGACGGCGACACGGTGGAGGCCTCGATCGCCACTGACGACGGCGCGATCGATCTGGGCCGCCAGCGCACCGTCGTGAGGTATGCGCGATGACCGAGCAGATAGTGACCGAAACCGCGCTGTGGCCGCGCTACGAGTCACCCGACGACCTGCCCGATATCGAATCCGTGCCACTGGCCGAGCGCGGCCTGCCGGAATCGACCTACGCCCTGCTGACGCGGGCCGCGGCACTGTGGCCGGAGCGTATTGCGCTGACCGTGCTGCCCGAGGCGGCGCGGTGGCGGGAACCGGTGCGGCGCAGCTACTCTCAGCTGCTCGCCGATGTCCACCGCTATGCGAATCTGCTGCACGAACTCGGTGTCCGGCGCGGTGACGCGGTAGCGCTCATCGCGCCCAATTGTGCCGAGTTGATTCCGGCGACGCTGGCCGCCCAATTGGCGGGCGTCGCCGCGCCGATCAACGGCGGCCTGTCCCGGCAGCACATCGCCGAATTGCTGCGGCGTTCCGGTGCCCGGATTTTGATTACCGCTGGACCCGAACTCGCCAGCGACACATGGGAATCCGCGCGAGCACTGGCGGCCGAAGGTCTGCTCGACGCGCTGCTCGTCCTGCGTCCGACCGCACCGGCTGTCGCCGACCCGCTACCCGCTATCGACGGGGTTCGGATCGGCTATCTGGATGTTCTTGCGGTAGAAGAGGATCCGATATCCTTCGCCGGACAGCCGCCGATCGCGACGGAGTTGGCGGCACTGTTCCACACCGGCGGCACCACCGGGACGCCGAAGCTGGCCGCGCACACCCATGCGGGCGAGGTCGCCAACGCCTGGATGATCGCCGCCAACTCCCTATTCGACGAGGACGCGGTGGTATTCGCGGCACTGCCGCTGTTCCACGTCAACGCACTGGTCGTCACGCTGCTCGCGCCATTGTTCAAGGGGCAGTCGGTGGTCTGGGCCGGACCGCTCGGCTACCGCGACTTCGCCCTGTACGGCGAATTCTGGAATATCGTCGAGCACTATCGAATCGCCGCGATGAGCGCGGTGCCCACCGTGTACGCGGTACTGGCCCAATGTCCGGTCGACGCCGATATCTCGAGCCTGCGCTATGCGATGGTCGGTGCGTCGCCGCTGCCGTCCGCGGTGCGGGAGAACTTCCAAACCCAGACCGGAGTCACCCTCGTAGAGGGCTATGGCCTCACCGAAGCGACCTGCGCGAGCGCGCGCAGCTTTCCCGATCGGCCGCGGCCGGGAGCGGTGGGGCAACGCATGCCGTACCAGCACGTCAAGGTGGTCCGGATCGGCGAGGACGGAGCCTGGGACGAGCTGGCTCCCGGCGCGACCGGCGTGCTGACCATCAGCGGCCCAACGGTTTTCGCGGGCTACGTGATCGGCCGCACCGAGCGCGACTACGTCCTGGACGGACTCGGCAAACTGGTCGACGGCTGGCTCGACACCGGTGACCTGGCCAGCATCGACGCCGACGGATTCATCCAACTGCAGGGCCGCGCCAAGGATCTGATCATTCGCGGCGGGCACAATATCGATCCCGCGATCGTCGAAGACGCGCTGCTGGCGCATCCCCAGGTGATCGCGGCGGGCGCGGTCGGCCGCCCCGACGTGCATTCCGGCGAGGTGCCCGCCGCCTATGTCACCCTCGCTCCCGACGCCACCGTCACCGAAGACGACCTGCTGGCCTGGGCGAGCGAACAGGTGACCGAGCGGGCCGCGGCGCCCAAATCCGTTGTCGTCCTGGATGCGTTGCCGGTCACCGACGTCGGCAAACCGTACAAACTCCGGTTGCGCGCCGACGCGACCCGGCGTGAACTCCGCGATGCGCTCGATCGGGTTCCCGGTGTGCACAGCATCGCCGCGGTCGTCGAGGACGGTTCGATCCTCGCGACGGTCGAGCTCGACGCGTCGGCGGATGCGCGGGCCGTGGAACAGATCCTCGGCCGATACGCGATCGCGTCGAAAGTCGTGGTGCGCCAATGAGAATCGCGGCCGTGTTGTTCGGGGCGAACTCGTGAACACCGAGGTTGTCCCGGTCGTAATAGTCGGCGCGGGTCCTACCGGTCTCACCGCGGCCACTTTGCTGGCGCGATACGGCATCGAATCGGTGGTGCTGGAACGCTGGGAAGGCGTCTTCCCGCAGCCGCGGGCGGTACATCTCGACGGCGAAATCCGCCGGATCCTGGAGCGACTCGGAGTCGGTGCCGACTTCGACGCCATTACGCGACCGGCCCTCGGGCTGCGCCTGCTCGACCGGAAGATGCGGGTGCTGACCCAATTCGATCGCGATCCGGCGGGCGGGCGAAATGGTTATCCCGAGGCGAATCTGTTCGATCAGCCGGAACTGGAAGCGATTCTGCGCGCCAACCTGGCACGGCACCCGCGGGCCACCCTCCGAGGGAACGTCGAGGTTGTCCGCCTCGCCGAGGAGACCGATTGTGTCCGAGTCGATTTCACCGACCGGATCACCGGCGCATCGGAGACGGTGCGGGCGCGATACGTGCTCGGCTGCGACGGCGCCAATAGCCTGGTGCGCACCGCCATCGGCGCGCATATGCGGGATCTGAAATTCGAACAGCGCTGGCTCGTCGTCGACGTCGCGACCACCGTCGAACTCGACCAGTGGGACGGCGTGCACCAGGTGTGCGATCCGGTGCGCGCGGCCACCTATATGCGCATCGGAAAGACCCGCTACCGCTGGGAATTCCGGCTCCGGCCGGGCGAAACCGCCGCCGACTACCCGGATATCGCGCGGCTGCACCCGCTGATCCGGCCGTGGACCGCCGACACCGCGGCCGCCGACCTCGAACTCGTCCGGGTAGCCGAGTACACCTTCCGCGCCCAACTCGCCGATCGCTGGCGCCGACGGCGGATATTCATCCTCGGCGACGCCGCGCACCTCACCCCACCGTTCGTCGGGCAGGGCATGGGCGCCGGACTGCGCGACGCGGCCAACCTCACGTGGAAGCTGGCCGGTGTACTACACGGCGAACTACCCGACAGCGTCCTGGATACCTACGAATCCGAGCGAAAACCGCACGCACGAGCCATGATTCGCTTGGCCGAGCTGACCGGCATGACCATGACCAGCGGGGGCGAACTCGGCTATCGCCTGCGCCGCCTGCTCGCACCGCATCTGCGCCGCGTCCCCGGCCTCACCAGCCTGGTCACCAGCGGCGAAACCCCGCCGCTGCACCGCACGGAACTGGTCGCACCGCACCGCCTTTCCCGCCTCGCGGGCCGATTGGTCCCGAACCCCACCCTCGAGGACGGCCACCGACTCGACGATCACATCGCCGACCGCTTCGCGATCATCACCACGACAACCCCGTCACCACAACACCGGGCACTCATCGAGCGACACGGTGCCGCCTTGGTGATCGCGCACCCGGGCACCGACCTGCACCGCTGGCTACGCCGAACCCGAGCCATCCTGGTCCGCCCCGACGGCACCGTACAACGCAGCGCCCGAACCCTCGCCACCCTCTGCGCCGCCCTACCGCGCTTCACCGGTCGCCCGTGATCGCGAAGATCGAGCGCGGCCATCCGTGCACCGCACCTCTCATCGCCGGGTAGCGAACGGTTGGTCAGCCGGGGCGTCGCCCTGTGCTGTCCAGTCCGAGCTGCGCGCAGGCCAAGAGGGCGACCTCGAGTTCGAGCCGATTCTCGGTTACCGGGTGGCCGAGGATGTCCTCGGCTTTGCGGACTCGATAGTGGACGGTGTTCTTGTGCACGTGCATGCGGGTGGCGGCGTCGGTGAAGCTGCCCCGGGCGTCGAGGAAGATCTGCACGGTTTCCCGCAGCCGCGCGGTCGCCTCATCGTCGCGCATGAGGTCACCGAGCACTCGATGTGCGAAGGTCCTGACGTCGGCGAGGTGGTCGATCAGCAAGCTGGCCAGGGCGACCCGGGAATGCAGCGTGAGCTGACGGTCGAGGTGGGTGGTCGCGATGGCGACGCCGCGGGCGCGTTGTGCGTCGTGGAAGGTGCGGCGGAATCCGTCGAGCCCGGTGCCGGGTTCCCCGACCGCCATGCGCAGTGCAGGCCGCGTGCGCAACTCGCTGTCGAGCCGGCCGGCGTCGAGGGTGGGTTTGCCGGTCGAGGAGATCCAGGCCCAGCAATTCTGTTCGTCGACGGTGACCGTCAGTGCGGACTTTCCGGTGGCCGCGGACAGCATGGCCGCGCCAGCGCGCAGTAGGCCGCCCGGATCGGGGGAGCCCGGCGGTATCCAGATGATGGCGGCGAGGTGCCAGCCGCGCAGTGAGGTGGCCAGCATCTGTTCGGCCGATGCCAGATCCAGTTCATCGGTGTCGAGCACGGCGCGGATCTGTGCGGCGCGGGTCGCGTCGGAGCGGGCGTCCCAGCGGCGACGCTCGGCCTCGTAGATGTCGATGATTCCCTCGATGATCTGGTCTATGTAGCTGTTGACCAGCAGCGCGATCCGGCTCATCGTCACCAGTGCCTCGTCGGCGGTCCGTTCGGATCCGCGCAGGGTCGTCATGGCCTGCTGCAGGAACATGTGCTCGCCGAGGCGGTAGGCGCGCAGGAGTGCTTCCAGGGACAGATCGTGCTGGGCGAATCGGCGGGCGTATTCGGCGGCGGCCGGTGGCACGGTGATGTCGTCGAGGGAGATGCTCAGGGTCAGCATGTCGAGGATGGCGACCAGATTGGAGGACGTGCTCGCGACCATCAGCCGCCGCACCTCGCTATCGTGCCGGAACTCCGGGATCACCTCGGTGAACATCGAGGTCATCTCGACGGTCAAGGGCTCGAGATCGGCCTTGATCCGTCCCGCGACATCGCGCACGATCGGGTCCACGCTGGCACTCATAGCCGGACAGTAACCGACGGCGCGGTCGGGTTCGGCCGCATTCCGGAACCCTTTGTGCTGGCGGTACAAAGCCGTCGGCGAATTCTGGAGTACGGGCCCGTAGTCGGCGACTCGCCCGATGCCTACCGTTGAATGTAATACCGATCACATCCCGCGAATCAAATGGTGAGGAAATCGTGCACCGCATCGCCGAATTACCGGATGTCCGAGCCGACCGGAACCCGACCGGTCCCTGCATCGCGGATGACCGTGAACAATTGGACAACCAGACATTTGTGAAACGCGTCCGCGCGGCCGCCGCTGTTTTATCCGAGCATGGAATCGGGCCCGGAGATGTCGTCGCGGTGGTGCTGCCGAATCGCCTGGAATTGGTGATAATTCTGTTCGCCGCGTGGCGTCTGGGTGCCGCGGTTACCCCGGTCAATCCGGACCTGACCTACGACGAGGCCCGATATCAAGTCGAGGATTGCGCGGCCACAGTGGTTATCACCGAGGGCGGGCGCGGCGTCGGGACGCTGGACGTGGCCGATGTCGCCGCAGGTGCGCAAGACGCGGACACCATCGTCACCGACTCCGTCGCGGCGGATGCGCTGGCGCTGATCATCTATACGAGCGGCACGACCGGGCGACCCAAGGGCGTCATGCTCGATCACGGCAATATCGCCGCGATGTGCGCGATGGTCATCGACGCGGTGCGCCTGGACGAGACCGACCACAGTCTGCTGATCCTGCCGCTGTTCCACGTCAACGGGATCGTGGTGAGCGTGCTGTCACCGCTGCTCGCGGGCGGCCGCGCGACCATCGCGGGCCGGTTCTCCGCGTCGAGTTTCCTTGATGCCGTCGAACGCGTCCGGCCGACCTACTTCTCCGCGGTACCCGCGATCTACGCGATGCTGGTGTCCCAACCGGAACAGCCGCGCCGTGACATCTCATCGCTGCGCCGGGCGATCTGCGGCGCCGCGCCGATGCCCGCCGAATTGATCGCACGCTTCGAAACCCGTTTCGGGGTGCCGATCATCGAGGGCTACGGGCTGTCGGAGGGCACCTGCGCCTCGACACTGAATCCGCCTGCGGGGCAACGGAAGCCGGGGACGGTCGGGCTCCCGCTGCCGGGGCAGTCCGTCGCGGTCATGGATCCCGATGGCAACGTGCTCGACGACGGATCCTCCGGCGAGGTGGTGGTACGCGGCCCGAATGTCATGCGCGGCTATCTCGGGCAGCCCGAGGCGACCGCGCGAACGATCGTCGATGGCTGGCTGCACACCGGCGACGTCGGGCGCTTCGATGCCGACGGCTACCTGGTGTTGGTGGACCGGATCAAGGACATGATCATCCGCGGTGGGGAGAACATCTACCCCAAGGAGATCGAGAACGTCCTGCACGCGCACCCGGGTGTGCTGGAAGCGGCCGTGGTCGGGGCGCCCGATCCGGTGCTGGGCGAGGTGCCCCGCGCGCATGTCGTGCCATTGCCCGGTTCGGCGGTCACCGTCGCCGAACTGATCGAGCACTGCGCGCGGTCGCTGGCCCGTATCAAGGTGCCGGTATCGATCTTCCTCACCGACGCACTGCCCAGAAATCCCGTGGGGAAGATCGATAAACGAAAACTCCGAGCACTCGCGCCGAGTGCATAGCAGATTTCTCACGTAATCCGTAATTCTCCGGGATTTCGGACGCGGCCCGCGCATACCCGAAATCCCTGCCGTTGAAAGGTTCGAACAATGGGATTCAAAGAGGCGGACTTCCCGCCGGTCGATGTGGAGACATTTCTCGACAAACCGCTCATGGAGCGCATGAAAGCACTGGCCCTGCACTGGGTGGAATACGGATTCGGCACGCCGAAGATGATCCACACCATCTACATGGTCAAGGTGCTGATCCTCTACATTCTCGGCGGTACCGCGGTGGTGACCTGGACCTCCGGGGTCGGCCCGTTCTGGGATGTGGCGCAGTGGTGGAACCAGCCGATCGTCTACCAGAAGCTGATTCTGTGGACGGTGCTGCTGGAGGCGATCGGCCTCGCCGGGTCCTGGGGGCCGATCGCCGGGAAATTCAAGCCGATGATCGGCGGCGTCCTGTTCTATGCCCGGCGCGGCGCCATCCGGCTGCGGCCGTGGCGGCGGGTGCCGTTCACCGGCGGTGACCACCGCACGGGCGTGGATGTGCTGCTGTATCTGGCCTTCCTGGCGAGTCTGCTGGTGCCGATCCTGCTGCCGGGAGTACCGAGCTCTTCGCTGAGTGCCGCGGTGCCCGACAACACCTCCGGTCTCGTACAGCCGACGTTGCTGATCGCGCCGATCGTGCTGTACGTGCTGTGCGGGCTGCGGGACAAGACGATCTTCCTCGCCGCCCGAGGTGAGCAGTACCTGCCCGCCCTGGTGTTCTTCGCGGTGTTGCCATTCGTCGACATGATCATCGCCGCGAAACTGTTGATCTGCGTCGTGTGGATCGGGGCCGGGGTGTCGAAGTACGGCCACCACTTCACCAATGTCGTATCGGCGATGACCTCGAACGGTCCGTGTGTGCCGTTCAAGAGCATCAAGCGGCGGTACTACCGTGACTTCCCGCGCGATATCCGGCCATCGAAACTGGCCTCGCTCACCGCGCACGTCGGCGGTTCGGCCGTGGAAATCGCCACCCCGCTGGTACTGCTGTTCTCCACCGATCGCTGGGTCACCCTGGTGGCGGTGGCGCTGATGGTGGTGTTCCACCTGACGATCATCTCGATGTTCGCGCTCGCGGTACCGCAGGAGTGGAATGTCATCTTCGGCTATCTGACCGTCTTCCTGTTCCTCGGCTTCCCCGCGGGGGACGGCTATGCCGTCACCGATATGTCGTCGCCGTGGGTGACCGTCGCGATCGTCGCGGCGCTCGTCTTCTGCCCGATCCTGGGCAATCTGCGTCCGGACCTGGTGTCCTTCCTGCCGTCGATGCGCCAGTACGCGGGCAACTGGGCCTCGGCACTGTGGGCCTTCGCGCCCGGTGCGGAGGAGAAGTTGAACGCACTGCCGCACCGCCCCACGCAGAACCAGGTCGACCAGTTGCAGGCCATGGGCTACCCGCCGGCGGTCGCCGAGATCACCATGCAGCAGACCATCGCCTGGCGGTCCATGCACAGCCAGGGCCGTGGTCTGTTCTCCCTGCTGCTGAAGCACATCCCCGATATCGACCGCTGGACCGTGCGCGAGGCCGAATTCGGTTGCAACTCGCTGATCGGATTCAACTTCGGCGACGGCCACCTGCACAACCTCGACCTGATCAACGCCGTGCAGTCCCGGATCGGATTCGAGCCCGGCGAATGGATCGTCGTCTGGGTCGAATCACAGCCGATCCATCGGGGTATCCAGGCGTATCAGGTGATCGACGCGGCGCTCGGCGTCATCGAACGCGGCACCTGGCGGGTCCGTGACGCGGTGGCGGCACACCCGTGGCTGCCCGACGGCCCGATTCCGCTCCAGGTCGGCTGGCGGCGCGAGGAAGCGTTCCAGGCGCTGCACCGCAGGCCCGAACCGGAATCGGAGATGGCTTCATAACGCTTGCGCCCCAACAGTTTCCGGGAAGGACATCGGATGAGTACAGCATCGCGCGGCGATTCGGTGAGCGGTGGTGGCCGGGCGACGGATGGGCGTACCGCCATCGTCGTCGGCAGTGGACCGAATGGCCTGGCCGCCGCGATCACGCTGGCCAGGGCCGGTGTCCAGGTGACCGTGCTGGAGGCGGCCGATGAGATCGGCGGCGGCACCCGGTCGAGCGAGGCGATCCTGCCCGGGCTCGTGCACGACCACTGTTCGGCCGTCCATCCGATGGCCGTCGGATCGCCCTTCCTGCGAAGCCTGGATTTGCAGCGCTACGGGCTGCGGTGGGCGTGGCCGGAAATCGACTGCGCCCACCCCCTCGACGGCGGACGGGCCGGCGTCCTGCACCGCTCGGTCGCCGAGACCGCCGCCGGGCTCGGCGCCGACGGCAGGGCTTGGCGGCTGCTATTCGACCGTCCGGTCGCCGCCTATGACCGGTTCGGCGCGGACATCATGCGCCCGCTGCTGCGGCTGCCCCGGCATCCGATCAGCCTGGCCCGCTTCGGAATTCCCGCCATGGCATCGGCATCGCTGGTGGCCGAGATCTTCCACACCGTGCAGGCGCGGGCTTTGTTCGGCGGGGTCGCCGCGCACGCGTTCCACCCACTGCACCGACCACTGAGCGCCAGCATCGGGCTCGGCATTCTCACCGCGGGGCACCGGCACGGCTGGGCGGTCGCCGTCGGCGGCGCACAGCGCATCACCGACGCGATGGCCGCGCTGCTGGTCGACCTCGGCGGGAAGATCGAGACCGGGGTGCGCGTGCGGTCGCTGTCGCAGTTGCCGCCCACGGATGTCACCGTGTGGGATCTGGCGCCCACCGCGGTCGCCGATATCATCGGTGACCGGCTTCCGTCACGAATCACCAAGGCGTACCGGCGATTCCGCTACGGCCCCGGCGCGTTCAAGGTCGACTTCGCCGTCGAGGGCGGGGTTCCGTGGACGGCGGAGCCCGCCCGCCGCGCCGGCACCGTGCATCTGGGCGGCACCTTCGCCGAAATCGCCGACACCGAACGAGAAATCCACGCCGGGCGCATGCCCGAGCGGCCGTTCGTCCTGGTCGGCCAGCAATACCTCGCCGACCCCCAGCGTTCGGTCGGGACCGTGCACCCGGTGTGGACCTATGCCCACGTCCCGAACGGCTACACCGGCGACGCCACCGAGGCGATCATCACCCAGATCGAACGCTTCGCCCCGGGCTTCCGCGACCGCATCGTCGGCGCCATCGTTCGCACGGCCCCGGGTTTCGCCGAATACAACCCCAACTACGTCGGCGGCAACATCATGACGGGTGCCAAAGACATCCCCCAACTCGTCTTCGGACCGCGAAAAACCCTGCAGCCCTACGATATCGGGCTGTCGGGCCACTACCTGTGCTCCGCCGCCACCCCACCGGGCCCCGGTGCGCACGGTATGTGCGGAGCCAACGCCGCCGCCCGCGCCTTGCGGCGCTTGAACCGTTGATCGGAGTCTTCCCGCGCTTTGAGCCACCAAAAAGGAATCGGCCCCGGGAGCATCTCTCGGGGCCGATCCACAACGTGCCGACTCCCGCTCAGATACGTCCGGCGTTGGCCGCGGCCAGGAAGTCGTTCCTGATAATCCTGCCGTCGCCGTCCCTGTCGAGGGTGTCGAACAAGGCCATGATGTCGTCGGGCGCCTTGCCCTCGTTCTCATAGTGATCGAAGAACTCTTCGCGGCTGACGAAGCCGTCGGAGTCGGTGTCCATGGTCTCGAATGCGATGAGAATGTCCCTGTTATCCATCCGGTTCTTCTCCCAACTTCTAGGCGGGTGGCGGGTGTGCCACTCCGCGAGGACAGGTGGTCGATCCGTACTGGAAAAACGAACCCATCAAGGGTAGGGCATGGCGGATTTCGCCGTGGAGCAATTCGTCGATTTTCGACGCCTACCGCCAACGGCGCAGTAGCTGGGGCTTCGGCCCGGAAGTTGAACTTGACGTCAGAATCGAATACCGTTACGACCTAACTGCCGCGGAATACGAGGTGACTTCCGAACATGGACACACGCAATCTGCTGGACGAATGGCTGCGGCTGGGCAGCCGCCAGGTCGCGACGAATGGAATCGAGTTGCGCGTCGTCGAATACGGCGACGGCCCCGCGGTGGTGTTCTGCCACGGCTTTCCCGAACTCGGATTCTCTTGGCGTCACCAGGTTTTCGCACTCGCCGAGGCCGGTTTCCGGACGTTGACTCCGGACATGCGCGGATACGGCGGCAGCTCGCGCCCCGACCGGATCGAGGACTACGACATCGCCGCGCTGTGCGCCGATCTCGTCGGTGTACTCGACGAGGCCGGTGTGGACGACGCGATCTTCGTCGGCCATGACTGGGGCGCGTCGGTGGTCTGGCAGTTGGCCATTCGGCATCCCGATCGCGTGCGGGCCATCGCGGGCCTGAGTGTTCCGGCCACCGCGCGATCGGCGGCGCCGCCGTTATCGATACTGAGGTCCCGGCTGGGCGATGACTTCTACATGTGCTGGTTCCAGGAACCGGGCGTCGCCGACGCGGCGCTCGCGTCGGACGTGCGCCGCACCCTGTTGCAGGACGAGGTCATGAGCGCCCGGGATCTGCTGGACGGCAACGGTTCCGAGATGGCCGTTCCGGCCTGGCTGAGCGAGGCCGAACTCGGTTACTACATCGAGACTTTCACGACTACCGGGTTCACCGGCGGGCTCAACTACTACCGCAACCTCGACCGCAACTGGGAACACAGCGCGCACCTGGCCGATGCGAAGATCAACCAGCCGACGCTGTTCATCGCCGGATCGCAGGACGCCGTCATCCGGTTCACCCCGGCCGCCAAGATGACCTCCGTGCTATCCGATCTGCGGACGTCGGTCATCCTGGACGGCGCGGGACACTGGATTCAACAGGAACGCGCCGCCGAAGTCAGCGCCGCACTGATCGATTTCGCCCGCAGTCTCGGCTGAGTCGTCGCGGCTTACCGCACGCCGGTCTCGATCGCCTGCCGATAGCCGCGCTGGTGCGGGAATCCGAGGTCACCCTGGATCACTCGGATCGCCAACGGTGCGGCGAGGGCAAGCCGGCGCGCACACCCTGCCTCGCCGATCGCTTCGTACGGATAGACCGTGCGTCATTCGAAGTAGCGGCGCGGATTGCGCACCAGGATCGCGTCGATATCGTCCTCGGTAAGTCCCCGCGCGATCAGGGCCGGAATCACATCCGCACTGATGTGGCGGTAGTTCCATCGCGGCGCCACCTGGGCTTTGGCGTCCGGATCGAACCAGTCGATGTGGCACGCGGCGTCATGGGCGATGACGATCTTGTCCAGGTAGCCGCGCCGCACCAGTTCGACGATGGTGTCGATCCGATCCTCGAACGGCAGCAGGACGTCGAGCCCGAATCGGTCCATGCCGAGCAGCGATCCCGCGTCGGCGAGTTCGGTGAGGTAGTCGAGGTCGGTGGAGTCGCCGGAGTGGCCGATCACCACCCGGCTCAGATCCGCACCTTCCTCGGCCAGCACCTTCTGCGCCACCAGCCCGGATCCGGTGTGCGGATTGGTGTGCACGGTGATCGGCGCACCCGTCTGCGCCGAGGCCTGCCCGACCGCGCGCATAACGCGTTCGACGCCGGGCGTCAGTCCGGGTTCCTCGATGGCGCACTTGAGGAATCCGGCGCGCACACCGGTATCCGCGATGCCCTCGGTGAGATCCTTGACGAACATTTCCACCATCGGCTCCGGCCGGTCGAACAGCAAACCCGGTCCGGTGTAATGGAATTGGAAGGGCACGTCATTGTAGGTGTAGATCCCGGTGGCGGCGATGATCCGCAAATCCGTTCTGGCCGCGATCTTCTGGATGCGCGGTAGGTACCGCCCCAGTCCCAGGACGGTCGGGTCGAGGATGGTGTCGATGCCGAGGGATTTCAACTCGTCGAGTTGTTCGACGGCGTCGTCGACGCGGGCGTCCTCGTCCCAATCGGCATAGTTCTGCCGGAATTCCTCGCCGAGCACGAAGACGTGCTCGTGCACCAGGACGCGGCCGAGTTCGGCGGAGTCGACGGTTCCGGTCACAGTCGGTACAGCGGTCATCGCGATGCCTTGTCTGTGAAGAGGTTCGGATCGAGAGCGCGTTTGAGGATCTTGCCGGTGGCACCCTTGGGCAGCTGGTCGGTGAAGGCGAATCGGTGCGGCACCTTGTATGCGGACAGCCGCTCCTTGGCCCAGGACCGCAGCTGCGCCGGATCGAGTTCGGCCCCGGGGGTGGTGGCGACGACCGCGGCGACCTCCTCGCCGTAGTGGTCGTCGGGCAGGCCGATCACCGCGACTTCGACGATTTCCGGATGCTGGTACAGCACCTCCTCGACCTCGCGCGGGTAGACGTTGTACCCGCCGCGAATGATGAGATCCTTTGCGCGGTCGACGATGTAGACATAGCCGTCGGCGTCGACGCGACCCAGATCGCCGCTCTTCAACCAGCCGTCGGACAAATCGGCGGCGGTGGCATCGGGTCGGTTCCAATACCCCTTCATGATGCTCGGGCCGCGCAGGAAGATCTCGCCGACGGTATCGGCGGGCAGCGCCTTTCCGTCCGGATCGCGAACCTCGATCGAGGTCCCGGGTAGGGCGGCGCCGACCGATCCCACCCGCTGTTCGCGATCGAGCGGATTGTAGGTCGCCGCGCCGGTGGATTCGGTGAGCCCGTAACCCTCGAGGATGGTGCAGCCGAAGCGATCCGAGAAGGCCCGGATCACCTCACCGGGCAGTGACGCTCCGCCGGATGCCGCCAGCCGCAGGCTCGCGAAATCCGCCGCGCCGTAGTCACCGGCGGCGTGCAGCATGGCGTTCCACATGGTCGGCACACCGGCGACGTGGGTGAGCTGCTGGTCGCGGATCATCGCGATCATGGCCCGCGGTTCGAATGGCGTCACCATGGCGAACGATGCGCCCGCGTGCAGCGCGGTGAGCAGGCACACCGCCTGCCCGAAGACATGGAACAGCGGCAGCCCGGTGCCGAAGCGATCCTCCGGGCCGAGTTGCAGCTGATCGGTGAAGATGCCGGCGGTCTCGGTCAGATTGGCGACGGTGAGCTCGACGCCCTTCGGTTTGCCGGTGGTTCCCGAGGTGTAGAGCAGCACCGCGGTGTCGTCGGCGCGGCGGCGCACCGGTTCGGCCACGGGCTCGGTCGGCTCGGCGTGCGCGCCCGGTGCGAGCACGAGCAACGGCAGATTCCGTTCGGTGGCCGCCTGATGTGCGGCCTCCCGCGCGCTGTGCCACGCGATGACCACCCGCGCGCCGGAATCATCGAGCACGTAACCGATTTCGGGAGCGGTGGCCATGGTGTTCATGGTGATGGCGATGGCGCCGATGAGTTGCGCGCCCAGATAGGCGACGACGAATTCGCCGACGGTGGGCGCCACCAGCAGCACCCGGTCACCTACGCCGACACCGGATTCGCGCAGCATGCCGCCGTAAGCCGCACTGCGCCGGGCCAATTCGCCGTAGGAGAGCTGTGTGTCCGCGGTGCGCAACGCGATGGCGTCGGGGCGTTCGGCGGCGTGCTGCCAGCACCGGTCGGCGACATTGGTCGGCTGATCCGATGCGGGCGGGGAAGCCGGATTCGCAGGCATGGCTTGCTCCAGATTGATGAGTGGGCGAGAACTGATGTGACTCAGGCCACGTCAGTGGGTCGGACGCTACTTGAATTTGGCGTCATGTTCAATAGATGTTGCGCCGATCCCGGTTGACTCGCCGTGCCCCTCGCGGCGTCGTGGGGCCGGGGGAGCGGCGTGCGCTGTTACGATCCACGACGTCAGCGAGCCAGACGACAGCGAGTGAGGCCGTGAACGCCCAGGAAGCCACCGAGGACCAGTCCGGTCGGGTGCCCCCACGTAGCAAGCGTGGCATGCGCACCAGGTCCGCACTGGTGAGCGCGGCGCGTGAGGTGTTCGAACGCGACGGGTTCCTCGATGCCAGGATCAGTGACATCTCCAAGGCTGCCGGGGTCGCGTCCGGATCGTTCTACACCTATTTCGACAGCAAGGAAGAGATCTTCACCGCGGTCGTCGAGCAGGTGCGCGAGGAAATGCTGCACCCCCACATTCGGGAGCGGGTCGGCATCGACGACCCGCGCGAGCTGATCGCCGCCGCCAATCGCGAGTATCTGCTGTCGTATCGGCGCAATGCGCGGCTGATGGCCGTGCTGGAGCAGGTGTCGAAGATCGACGAGAAGTTCCGGGTGCTGCGCTTCGAGCGCGGCATGGCATTCGTCGATCGCAATGCCGAGATGATTCGAAATCTGCAGGATCGTGGCCTGGTGGACGCCGAGTTGGATGCCGAAGTCACGTCGCTGGCCTTGTCGAGCATGGTGAGTCGCATGGCGTACTTCGTCTTCGTCGAGGGGCGCAAGGTCTCCTTCGAGAAGCTGGTGAAAACGCTGAATCAATTGTGGTTCAACGCTCTTCAGCTGAAGGAAGCTCGCTGAGCGAGCTCCACCACGCGGCCGCTCGGTCATTCGTGTGACCCGTATCACGCGTCGCGCATCCACACTTGAACTTGACGTCGGAATCAAGTTCGGTGACGCTGGGGCACGCATGTCAGCATCAGAGAGGCTTACGAAATGGGTCGTTTCGACGGAAAGACGGCGATCGTCACCGGAGCCAGTCGCGGTATCGGGCTGGCCATCGCGCAGCGGCTGGTGTCCGAGGGGGCGCGGGTCTGTGTGACCGCCCGCAAGAAGGACGCGCTGGACGCGGTGGTCGCCGAACTCGGCGGACCCGAGCGCGCCATCGCCGTCGCGGGACGAGCCGACGACGTCGAGCATCAGACCGAGGCCATCGACCGCACGCTGGAGACCTTCGGTTCGGTCGACTTCCTGGTCAACAATGCCGGTATCAATCCGGCGTACGGGCCGATGGTCGAACTCGACCTGGCGGCCGCCCGCAAAGTCTTCGAGGTGAACTGCCTGGCCGCGATCTCCTGGGTGCAGCAGGCGCATAAGGCCTGGCTGGGCGAGCACGGCGGCTCGGTGGTCAATGTCGCGTCGGTGGCCGGAATCAAGCCCGCGCCCGGCATCGGGTTCTACGGGGCAACCAAGGCGATGCTGGTGCACATCACCCAGGAACTGGCGGTCGAACTCGGCCCGTCGATCCGGGTGAACGCCATCGCGCCCGCGGTGGTGAAGACACAATTCGCCACCGCGCTCTACGACGGCCGCGAGGAGCAGGTCGCCCAGGCCTATCCGCTCAAGCGCCTCGGCGTGCCCAAGGACATCGGCAGTGTCGCCGCCTTCCTGCTTTCCGACGACGCGGCATGGTTGACCGGCCAGCTGATCGTCGTCGACGGCGGCGTCACCCTCACCGGAGGCGTGGCGTGAAGGCTTGGCGGGTAACGGAATTGGGCGAACCGGCGCAGGTGCTGCGGCCGGTCGAACTGGACGATCCGACGCCCGGTCCTGGTCAGGTGGTGGTGCGGACCCGCGCCGCGGCGGCGAACTTCCCGGATGTGCTGATGTGCCGGGGTGAGTACCAGATCAAGCCGGAGCTGCCGTTCACTCCAGGGGTCGAGCTGTGCGGTGCGGTGGTCGCGGTCGGTGCCGGCGTCGACCGCATCGCGGTCGGCGACCGGGTGCTGGGCGGTGCGGCGCTGCCATCGGGCGGGTTCGCGGAACTCGCGGTCATGGACGCGGCCGATGTATTTCCCGCCCCGGCCTCGCTCGACGATGCCGAGGCCGCCGCATTCTTCATCGGCTACCAGACGGGCTGGTTCGGGCTGCATCGGCGCGCTGGCCTGCGGGCGGGGGAGACGCTGCTGGTGCACGCGGCCGCCGGTGGAGTCGGCAGCGCGGCAGTGCAATTGGGCAAGGCGGCCGGGGCCCGGGTGATCGGGGTGGTCGGCAGCGCGGCCAAGGCCGAGGTGGCGCGGGCGCTCGGCGCCGATATCGTGGTGGATCGCAGTGCGCAGGATTTCGTGCCGATTGTGCAGGATGCCACCGGCGGACGCGGTGCCGACGTGGTGTACGACCCGGTCGGCGGCGAGGTGTATCAGCGGTCCACCAAATGCATCGCCTTCGAGGGCCGTATCGTGGTCGTCGGCTTCGCGGGCGGGCAGATCCAGTCCGCCGCGCTCAATCACGCACTGGTGAAGAACTACTCGATCCTCGGCCTGCACTGGGGCCTGTACCGCGGCAAGGACCCGCAGGCGGTACGCGACTGCCACCAGGCGTTGACCGGGCTGGCCGAGCGAGGTTTGGTGAAACCGCTGA
Source organism: Nocardia nepalensis (assembly GCF_048910785.1). NCBI lineage: Bacteria > Bacillati > Actinomycetota > Actinomycetes > Mycobacteriales > Nocardiaceae > Nocardia > Nocardia nepalensis. The sequence continues at coordinate 134,836 of NZ_JBKBET010000037.1, read as the reverse complement.
TCGGCGAGCGGCTGCCGCTCGACGATGTGGCCGCCGGACTGCAGCGACTCGCCGACGGCAAGACCGTCGGCCGGGTCGTCTTCGAACCATAAACGGCGACAACCGAATTCGACAAGGGAGAATAATGAGCAGTGAGACAACCCGTACCGCCATCGTGACCGGCGCCGCGCGCGGCATCGGCGCGGCCACCGCCAAGCGGCTGGCGGCGGATGGATTCGCCGTGGCGGTCCTGGATCTCGATGAGCAGGCCTGCAAAAACGTTGTCGGCGAGATCGAATCGGCCGGCGGCCGGGCACTCGCCGTTGGCGCGAACGTCGCCGACGAACAGGCCGTCGCCGCGGCGGTGGAGCGGGTCGCCGCCGAACTGGGCGCGCCGACCGTGCTGGTGAACAACGCGGGCATCATCCGCGACAACATGCTGTACAAGATGAGCGTCGACGACTGGGACGCGGTCATGGGCGTACATCTGCGCGGATCCTTCCTGATGAGCCGCGCGGTGCAGAAGCATATGACGGAGGCGGGTTGGGGCCGCATCGTCAATCTCTCCAGCACCTCCGCGCTCGGCAACCGCGGCCAGGCCAACTACGCCGCCGCCAAGGCCGGATTGCAGGGATTCACCAAGACTCTCGCGATCGAACTCGGCAAATTCGGGGTCACGGTGAACTCCGTCGCCCCGGGCTTCATCGAAACCGAGATGACCGCCGCCACCGCCGAGCGCATGGGTGTCTCGTTCGAGGAGTTCAGCAAGACCCTGGTGGCGCGGATTCCGGTGGGGCGCGTAGGCAAGCCCGAGGACATCGCGCACACGGTGTCGTTCTTCGTCAGCGAGGGCGCATCGTATGTCACCGGTCAGGTGCTCTACGTCGCCGGCGCACCGACGGTCTGAGGAGCGAATATGAAGGTATTCAACGGAATCGGCGAACTCGAGCAGGCCGTCGGCACCCATCTCGGCTACAGCGAATGGCACACCGTGACCCAGGAGCAGATCGATCTGTTCGCCGAGGCCACCGGTGACCGTCAATGGATTCACGTCGATCCGGAGCGGGCCGCGCAGGGGCCGTTCGGCACCACCATCGCCCACGGCTATCTGACCCTGTCGCTATTGCCGCTGCTGGTCTCGCAGGTGTATCGCGTCGACGGGCTGAAGATGGGAATCAACTACGGCTGCAACAAGGTTCGGTTCCCGTCACCGGTGCCGTCCGGCAGCCGGGTGCGGGCGGGGGTGGAGCTGGCGAAGCTCGAGCCGACCAGCGCCGGGGTCCAGGTGACGGCCCGGGTGACCATCGAACGCGAGGGCGGCGACAAGCCCGCCTGTGTTGCCGAGGCGCTGTCGGTGCTCGTGCCCTGAACATCGGAGTGACCGTCGGGCTCGGCGGTCACTTCGATCGAGCGGATATGTGAAACGGCCTGTCTCCCTGGTGGTACCGGGAGGCAGGCCGTTTCCCTGTGGTCACTGGGATCGTGCGAATAGCGAAATGGCCTGCCCCCGGCGATATCGGGAGGCGGGCCGTTTCACGTTGGTCACGGGGATCGTGCGAATAGCGAAATGGCCTGCCCCCGGCGATATCGGGAGGCAGGCCACTTCAGGTGGGTCACTTCGATCAAGCGAATAGCGAAAAAGCCTGTCCCCGTGACGATGTCGGGAGGAAGGCCGTTTCGTCTCAGAACCCGGCTTCGGTGGCGATTCGGTCGGCGGTTTCGGCGAGTCCGTCGACCAGATCGGTAGTCGGAATACCCGCGGCCGCACGGTTGCGCGGATCGTCGAGGGTGCGGCGGTACACCCCCTCGGCAATGACGGCGAGCTTCCACAGGCCGAGCGCATGCCAGAACCCGAGTGCCCGCCGATCGCGTCCGGTGATCGAGAGATACTCCTCGACCAGTTCGGCGCGGGACGGAAACCCTGGAAGCGTGCACATTTCCGCGCCCGGAATGGCCGCCTCGCCGGCCATCGGCCAGTAGGCGAGCAGACTGCCGACATCGGCCAGCGGATCGCCGAGGGTGCACAGTTCCCAGTCGAGTACGGCGGCGATCGCACCCGTCTCCGGCGTGGTGATCACATTGCGCAGGTTGTAATCGCCGTGCACGAGCGCGAGTTCGCGCTGTTCGGGAACGGCGGCCCGGAGCCGCTCGGTGAGGCGGTCCAGCAACGGCAGGTCCCGTGTCTTCGACTTCTCCCACTGTGCCGACCACCGCTTGAGCTGTCGCTCCGCATACGGTTTATGACTGGCCAGGTCGATCAGCGCGGTGGCTTCCAGGTCGACGGCGTGGATGCCGGCCAGCGTTCGCACCAGTGACAGTCCCGCGCTGCGGCGCAGGTCGGGGGTGAGTCGTTCGGCGGTCTCGACCCCATCGATGACCAGTCCGTCGACGAATTCCATCAGCACGAGCGCGATCTCACCCTCGTGCCGGACATCGTGGACACGCGGCACCGGTACATCGGTGGGCGCGAGGGCCGAGATGACGCGGGCCTCCCGCGCCACATCGTGCGCGGAGGCCAGCAGGTGGCCCAGCGGCGGACGCCGCAATACCCAACGCCGCCCGTCCGCATCGGTGATCAGGAAGGTCAGATTGGACTGGCCGATCCCGACCCGCTCGGCCCGCACCGGCGCGGTACACGCCGAACCGAGCGAGGACACCCAGTCCGCGAACGCGGCCGCGTCGATATCGAAGCCGGTCGCGTCCGCGTTGGGCTGAATGATCCCGTGACTTGTCTGCATTCGTTCCTGCCCGTCCTACGCCCCGGCCCTGAACTTACCGAGTTCGGCGCGCGCGATGGCCCGTTTGTGTACTTCGTCCGGACCGTCGGCCAGACGCAGCGTGCGCAGGTGCGCGTACATGCTCGCGAGCGGGAAGTCATCGGTGACGCCGGCCCCGCCGTGCACCTGGATCGCCCGGTCCACGATCCGCAGCGCCATCTCCGGTGCGGCGATCTTGATCGCCGCGATCTCGACCTGGGCCGCCTTATTGCCCACGGTGTCCATCATCCAGGCGGCCTTGAGGGTCAGCAGCCGTGCCTGCTCGATATCGACGCGGGCCTCGGCGATCCAGTCCTGGATATTGGCGCGCTCACTCAGCTTCTGCCCGAAGGTGATTCGCGATTCGGCGCGGGCGCACATCAGCTCCAGCGCGCGTTCGGCCATACCGATGGCACGCATGCAGTGGTGGATGCGGCCGGGACCGAGCCGGGCCTGGCTGATGGCGAAACCCTCGCCCTCGCCCTTCAGCACATCGGTGACCGGGACCCGCACATCGGCGAAGTCGATCTCGGCGTGGCCCTCGCGGTCGGCGTAGCCGAATACCGGAAGATTGCGCATGACCGTGACGCCGGGTGCGTCGATGGGCAGCACCATCATCGACTGCTGCCGGTGCTTGGGCGCGTCCGGATCGGTCTTGCCCATCACGATGAGCACCTTGCAGTTCTTGTGTAAAGCGTTGGAGGCGAACCACTTCCGGCCGTTGAGCACGTAGTGGTCGCCGTCGCGTTCCATGCGCAGCTGGATATTGGTGGCGTCGGAGCTGGCCACGGCGGGCTCGGTCATGGCGAAGGCGGAGCGGATGGTGCCGTTCAGCAGCGGTTCCAGCCAGCGCTCCTTGTGCTCCTGGGTGCCGAAGAGCGTGAGCACCTCCATATTGCCGGTGTCGGGGGCGGAGCAGTTGCACGCTTCTGGTGCCAGGTGCGGGCTGCGGCCCATGATCTCGGCCAGCGGTGCGTATTCCAGGTTGGTCAGGCCCGGACCCCATTCGGGATGCGGGTGGAAGAGGTTCCACAGGCCGCGGGCGCGGGCCTCGGTCTTGAGATCCTCGACAATCCGCGGATGGTGGTGCGGATCGCCGGACGCCGCCATCTGCTTCTCGTACTCCGACTCGGCCGGGTATACGCATTCGTCCATGAAGGCGCGCAGATCGCGTTGGTACTGCTGGGTCCGCTCGGACGTGGTGAACAGGTCCATCGAGGCTCCGATCGTCGGTGCGAGCTGTCGAAACCGACTGCGCCGCAAGGTGGGTGGATCAGCTGGGGTTTTGTAGCGCGGGCCACAACCGGGCCGCCGTCGATGCGGCGTCGCGGTGCACGATGCCGCCGAGTCCGAGCAGTTCGGCCGCGGTGATGTTCTGCTCGAGGTCGTCGACCATGATGGTCTGCCCCGGCGCGACACCGAGCCGTTCGCAGCCGATGAGATAGGCCCGGCGCGACGGTTTGCGGGTACCGATATCCGCGGAGATGGTCACCGCGTCGAACATGGTCGGCAGGTCGAAGCCCGCGTAGCAGTCGTCGCCGAGCGAATTCGACAGCAGGCCGACGCGATAGCCCGCCGCGCGGACATCCGCGACCAGCCGGATCATCTCCGGGTCGGGAAGCAGCCGGGACTGGATGCGATCGACCAGGCCGGCATCGTCGATATCGACGCCGTGTGCGCGCAGTCGCCGCGCGAACCCTGCCTCGAATTCACGCTGACCGATGCGGCCCTCTTCGTGATCCACCAGCAGCGCACTGCTTTCCGGATCGCGGGTGAGCAGTCGCAGCGGTAGCCGCGGGTCACCCAGCTCGGCACCGAATTCGGCGAAGGCGGCGAGCACGGCGGTGGTGAGCACCCCGCCGAAGTCGAACAGCACTGCGGTGCGCCCGGTCATTCGAGCGACCTCCGGTAGCGCTGCATGCCCGCGATCCACCGGTCATGGTCGGAGACCTTGCGGTGCAGGAATTCTCGGACCTCCGCATGCGGCAGCACGAGGAAGCGTTCGGCCTCGATCGCCTCGATCACCCGATCGGCCACGTCGAGGGGAGCCAGCACCGCCCCGGCTCCGGTGACGGCGCGGGTGGCCAGATCGCCGTCGGATCCGCCGTCCGTGCCGAGTCCGGTGAGCAGGGCGGTATCGACACCCATCGGACACAGGCAGCTGACCCGCACACCGCGATCCCCGTAGGTCACCGACAGCCATTCGGCGAACCCGACGGCCGCGTGCTTGGAGACCGTGTAGGTGGCCGAACCGATCTGGGTGAGCAGTCCCGCCGCCGATGCGGTGCTCACGAAGTAGCCGCCGCCGCGCTCCAGCCAGCCGGGCACGAGCAACCGCGCCGCCCGCACGTGGGCCAGGGTGTTGACCTCGAGTGCTTGCTCCCACTGCGGCTCGGTGGCGTCCAGTCCGGGCCCGCCGCCGATACCGGCGTTCGCGAAGAACATATCGACGGGGCCGAATTCGGTTGTCGCGGTGTCGATGAGCGCACGGAGATCGGATTCGGATGCGGCGTCACCGGTCTGCCCGACGACCGCGCCGGGGAACTTGTCGGCCAGCAGACCTGTGGTCGCCGTGAGCCGGTCGGCGTCGCGGTCGGTGATCAGGACCCGGGCTCCGTGCTCGAGCAGGCGTTGCGCGATGGCCGCGCCGATGCCGCCCGCGGCGCCGGTGACGATCGCGACCGCGTTTTCCACGTGCATCAGTTCTCCTCGGTATTCAGACGGACCAGCATCTTGCCGGTATTGGCGCCGCGCAGCAGGCCGAGGAAGGCATCGACGGCATTGTCGATGCCTGTCAGCACCGTGGTGGGGACGCGCAGACTGCCGTCGCGTACCCAGTCCGCCGCGAGCGCCGCGTACTCCGGTGCGAGGTCATTGTGGTCGGTGACGATAAAGCCGCGCAACGACAGTCGGCGCACCACCGCCAGCGCCAGATTCTGCGGGCCGGGCGGCGGGGTTGCGGCGTTGTACCCGGCGACGGCTCCGCACAGCGCGATTCGGCCGAAGTCGCGCATCGAGCCGATCGCCGCCTGCAAATGGTCCCCGCCGACATTGTCGAAGTAGACGTCGATGCCGTCCGGGGCTGCCTCGTGCAACCGTTTCCCCAGACTGCCCGCCCGGTAGTCGATCGCGGCGTCGTAGCCGAACTCCTCGACCAGCCGCCGCGCCTTCTCCGGACCACCCGCCGACCCGATGATCCTGGCCGCACCGAAGTGCCTGGCCACCCGACAGGCGGCCAGACCGACGGCTCCCGCCGCGCCCGAGATGAACACGACATCACCCGGACGGACCGGCGCGATTTCCTTCAGACCCACATACGCCGTCAGTCCGGGAATGCCGAGGGGACCGAGATAGGCCTCGGCCGGGACCAGCGCGGTATCGACCACGCGCGCCTTTTCGGAGTCCAGCAGGGCGTACTCCCGCCACCCGAGATCGTGCAGCACAGTCGCGCCGACGTCGATTCCCGGTACACCCGAGGCGACGACGGTACCGACCGCCCCGCCGTCCATCGGCTTGTCGAGCCGGAACGGCGGAATGTAGGACTTCACGTCGTTCATGCGGTTGCGCATATACGGATCGACCGACATCCAGTCATTGCGCACCAGCAACTGCCCGCTGCCCGGATCGGGGACATCCGTGGTCGCCATCCGAAAATCGGATGGTGCGGGTTCGCCGGTGGGCCGGGCCACCAGATGCACCTCTCGGCTCTTCACGAGCGGAAACCTCCATGTTCATGCGCGACCGTGCGTCCAGGGCCGGTTGCCGGATAGCTCAGAGGTTAATTGAAGTTGACGTCGGATTCAATTGCCGGGCCATGTGACCACGCCGTTGTCTCACGAGGTATTTATCCATCGCGGGTTCCGATGGTGCGTTGCAGCAGGATGAAGGCCAGTAGCAGGACGCCGATGAAGATCTTGGTCCACCAGGAACTCAGGGTGCCTTCGAAGCTGATGATGGTCTGGATCACGCCGAGGGTCAGTACGCCGAGTACCGAGCCGAGGACGAATCCGGAGCCGCCGGTGAGCAGGGTGCCGCCGATGACGACGGCCGCGATGGCGTCGAGTTCCATGCCGACGGCGTGCAGGCTCCAGCCGGACAGGGTGTAGAGGGTGAAGAGGATGCCCGCGAGTGCCGAGCAGAAGCCGCTGATCGCGTACACGGCGACCTTGGTCCGGGCCACCGGCAGCCCCATCATGAGCGCCGACTGTTCGTTGCCGCCGATCGCGTAGGCGGTGCGACCCAGTCGGGTGTAGTGCAGGACGACGAAGGCCGCGGCGACGATCACCAGCGCGACGATCATGCCCACCGTCAGGAATACGTCCCCGCCGAGCCGGAATCGACGCTGCGCCAGATCCGTGTACACGGGGTCGGTGATCGTGATCGAATCCGTGCTGATCACATACGCCAGCCCACGCGCGAGGAACATGCCGGCCAGCGTCACGATGAACGGCTGGATCTCGAAGTAGTGGATAACCGCGCCCATCGCGGCTCCGAAGAGCGTGCCGCCGACCAGCATGAGCGGCATGACCAGCAGCGGCGGCCACCCGTGCACGGTCACCAGCCACGCCGAGACCACCGTCGACAGCGCCAGCACCGCACCGACGGACAGGTCGATGCCGCCGGTCAGGATGACGAAGGTCGTCCCGACGGCGAGGACGAGCAGAAAGGCGTTGTCTATGAACAGGTTCACGAAAACCTGCGGATAGCCGAATGCCGGGTAGCGGATCACCCCGACGCCGTAGATGACGGCGAACAGTGCCGCGGTGGCCAGCACCGGAATGTACCGGCTGCGGTGTCCGCGAATCGTGGGTCGGCGCAGCACCGGGCGGACGGCACGGGCCTGGGTCAGCACGTTCATGCACTCGCCTCCGTCGGTGTCGATGCGATGCCTGGTTGGAGTTGGCGGCGACGGCGGAAAACCTTGGCGCGGAACGCCGGTGACTGGATCAGACATACCGCGATCACCACGACCGCCTTGGAAACCAGCGTCGTCTCCGGTGGCACCCCGACGGTGTAGATCGTGGTGGTGAGGGTCTGGATCACCAATGCCCCGAGGACGGTGCCGCCGAGCTGAAATCGCCCACCGGTCAGCGCGGTACCGCCGATGACGACGGCGAGAATCGCATCGAGTTCGATCCACAGTCCGGCGTTATTGCCGTCCGCCGCAGAGACATTCGAACTGATCATCAGTCCCGCGATCGCCGCACAGCATGCGCAGACCGCGTATACGGCGACGATGAGACCACCGGCCCGTATACCGACCAGACGCGCTGCCTCGGCATTACCGCCCACCGACTCCAGCAGCAGCCCGAGCGCACTGCGCCGCAATAACACCGCGAGCCCGACGAACACCGCGGCCGCGACCAGGACCGGAACCGGCAGCCCGAGCAGATAGCCGCCACCGATGACCTTGTACGGCGAACTGTTGATCGTGATGATCTGGCCCGACGTAATCAGCTGTGCGACACCGCGTCCGGCCACCATGAGGATCAGAGTCGCCACGATCGGCTGAATCCCGAAGCGCGCCACCAGAATTCCATTCCAGAGGCCGAGCGCGACCGCCACGCCGAGCGCGATCAGCACGGCGACGGCGACGCCACCGGCATCGGCCTGATCCGGCATGGTGCTGATGTGCAGACAGGCCAGCGCGCCCGCGATCGCCACGACCGTGCCGACCGAAAGGTCGATGCCACGGGTAGCGATGACCAGCGTCATGCCGAGCGAAATCAGCACCAGTGGTGCGCCGTAGCGCAGGATATCGATGAGGCTGCCGTAGAGGTGTCCGTCCTGGATCCGAATCGAGAGGAATCCGGGCGTGAACGCGACGTTGACGATCAGCAGCGCGATGAGCGCGGCAGCGGGCCAGAACAGGTGGTTTCGGATGATCGTCATGAAACTGCTCCGCTCGCAATGGTTTCGGTGAGCCGATCCATGGTCAAAGTGGCATCGTTGACCAGTTCGGCGACCAGCCGCCGATCGCGCAGGATCGCCACCTTGTGACTCAGCCGCAGCACTTCCTCGAGTTCGGCGGAGATGAACAGCACCGACATGCCCTCCTCGGACAGCGAGATGACCAGCCGCTGGATTTCCGCCTTGGCGCCGATATCGATGCCGCGGGTCGGTTCGTCGAGGATCAGCAGTTTCGGCTCAGTGGCCAGCCAGCGGGCCAGCAGAACCTTCTGCTGGTTGCCGCCGCTGAGGAATTTCACCGGCGTATCCGGATCGGCCGGGACGATTCGCAGCGAGGTGATGTATCCGGCGACGAGTTCATCGCGTTTGCGCGCCGACAGCGGCCGAGCCCAGCCGCGCGCGGCCTGGACCGCGAGCACGATATTGTCGCGCACCGACAGGTCGAGGATCAGGCCCTGGGATTTGCGATCTTCGGGGCAGAAGGCGATCCGGTGGTCGATCGCGACACGCGGCGAGCGCAGTGCCGTCGGTATGCCCGCCACGCGGAGATTCCCGGTGGACGCGCGGTCGGCGCCGAAGAGCAGTCGCGCCACTTCGGTGCGGCCGGAGCCGAGCAGCCCGGCCAACCCGACGACTTCGCCACCGCGGACGGTGAGATCGAACGGCGCAACGGAATCGCGGCGCCCGCCGATCCCCGTTGCCTGCAGCAGCGGATCGTGGCGCGCCACCACCGCCGGATCCGGTTTCTCGTGCTCGATCTCGTCCAGTGTGCTCAGCGCCGTGCCGAGCATGTGCGCGATGAGATCCTTCTGGTCCAGCTGCGCCACCGGATACTCGCCGACCAGGGTTCCATTGCGCAGCACGGTTGCCCGGTCGCAGATTTCGAAGATCTGATCGAGGAAGTGGGTGACGAACCCGATCGCCACGCCCTCGGCGGCGAGTCTGCGCATCACCGCGAACAGCTGCTCGACCTCACCGGTGTCCAGCGATGAGGTGGGCTCGTCCAGGATGAGGACCTTCGCATCCAGGTCGACTGCTCGGGCGATGGCAATAAGCTGTTGCACCGCAAGCGAATACGAGCCGAGTTGGGCGGCCACATCGATGTTCAGACGCAGTCTGTCGAGCAGTCGGGCGGCATCGCGACGCATCGCGGCGAAGCGGATCAGACCGGCCCGCCGCGGTTCCCGTCCGATGTAGATGTTCTCCGCGACCGACAGATTCGGGCACAGATTCACTTCCTGATAGACGGTGCTCACCCCGGCCCGCAGCGCCTGCTGCGGGCCGGTGAATCGCACTGGGTGACCGTCGAGTTCGATGGTCCCGGCATCGGCGTCGTGAATTCCGGTGAGCACCTTGATGAGGGTGGATTTGCCCGCACCGTTCTCACCGACCAGTGCGTGTATCTCACCGGGGAACAGTCGCAGGCCCACCTCGGACAGTGCGGTGACCCCGGCGAAACGTTTGACGATGCCCGACATCCGAAGTGCGGGTGTGACAGTCGGTTCCGACATGCACTGCTCCGGCTCAGTATGTCCGGGTAGGCAGCGCCGCGGCGGCCTGGTCCTGGGTGTAGACGCCTTCGTCGGTGACGATCCGCTTGGGCGTCGGGCGACCCGCGACGACATCCTTGGTGATCTCCATCAGCTTCGGGCCGAGCAGCGGATTGCATTCGACCACGACGTTGATCTTGCCGTCGGCCATGGCCTGGAAGGCATCTCGGGTCCCGTCGATCGAGATGATCTTGATGTCCTTGCCCGGCTTCAGCCCGGCCTCCTCGATCGCCTGGATCGCGCCGAGGGCCATATCGTCGTTGTGTGCGTACAGCACGTTGATATCCCGGTGCGCGGCCAGGAATGCCTGCATGACCTCTTTGCCCTTGGCGCGGGTGAACTCCGCGGTCTGCGATGCGATGATCTTGAACTTCGGATCGGCGCCGATGACCTCCTGGAAACCCTTCTTCCGATCGGTCGCGGGCGCGGATCCGGTGGTGCCCTGCAACTCCGCGATATTCACGGTGTCGTTCGAGTTCTTGGTGGCGTCGACGAGCCAATTCGCCGCCCTGCGGCCCTCTTCGACGAAATCCGAGCCGAGGAAGGTCACATACAGCGAGGTGTCGGCCGAGTCGACCGCGCGGTCGGTGAGTATCACCGGAATCTTGGCGTCCTTGGCCTCCTTCAGGACGGTGTCCCATCCGGATGCGACGACGGGGGAGAAGGCGATGACATCCACGCGCTGCTGGATGAAGGTGCGGATCGCCTTGATCTGGTTTTCCTGTTTCTGTTGGGCGTCAGCGAATTTCAGCTGTATTCCGGCTGCGGAGGCGGCGTCCTGGATGGATTTCGTATTCGCGGTGCGCCAGCCGCTTTCGGCGCCTACCTGGGAGAACCCGAGTACGGTTCGGTCGCTGCCCGAGCTGCCGCAGCCGACGGCCGTTGCTGCGGTGAGGACAAGTGCGGTGGCGGTGATCAGAAGCCTCTTCAACACGATCGGGCTCTCCCTCGAATTGTGAAACGTGTTGCACCGAGGTGCGGTAGCCCTGTTAGTGTTAGCGCTAACATTCATCTAGTCAAGAGCTCTGACGGTCGTAATCTGGTGGCGACGACCGGATATCGGTTGCCGAGGTCAGCGCGGCAGTTCGGGTCGTGGTGCGGCGATCGGCCGTGTGAGCGTTAACCTGGGAGAATCGGGACGACTCGACGCTTTGGAAGGTGGGATGTGAGGGACAGGGACGGATTTGCCGCCGGGGACACCTCAACGGCGGTTCGGCTGACGGGTGCGCGACCCGCGGTCATGACCGATGTCGCCAAACTCGCCGGAGTCTCCCATCAGACCGTGTCGCGGGTGCTGAATGGCAGCGCGAACGTGCGCCCGGAGACCCGGGAGCGGGTGCTGCGCGCCGTCGAACAACTCGGCTACCGCCCCAACGCCATGGCCAGGGGGCTGGTCAGCAGGCGCTCGAATATGCTCGGCGTGGTCAGTTTCGACACCATCCTGTACGGCCCGGCGTGCACCCTGCTCGGCATCGAACGTGCCGCGCGCACAGCGGGTTACGGTGTCAGCATCTTCGCGTTGGAGACGGTGGACCGCTCCAGTGTGCTGGCGGCCGCGAACAGTCTGGCCGATCAGGGGGTTGATGGGATCATCGTCATCGCCCCGCAGATGGCCGCCGCCGCGGCACTGCACAATCTGCCCGAACGACTGCTGGCCGTCGCGGTCGAGGCCGGACAGGACAGCGGTTTGCCATCGGTCTCGGTGGATCAGGTCGAGGGAGCCCGGCTGGCTGTGCGGCATCTGCTCGACCTCGGGCATCGCACGGTATGGCAGGTCGCCGGTCCCAGTGACTGGCTGGAGGCACGCGACCGCATCGAGGGCTGGCGACGGACGCTGGAGGCGGCGGGCGCGCCGATCCCTCCGGTGATCGGCGGGGATTGGAGTGCCCGGTCCGGCTACGAAGCGGGCCTGCTGCTCGCCGCGCAGCCCGATGTGACCGCGGTATTCGCGGCCAATGACCAGATGGCGCTCGGCATGCTGCGCGCCTTCACCGAACGCGGTATCCGGGTACCCGCCGACATCTCGGTGGTCGGCTTCGACGACATTCCGGAGGCCGCCTACCTTTCACCGCCGCTCACGACCATCCGACAGGACTTCGACGAGGTGGGCCGCCGCAGTATGCAGATGTTGTTGCGGCTCTTGGAATTCGACGGCGCCACCGCCGAACCGGCATCGCCATCGGTGGTGCCGACGCTGATCACGCGCGACAGCACGGCGGCGCCGGCCCAGCGGTGAGGCCGACCATTTCGAGCGACCTGCAAGCAGTCGCTACGGAGCTCAGGCCGCCGCGCGCTTCTTGTTGTAGACGTCGAACGCCACTGCGGCCAGCAGCACCAGGCCCTTGATGACCAGCTGCCAGTCGCTGCCGACGCCGAGCATCGACATGCCGTTGTTCATCACGCCCATTACCAGTGCTCCGACTATGGCGCCGACGACCGTACCGATGCCGCCGCTTGCCGACGCGCCACCGACGAATGCCGCGGCAATGGCATCGAGCTCGAAGTTCTGTCCCGCTTTCGGAGTTGCCGCACCGAGCCTGGCCGCGAAGATGACACCGGCCAGCGCCGCGAGCACGCCCATATTCACGAAAACCCAGAACGTATTGGCCTTGGTGTTCACCCCGGACAGCTGTGCGGCCTTCTCGTTGCCGCCGACGGCATAGATCCGACGCCCGATCACCGAGCGGTTCATGACGAACGAATACAGCACGATCAATACGATCAGAATGACGCCGATAATCGGAATCCCGTTGTAGGAAGCCAATACGAAGCTGAATGCCAGGATGACCGCGCCGAGCGCCGCCAATTTCGCGATGAACAGCGACCGCGGTCCGGCAGGCAGACCATAGGAATGGCGGCGCTGGCGCACCCGCCATTGCGACCACACCAGGGCCGCCACCGCGAGCACGCCGATGAGCAAGGTCGAACCATTCAGCTCGCCGACGCGCAGCCGTATCGCGATCCCATTGAATCCGGCGAACTGGACGGCATGCAGTGGCAACCAATTCGGGAGATACCCGGCCGCGATATTCACAAAGCCCTGCGGGAACGGGCCGATCGACTGACCTTTGAGCACCAGCTGCGCCAGACCACGGAACAGCAGCATGCCGCCGAGTGTGACGATGAACGCCGGAATTTTGACGTATGCGATCCAATACCCTTGCCACGCACCGATGGCCGCGCCCATGGCGACGGCCGCCAGCACGACCACCGGCCACGGCCAATGCCACTGCACGATGGCGATACCGGTCACCGCCCCGACCAATGCGCACAGTGATCCGACCGATAGGTCGATGTGCCCGTTGATGATCACCAGCATCATCCCGATGGCCAGCACCAGGATGTAGCCGTTCTGCAGGATCACATTGGTGACATTGAGCGGCGTCAAAAGGCTGACACCATCGGAAAGCTTTGCCGTGGTGAGAATTTGGAACAGCAGCGTGATCACCACGAGCGCCACGATCATGCCGTACTGGCGCACATTGCCGCGCAGGGTGCGGCGCAGGGCCGCTAGCGCGCCGACCTGTTTCTGCTCGACGGCCCTCGCGATGACCTCGGCGGAGGTGTCGTCGCCGTCCTCCAGCTTGTCCAGCAACGTCATTCGGATACCGCCTCGGCCGCGACGGTTCCACGCGTCATCAGTTTCATGACAGCCTCCTGTGTGGCTTCGTGTTTCGGGAGTTCCCCGGTAATACGGCCCTGGCTCATCGCGTAGACGCGGTCGCACAGGCCGAGTAGTTCCGGCAGTTCCGAGGAGATGATCAGCACGCCCTTCCCGGCGGCGGCGAGCTGGTGGACGATCAGATAGATCTCGTATTTGGCGCCGACGTCGATACCGCGGGTCGGCTCGTCGAGGATCAGCAGATCGGGTTCGGTGAAGATCCACTTGCCGAGCACGACCTTCTGCTGATTCCCGCCGGAGAGGTTGCCCACCTTCTGGAATACCGTCGGCGTTTTCACCGTCAGCCGGGTACGCAGGCGCTCGGCTTCGACGATCTCGCGGTGGGTATCGATGACGGTGTGCCGGGAGACCGCTGGAAGATTGGCGAGGGTCATATTGCGCCGGATGTCCTCGTCGAGGATCAGTCCGTATTGCTTACGATCCTCCGAGACATAGGCGATCCCCGCGCCGATCGCATCTCTGACCGACGAAACTCGCAGTACCGCACCGTCTTTGCGAATCGTGCCGCGAATATTGCGGCCATAGGATCGGCCGAAAACGCTCATCGCCAATTCCGTGCGCCCGGCGCCCATCAATCCGGCGATGCCGACGATCTCACCGCGCCGCACGTTCAGTGCGGCATCACGGACGATCCGGCGATCGGCAATGGTCGGGTGGTCGACATTCCAATCGGCGATCTCGAAGAACACCTCGCCGATCTGCGGATCCGTCCGCGGCGGGAACCGGTGGTCGAGATCGCGCCCGACCATCCCCTTGATAATGCGATCCTCGGTGACCTCCGCGGCCGCCGCATCCAGGGTCTCGATGGTCCGGCCGTCGCGCAGTACGGTGATCGAATCGGCAACGGCCAAAACCTCATTGAGCTTGTGCGAGATGAGGATCGAGGTGATGCCCTGTTCGCGCAGCTGCCGCAGGAGCGCGAGCAGGCTCGCGCTGTCGGTCTCGTTGAGCGCCGCGGTCGGTTCGTCGAGGATGAGCAATCGCACCTGTTCGGACAGCGCCTTGGCGATCTCCACCAGCTGCTGTTTACCGACACCCAGAGCGGCCACCAGGGTTTCGGGATCCTCCACGAGACCGACCTGCCGCATCAGCAGCATTGCCTGTCGGTTGGTCTCGTGCCAGTCGATGGTCCAGCTGCGCAGCCGTTCATTGCCGAGAAAGATGTTCTCCGCGATGGAAAGCTGCGGCACCAGCGCCAATTCCTGGTGAATGATCGCGATACCCGCCGCCTCGCTGCCGCGAATATCCTTGAACGCCACATCGGTACCGTCCATGCGGATCTGTCCGCTGTAGGAGCCGTGCGGGTAGACGCCGCTGACCACCTTCATGAGCGTGGATTTGCCCGCGCCGTTCTCGCCTACCAGCGCGTGGATTTCGCCGTCGGCCACCGCGAAATCCACCGCGTCGAGCGCTTTCACACCCGGGAATTCCATGGTGATCCCGCGCATTTCGAGAATGTGCTTGGTCATGCTGTGTCCTTCTCTGCATGCCCGAGGGGCCCTCCGTGGTTACGCAGGCCGCCTCCTCCGGGTCCTGACTCGGCCATGCGGGGCTGCCCTTCCTGGTCGTCAGGCGAAGTCGCGCTCGGAGTAGTAGCCGGAGTCGATGAGCACCTTCCGGTAGTTGTCCTTATCGACCGAGACCGGCTGCAGCAGATACGACGGCACCTTCTTGGCGCCGTTGTCGTAGGAGGTGGTGTCATTGGTTTCCGGTGTGCCGCTGGTCAAGATCGCATTGACCATCTGCACGGCGCGTTTGGCGAGGTCGCGGGTGTCCTTGAACACGGTCATGGTCTGCTCGCCCGCGATGATCGACTTCACCGACGCCTTCTCGGCATCCTGGCCGGTGACGACCGGCATCTTCTTATCGCCCCGGCCATAGCCGACCGCCTTGAGGGCCGAAACGATGCCGATGCTGAGGCCGTCGTAGGGGGACAGCACGGCATCGAGATTCGTGGTGGAGTAGTTGGCGCTGAGCAGGTTCTCCATCCGGGACTGGGCCGTGGCGCCGTCCCAGCGCAGGGTGGTCACCTGATCGACGGCGGTCTGTCCGGAGCGGACCACCAGCTTGCCGGAGTCGAGATAGGGCCGGATCACCGACATGGCGCCGTTGAAGAAGTAATAGGTGTTGTTGTCATCGGGGGAACCGGCGAACAATTCGATCGAGAACGGACCCTTGCCATCCCGCAGGCCGAGCCGGTCCACGATGTAATTCGCCTCCAGCACACCGACTTTGAAGTTGTCGAAGGTCGCGTAGTAGTCCACGTTCGTGGTGTCGCGGATGAGCCGGTCGTAGGCGATCACCGCGATCTTGTTCGTCTTGGCCTGCTGAAGTACGCCGGTGAGCGATTTGTTGTCGATCGCCGCGATCACCAGGGCTTTGACGCCACGGGTGATCATGTTCTCGATCTGCGAGACCTGCGTCTCGATGACGTCCTCGGCGTATTGCAGATCGGTGTCGTAGCCGAGGTCCTTGAATTGCTTGACGATATTGTTGCCGTCCGCGACCCAGCGTTCGGAGGATTTCGTCGGCATGGCAATGCCGATCATGCCGCGGGCCGCGGACGAATTCCCGCTGTCCTCAACGGAACACGCGGCGGCGGCCAACAGCGCGGCGACACCGGCGGCGCCGGCGAAGAGTCCGCGTCGGTTGATGGTGGGCATGGCACAACTCCTTGACTAGACCTGGACGAACTCGATGCCGGCGAGCTGGCAGAAGACCTGCCAGTCGGCGGCGTGGTGGCCGATATTCATGACCTGGTGGTGCGGGCCGCCGGCGGTGAGCCAGCCATCCATGCAGGCACGCAGGCCGCTCGCGGGCCGGAACTGCCCGTAGGGCATCTCCAGTGCGGGCAGTTCCCGGCTGTCCAGCACCGTGCCCTCGGCCACCACCAGCCGGAACTTTTCGCCGCCGAGCGACACCAGACAGGCCAGCGTCGCTGGCCCCGGCCGGTAGCGGAACAGGAAGGTCGGCGGCTCGTCGAGCTTGCCGATGCCGAGCTCGCGCCGGATCAGCCGGACCGGCTCATCGGTGCGGGCGATCCGCCAATTCCCTTCGCCCATATGGCTCATCAGGATCGAGTCGGAGGGGAAGTCCATCGCATACATCTCGGTGAAATGGCCGTCGCCGATCAGCTGATGTCCCGCGTAGACCATGGCGGCGGCCATCGCATCGCCCTCGGCGCCGTAGCCGTACCCCTTGGCCATCAGACTCGATGCCGCGGCCAGCGGCAGCCGCCGGAACCGGCCGTCCTCGCCGATCGCGTCGAAATGCGTCGAGTACGCACCATAGCCACGGTCGATGAGAATGCGTTCGATGGCGATCTGCATCCGGGCGTGGTCTTCGCGTTCCGCACCGGTCAGTGCTGGATCGATCACGAATTCCCGGTCTTCCCAAGCCAACAGCGCCGCGACGTCGTCATCGGTGACCGCTTGGCTGCCACGGTAGAGGTCGCCGGGTGCGACGAAGCTGATCTCCGGACCGAGCGCGCGCAGCAGCGCGTTCTCGTCGACGCGGATATCGCCCATATCGTTCATGGCGTAGCCGAATACGCCGACCTTGAGCGACCGCCATGCGGTGATCGCACGCGCGGCCCGCGCCCAACGATCAACGCGCACAGCGAATTCCGGTGCACGCCAATCGTCGGTCAGCACTGTGAACGGACGGTCGGCGCGGACCATCGCGTTAGCGGTGTCCTGAGCGCCGTGGATGCCCTGGTTGTAGGTCATATCCGCCATATCCCAGGCCGGGGTGACGGACGGTTCGGGCTGAATATTGGCCAGTAGCACCGGAAGTCGGTTCTCGTTGAACAATCGGGCCACCCGCATCGCCGGGCCATAGGTGAGCATCACCACCATGACGCCGTCGAGATCGGCATTGACGAATTTTCGCATCACCGCCTCGGCGTCACGCCGGTTCTTGACAGGGCGTCCGATGGTCCAATCGGCGAGATCGGCGAGTTGTTCGGCGATCTCGTGGGCGTAGCTGTCCTGGCGCTCGGCGATGCCCGGGATCATCTCGTCGTAGAGCGCCTGCATGATGCCGAGTAGGCCGATGCGTGGTTTCTGGTTCATCGAGGACGTACTCCTTTGTCGGCGGCCGGAATTCAGTGCTGGCCGTACACGTTCTGGTAGCGGTCGTGCAGGCTGTCCACATCGGCCTGCGCGATGGGGACCGGTTCACCGAGCTGGCGCGCGATATGCACGGTGCGAGCCACGTCCTCACACATGACGGCGGCCTTGACCGCGGCGCGGGCGTCGCGCCCGACCGCGAAGACGCCGTGATTGCGCATCAGGACGGCGGGGGAGCGGTGGCCCGACAGCGTCGCGACCACACCCCGGCCGATATCGTCGTTGCCGATGAGCGCGAAGGGGCCGACCGGAATTTCGCCGCCGAACTCATCGGCCATGGCGGTCAGCGCACACGGAATCGGTTCCGCGCGTGCGGCCCACGCGCTCGCGTAGGTCGAATGGGTATGCACCACGCCGCCCACCTCGGGCATCGCCCGGTAGATATAGGCGTGTGCGGCGGTATCGCTGGACGGCGACAGATCGCCCTCGACCAGCCTGCCGTCGAAATCGCAGACCACCATCGAGTTCGGGGTGAGTTCGTCGTAGGACACCCCGCTCGGCTTGATGACCAGCAACTGCTCGCCGGGTACCCGGGCGGAGACGTTGCCCGCGGTCCACACCACCAGACCCCAGCGCAACAGTTCTCGATGCAGATCGACGAGCTGCTTGCGCAGGTCGGTAATGACGGCCGCGACCGTTGGCTCGGCTGTGCCTACTGTTCGCTCGCTCATGCGGTGGCAACTTCCCTTCGGGCGTCATTACGGATGCGTCGCAGCCGGTGCAACACCTCGGTGCCGCCGCGGCCGAAATGGTCGTGTAGGGCTTGGTATTCGGCGTAGATGGCGTCGTAGGCGGCGGCGCGGGCGGGATCGGGGAGATAGGCGTTGCGGTGCACCCGGCCCATCGCCTTGGCGGCGGCACGGACGTCCGGGTAGGCCCCGGCGGCGACCGCGGCGTGGATGGCCGCGCCGAGCGCCGGGCCCTGATCCGAGCCGATGATCGACAGCGGTAGCCGCGTCACATCGGCATAGATCTGCATCAGCAACGAGTTCTTCAGCAGGCCACCGGCAATCACGAGTTCGCGAACGGGAACGCCTGCGGTATCGAAGGATTCGATGATGGTGCGGGTGCCGAAGGCGGTGGCCTCCAGCAATGCGCGATAGATGTCCTCGGGTTTGGTCGCGAGGGTGAGGCCGACCAGGATCCCGGACAGATCGTGGTCGACGAGCACCGAGCGGTTTCCGCTGTGCCAGTCCAGCGCGACCAGGCCGTGTTCGCCGACCCGCTGCCGCTGCGCCAGCTCACTCAGATAAGCGTGGGCGTCCATGCCGCGCGCAGCGGCCTCGGTGTGATAGCGCCCCGGCAGCGACGAGTCGACGAACCACGCGAAGATATCGCCGACCCCACTCTGCCCGGCCTCGTATCCCCAACTGCCACTGATGATTCCGCCATCCACTACTCCGCACATCCCCGGCACCTCTGCGAGGTGATCGCTGTTCATGACATGGCAGGTGGAGGTGCCCATCACCGCGAGCAATTGCCCGTTGTCGACGGCCTGCGCGGCCGGTGCGGTGACGTGCGCGTCGACATTTCCGACCGCCACCGCGATCCCGGCCCGCAGCCCCGTCCAACCCGCTGCCCGCGCGGTCAGGCCGCCGGCACGACCACCGAGCGGGGACAGCGGGTGGACCAGCTTGCCGACGGCGAAATCGGCGAAGTCCGGATCGAGTGCGGCGAGATAGTCGCCGCTCGGCCAACCTCCGTCCTGGTGAATTCCCTTGTAACCAGCGGTACAGACGTTTCGTGTCTCCTGACCGCACAGCTGCCAGACAATCCAGTCGGCCGCCTCGATGAAACGCTCGGTCCGGGCATAGATCCCCGGATCCTCTTCCAACATCTGCAGCGCCTTGGCGAACTGCCATTCCGCCGAGATCTTGCCGCCATATCGGTTGATCCACGGCTCACCCCGCTCATGGGCAAGGGCATTGATCCGATCCGCCTGCGGTTGTGCCGCATGGTGTTTCCACAACTTCGGATAGGCATGCGGTCGCCCCGTGAACTCCGGCACCCGACACAGCGGTGTTCCGTCGGCAAGCGTGGGCAGCACCGTACACGCCGTGAAATCCGTAGCAATCCCGATCACATCGGCCGGGTCGACCCCCGATTCGACCAGCGCCGCAGGCACCGCCGTCCGCAGCACATCGAGATAGTCCTCAGGATCCTGCAGCGCCCAATCCGGAGGCAGCTCGACGCCACTCACCGGCAGCTTCCGATCGATGACCCCGTGCCGGTATTCGCTTACCGCACTAGCGAACTCGGCCCCATCGCGCACCCTGACAACAACTGCCCGCCCGGACAACGTGCCGAAGTCGACACCCACCACATACGTGTCCGCCACTGTGACGCTCCTAACAATGTTAACGCGAACATTGTTAGCGCGAACATTTGCTCCGTGTCAAGGACTCGCCCGTTTGGTACGTTGTGATCGCTCACCTTCGAGGCGTGGCCGAGCGCGGAGTGTCGCACGGGCAAGTTGCTCATGCTCGGCTACGTCGTCGTGATCGGACTGCCCTCGGCCGTCGTCGGATCAAGCCGGATGCCACGCGGTGCTGCCGAGGTCGGAAACTCCGAATTCCGGCCGATCCTGACCGCCGATGTGGGACCGTTATCGGCGGTCCGCGGTCGCCGGTCGCGGCATGGCGCCGACGGCAAGCCGGCGGCATGGCGCCGACGGCAAGCCCTTGCCCACCGCTTCGACCGGCAACCCGAATGGCAGTGTTGCCGAGATACCGGCTGCTCGCGCGGCGCGTGAGTTGCCGATGATCGGTCGCGGAAAACCCCGATGGCCGAACAGGTTTCGGCCGAAAGTACGGGTGTGCGGACTAACGCGCGGCGGCCGCGGGAACGGCGGCGCGATGCTGTGCACCCACCTGCGGGTACGTCGGATACTCGATGCCCGAGATGTACTGCACCGTCCGCACCACCTGGCACGAATAGCCGAATTCGTTGTCGTACCAGAGGTAGAGGATCGCGGTGTCGCCGTCGACGATGGTGGCGTTGGCGTCGACGATGGATGCCGCGCGGGATCCGATGAAATCGCTGGAGACCACATCGGTGGCCGCGGTGTAGTCGAGGTTGCGGCTCAACGGTCCGGACAGCGATACCTGGCGCAGGTACTCGAGCACTTCGCTCTTCGTGACCTCCTGCTGGAGCTGCAGGTTGAGGATCGCGACCGAGACATCCGGCGTGGGAACGCGAATCGAGCTGCCGGTGATCTTGGCCTTGAAGTCCGGCATCGCCTTCGCCACGGCGGACTGGGCGCCGGTTTCGGTGAGTACGAGGTTGAACGGCGCGGAGCGGCCGCGGCGGTCGGCCTTGTGGAAGTTGTCCAGCAGGTTCTGGTCGTTGGTGAACGAATGCACCGTCTCCACGTGACCGCGGACGATGCCGTACTCGTCATCCATCGCCTTGAGCGGCGGCACGATCGCGTTGGTCGTGCACGAAGCGCACGAGTAGATCTGCTCGGAGAGATCGAGGTCGCGGTGGTTGACGCCGTGCACGATATTCGGAACGTCGCCCTTGCCGGGCGCGGTGAGCACGACCTTCGCGATGCCGGGACGCAGGTGCTGCGACAGGCCCGTACGGTCACGCCACTTGCCGGTGTTGTCGATCAGGATCGCCTCGTTGATCCCGTACTCGGTGTAGTCGATGGTCGTCGGATCATCGCTGTAGATGAACTTGATGACGTTGCCGTTCGCGATGATGGTGTCGTTCTCGGCGTCGACCTTGATCGTTCCGTTGAACTGTCCGTGCACCGAATCCCGCCGCAGCAGCGACGCCCGCTTGGCCAGATCACCCTCGCCGCCCTTGCGCACCACCACGGCCCGCAGGTTCAGCCCGTTGCCGGACCCGACCTTCTCGATGAGCAGGCGAGTGACCAGACGACCGATCCGACCGAAGCCGTACAGGACCACGTCCCGGGGCCCCTGCGGCTCGGCCTTGTTGCCATCGGTGACATCGGCCAGCACCGCGGCGGTGAACTCGGGGATCGACAGTCCGCGATCGTCGGCGCGATACGCCATCACCAACCGGCCGAGGTCGATCTTGCAGGCCCCCAGATCCAGCCCACTGAGCACTTCGAGGAACGGCAGCGTCTCCTCGACCGACAGCTCCTCACCCTCGATCTGCCGCGCGAACCGATGCGTCCGCAGAATGCTGATCACCGACTTGTTCACCAGCGACCGGCTGTGCAGAAGGATGGTCACCCCCTTCTCGCGATACAGCCTGCCAATGATCGGAATCATCGCCTCCGCCGAAGCCTCGTGAGCGTTCCAGCGGTCAAGATGGTCGTTAATCAACACAAGTCCTCGGGGTTTCCTCGATCTGTACGACGATCGATGCTATCCAGGGCGCCGCTATCACACGCCCCCGCTACCCCCCTGTGAGGTCGAGTCACTGACGCGGAAGACTTTTGGCGAGGTTGGTGTCTCGTCCGTTCGCGGCCGGTGGCGAGTGTCGTGGTGCCTGCGAATGGTGTCCGGCGGAGCGGTCGCGTCACGAGGGTTCTGGCGTTCCCCCGTCGTTGCCGCGGGTTTCGATAGCCTTGACGGTCTTGTCGAGGGCCTGTTTCAGGACGCGTTTGCCGACGGTCCCGACCACGACTTCGAGGACCCGTCCCTTGAGATTCTTGCCCTCGCGCACGATGACGACATCCACATCGGTCATTCCGTCAGGTCGCCGTGTGAAGGTGTAGGTGTGACCCGAGTGGCCGCCCCATACGTTCGAATCGGTGGTCGTCATGACGACGCGGTCGGGGTTCGACCAGTCGTAGTGCAGGCGTTCCCAGATGCCGCGCGAGCCCTCCGTGACGTCAGCATCACGTCGGCCCCGGTCGTGCACCTCGAGGTATTCGTCGGCGCTGTTGCCGAACAGTTGGGAGCGACCCGGCCCGAAATCGGTGAGTGCCGACACGAACTGCTCCGGTGTCGAGCTCGTGGTCTCCTTGAAGTGGATGGTGGACATCTTTACTCCTTTGCTTTGGGGTGACTGCTTCAGGGGTCGCGGTTCGGGCGTCGCGTCCGCAGCAGTGGAGACCGTGGGCGGCTGGGCCCGTGTTGCTCCCGTCGGCATCGACGGGGCAGGAGCCGAGAACGATCTGAGCGAGGTCCTCCTCGGGGCATTCGCGCACGCCGTAGAACACGCCGACTCCGGCCGACAGCACCGTCCGCCGGAGGTAATTCGGACCGAATGATCGCCCTCAACGTGCGCGGTGTTCCTATTGATGAAGCATGAGCTTCGGCACATGTTGGCGCAAGGCCGCCGGAAAGGGCATCGAGTCCAGCCACGGCTCGACGATTCCGTGGTTCACACGGTTACGGGCGGCCTTTCGGGCTGGCTGCGTCGAGGAGTAGTTTCGCGGCCACTGTCGCCCCGTCGGCGCGGATCGTGCCGGCCACGGCCCTGGCTCGCGCGCGAGTCTCGGGGGCCAGTGCCGTTGTGAGCGCGGCGGAAAGGGAGTCGGAGGTCGGCGTCGGGCCGTCGTGTGCCACACCGATGCCCAGCTCGGCCACTCGGGCGGCCCAATGCGGCTGGTCCGCGATCTGGGGGACCACCACCTGAGGCGCGCCAGCGCGGGCGGCCGTCGTCGTGGTGCCCGCGCCGCCGTGGTGCACGACGGCGGCTACTCGGGCGAACAGTGCCTGTTGGTTGACCTCGCCGACGACGAAGCAGTCGTCGGCGCCGTCGATCGGGGTCAGCTCGGCCCAGCCGCGGGCGAGGACGACGCGGCGGCCGTGTGCCCGGACTGCCTCGATGGCCACCCGGGCGATGTCTTTCGGGGCGTGCGCGGCCATGCTGCCGAAGCCGACGTACACCGGTGGTTCACCCGCGTCCAGGAACGATGCCAGCCCTTCCGGGAGCGGACGGTCGTCCGGCAGGATCCACGCCCCGGTCTGCACTACGTCGAGGTCCGTCATGCCCTGCGACGGGCACAGCGTCGCGTCCGCCGCCAGCCACGGCTGGTCGGTGAAAACGTAGTCACGGACGTTGTCCACCGGCGGCAGGCCGATCGCCGCCCGATGGCTGTTGAGTGCCTCGCCGTACAACGCGTTCACCCTCTGGGCATCCTGCTCCCACAGCACCCGGATGTCGGTCTCATCCTGCGGGGACTGTGTGCCCGGCCGCCTCAGCGGAGGGCGGTGCCGCGACGGCATTCCATAGATTTGAAAGCACGCGAGCACATAGCGGATGCCCAGTTTCTCGGCCACATCTCGTGCGCCGGCCGGCATCAGACCGGTCGCCAGCAGCGCGTCACACCCCTCGGCCGCCGCGGTGAGCGTCTCGAACCGCGCGGCGACCAGTTCGGCAGCGAGCCGGAACGCATCTTCGGCAGTCGGTGGCTTCGTGCCGGCGACCACCGAGCGCACCGTCGGGCCCAGCGGCACCATCGGCACACCCACACGCGCCAGCAGCGCCGCGAAATCCTCATCCGGAGGCGCGCACACCCGCGCTTCCGCGCCGAGCCCTCGCAACGCCACCGCGAGCCCCGCCAGCGGCTCGACGTCCCCGCGCGATCCCCACGTCGTCAACAACACGCGCACTTCGCAACTCCCCATTTCCGCAGATTCTGACCTTCGGCCGGTGATTCTGCGGCACGACGGGGGTCTTGCCGCAAGCCCCCCAGTCCGCTATAAGCTGAAAGTGGAAGGGAGTGGGGTCTTCTCGCGCCGGAACTGGCGCAGCAGGTGATGTACGAACTGCCGCAGGAACGGGTGCAGCTGCTGCCGCGCACTAGCCTTTCGCCGCTACGCCCGATAGGTGTCGCGGAACGCTTCGCGCACCACGGCCGCGTCAGGCGCGCCCCGGCCTTCGATCCTCGTGACAACTTCGGACACACGCAGTAGTTCGACGGCACCAGACGCCCGGATTCCACCGCCGCCAGCGCGACGTGCGCCGCTTCGTCCGGTTGTCGGCCGCCACCAGCGCCAGGCCCCAGGTCCAGATTCGCCGAAGCGATTCGACGCGGGCGGACGGACGCAGCGCCAGCCAGATCGGCGAGAACGTGCCGCGCGTAGGACTCCGCCGCTGGATCGCCGAGCCATGCCAACGTGGTGGCCACGTAGGCATCCGACTTCGCCGGGTCGTACCGGAAATGGTGCTCCGGCCGGTCGGGGGTGCTCAGCCCGGATACCAGCCCGGCGACCCTCCGCGGCGCGTCGTATGTGCCCTTGCTGTCCCCGAGCCGAGCCAGCGCGCGGCCCTCCTGGGCAGTGGCTTGGATGAATGCCGAACTGTCTTCCGGGGCAAGGGATTGCGCGGCGCGCGACAGTTGCGCCGCTGCCACGAATACCCCGTCCGTCAGTTGCTGCCACGCCCGTGTTTCCAGGCACCACGCCGCGATCTCACGGTGCCCGGCTTCGTCCGCGAGCTTCCACGCCAGGTGCCCGCGCGCCGCCGCGGCGGCGGTTTCACCCAGGTCGACATGGCACGTGCTGGCCACGATGTAGACGGTTGTGGACGGCAGGACAGCTGTGGGGCCAAATGCATACGCCTAGCGTCGTTTTCAGCCCCGCCTCCGGGTCGACGGGAAGTCCTCGGTGGCGGGCGCCTGCCAACGACAGGAGGGGATGTGGCATGAGCGCGCTCGGCTGGATAGACCCGTCATCACCGACACCGGAATGGGACGCGGCCCGAATGCGCCGCTTGGCTCGACGGCTCGGCTACGTGTTGCTCTGGGCCGACGCGGGTTCGGTGCTCGGTCTGGTCGAACAGGCTGTCGCGTACGGGGTCGACGTGGTGCTGTTGACCTCGTCGGCGCACGTGGACGCGCAGACACTGAATCGACTGATCGCGGTCGCCGACGTCGAATGCGCCGCGCCGCGTGAGTCTTTCGCCCGCTGGTCCGCGATCGGTGGGGTTCACCGATGAGCGCGACTCAATTCGACTCGTGTTCGTGATCGCGCTGCCCTGGCGGTCATCGCCGCCATGATCTTCTGGCCCACTGACCGCGACTAACGGCCCCTTACGGAGTTCCGACCGCCGAAGTCGGATCGGATGCGTCCGGACACCGCGTAGGACGCATATGCCTCCGTCCGCCGCTGCGGTCCGCCCGAGATGCACTACTGGACAAGTGATCACGTGGAACTGACGGCGGCACGCTCTCGGCCGATGCCGCCACCAGTTCCACCTGATCGGCCGACCAACTGCGGAGAAGGAAGGTGACCGATATGTGGGAAGCTGCGAGGGGGTCGGGGAATGGATTGGGGGGCATCCCGATGCCGTGTCCCGGCCCGCTCGACTCTGTTTCGCCGCGTTCCGACGGTCCCTGGGGATTCGACGGGCACCGGCTACGAGTGGAAGTGCTCGGAGACGGGGCTATGGGCGGGTCACCTCGGTGGCGTGCAGGTTGCGCAGGGTGCCATCACCGGCCTCGTGCTGGGATGGGTAGAGCAGTTGCACGGCCACGGTCAGGGGTGTGCCGGGCTCGATGGTGTGCTTGTCATCCGGTGTAGTGATGACGACCGATCCGTCGGTGCCGTCCTTGATCACCCTGTACCACTGGGTCTGCTGGGGATTGATGCGGGTTCGTGGCGGGACGTCGAAGCGGATCTCCCACCACACCACCCGCTGCTCATGGGCGGCCAGAGTGAGTTCGTAGCTGATGACCCACCCCTTCGCGTCCTCGGGCCACGTTTGGGCCCATTGCCCGACGATCACGGGGGAGACGGTGACAGGAGGCCGATCGACCTCGGTGGTGACCGATCCGGAGTGCCGTTCGGCGGTATTGGCCCGTGACGGTGAGGTGATGAGGCTGGTGCAGGTGAGTCGGCCCTCGTACTGCGGGTCGATGGTGCCGGTCAGGTTGATGACTGCCTTGCTGCCCTTGGGCAGGTCGATCGGCATGTGTAAGCCGTCGCGGACCGAACCGGTGCCGCAGACGGCACCGTTCTCGGCCTGGCAGGTCAGTTCCAGATCGGTCAGCTCTGTCGGGACAGCGGCGTCCACCACTGCGTCGGGGGCGTCGTTGGGGCCGAGATTCTGCACGCCGATGGTGTAGGTGATCCGATGTCCCGACTGCGCTGTCTGCGGGCCGCTGATCTCCAGAGGCATTTCCGCGGGCAGGGTCACCTTGAGGTTCCTGATCCGGTGGTAGGCGGTCGCGGCGCCGGTTCCGGCCGCGAAGCCCAGCTTGAAGGTCTCGGGCACGGGTGGCTGACCGTCTGCGCCGGCGAGATCGAAGTCGTCGATCAGCAAGGTGCCGTTCGGGTTGGCTTTGTCGGCGTGGCGAACGGTGAGCCGACCGCCGATGATGGAGACCTGGATGTGCGCGCCGCGCTCCCACGACGCGTGGAATCCATTCGGCACCTGAACGCCGGTGAGCCAGGCGAACCCTTCTCGAAGATTGCCGGCTCCGCGAACCCCGACGGTGTTGGGCCGTTGTGCGCCGCCTCCGGTACCGGCCAGCGGCGTGGCGAAGTTCCCGAAGTTGTCGAAGCCGACGCCCACGAACCCGGCGGTGACTCCCGGCGCGACGATCTGCCCGGGCGAGGACTTCGTGATGGAGTAGCCGAGTGCGGCGCCGATGCCACCGGGCTGCGTCGTGTGCGCACCATCGATCACGTAGACGCTGAAGCCGTCGCCGAGTGTTGCCCCGCCCTCGCAGGCGTAGTCGAAGTCGATGGTGACGCCGAGTGCGGACGAGAACGGCTGATCGAGGAACGCCGTCCCGGCCTTGGAATTGGCGTTGGGGGTGAGCTCCAGGCTGCCGTCGTTCAGCCGCGCGCTGCCCAGCAGTTGCCAGTGCGGGTTGATCAGGGTCTCCTGGGTGAACGATTCGATGATCGGGAACTGTGCTTGCTGGATGGTGACCGGTGCATACGTCGTCATAGTCGAATCCTCTCGGGGCCGGATATGCCATGAGATGAGCGATTGCGCCATGCAGATTTGACCAGTACTCCGCAATGAAGATAGCGCCTTTGATCTAGCCAGAACTAAGATCCGCGGCCAGAAGCGCAAAAATATAATTGGGAAACTGCGACCGAGCGCGATTAACTCATCCGGCCTTTCCTGGTCTGTGCCCGCAAGCGGAATGCGGAGCCCTCGGGGGGCCTTCTACCTCGGGGATTTGCCTCTAGGCATGCTCTTGGATTTCACGCCCCGCAGCAGTCGTCCACGACGCCCGCCAGAGCCGGGACAGGCTATCGCAACCCCCGAAACAGATCAGCGCTCTCAGCGGTTTGTTTCAGAACCGCTACATAAAAGTGGCCGAGTTGAACAGTTATACAAGAAATGAAGTAGGCGTAAATCCCTACAATGTCAGATCCCAGCACCTCGAGAAATTTCATGGAGATGAAGGTCGGTCTGAGATGAGACAAGCGTTCAGCGGTCCCGCGTCGAACCATTGATGCGGGCGACGACCGCATCGAGCGCCAGGTTCATCGCAAAGTCGAATTCCGCCTGGCTGTCGAATCGAGCCAGATACGGCGCGGCCTCGACAACGGCAGGCAGTCCCGACTGTTCCAGTGTCGCCCGGCGCGCGGCGATGCCGGCGGTATCGCTGGTTCCGTAGGTGGGGCCAGCGTTCACTTCACGCAGCAGGGTGCCGATAAGGGCAGCCAACAACGTTCGCAGCAGATGGACCGCTTCCTCGGGTGGGCAACCCGCGGCGCGCAGGACCGCCAGCACCGACTGGATCGGCGCCAGGCCCTCCAGCGATGCCAATTGCCTGGTGAGCACCAGCGCCGCGGCCGCAGGGTGGAGCAGGGCGCGATCGCGGAACGCATCCGCGATGGCACGCAGATCGCTGCGGAGGTCGCCACTTTGCGACGGCAACTCGATCGAGCCCAAAAGATGCTCGGCGACTGCATCGAGCAGCCCGTCCTTGCCGTCGACGTAGTTGTACAGGCTTTTCGGATCGACACCGAGCACTCGCGCAACCCCTCGCATACCGACAGCGCCGACCCCGTCGCGGTCGATCACTTCGAGAGTCGCTTCGACGATCGCCGCACGGGTGAGCTGACCGGACCCCTTCGGAGGTCGTCCGCGGCGCGTCGAGGGAGCTTGGCTGGTCATGCGGCCATTCTGCCTCAAACCCCTTGATTAAATCCACATCGTGGGTATAGCGTGCACGTAAACCCACGCTGTGGATATTGGAGTCCGATATGCGTTTTCCCTGGGGCGCCGCCGACGTAGCCGATCTTCCGACGGTCGGCGAACGCATCGACACATTCACCGATCTCGCTCACGTCGAGGGCGGTCCGGGCGCACGCTTGCGGGCAGCTCGTGAACAGGCAGCAGCATTCCGCCGCGAGTTTCCGAGTACCGGCACGCCTGACAGCATCACCACCTGTGATCTGGTGACACTGCCGTATCCCACCCGGTTCGGCCTGTTCCGTGCCGCACGCGCCATCGCGCCGTTCCTGTCGATCACCAACCGCATGCTCGTGATCCGCTGGCACGACTCCGACGGTCGCCGCCGCACTCTGCTGTTCGAGCCCTCGGATGTCGAACTGGGCCGCTACACACCGTATTTCGACAATCTCGCCCAGCGCACCCCGGCCGTGATCGAACGGCGCATGGTCCGCGAGCACGGCACGGTCCTGGAGCATCTGTCACGTCTGGGGATCGCCCGCGAGCAGGTCGACTACCTGATGTTCGACCACCTGCACACCCAGGATCTGCGGCGTTGGATCGGCACCACCACTCATCAGGCCGACCTGAACACCAAGCCGGCGGCGATCTTCCCCAACGCCAAAGTCATCGTCCAGCGGGACGAGCTGGCGGGAATGGCCGAACTGCACCCGCTGCAGAAGCCGTGGTATCAGCCCGCCACCTACCGCGATGTGCCCGCCGAAGCGTTCCTGCCCATCGAGGGCTCGATCGTCCTCGGTCCCGGTGTCGCCGTGGTCAAGACACCAGGGCATGTGTTCGGCAACCAGAGCCTGGTGCTCAACACCGCGACCGGAATCTGGGTCAGCAGCGAGAACGTGATCGCGACCGAGGCGCTGACACCGGAACATTCTCGATTACCGGGGCTGGCCCGGTGGGCGCGGCAGTGGCAGCAGGAGATCGTGCTCAACGCCAACACGATCGAAACCACCGCCGACCAGTACAACTCGATCATCCTCGAGAAGACACTGGCCGACCGCAGCCAAGCCGACTCCCGCTTCCTGCAGTTCTTCCCCTCCAGCGAGCTCACCGGGGTATGGACCAGCCCGGGCACCCACCCCACCTTCCATCACGGCCACATCACCCACGGCTCTCAGCACTGAGGAGCGACCAACCATGTCCGCACGATTCACCCTGCCCCCCGAACACATCCTGCGCGCTCGCGAGAAACTCGTCCTCGATCACTTCCACGACGAAGTGGCCCAGGACTGGGACGCGACACTCTCGACGTTCCCGCACCCGCACTACGAGCTGATCGCGCCGATGGTCGTGCACGACGGCGACGCCGAGGTCCGCGACTACTACCGCGACACCCGCCGCGCCTTTCCCGACCAGGACCACGAGATCATCGCGATGCGCCACAGTCACGATGCGGTGATCGTCGAATTCTGGCTGCTCGGAACACATCTGGGGCCGCTGGGCAAGATACCGCCGACCGGATCGACCCACCGGACCAGGATGACGGCCTACTTCGTGTTCGACGAGCAGGAGAACCTGACGATCGAACGGATCTACTTCGACCAGCTCACCGTCCTGAAGCAACTGCTGGGCGGGCTGGACAAACGCAACCCCCGCGACCTGCTCACCCTCGCGCGCGCCCTCGCCGGAGTCGCCGCCACAGCCGGAAACGAACCAGACCCCCGCCTGCTGAGCACCACACCACCGAACCTCGGCGACTGACCGCCGCCCTCAACTCGAACGAACTCAGGAGAAGACCGTGACAATGCGCGCACTAGTCGGTGGCAAGGGCACCGACTGGATCCTCGAGGACCGCGACCTGCCCGAACAACTGGGCGCCATCCGCATCCAGGTCACGGCCGCGGGTCTCAACCGCGCGGCACCATGCGCCCGCCGCGCACCCCCGAGGGCCTGGTCTGCCATGTCCTGCTCCTGGAAACCGACACCGGCCTCGTACTGGTGGACAGTGGACTCGGCCTGCGCGACGCGGCCGATCCGGGCCCCCGGTTCGGGCCGGGCCGCTACTACGTGCGGCCGCGGTTCGACGAGAACGAAGCCGCCATCCGGCAGATCGAACGCCTCGGCTTCGACCCGCGTGATGTCCGCGATATCGTGCTCACCCACTTCGACGCCGACCACACCGGCGGGCTCGCGGACTTCCCCTGGGCCAGAGTTCACCTCAGCGCTGGTGAAGCAGACGCGGCACTGCACCCGCGAGGTTTCGTCGAAAAGGGCCGATACCTACCCACCCAACGTGACCACCACCCGACGCTGGTTCGCCACCTCCCCGGCTACGGCGAGCCGTGGAACGGCTTCCCCGCCACCAATGAGCTCACCGACATCGCACCCGGCCTCCTGATGATCGGTCTGGCCGGCCACAGTCGCGGCCACGCCGCCGTCGCCATCGATACCGGCAAACGATGGATCCTGCACGCCGGCGACGCGTTCTACCACCACGGACAGATCGATGGCACCGGCCGCGCGCCCCGAGCCCTGACCATCATGGAACGCTTCATCGCCAACGACATGTCTCAGGTCCGGGCCAACCACGAACGGCTCACCGAACTATGGACCACACACGCTCCCGACCTGCTCCTGGTCAACGCGCACGATCCCGTTCTTCTCCGCCGCGCCCAACAGACGCTGGACTGAGCAGGAAGTAGCGGCCGCCACCGACACAACATGCACAGCGGTTCTTTCGTATGCTCATTGTTAGCGAGTCGGGGAGGGTCGTCAGTGTTGATGGTCCCAGCGATGGAGAAAGGTCCGCGCCTATGGACAGTCGCGAGGTTGCCGACATGGCGCGGGACTGGTCGGCAGCCCTGGTCGATTGCGGTGGCGTGCCGACGCCGCTGCCGCACGACATCCGCCAGTTGACGACAAGGTGGATCATCGAGCTGGAAGCTGCCTTGTCGGCCGAGTCGTTCGACCCGGCGTCCGCATGCCGAGTCGGGGTCGAGATGGTCCAGTCGAACCTGACGGTCCCCGCCATGATGACCCCGACCGCGGCGGTGCTGGCCGGTTTGCTGGAGCGATCACCGCGGCCGGATCGAGCACAGCGGTTCGGCGCGCTCCTGGGAGAGCTGGGCCGCGGCTACACCACCGAGCTGTTGAACGTCCATGCCCGCAGCCAAGAGGCTGCCGACCATCGCTTCCGCGTGGTGTTCGACAACGCCGCGGTGGCCATCGCGCTCTACGACAGCGACGGCATCACGCTCGAGGCCAATCCCACAACGGCGCGGATGATCGGGATGAACCGGGAGGACCTGCCGGGGGTGTCCGGTCTGGACTTCATGCACCCCGACGACCGCGAGAAGCTCCGTCAGGAGGTCATCGGTTTGCTGAGGCGCAGACACGGCACCGCGCACTTCGAAGGCCGCTTCTGTCGCCCCGACGGCAGCGTCTGCTGGGGTGCGTGGACGATGACGCTGGTGCACGGCGCGAGCGGACGTGACGTGCGCGTGCTCGCCGTCGGGGAGGACATCACCGAACGGCGGGCTATACAGCAGAAACTGTGGTGGCAGGCCCGTCACGACCCGTTGACGGGTCTGCCGAATCGGCATTGCCTGCTCGAGCAGTTGGAGGCCATTGTCGCGGCGGCCCGCCCCGCCGATCAAATCGGTTTGTGCTTCCTCGATCTCGATGCGTTCAAGCTGATCAACGACCGCTACGGCCACCGCGCGGGGGACAGCGTACTGACCGAGGTCGGCCGCAGGCTCGACGCGAACCTGACCTCGCCGACGGTCACGCTGGCCCGCATCGGCGGAGACGAGTTCGTCGCGCTGCTCGCACCGCCCTGCGATGACGACACGGCCCACGCTGCCGCCGAAACCATGCTTGCGACGCTGCGAGATCCGGTTCCAGTCGGTCCCAGCGATCTGCTGTCGATGTCGGCCAGCATCGGCGCTGTCGTCACCCCGGTCGCCGGCGCGAATGCCGAAAAGCTGTTGGACGACGCCGATGTCGGCCTATACCGCGCCAAGGCCGCCGGCCGCGGCACCTGGGTCCTGCACCGCACCGACAACGGCCCCGCAACCAGGCAATAGGCCCACGGTCCGACGCAAGGTGACTGCGGAGCCGATTTCCGTCTTCGTAGGCTCCGTCAGCGGCTGCGCCAGAACCGCCATCGCGGTTCGCGCGGCGTCCACTGCCACCCGGAGTTGCTGTCGTATCGGCGCTCGTGAACGACGTCGTAGCGCGCGCCGCAGTCGACGCATTTGCAGTCGTAATGCGGCCACTCGCCCGCGACCGGCGCACTACAGCTGCGGCCGGAATAGGCGCGCTGGCAGCGGCGAGCAAATTCGGCACCGCTAGCCGTCCCGGTGGCCGCGTATGGCTCAGAGGTACGCTGAATCTGCGACAGGTTTGCTGGCGGATTTCTGGGCACAATCCGCGCACTCGCACCGGTGGCGGGGCAGTGCCCGGCTGCGTACTTGCCGGCATGAGCATTGCTGGGAAATTCGCGCGCCGACGATAGCGCCAACTCTCGAGTCGGGTGGTCACGGGACGGCACAATGGATGACAAGTCAGTGGGTGGCATGGACGCCACTTGGGGGCCAGCGCAGGTGTTCGGACGCTATCGGCTTCTGTCGCTGCTGGGTCAGGGCGGCATGGGCCAGGTGTGGCGGGCGCATGATTCGCTGACCAACCGCGAGGTGGCGCTCAAGCTGTTGCCCGAGCGCTTCGCCGATGACGAGCAGCTGCGCGAGCGGTTCCGCCGGGAGTGCCGGGCGGTGGCGCAGTTGACCGAGCCGCATGTGATCCCCATCCACGACTTCGGCGACATCGACGGTCGGCTCTATCTGAATATGCGCTTGATCGAGGGCACCGACCTGCGCAAGGTGATCACGCGAGAAGGCGCCTTGTCGCCGCAGCGGGCAGTGGCGATCATCGCGCAGGTGGCCGGCGCGCTGCAGGCGGCCCACGACGCCGGGCTGGTCCACCGTGATGTCAAACCCACCAACATCCTGCTAGGGGCCGATGAGTTCGCCTCGCTGATCGACTTCGGGATCGCCCACGCCGCCGACGACCGTACGCTGACCGCGACCGGCGAGACCATCGGCACCGTCGCCTACCTGGCGCCGGAGGAGATCGGCGCGGAGGTCAAGGCCGATGCCCGAGTGGACGTGTACGCGTTGACGTGCGTGCTGTATGAGTGCCTGACCGGCCAGCCGCCGTTTGCGAGCGCATTGGGGATGCAGGGTGTGATCGCCCATCATCTGCACACCCCGCCGCCGCGTCCGAGCACGACTACACCCGATGTACCGACCGCGTTCGATGCGGTCATCGCCAAAGGAATGGCCAAAGATCCCGACCATCGTTACCAGACCGTGCGCGAACTGGCCGCGGCGGCCCGCGCCGCGGTGGGCGATTCCGCGGTCAGCACCACCGGGGGCGTGGCCGCACGCCTTGGGCGGCGAATCAGATTCTCGCCCAAGACGGCCGGGCTGCTCGCCGCCGCGGTCGCGGTCGCAGTGGTGGCCGCCGTAGCTGTCGTCATCGGTGTCCAACGGGAATCAGGTGGCGGTGGCAACTCGCCCCCACCTATTGCCGGGGCCTACTCGCCACAGACTCCTCTGCCGTTCACCGGCGTAACCCTACCCACCGGTGTGGCGGTCGACACGGCAGGCAACGTATACGTCACCGACATGGGTAGCGATCGGGTGATGAAATTGGCGGCCGGCGCGTCGGCGCCGACCCCGCTGCCGTTCACCGGCCTGAAGAATCCCCAGGATGTGGCGGTCGACACCGCGGGCAACATATACGTCAGCGACACGAGTAACGATCGGGTGATGAAATTGGCGGCGGGCGCGTCGGTGCCGGCTCCGCTGCCGTTCACCGGCCTGAAGGCTCCCCATGGTGTGGCGGTCGACAGGGCGGGAGACGTATACGTCGCCGACCGGGGTAATGATCGGGTGATGAAATTGGCGGCGGGCGCGTCGGCGCCGACGACGCTGCCGTTGACGGGGCTCCAAGGTCCCGATGGTGTGGCGGTCGACACGGCGGGCAACGTATACGTCACCGAATTGGGTACCGAGCACGTGACGAGGTTGGCGGCGGGCGCGTCGGCGCCGACCCCGCTGCCGTTCACCGGCCTGAAGGATCCCCAGGGTTTGGCGGTCGACGCGGCCGGAGACGTATACGTCGTCGATTGGGGTAACAAATGGGTGGTGATGTTGGCGGCGGGCGCGTCGACGCCGACCCCGCTGCCGTTCACCGGCCTGAAGAATCCCCAGGGTGTGGCGGTCGATACGGCGGGAGACATATACGTCACCGACCTGGGCCCCGATCCGGTGGTGAAACTCCCGGTCGGCTGAATTGTGTGAGCGTTCGGAATCCGGGGTGGCAGTGGACGATGGCGCGGCCAGTGGCAGGCGGCTCAGCTGAAATGGTCACGCTCCACGGAATGCGCATGAAGCAGAAGGTCGGGTGTCGAAAACCCTTGTCCAGCCGGTACTTCTTCGGCGGGCGCAGAGGGGTTCGAACCCCGACCGCTGGTGTGTAAACCAGCACAGCCGAAAATGGTTGTGTGAGCCCGTGGCCACTGTGGATGCATTCATAAATCCATGCAGGCCAGCGTAATTCGGCGAGTCGGGTAGCCGACACTCAACGACACGAAACGACAGGCTGAAACATGCGCCTGCTCCACGTTTTGCTCCACGCTGCCGCTGGTCTGCTCCATGTCCGTCATGGTGGAGATGGGTCGGGTTGGGATGAGTTGGGAGAGTCGGTGTCTGTGAGGAGATGGGTCGGGTGGGGAGTAGCAGTCGGGTTGCGATAGTTGGCTGCAGCAAGTGATTATCGGGTGGCGACGTCAGTTCGTTCGGTGTGCATGGTTCATGCCGTATCGCTTTGGCGCGCTTGTCGCGTGAGGTCGGTACCAGTGCCGGCCTCTGCGATAGGTCGTCCGTGTCGTGAGCCAGCAAGCTGATTCGGACGCAGCGCACGATTCGACTCTTCGACGCCAGTCACGGCTGGAGAACCGGCGGATGCTGTACGTAACGCCGTGGTTTCGATCAGAATCGAGCGATGCTTGGGTGGGTGAGCGCTGTTGGCGCGCAGGCACGTACGAAGTCGATCGCGCTGCGGGCGCGGATGAGCAGGACCGACAGGGCGGCGCTAGGTCGCCGTGCTGGGCGGATCGGATTATTTGCTGCGGTCGGCTGCGCGCTCGGTGTCGGTCTGGTCCTGGCGATGGCTGCGTACGGGTTCCTGCGATGGATCACCCCGACCAGCGAGGCGAAAGCCGCGCCGATCGACGTCACCCGGGTCGCATTGACCGTCGTCGCCGGCGTGGGTGGGGTCGTCGCGTTGGTGATCGCCTACCGCCGGCAACGCGATCTCGAGCAGAGCCGGTTCGTCGAACGATTCGGCGCCGCGGCCGCCCAGCTCGGCGCGACCGACGTCGCGGTCCGCATCGCCGGGGTCTACGCCATGGCCGGTGTAGCCGACGAATCCGACGGACTACGTCGGCAGCAATGTATCGACGTCCTCTGCGGCTACCTGCGACTGCCCTACGACGCCGAGCACGGTGCCAGCGGACGGACCAAGTTCGTGGTCAAGGCACCCCGCGTCGAACACGGGCGAGTACGTGGGGAGACCGAGGAACATATCGAGTACCGGCAGAACGACCGCGAAGTCCGCGCGACTATCGTCCGCGTCATCGCCGACCACCTTCGATCCGAAGCCGAATACAGCTGGTCGACAAGTAATTTCGACTTCCGTACCGCCCACCTCGAAAACGTCGACTTCAGCCGAGCCACATTCTCCGGCGCCACCCGTTTCGACAACACCACCTTCACTGGTACCGCCATATTCGTCGAGGCCACCTTTACCGGCGACGCCGAGTTCAGCAGGGCCACCTTCACCAGCAGCGCCGAGTTCGATAGAGCGACGTTCACCCGCGAAGCCGGGTTCGGTAGCGTTACATTCACCAGCTACGCCAGGTTCGGCAGTGCCACGTTCGCCCGCGATGCCAAGTTCGACTTGGCCATCTTCACTGGTGACGCCAAGTTTGTCAGTGCCAAATTCGCCGGCCACGCCAGATTCGACGAAGCCACATTCACCGGCCACGCCAGATTCGACGAAGTCATATTTACCGGCGACGCAAGGTTTGTCGAAGCTATCTTCATCGGTGAGGCCTGGTTCGGCAGAGCAAAATTCACTAGCAACGCCCGCTTCGGCAGTGCCACTTTCACCAGTGATGCCAGGTTCGGTGGCGTCACATTCTCCCGCGAGGCCGGGTTCGGTAGCGTTACATTCACCAGTTACGCCCGGTTCGGCAGGGCCACGTTCACCCGCGACGCCAGGTTCGTCGGGGCGACGTTCACCGGCGACGCCAGGTTCGTCGGGGCGACGTTCACCGGCGACGCCAGGTTCGACGAAGCCATATTCACCGGCGACGCCAGGTTTGACGAAGCAATATTTACCAGCAACGCCGGCTTCTACGAAGTCACATTCACCGGCAACGCCAGGTTCGACAAATCTACGTTCACTA
The DNA here is from genome assembly GCF_048910785.1 of Nocardia nepalensis. Lineage (NCBI taxonomy): Bacteria > Bacillati > Actinomycetota > Actinomycetes > Mycobacteriales > Nocardiaceae > Nocardia > Nocardia nepalensis. The sequence goes on along the minus strand of NZ_JBKBET010000037.1, from coordinate 97,268 downwards.
GCAAGGCCACGTTCGCAAATGTTTCTTTTGAGAGCTGGGCCAGTTTCCGGGCCGCCGATTTCGGCTCCGGTCGAGTTGTCTTCAGAACTCCGCGCCAGTGGGGGCCGCCACCGCCGCAGTTCGATTGGGCTGACGACGGTGATCGGAAACCCTCGAACATTGAGCCGGCAGACTGGCCACCCGCAGTGGTGGCAGTGTCATAACTAACTGCGGTGGCTGGGATTACCCTCTGAACTGGGCAAACAGATAAACCCGCGAATACCGCTACATCAGTCGCCCACTTGGGATTTCCGTGGGAGGCATATCCCGAATTCGATGGGCCGGTGGCGGTTTTCGCGACGATCACCATGCCGGACACGATGGCTTGGCTGACCGGGGTGACGGTGTAGTCATCGGCATCGAAATCGGCCGCATCCAGGCCGGCCACCGCGGCGACGTACAGGCCGGCACCGGGGATGACCAACGAGCGCCGTTCATGCACGCTGGTATCGAAGAGGGTCCGTGCCAGATGCTGCGGGCCCGGCCCACCCGGAGGTAGGGACAAGGGTGCGAATGAGACGGTTCTCGGTCTACCGCGGTTCCTGTTCCGAACAGTTAGATCAGTCGGTCTGTGAGAAGGTGAATCGTCCCGTTGCACTGATCAAGCGCTGTCGCGCCGCTTCTGCGGTCATTTGTCCTAGCGCAACTGCTTTGCCAAGGTGAAAGAGGTCTCGAGTATCGATGGCCAGGCCATCCGCTTCAGCGAGTGCGTCAAGATCCTCCTGATGTCCGTGGAGTAACAGACGTCGAGTGCTTGGATCGCGCTCCCGAAATTGGTTTACGACGTACCACTGGGCCGATGGGAGCTTGCCGCCGTTCTCCTGTGCGTAGAGGGTGACCCATCGGCTGAGCTTTTGAAGATCGGACGGCTTGCCGCCTGATGTGTACCCCTTAACCTCACACACCGCAATCCAGTCATCGAGAACCACACGAAGGTCCTCTCGTTTCTGCTGTCGACGTTCCTGCCTGTCCATGTTGCGGACTGTGAAGCCGAGCCGACACAGGGCGGATTCGACAGCATCGACGAGTTCGTCATCGCCGGAAGTCAGCAGGACACGTTCGTCAGCATCGGCCGCGTCCTGCTCGACTTTCAGTTGCGCTTGGGCGGCAGCGATTTTGCGTTCCTGTTCAGCGATGATCCGCTGCGTTTCCTCCTGCTGACGGTCCAGCGCAGCGCGGGCGGCAAGCTCGGCAGGGGTCATCCACATTGGATCGGACGTCCACGCTGGCTCCGCAGGAAAGGTTGCCGAGTCTTCCTTCGACCAGTCCTTGAATGCCGCCAACAACCAGGGCGTTATGTCCTCAATCGCCTCCGGAAGGTACAAGCATTCGAGAGCACCCCGCGGGGGTCGGTACCGCATGGCGAAGACATTGCCGTCGAGATCATGGATGAGCGGTGTGTATGACGCCGACTCCTCCGACTCGTCCCACTTGACTCCGCAGCTGAATCCAGGACGCTCGCGCATCGGTTTGAGGAGCGGCACGAGCACCTTTTTGGCGAGCTCGCGCCAGTCGCCATCCAGTTCGTCTGGTACTACGAGTTCTTCGCCAGCGCAGGGGTGTCCATAGAACAGTTGAGGAAGGGGCATGGAGACACTGGTCACGGGGATATACCCCGTTGGCTGCCCTCCGAACTGAATCACCCGCAGGTGTTCAATGGAGGCGAATCCGAAACCTTCCGGTTTCCCGATACTGACTAGAAGATCTCGGCTTTCCCAGCGCAGCAAGCGGTGGCCATCGTGGTAGTCCACCGTCCCGCAGTACTTCTCAAGCGCTTGACCAGCAGGGCTGTTGGGTTCGATCCCTTGTGCGACGGTCCGTGGCTTCGTGTTGTCGTCGTACACAACCACGTCGAAATCTCCCCGTACATCGTCGCAAGATGGTGCATATCAGCCTGCCAGCCCCACATTTGCCCCACGCAACCCGCTGCGCAACGGGGCTTGCCCCACAAAAACATGGATCTATCTCGGTACTTGCAAGTGGGCGCAGAGGGGTTCGAACCCCCGACCGCTGGTGTGTAAAACCAGAGCTCTACCACTGAGCTATACGCCCGGGATCCGCCGGTGGGTTACCGGCGGGCCGGTCTAGGACTCTAGCGCGGCGAGCGCTTTCTCCCAAGCCGCCTGGTCACGGGCCTCGCCGGGGCCGTTCATTTCGGAGAAGCGGATGACGCCGGTGCGGTCTACGACGAAGGTGCCGCGGTTGGGGTATCCGGATTTCTCGTTGAAGACGCCGTAGGACTGGGCGACGGCGCCGTGCGGCCAGAAGTCCGATAGCAGCGGGAAGACATAGCCCTGTTCGGCGGCCCAGATCTTGTGAGTGGGCGGCGGGCCGACCGAGATGGCGAGAATTTCCGCATCGTCGTTCTGGAATTTGGGTAGCTCGTCCCGGACCCTGCACAGCTCGCCCTGGCAGATTCCGGTGAAGGCAAGCGGATAGAACACGAGCAGGACGTTCTTCTTGCCGCGGTAGTCCGAGAGCGTGACGGCCTGGTTGTTCTGGTCCTTCAGCGTGAAATCCGGCGCGGGCGTGCCGACTTCCAGCGGGCCAACCTCGAATGGCATCACTGATCCTCCATCGTGTCGGGCTGCACCGGGTGGTGAAACACCACCCGGCGAAACCATAGCGAAAGCGGTCAGCGCTGCTTCGAGGGTGCCTTGGGCTGCACGAGGCGGCTGCCGGACCAGGCACCCAGGCTGATCGCCGAGGTTTGCGTCAAACCCGCCGTGGGCGCCGCTTCGGCGATATCGCTCGGGTCGACATGGCCAGGCTGTCCGGTCTTGGGGGTGAGCACCCAGATGAAGCCTTCGTCGGCCAGCGGGCTGATGACTTCCATCAGCTCATCCGCCAGATCGCCGTCGCCTTCTCGCCACCACAGCAGTACGGCGTCGACGACCTCGTCTGAGTCTTCGTCGACCATCTCCCCGCCGCTGGCCTCTTCGACATCGGCCCGCAGGTCGTCGTCGGTGTCCTCGTCCCAGCCCAGCTCCTGGACAACCATGCCGTGTGTAATGCCAAGCTTCTGAGCGTAGTTCTGCGCGTCCGCCGCGGCGACCACGGTGGTGTCCTCCTCAACTCCAGACAATAGGTAGTTGCAAGCGAACATGGTTATCGCCTCGAGCGCAAGCTGATCCGATGAAATACCCATGGAATGTCGCGTGACAACCTCGTGTCGTTGACCGATTTTCGCCAACCGCCCTCGGTTCGTGGGATGAATTTCAGCGTTTCGGGCAGGCGTCCTTGACCGCGTTGCGGGCGTCGTTGACCCGCTTGCTCGCATCGTTGAGCGCGCCGACCGGCGCGGTGTAGGTCATCTTGCGGGTTTCGGCGGCCAGCTGCCGTGCGGCGGCGATGTATTCGGTGAATTTCGCCTGCAGATCGGCCGGTAGCGCGCCGTTGGCGTTGTTCACGCCGGTTTCGACCTTGTTCGCGGCGTCTTCGAGCGTCTTGGCCGCGGTATCGCGCTTGGCGTTGTAGTCCGGCGCGTTCGCATCGTGCGCATCTACGAATTCGTTGTACTTCGAGACGCCGACGCCCGTAGTTGTGGGGAATTGACCGCAGTTGTCGCTGATCGCCTGTGCCTGTGCGGCGGCCTTGCGCGAAGAGGTGGCCGCGGCGGAGGAGGAGGCCGCATCGGCCTTGTAGGCCGCCAGCTCCGAGGTGTTCGGATTGGCAACTCCCTCAACGTGTTTCGCGCATCCGGCGACGGTGAGGCCGAACGCGACCGCCGCTACCGCGCACACCGCTGCGAACCCGCGTGGGTCCAGCACCTTCATTGTTCTGCTCGCCCCTCTTTGTCGTCGGCGGTACTCGACTCACGTTCCCTGCGGAACCGTACTGCAGATGCCCCTGACATGATGACCTGGGCCACATCTTCCGCAAGGATGGAGGTGCGCCCGAACCTAACGTAGACGGGTGGTCCGCCAACCAAGCGTGTCCGCCCGGGGAAACAGACGCCCATCAGCTTGTCCACCCCTGTACGAGGAGCAGATTTGACCGACCTGATCCACTCTTCCGTACCAGCGAAATCCGCTGGTACCGACTCCGCGCGCGATTCGAATGGATCGCATGTGCCGCCGACCGGCGGCCGGGTGCGGGTGATCCGCGAAGGAGTGGCGTCCTACCTACCGGACATCGACCCGGAGGAAACCTCCGAATGGCTCGAATCGTTCGATGACATGCTCGACCGAGAAGGTCCGGGCCGCGCGCGTTACCTCATGCTCCGGCTGTTGGAACGCGCCGGTGAGCGTAGGGTCGCCATCCCATCCCTGACCTCCACCGACTACGTCAACACCATCCCCACCGAGAACGAGCCGTGGTTCCCCGGCGACGAAGAGGTGGAGCGGCGCTTCCGTGCCTGGATCCGCTGGAACGCGGCGATCATGGTGCACCGGGCCCAGCGTCCCGGCATCGGTGTCGGCGGCCACATCTCGACCTACGCGTCCTCGGCGGCGCTCTACGAGGTCGGCTTCAACCACTTCTTCCGTGGCAAGGACCATTCCGGCGGCGGCGATTCGATCTTCATCCAGGGTCACGCCTCGCCGGGCATCTACGCCCGCGCCTTCCTCGAGGGCCGGTTGAGCACCGACCGGATGGACGGCTTCCGGCAGGAGTACAGCCACGGCGGCCCGGGCCACGGCCTACCGTCGTATCCGCATCCGCGGCTGCTGAACGACTTCTGGGAGTTCCCGACGGTGTCCATGGGCCTCGGCCCGATGAACGCCATCTACCAGGCGCGGTTCAACCACTACCTGCACGACCGCGGCATCAAGGACACCTCCGACCAGCACGTCTGGGCCTTCCTCGGCGACGGTGAGATGGACGAGCCGGAGTCGCGCGGCCTGATCCAGGTGGCCGCCAACGAGGGACTGGACAACCTGACCTTCGTGATCAACTGCAACCTGCAGCGTCTCGACGGCCCGGTGCGCGGCAACGGCAAGATCATCCAGGAACTGGAGTCGTTCTTCCGTGGCGCGGGCTGGAATGTCATCAAGGTCATCTGGGGCCGCGAGTGGGACGCGCTGCTCGGCGCCGACCGCGACGGCGCGCTGGTGAACCTTATGAACAGCACTCCGGACGGTGATTACCAGACCTACAAGGCCAATGACGGCGCCTACGTCCGCGACCACTTCTTCGGCCGCGACCCGCGCACCAAGGCCCTGGTCCAGGATCTCTCGGATCAGGAGATCTGGAACCTCAAGCGCGGTGGTCACGACTACCGCAAGGTCTACGCCGCCTACGCGGCCGCGATGGCGCACAAGGGTCAGCCGACGGTGATCCTGGCCAAGACCATCAAGGGCTACACCCTCGGCAAGCACTTCGAGGGTCGCAATGCCACGCACCAGATGAAGAAGCTGACCCTGCAGGACCTCAAGGACTTCCGTGACCTGCAGCGGATTCCGATCTCCGACGCCGAGTTGGAGAAGGATCCGTACCTGCCCCCGTACTACCACCCGGGCATGCAGGCGCGCGAAATCCAGTACATGCTCGATCGCCGCAAGGCGCTCGGCGGCTTCCTGCCCGAACGGCGCACCGCGGCTAAGCCGCTGCAACTACCCGGGGACGAGGCGTACAAGTCGGTGCGCAAGGGTTCCGGCAAGCAGAATGTGGCCACCACCATGGCCCTGGTCCGGCTCATGAAGGAGCTCTTGCGGGATAAGGAGATCGGCAAGCGGATCGTGCCGATCATTCCGGACGAGGCCCGCACCTTCGGTATGGACTCGTGGTTCCCTTCGTTGAAGATCTACAACCGCAACGGGCAGTTGTACACCTCCGTCGACGCGGAATTGATGCTTGCCTACAAAGAGAGCGCCGTCGGGCAGATCCTGCACGAGGGCATCAACGAGGCCGGTTCGACGGCGTCGTTCACCGCGGCGGGCACCTCCTACGCCACGCACGGCGAGCCGATGATCCCGCTGTACATCTTCTATTCGATGTTCGGCTTCCAGCGCACCGGCGACGGATTGTGGGCGGCCGCGGATCAGCTGGCGCGCGGTTTCGTGCTCGGAGCAACCGCCGGGCGGACCACGCTGACCGGTGAGGGCCTGCAGCACAACGACGGCCATTCGCTGCTGCTCGCCTCCACCAACCCGGCCGTGGTCACCTACGATCCCGCGTTCTCCTTCGAGATCGCGCACATCGTGCGGGACGGCCTGCGCCGGATGTACGGCGGCGGCACCCCGGAGCCCGGACCCGGCGCACTGCCGGGCACGCATCCGCACGGGTCCGCCGGCGACTTCGGTGGCGAGGACGTCTTCTACTACATCACCCTCTACAACGAGCCGTATGTACAGCCCGCCGAGCCCGACGATCTCGATATCGCCGGACTGCTCAAGGGCATCTACCTGTACAAGCGCGGCGGCGAGGGCAATGTGCGCGCCCAGATCCTGGTCTCGGGCGTCACGGTGCCCGACGGTGTGCACGCCCAGGCGCTGCTCGCCGAGGACTGGGGTGTGCAGGCCGATGTCTGGTCGGTGACCTCGTGGGGCGAACTCCGCAAGGAGGCGCTGGACAAGGAGATCGCCCAGCTGCGCAACCCGGGCACCGACGCCGGGGTTCCGTACGTCACCCAGGCGCTGGCCCGGGTCGATGGTCCGTACGTGGCCGCGACGGACTGGATGCGCGCGGTGCCGGACCAGGTCCGCAAGTGGGTCCCCGGCGACTTCACCACGCTCGGCACGGATGGTTTCGGTTTCTCCGACACCCGCCCGGCCGCGCGGCGGGTCTACAACGTCGACGCGCAATCGATCGTGGTCGCGGCCTTGGCGGCACTGGCACGCACCGGCAAGATCGATCCCGCCAAGGTCACCGAGGCGGCGGCGAAATACCGCATCGATGATGTCGACGCCGCGCCGAAGTCGGCTCCCGGCACCGAAGACGAACTCGCATAGCGGACGATTGGATGGTGGAACGTAAACCGCCGCGGCCGCGTCGGATCTCCGAAGGCTCTTCCGAGCACGAGGTGTATCTGCCGACGGGCGCGCTCTCCCCGAACCGGCAGACCCGTGACCCACTTCCGGACACGCTGCTCAAACGCGTGAAGCAGTTCTCCGGACGCCTCTCCACCGAGGCGGTCGGGTCGATGCAGGATCGGTTGCCGTTCTTCGCCGATCTGGACGCCGCGCAGCGCGCGGGCGTGCAGATGCTGGTGCAGACCGCGGTGGTGAACTTCCTGGAATGGCTGCAGGATCCGGAAAGCGATATCCGGTTCAGCCTGGACGCCTTCCAAGTGATCCCGCAGGATCTGGCGCGGCGGCTGACGCTGCGCCAGACCGTGGACATGGTCCGGGTGGCCATGGAGTTCTTCGAACAATGGCTGCCCGCGCTCGCGCGCAACGACCGGCAGCTGGTCGCGCTCACCGAGGCGGTGCTGCGATACGGGCGTGAGCTCGGCTTCGCGGCCGCCTCGGTGTACGCGAGCGCCGCGGAATCCCGTGGCGCATGGGACACCCGCCTCGAGGCGTTGGTCGTGGACGCCGTGGTGCGCGGCGATACCGGTCCGGACATGCTCTCGCGGGCCGCGACCTTGAACTGGGACGCCACCGCTCCGGCGACGGTGCTGGTCGGCACCCCGCCGGGGGATCAGGGCGTATCGATGGTCGGTTCGGTGCACACCATCGCCGCGCGGCACGGTCGCGCGGCGCTGGCCGTCGTCCAGGGTTCGCGACTGGTGATGGTGGTCAGTGGAAACCTCGGCGATACCTCTTATGTCTCACCGTTTCTCGCGGATCTGCTGGCCGAGGTGTTCTCCGACGGTCCGGTGGTGATCGGCCCGACCATGCGCACCCTCGGCGCGGCGCATGCCAGCGCGGTGGAGGCGCTGGCCGGAATGGAGGCCGTTGTCGGCTGGCGTGGGGCTCCGCGGCCGGTGCACGCTGCGGAATTGTTACCCGAGCGCGCATTACTCGGTGATCGAGCTGCAATCGACGCGTTGAACGAGTATCTTGTGCTTCCGTTGGCCGCCGCGGGTTCCTCGCTGGCGGACACGCTCGAGGCCTATCTGGATTGCGGTGGAGCCGTCGAGACATGCGCCCGGCAGCTGTACGTTCATCCAAATACGGTTCGCTACCGCCTCAAACGGATTGCCGAGATCACCGGGCGTGATCCGATGAATCCGCGGGATGCCTATGTGCTCCGAATCGCGGCAACTGTGGGTCGTTTGACACGAACACGTAACGAACCGTCAACTCCCGCCCCAGAGGCCGCTCAATTCTCGATGGGTCACGAGGGCCTGTAACGGATCCGGCGAACCAGTCGATCGGGACAACCCACATGCGCTTTTGTGGGACCCCCACAAAAGCGAGCAAAAAGGTTCATTCGCGTCGACATCTCGTGCGGTGCACCTCACAGTGTTTTCTTAGAGATGTGATCGCGTTGTTCGCCCCTGGACAGGGGTCCCAGACACCCGGCATGCTCGCGCCTTGGCTCGACCTTCCAGGCGCGACCGATCGCCTCGCCCTCTGGTCCAAGGCCTCCGGCCTGGATCTGGTCCGTCTCGGCACCACCGCGACGGCGGAGGAGATCACCGACACTGCCGTGACACAGCCACTCGTCGTGGCTGCCGCGTTGCTGGCGTACGCCGAAATCGAGTCGGAATCACTTCCGGCCGATACCATCGTGGCCGGACATTCGGTCGGCGAGCTCGCCGCCGCCGCGGTCGCCGGAGTCATCTCCGCCGACGAAGCGGTCACCCTGGCCGCCATCCGCGGTGCGGAGATGGCCAAGGCGTGCGCGCTGGAACCGACCGGCATGTCCGCGGTGCTCGGTGGCGATGAGGCCGCCGTGCTCGCGCGGCTCGAAGAGCTCGACCTCGTCCCGGCCAACCGCAACGCCGCGGGACAGATCGTGGCCGCCGGACTTTTGACCGCCCTGGCGGAACTCGCCGCGAACCCGCCCGAGAAGGCGCGGGTGCGGGCGCTGCCCGTCGCGGGGGCCTTCCACACCGCGTTCATGGCTCCGGCTCAGGACGCTGTGACCAATGCCATAGCCAAGATCACGCCGAACGAGCCGACCCGGACCCTGCTTTCGAACTTCGACGGCAAGCCGGTGGCGTCCGGAGCCGATGCGGTCGCTAAGCTCGCGGCGCAGGTCACCCGGCCCGTCCGGTGGGACCTGTGCACCGAAACCGCGCGGCAAGCGGCGGTTTCGGCCGTGGCGGAGCTGCCGCCGGCGGGCACGCTCGTCGGTATCGCAAAACGGGAACTGAAGGGTACGCCAACCCTGGCCCTGAAGACCCCCGAAGACCTCCCCGCGTTGGCCGGGCTCACCATCTCCGGCTAGCTTTCCCCCGCGGCCGTGCAAAGAAATACGCACGATCGTGACCGAGCAGACGGTAACCATCGGCTGACTCGACTCGAAAAACAACAGTGAAGCCCTGCAAAGTAGATAAGAAGGGAGCCACGAAGTGGCCGCTCTGACCCAGGAACAAATCGTCGAGGAGCTCGGCAAGATCATCGAAGAGGTGACGGGTATCGAGCCCTCCGAGGTGACGATCGAGAAGTCCTTCGTCGATGACCTGGACATCGACTCGCTGTCCATGGTCGAGATCGCGGTGCAGACCGAGGACAAGTACGGCGTGAAGATCCCGGACGAGGATCTGGCCAGCCTGAAGACGGTCGGCGACGCTGTCGCCTACATCCAGAAGCTCGAGGCCGAGAACGCTGAGGCGGCCGCGGAGCTCAAGGCCAAGTTCGACGCCGAGTAGGGCCGACACTGTGACCACTCCTTCCACCTTGAACGGGAACTTCCCCAACGTCGTCGTTACAAGCCTGGCGGCGACCACGTCGATCGCTGGTGATGTCGATGCGACGTGGAAGGGACTTCTCAACGGCGAGAGCGGTATCGACGTTCTCGAGGATTCCTTCGTCGAGGAGTACGACCTTCCGGTCCGCATCGGCGGTCACCTGAAGGTGCGGCCCGATACCCTGCTGAGCCGGGTCGAATGTCGGCGCATGGCCTACGTCGAGCAGCTCGCGACCGTTCTCGGTCGTGAGGTCTGGCAGAACGCGGGCACCCCCGATGTCGACCCGGAGCGTCTGGGTGTGGCGATCGGCACCGGGCTCGGTGGCGGCGACGCCCTCATCGACTCGGTCGACAAGCTGAAGAACGGCGGCTATCGCAAGATTTCGCCGTTGGCCGTTCAGATGGTCATGCCGAATGGCCCGTCGGCCGTCGTCGGTCTCGAATTGAAGGCCAGGGCAGGAGTGGTCACTCCGGTCTCGGCGTGCTCGTCGGGCTCCGAGGCCATCGCCAATGCATGGCGAATGATCGTCATGGGTGACGCCGATATGGTCGTCACCGGTGGCGTGGAGGGTTTCATCGACGCGGTGCCGATCGCGGCGTTCACCATGATGCGCGCGATGAGCACCCGCAACGATGACCCGAAGGGTGCCTCGCGTCCGTTCGACAAGGATCGCGACGGTTTCGTCTTCGGTGAGGCCGGTGCGCTGATGGTCATCGAGACCGAGGAGCATGCCAAGGCACGTGGTGCGACGATCCACGCGCGGCTGCTCGGCGCCGGCATCACCTCCGACGGCTTCCACCTGGTCGCACCCGACCCCACGGGTGACGGTGCCGCGCGGGCGATGACGCGGGCGATGCAGACCGCGGGTCTGACGCCGAAGGACATCACCCACATCAACGCGCACGCGACCGCGACTCCGATCGGCGATACCGCCGAAGCGAACGCGATCAACAAGGCCGTGGGTAACCATGCTTCGGTGTACGCGCCGAAGTCCGCACTGGGGCACTCGATCGGCGCCGTCGGTGCGCTCGAATCGGTGCTGACCGTGCTCAGCATCCGCGACGGCATCGTGCCGCCGACGCTGAACCTGGAGAACCAGGATCCGGAAATCGATCTGGATGTGGTGCACGGCGAAGCTCGCCGCCAGGAGATCGAGTACGCGATCAATAACTCGTTCGGTTTCGGTGGGCACAATGTGGCGCTCGCCTTCGGTCGGGCATAGCTGCCCGATATCTGATTTGGTCTGTGCGGAGCCCTCTGTGGTTACGCGCTGCCTCCTCCGGGCTTGACCGAGCAGACCGCACAACGAACCCCGGTGGGGTCGGCCAACGGAAAGTGCCGACCCCACCGGCCGTTCTACATACGCAGCCGCGGTAGCGGCGCACGTCCTTGAGGTGAGGAGAAAACGCGATGACAATCATGGCTCCCGCGTTTCAACCAGAAACTGCGACCGATCCGCGTGATCCGCTCGGTCGACTCCAACGCTTCTTCGACCCCGGAACCGTTCTACCGCTACATCCGCGGGATAAGTCCGGTGTGCTCGCCGCGATCGGTGAGGTCGATGGTGTCCGGACCGTGGCCTATTGCTCGGACGCCACCGTCATGGGCGGCGCGATGGGCGTGGAGGGTTGCAAGCACATCGTCGACGCGATCGACACCGCCATCGATTCCGCGATCCCGGTGGTCGGTATCTGGCATTCCGGTGGTGCTCGTCTGGCCGAGGGTGTCGAGGCCTTGCACGCGGTCGGGCTCGTCTTCGAGGCGATGGTCCGCGCGTCGGGTCTGGTGCCCCAGATCTCGGTGGTGCTCGGCTTCGCCGCCGGTGGCGCCGCCTACGGTCCGGCGCTGACCGATATCGTGATCATGGCGCCCGAGGGCCGGGTCTTCGTGACCGGTCCGGATGTGGTGCGCAGTGTGACCGGTGAGCAGGTCGACATGGCGACCCTGGGTGGTCCGGAGACCCACGGCAAGAAGTCCGGTGTGACCCACATCGTGGCCACCGACGAGGCCGATGCGCTGCATCGTGGTCGTCGTCTGGTGTCGATGTTCGCCGAGCAGGGTGAGTTCGATCTGGTCGCGGCCGCGCACGGCGATGTCGATCTGAAGGCGATGATGCCGGAGTCGGCCAAGCGTGCCTACGACGTGAAGCCGATCGTGCACGAGTTGCTCGACAACGTCGACGGTGAGTCCTCGTTCGAGGAGCTGCAGGCCGGTTACGCGCGCAGCATCGTCACCGGTCTGGGTCGGCTCGGCGGGCGCACGGTGGGTGTGCTGGCCAACAACCCGATCCGGCTGGGTGGGTGCCTGAACTCCGAAAGTGCGGAGAAGGCCGCGCGTTTCGTGCGGTTGTGCGACGCGTTCGGTATTCCGCTGGTGGTGCTCACCGATGTGCCCGGGTATCTGCCCGGTGTCAGCATGGAGTGGGAGGGTGTGGTGCGCCGTGGCGCGAAGCTGCTGCACGCCTTCGCCGAGGCGCGGGTGCCGCGGGTGACGCTGGTGACCCGCAAGATCTACGGTGGCGCCTACATCGCGATGAACGCCCGCTCGCTGGGTGCGACGGCGGTGTACGCCTGGCCCGGTTCCGAGGTCGCCGTGATGGGTGCCAAGGCCGCGGTCGGCATCCTGCACAAGAAGGCCCTCGCGGCCGCGCCGGAGGAAGAGCGTGAGGCGCTGCACGAGCGGTTGACCGTCGAGCACGAGCGCATCGCCGGTGGTGTCGAGCGCGCCATCGCGATCGGTGTGGTGGACGAGGTCATCGACCCGGCCAAGACCCGCAGCACCATCGCGGCCGCCCTTGCCGCCGCGCCGGTGCGCAAGAGCCACCACAAGAACATTCCGCTGTAAAGCCGATGGCGGAAGCGGGCCTCGGGATTTTCCCGGGGCCCGTTTTTCGTTCGTATTGTTCTAGGCGTGCGACCTGGGGCGACGGGTATATATCGATCGGCTTTCCGCCCAGCAATATCGTTGAAACTTCGGCGATACGCGTTGCTCGTACTTTGCGCCCATGAGCGTGACGATCGAAACCACCGCAGCGACCGACCTTGTGCGCAAACCGCCTTGGTACCGGTCGCTATTCCTGCAATTGCTGGTGGCGATCGTGGCCGGAATTCTGGTCGGCAAGCTGTGGCCCGACTTCGGTGCGGATCTCAAACCACTGGCCGATGGATTCATCAAGCTGATCAAGATGGTGATCGCGCCGATCATCTTCTGCACGGTGGTGCTCGGCATCGCCCATGTCGGCGATATGAGGGCGGTGGGGCGGATCGGGGTGAAGGCGCTGATCTACTTCGAGGTGATCACGACCTTCGCGCTGCTCTTCGGTTTGCTGGTGGGCAATCTGGTGCAGCCGGGTTCGGGTTTTCATGTCGACGCGCAGACCTTGGCGACCGGTGCGGAGAAGATCGCGAAGACCACCAAGAACGGTGAGTTGCCTCACGCAGTCGACTTTTTGCTGAATATCATTCCCGCGTCGGTGATTTCGGCATTCGCGGAGAATGCGCTGTTGCAGGTGTTGTTCTTCGCGGTGCTGTTCGGGTTGGCGCTGGCGAAGTTCGGCGGGCACTCGGGGACGGTAGCCGGCGGGGTGGGTAAGAATGGCCCGTCGGTGATTCTGGAGGTCGTCGATCACATCGGGAAGATCTTCTTCACGATCATCGGCTGGATCATGAAATTGGCGCCGCTGGGTGCGTTCGGGGCGATGGCCTACATCGTTGGGCAGTACGGGCTTTCCGCGCTCAGCAGTTACGGCAAGCTGATCGCCTGCTGTTATGGGGCGGCGGTGCTGTTCCTGCTGGTGCTCGCGGTGGTGGTGCGGGTTTTCGCGGGCGTGAGTCTGTGGAAGCTCGTCAGATACATCAAGGACGAACTGTTCCTGGCGCTCGGCACCGCGTCGACCGAGGTGGTGCTGCCGCGGATCATGATCAAGTTGACCGAGGCCGGATGTTCGCGGGCCACCACCGGGCTGGTGATACCGACCGGATATTCGTTCAATCTCGATGGTGCGACGCTGTATTTGTCCATCTGCGTGCTGTTCTTGGCGCAGGCGCTCGGTGTCGATCTGAGTCTCGGGGAGCAGATCACGGCGGTCGGGGTGCTGATGTTGACCTCGAAGGGGATGGCGGGGGTGCCGGGTTCGTCATTCCTCGCGCTCTCCGCGACGATCACCGCGATCGGGCACGGGTCGATTCCGGTGGCGGCGGTCGCGCTCTTGCTCGGGGCGGATCGGCTGATGGATTCGATGCGGGTCACGGTGAATTTGCTCGGCAATTGCGTTGCGACATTCGTGGTGGCGAAGTGGGAGGGACAGTTGGATTCGGAGCGGATGCGCAAGGTACTGAACGGGGAACAGGTGCCGATGCTGGAAGACGCCGATCCGATGATCGCCTACTCGGCCGAGGCGCGCTGAGTGGCAGCGGTGGGAAAGCCGCCGCCGGGTCTCGGCCGCTCGGTAGCATCGACAGGTGCGCTACGAGGAACTTGCCGATGAGCCGTGTTCGATCACGCGGCCGCTGGTGATTCTGGGCGACCGCTGGACCTTGGTGATCCTGAAGTACGCGTTCGCGGGTGTCCGGCGCTTCAACGCCTTCCAAACCGCGCTGGGCATCTCCCGGAGTCGGCTCCAGGATCGGCTCGACCGGCTGATCGAACACGGGATCCTGGTCAAACAGAAGGCGGCTGTCGGTGCGCACGAGGAGTATCGGCTGACGCCAAAGGGGCACGATATCTACCCGATCCTGATGGCGATCCGGGACTGGGGCGATGCGTATATGGCGCCCGATGGGCCGCCGGTCGCGTACCGGCATCGTGGGTGCACCGGTGAGGCGCATGTATCGCTCGAATGTGATTGCTGTGGAAGCGAACTCACCGCTCGGGACGTGACGCCGGAGCCGGGTCCGGGGTTGACCGAGGTTTCCGAAAGTGAGCGTGCGGCGGGCTGAGCTCGTCGCGGCTCAACGCCGTCGATACCGGATTGCCTGCCTGCGTGATCGGGCTGCCGCAGACCGAATGGGGGCCTCGCACAGGTTGCACTCTGTGCGAGGCTCGCACTACGTGGCAGTCAGTTACGAAGTGAGGCGGGTCTTTTCGGCCGGGTTGTCGCGGCTGACGCACTCCTGGTACGGGTTGGGGACGCCGATGCGCTCCTGGCAGTCCCAGACGGTGGTGCCGACGGTGATGGGGAGGACGACGGCGGGGTCCCACAGATCCGATTGGAGGGCATAGGCGTTGGCGACCGCGAGGGCGGTGGGGCAGGCGGCGGCGCCGTTGGTGGTGATGGCGAAGACCCCTAGGCCGAAGGGCCCGATGCCGCAGGAGATCGAGGTGGGTTCGGGGGCCGCCGCGGTGGTGGTGATCGGCGCGGGGGAGGTGGTGACGGGTCCGAGGGATGTGGTGGTTGTGGCGGCGGAGGTGGTGGTTGTCGCGCCAGCGGTCGTGCTCGTGGCCTTGGCGTTGGTGTTGTCCGACTTGCCGCAGGACGCCAGGCCGAGCACTAGTGCGGCGGCCGCTAGGACTGTCGAGAGTGCACTGATGGAACGCATAGAGCTGACCTCCTGTGCTGTGCGATCAACGGCAGGGGCTGCCGAATCCACCCCCGATTCGTCCCGACACCCTAGCGCCGCGCGGCCGCTCGCCGTCGATAGCCGGCCGGCGTGCCGGGTGGTTTCGCCCGCGTCGCGCAGGATCAGGCGTTGTGCCAGGTCGCGACCCGGTCGAGGTCTTCGCGGGAGGTGCGGAAGGTGTTGACCGGGTGATCGGGGTTCGGATAGCCGAAGGAGATCGCGGCGACCACTCGGCGGTGCTCGGGGAGGTCGAAGTAGGTGCGCAGGAAGGGGGAGTAGGAGGCGAGGGCGGCTTGGGGTGCGGCGCCGAGGCCCAGGCTCTGGGCGGCCAATAGGAAGGTGCCGATGTAGAGGCCGCAGTCGACGGCGCCGTAGACGCCGAGGTCGGCCTCGGTGGTGATGATCGCGACGTGTGGGGCGTCGAAGAGTTCGAAGTTGCGCAGTGCCTGGCGCGTGGTGCCAGCGTGGTCGCCCTTCACGATGCCGACGCTGTCGTAGAGTTGCAGCCCGCATTCGCGTCGGCGATCGCGATAGGCGCCGGTGTACTGCGCGGGAAATGCGAAATCCGGTTCCGGTGTCGCGGTTGCGACGTGTTCGAGGAGTTCCTTGCGGAAACGGTCGGTGCCCGCGCCCTCGGTGAGGACGACCTGCCAGGGCTGGGTGTTGCACCAGGAGGGGGTGCGCTGGGCCAGTCGCAGTAGGGCCTCGATGGTATCGCGGGGGATCTGATCGGTCGTGAACTGTCGGCAGGTCCACCGGTCGTCGAGGATGCGGCTCAAGGTCGTGAACTCGTCGGTCTGCAGGCTGGTCGGGCTCATGAGGCACCTCTCGGATCTGGTCTTATTTCGAGACTGAACGCTAGCAGCTATGGTCTCGTTTTGGAACTGGCAGTGCGGATGGGCTCGCCGCGTTCGATCCGGCGGTATCGCCAAATTGTTTGGCTCACAGTGAGATACGCAGTGCGCCAGACGTCGAAAGTGGGGGCTCGGGTTGCTCGGGCAATTCGGTGAAAGATGCCATGCGGGTCGGAGTCGCCTTGTAGTCTCCGGCCTGGAGTGAAATGCTATTGCTCCTGATCTCTAGAACGGGGAACGTGTTGAAGGTTTGTCTCGCCACCGTGTTCGCCTGCGGTGTGGTGTTTTTCGGCGCCACCGGATGCAGTAGCGGGACCGAATCGCATGGCGATCACACCCCGACCACCGCGCCGACCAGTACGGCCGCGCCGACCAGTGCGGCCGCGCAGTCGACCAACGCGCCCGAGCCGCCCGCCCCCGCTCCGCAGGCGGTACCGGCGCCGGAAGTGACATCAATAGCCCCGCCCGCACCGCAACCGCAAGCAGTACCGGCACCGCAAGCGCCCCCCGCCGCTCAGACCGCCCCGCAGCCCGAACCGGCCAAACCCGCACCAACGTTGACCGCACCCGGATTCGAACCGCGCGCGGGCTACTGACAGCGAAGGGATCGTCTTGAGCAGCAAGCTCTCTCGCCGTGGCGCCCAGTGGCTCGGGGCGATTACGGCGACCGTCGCGGTTGCGGCCGGGGCGCCCGCGGCAGCACAAGCGGCCCCGGCGGCCGCACCCGGCAGCGCCTTGGTGGTGCTCGGGGATTCCTTCGCCGCCAACGGTTTCCGGTGGGAAGTGGATGCGAAGGAGTGTCTGCGCGGACCGGCCTCGTGGCCGACGCAGCTGAGTCGACTGATGGGAGTCGCGGGTAGTTCCGACTTCGTCGACGCATCGTGCTCCGGCGCGGCGATCGAGACCGCTCGGGGATATTCGCTGGTTCAAGAGGCGATCGATGCCGATAAGGCGGGGGCGTTCGGTCCGCGAACCAAGTTGATCGCGTTGCAATTCGGGCTCAACGACAACTGGGGCGCGAGCGGGACCACGCTGTGGACCTCGCTGCTGCCGTGCGTATTCAACCTCGCCGACGGATGCGGACTCGAGGCGGCCGAACAGGGTCGGATCACCGATTATCGGGCCGTGTCCGGCGGTGACTATGCCCGGCGCATCCGCGAGGTGGTCGAATATCTGCGCTATTACGCGCCACACGCGAAGATCGTGCTCGTCGGCTATCCCGAATTGTTCCCGTCCGGACAGGATTTCACCTGTATCAGCGTGCTCGGCGTCGGGCAGTACGTGCAACCGAGGGGTGCGGCGCTGGTCGAGTATCTCGATCGCATCGATGCGGCGCAGCGGGAGGCGGCGGCGCAGCTCGGGATAGAGTTCTTCGATTCCAGGGCGCAGACCGCCGGGCACGGATTGTGTTCGGCGCAGCCGTGGTTGAACGGTGCGCTCGATCCGCGTGCGGATCTGGTCGGGATTCCGTTTCATCCCTCGGCGCACGGTGATTCGGTGATCGCGGGAGCGTTGTACGAGCGGTACGGCAAGTGACCGAGCAGCGGCCCGCGTTGCCATCGTTGACCGGGGCGCGGTGGTGGGCCGCGTTCGCGGTATTCCTGTTGCACGCCTTGGTATTTCTGCCCGTCTACCCGTTTCAGAAGTCCGAGCTGTTCCGGCACATCCATCAGGTGATGCCGATGCAGTTGGGCGCGGCCGGGGTCACGTTCTTCTTCGTGCTCTCCGGATTCATCATCTATTGGTCGTTCCGGCCGGGGAATTCGGTGCCGCGGTTCTATTGGCGGCGGGTGTTGAAGATCTATCCGACGCATCTGGTGGCGACGGTGGCATTCATCGTGATAGCGAGTGTGCCGCTTTCGCGATTGGTGGTGTGGGTGCCGAATGTGTTGCTGATCCACACCTGGGTGCCGAAGTGGACGACGGTCGGTGGGCTCAATGTGCCGTCCTGGTCGCTGGGCGCGGAAATGCTGTTCTACCTGAGTTTTCCGCTCGCGTTGCCATGGGTGCGACGCATTCGCGGCGATCGGGTGTGGTGGGCGATGGCGGGGCTGCTCGTGCTGATCCTCGCGCTGCATACCGCGTACTTCCTGTGGGTGCCCGGACCCAAGGGCATCGCGAATGCCTTTGCGCCACGGCTGGTTCCGGGGGATGTGTCGCCGTTCTTCGAGCTGCACGCGTCACCGGCGTGGTTCGCGCAGCCGGATATCCCTGTCGCCCCGGCCTATTGGCTCAGTTATACATTTCCGGTGTCGCGGTTGCCCGAATTCTTCCTCGGCGTGCTCGCGGCGCGGCTGGTGCTGGAGGGGCGTTGGCGCAATACGCGGTTGACCTGGCCGCTGCTGGCCTTGACCGCCGCGTTCGCCGCCACCTGGGTGGTACCGGTCAATTACAAAATGTCAGCACTGCTACTGGCGCCGATGACCGCGGTGGTCGCGACGCTCGCGGCGCGGGACCTGGCCGGTATGCGCGGACTGAACGCCTCGCCGCGAATGGTGTGGCTCGGCAATATCTCCTTCGCGTTCTATCTGATCCAGTTCCCGGTGATGGTGCTGATCACCCGGCTTTTCATCGGCGGCGGGCAGTTCGGCCCGCTGGGCTGGCTCGGGTTCGCCGGATTGAGCCTGATCGTCGCGACGGCGGCGGCCGCGGCGATCTACCGATGGGTCGACGAACCACTCATGCGCCGCTTCTCCGGCCGTCGCACGGCGCGCCCGCTCACGACGACGCGGGAACCGGTCGACCGCGTTACCGCCGCGGCTGCGCCATGACGAGGCAGAATCCCAGGCATGAATCCCGGGGACCCTGCCGCGCGCGACC
Source organism: Nocardia nepalensis (assembly GCF_048910785.1). Lineage (NCBI taxonomy): Bacteria > Bacillati > Actinomycetota > Actinomycetes > Mycobacteriales > Nocardiaceae > Nocardia > Nocardia nepalensis. The sequence continues at coordinate 78,255 of NZ_JBKBET010000037.1, read as the reverse complement.
GCAAACGGCACGGTAGGCACTACACGCCACCCGCTTTGGCGCACTTCCTCGCGCAGCGGCTGCTCGAGCATGTGCCTGGCGGTGCGGGGGTGACGTCGGGTCCGGGGGTGGGCGGTGCTCGGGGGTCGAGCGTCCCGCCGGATGTCGCGGTGGCGGGTGCAGGGGTGGTCGGTGCGCTGAGCGCGGGCCTGCCGGAGATGGCGGTGGCGGGCGCTACGACGTCAACTGTTGGAGCCTCGAGTGCCGGGATGCCGGGTGGGGTGTTGCGGGTGCTCGACCCGGCTTGTGGGGACGGTGAACTGCTGCTTGCGGTGAATCGGGTGGCGGGTGAGGTATTGCCGGGGGTGCGGGTGGAGTTGGTGGGATATGACCTGGATCCGGCCGGGGTGGCGATGGCGCGGGAGCGGGCGGCGGGGGCGGGGGTTGGGGTCGAATGGCATATCGGGGATTTCTTGACCGAATCGGCGGGGATCGCGGCCGGATCGTTCGATGCGATCATCACCAATCCGCCGTATGTGCGGACTCAGCAGTTGGGTGGGCCGACCGCGCAGTTGCTCAGCAAGCAGTTCGGGTTGCAGGGGCGCATCGACCTCACCCATCCGTTCGTCGCCGTCGCGCCGCGGCTGCTGCGCTCGGGCGGGGTGCTCGGGTTGTTGTGTGCCAACCGGTTTCTCACCACCAAGGCGGGTGCGAACATACGCAGCCTGCTGCTCACCGAGCTGGCTCCAGTCGAACTGTACGACCTCGGTGACACGAAGCTGTTCGAGGCGGCGGTGCTGCCCGCGGTCACCATCGCCACCCGCACCTCATCAAGGGCGAGCTGCCGCTACGTGTCGGCCTATGAAGTCGATGGTGCCGAAATCCTCAGTGGGACAGACCTCTTCGAGGCCCTGGCGGCCGAACGCAGTCACTGTGTCGATCACGGTGGGCGCACGTTCGCGGTAGAGGTGGGTACCTTGGCGACGGGCGATCCGGCAGTGGCGGGTCGTGACACGGATGGGTTCGCAGGAGCGCTGTCGGCTGCGGACAAGGGCGCTTGGCGAATGTCTCGGCCGGAGGTCGACCGGTGGTTGGCGGAGGTGGAGGCGGGGACCTGGCGAACATTCGGTCAGGTGGGGCGGATTCGGGTGGGGATCAAGACGACCGCGGATCGGGTGTTCATTTCCGATCGGTGGGCGCAGGTGCGGCCGCGGCCGGAGGGGGAGTTGTTGTTCGATTTGATCACCCATCAGGATGTCGATCCGTGGCGGATCGCGCGGGAGCGCGACACCCGGGTGCTGTATCCGTATGACACGGCACAAGCCACGCGGATGCCGGTTGATCTGCGGGAGTTTCCTGGGGCCGCAGCGTATTTGGAGACACATCGCAAGACGTTGGCCGGTCGGAAGTATCTGGCCGACAGTGGCAGGGAGTGGTTCGAGATCTGGGTGCCGCAGCGGCCGCATCTGTGGCGGGTGCCGAAGGTGGTATTTCCCGATATCAGTGAGCGGCCGAGGTTCGCGTTGGATCGGTCCGGAGCCGTGGTGAACGGGGACTGCTATTGGATGTCGCTGGCCGATCTCGGCGTGGACGGTGCGGCCGAGCGGCTGGCGTATTTGCTGATGGGCGTGGCGAATTCGGCGTTGGGCCTGCGGTTCTACGATGCGGTGTGCGGGAATCGGCTGTATTCGGGTAGGCGGCGGTGGATCACCCAGTATGTGTCGCGGTTGCCGCTGCCGGATCCGACGACGATGCGGGCGGGCGGGGTGGTCGAGCTGGTACGGGAATTCGTCGACGGCGGGCGGGCACCGGACGCGAATTCGCTACGGCTGCTGGATGAGTGGGTGGCGGCCGCGTTCGGCACGCGGATGTTCGAAATGCGTTGAGTTCGGAATTGTCATGCGGTGGTGCGGACGCCGACCATCGGCAGCAGGGTGCGCCGCGCGAAATCACGACCGGCCGCCACATCATCGATCGGAATGAGCCCATCGGGCGTCAGCGCGAGTGAGAGCGCCAGCCGCGCCATGATCTCGGCGACGAGGTCGAAGTCGAAGTCGTCGTCCGCGCCGCTGCGAAGTTCACGCAGCTTCTCCGCCAGATAGGTGCGTCCGACCGCGATGATCGGTCCGGCATCGGTGGTGAGCCGGGGCAGAATGAGGTCGGGTTCGGTGCGCAGCAGCCTGCGCAATAGTTCGTTGCCCGCGATCTCGGTGATCACCGCGACGAAGATCTCGACCAGTTGTTCCTCGACGCCCTCGACCTTCTGCACCCGCTTATCGATCTCGGCGACGAAACGCTGAGCCTCACGCACGCTGACCGCCTCGACCAATTCGTTCTTCGATTCGAATCGGCGATACAGGGTGGCCGGGCTGATCCCGGCGCGCCGGGCGATCTCGCCCATGCTGGTGCGTTTGATGCCGAAGTCCAGAAACGCCGACAGCGCGCTTTCCAGCAGCTTCTCACCGTCGCTGACGGGCTTTTCCAGGATGCGCTGGAGGATGGGCGGGACGGTCGGCATCGAATCTCCAGTGGTCGGCTCGGGACGCCGATGGTGCCTTGGCGTCGCGACGGTGCGGGTGATGGGCGTTCATTATTTCACCGGGTCGCGACGGTTCGGCCGGGGATCGGCACCAGAGACCGACAGGACTGCTGTGTCCGGAGGGTCGAAGTGAATTTACTGTCTCGGCAGATCCAGGGCCGCCATCTCTTGCTCGATCGCGTTCGCCGCGAAATCCACGCCGCTGGAGCGCAACTCGTGCACCCGTCGCTGTAGCGCCTCGACCCCGCCGGGCTGGGCCGCGATATCGGCCACGCTGATCCGCCCCAATGGCCGGTGCATGCTCTGCTGCACGTACGCCACCGTGATACCTCCTGCCTGTACGCTGCGCGGCCACCATCCCGGCGGACCCACCCTCCGCGTAACTGGCCACTCGACAGCTGTGTCGGCGGGAGAGCCCGGGACGCCGGGCACGCTGGCAGAATGTTATCAGCGAATCAGACTGGTCATTTGATCAGTGTGGCCTGTCTCACACTTGCTTGGCGACCCGGTGGTTGGCCATGTTGTGAAGGTACACAGCGCCATTGAGTCGGATGCCGTCCTGTTCGGCCTCGCTCAATTCCCGGCGCACCTTGCCCGGCACGCCCGCGACCAATGAGCCGGGCGGAATCTGTGCGCCCTCGGGAATCAGCGCATTGGCGGCGATCAGGCTGCCCGCGCCGATGACCGCGCCATTGAGCACCGTGGCGCCCATGCCGACGAGCACATCGTCGCCCACCGTACAGCCGTGCAGGATCGCATTGTGCCCCACCGAGACTCCGGTGCCGACGGTGAGCGGGAAGCCGGGGTCGGCGTGCAGCACGCAGCCGTCCTGAATGTTGGTGCGCGCGCCGACACTGATCGCCTCGAGATCGCCGCGCAGTACCGCGCTGTACCAAATGCTCACCTCGGCGGCGAGTCGCACGCGCCCGATCACGGTCGCGTTCGGTGCGACCCACGCGGTCTCGTCGATCTCCGGCGTGTGTCCGCTTACCTCGATCCTCATGCCGAAAACCTAGACGACGCCGATCGGCGGCACCGCGGGCGTCCCCGCGAACAGCGCGCGGTGTGCGGCCGGGCTGGTGCCGAGGATGCGGTGGAAGTGGTGGCGCAGGCTGACCGCGGTGCCGAAGCCGGTCTCGGCGGCGATGCGATCCATGGTGTCGGTGGTGGATTCCAGCAGCAGTCTGGCCCGGTCGGTGCGCTGGTGCAGCAGCCATTGCTGCGGACTGCCGCCGGTGCGATCGCGGAAGCGGCGGGTGAAGGTGCGCCGCGACATGTGGGCGACGCGGGCCCAGCCGTCCAGATCGATCGGTTCGCCGAGATTCGTTCGCGCCCAGACCATTGCGCGTTCGATCGGATCGTCATCGGCGGCGTCGGGCACGGCCACCGGAATGTACTGGGCCTGGGATCCGCTGCGGTGCGGCGCGGTCACCAGCGACCTGGCCAATTCGGTGGCGGCTCGGCTGCCCAAGTCGGCGCGCACCAGGTGCAGGCAGCAGTCGAGTGCGGCGGCGACGCCCGCGGAGGTGACGATATCGCCGAGATCCGACCAGAGCGTATCGGCGCGGACCCGGACCGCGGGGTAGGCGGCGGCGAGCTCGTCGGCCGCGGCCCAGTGGGTGGTGATTTCCCGGCCGTCGGCCAGGCCGCTCGCCGCCACCGCGAAGGAGCCGAGGCACAGGCCGACTATGCGGGCGCCCCTGGCGTGCGCCCGATGCAGTGCGTCGCGCAGGTCGTCCGAGATGCCCATGCCACGCAGCCAACTCGGGATCACCACCAGCTCGGCGCGCTCGAAGGCGTCGAGTCCGGTTTCGACGACGATGTCGAATCCGGCTGGCGTCCGCAGGGTGCCGGGTCGCTCGGCGCACACCTCGACCCGGTAGTCGGGGCTGCCCTCGACGCCCACGCGGCCGAAGACCAGCGTCGGCACGGACAGATGGAAGGGTATGACGCCATCGAAGGCGAGAACGGCGACGGTGCGCATGGCCCGATCTTATCGCTAGGCGGCTCGCGGGCCACTTTTGATCGCGATATCGCGACCAGCAATATTGATCGCATGACCGAGACGATCGAACGCACCACTGTCGAAGCCCTGCACATCGGCGGGCCCACCCTGCGCTTCCGGTACGGCAACCTGACGTGGCTGACCGACCCGACCTTCGACGCTCCTGGCGACTACCCGGGCCCGATCACACTGCACAAGCTGACCGGTCCCGCGGTGTCGGTGGACCAGGTGGGAACGGTCGACGTAGTACTGCTCTCGCATGATCAGCACTCGGACAATCTCGACAACTCCGGCCGCGAATTCCTGACGACCGTGCCGACCGTGTTCTCGACACCGGATGCGGCCGGGCGCATCAAAGGTGTTCGGGGGCTCGAGAACTGGGAGACCGTCACCGTGGGCGACGTGCGCGTGACCGGTGTGCCCGCATTGCACGGACCCGAAGGGTGCGAGCCGCAGACGGGGGTGGTGACCGGATTCGTGCTGCAGGCCGACGATCAGCCGACCGTGTACGTCTCCGGGGACAATGCCTCGGTCGCGCTGGTCGAGCAGATCGTGCAGCGGATCGGGCGGATCGATATCGCCATCCTGAACGTCGGTGGCGCGAATGTCGGGCGGTTCGGCGATACCGATCTGACGCTGAACGGACGCAGCGCGCTCGAGGCCGCCGAATTGCTCGGTGATGCGGTGATCGTCGCCGTGCACGGCGAGGGCTGGCACCACTTCACCGAGCCGCTGGATTATCTGGCCCGCACCTTCGAGTACGCCGGGCGCGCCGATCAGCTGCGGATCCCGCGATTGGGTCAGCCGTTCGCGGTATAGCCGCGCAGGAGAACGCCCTCGATATCGCGACGTTCATGGCGAAGCTCCGATCCGTGGTCCACGATGGCGATATGAGGATCGGAGTTCCGCGGGAGGTCAAGGAGCAGGAGTATCGGGTGGCGCTGAACCCGGCCGGCGCCGGGGAACTGGTGCGGCACGGGCACGAGGTGCTGATGCAGACCGGCGCCGGGGTGGGGTCGGGTTTTCCGGATGCCGATTACGTCGCCGCGGGTGCTCGGATGGTGCCCGACGCCGATCAGGTGTGGCGCGAGGGCGAGCTGATTCTGAAGGTCAAGGAACCGATCGCCCAGGAGTATCCGCGGATGCGGCGCGAGCAGGTGCTGTTCACCTACCTGCACCTGGCCGCGTCGCGGGAGTGCACCGATGCGATTCTGCGGTCGGGAATCACCGCGATCGCGTATGAGACGGTGCGGGCGGCGGATGGGTCGCTGCCGCTGCTCGCACCGATGAGTGAGGTCGCGGGCCGGCTCGGGACGCAGGTCGGCGCGTATCACCTGATGTCGCCGCTCGGCGGTGCCGGGGTGCTGCTCGGCGGCGTGCCCGGAGTGTGTCCGGCCGATGTGGTGGTGCTCGGCGGTGGTGTCGCCGGGACGAACGCGGCCGTGGTCGCGGCCGGGATGGGTGCGAAAGTCACTGTGCTGGATACGAATTCGGCGCGACTACGCGACCTCGACGCGCGGTTCCACGGGCGGATCGCGACGCTCGCCTCGAATGCGGTCGAGATCGAGCGGGCGGTGCTGGGGGCCGATCTCGTCATCGGATCGGTGCTGGTGCCGGGTGCGCGGGCGCCGAAGCTGGTTTCCGAGGAATTGGTCGGTGCCATGCGGCCGGGGTCGGTGCTGGTGGATATCGCCATCGACCAGGGCGGATGCTTCGCCGGTTCGCATCCGACCACGCACGCGAATCCCACCTTCCGCGTGCGGAACTCGCTGTTCTACTGCGTGACGAATATGCCGGGTGCGGTGCCGCACACCGCGACCGTCGCGCTCATCAATGCCACCCTGCCGTATGTGCGTGCGATCGCCGATGACGGGTGGCGCGCGGCGTGCACCGCGAATCCCGATCTCGCGCAGGGGGTTACCGCGGATAAGGGGCGGTTGTTATCGGCGGAGGTTGCGGCGGCGCACGGGTATTCGATGCCGAAACCAGTAGGGTTGGCGGGCTGACGCGGACTCGCAGTGAGAAGGGCGACATCGGTGACCAACCCGCGGCGAGCCTGCGCAATGGTGATCGCCTTGCTCCTGACGCTGTTGCCGTACGCCGGTGCGGCGGTCGCGACGCCGATGGGCGTCGATCCGGCCGCGGTGGACCGGTATATGTCCGAATACCTTTCGCGAACCCGGTTGCCGGGGGCTTCGATCGCCATTACGCATGGGGATCAGGTGGTGTACGTCGCGGGGTATGGTCACGATTCCACCGGTTCGGCGGTCGCCGCGACGACGAGAATGCCGATCGCTTCGGTGAGTAAATCCATGACGGCGTTGGCCGTGATGCAGTTGGTCGATGCCGGGAAGGTGCGTCTCGATGCGCCAGTGCGTCAGTACCTCACCGACTTTCGGCTCGCCGATCCGCGCGGTGACCGGATCACGGTGCGGCAGTTGCTGAATCAGACATCGGGCATGTCGGATACCGCATTTCCCGATCTGCGGCGGCCGCAGGCGGATTCGCTGGCCGGGGCGGTCGAGCGACTGCGGACGGCGAAATCGGCCGCCGAGCCGGGGACGCGATTCAACTATCACAACCCGAACTATCAGGTGGCCGCGCGCTTGGTCGAGGTGGTCAGTGGGGAAGCGTTCGCGGACTATCTGCGGCGGAATGTGTTCGGCCCCATCGGGATGCGGGACAGTGCGACAGTGGATACGTCGCGTGCGGCCGAAGACGTGACGCATGGATACATTCGGGCGTACGGGTTCGCGATACCGATGGCCGAGCCCGACTGGTTCGTCGGCGGTAGCCAGGGCGTGATCACCACGGCCGCCGATATGGCCAGGTGGCTGATCACTCAGAACAACGGCGGCCTAGCGCCCGACGGGCGCCAGGTGGTATCCGCGGCGGCGGTGACCGAGATGCACACACCATCCCGGATCGGCGACGACGACTACGGAATGGGTTGGCGGCGTGCGCAATCCGATCACGGGGTGCAGCTCTCGCACAATGGCGATTGGTTCACCTATACCGCCGATGAGGTTCTGTTGCCCGATACGGGGTATGGGATCGCCGTCATTGCGAATACCGGCATGTCGCTCGAGGATGATCCCGGGATCATCGCGCAGGGTTTGGTCGAGCTGACCCGCGGCGAGACGCCGGATGTGCACCGTCCCTGGGGGATTTGGGCGGACTGGGGGATGGCGCCGTTGACGCTCGTGACTCTCGGTCTCGGTGTGCTCTGTGTTGTGCGATCGCGCCGCTGGGCCGAACGGCAATCTGCCCGACCCCCGTGGTTGATCGCACTCCGGCAGTTGCCCTACCTGGCCCCGATCGGAATCCTGGCCGTGCTGCCGCAACTCGCGGCCCTCGTCTTCCGCGGTCGAGCCGCGACCTTCCTGCAGGTGGCCTACGTATGGCCGGCTCTCGTGGTGTTCCTCGGCATCGCCGCGCTGGCGGGCGTGAGCGTTGTCCTCGCTCGCGGGTTGTGGCTCATTATGTTGCGACGCAATCGGTCTGGGGGCGATATCCAGCGTGCGGAGTCGGCGGCTGGAGCGCCTGCCTGAGCATTGGGACCGGTGCTGCGGGCAACTCGGTGACTTCGGGGGGCGGGATCGTCTACACGCCTTCTGCGCTGGCTCACACCGCCTAAACGGGCTTGCGGCTGCGAGAAGAGGTGTGCCGAGTGGCCGGGGCGTCGCTCGGTGGCTCGGGCGAGAAGGTGCAATGGGTGGTCCGAGGCGTGCTGGAGTTGGTACCCGGTGCAGAGGTGTCGGACACTGTCTGCGGGGACGGCCCGCACATCGAAATGTGCGGGCCGCGTGGGGCTATTCGGTGTTCGGCCCGAGGTACCAGTCGGGGGCGCCTTCGATGGGGAGGTCGTGCAGTTTGTCCGGGTTGCGGACGATATTGATGGCGACGATGCGGCCGTTGTCGACGACGAAAGAGAAGACGCCGGTGTGGGCGCCGTCGAAGACGACCAGACCGGGCGCACCGTTGACCAGGACCGCGCGGCCCCAGGCGCCCGCCGCGGATGGTGCGTGGTACCAGCCGAGCAGCATCTTCGCGATGAGTTCGGCGCCGCGCACGGCCTGGCGGATGGCGGGGACCTTGCCGCCGCCGTCGGCGGTGAGACTGACGTTCTCGTCGAGCACGCCGAGCAGTGCGCTGAGATCACCGGAACGCCAGGCGACCGCGAAGGCGGATACGACCTTCTCTTGCTCGTCGGGTGAGGCGGGGAAGCGCGGCGTCCCATCCTCGACGCGCTTGCGGGCGCGGGAGGCGAGCTGCCGCACGGCCGCCGGGGTGCGGCCGACGACCTCGGCGACTTCGGGGCCGCTCATGCCGAACACATCCTGCAGCACGAACGCGGTGCGCTCGGCGGGCGAAAGGGATTCCAGCACGACCAGCAGCGCCGTGGTGACGCGCTCGTCCTGGGTGATCCGGTCGGCCGGGTCGTCCCAGTTGGTGACCTCCGGCTCGGGCAGCCATTCGCCGACATACTGTTCGCGGCGGGCACGGGCCGAGCCGAGGTGATCGAGGGCGAGGCGGCCGGTGACGGTGGACAGCCAGGCGCGCAGATTCTCGATCTCGCCCGCGGTCCCGGCCTCGTACTGGCGCTGCAACCGCAGCCATGCGTCTTGCACCACATCGTCGGCGTCGGTGAGGCTGCCGAGCGTGCTGTAGGCGAGCCTGCGCAGATATGGCCGGTGCTCCTCGAAACGCCGAGCCAACTCGGCTTGGTCGATCGGTTCAGAGGAGGGCTGTTCTGCTGTCACTGGTCTCGCCATTCGGTCGTCCGGCCCCCTCGGGGGCGAGTTTATGGGTCGTCACCAGGATGACGACGCAGGGCTGGCGAGTGTGACATCAGGGCGGACCCGCTACCCTCGCCGGGTGCAAACGGGGACCTCGACCGCTGCCGGGCTGGTGCTCGGCTTTGTGCTCGATCGCGCGTTCGGTGATCCGCGCCGGTGGCATCCGGTGGCGGGATTCGGTTCGGCGGCAAGTGCGCTGGAGTGTGTGACCTATGCCGATCGACGGTCGGCGGGGGTGGTGCACGCGGCGGTGCTCGTTGGCGCGGCGACGGCGGTCGGGATCGGGCTTCGGCGTGGCGGGGTGGTGACCACGGCGCTGGCGACCTGGACGGTGCTCGGTGGACGCAGCCTGGCGCGTACCGGGCAGGAGATGGCCGACCGGCTGGAGTCCGGCGATCTGGCGGGCGCGCGGGCGCTGCTGCCCGCGCTGTGCGGGCGCGATCCCGAGGTGCTCGATGCGGACGGATTGGCCCGCGCCGCATTGGAATCCATCGCGGAGAACACCTCCGATGCGACGGTCGCCCCGCTGGTGTGGGGTGCGGTCGCCGGGGCGCCGGGGCTGCTCGGATATCGCGCGGTCAACACGTTGGACGCGATGATCGGCTACCGCAACGACCGCTATCGCCGCTTCGGCTGGGCCGCCGCCCGGGTGGACGATCTCGCGAATCTGTTGCCCGCCCGGATCACCGGCATGCTCACCGCGGCCTTGGCTCCCATGGTCGGCGGCCGCTCGGCGGACGCACTGCGGGCCTGGCAACGAGACGCGTCCAGACATCCCAGTCCGAATGCGGGCGTCGTCGAGGCGTCCATGGCGGGTGCGCTCGGCGTCCGCCTCGGCGGCCGCACCCAGTACCGCTACGGCACCGAACTGCGCCCCACCCTCGGTGACGGCCCGGCGCCCGGGGTGGCGGATCTTCGTCGGGCCGTACGCATGTCGGAGGCAGTCCAAGTGGGAGCTGTTCTGACGACCGCCCTTTGGTCGATTCTGCGTCGCTGATCCTGGTATCCATGCCCCTGCTCGGTGCGATCGCGGCTATCGACGGAAACCGGGTCGCCGCGGCCGAATATTGCGCCGAACTCGGGCGATCCACGACCTACCGTGGAGCGGTCTCGGCCGGTGCGTGATTGCTGATGGACCCGAGGGTTAGCGGGTGCCGCCGTAGCGGTCGGCCAGACGTTGTTCGTTGGTGGAAGTCGGCGCGGGGGTTGGGGTTTCGGTTGGCGTCGGTTCCGGGGTGGCCGAGTTCCTCTCCTTGCGGCGTTCGCGGATTTCGGCGTAGACGAAGTAGCCGAGGCCGAGGGGAGCCATGATGCCGAAGGCCAACCATTGCAGGCCGTAGGAGAGGTAGGGGCCCGCGTCGAGTTGGGGGAGGGGAGTGGGGGTGAATGCGCCGGGCTGGTTTTCGCTGAGTTGCAGGTAGCCGCCGCGTTCGCCGGTGGGGATGACGGTCAACGGCTCTTGCAGGACGGCCATTTCCTGGGTGGTGTCCAGCGAGTACACCTGGCGGTAGCCGTCCTGGACCAGCGGATCCTTGCCGGGGGTGACACCCTCGGACATCCGGATTCGGGCCTCGATCCGCTGCGGTCCGGTGGGCGGGTCCGGAATCTGCGGTGGACGGGATCCGTCGACCGCCGCGACGAGGCCGCGGTCGACGAGCAGGATCCGGCCGTCGTCGAGCTTGAAGGTGGCGAGCACCGAGTAGCCGGGGGCGCCGTCGAGGTGGCGCAGGCGGACCAGCACCGTCGAGTTCGGCATATAGCTGCCGGTCGCGGTGACGCGCCGCCATTCGGAGTGCGAGTCGGTGCCCTGGTCGTCCAGGACCGTGGTGATGTCGATCGGGGCGGCGTCCACCGAATCGGCGATCAGCTGGTTGCGATGCGAGGTGGTGGTGTTCTTGCCGAGCTGCCACGGTGCGAGCACGGTGAAGCAGAGGTAGGCGAAGGCCGCCACGAGAACGGCCAGGATGAGCCAGCTCGGGCGCAGGAGGAAGGTCAGGCGGCGCATCACGGGCGTCCGTCGTGGACCGGGTCGTACGAGACTGACCGGTCTGGTTCGCGCTCGGTCTGGTGTGCTCCGCGGGGCGTGCTCGGTTCGTCGCCGGGCGCGGCAATCCGGGTCCGCGCGGCGTCGCCGAACGGGTCGGCCCCTTGGCTGCGCGGGGAGTCGCCGTTGTGGGCGGCGAGGGTGGCTCGGACCCAGTCCAACAACCCGGGGATGGCGGCGGCGATCTGGTCGTGGACGAGGTCGAAGTCGGCGGTGTCGCCGTAGTAGGGGTCGGGGACGTCGGTGGAGTCGGCGTTCGGGTCGAAGCTGCGTAGCAGGCGGCGGCGGTCCGTCGGGATGCCGAGCATGGCTAGTCGGCGTTCGTGGCCGGAGTCGAGGGCGACCAGGAGGTCGGCGTCGCGGTGTTGGTTGCCGAACTTTGCGGCGACGTGACCGGTCGGGTAGCCGTGGCGGCGCAGTGTCGCGTTGGTGCGGGCGTCGGCGTCCTGTCCGGCGTGCCAGCCGTCGGTGCCCGCGCTGCTGACCCGCACGCGGTCCGCGAGCCCCTCGCGGTACAGATGTACCGCGAACATCTTCTCCGCCATCGGCGATCGGCAGATGTTGCCGGTACAGACGAAGGACACGTGCAGCTCACCCACGACAGCCATTCTGGCCGGTCGCCCCGATGGGCCGCCACGTAGGGTGTTTTCTCGTGCCGGATGAACGGGTCGATCACGCGAAACTGCGTCACCACGGTGACGTCGACGCGCATCCCGGCATGCTCGATTTCGCGGTCAATGTGCAGGGCAGTGCCCCGCCGGATTGGCTGCGCGACCGGCTGGTCGCCCGACTCGACGACCTCGGCAGGTACCCGAGCGCGGCCGACGAACTCGCCGCGCGTACCGCGGTGGCGGCCCGGCACGGTCGCACCGTCGCGCAGGTGCTGCTGCTGGCCGGTGCGGCCGAAGGTTTCGCGATGCTGCCTCGACTTTCGCCCCGGCTGGCCGCGGTGGTGCATCCGTCGTTCACCGAACCGGAACTGGCATTGCGGGAGGCGGATATCCCGGTCGCCCGCGTCGTACTCGAACCGCCGTACACGCTCGACCCGGCGCTCGTGCCCGGCGCGGCCGACCTGGTCGTGCTCGGCAACCCGACCAATCCGACCTCGGTCCTGCACCCCGCCGACACCATCCGCGCGTTGCGCAGGCCCGGCCGGATCATCGTGGTCGACGAGGCCTTCGCCGACGCGATGTGCGGCGAACCACAATCACTGGCCGCCTCGACCGCCCCGGACATCCTCGTCCTGCGCAGCCTCACCAAAACCTGGGCCCTGGCGGGTCTGCGCTGCGGCTACTTCCTCGGCGCACCCGACGTGCTGGCCCGGCTGAATCACGGTCGCGCGCACTGGCCCCTCGGGACGCTGCAACTCGAGGCGATCACCGCGACCGCCGAGCCGAGCGCGGTCGCCGCCGCGCAGCAGCGAGCGCAGGCGATTGCCGTCGACCGGGATTCGATGATCGAACGACTGACCGCACTGGGTGTGCAAGTCCACACGCCCGCCGACGGTCCGTTCTTGCTACTGCGCGTACCCGATGGTGAGCTCCTGCGAAAGCACTTGGCGGAGCAGGGAATTGCGGTCCGCCGCGCGGACACGTTCCCCGGACTCGGACCCGACCACCTGCGCGTCGCCGTCCGTGGTGCAGCCGAAGTCGATCGATTGGTCGCGGGTATTCGTGCGGCGGGGGTCTGATGTCGGCCCCGACGGGTTGTCATTGCGCAGGGAGCATTACCCGGCCCATAGCCGGGGGAGCTGAGGTCGATCGGCTGGTCGCTGCGGCCGGTTCGGGTGGATGGTGCAGCGCCGGGCAGCGAATGAGGGCGATCGGCGAACGATGGCCGGTGCGCGCGGTGCGGTTGAAAGTCATTGGGACATCGATGGAGTGGAGGTAGGCGGGTCGTGACGACGCTGGCGGAACTGATCGGTGTGCTCGACGCGGCTTATCCGCCGAAGTTGGCGGAGTCGTGGGATTCGGTGGGGTTGGTGTGCGGGGATCCGGGGGATGAGGTGACCCGGGTGTTGTTCGCGGTGGATGCCACCGCCGCGGTCGTGGATGAGGCGATCGCTTGGCGGGCACAGGCTTTGGTGGTGCATCATCCGCTGCTGTTGCGCGGGGTCGACAGCGTCGCGGCCGATACGCCCAAAGGTGCTCTGCTGCATCGGCTGATCCGGTCCGGATGTGCGCTGTTCGCGGCGCATACCAATGCGGACTCCGCTGATCCCGGGGTCTCCGATGCGCTTGCCGCGGCGCTCGGGCTCACCGTCACCGGGCCGATGGATTCGAAACCGGTAGCCGCCGTGGACAATTGGGTGGTGCAGGTGCCGCGCTCGCATACCGATGCGGTGCTGGCGGCGCTGTTCGCGGCCGGTGCCGGCGGTAGCGGAACCTATCGTGACTGCGCTCTGCGCGTACCGGCAGTCGGGCAGTTCCGTCCGGTGGCGGGGGCGAATCCGGCGGTCGGGTCGATCGGGGAATTGCAGCGGGTCGACGAGGATCGACTCGAGGTGATAGCGCCCCCCTCGGCGCGTGCGGCCGTGCTGGCGGCGTTGCGGGCCGCCCATCCCTATGAAGCTCCCGCCTACCACGTCACCGAGCGCGCGGCGCTGCCATCCGGGCTCGGCATCGGTCGGGTCGGCACCCTGCCCGAACCGGAGTCCTTGCGCGAGTTCACCTCTCGGGTTGCCGCCGCGTTGCCCGCGACGACCTGGGGCGTGCGTGCGGCCGGTGACCCGGACCGCGTGATCCGAACCGTCGCCGTCTGCGGCGGCGCGGGCGATTCCTACCTGGATACCGCGGCGCGCCTCGGCGTGGACGCCTACGTCACCTCCGACCTGCGCCACCACCCCGTCGACGAACACCTGCGCCGCGGCGGCCCGGCCGTAGTCGACGCCGCCCATTGGGCAACCGAATTCCCTTGGTGCGCACAGGCGCAGTCGGTAGTGCAGACCGCGCTACCCGACCTCGAAACCCGCGTCTGCATCGTGCGCACCGATCCCTGGACGATCAGCGCCACCGTGTAACCGCCCGCGTGCCGCTGGGCGGCTCGGTGGTCGGGATAGCGCGTACCAAAGGGCTCGGTGCTGGCACACCTGACGAGTAGGGAGATCGGCCGCGGTGGTGGCACGCGCCCGAAGTGTGCACTGCGGCGGCGTGTTCGGGGCGTGTCGTGATTGTTGGTGGGAGGGGTGTCCGGTTCGGGTGAGTCGACCTACCTGAGCGGGGTACAACTAGCGCATGGATTTCCCGGTGGACTTCGGGATCGTGCAGATCGGGCTGATGCTGATCATCCTGGTCGCGGTCGCGTTGCTGATATCGGCGCTCGTGATGGTGCGCAAGGTCGGATTGCGGGTTTTGATCGGGCGCGGGGCGGGCGGACTAGGGCTGCTCGTCGTCGCCGTGCTGCTGCTGTGGGTCGTGACGCTCATGCAGACCTTCCTCGGGTTGAGCGGGGAGATCAAGGCGGCACATGTGGTGGTGAGTCAGGTTGCGGGCCAAGATCATCGGCTCGAGGTCGACCTCACCCTCTACGGCGACGAGCACCATCCCGACAAGCACGAGAAATATCAGGTCGAGGGTGATCTGTGGGTGTTGCAGGCCAATATCGTCGAGTTGGAGCCCTGGGTGAACGCGCTCGGGTTCCACTCCGGATACAAGGTGACCCGGCTCTACGGCCAGCGCCTCGACGGCGTCGCCACCACCCAGAACCAGATCTTCGTCAATGGCGACGACCAAGACTTCTTCAACGATATGCGCACCCACAAATGGTGGACCGACCCCTTCGTCCGCTCCGCCTACGGCAACGCCGCGATCGCCACCCCCGGCACCTACGACGTCTTCATTTCCCGCGACGCCATCAAACCCCGCGCACAGGGAAGCTGATGCGGAGACCGAATACGACGTCTTCCCTGTCGCTACCGCGCTAGTGCATCCGCCCCGTTCAGGGCGGTGGTGAAAGTCCGCGCCGGCCCGCGACCTGCGACATCGCTGAACCGGAGCGCACCGACCCGACCGGGGGTCCGCGGAGTGGATCTCGGCATCGCCAACATGCCACGACCTGCGACGGCGGCGTCCATGCAGGGAACCAGTCGAACCAGGTCCGGCATGGGAACCGGCGACAACGCAAACGCCGCCAACAGAAGGAAACGAGGTCCTGGGACCGAATCGCGGGCCATCCGAGGTACGGTTGAACACTGGCATCGCGGCGTTCGCGTGCCCCCATCCGTCCATAGCGCCCAGGAGTTTGTCCGCGTTGAATGTCGAACCACCTGTCCAGGCCAAGCTGCTTCAGCTCGCCGCCGTCGACGCCGAACTGACGCGGATCGCGCATCGGCGCACCGTGCTGCCCGAGCAGCAGGAGGTGGCGCGGCTGGAGGCCGAGCGGAATGCGCACAAGGATGCGGCGGTGGCGGTCGAGATCATGTTGGACGATCTCGACCGCGATATTCGCAAGCTCGAGGGCGAGGTCGAGGCGGTGCGCAAGCGCGAGGAGCGCGACCGCGGCATGTTGACCGCCGGCTCGGTGGGCGCCAAACAGCTTTCGGAGATTCAGCACGAGCTGGGCAGTTTGGAACGGCGCCGTTCGGTGCTCGAGGACGAGCTGCTGGAGGTGATGGAGCGCCGCGAGGCGTCGGCCTCCGACCACGATCACGCGGGTGCGCGGCTCACCAAGACCGAACAGGGCCTCGCCGACGCGCAGCGCCTGCGCGATGAGGCGCTGGCGGATCTCGATGTGGCACAGGGCCGTTGCGATACCGATCGCAAGGGTTTGGTCGCACTGTTCCCGGCCGAACTGCTGAGCATCTACGACCGTCAGCGCACCCAGCACGGCGTGGGCGCGGCGCTGTTGCAGGCGCGCCGATGCGGTGCGTGCCGGATCGAACTGGACCGTGGCGAGATCGCGCGGATCGCCAAGACCGCCCCCGATGTGATCGTGCGCTGCCCGGAATGCGGCGCGATCCTGGTGCGAACCAAAGAGTCGGGTTTGTGACGTTCCCGGCGCGGGTATCAGTACTCGCGCCGGTTCGGGTTCGCCGCTCCCGGCGGCAGGTCGAATGAGGCAAGGGGAACTATGACCGAACGCGAGGTGATCGTCGAGGCCGACGGCGGCTCCCGGGGCAATCCGGGCCCGGCCGGTTACGGCGCGGTCGTCTTCGCCGCCGATCACACCCGTGTGCTCGCCGAGCGCAAGGAATACATCGGCATCAGCACCAATAATGTCGCCGAATATCGCGGGCTCATCGCGGGTTTGGAAGCGGCGGCCGAATTGGGCGCGCGCACGGTCGCGGTGCGGATGGACTCCAAGCTGGTCGTCGAGCAGATGTCGGGTCGCTGGAAGGTCAAGCACGCGGCCATGATTCCGCTCGCCGACCGGGCACGCAGGCTGGTCGCCGGTTTCGACAGCGTGAGCTTCACCTGGATTCCGCGCGAACAGAATTCGCGTGCGGATCGACTGGCCAACGAGGCGATGGACGACGCGACGCTGATCGGCGAGGTGCATGCCGCCGAACGGCAACTGCTCGATGCCGGCGCGGCCGCCGCCAGCCTGGCGGAGGAGGTCCGCGAGGCCGAAGAACAACTGCTCGGCTGGACCGATGAGCAGCCGACCTCAGCGCGTGGCGACGAACAGCAACTGCCGAGCTGGATCGACGAAGCCAGGGATGCGACCGCGTCGAATGCTCGAGCCACCGAACGCGACACGCCGACCGCCGCCGAAAAGCCCCCCGGCTGGACCGGCGCGACCGGCCGCCCGACCCGCTTGCTGCTGCTGCGTCACGGCCAAACCGCCCTCTCGCTGGAGCGTCGCTATTCCGGCCGCGGCAACCCGCCGCTCACCGACCTCGGTCGCGAACAAGCCGCCCGCGCCGCGAAGATGCTCGCCGCGAAGGGCGGCATCTCCGCCGTGGTCACCTCACCGCTCGGCCGCGCCCGCGAGACGGCCGAGGCCGCCGCGACCGCACTCGACGTGCCCATGCGGGTCCTCGACGGCCTCATCGAGACCGACTTCGGCGACTGGGAAGGGCTCACCTTCCTGGAAGCGGCGCAACGGGATCCGGAACTACACGCCCGCTGGCTCGGTGACCCCTCGATATTCGCGCCGAACGGCGAGAGCTTCGACCAGGTCCGTGAACGAGTCGAGGCGGCCCGCCGTGATCTGGTCGCGCTGTACCCGGGCCAGAACATCGTTGTGGTCAGCCATGTGACCCCCATCAAGACCCTGCTGCAGCTGGCGCTCGGCGTCGGCCCGTCGCTGCTGTATCGACTGCATCTGGACCTGGCATCGCTGTCGATCGCGGAGTTCTATCCCGACGGCGGCTCGTCGGTTCGCTTGGTCAATGACACCTCCTACCTCTGAGGAATTCGGGCATCCGACCAATCCGTATGTTTCCGCGAACCGCGAATTATGGCGCATCGCAACAGATTTAGCCTGCCGAAACCCGCCCTTTGGGGCGAATCTCACTCAGTAACGTTTCAGACACGGTCTTAGCGGTAGGCTTCGGGGCGGTCAGGCACAGGCATCCCGCCCCGCCTGTCTGGTCGGGGATGACTATGGTCTTCGAACAGGGCTGCTCGGGGGGATGAGAGCCGGCGAGCAGTGTGGCTCGGTGGCCGCTTCGAAAGATGAAGGCGTCCTGTGCTGTCGAGTGGGTCGATGGAAGCGCAGGTTCGAATGAGTAGTCCGGTCAAGGTTGTCGTGCTCGGTGCGGGGATCGGAGGGCTCACCACGGCCGCCGCATTGCGACAGGCGGGCTTCGCGGTCGAACTGTATGAGGCGGCCCCCGAACTGCGCGGCCAAGGATTCGGACTTTCGGTGCAGGCCAACGGCATCAAGGCGCTGCGCGCGATCGGCCTCGGCATCGAAGAGGAACTGTTCGAGCGCGGCGGCAAGGTCGAGACCTTCCGCTTCAACAACCCCGACGGCACCCCCATTCGCGTGCTCCCGGTGCACCGCCAGGACGACCGCCTCGGCGCGGCGAGCGTCGCGCTGCACCGCAAGGACCTGCACGCGGTGCTGCTGCGCGCGATCGGCGACACCCCGACTCATGTTGGCGCACAGGCGACTCGGTTCATCGACGACGGTGAGCACGTGCGCGTCGAATTCGCCGACGGCCGCGTAGCCGAGGGCGATCTGCTGATCGGCGCCGACGGCATCCACTCCATGGTCCGCGCCCAACTGCACGGCCGCGCCGAACCGCGCCCCGGCGATTTCGTCGCCTGGCTGGCCTGCATCCCGTTCGAACACCCGGCCGTGCCGCGCGGCTACTCCGCCCACTACTGGGGCACCGGAATGCGTTTCGGCATCCACGACATCGGCCACGGCCGGGTCTACTGGTGGGGCACCATGACCATGCCGGGCGACGAGGCCGCCAATTGGCAAGGGACCAAGGAAGATCTGCAGCGGCTCTACGCCGACTGGGCGCCGGAGGTGCGCGCGTGCATCGACCAGACCGAATGGGCCGATGTGCTCGCCGTGCCGTGCCAGGATCGCCCGCCGCTCGCGGGCTGGGGCCGCGGCCGGGTCACCCTGCTCGGTGACGCCGCGCACCCCATGCTGCCCAGCCTCGGCCAGGGGGCCAACTCGGCGATCGAGGATGCGGTCGTGCTCGCCCACACGCTGAAGACCTCGCTGGATCCCGTTGCGGGCCTGCGTCGTTACGAGCAGGTGCGCGCCGAGCGGACCGCCATGTTCGTCAACGGCTCGTGGTCGCTCGGCAAGATCGAGCAGACGACCGATCCCAAGCTGGTGAAGGTGCGCGACACCTACTTCCGGCACGCACCCACCGAATTCTTCCTGCGCGAATTGGGCAAGCCGATGTCGTTCCCGCCGCTGGAGGGACCGACCGCGCGGCTGCCGCGTCAGCTGTCCCCGGTGGAGCGCTGGCACTGGATCGCCGATCAGCTTGCGCCGCTGCACATTCTGGCCCGGGTGCGGGTGCACGGCTCGATCACCGCCGAGCAGGTCCGGACCGGTCTGGACGAGGTGCAGCGGCGGCATCCGCTGCTCGGCGTCGCGGTGGCGGCCGAACCCGACGGCACCGCACCGCGTTTCGTGCCGGTGCCGACGCCGATTCCGTTGCGTCTGGTCGATGGCGCGGATCCGGACACCTGGCTGACCGAGGTCGACGAGGTCGAACTGCGTGAGCCATTCGACTGGCACTGCGGCCCGCTCGCGCGTGCCGTGCTGATCGCCAATTCCACCGACGAGACCAGCGATCTGATCGTCACCCTGCATTACGCGATCGCCGACGGCGAGAGCGCGATGTCGGTGGCCAAGCAGGTGCTCCAGGTCGCCGCGGGCGAGGGCGTCGAACTCGAACCCGCACCGGTGCGGCCGGGGCCGGAGGCGCTGTTCCCGGCCAAGTTCCAGGGCGCCAAGGGCTTCGGCCGCACCGTGGGATCGCTGCTGCGCGATCAGAAGTCGCAGCTGAAGCGTCCGCGCCGACTGGAGCCGACCGAACTGGCCCCGCCCGCGCGGCGGCGCAGCCGGGTCGTGCACCGCAGCCTCGACGCCGATCAGCTCGACGTGCTGACCGCCGGTTGTGCGCGCAACGGCGTCGGCCTGCAGGCCGCGCTGTCCGCGGCGCTGCTCATCGCGGCCGCCCGGGAGTCGGGCACCTACAAGGAATCCTGGTACACCGTCGGCAGTTCGGTGAACTTTCGCGGTCATCTCGACGGCGCGGTCGCCGATACCGAGGTCGGAACCTATCAGGGCATGATCGCGACCCCGGCGAAGTACGCGCCGTGGTCCTCGCTGTGGCAGATCGCCAGCGAGATCGAGCGCGAGTACGGCGCGCGGATGGACCGCCGCGACCACCTCGCGGCCATGAATCTGTTGCAGGTCGCCGCGCCGAAGTCGGTGGCCGCCAGCGCATCCACGGTCAAGCTGATGGACACCCGCGGTCCCGGCCATCTGTGTATGACCTACCTGGGCCGCTATACGTTCCCGGACAAGATCGGCTCCTGGCAGCTGTCGGGCGCGCAATTCGTCTCGGGCATGTCGGTGAGTGGTTTCATCATGGCCACCGCCAATGCCACGCACGGCGAATTGTCGTTCAACGTCGGCTATGTCGAGCCCGCGGTGTCTCGTGAGCGCGCCGAGCGTCTCGCCGATGAGAGTGTGCGTGCCCTGCTGTCGGTGATCTGACAGCGCGGGCCAGCAGCGACCGCTTGCAGGTCGCTCGAAAGGGTCAGCCCGCCCACAGACGACCGCGAAGTACCGGCATCGATGGCGATGTCGGTAGTTCGCGCTATCTGAAAACTGGATATATGTGGTAACAGCTTTGCGTTCGGCGTCAACAGGGGTGGGTCCTGGACAGGTTTGCGCACGGTATGTGCCGCGACCGTCGCGATAGGAGTGACTGTGACGTCCGAAACCAGCGCAACCCCCGAAAGATCCATCGACGCATGGCCGGTCAGCGCGTATCAGCGTGATGTACTCGGCTTGGCCTTCCGGCTGGCGCCGGAACCCGTCGCACAACAGACCTATAGCCTGCGCATGGATGAGCCGCTGGATATCGCGCGCCTGCAGGCGTGCTGGCAGCGGGCCCTGATGAGCGACGATGCGCTGCGACTGCGCTTCGCGTTCGAGAACGGTGAGTTCCGCCAATGGATTTCGAACGATATCCCGAAGGTAGAGGTCGTCGATCTGACCGGTGCGCCGGATCCCGAGGCCGCGGCCCAGGAGTGGCTGTGGCGCGAGGTCGGCGCGCCGGAGCGGCCGGATCGGCCCGCCCGGCTGGCCGCGGTGGTCGACCGCCCGGACCGATTCTTCCTGTTCATCTCGGTCCATCACGCGCTGGCCGACGGCTATGGCATGAATCCGGTCATCGCCACGCTCGATACCAGCTACAAGATGAAAGACGTCCCGCTCGACCAGCTTGCGGTACCCGAGCCCGCCAACGAGCACACCGACCGCTCCGTTGCCACCTACCTGCGGATCATCGAAGACGACGAGGCCTACCGGGCCTCCGAGCAGTACGAGGCGGATCGCGACGGACTGCTCGCCGCACTCGACGGTGTCGAACCCGCGCTGTTCCCCAACCGCACCACCTCGCCGAGAATCGCCCGCGGACACTACAACACGATGATTTCGGGGGAGTACCTCGACCGGGTCCGCGCCACCGGCGTCACCGTCTTCGCCTACCTGACCGCCGCGGTGGCAACCTATCTCGCGACGATCCACCGCACCGACCAGGTGGTGATCGGCGTCCCGATGTTGAACCGGCACTCCGCGGAGACGTACCGCACGCAGGGCCATCGCGCCAATGTCGTACCGCTGCCGGTGCGCGTCGATCGGGACGTGCCGCTCGCCCAGATCGCGGAGCAGGTCACCCAGCAGATTCGAAAGCTCAAGAAGCATCAGCGATTCCCCTACGGCGAGCTGACCCGCGCGCTGAATCCGGATCCGGCCGCGCCGCCGCTGTACGACGTCGCCTTCTCCCACACCAAGCTGCCGGATGCCGATTATGTCCACGAGCTGCTCTCGAAGTGGACGGTGCACAATCCGGGTTCGGTGACCAACGCGCTCACCATCGTCACCGCGGAGAACGGCAGGGACGGCTCGGTCAGTCTCCAGTTGTTCTACGACAAGGACGTCTTCGACGCGAGCTTCCCGATCGAATCGGCGCTGCGCGGCGTCGGCGTACTGGTCACCGCGGCGCTGGATCACCCGCAGACCCCGGTCGGCGCGCTGCCGTTGCTGTCGGAGCGGATGCGCGCCGAAGTGGCGGCCTTCGAGGCCGGGCCACGTATCGAGTTCCCCTACACCACCATTGATCGGCTCTTCACCGAACAGGTCGCCGATCACCCGGAGCGGGTGGCCGTCCTGACCGCCGCCGGTTCGGGCGAACAACCGCTGACCTACGCCCAATTGTCCGGTCTGGTAGACGGTTTCGCGGCCCGGCTGCACGAGCTGGGGGCCACCGGCAACGAATGCATTCCGGTGGTCCTGTCCCGTTCGACGGACATGCTGATCGCGGTGCTCGGAATTCTGCGTGCCGGTTGCGCTTATGTGCCGCTGGATCCGGAATATCCGCAGGCGCGCATCGCGACGGTGCTCGCCGACTGCGAGGCCCGATTCGTGGTCGCCGGACGCGAGCACGCGCGCGTCTATGCCGACCTCGGCGTCACCCGGGTCACGGTGGCCGACACCCTGCCGGGCGCCGTCGAAAATGTCTCGCACCCGCACGATCTGAGCTATCTGATCTACACCTCGGGTTCGACCGGCGTGCCCAAGGGTGTGATGGTCGAGCACCGCTCGGTGGTCAACCGGCTGATCTGGATGCAGCGCCGCTATCCGCTGGCCGCCGACGACGTCATCCTGCAGAAGACGCCGGTCACCTTCGATGTCTCGGTGTGGGAATTGTTCTGGTGGGCCATCACCGGGGCCAAGGTGGCACTGCTGGAGGTCGGCGGCGAGCGCGACCCGCGCCGCATCGTCGAGGCCATCGAGGCGCATGCGGTGACCGTCATGCATTTCGTGCCGTCCATGCTGGCCGCCTTCGTGGACGAGCTGGCGGCCGATCGCACGATCGTGCCGCGCATCGCCGGACTGCGCCGGGTGTTCTGCAGTGGTGAGGCGCTGCCGCCCGCGCTGGTGCGCCGCTTCCACGCGGCCTTCGCCGCGGTCGGACAGCAGCCGCCGCAGCTGGTGAACCTCTATGGACCGACCGAAGCCACCGTCGACGTCTCGTATTTCGACTGCCCGGCCGCTGGCGACTGCTCGCCGGTCGATCGAAACAACCAGGATTCGCTGGATCTGGTGCCCATCGGCCGCCCGATCGACAATATCGATCTGCTGGTGCTGGATGAATCCGGACGCCGCATGCCCATCGGTGTGCCCGGTGAACTCAATATCGCCGGTGTCGGCGTCGCACGCGGTTATCGCGGCCGCCCCGAGCTGACCGCCGCCGCGTTCGTCGACGATCTGTCCGTGCCCGGCCGCCGCCGCTACCGCACCGGCGATCTGGCGCGCTGGCTGGCCGACGGCACCCTGGAGTACCTGGGACGCTTCGACGATCAGGTGAAGATCCGCGGTAACCGCATCACCCTCGGCGAGGTGCAGAACGCGATCCTGGGCTGCCAGGGCGTGCGCGCCGCGGCCGTGGTCGACGAGCAGTCGGACACGCACGGTCTGCATCTGGTCGGCTACTTCGTCGGCGACGCGGTGACCGGCGACGAGATCGCCGAACAGATCGCGACCCGCCTGCCCCGCTACATGATTCCGACCCGGCTGCTGCGGGTGGACCGAATTCCGTTGACCCACAATGGCAAGGCCGATCGCAAGGCGCTGGCCAGAGCGGCGGCGGCCGCGGAGCATGTCGGCATCGTCGGCGTGGTCGAACCCCGGACACCGGTCGAGGCCGAGCTGGCAGTCCTCTGGCGGACCGTGCTCGGTATCGACTCCATCGGTGTACACGACAACTTCTTTACCCACGGCGGCGACTCGATACTCGCGCTATCGGTGCGCACCGCCGCCGAGCGGGCGGGGATGTACTTCGATGTGGACGCCTTCTACGAGCATCCGACCATCGCCGAGCTGGCCCGAATCGTCTCGGATGGTCCGGACGGCAACCGGATTCGGATCGCCACGGCGCTGGAAACGGTGCCGCTGATCGACCGCGCCGCGCTGCACCAGGCCGAGGATGCCTTCCCGGCGACCGCCCTGCAGCTCGGCATGCTCTTCCACAGCATCGAGCGCGCCGATTCGGTGACCTACAAGGACGTATTCCGCTACCGCCTCGAAATGCCTTGGGAGGCCGCGCAATTCCGTGCCGCGTTCGATCGGCTCGTGCGTCGTCAGCCCGCGCTGCGCTCGTCGTTCGAGCTGAGCAAGCACTCGGTGCCGCTACAGGTCGTGCACACCGCGATCGAATACGAACTGGAGATCGTCGATATCTCCGATATCGATGCGGTGCTCGCCGATCAAGAGGTCGAGGACTACATCCAGGAGCGCCGGCACGCCCAGTACGACCTCACCCGCGCCCCGCTGCATGCGGTACGCGTGTTCCTGCGTCCGTCCGAAAGCGCGGGCCGGACAGTCGATCTGGTGCTCAGCTTCCACCACGCGATCCTCGACGGGTGGAGCGTCGCGACCTCGGTGTTGGAACTGCTGCTCGACTACCTGAACAAGCTGGGGTTGATCGAAACCGGTATCGATGACACCCCGCATGCGGCCACCGTGCTCGCCGAATACGCACAGGCCGAAATCACCGCGGTGCATGATGATTCGGCCCGTGAGTTCTGGCGCGACGCATTGGCGGGGGCCGAGCCGACGGCGCTGACCGCATTAGGTGTGCACGACCGCGCCACGGCAGAGGAACCGCAGGCCAGTGCGGTGGTGCCGCGCAAGCTGGCCCAGCGTGTGACCGCCTTCGCCGCCCGGCACCAGGTGCCCGAGAAGGCCGTCTATCTGGCGGCGCACTGCCTGACGCTGCGCACGGTGACCGGCCGTGCCGATATCACCACCGGTGTGGTCAGCCACGGCCGTCCCGACCGTGCGGGCGCGGAGAGCGTTGCGGGCCTGTTCCTCAACACACTGCCGATGCGGCTGGACGAAACCGCTACCACTTGGCGCGCGGCCGTCGACCAGATCGCGCGCCGGGAACACGATGCCTACCCGCACCGGCGCTACCCGCTGCGGTCGATCCTGGCCGATGGCGGCCCCGCCTTCGAGACGGCGTTCAACTTCATCAACTACCACGTCTTCGCGCCGATCGTCGGCACGGACGGAGTCGCACTGCGCGACTTCGATGTTCGCGAGGACACCAACTTCCAGCTGCTGGTGACCGTGGCCAACGATCCGCGCGACGGGCGAATGTGGGTGCGGGTCAATGGCGATCACACATTGACCAGGGATCAGTGCGAGACCGTCGCGGTCACCCAACTGCGCATACTGGCGAGCATTGTCGCGGATCCGGATGCCGCGATCGATCGCGGCTCGGGCCCGGCGACCGCCCGCGATGTCGGGACACTGGTCGCCGAGGCGGCGGCACTCAACCCGGATACGATCGCCGTCCAAGGCGACGAGTCCAGCATCACCTACGACGAACTGATAGAGCGCAGCGACCGACTTGTCCGGCGGCTCAGCGGGTTCGGCATACGGACCGGGGATCGAGTCGGCATTCTGATGGGCCGTCGCCCGGAGCTGGTGCTGCTCGTGCTCGCGCTCATGCGGCTCGGCGCGGCCTGCGTACCACTCGATGTCAGCTATCCGCGGGCCCGGCTGAACCGGATGATCGAACGCGCTCACCCGCACCGGGTGATCGCCGACGCCGACTACGCCGACATAGTCGACAATGCCGCACTTGTGCTGGATACCGCCACGCTGTTCGATCCGGCGGCCGCGCAAAGTCATGCGGAAGCCGTCGTCCCGGAGCGCATCTCACCCGACGCGGTTGCCTACGTGCTCTTCACCTCCGGCTCCACCGGCGAACCCAAGGGTGTAGCCATGCCGCACCGCGGGCTGACCACACTGGTGGACTGGCAGAACCGCAGCGCATCGGGTATGGATCTGGCCAGCACCTTGCAGCTGGCGCCATTGAGCTTCGACGTCTCGTTCCAGGAGATCTTCACGACCCTGGCCGCAGGCTCCACGCTGCGGGTGAGTTCGGCGGATCTGCGCTCCAATGTCGAGGAACTGCTCAATACCGTCGTCGCCGAGGGCATCGAGCGGCTGTTCCTGCCCTACGTCGCATTGCAGGCCTTCGCCGAGGCCGTGGTGGCCCGGCGGATGTTCCCGGTCAACCTGAAGGTGCTGGCCTCCTCCGGTGAGCAGCTGCGCATCACCGACGAGATCCGCGCACTGTGCAAGGTGGTGCCGGGCCTGCTACTGGAAAACCAATACGGCCCAACGGAATCCCACGTCGCGACCACCTTCACGCTCACCGGCTCGCCCGACGACTATCCGCCGCTGCCGCCCATCGGCCGCCCGGTCGACGGCGATACCGTCGAATTGCTCGACGGCGCACTGCGTCCGGTGGCGGACGGCGTCATCGGTGAGATCTACCTGGGCGGTCGTTCCCTCGCGCGCGGTTACCAGGGCAGGGCCGCACTGACCGCACAGCGGTTCGTTGCCACCCACGGCGGCGGAATCCTTTACCGCACCGGCGATCTGGGTGTGCGGCTGGCCTCCGGCGATCTGGTCTGCCTCGGCCGCAGTGACAGTCAGGTGAAGATCCGCGGCTTCCGGGTGGAGCCCGCGGAGGTGGAGCTGTGCATTCTCGGGCTGGTCGAGAAGTACCCGGCCATCACCGAAGCGGCGGTGGTGGCACGGGGTTTCGGCGGGATCGATGGTGCGCTGATCGCATTCCTGGTCGGCGATGCCGAGCAGACCGATCTGGTCGCACTGCGTCACGATCTGCGTGGCGTGCTGCCCACGCATATGGTGCCGTCACGGTTCGTATTCCTCGACGAACTGCCCCGCACCCCGAGCGGTAAGCGCGACGACGGCGCGCTGCGCTCGATCGTCGACGTCGCACCGGAATCGGTCGCCGAGCAGCGCGAACCGGCCGACGAGTACGAGCAGTGCGCCGTCGAACTGCTGGCCGAATACGCCGGTCTGCGCTCGATCGGACTCGACGACGACTTCTTCGTCTCGGGCGGCACCTCCATCGGCGCCATGCGGGTGGTGATGGGGCTGTCCCGGCGATTCGGCGTCGAGGTGCCCCTCGACTCGTTCATCGGTGCGCCGACGGCCACCGAGCTCGCGGCGCTGATCCGGTCCGGCAATACCCAGCGCACATTCGACCCATTGGTGCCGATCAGCGTCGGCGGTCATAAGCCGCCGCTGTTCCTGGTGCATCCGATCGGCGGAAATGTGCTGTGCTACCTGGCCCTTTCCCGCTACCTCGATCCCGATCGCCCGATCTACGGCCTGCAGGCCGCGGGCGCGGACCCGGGCAGTACACCGGAGAAGTCGATCATCGGGATGGCCGAGTCCTATCTGGCGGCGGTGCGCCGGGTGCATCCGGAGGGGCCGTACCACCTGGCGGGCTGGTCCTTCGGCGGCAATGTCGCACTCGAAATGGCGCGTCAGCTGCCCGAGGACGAGGTGGCCAGCGTGACATTGCTGGACACCATGGCATTGCGTCAGCAGGCCCGCGAGCCGATCGCCGAGGAGCAGCTCATCCGCTGGTTCTTCCTCGAATTGCTGTGGTACGCCCGCGGAAATCAGGCCGCGCTCGTCGATTTCGAACCCGACGTGCACGGTTCCGAGGAGCTGTTCGAGGCGATGCTCGCCGAGGCGATCAGGTCGGCGATCCTGCCCGCCGACAGTTCACCGCAGGCGATCCGCAGGCTCTACGACGTGTTCTACGCCAACTACACGGCGTTGCTGGAGTACCAGCTCGAGCCCTACGATCGCGACATCACCCTGCTGCGGGCCGAAGAGGGTCTGCCGCCCGGTGTCGATCTCGCGCACCAGGCCGTGGGCAGCATGTTCGACAGCGCGAACAACGGGTGGCAGCAATACGCGGCCCGGCGCTTCACACTGGTGCCGGTGCCCGGCGACCACCTGCACATGATGACCGAACCGCATGTCGGCGAGGTCGCGGTGCAGCTGGACGCGGCGCTGGCGGCGGCCGATCCGGATCTGGATCGCGAGCTGGGCGCCGAAATGCTCGACGCCTGAATGGTGCGGCCCAACCGTTATGCAATGGAAGCCGCATAACGGTTGGGTTTCGGCGTTGTCGCTCGGCACACAGGCTGTTGCGCAACGAGGAACGTTGTCGCCATGCTGAGATAGCTAATGGTTAACTGGCCGTCGGTGTGCGCGACTCACGCCATGGTGAACTTCAGTTCCGAGGTGGCCGCAGCTGTCGCGGGCGGCTCTCCATCGCGCCTGCGGTTGGCCGACGCCTGAGTCGATCGCGACGTCGGCCAGCGCTTTTCGAGAAGGAGAGTACTTGCCGTGAAGTTCGGAATGATCGTATTGGCCGCGGTCGCCGCTGTGGGTTCCATGGCGGCGGGTACCGCGCAGGCGGCGGGAAACGCGGTGGTCGGCGGCAGTTCCGGTCTGGTCTTCGACAACAACGCGGCGTGCACGCTGACCGCTATCGGCCACGACAGCGCCGGGCGACTGGTCGGGCTGACCGCGGGACACTGCGCCCCGACCGGCTCTCGATTCGGCGCCGAGCAATTCCTGGACGCCGGTGTGATCGGCACCGTCGCGTACTCCGATGACGGCGATGGCGCGGACTTCGCGGTGTTGGCATTCGATCCGGCGAGGGTCACGCCGGTGCGCAATGTCGGCCCGACCACCATCGCCGGGTTCGGCGCCGCACCCTTCCCGGGCCAATCGGTGTGCACGAGCGGGCGCAGCAGCGGAATCGACTGCGGCATCGTGTGGGGCACGCTGGAGGGCAGCACCATCAACCAAACCTGCTCCAAGCCGGGCGATTCCGGTGGTCCGGTCACGGTGGGTGATCGACTGGTCGGGATGAATCAGGGACGGGTGACCGGATTCGGCGGCGTCGGATTCAATGTTCCGTGCACCGTCGCCGCGAATCCCATTCACTCACCGGCATTTTTCGCGCCGATCGATCAGATCCGTCAGGCCGTTGACGCCACCGGCGGTGTCGGCAGCGGATTCCAGCCCATCTGATCCGACGAGGATTTCACCGCCGCGACCCCGCGCAGGGCTTCGGCGGTGAATGTGTCGAGGGGGTAGAACAATTCGATCGCCAGCTCGGAGAGCGTGACGTCGGCGGGCGCGCCGAAGGTGGCCATGGTGCTGAACATGCGCAGCTCGCCGAACGGGGTTCGGATGCGCAATGGGACTTCGAACGGACTCGGTTGGGCCGCATCATCATCCGGTTCCACGACAAGGTCCGGCGGCAGGGGATATGCGGCGACCTCGTCGTACAGTGCCCGCAACTCGGCGTCGCCCGTCGCGTTGACCTGGCGAGACAGTCGCTCCAGGAACAACTCTCGCACCTGCGTCAGGTTCGCGAGCCGGCCCGAGAGGCCCTCGGGGTGCAGCACCAGCCGGTAGACATTCGGTTGCGGCAGCAGTAGCTCATCGGGGATGCCGGTCATGAACAGGCTCATCGCGGCGTTCTCGGTGATCACATTCCATAGTCGGTCGCACACGACCGCCGGATAGGGTTCGTGCGCGGCCAACATGATATCGAGCGCGGAGCGGACCGATGCCAGGCCCGCGTCGTCGAGACTGGTCTCCCGGTAGGCGGGGGCGTAGTCGGCGGCCAGCAGCAGGGTGTTGCGCTCGCGCAGCGGCACCTCCAGCGCATCACAGAGCCGCAGGATCATGGCTCGGCTCGGCTTGGCGCGTCCGGTCTCCACGTAGGAGATGTGCCGCGCGGAGCTATCCGCCGACAGTGCCAGATCGAGCTGGCTGAGCCTGCGCCGCTGTCGCCAGTCGCGCAGCAGTGCGCCGATGCGCGATTCCGTCTGAGTTGGTGCCACCTGGGCAGGCTAATCGGCGCCGCATGCGCTCGGCCATGACCTCGGAGGTTATTGAGACCTTCACCTCGGACCCGGCATTGTCGGTGCCGGGAGCCGATCGGCTGCCGCGGATCGACCTCAGGAGAAGGATATGAGCACGTCAACCCTCAGCGCCCGGCCCTCGGTGGACACCGATTTCTTGCGGACCGCACTGCGCATGGACGGGTGGGGGACCGGGGGCTTCGGCATCGTCATGCTCGCCGGGGCGGCGGCCCTGAGCGGGCCGTTGGGGTTGCCGACGTCCTGGTCCATTCCGTTCGGTGTCGCGATGGTCGGCGGCGGGCTCGCGCTGCTGCTCATCGCCGGGTATCCGGAGCTCGTGCCTGGCCACGTGAATGCGGTCATCGGGGTCAACGCGGCGTCGGCGGTGGCACTGGTGGTGTTGGCATTCTCCGGTGTGATCGACCTGACCGGGCTCGGGGTGGTATTCCTGCTGATCGGGGCGGTGTGGGTCGTGGTGTTCGCGGGGCTGGAGGCCCGTGGGGTGCGTCGGGCCGGGCTATGACGAAGCCAGCGCGATGATCATCTCGCTCTCGAAGCGTGGATCATCCTCGGCGCAGCGCTTTTTGCGTCCAGTGAAATCCATTGCCGCCACTGCCGTTCGTCCCACTGCGACGCCACCTCGTAGGTCGTCGCGAAGGGTCCCGGTGGCGATCCCGCGAGGGCGTCGAGCCGGATCTCTCGAGCGACCGTCCATTCGTCCCCGCCCAACTGCCGCACGCTCATTCGGCGATCCTGCACCGACATATCTCGGTCGTGCAGGACCGCCTCGGAGAGTTCCGCGGCTGATTCATCGGCCGGCTGGAGACGCCCAGGCGGGTTCAGCGCAGTCATCCGCTGCTATTGGTCATTCGGCCGTCGTGCGACGCGTCGGTGTGGGTTGATGCGGTGGCTCCGCGTGCCGTTCGCGGGCGAGTTCGAGCATGGCCAGCCCGGTTTCGCGGATGAGTCCGTCCAGATCGTCGAGCATTTCGGCGATGGCAGCGCTGGTCGTCTGTAAATCCTCGGCCCTCGGGTCGCGCCGATCGAAGACGCCGCGGAGCTTATGTAGTCGGAGTCCGACATCGAAGAGGCGGCGCACCAGCCGGTCGCTGGAGTCGGTGACAGCGGTCGCGCTTGTGGAGAGCTCCTTGGCGGGGACGAGAGTTCGTCGCGACTTGCTCCGGGGACCTCTACTGACGCCAATGCGGCTGCTGAGCTGTCGGCGCGTGCTGGGGCTCTGGGGGCTCGACCGTGCATTGTCGGGCATCGCATTCCTCCTGAGTCGTTGATTCGTATTGGTGCCCACGCTTCGGGACCCGGAGACGTGTGTATTCTAACGCGCACGATAGCGCGGCGATGATCGGTTCCTCCGGGAATTCGATACTTCTGTACCAGTTTTCGTTGCACTCATCGGGTAATCGCCTGGTACATAACAGGATCAAGAACTCATCGATCCCGGTTCCTCACCTCCAAGCTCCGCGCGTGCCGCGTGGTGATCGATTGGGGGGCTGCTTCGCAGTGCGAACGGGTGGACAATGGAGGTATGACAGTAAACGGTGTGCGGGAGTCACGCGAACTGTCGGTCGATGCGTCACTGTATTTGCTCGGCACGATCGGATTCGGTCGTGTCGCGTTCTCGCGTTACGCTTTACCCGCTATTCGGCCGGTCAGCCACGCCGTCGTAGAGGACCATCTGGTGCTCTACGCCGACTCCGCGACGACCAGTTCGCTCGATCGTCAGGTTGTCGCCTACGAGGTGGACGCCATCGACCACGAGACCTCCCTCGGCTGGTGCGTGATCGTGACCGGCGTTGCCGACACGGTCCGCGACCAACACGAAATCATGCACTACCAACAGTTCTTGCCAGCGCGCACGGTCGGGGCGGGTGATCGGGTGACCAGGATCCTGCCCGATATCGTCACCGGCATCGAGTATGTCGGGACCGAGGACATCGAACAGTAATGCTTATCGGTCCGAGATCCTTTCGGGGAGTAAGGGTTCGAGCTTCGCCAAGAAGCGGGTGAAGTGCGGGTCCGCGTCGGTGCGGTCGAAGGTATCGATATCCCACCAGCGGGACTCGCCGAATTCGCGTGGGTCCAGGGTGTATTCGCGGGTGCGGTCGCCGCGGATGACATACCAGAGGCTGACATCCTCATGGCCGCTGTCGATTCCGACGGTCGTGGTCATGGTGAGGAATAGTGGTTCGGTTCCCGTGACGGTGAATTCGGCGTCGATGCCCAGCTCCTCCGATGCTTCGCGTCCGGCGGCGGCCAGTGGGTGTTCGCCCGGCGAAATATGACCGCCGGTGGGCAGCCACAGTCCGGCGAGGAGATGGCGGCCGAGCAGGACATCGCGGGTTCGCGGATCGACCAGCACGACGTAGGACACCAGATGTCGTGGGGGAGTATCAGGTTTGCGGCGACGGAATACGTCGTCGGTGGCGGCGAGCCAGGTCAGCGTTTCCGCGATGTGCCGGCGCTCGAGCTCGTCGAGCGGATTGATGGCGTCGACGATATCGGCGACGGCTGCGGTCGCGAGGTTCATGGCAGGCGACTGTAGCCGCAGGCACCGACAGGTTGGCGCGCCGCGAATCAGTCGAAGACGACCGGGCGCAACCTGGTGGTGTAGACCCCCGCGCGGTCGAGCGCATCGGCCGCCGCGTCGAGCTCGATCATGGCCTCCTCGAACACTTCCCGCGCCCCCGCGATGCAGTAGGCGGGGGTGGTGAGCGCCCCGATGCCCTCGGTATCGACCAGCATCCCCGAGGCCTGCAGCGTCCCGTATCCGGTATCCAGCTCGGCCAGCTCCCCGCGCAGCTCGCGCAGCCGATCGAACAACTGCTGCCGTCGAATCTCCAGTGCCAATGGATCGGTCATCGCACGCTCCCCAGTTCGGCCGTGTCGCCAGTTCCTCGCTGACCGCAATTTACCGCTGATCTATGTCGAGGGTTCGAACTCCAGCAGCACCGGTCCGCCACCCGGGCCCTTCGGGAGCGGGAAGAAGCTGTGATGGTTGTTCGGATCGACCGCAACCGTATGCGCGCCGTCGGCGAGGTGACTCGATGCGACGCCGGTGGTGTGCGCCGCGCGCTGATCGAACAGGCTCACCCACCCGCTCTCGGCGGCCACATACAGCCGATGGGCCGCATCGTCGTAGACCAGCACATCGGGAGTCGGGCCGACGCTGTTCTCGTCGAGCACGGTGCGACCGGTGAGATCGACGGTGACGAGGCGGGCGTTGTCCTCGCAGCCGACGAACATGAGTCGGTCGGCCGCATCCAATGCCTGACCGTGCGGTCCGGCGCAGCCGGGCACCGGAATCCGGTCTGTCACCGCCAGCGTCTGGGGATCGATGACGGCGAGATCGTCCTTGCCCTGCACCGCCACGACCATGCGGTCGGTACCGGCGTCGTAGACGACATTGCCGACCTCGCCGCCCAATGCCACTGTGCCGCGGACGGTTCCGGTGTCGGCATCGATGACGGTCTCGGTCCCGGCGCGCTCGTTGGTGGTCCATACCGCGCCGCGTCGCGGATCGTAGGCGAGTCCGTCCGGATATTCGCCGGTCGGCGAGGTTCGCAGGATCGTGCCGGTATCCGCGTCGATGGTCGCCAGCTCGTTGCGTCCGGTCGCTGTCGCGTAGATCCGATGCCGCTCGGGAACCGCGAGTACGCCGTGTACATCGGGCAGGTCCGCGATGGTGCGGACCACGCGATGTGCGCGGATATCGACTTCGACGACCGCGCCCGCGCCCATATGCGCCACCCACAGCTGTCCCGATCCGGCGTCGAGGCTCATGTAGTCGAAGCGCACCGCCGCACCCGGCAGGTCGAGCTGCCCGAGCTGACGCAGCGGCAATGGGCCCGTGTCCGACGGGCCCGCGTCGTGTGTCGAGGTACCACACCCGGCCACAATGAGGACCGCACAGATCAAGGCCATCGTCGATCTCATCAGACCTCCCACCGCAGGTAACTGTGGATTCAGGCTAGTCCCCGGAGCGTCCCTTCGGCCGATGCGGCACGTGGCCCCATCGAGGCTGGTCATACGGTGGTTCACCAAGATCTTTTACGCCACATATGACTACCGTCGATTCGGGGCTAGGCCGGGAAGGTGAAGCCGACTTTGCGAGTTGCGGGGTCGGCGGCGACCAGGCGTACCTGGACTTTTGAGCCCTCGGGGGGTGCGCCGAGGCAGGGGCCGACGACGGGTGGGTCGGCGACGAAGACTTCGGCGGGGCGGCTGCCATTGGCTTCGCGCACCACCACGGCATCGAAGACGGTGCCGCTGCGTTCGGCGAGCAGGGTGGCTTCGGTCAGGTCGATGCAGGCGCGTTCCACCTTGCCCGCGATGCTGTCGCTGCGCTTCATCGATTCGGCGGTGGGGACCAGTCCGTCGCGAACCCATTGCGGCACTTCGGTTCCGGCGCAGCGGGCCAGGCATATCTCGATGGCGAACCGATCCGCGAGGCGACGCAGCGGCGCGGTCACGTGCGCGTAGGGCGCGCCGATCGCGCTGTGCTGCAGATTGTTCGGCGAATGCGAATTGTTCCCGGACCGACCACCGTTCGCCGATCGCGAGCTGCCGGTCGTCTGCCCGCCACGGGTCGTCTGTGGGCCGCTGGTTGTCTGTGGGCCGCCGGTCGTCTGCCCGCCACGGGTCGTCTGCGCACCGCCGATTGCCGCCGCACCGTCGGTTGACTGCCCACTACCTGTCGGCGAACCATCCGCCGCTTCGTCGACCGCACCGCCCAGCACGGTATAGCCAGCACCCCGCAACAGCCCCGTGGCTTCCGACATCAGCACCAACGTCGCGGGAGCATTCGGATCCAGCCCGGCCAGCATCCGCCCGACGGACTGATCGGCGGGCCACGCGACCCCGAGCGCCGCGGCGGTCCTGCGCATCGAATCGATCGCCGATTCGGTTGGCGGCGGCATCGTCCGCAACAGCGCGATGCGCTCGCCCCCACCGGGCGTGCCAGAACCATTGCCGTCCAACATGATTCGCGCCGCGCACATGCCGGTCAGCAGCGATACCTGCTCGTTCCAGTCATCGGCCGCGGTGCGCGGTTCCACCACGAGGCGCCAGTGCCCGGCGGCAGTGTCGTCGCGGATAACGCTCTGGGCAGGCAATCGGAGCCCGATCGCGCCGCGGGCCAGCCCGGCCTCGATGCGCCGCATGCCGAATTCCGGCAGGGCCGCGATCGAGGGATGCAGGCGGTTGGCGTCGGCGTCGGCCTGGACGCTCGCGTAGTCGAGCCGAGCCCGGGAGCGCACGGTGGCCCGGATCACCGAGAACCGTTGCGGTTCAGCGTTTTCGTCGCATTCGATGGTCCACAGGGCGGCGGGCCTGATCTGCTCGGGGAGCAGGCTCGCGGAGTTCTCCGACAGGATCGGCGGATGCAGCGGCACGGTGCCGTCGGGGAGGTAGAAAGTCTGGCCGCGCGCGCCCGCCTCTTCGGCCAGTGGGCCGGCGGGGTCGATGACGGCGCCGACATCGGCGATCGCGTAATGCACGGTGAAGCCGGATGCGGTGCGTTCGATATGTACCGCCTGGTCCAGATCCAGGGCGCCGGGCGGGTCGATCGTCACGAATGGGAT
Source organism: Nocardia nepalensis (assembly GCF_048910785.1). Taxonomy (NCBI): domain Bacteria; kingdom Bacillati; phylum Actinomycetota; class Actinomycetes; order Mycobacteriales; family Nocardiaceae; genus Nocardia; species Nocardia nepalensis. Next base: position 42,852 of record NZ_JBKBET010000037.1, on the reverse strand, counting down.
ATCGGTGCGATCGGTGCGAATGCCCGCGAACGCGTCGATCGCGTCGCGGGCCGCCGCGGTGGCCTCGGCGGGATACGCCGAGGCCAATCCGAATTCGGATCGAATGGCGCCGAAATCGACCGGCGCCGAGACGATCCGCTGGTGGAGTTCCACGCTGGCGCAGTCGTGCTCTACTGCAGTGCCAACATGGTGCCGTTCAATTGATTGAACGGGCCGTACACGGTAAAGGTCACCCGTCCACCCGGGACGCTGGCGGAGACGTCCGCCGCGGCGTCCAGCGCCTCGCCGAACGACGCCGCCGACGGATGCGGCAGACCGGCGATGGCCTGCCCGATGTGGTTCTGGTGCACCCAGGCGGTGTCGGCCGGGTTGAGGTCGACCTGGACCCCACCCGCCAGCGGGGTGACCGCGACCGCCGAGGCGGACCCGGTGCCCAGCATGGCGAAAACCGATGCGGCCCCGGCGATAAGCGCACCGGCGACCAGTGAACGAACAATCCGCATAGAGTTGTGACCTGCTTCCATGATCGAAGAATGTGAGATTCGTGGCATCCCGGCAACGGGGCTTACCAACGGCGCCTACTCTATGACGTCGCTCACGTTCTAGGCCAGTTCCCGCCGAATCGCCGTGCCGGACACGCCGTGCCCGGCATTGCCGTATCCCGGCTGCTAGGGTTCCCCGGCGTAGCGGGGTCCAGCTATCCCGCACAGTCGCAAGTGTCCCGTACGTCGACAATTGGGAGTTGTCCACTGATGTCAACGATTCTTTTCGATTACCTGATGCCGCTGCTCGGTCCCGAGCAGGCGACGTATTGGGCTCAGGTGTTCATGGTCAACCCGCTCTGACCTCACAGTCACCGATGCGGTCTTCGTCGCCTTCCGTTAACCACACGGAAGGCGACGTTTCCCAAGTGCCGCTAGCATCCCGCTGCGTGACCAGAACTACCGCCGCGATCGCGGCCAGCTCCGCCGTCCTCGCCCTGCTCCTCGCCGGTTGCAATGATGACAAAGCCGCTTCCCCCGCAACCGGTGCCGCAACGACTTCGGCGGCCAAGGCGGCGGGCAGTGAGACTCTAGACAGCGTCAAGGCGGGGACGTTCGTCGTCAGCTACCGCAGCGCCTTCCCCAAACTCGCCGAGGGCAAAGACGACGCCAAGATCAGCGGCATCCTGGTCGACACCTGCAAGGACATCAAGGGCGGCAAGAGCGAGGACGAGGTCGTCCAGAACGTCATCAAGCGCACCAAGGGCAGCACCGAGGCCTCCAAGGAAGAGGCCCAGGCGATCTACCAAATGGCGAAGATGCTCTGCTGATCAGCTTTCCGGCTGATCAATCCTTCAGCCACGGCAGGTAATTGGGCAGGTATTTCAATACGTACCCGATGGTGATCATGACGATTATCGAGATCACGGGAATCAGTATGGACATCGGCCCGGTTCCTTACGTTGTGCTACCGATGCGGGTCGTACGGCAGGCAATCGACCGTGGCGACTGCTGCGGGTCGCTCGAAATGGTCTGCCGTACCCGTATCGGTATACGCCCCTTGTGTTACGAGCGCATTCCATCTTGTTCCGCCGCTGGCATGTTGGCCTGACCCAGTGCCGGGGTCGGCTCGGACGGGGCGATTTCCGGTGTGGTGGATTCCGGTGCCGCCGGGGTGGATTCCGACGTGGCCGCCGCGGTGCTCGGCCCCGGCGCCGTACCGCGCTCCAGGAACCGGAGCAGCTCCACCGGGAATGGCAGCACCAATGTCGAATTCTTCTCCGCCGCAACCTGAACCACGGTTTCGAGCAGCCGCAGTTGCAGCGCCGCTGGCGACTCCGACATCTGCGCGCCCGCCTGCGCCAACTTCTTCGACGCCTGGAACTCGCCCTCGGCGGAAATGACCCGCGCCCGCCGTTCCCGCTCCGCCTCGGCCTGCCGCGACATCGAGCGTTTCAGCGAATCCGGTATCGACACATCCTTGATCTCCACCCGATCGATATGGATGCCCCAGCCGAGCGCCGGGCTATCGATCATGATCTCCAGCCCCTTGTTCAGCTCCTCGCGGTTGGACAACAGGCTGTCCAGATCGCTCTTTCCGATGATCGACCGCAAGGATGTCTGCGCCACCTGTCCCACCGCGAACAGATAGTTCTGGACCTCGACCACCGCGCACACCGGGTCGATCACCCGGAAGTAGACCACCGCGTCGACGCGCACCGTCACGTTGTCTCGGGTGATGCCGTCCTGCGCGGGCACCGGCATGGTGACGATCTGGGTGGAGACCTTGCGCATCCGGTCGACGAACGGAATCAGCATGCGCAGTCCGGGATCTCGGGTCCCGACCACCCGCCCGAACCGGAACACCAGCCCCTTTTCATATTGGGCGACAATGCGCGCGCTCATCGCGGTGATCACCCCGCCCGCGATGGCCCCCACCCCGAAGATCGCCCCGATAACGGCAAGAATATCCATGGTTACACCCCGTACGAAGTGCCTGACCGCACCGAATCCCGGCTCAGCGGTCCACTTCCATCATGGCACCGGATGCCCTCCGCGAGCATTGGATTTGGGGCGAACGAGTTGGCCTGTAAGCCGGATCCTGTCCCCGGTTCACACCGGGTGACGGCCATCCATCTGGACACACCGTTGCCGGGTGCCTCGAGCGGTCCACCCGCAGGCTCGGGCGAGCAACCCTCGAACACCTGCGCAGCCGCACCGCGAACGATGCGACCTTCGACCTTGCTCCGGGCGGGGTTTACCTAGCCGCCCCGGTCACCCGGGGCGCTGGTGCGCTCTTACCGCACCGTTTCACCCTCACCGCACGATCCCGGAGGATCGTGGGCGGTCTGTTTTCTGTGGCACTGTCCCGCGGGTCACCCCGGGTTGCCGTTAGCAACCGCCCTGCTCTGTGGAGTCCGGACTTTCCTCGGCGCCGGGCGGCGGCACTCGCGTGCCCGTTCCCGTCACCGCGGCCGCCCGGCCAACTCGTCCGCGCGTTTAGCTTACTTTGATCACGGGGTACCTTGTTCATTGGCCTGACCTGGCGACCGGTCGGAGCGCAATAGTTCGGACCAATTAGTACGGTGGGGTGCCATGGAACGTGTCGAGGTCAGTTTTCCCTCGGGTAGCGAGCATTGCGCTGCCTGGCTGTATCCCCCCGACGGCATCCCCAAGCCCCGCCCGCTCGTGGTGATGGGGCATGGTCTCGGTGCCAACCGGGAGATGGGTTTGGACCGGTACGCCCGGCGATTCGCCGCCGCGGGCATGGGTGTGCTGGTATTCGACTACCGGCACTTCGGGGCCAGTCAGGGCGCGCCGCGCCAGCTACTGCATATCGCCCGGCAGCGTGAGGACTGGCGCTCGGCCATCGCCTACGGACGAACCCTGCGCGGCTTCGACGCCACTCGAATCGCCTTGTGGGGCACCTCATTCGGCGGCGGGCATGTATTGGCTGTCGCGCCCGACGACGATTACATCGCCGCCGTCGTCGCGCAGGTGCCGTTCACCAGCGGCTGGGCCTCGGCCATGGCCAAGGGCCCGACCAGCCTGACCAAGGTCGCCACCATCGCGGCCACCGATCTGCTCATCGGCCCGATTCGGCGCAAGCCGGTCCGCATCCGGCTGGCCGGTCGCAAGCGCGCGGCGGCGCTGATGAGCGCGCCGGATGTGCCGGAGGGTTTCGGCAGGCTCGCCGAGGAGAGCGAGACCTACGAACCGAAAGTCGCTGCCCGCGTCGCATTCTCGACGCTGTTCGATTCACCCGGCCGCCGCGCCAAGGCATTGAAGATGCCGGTCTTCTACGCGGTCGCCGATAACGACTCCATCGCACCGCCCAAGCCGACGCTGCGCGCGGCCGAACGCACCAAGCACGCGATCGTGAAGCGTTATCCGGTAGGACATTTCGACGTCTACTTCGATGAGGTCTTCGAGCAGACCGTATACGACCAGACCGAGTTCCTGGTGTCGGTGCTGCGCCCCTGATCTCGCCGTCGCGGTGGTGTGACCGGCATTCCGGCCGCACGGCCGGTCGACATCACGACCGGCCACGTCGATGCCCCGGATGCGCCGCGAAGCATCACCGCGATGGCAATCGTTGTCTGCCATGACTTCCAATCCCCCGGGGAAGGGCATGCCCGTGGGTGCAGAGGTCGATTTACTGTCGCGGCAGAGCGGGCGGCGGGGTGAACCGGCAGGTTGGCCCGCTGGTTGTGGATCGGCGCTCAGGCGGAGACGAAGGCGGCTGCGGCGGGGTATTTGGCGAGAGCTTCGCCCGCGGCCACTTCCTCGGCGTCGGCCAGTAGTTCGTAGATGGTGGCGTTGACTCCGGTGGCGTGGGTTTCGTCGGCGCGGGCCAGGATCGCTTCGCGGGATTCGATCGCATCGCGGTGGTCGCCGAGCACGGTTTGCAGGCGTTTCGCCTCGCTGCCGAGATCCTTTGCGGCGCTGCCGAGTACGTCGACCGCGCCCTCACACGAGTAGCGCAGGCGCTTTGCGCCCTTGCGGATATCGTGCAGCAGTTCGACGCGCTCGTCGGCCGAGACGGCCGGTTCGGCGTAGACCAGGCGCCGCAATCGCTTGCGGTCCTTGCGCAGGATGCGTTCGAAGACCTCGGCGGCGGGGAGTTCGGCCCGGTGCGAGTCGAGGGGTGGATGCTTGCGCCATGCCGAAAGTTCATCGCGCAGTGCGTGATACCGCTTGCCGTCGAGTGCGGCCAGGATCTCGGCGTGCGCGATGGCGTACCGGGTCTTCTCGGCCTCGACCAGTTCGGTGCGGACATATTCGGTGGCCCCGGGGACGTATCCGTTTCCGGCGGTGCTCGCCTCGGCCTCGCCCGCGGCTTGGGCCGCTCTGGACTCCGTTGCCAGCCGGGCGAATTCGTCCTGGGGGGCATGCGTGGCGAGCAGCGCGGCGAACCGGTCGCCGCGCACCTCCGCATCTCTGGCGACGCCGAGCAGCCCGGCCAGCCACTTCAGCTCCTCCTGCATGGCGGCCACCGGTGCGGGCTCGAACAGCTTGCGATAGGAGCGCAGCACGCTGCGCAGTCTGCGTGTGGCGACCCGCATCTGGTGTACCGAATCCCATTCGTCCGCACGGACTTCCGGTTCGGCGGCCAGCAGCCGGTCGACATCGTCGCGCAGCGCCGCGATGATGGCGTTTCCGGCCGTGACCCCCATGACTCAGCTCACTTTCGCGAATCCGTCGGTCGCCTCGACGAGATGATGGGTGATGCCGGGCTCGGCTGCGGCGTGTCCGGCGTCGTCGACGATGTGCAGGACCGAACCGGGCCAAGCGCGATGCAACTCCCATGCGCTGGTCGCCGGGCACACCACGTCGTGGCGGCCCTGCACGATGACGGCCGGGATATGCGCAATGATACCGATATCGCGCAGCAGCTGCCCCTCGTCGAGGAATCCGCCGTTGACGAAGTAGTGGTTCTCGATTCTGGCGAAGGCCAGTGCGAACCGCGGCTCGGCGCTGTCCTGCACCCGATCCGGGTGCGGTAGTAGCGAACTCGTCGCGCCCTCCCAGGTGGACCAGGCGACGGCGGCCGCGAGCGCGACCTCCTCGTCGGGGGAGTGCAGCAGCCGGTGATACACCTGCACCAGATCGCCGTCGCGCTCGTCCTCGGGCACCGGGGCCAGGAACTTCTCCCACTCGTCCGGGTAGATGTTGCCCGCCGCGCCGTTGTAGTACCAGTCGATTTCCTTGCGCCGCAACAGGAAGATCCCGCGCAGCACCAGTTCGGTGACGCGCTGCGGATACCGCTGCGCGTAGGCGAGCGCGAGCGTGGAACCCCAGGAGCCGCCGAAAACCTGCCAGCGCTCGATACCGAGATGTGTACGCAGCGCCTCGATATCGGCGACGAGATGTTCGGTGGTGTTGGTTTCCAGACTTGCCCCGTCGGCGATGTGCGGGGTCGAACGTCCGCAGCCGCGCTGATCGAGCAGCACGATCCGGTAGGCCGCCGGATCGAAGAATTGCCGGTGGAACGGCTCGGTGCCGCCGCCGGGACCGCCGTGCAGGAACACCACCGGTTTGCCCTCCGGATTGCCGCTGACCTCCCAGTACACGGATTGACCAGCGCCGACGTCGAGCATGTCCGAGTCGTAGGGCTGGATCGGAGGGTAGAGGGTACGCATCAGAAGGCGAGTCCGGAAGCGAGATCGGTCAGTTCCAGCGCCTCGATCGCTTGCTGGCGCACATCTGCGCAGCTCTTGGTGGTGATCCGGTCGATCATCGCCTTATCGGCCAGCACGTGGCCGTTGATGCCGCCATTGCGCAGTGCCCATTCGTGCACCAGCGCGTTGAATCCGATCCGGCCGAGCGTCGGACCCTGGACCCGCCAGTTCGATAGCTCGGGACGGATCATGTCGCACAGCTGGGTGGCCGAGGCGTCGGAGATCTCCAGGGTCGTCGGTGCGGCGCCGGTGGTCTTGCCCGGCGCGGCGGTGGCCGTCGCCGATCCGGTGGTCGAGCTCGAGCTGCCGGTTGGCGCCGGGTTCGAGCTGTTTCCGCAGGCGGTCAGTGCCGCGGCGGCGAAAACGCCCGCCACCACTAGCGTGCTGCGTGAAATCCAACGGGGTTGCGGCATCGGTACCTCTGCTCGTGTCGACATTGTCGGCTTCGAGTCTGCCATTGTTTGCCCCCCGTGGCCCGAACGAGTTTGCTGGGCAGCGCCGCGCTGCGGCGGATCAGCCCTGGTCGTGGGCCTCAGCGGAAGCCCGCGCGCAGATCGTCCAGCAATCCCTGCAGGAAGCGTGCGAAGCGCGGTGTCGAGGCGTCGATGGTGCGCCAGGGGTGCAGGGCGACCAGTGGGGCCAATCGGTCGGCGAGTGCGATCTCGGTGTCGGAGACGGTGCCGGATTGCCGCCATCGGTCGAAGTATTCGGTGCGGTATCGCCCACGCAACACACGCCAGGACAGGAAGGGGTGGGTGAGCACCGCGTCGCCCCAATCGAACAGCATCCCGGTGTCCGCGGCCGAATCGGCGAAGACATTGCCGGGGTGCAGATCGTTGTGTTCGATGCTCAGCCTGCCGAATTCGGCCAGCGCCGCCGCGGCCTCGGTGATCGCGGCGCCGAGGCCGGGGACCCGGGGCTCGAAGTGGCGATAGACCGAGATCAGTTGGGGCGGTGGCAGATACGGTGTGCCGGTGGCGCGCAGCTCATCGACATGGTCGGCCATCGCCAACTGGAGGTCGGCGTAGGAGCGGACCAGCTGGGTCCACGCGGCCTCGGAATCCCGCGCGGTGGCGCCGCCGTCGGGGCTGAGCAGCCAGCCGTGATCGGGTTGCACCGCAATGGGTTCGAGCACACCGCCCGGCCGCAACCGGGACAATGTCTGCAGCAGCGGACCCTCGTGTGCGCAGGCACGGGAGTTGGCCTTCAACCACACCGGACCCGCGTCGGTCGGAATGCGCACGAGCAACGACCAGGCGCGACGTCGGGTTTCCTCCGGTGCGCCAACGATTTTCACACCGCGTGCGGTGAGAATCTCGGTGGCCCAATCGAGCATCGGCCACACGGGTTGGCCGAGCAGTGCGGCGGGTGCGTGCACCGCCCGGCCGGTCATCGTGAACTCAGAAACTGTGCTCGGGGCCCGGGAAGGTCCCGCGACGCACCTCGTCGGCGTAAGCGGCTGCGGCCGAACGCAGTTCATCGCCGATATTGCCGAAACGCTTGACGAACTTGGCGGTCTTGCCGGAGGTGTAGCCCGCCATGTCCTGCCAGACCAGCACCTGTGCGTCGCATTCCGCGCCAGCGCCGATGCCGACGGTCGGGATGGTCAGCTTGCGGGTCACCTGTCCGGCCAGTTCGGCGGGCACCATCTCCATCACCACGGAGAACGCGCCGGCCTCCTGCACCGCGATGGCGTCGGCGATGAGCTGTTCGGCGCCGTCGCCGCGTCCCTGCACCCGGAAGCCGCCGAGGGTGTTGACGCTCTGCGGGGTGAAGCCGATATGCGCCATCACCGGAATACCGGCCGAGGTGATCAGCGCGATCTGCTCGGCGACCCGCTCACCGCCCTCCAGCTTGACCGCGTGTGCGCCACCCTCCTTCATGAACCGGGTGGCGGTGGCCAGCGCCTGCTGCTGCGAGGACTCGTAGGTGCCGAACGGCAGATCGGCCACCACCAGCGCATGCGGTGCGCCGCGGACCACACCGCGAACCAGCGGGATGAGCTCGTCGACGGTGATCGGCACGGTGGTGTCGTAGCCGTAGACGACGTTGGCCGCGGAGTCGCCGACCAGCAGCACCGGAATTCCGGCCTCTTCGAAGATGCGCGCGGAGGAATAGTCGTAGGCGGTCAGCATGGACCAGCGCTCGCCATCGGCCTTCATCTGCTGCAGATGATGCACCCGCGTCTTGCGCTTTGCCGCCTTGGCAGTGGTCGGGGCAGCGCCGTACGCAGGGGTTTCCGAATCGGATACGGACATCATCGTCCCTTTCGTGGTTGTCGCCTCGAGGCCCGTCCGGGTCCCCGGGTTTGTTGACGACATCCAGTGTGCACCGCCCGCGCGGCGCGCTTAAGGCCATGAACGGTGCAATTGGTCACACACTCCCAACCCAAGGTTCGGGCACGCGCCACCGGCAGAAGTTTCGGGGAGGCGGGGCAGCCATGCCAGGATCAAGAACATGTCATTGGTGCGGAGTGGGCGTGGTGTGCTGATCGCGGTGGCGTTGGCGGTGGTGGCGGGGTGCACCGTGTCGAAGGACGAGCCGGGCCAGCCGCTACCCGCAACGCCCGCGGGACTGGAGAAGTTCTACAGCCAGACCGTGAACTGGGGCTCCTGCGACGACTTCGGTTCCCCGGACGATCGCCCCGCGCCGAATGCCGAATGCGCGCGCATCAACGTGCCCGTCGACTACGCCGAGCCCGACGGTGCGACCGCGTCGATCGCGCTGGCTCGAATCCCGGCCAGTGGCAAGCGGATCGGTTCGCTGCTGCTGAATCCGGGCGGCCCGGGGGTTTCGGGCCTGTCGATGTCGGGCATCGCGGGCAAGACGCCACTGGCCGAGCGCTTCGACCGGGTCGGCTTCGATCCGCGCGGCGTCGGCTCCTCGACCCCGGCCATCGCGTGTCTGACCCCGCAGCAGAACGACGCCGAACGGGCCGAACCGCCGACCGATAACACCCCGGAGGGCATCGCCAAGGCCGAGGACGAGAACCGACAGTTCGTCGGCCACTGTGTGGAGCGCACGGGCACGGAGTTCCTGTCCCATGTCGGCACCCGGGAGGTGGTGCAGGATATGGACGTCATCCGTGGCGTGCTCGGCGATCCGAAGCTCAGCTACCTCGGCTACTCCTACGGCACCAAGCTCGGCTCGGCCTATGCCGAGAAGTTCCCGGACAACGTGCGCGCGCTGGTGCTCGACGGCGCCGTCGACTCCTCGCAGGATCCGGTGCAGGAGTCGCTGCGGCAGGCGGCCGGATTCCAGAAGGCGTTCGACGCCTACGCCGCCGACTGCGCCAAACAGGCGGAGTGCCCGCTCGGCACCGATCCGGCCCAAGCGGTCGCGAAGTTCCGCGCGCTGGTGAATCCGCTGGAGACCAAGCCCGCCCCGACCACCGATCCGCGCGGGCTCAGCTATGGCGACGCCATCACCGGTGTGCAGCAGGCGCTGTACTCCGACGATTTCTGGCGGGTGCTCACCATGGGCCTGTCCGAATTGCGGGACGGGCGCGGCGACACGCTGTTGAAGCTCTCCGATCTGTACGACGGCCGCCGCGACGACGGCTCCTACGACAACACCCAGGAGGCCTTCAACGCGATTCGCTGCGTCGATGATCCGCGCATCGACGATCGCGCGGTGGCGGGCCGACAGGACGCCGAATACCGCAAGGCGGCGCCGTTCCTGGACGACGGCCGCGGCACCGGCGCCGCACCGCTGGAAATGTGCGCCGTCTGGCCGGTGCCGAATACGGGTAACCCGCACAAGATTTCGGTACCCGGTCTGCCGAAGACGGTGGTGGTGTCGACGACGGAGGATCCTGCGACGCCCTATCAGGCCGGTGTCGACCTGGCCGCCCAGTTGGGCGCGGCGTTGATCACCTTCCAGGGCACCAGGCACACCGCGGCATTGGTCGCGGGCAATCAATGTCTGGACGACGCGGTGATCGCCTACCTCACCGATCTGAAGGTCCCAGCGCCCGGTCTGACCTGCTGACCCGCCTACGACCGCGCCACGCCGGTGCTCGGCTCCGTCGTGCGCGGAGGCGGGCTGTGTCTACGGTTCAACTCGCTGATGCCCGCTCACGACCGCGCCACGCCGGCGCTCGGCTCAATCGTTCGCCGAGGCGTCCCGCGTCGCGGTTGACTCGCTGACGCCCGCTCACAGCGCGATCTTGCACACAGTGCGATTCATTCCGAATGATGGGATTGCAATCCCTAAGCGTGTATGTAACACGGATTTAACGCCGGATGCTTACGCTCGGCGACATGGATCGCCAGAAGGAATTCGTGCTGCGGACGCTCGAAGAACGGGATATCCGCTTCGTGCGTCTCTGGTTCACCGACGTGCTGGGCTATCTGAAGTCCGTTGCCATCGCTCCGGCCGAGCTAGAGGGCGCCTTCGAAGAGGGCATCGGCTTCGACGGCTCGGCCATCGAGGGCTTCGCCCGCGTGTCCGAGGCCGATATGGTGGCGCGGCCGGATCCCTCGACCTTCCAGGTGCTGCCGTGGGCGACGAGCAAGGGCCACCAGCACTCCGCGCGCATGTTCTGCGATATCACCATGCCCGACGGTTCGCCGTCCTGGGCCGACCCGCGCCACGTGCTGCGGCGGCAGCTCAACAAGGCCGGTGACGTCGGCTTCAGCTGCTACGTGCATCCCGAGATCGAATTCTTCCTGCTGGAGAACGGCCCGCGGGACGGCTCCATGCCGACCCCGGCCGATGCCGGCGGCTTCTTCGACCAGGCCGTGCACGATTCCGCGCCCAACTTCCGCCGCCACGCCATCGACGCACTGGAGTCGATGGGCATCTCGGTGGAGTTCAGCCACCACGAGGGCGCGCCGGGTCAGCAGGAGATCGACCTGCGCTACGCCGACGCGCTGTCCATGGCCGATAACGTGATGACCTTCCGCTACCTGATCAAGGAAGTGGCCATCGACGAGGGCGTGCGCGCGACCTTCATGCCGAAGCCGTTCGCCCAGTACCCCGGCTCGGCCATGCACACCCACATGAGCCTGTTCGAGGGTGAGGCCAACGCCTTCCACGATCCGGACGACCCGATCAACCTCTCGGACACCGCGCGGGCGTTCATCGCGGGCATTCTCGAGCACGCCCCGGAGATCAGCGCGATCACCAACCAGTGGGTGAACTCCTACAAGCGACTGATCCACGGCGGCGAGGCCCCGACGGCCGCCTCGTGGGGCCGGTCCAACCGCTCGGCGCTGGTGCGCGTGCCGATGTACACCCCGAACAAGGCATCCTCGCGTCGTGTCGAGATCCGCAGCCCAGATTCGGCCTGTAACCCCTACCTGACCTTCGCCGTACTGCTGGCGGCCGGTCTGCGCGGCATCGAGAAGGGCTACACGCTGCCGCCGGAGGCCGAGGACGACGTGTGGTCGCTGACCGCCGCCGAACGGCGCGCCATGGGCTTCCGCGAGCTGCCCGGCACGCTGGACGAGGCGCTGCAGGCGATGGAGCGTTCGGAGCTGGTCGCCGAGACGCTCGGTGAGCATGTCTTCGACTTCTTCCTGCGCAATAAGCGCCGGGAATGGGCGGACTACCGCAGCCAGGTGACCCCGTTCGAGCTCAAGGAGTACCTCGGCCTCTAGGCCGTTAAACCGTCTCCAGAGGGCTACGTTTGCGACTCTTTCCACCGTGCCAGGTGGAAAGAGATGTTCGGGCAACTAAGTTGGACATATGGTCCGGCCGCCGTCTGCTCGTTCAGCTGTCCCCGGTGTCGGTCGGCTCGGCTTGCTCGAGCCGACCGCCGCCGCCTCCTTGCGAGAGTTGGCGTGGGACAATATCGACAGCATTCCGGTGCTGTGGGCGCTGTCCCGCGCGCCGGATGCCGATCTCGCACTGCTCACCCTGACGCGGCTGCGGACCGCGCTCGACGCCGAGTGGCCCGAGCTGGATTCGGCGCTGCGGGTCGATAATGCGTTGCGCGGCAGGCTTTTCGCGCTCATCGGATCGTCGAGCGCCTTCGCCGATCACCTGGTCGCCGATCCCGCCGCGTGGCGAATTCTGCGGCGGGACAAGCTGCCCGCGCGCGAGGAGTTGATCGCGGATCTGCTGGCTTCGGTGCAGGCCGTGCCCGCGGAGAGTCCCAATGCGGACGCGGTGCTGTATCGGGCCGGGATATCGGGTCCGGAGGCAATTCCGCTGCTGCGCAAGCGATATCGCGATCAGCTCATGCTGCTGGCCGCGCTGGATCTGGCGGCGACCGTGGAGAACGAGCCGGTGGTGCCGTATCAGGTGGTCGGCCGCCATCTCACCGATCTCGCCGATGCCGCATTGACCGCCGCCCTGTCGGTGGCGGTGGCGCGGGTCTGCAAGGACGCGCCGGTTCCGGCCCGGCTGGCCGTCATCGCCATGGGTAAGAGCGGTGCGCGCGAACTCAACTACGTCAGCGATGTCGACGTCGTCTTCGTCGCCGAACCCGCCGACGCCACCGCCACCCGGTTGGCCGCCGAGATGATGAGCGTGGGCAGTGCGGCCTTCTTCGAGGTCGATGCGGCACTGCGCCCCGAGGGCAAGGCGGGCGCGCTGGTGCGCACCCTGGACTCGCATATCGCGTACTACAAGCGGTGGGCCAGGACCTGGGAGTTCCAGGCACTGCTCAAGGCGCGGCCGATGACCGGCGATCTGGCGCTGGGCGAGCAGTACCGCGACGCGCTGATGCCGATGGTGTGGACCGCCTCCGAGCGCCCAGACTTCGTCGCCGATGTGCAGGCGATGCGGCGTCGGGTGGAGGATCTGGTGCCCGCCGATCTGCGTGAGCGCGAACTCAAGCTCGGGCACGGAAGCCTGCGCGATGTCGAATTCGCCGTCCAGCTCCTGCAGTTGGTGCACGGACGGGTCGACGAGACCCTGCATGTACAAGGCACCGTCGAGGCGCTGACGGCATTGGCCGCGGGCGGCTATATCGGCCGCGACGACGCCGCGAATCTCACTGCCTCTTATGAATTCCTGCGGTTGCTCGAACACCGGCTGCAGTTGCAGCGGCTCAAGCGCACCCACACCCTGCCCGCCGCCGATGACGAGGAGGGCATGCGCTGGCTGGCCCGCGCCGCCCATATCCGGCCCGACGGCCGACAGGACGCGGTCGGTGTGCTCGGCAATGAGATTCGGCGTAATGCGGTGCGGGTGCGGCGATTACACGCCAAACTCTTCTACCGGCCGCTGCTCGAATCGGTGGTCAAGATGGAACCCGACGCGCTGCGGCTGAGCCCGGACGCGGCCATCCGGCAGTTGGCTGCCCTGGGCTATGCCGCGCCGGAAAACGCACTGGGACATCTGAAGGCGCTCACCGGCGGGGTATCGCGCAAGGGCCGGATCCAGGCGCTGCTATTGCCGACGCTGCTCGAATGGCTCGGGGACACACCGAATCCCGATGCCGGACTGCTCGCCTACCGGCGGGTCTCGGAGGGCCTGGACGACCAGATCTGGTTCCTGCGCGAATTGCGTGACGAGGGCGCGATCGCACAGCGGTTGATGATCGTGCTCGGCTCCTCGGAATATCTGCCGGATCTGCTGATCAATGCGCCGGACACGATCCGGATGTACGCCGACGGGCCGGGCGGGCCGCTGTTGCTCAGTCCGCAGCCGGAAGATGTCGCGCGCGGGATCCTGACCGCGTCGGCGCGCTATGACGATCCGAAACGTGCCGTTGCGGCGGCTCGTTCGCTGCGCCGACACGAATTGGCCCGGGTGGCCTCGGCCGATCTGCTCGGCATGCTGGATGTGCCGCAGGTGTGCCGCGCGCTGTCCTCGGTGTGGGTCGCGGTGCTGGAAGCCGCACTGCGCGCGGTGATTCGGGCCAGTGAGGTCGAACTCGGCGCACCGGCGCCGGCCGATTTCGCGGTGATCGGGATGGGCCGCCTCGGTGGTATGGAACTGGGCTACGGTTCCGATGCCGACGTGCTCTTCGTCTGCGATCCGCGGCCCGGTCAGGACGAGACCAAGGCCGTGAAGTGGGCTATCGGCGTCGCGGAGCGGGTGCAGCGGCTGCTCGGCGCGCCGAGCACCGATCCGCCGCTGCAGGTCGACGCCGGACTGCGTCCGGAGGGCCGCAACGGCGGCCTGGTGCGCACGCTGGCCGCCTACGCGGCCTATTACGAGCAGTGGGCGCAGCCGTGGGAGGTGCAGGCGTTGCTGCGCGCGCATCAGGTCGCCGGGGACCAGGACCTCGGTGTCCGGTTCCTGCACATCATCGACAAGGTGCGTTATCCCGAGGGCGGGGTGTCGGCCGAGGCCGTGCGCGAGATCCGCCGGATCAAGGCCCGGGTGGACGCCGAACGCCTGCCGCGCGGTGCGAACCCGGCGACCCACACCAAACTCGGCCGTGGCGGCCTGGCCGATATCGAATGGACCGTGCAGTTGATGCAGTTGCGCTACGCCCACGATGTGCTCGGGCTGCACAACACCTCGACGCTGGAATCGTTGAATGTCATCCATGACACCAAACTGCTTGCGGCCGAGGATGTTTCGCTGCTGCGCGAGGCCTGGCTCACGGCCACCAAGGCACGCAACGCGCTGGTGCTCGTGCGCGGCAAGCCCGCCGATCAACTACCCGGCCCGGGCCGTCTACTATCGGCCGTCGCGCGCGTGGCCGGCTGGCCCAACGACGACGGCAGCGAATTCCTCGACAACTACATGCGCGTAACCCGCCGCGCAAAAGCCGTGGTGGAGCGCGTCTTCGGCGGCTGACACGCGCGCCGACGGTAGTCGAATGGTGGTTCGCGACGGGGCTCCAGACCGCCATTCGACTACCGTCGGCGAGTTCGCTCAGGGCAGGGTGATGCCGACGCGGTCGGCGCGTTTCTGGCCCCATTCGTAGAGGGCGGTGAGGACCGGGACCAGGCTCCAGCCCTCCTCGGTCAGGTCGTATTCGACCTGTGGCGGGACGGTGTCGAAGATGGTGCGGCGGATGAGGCCGTCGGCTTCCAGATCGCGCAGCTGCTGGACGAGCATCTTCTCACTGGTACTCGGCATCAGTCGGCGCAGTTCGCCGTAGCGACGCACGCCCTCTTTGAGGTGGGCCAGAATGACCGGCTTCCATTTGCCGTCGATGAGGTCGACGGTCACCTCCACCGCGCAGTAGTAGCGCTTGTCCGGCATTGCTCGCCTCCCGGTACTCACCAAAAAGTGCGTTCTTGTAACACTGTAATCATCAGGCTTTCATGGAACTCGCCCTGCGGCGCGGCCGCACCACATTCTGCAGACATGGAGCTCGATTCCCATGAAAGTCATCGTTTTCGACAGCTTCAAGCCCGGCGTGACGATGGAAACCATTACCCCGTATCTCCCCGAAGAGGTCGCCAATGTGTGGCGGCTGTGGAAGGCGGGCATCGTCCGCGAGAACTACGCCCGCGCCGATGAGCCCGGCGTGGTGATCGTCTTCGAGGTCGACAGCGTCGAGGAGGCCAAGCGCTACGTCGCCGATTTCCCACTGACCAAGGCCGGTCACCTGGAATGGACCTATGTTCCGGTGCAGGCGCCCCTGCCGCTCGAGGCGCTGATGGATCCGTCCGTCGACGTCGCCGAGCCCTACGACCGGACGAAGGTGGCGTCGGCCTGATGCAATACGCCTACGGTCTCAGCATTCCGCAGACCCTCGAGGATGCGTGCGACCCGACCAGGATGGCGCTGCTCATCTACGACATGCAGGTCGGCATCGTGCGGCAGCTGCCCGATGGCGACAAGATCGTCCAGGCCTGCCTGCAATTGCGGGATGCCGCGCGAGAGAACGGGTTTCGGGTTTTCTACACCCGGCACATGTCGCTGCCGCCCGCCGCCGCCGGTGTCAGCCAGTTGCGCACGGCCATGGAGTGGCAGCGGGTCGAGAACCCGAACGAGGTGCACTCCAGCTTCCCGCAGGGCTCGCCCCAGTATCAGCTCGTCCCCGAGCTGACCCCGGGCCCGAACGAGGTGGTCATCGACAAGATCACCATGTCCGCGTTCGCGGCCACCCCGCTGGATATCGCATTGCGCGACTTGGGAATCGACACCTTCGCCATCGCGGGCATCGCCATGGAGGTCGGCATCGAACCCACCGTCCGACACAGCCTGGACCTGGGCTACCTGCCCATCCTGGTGACCGATGCCTGCGGCGCGGGCCATCCGGCGGCGGCCGAACGTTCCTTGGCCACACTGGCTTTCGCCGGTGGTTCCTTCACCACGGACGCCGCCGCGCTCGCCGCGCAGATGAACCGCCACTGAGCGGAAGTCGCGCCGGAGCGAGCGCGGTCAGCACCTGGAAGCGCCGCACGAACTCCCGCAGCGCAACCCGGTCCTCATCGTCGGGCGGGTGGTACCCCCGCTCGGCGGTGACCGATACCGTGCTCCCGGCGCGCACCCGCAACTCGTCCCAACTCCACGGCAGCACCGGTGTCTGCACGGTGTGCCCATTGCAGGTCACCGTGATCCGAGAGGTGAACCGGCCCGCGGTGTCGGCAAGATCCTCGGCCGCGTCGGCAGTCAGCGCACCCGTCGCCGTGAACTCCTCGACATACATCGCGACCCCCTTACTCTCTGCTGTCGCTGCTGGCCAGTCTAGGAGCACGGCGTCCACACGGGATCTCCACAATCGCCGCACCTGGTCTCCATAGGTGCCGGTTAGGGTCTGGGCATGCGTAGATGGGTGGACCGGGTGGTACTCGGGTTGGGGTGGTGCGCCTCGGTGGCGGGAGTTCTCGGGATCGTGCTGCATTTCGGGACGTGGCGGCGACAGGTTTTTGTGCTGTTGGCGTCAGGGGCTTCGTATTTGATGCTCGGTGCGGTGTTGGGGTTGGTTCTGTTCCTGATCGCGCGGGGGTGGCGGAGTGCGGCGGCGGCCGGGGTGATCGTCGCGGCGGTGTTGTGGACGCAGGTGCCGATGTTCGTGCCGGAGGGGCGGGCGGCGAGTGGGCCGGAAGTCTCGGTCATGCAGTCGAATCTGTTGTTAGGAGAGGCTGATGCGGCCACGGTGGTTCGGGCGGTGCGGGAGAACCGGGTCGAGCTGCTCACCGTCGATGAGCTGACACCCGCAGTGGTCGAGCGGCTCGCGGCGGCCGGAATCGGGGAGCTGCTGCCGAATCAGTTCCTCCAGGCCCGTGGGGGCGCCAATGGTACCGGGATCTACAGCCGATATCCCTTGCGGGACACCAAGAAGTACGACGGCTTCTGGATGAACAATCTGTCTGCCACGATGGAGCATCCACAGCGCGGTGCGGTCGCGGTATTCGCATTCCATCCGGTGCCGCCGTCGGTCGACTTCCCGGCGTGGGGTTCGGAGCTGGACCGGATTCGCGAAATACTGGACGCGCAACAGGGTCCCGCGATCGTCGGCGCGGATTTCAATGCCACACGCGATCATTCGGCATTCCGTGATCTGCTGCGCGGGCGATTTGTCGCGGCGGCGGACCAGTCGGGTGCCGGGCCACTGCTCACCTATCCCGCGGACCGCCGGTGGGGTCCGGTGATCGGCATCGACCACATTCTGGTCGCCGATGGCACGGCAGCGGAGGTCCGCTCGCTCACCATTCCCGGATCGGATCATCGCGCGATACTGGCACAGGTGCGGTTGAACGACTGACAAAAGCGAACGCGTCAGACGTATACGCGCGCAGGGGTTTCTGCGATTACCATGTGATCGCTCGACGGGCCGGCGGATGCGATGCGCCGCACCCCTCGAGTCGCGGTTCGCGAGGACGGACCCACAGTGAGTTCGGGGAGGAAAGACCTGATGAGGACTAAACGGCTGCGGTTCGGGGTGGTCGCCGTATTGATGCTGGTCGGCGCGGCGCTGGTCGGATGCGACGGCAAGGCGGGCCAGCAGGCGGCGAGCGCGGTGACCGCGGACAATCCGTGGGAGTTGACCGGCGCGGTCTCGAACAACGGGCCCAGCGGCCCGCGCAAGGGCGTGCCGGACGCACCGCTCACCGCGGAGAACGGTGACGGCGGCGCGGTCGACAAGCTCGCCCTCAACACCATCGCCGATCTGGAAGATTTCTGGAAGACCGAGTACGGCAAGAACTTTCCCGGCACCTTCAAGCCCGTGAGCCGCTATATCTCCTGGAATGCCAAGGCGCCCAAGGAGCAGGCGATCAACTTCTGCAAGTCCAGCACCTACCACCTGGTCAACGCCGCCTACTGCAGCCTGGACCACACCATCGGCTGGGATCGCGGCGTGCTGCTGCCGCTGCTGCAGCAGAAGTACAGCGATATGGCGATCGTGATGGTGCTCGCCCACGAATACGGCCACTCCATCCAGGGGCAGGCCAAAATCGCCGGATTCTTCAGTGGGGCGCTGGTGAAGGAGCAGCAGGCCGACTGCCTGGCCGGTGTCTTCCTTCGACATGTGGCGGAAGGGAATTCGGCGCACTTCACGCTGAATATGACCGACGGCCTCAACGCGGTGCTCGGTGCGACCATCGCGGTGCGCGATAGCGATCCGGATAACCCGAAGAATGTCCACGGCTCCGCCTTCGAGCGCGTGACGGCGGTGCAGATCGGCTACACCGACGGCGCCCAGGGCTGCAAGAAGATCAACAAGAAGGAGATCGAGCAGCGCAGGGGAACCCTGCCCAAGACCTACGAGGACGGCGAAAAGGACGCCCAGCTTCCGGTCGACGTCGCCTCGCTGACCAGCCTGAGTCAGGCGCTGGCGAAGATCTTCCCGCTGCAGCGGGCGCCGCAGTACGACTACAACGGGATCGTCAAGAACTGCTCGAAGGTCACCGCCACCGAGCCGGTCTCCTACTGCCCGAGTTCGAACAAGATCGGCACCGACGTGCCCGAACTCGCCAAGCGCGGCGGGCCGATGAAGGGCGACGACGAACCGCTCTCCGCGGTCGTGGACGGCGATTACAACGCCTTCGCCGTCTTCATCTCCCGCTATGTGCTTGCGGTGCAACAGGAACGCAAACTCTCCATCACCGGAGCCGAGACCGCCGGACTGCGCACCGCATGCCTCACCGGAGTCGTGACGACCAAGCTGAGCGAACCGGGCAGCGATCCGCGGCTCTCGGCCAATGACCTCGACGAGGCGGTCTCCGGACTGCTCGCCGACGGCCTGGTCGCCAGCGATGTGGACGGCAAGGTGGTGGGGAGCGGCTTCCAGCGGTTGGAGGCGTTCCGCACCGGCGTGCTCGACGGCGAGCAGACCTGCCTGACGAACTACCGCTAGTTCACCGGCAGTGAGCGCAGGGAGCTGAGGGTGGTCGCCAGCGCGCGGGCGGCCTCGGCTCCCTTGGTCACGAAATGCTCGGTGAAGTAGGTGACGTGCTCGTTGTGCTCATGGAAGTGATGCGGGGTGAGCACCACCGAGAAAACCGGCACATCGGTGTCGAGCTGCACCCGCATCAGACCGTCGATCACCGCGGAAGCGACGAAATCGTGCCGGTAGATGCCGCCGTCCACGACCAGCGCGGCCGCGACGATCGCCGAGTACTCGCCGCTGCGTGCCAGTCGCTTGGCGTGCAGCGGAATCTCGAATGCGCCGGGCACCTCGAACACATCGACGTTGGCCGGGTCGAGGCCGAGCCCGGCGTATTCGGCGGTGAAGCCCTCGTAGGCCTTGCCGACGATCGAGCTGTGCCAGGTGGCGCGAATGAAGGCGACTCTTTCTCCCATGGGCAGAGCCTACTTGCCCCTACTCGCCGGTCAGGTGCGACTCCAGCCACTCCAGCACGTCGGAGAGCACCTTGTCCTGTTCGGGTTCGTTGAATACCTCGTGGTAGAGGCCTTCGTAGCGGATCACGGTGAGGTCCTTCGAACCCGCGGATCGTTCGATCAGGTCGGTGCTCGATGGTGCGGCGATGGCGTCGGCGGTGCCGTGCAGTACCAGCAGCGGCGCGGTGAGCTTGTCCAAGCGGCTCTTGACGAATTCGGTGGCGTTCAGCATCTCCATGCCGGTGCGGGCCGGGAGTTTGCCGCGGAAGACCAGCGGATCGTTGTCGTAGGCGCGGACCACCTCGGGATCGCGGCTGATCATCGACGAATCCAGTTTCAGCACACCGAGATTCGGGGCGAACCGGGATAGCAGCGGGCCGAGCAGGCGCTGTAGCGGATTGCCGACGGCGATATCCAGCGGCGGCGCCGAGAGCACGATGCCCTCGACGTCGATCGGTGCGCGGGTGGCCAGATACAGCGTGATCAGACTGCCCATCGAATGCGCGACCAGGAACCGCGGCACATCCGGATGTTCGCGGCTGGCGATCTTCAGCATCTCCGCGACATTGTCGGCCGAGCCCGCCATGGAGCCGATATTCGCATTATTGCCCGCGGACTTGCCGTGGCCGAGGTGGTCGAGCGCGTAGACGGCGAAGCCGCTGTCCGCCAGGCGCTTTCCGACATGGGCGTAGCGACCGGAGTGCTCGGCGACGCCGTGCACGAGCACGATCACCGCGCGCGCCTCGGTCTCGGGAAGCCATGCGCGCCAAGCGATCCGGCTCCCGATGCCGTCGAATTCGCCGGTCTCGGTGCCCGGTGCCGGCTCGGGGGACGCGCTGGCCTGCGGATCGGTTGTCATGCATCGGCTCCTGGGGTCGGTGGCGGCGCCGCGAGCTGATCGATCAGCCGCCGGTTGAACTCGATCAGCCGAGCGTAGTTCACCAGCGAGATGCGCTCGTCGGTTCCATGGATGGTTTCCACATCGGCCTGGGTCAGCACGATGGGGGCGAAGTTGCACCGAGTGGTAGCGAGGTCGTCGTAATGCCGGGAGTCGGTGGCGCCGGGGACGATTCCGGTGGTCACCGCGATGCCGGGGACGACGGTCTCGGCGAGGTCGGCGATCAGGTCGAAGGCCGGGCCGGGCGGCTTGCCGGGGGACGGCTCGGAGGTCATGCCGACGAGTTCGATCCGCACGTCCGTGTCGCGTACCACTTTGCGGCAGTGCTCGAGCACCGATGCGACCGAATCGCCGGGCAGGATGCGGAAATTCACCAGGGCCTCGGCCTGCTGCGGCAGCACATTGGGTTTGATGCCGCCGCGGATGACCGTCGGCGCGGTCGTGGTGCGCACCATTGCCTCGGTTTGCGGACGAGCCGCCAGCATCCGGGTGATGACCGGCCTGGCCAGTCTGGCGAATCCGAGCAGGCGGCGGCGATATTCCGGCATGACTCGGCGCAGTCTGGCGACCATATCGGACACCACCGGCGTCAAGCGCAGCGGCATCGGATGGTCCTGAATTCGGCCCACGGCGCGGGCGATCCGGCCCACGGCGGTCTGCTTACCCGGCATGGACGAATGTCCGCCCACCGCCGATACCGAAAGCCGAACGGTCGCATAGCCTTTCTCGCCGACCATAATGGAGGCCACCGGGCGGTCTATGCCGTCCGCGACGCCGTCGAGGATTACCCCGCCCTCGTCGAGCAGCAGATCCGCGCGCACGCCGGATTCCCGCAGCCGCTGCGCCATCCGCACCGCACCGTCATCCCCGAACACCTCCTCGTCGTGCCCGAACGCCAGATAGATGGTGTGCCGCGGGCGAATTCCCGCCGCGAGCGCGGATTCGACCGCCTCCAAGATGGCGATCAGCCGACTCTTGTCATCGATCGCCCCACGCCCCCAAATGAATTCGTCATCCACGACGCCCGCGAAGGGTGGGTGCGTCCAGCGCCGCGGATCATCGACCGGCACCACGTCCTGATGTGCGAGCAGGATCACCGACACGTGCTCCGGCTCGACGCCCGCCCACCGGTACAGCCTGCTATGCCCGAACCGCTCCAACTCCAACTCGGCATGCACCAGCGGGAACGACTGTTCGAGGTGCGCGGCGAGACGGACAAATTCGCGGTCGCTTGTCTCGGTGGCATCAGCCTGCCTGGCCGACCCGGTACTCGGCCGCTCGGTGGACTCGGCATCTCGGCGTCCGAGGGACCCGGCAGCCGACTGCTCGACGGGTGCGGCGCCTGTGCGCGCGGTGTCTGCCTGTCCGGACCCGGTGCCCGTCTGCCCAGTCGACCCGGTATCCGATTGCGAGGTGGGCCCGATAACCGACTGCGCGGTGGACCCGGCACTCGGCCGCTCGGGGAACTCGGCATCTCGCTGCAGGATGGACCCGGTGGTCGACTGCTCGATGGACGCAGCGCCCGTGCGCGGTGTGTCTGCCTGGCGGGTCGACCCGGTACCCGTCTGCTCAGTCGACTCTCTATCCGACTGCGCGGAGAGCACCGCACCCTGCTGCGTTGTCGATGCGATATCCGGCGGCTCGTGCGAAATCGTCGCGCATCGCAGGGCATATGCGAGGCGTTCGGCGACTTGCGCGTCGACCACCACGGCGGTCGGGCGGGTCTGCGCTGCGCTACCTGTCATCGAGGGCCGGACTCGTTCGGCAAATTCATGGGCATCACTGCATTGTTCAACACATCGGGTCCGAGGGTGCGCACCTTCTGGTCGCGCCACTTCGCCCAGGCCTCGCTGGTGCCGCCGGTGAGGTCGGGGGTGCGTGGGGAGGTGAGCAGCGGGAGTTCCAAGCGGGCCGCGAGCACGGTGACCTGGCTGTTGGCGGCGGCATGGGACCAGACGTCGTCGACGACATCGGTGATCCGGACGCCGAGGCGGTCCCCGGCGCGCAGCGGCCAGTCCTGGGCCAGCATTCTGATGTCGGCGGTGTCGGCGACGGGAGCGATGCCGCGGGTGATGACCGTGGCGCGGCCGTCGGGCGCGATATCGAACAGCTCGACCGCGACCGTCGCGGCGGGTGAACCGGACAGGCGCAGCGACGCCGTCGGGATGCCGGAGATGTGCTGGTCGGTGGTCAGCGGTTCGGAGATGGACCAGATTTCGCGGTCGGGTCCGGGAAGCAGACCACGGTCGGTGTAGACGCCGGTGCGCAGGTCGATCGGGACGCGGCGCGAGTCCGCTGGCGGCCAAGCGGTTTCGGAGCGCCAGCGGCCGTCGAACTGCTCGACGGTAATCCGTGGGCCCGGCACTTCGACATCGCGGCCAGCGACGTGCTTGTCGAAGAAGGCGAGCAGCTCGCTGTCGAAATCCGGTGTGCCGCATTTGTTGTGGCAATCGCTGTGACCCCATTCGCCGAACCAGGCGCGGTGATCGCCGGGGCCCAGCGCGTTCCAGACGTCGAATACCCGATAGGCGCGGGTGTTGTAGTCCAGGAAGCCCTGGCCGAGCAGCAGCGGAATCGTATTGCCGCGCAACTGTTCCACGAGATCACGTGCGCGCCAGAACTCGGTGCCGCCATCGTGATTCGTCGTATTCGCCGCGAATTGCGCGTAGCACTCGGGGGATATCTGGACCGCATTGGCCTGGTACTCGGGCGAGTCGTCGGGTCGCCCCGGTGTGGAGGCGATGAGCAGATGCTCGATACCGGTCGTATCCGCGGGCCGAATGCCCTGCTCGGTCACCGGCTTACCGGAGAACTTCCAGGAAATGCCCCGCATGTACACATACGAATACGGATCGACAACCGGTCCGAACGAGGCGACGGCGGCCAGGCCCGCGGGTTTGGCCGCCAAGCCCATCATCCCGGTCCAGCCCTCGTAGGAGGTGCCGACCATGCCAACCCGGCCGGTCGACCACGGTTGGCCCGCCGCCCACTCCACCGCGGTGGCCACATCCGAGCGTTCGCCCGGCCCGCCGAAATCCGGGCAGCCCGATGAGCCGCCGAATCCGCGCAGATCGACGATGACGTAGGTGTAGCCCGCATTCAGGAACATCGCCACATGCAGGTCGTCGGTCGACGGACCGCTCTCCAGCCGCGGCACGCTCAGATAGGCGGCATGCGACCGATACGGGCTGACGGTCATTACCACCGGCGTGCGGGCGTCCTCGGCGATGCCCTCCGGCCGCAGGATATCGGCGTGCAGCCGAGTGCCGTCCGCGGCGGTGATATAGCTCTGCGACCACTGATACGGCACGCCCACCGGCTCGGCCGCCGTCACCGGCGCCAATACGCCCAGCATCAACAGAACCCCGGCCAACCCACGCCACAAAACCGAACCCACAGCCACCCGAGAACTATCGACCGCCGCTGGTCGAGAGTCCAGCCCCCGGAACGGGGGTGTCACTCGTCGCTCCGCGGCCGGACCGCCGAGGACGGGCTTCAGATCCAGTACCGGGGTGCCCACGCGTCGACTCTGTCCTTCTTACCCTGCTGTGGCGCGCACTTTCGCGCTCCGCTCGGCCGAGCTGTCCCGGACGGCTGATCACCATGTGCTCAGGTCCGCTCTCGACATTTGCCGCCCTGAGCCGGCCACGGCGGCGCGACTCGCCCTCATCGACGGGCGTGTCGGCCTGATCTGGGCGGGTCGGCGGCACACCGCGATTTCACCGTCTCTCGTCGCCATCGACCTGCTCGCCGACCCGGAGACCTTGTAACTCATGGAACTCGAGCTGCGGGCGGGCAGAGTCTCGCCTGTCACATCTCGGTCGCCGCGCTGGTCAGGGGTGTGACGGCGCGTGCCGATGGTACGAGGCGGGAGAGCCGCGATGAGAAATGAACGGCGGGCCATTTGCTTTTGCTATGGCCATTGTGAAGTTCGAGCTCCGCCAACAAGATTCGGCTGGTGTCTCAGGCAGCGCGGCGTATGATCGGGCCAGTGCGAGTCCCCGGGGGAAGTATGAGCGAGCCGGTGACCACGGATTGGGACAGATTCGTGCAGGCACTGGCGCAATGCCTATCCGAACTACCTTCCCGGGCCACGCTGATCATCGCCGCGCCCGGCAACCGTTACGTCCAATTCGTGCAATACGACATAAAACTGTCCGTCGAACTGGCGGGTAATTCCTATCTCGCGCAGCCCATCTCACCGACCGGTGAGCGCATGCTGCGCGACCTCGGCTGGCGCGAGCCCGTCGCGCGACGCGAGATCGACAATTGGACCCGCATCCTGCTGTGGCCCCTTTCTTTGGACACCCTGGTCGCACTCGCCCGCTCGGTCGCCATCGGCCTGCGCGACGCGCTCGGTGTCGGCACGCCGGCGGAACTGCGCGCCATGGGCTGGACCGAGACCTCGGGTGATCTGGATCTCACGGCGTTGGGGCCGATCGCCCGCCGCGGCGCGAACTGACGCGGTGGGGAGACCCGCGCTACGTGGCACTATTCTGTGAACCATGGCAGTAGGCAAGGGCGGCACGCCGTCGAAGGAAGCGAAGGCCGCGGCGAAGGCGGCCCGCAAGCAGCAGTCGAAAGAACGCCGCCAGCAGCTCTGGCAGGCGTTCCAGATGCAGCGCAAGGAAGACAAGCTGCTGCTGCCTTTGATGATCGGCGCCGTCGTCGGCATCACCGTCGTATTCCTGGTGGTCGGCCTGATCTTCGGGCTGCAATGGTTCCTGCTGCCGCTCGGTCTGCTGCTCGGCGTGCTGGTCGCGTTCATCATCTTCGGCCGCCGGGTGCAGCGCAACGTCTACGCCAAGGCCGAGGGCCAGGCCGGCGCGGCGGCGTGGGTGCTGGAGAATCTGCAGGGCAAGTGGCGGGTCAACAATGGCATCGCCGCGACCACCCAGCTGGACGCGGTGCATCGGGTGATCGGCCTGCCCGGCGTCATCCTGATCGGCGAGGGTTCCCCGCAGCGACTGAAATCGTTACTGGCGCAGGAGAAGAAGCGCACCGCCCGGCTCATCGGCGACACCCCGATCTACGACATCATCATCGGCAACGACGAGGGCCAGATCCCGCTCAAGGAGCTGCAGAAGCACCTCACCAAACTGCCGCGCAATATCGACGCCAAGCGGATGGAGCTCATCGAAGGCCGTCTCTCCGCGCTCAGCTCGCGCAGCGGACCCGCACTGCCCAAGGGCCCGATGCCCGCGGGCGCCAAGATGCGCGGTGTGCAGCGCACCATCCGTCGGCGCTGATTTCTTCGGATCCGATAGGCCCGCATCCCGTGCGCCGGGGTGCGGGCCTTCGCGTTTTCTAAGGGGTCGTTCCGGTCCGCCCGGTACTGAGCAACCAGGTGATCCGGTCGTAGCCGATGGCGTGGTAGACGACGAGCACGGCGGTGAAGATCAGGGCCCAGCGCGGCAGTCCCGCGATCCAGAATGCGGCCGCGCCGCCGAACAGCACCACGATCTCGACCAGCAGCCGCACCCAGCCATCCACCCCGACCGGGGCCTTTCCACTGCGGCTCGGATCGCCGGGCACCGCGAACGTCCCCCAGGCCGCCGCGGCCGCGAGCGGCAGCAGTACAACCAGCGCATAGCGCCAGGGCGAGTCGAACGCGCGCCAACCGCAGACCGCGAACGAGGAAATGGCGGCCAGTTCGAGGAACAGCCGGACCGCCAACATGACCGGATTCAGAGACACCGCCGGAGCGTACTGTCCCCGACGTCCGCGGGGGGACTCAGCGCGAGCGGACGACCGCGGTGCCGGTGGCGCGATCGTGCATGCCACGACCGTCGGCATCGGTGAACAGGGCCGGGACCACGAAGACCAGCAGCACCTGCCGGGCCAGCGCGCGCACGAAACCGACGGCCACCGGCGCATCGACCCGGATCACCCGCAGGCGCAGGAAGTACTGGCCCGGGGTGAAGCCGAACAACGACACCGCGACGACACCGATCACGAACCAGACGAGCAGGTTGGGGGTGGTGAGCGCGCTCACGACCACCTCGAAATTCGAGGGGCGCGGCTTCCCGGCGGGGATGTCCATCCCGGCGATGATCTTGGCCGGATTCGGCCGCACGATGATCGCGGTGACACCGAGCGCGATGAACCAGTCCACCATCAGCGCGGCGATGCGCCGCATCAGGCCGACGAGCGACCCCGCGCCCGAGCGCGGCAGGCCGAGGTTCTGGCCGGGGAACTCGGGGGTTGCCGGATCGCCCGGGTCCGCCGAA
Source organism: Nocardia nepalensis (assembly GCF_048910785.1). Taxonomy (NCBI): domain Bacteria; kingdom Bacillati; phylum Actinomycetota; class Actinomycetes; order Mycobacteriales; family Nocardiaceae; genus Nocardia; species Nocardia nepalensis. Next base: position 15,914 of record NZ_JBKBET010000037.1, on the reverse strand, counting down.
GGTCCGGAGAGCCAGGATCCGCTGATGCGTGCCATGACCCCCAGAATAGGCCCCTACGACCGGTCGTAGGACACCGCACTAAATCGGAGTTGACCTCGGCGAGCAGTGCCGCGGACGGCAGGACTACCATGCTGTTCGAGCGCGGATGGCATTCACTACCTGGCCAACCGCACGTGTAACACTGGCGAAACACAGCCTTGATTGCTGCGAAACACCGCGTCCATACCGTCTGGACGCGACGAACCCATGCAATCGACACTGGCTGGGAACCGATCCGTAAGGAGAACAAGTGACGTTCAGCACGGCCGACGAGGTCATCCAGCACATCAAGGAAGAGGAAGTCGAATACGTCGACATTCGCTTCAGCGATCTTCCGGGTGTGCAGCAGCACTTCTCGATCCCCGCGAAGGCTTTCACCGCTGACCTCGCTGAGGAAGGGCTAGCGTTCGACGGCTCCTCCGTCCGTGGCTTCCAGTCCATCGACGAGTCGGACATGTTGCTGCTCCCCGACTTCAGCACCGCTCGGCTGGACCCGTTCCGCGCGGCCAAGACGCTGAACCTCAACTTCTTCGTGCACGACCCGTTCACCCGCGAGGCCTACAGCCGCGACCCGCGCAACATCGCGCGCAAGGCGGAGGAGTACCTGAAGAGCACCGGCATCGCCGACACCGCCTACTTCGGTGCCGAGGCCGAGTTCTACATCTTCGACTCCATCCGCTACGACTCGGGCATGAACGGCGCCTTCTACGAGATCGAGTCGATCTCGGGCTCCTGGAACACCGGCGCGGAGTTCAACCCGGACGGCACCCGCAACCGCGGCTACAAGGTCCGCAACAAGGGCGGTTACTTCCCGGTCGCGCCGTACGACCACTACGTCGACCTGCGCGACAAGATCTCGACCAACCTGCAGGACGCGGGCTTCGAGCTCGAGCGTGGCCACCACGAGGTCGGCACCGCCGGTCAGGCCGAGATCAACTACCGCTTCAACACCCTGTTGCACGCGGCCGACGACCTGCAGCTGTTCAAGTACATCGTGAAGAACACCGCGTGGGCCGAGGGCAAGACCGTCACCTTCATGCCGAAGCCGCTCTTCGGTGATAACGGTTCGGGCATGCACGTGCACCAGTCGCTGTGGAAGGACGGCAAGCCGCTGTTCCACGACGAGTCCGGCTACGCCGGCCTGTCGGACCTGGCGCGCCACTACATCGGCGGCATCCTGCACCACGCCCCGTCGCTGCTGGCGTTCACCAACCCGACCGTGAACTCCTACCACCGCCTGGTCCCGGGCTACGAGGCCCCGATCAACCTGGTGTACTCGCAGCGCAACCGCTCCGCCGCGGTCCGCATCCCGGTCACCGGCAACAACCCGAAGGCCAAGCGCATCGAGTTCCGCGCGCCGGACTCCTCGGGTAACCCGTACCTGGCCTTCGCCGCCATGATGATGGCCGGCCTGGACGGCATCAAGAAGAAGATCGAGCCGAAGGCCCCGGTCGACAAGGACCTCTACGAGCTCCCGCCGGAGGAGGCCAAGGGCATCCCGCAGGCCCCCACCAGCCTGGCCTCGGTCATCGACCGCCTCGAGCAGGACCACGACTACCTGACCGAAGGCAACGTCTTCACCTCGGACCTCATCGAGACCTGGATCAACCTCAAGCGCGAAAACGAAATCGCGCCGGTGAACCTGCGTCCGCACCCGTATGAGTTCGAGCTGTACTTCGACGTGTAAGCCGGACCAGGGCTTTTACGCCTGATTCGGGCTCTCGGTACGCGGAGAGTACGCAGCAGTAGAACCAGAGTCCACCCGTTGGGCGATCACTCCGGCGATCGTCTGGCGGGTGGACTCGTCTGTATCCGGGCCCGGTCCGGACGAGCTTCTGGACTCGACGAACGTAGTGATATGGCGGTTGAATGCAGCGTGTGCGACCAGCATTCGACTACGCTCGATGGAATTCCTTGGAGCCAGGGCTCGGTAATTCAGTGGGAACAGTTGGACAGAATTTGGCTATCGAAAGCCCCTCCTTGGCGGCTGGTGATAGATCGCTCTGCCGCGCCATGTAGCGAACCATTCTCCGGATTGCGAGCGTATGGTTATTTGCTCGCCCTGGGCGGCCTCCTTTGGAACGGTAATTCTGATCGCCAGCTTCCTTTCAGAGGTAGAACCCTGAACAAGCGATTGTCGTCGTGCCATGAATTCGATGCCGAGTCGAATGTCCAAGCTTCCTGGTGGTAGTGAAATTTTGCGGCTTGCTTGGGGTTCGAAACGAATGCTTCCGGCTGGGCGGATGACCCGCTGTTTATCTACATGATCAATCTGTTGCAGGTTCTCGAATCGAATCGACATGCTTCGGCGGCAGATGTTTCGACAGATCGATCGGATCGGGTGCCAACCCCATCGCCCACGCGGCCGCGATAGACCTGAGCCGGTCCTGCGTGTCGGTATCCGCGACCCCGTCGATGAGTTTCAATGTCTGCGACAGTTGATGCTCGGACAACTTCAGCGACTGCGCCATGTCGTGGTCTGCCTGGATGCTGGACTTCAGCGAGCTCACTTCGTGCGTCAGATGTACCCGCGCACGGTTCGCGTGGACCGCGAAGGCGCCCGCAGTCGTTGTGATCAGCACACCAGCGAGGGCTGTCACCACCGGAACGTAGCTCCAATCCGGATTCCCGGCGTTGACGAGAGCGAGAATGCCCCCGGCCATGACGACCAGCGCACCGGCCAGTGCGACGCCGATGCTGATTCGAAACGTCATCCCGTACTGCTTCAACGACTCCCGGAGGAAGTCGAAGAAGAACTCTTGCTGGCGCTCCGCAAGATTGGGCGAGGTGTCCACTACCTGCGGTTGACTGTGCACGATGACGCCGTAGTTATCGCCACTGATATTGACCTGCTGCGCGCCCCCGAAGGAGGCAGCGGCATGAAGAGCCATCAGACGGTTCGTTAAATCCGCATCGACGCCGTACACGGCCAGGAGATCGCGCACTTGGAACTGGTTTCTGGGGAGTCTCGTTCCATGAATCCAATGGTGAAGAACGTCTCGCTTTATTCCAGTTCGTTCTTCGAGTTCCCGAAGACTCATGCCTCGCTCTTGGTGAATTCGGCCGAGTGCTGCGCCGAACTCTCGGCGAGCTGAGGCAGTGTTGTTTGTGCGTCCGGGATCGTCCTCCCCTGCGATTTGTTCACCTGGCATTGTGCCCCCTTAATTGCCGGGATTTGGGGTCAGCGTACCTTCCGTGAGCACGAAATGACCCGACTGGCCGTGGCTTGGCGGGTCTTTCTCGGAGCCGAAGAGGCCGGCGCGTGCTGCGGTCAGCGCCAGTGTGGCCGCCGCGTCGGCGGTATCGTCGTCCACCGGCTCGCCGGTGATCAGCACGCGTAGATAGATCGGTGCCACAAGGGCTTTGACCAGCTCGGCAGGGTCGGTCCCCGAGGGGATTTCGCCGCGTGTGACCGCACGCGCCACGACCGGCAGCGCCCGGCGAATGCGGTCCCTGAAGACATGGCGAGTGGCTTCGGGTGGTGATGGCAGTCCGGCGGCGGTGGACAGCATGACCGCGAGGACCGCCCGGCCGGATGGGCTGTTGATCCACGCGACCAGGCTGCGCGCGAGCGCGCGCAGGTCGTCCTCGATCGAACCCGTATCGGGGATGGGGATTTCCGCGGCGACGCTGTCGGCCAGCGCATCGGCTATCAGGGTGTCGCGGTCGGGCCATCGCCGGTAGACGGTGGTCTTGTGCACACCGGCGCGCTGGGCGACATTTTCGACAGTGAACGCGGTGTATCCCCGTTCGCTCAGCTCATTCACGGTCGCGGCGAGCACCGCCGCGCGAACCTTCGGCCCTCGTCCGAGGGGTGCGGCAGAACTCATTGCAACTCCTTGTTGCGATATCGGCGATAACTGGGCATGCTGACCCTATCGCAACTCGGTGTTGCGATGCTGAGATGGGAGTTCCGATGCTGTCGAAATCCGTCCGAGCGGCGGCCCTGTTGTTTCCCGGCCTGCTGGCCGGGGCGTTCGGATACGGCGCGGTGAACGTGCTGTACGCGTTTCGCGAAGTGCCCCTTGATGTTCGGTTCACGTTTCATACCGCGCTGATGCGGGTCAACGGCCCGGTGATGCAGACGCTGATGGGGCTGGCCGTGCTGAGCACAGTGCTGCTGGCGGTGCGATCGACGTCGTGGCCGCGGTGGGTCGCGGCATGCGCCTCGGCGCTGGCGTTCGTCTCGTTCCTGGTGACCCGTTTCGGGAATGTGCCGATCAACCAGCAGATCAAGCGTTGGGCGGTGGGGACGCCACCCAGCGACTATGCCGACATCCTGCGGCGCTGGGAGCTGTTTCATTTCACTCGGACCGGGTGCGCCCTGGTCGCGTTCATCCTGGTGATCACCGTCATCATCGGATCCACCGCATCCGATGACCACAACCGGCAGCCCGGCGCGGTTACCGGCGAGCCCTCGATCGATGCCCGCACCGCGCATTGATGCGGTTGCCGACTTCGATGCCGGGTCTCGAAGACGAACGACGACACGACGGCATCATTCGTCCCGGCGCTGGGCGACTCGAGTTACCGTCCCCAGCATGGACATCGCCCTCGACCCGCCCATGGCGGTGGTGCTCCAATACATCGATGCCTTCAACAACGGTGACTCGAAGGCGATGGCTGCGCTCTGCGCTGACCCGATGCAGATACTCGACGGTATGTCGCCGCATGTGTGGCAGGGACCGACAGCCAGCGAGGACTGGTGGAGGGATGTGCGCAGGGAGGGCGAGCACGCAGGAGCGTCGGGCTACCACATTGCGCTCGGCGAGCCACGGCACATCGACGTCACCGGTGACCATGCGTACGTCGTAGTTCCCGCCACCATGACGGTCGATCTGCAGGGCAAGCAGGTAACGCAAACCGGCTCGATCTTCACCGTCGCGCTCGGCAAGGCGGGGACACGCTGGCGGCTGACGGCATGGGCATGGGCGAAAGGTGCCTGACGGGTCGGCTCGATCATATTCACGGTTGGGTGCGGCCCTGCTCGGCAATCTCCGGTGGTCATGCCGACCCTGACAACACGCGTGCGTTCTGCGGCGCGACAGTTCGTGTGATTGCGATCTGAGGATGCGGTGTCGGGGTGGTGCCATGTACTGGCGTGAGCGGCCGGAGTTGTTGGAGCCGTCGGCTGAATACCTGAAGAGTCGTCGGCGGTAGGCGCCGAATCTCGGTGGGTGGCATGGGGGTCTCGGTGAGTGGGGTAGGGGCGGCGGGTTGGGTGGGAAAGCCAGCAGGGGCGGTGGAACACGTTCTACTGTCCCGCGCCATGAAGATTTCAGTTGTTGGTCTAATTGGTTCTGTCCTTGCGACATTCGCGTTGACCGCTACCGGGGCGCCTCCGGTGGCGATGGCCGAGCCGACGGTGGCGAGCGCCGGGGCGCGGATCGATTTGCAAGGGGCGGTCAATGTTCGGGATATCGGCGGATATCGGACCTATGACGGCGCTACGGTCAAGTCCGGCAGGGCCATTCGGGCGGATTCGCTGGAGAAGTTGACCGACTCCGATGTGCAGAAGCTCGCAACCCTGAACCTCAAGGCTGTCATTGATTTGCGGACGCCCGCGGAGGTGCAGTTCGCGGGTGCCGACAAGGTGCCGGCCGGGGTGCAGAAGGTGGCGCGGCCGATCGATGACACCGGGTTGTTCCAGCAGATGTTGGCGGCCATTCAGTCTCGGGATCCGCAGAAGCAGGAGGCGTTGCTCGGAAACGGCAAGGCCGAGGAGATCATGGCGAATGTGTATCGGAGCTTCCTCACCGATGATTCGCGGGCGAAGTTCGGGCAGACGATTCGAGATCTGGCGGCGACCGATCGGGCGACGCTGTACCACTGCACGTCGGGTAAGGATCGCACTGGTTGGTTGACGTATGTGGTGTTGCGCGCGGTCGGTGTGCCGGAAACGACTGCGCGGCAGGACTATCTGCTGTCGAACCAGTACCGGGCCGCGGCGGATGCCAAGCTGCGCGAGCAGGTGAAGCAGGCCGGGCTGATGCAGAATCCGGATCTGCTCATTCCGCTGCAGGAGGTTCGTGACGAGTACCTGGACACCGCGCTCGCTGCGATGGAGCAGGCCTATCGGCGATTTCGGGAAGTTCCTGACCCAGGGCTTGGGCCTCGATGGCGGCACCCTCGTACAACTTCGGAAGAACCTGGTGAGCTAGCGAGAACGGTTCGGGCCCACTCCTTTCCGAAGGGGTGGGCCCGAACCATGTTCAGTCGGGCATCCGAACCCGCGAGCTGTCGCCCAACCGCTCACCGCCTAGCCTGTGCGAACTCCGCATACCTTGTGCGACAGCAGAAGTTCAGATCGGGAGGACCATCTCGACCAGGTCCCATAGTGAGACGCCTCCGGTGCCGAATGCCGCGACCAGCGCATACGCGATGAGCGCGTCCTCCATGGTGGGCTGGCGAACAGTTGCCCTGGGATCGCGCGAGGTGAATGGCAACGTCCAGGCGGCCTCGATCTGGTGCGTCCCCGTCAACGTGAATTCGCCGAGCACATGCTCGCCCTGATTCCACTGCCCGACTACCAATCTGCTGGCGTGCAGATCCGTCGGCATGAGCCGCAGAATCTTGCCGTCGACCTCGGCGACCGCGCGATAGGTCGACCGGTGGTAGAAATGCCCGCGCCCGACCGTCAACCTGATGGGTCGATCATTGATCGATGCCCGCAGCCGCTTGGCGTTGCGCGTACCGATGGGAACGCGCTGCCGAGTGCGCGGGCCGATGCGCTCGATGGTCACCACGGTGGAGTCATCGAATACCGGTGTGGTGATTACTCTTTCGTCGGTCCGCGTGATCACGATCTTGCCGAAATGCTCGGTGTCGACAATGAAACGCTCTGGACTGCTCACCCGGCTCCTTCGACGCTGACGAAACATCTGCCGTAGCCCGGTATCAGCCCGACTTCTTGGCCTGCTCGCGGACCGTATTCGCCAACGCGTTCGGCATCGGCTCATGCCGGGTATACGAGCGCGTGAAATCACCAGCGCCATGTGAGATCGAGCGCAGATCTATTGCGTAGCGGGTGAGTTCGAGTTCGGGTACCTCGGCGTGGATGCGGGTGCGTCCGATGCCGTGCGGTTCGGTGCCGAGGACGCGCCCGCGGCGTCCGGACAGATCGCTGAGTACCGGACCGACATAATCGTCGGTTACCACGACCCACACTTCGGCGATCGGTTCGAGTAGGTCGATACCCGCGGCGGTCGCGGCCTCGCGCAGCGCGAGCGCGCCCGCGGTCTGGAATGCGGCATCGGAGGAGTCGACCGAATGCGCCTTGCCATCGAATAGTGTCACGCGCATATCGACCAGCGGGTACCCCGCCGCCACCCCGCGCGCCGCTTGGGCGCGCACACCCTTCTCCACCGACGGAATGAATTGCCGCGGTACGACTCCGCCCACTACCCGGTCGACGAATTCGATACCCGATCCGCCGGGTAGCGGTTCCACCTCGATCTCACAGACCGCGTACTGTCCGTGCCCGCCCGACTGTTTGACGTGCCTGCCCTTGCCGGTTGCCTTGCCCGCGAACGTTTCTCGCAGCGCGACCTTGTGCTCGATCACGTCGACCTGCACGCCGAACCTGGTGCGCAGCCGCTCCAGCGCGACATCGCGGTGCGCCTCGCCCAGACACCACAGCACGATCTGATGGGTATCGGGATTCTGTTCCAGCCGGATCGCGGGATCCTCGGCCGCCAGCCGAGCCAGACCGCTGGAGAGCTTGTCCTCATCCGCCTTGCTGCGTGCCTGAATGGCAATGGGCAGTAGGGGATCGGGCATCTGCCATGGTTCGATCAGCAGCGGTGTGGCGGTACCGGACAGGGTATCGCCGGTTTCCGCGCGGCTCAGCTTGGTGACATAGGCGATATCACCTGCGATGGCCTGGCCGAGCGGGCGCTGCTGTTTGCCGAAGGGTGCGGTGATGGCGCCGATGCGCTCGTCCACATCGTGGCTCTCGTGGCCGCGGTCCTCCAATCCGTGACCGCAGACATGCACGGTGTCGTCGGGTCGCAGGGTGCCCGAGAAGACGCGGACCAGCGAGACGCGCCCGACATACGGATCCGAGGCCGTGCGGATCACCTCGGCGGCCAACGCACCGTCGGGATCGCACTGCAATGGTGTCGACGCCGCACCGTCGGAGGTGGTGACCGCCGAGACGGCGTGTTCCGATGGCGTGGGAAATCCCCCGGTGATCAACTCCAGCAGTTCGATGGTGCCCAGGCCCTGTTTGGCACCCTCGGGGGCGGGCGCGCCGAACAGCACGGGATGGAAGCTGCCGCGGGCGACCGCGCGTTCGAGGTCCTCGACCAGTGCCGCCAGCTCGATCTCCTCGCCGCCGAGATAGCGCTCCATCAGCGTTTCGTCTTCGCTCTCGGCGATGATGCCCTCGATCAGCCGATTGCGCGCCTCCTCGAGCTGCGGCAGCTGATCGGCGGACGGTTCGCACTGGATCTCCTCCCCGGAGGAGTAGTCCGCGACGCAGTGCGGCAGCAGTTCGACCAATCCGGTCACCGGGCGATGACCGTCCGGATTCTTCGGCCCGTACACCGGAAGATGCAGCGGCAGAATGTTTTCCGAGGAACCGCCGCCGAGTACCAGCCGACAGGTCTCGGTCATCTCGTCGTATTCGGCACGTGCGGTATCGAGGTGGGTGATCACGATGGCCCGTGGCATGCCGACCGCCGCGCACTCTTCCCACAGCGCGCGGGTCGCGCCGCTCACGGCCTCGGCACCTTCCGCCGCGGAGATGACGAACAGGGCGGCATCCGCCGCACGCAGACCCGCGCGCAGCTCACCGACGAAATCGGCGTATCCGGGGGTGTCCAGCAGATTGACCTTGATCCCGCGCCACGCCATCGGCACCACCGACAGCTGCACCGATCTGTGCTGGCGGTGTTCGATCTCGTCGTAATCCGACAGCGACGTCCCGTCCTCCACCCGGCCCGCGCGATTCACCGCGCCCGCCGTGAGCGCCAAAGCATCCACCAACGTGGTCTTACCCGACCCACTGTGTCCGACCAGCACCACATTCCGGATGTCCTCCGGCCGCTGCGCCGTCACAGCCTTACCGTTGGTCCCTGCGGACGCACTCGCTTTCTCGACCATGAGTCTCGCTTCCTCGGTCGGCCCTGCGGTCCTTCGAGCTTCCCACCAGCGGTCCCCTCGCGTGCACGGATCGGACGATCCGATGTGTTCAGATTCGCGTGAGGTGGCGTGCAGGTCGGGTTCAGGTCGGGGTTACGCCGAGCAACCGCGAACCTCGACCGTGACCAGATCGTCATCTCCCGTTGATCGGACCGAGGCTCTTCGGCGCGCTGATGCAGCTCCTCGACTGAACCGAGCAAGTGGCCGAAGCGTGCCAGGGCGGAGCTGGCCCTGCTAGGAGGCGGGCCCGTCCGTCGCCGTTCCGCTGGCGTTGCGACGCCCTTTGTCGCCAAAACACCACTCTTACGGTGCCTTTCGAATTCTCGCGAGGTGGTCGCGCTGAATACCGTTGGTGGGTCGACTGTGCGACGAGAGGGAGGGTGACCTCGATGCTGGTTGTCAACGAACGGGCGGCCGCTACGCGATCCGAGCAGTGCGTGCTCGACTGGATGCGAACCTGGACCGGTCAATATGTCATTGTGGGGCTTGCTATTTCGGGATGCCACCTGCCCGACCGCAACGGCGCAGGGCAGGCGCGGGAGGCGAGTCTGGTCGTGATCACACCACGTGCGGTGGTCGTGATCGAAGCCGAGGAGACCGCACCCGAGGCCGCTACCGGGGTGCTTTCGGTGCAGGCCGACGGGCGCTCGCGGCTTCTCGGGTTCGAGGGTGACCCGGTTCATATCCGCGACGGCGACAGCAGCTCGCTCGACCAGGTGTCGAGCCATGCGCTCGATCTGGCGGAGTTGGTGCGCAAGCGGCACCCGGATGCCTCCGTCGACGGATTGGTCGTGGTGGTGCCGCTGCGGGACGTGACGAATGTCGAAGCGCCCGAGCACGGTAACTCTGTTGTCCTCGGGTCGTCGGCCGGGTTGCGGGCTTGGTTCCATCGGACGGCGAATCGGAAGCTGATCTGGACCGCGGAGCAGGCGCACGCGCTACTCGGCGAGCTTCGCCTGTCGCAGGTGATCACCGTCGAAGATCTCGAGGCCGAGGGATTTCCGTCACAGTCGGGACGGCGTAAGCGTACGGAATCCAGGGCGTTGGTCGGTGCTGCCCATGCGTCTTCTCCGCTGGGTGCCAGCTCCGATACACCGCCGGTGGACGGTTCGAATGTGGCTGCCGGACAGCCGGATTCGGATCGGCTCTCGGAACCACGGTTCGTGGAGCCGGTCCCGCCACGGCCTTCCGATGTCACCGAAGTTCCCGTCGACGATCACCTGACATCGACGGCGGATAACTCGCGGGCGCTCGTCGGAGCTGTATCACTGTCGAAGCATGATGGGCCGCAGGTTGTTTCGTCCGCGATAGTAGGTTCGGGGACCGCACCCGGCGGATTGCGGCCCTTGTCGGCACCTCCCATGGCTCCGTATCCGCCATGGCTCGAGGCCGATATCGCCAGGGCGCAGTCGCGGGGTGCGCAACGCTCGCGGTTCGCGGTCCGCGCGAATGCCGCGCCGCGTTCGCACGTGTCCGCGCTACCGGTGGAGCCGGAACTGGCGGCCCCCGAACTGGTGGAGCCGGAACTGGCGGCCCCCGAACTGGTGGAGCCGGAACCGATGGCCCCGGGACCGATGGAGCCGGAACCGATGGCCCCGGCCGATGCCGATCGGGCGCAGCCGGCTCGGTCGGCACCGCCGTCGTCGACCTTCACGGACCTGTGGTCATCGTGGGTCGATTCCGGGAGACCATCGGACGACGGTAGATCATTCCCTGCGACCCCGTTGCCGACACCGACCCCACCGCAGACGGAGCCGGAACCCGTGCGGCCCGCCGCCGCGCAGCGGCCGAACCGGGTTTCGTTCTTCCGGCAGACGGAGCCGGAACCCGTGCGGCCGCGAACCCCGCCCGCCGCCCCGCAGCGGCCCAACCGGGTTTCGTTCTTCCGGCGGGCGTCCGCGGCGGCGCTCCCGCGTACTTCGACCGCGCGGGCGAAAGCAGCGGAGCTCATCGTCCAGCTTCCGCAACTGCTCCCGACCTTGCTGATGGTCGCGGCCGTTATCGGTACCGTCTGGATCCTGGTTTCCGCGGGCACGGACCAGCACCGTAGCGACGTCCAGCCGCGCCCCGCGTCGAGTACCGAGCTGGTTGCGCCGCAGCAACCACAGGCTCCGCCTCGGCCACCGGAACCACAGTGCTTTCCGTTCCAGCCGGGATGTTGATCGACTAGCTGCCGAAGCGCGCCAGGACGGAGCTGGCCTCCTGGGAGGCGGTGCCCTCCGCTGCGAGATGCGCCATGGCGGGGGAGATTTCGCGGCCGTGGTGGGCCATGGCCTGGGCGTAGAGCCGGCCCGCGCGGTAGGACGAGCGGACCAGCGGTCCGGCCATGACCCCAGCGAAACCGATCTCCTCGGCCATCCGGGAGTGCTCGACGAACTCCTCCGGCTTGACCCAGCGGTCGACCGGGTGGTGGCGGGGGGAGGGGCGCAGGTACTGGGTGATGGTGAGGATGTCGCAGCCCGCCTCGTGCAGGTCGCGCATGGCCTGGGTGACCTCTTCGGGGGTTTCACCCATGCCGAGGATCAGGTTCGACTTGGTGACCAGGCCGTCTTCGCGGGCCGCGGTGAGCACGGCGAGGGAGCGCTCGTAGCGGAACGCCGGACGGATCCGCTTGAAGATGCGCGGCACCGTCTCCAGGTTGTGCGCGAGCACCTCCGGGCGCGTGGAGAAGACCTCGGCCAGCTGCTCGGGGACGGCATTGAAGTCGGGGATGAGCAGTTCGACGCCGGTGTTCGGGTTCAAAGCCTTGATGGCGCGGACGGTTTCGGCGTAGAGCCAGGCGCCGCCGTCCTCGAGGTCGTCGCGCGCGACACCGGTGATGGTGGAGTAGCGCAGGCCCATCGCCTGCACGCTCTCGGCGACCCGGCGCGGCTCGTCGCGATCGAGTGCGGCGGGCTTGCCGGTATCGATCTGGCAGAAGTCGCAGCGACGGGTGCACTGCTCGCCGCCGATCAGGAAGGTGGCCTCACGGTCTTCCCAGCATTCGAAGATATTGGGACAGCCCGCCTCCTCGCACACCGTATGCAGGCCTTCGCGTTTCACCAGGCCCTTGAGTTCGGTGTACTCGGGGCCCATCTTCGCTCGGGTCCGAATCCATTGAGGCTTGCGCTCGATCGGGGTCTCCGCGTTGCGCGCCTCGATGCGTAGCAGTTTGCGTCCTGCCGGTGCTGAAGCTGAGGTCACTCGATCGACCTTACGCCTTGCCCGATAACGCAGCCGGACGCAGTCCGCCCATAGCCCGCGCCGGGCCGAGCGAAGGCGAGACACGCGCTCATTCGGCGGTGGTGGGCGCTCCGGCCGGTGTGACGCGGGCGATATCGTGCGCCGTCACCGGGAGTTCGCCGTTCAGCGCGCGGGCGATCGCATCGGCGACGAGCGGCTTCACTTCGGTCACCGTCACCTCCCGGCCGAGCTCACGGGTCAGCGTGGTGACACCGGCGTCACGGATGCCGCACGGGACGATCGCCTGGAAGCCGTCGAGGGCGGAATTGCAGTTGAGCGAGATGCCGTGCAGGGCGACGCCGCGCTGGACGCGCACGCCGATCGCGGCGATCTTGCGTTCGGAGTAGAACTCGGTGGCGGGCAGCCAGACACCGGAACGACCCTCGACCCGGCCGCAGTGCAGCCCGAGGTCGGTGCACACGGTGATCAGCGCTTCTTCCAGCCTGCGCACGTACTGGACGACATCCACCGGCTCGGCGAGCCGCATGATCGGATAGCCGACCAGCTGGCCGGGCCCGTGCCAGGTGATCTTGCCGCCGCGATCGACCTGCACCACCGGACTGCCGTCGATCGGCAGATCCTCGGCCTCGGTGCGGCGGCCAGCGGTGTAGACCGACGGATGCTCGAGCAGGAGCAGATGATCGGATCCCTGCCCCTCGGCCCGCTGTGCGGCGATCGACCGCTGCAGGTCCCAGGCGCTGTGGTAGTCGATGAGTCCGAGATCCTCGACCACGATCGGGGTCGTATCGAATCGGGCGGACCACGTGGTGCGCGTGTCGTTCACAACGTTGACGGTACGCCCAGAGCCACCACCGTATGCACCAGCACGGTGTGGCGGATGCCACAGAGTAGCTTCAGTTCACCGGGCCGGAATATTGCCGCCGGCCGACCCGAGAATCAGTCGCCCTCGACCGGCAGCGTCAGCTGCATCAGCGTCAGATCCATCCAGCGGCCGAATTTGCGGCCCACTTCGGGCAATTCGCCGACCGTGCGGAAGTCGAAGCGCTCGTGCAGGGCGATGGAGCCGGTATTGCTGGATTCGATGGCGGCGACCATGGCATGCACGGTTCCCCCGCGGCGCGCGCGCTCGATCAGCTCGGTGAGCAGGGCGCTCGCGACGCCGCGGCGGTGGAAGCGATCGGCGACGTAGACCGAGTTCTCCACGGTGAAGCGATAACCCGACCGGGTCCGCCACGGTCCGTAGCTGGCGTAACCGGCGACCTCACCGTCGATCTCGGCGACCAGAATGGGCAGACCGGCGGCGGTGCGGTCGCGGAACCAGGCGTGCCGATCGTCGAGATCGACCTGCTCGTGATCCCAGATGGCGGTGGAGGTGGCGATATTCGCGTTGTGGATGACGAGGATCTCGGGCAGATCGCCCACATGTGCGTCACGAATGACGGTGGCAGGTCGGGTTTTCAGCTCGGCCATCGATCTACTCCCGTGCGGCGGTGGGTCTTCGGGCGCTGCGTCTTCGGGCGCCGGGGGTCAGCGGTCGTCGTCACGACCGAGGGTGGCCGCGAGCGCGGCACCGATGGTCTGGTGCTGGAACGGATAGCCCGCCTCCTCCAGCGCCGTCGGAATCGCCCGCGGTCCGCGCAGAATCGCCTCCTCGGCGAATTCACCGATCAGCGCGCGTAATGCGAACGCGGGCACCACAAATGGCGTCGGCCGGTGCAGGGCGCGGCCGAGCGCCCGACTGAATTCGGCATTGGTGACCGGTGCCGGGCCGACCGAATTGATCGGCCCGGTGAGGCTGTCGTGGGTGAGCGCGAAGATGATCGCGCCGATCTCGTCGGCCATCGAGATCCACGGTGTGTACTGCCGTCCGTCGCCCAATCTGCCGCCGAGGCCGAGCGAATACAGCGGCTGCAGCATGCCGAGCATGCCACCGTGGCGCGACAGCACCACGGCACTGCGCAGCAGCACCGTGCGCACACCCGCGTCGACGGCGGGTTTGGTCGCGGCCTCCCAATCCCGGCAGAGGGTGGCGAGGAAACCCGTTCCCGCGGGAGTGCTTTCATCGACCACCCGGTTGCCGGTAGCGCCGCCGTAGTAGTGCACACCGCTGGCATTCACCAGCACCGGCACGCCCGCGGCGGCGACCGCGTTGGCAAGGACATCGGTCGGGGTGAGTCGGCTGTCGCGCAGCTCCTGTTTGTAGCTGCCGTTCCAGCGTCGTCGTCCGATGCTCGCCCCGCAGAGGTTGACCACCGCGTCGGCGCCCCGCAGGGCCCGCTCGTCCAGATCGGCGCGAGCGGGATCCCAGCGGTATTCGTCCGGCGCGTTGGGGGAGCGGCGTACCAATCGGGCGACGTCATGCCCGTCGCGGCGCAATGCCGCGACGAGTGCCGTTCCGATCAGCCCGGACGAACCGGCGATCACCACCTTCATGCGTGACAGACGACCTTCCGACTACAGGCCGAGGTCAGCCTCGAACGCCGCTTCCTCGAGCCGGTGCCGGATGGTGGTCAGGAAGCGACCGGCGTCCGCGCCGTCGATGAGGCGGTGATCGTAGGTGAGCGGCAGGTAGCACATCGAGCGCACACCGATGGACTCGTTGCCGGTCTCGTCGGTGACCACTACCGGACGCTTCACGATCGCACCCGTGCCGAGCATGCCCGCCTGCGGCGGAACCAGGATCGGGGTGTCGAACAGCGCGCCCTGGCTGCCGATGTTGGTGATGGTGAAGGTGCCACCGGCCAGCTCGTCCGGCTTGAGGCCGCCGTGGCGGGCGCGGTTGGCGATATCGGCAATGGCGCGGGCCAGTCCGGCCAGCGAGAGGTCGCTGGCGTTGTGGATCACCGGGGACAGCAGACCCTGCTCGGTGTCGACGGCGATGCCGAGGTGCACCGAGGCGTGGTAGGTGATCTCCTTGGTGGACTCGTCGTAGCTGGCGTTCACGTTCGGGTGCACGCCGAGCGCCTCGACGACCGCCTTGGCGAAGAACGGCAGGAACGTCAGGTTGACGCCCTCGCGGTCCTTGAACGCGGCCTTGGCCTGGCTGCGCAGCGCCGCGATCTTGGTGACATCCGCCTCGTGCACCTGGGTCAGCTGCGCGGTGGTCTGCAGCGATTCCCGGGTCTTGGTCGCGGTGATCTGGCGGATGCGGCTCGCCTTCTGCACGGTGCCGCGCAGATGCGCCAGCTGCGACGGGGCCGCGGCGGCGGGCGCCTTCGCGGCCGGTGCGGCTGCCGCGGGGGCGGCCGCGGCCGGAGCCGGTGCCTTCTTGGCCTCGACGGCGGCGAGCACGTCCTGCTTGCGGATGCGCCCGCCGACACCGGAACCGGTGATGGTGGCGAGATTGACGTCGTTCTCCTCGGCCAGCTTGCGGACCAGCGGAGTGACGTACGGAGTCGCGCCGTTGCCGGAGGGCTCCTGGGTGGGGGCCGGAGCCGTCGCGGCCGGAGCCGGTGCAGGCTTGGGAGCCGGGGCCGGAGCCGGTGCCGGGGCGGCCGGGGCCGGAGCGGGTGCGGCCGGGGCCGGAGCGGGTGCGGCGGCCGCAGGGG